>CAWHGC010000007.1:0-91863 GCA_963828885.1 uncultured Actinomycetes bacterium
CCGGCCCTCCGTGACGGCACGGACCGCCGGCCAGGGGACGAGGCGCTCGTCGGCATGCAGCCGCTGGAACAGCAGGTTCAGGATCCACGGCCCACGCACGTTCGCGCGCGCGAACCCGAGCCGCGCGCCGAACGTCCTGGCTCCCACGACCAGCCCCTCGACGCGGAAGGAGACGGGCGCCCCGCCGACGGGCGGGCCGTCCTGCACCAGGCGCACGTCGTGCACCCGTCCGATCGTGCGGCCCGAACGATCGACCACCTCGGAGTCCAGCAGATCAGTCAGCCGCATGGTCGCTCCCCGGGATCCTGGCGATCAGATGATCGCGGGTCCAGACCTCGAGTCGGTCGACGTCCAGCACGGACTTCTCGACCGTCAGGTGGATCGCGCTGCCGACCTCGTGCACCACTCCCCAGCTGATCGAGGCCGGCCCCGGTGTCTCGCTCGGATGCAGTCGGTGGTGCGCGGACTCGAGCCAGGCGCCGAGCCGCCCGCCGATCCGTCGCGACAGTGAACCGGGCCCGGCGAGGATCGATGTCACGTACGGCGGACCATCGTCCGGCATCGTGAGCTCGAGGTCGTCGACCTTGCCGGCGAACCTGCCCTTCACGTCGATGAGCTGCCGGTCCAACAGGCGCAGCCCGGCGTCGAGCGTGCGTCCGGCCATCAGGCGCCCCCTTTCGTGATGATCATCAACGGGATCGTCGCCGCCGACACGATCAGCAGCAGCACGAGGTAGACGGTCGCGATCGCGTTCGTGATGCGGCCGTTCACCCGGTCGCCCATGTACTCGGGGTCGTTGGCGACGACGAGGATCGGGAAGTACGTGAGCGGCAGCGCCGCCGCCGCCAGCACGATCGAGTACTCCGTCACCTTGATCGGATCGACCGTGGTCAGCATCAGCAGCGAGCCCAGCGCGATCGAGACCATCACGACGAGGTGGAAGCGCGGCGCCTCCTTCGGCCGCACGAAGGTCCCCCACTGCCATCCGAAGTACTGCGACACCGTGTATCCGGCCGAGAGCGCGGTCTCGAGCGCCGCGCCGAACGTCGCAGCGAACACGCCGACCAGCAGGACCGCGAGGCCGACCTTCCCCAGCGCGAGCGAGACGGGCAGACCGACCTGCGACAGGTGGCTGACCGAGATCCCGCGCGGCGCCAGCACCGTCGCCGCCGTGCCCATCAGCAGCAGCGAGAGCACCCCGCCGAGCGGGAACCCGATCAGCACGTTCGCACGCTCGATCTTCAGGTCCGCGCTGCGTCCAGTGCTCCTCGACGGCGCCGGAGGAGAAGAAGAAGACCTCGTACGGTGTCATGGCGGCGCCGAAGAGCGCGACGGCGAAGAACGCGTACGTCGCCCAGCTCTCGTCCGGCGGCGGTGCGGGGTGCATCGCGCTCGTCAGCAGGCCGGCCGGGTGCAGCTGCCACAGCGCGACGCCGAACACCACCAGCGCGAGGCCCATGATGCCGAACAGCTTCTCCATCATGGAGAACCGCATCCTCCACAGCACGAGCCACACGAGGAACGCGACCAGAGGGATCCACAGGAGATAGTTCACGCTCGAGGCCAGCTGCAGCGCCAGGGAGACGCCGGCGATCTCGGCGGCGAGCGTGAGGAAGTTGATGAAGTAGGAGGCCACGAGGTTGGCCATCGCCACGCGCGCGCCCAGCCGCTCGCGCACGAGGTCGAAGACCGGCCGGCCGGAGATCGCTGCGACGCGACCGGCCATCTCCGCGTACACGATGATGCCGACGACGCCGACCACGACCGCCCACGCCAGCGCCATGCCGAACCGCGCGCCGGTCTCCGCGTTCGCCACCAGGTCGCCGATGTCGACGAACCCGCCGATCGCGGTGAGGATGCCGAGGAAGATCGCCAGGACGCGTTTCACGAGTGGGCCTCGGAGAAGTCGCTGAGCTCCCCGCCGAGCGACCCCAGCGGACGGCCGATGTCCGGGAGCCGGTCGAGGTCCCCCCACCTCACCGCGATCCGCAGGTCCGACAGGACGGACTCGGCCCGTTGGATCAGGTCGAGCAGTTGCGTGCGGAGTTGTGCGGACCTCGGGTCGGGCGGCTGGATCGAGGCGAAGATGTCGGACGAGCCGCGCGCGTCACGCTCGGCCTCGGCGAGCACCACCGACAGATCCGCGCGAACGCACGGCCCTGGTCCGCGATCTCGACGGCGAGACGGGCGGTCTCCACTGCCGACGCCACGGAGTCGGCGGTGTCGGCCGCCTTGCCCTCGTACGCGTCGAAGGAGCGCACCGGGCCGACGCACGAACACAGCACGAGGACGACCGCGAACGCTCCCCATCGACGCATCACGGCGGACGGCTACCCGGGCCGGTGAGCGGCAAACGAGTGCGCTGCGCACAATCGGTATGAGGCGCCGAGGCGGCGACGGATCAGGCGGTGAGCTGGCCGAGCAGCTCGTCCTTGCGGGCCTGCATCCGCTCGCCGAGCTCCACGAGCTCGTCCTTCGAGAAGACCTGACGAGCCTGCGGGAACATCTCGTCCTCCTCCTCCTCGATGTGGTGCTCGACGTTCTCCTTCATGACGGTCAGCTTCGCGCCCCAGGTCTCGTCGTCGAAGGGGACGTCGCGGATCTCGGCCATGACCGTGTCGACGACGTGGTGCTCCTCGTAGGCCTCGAGCACGAGGTCCTTCATCTTCGGGTGCTCCTTGAGGGCCGGGTAGAAGATCTCCTCCTCGATCGTCTCGTGGACCTCGAGCTCCTGCTGCACCTTCGCGAACAGCTCCTCGCGCGTCTTCACACCGCGCTCGGTCGTGCTGTCGAGGTCGCTCAGGATCTTCTTCACCTTGTCGTGGTCGTCCTTCAGCATCGTGACGGCATCCATCGAGTTCCCCTTTCCGTCCCGCACCCGGCCCCTCGCCGCGTGTCGTGGTTGCGGCGGGATACCCGATGCGTCCCTGCGCAAACGACCGTGTAGGCGCAGTTCCCGCTGGGTAGTGCGGAGGGCGTCGCCCCGCGGACCCCTATCTCCGCGGAGGCGCCGAGTGGTGAGGGGGGCGCACCTGCATCACCGTCCCGCACGACCTCCTCCAGGGACGAACGCGTCGCCCCTCGCCACGTCCGGCAGACGGCGCCGGCGGGCGCACTCGAGAGGGAGGGGGCCCGCCGGCCCGTCCCGGTTGTCGCATACGATGACGGAGCGACGGCCAAGAGACGGCAGAAGAGACGGCACGAAGAGACGGGGAGGAGCGAGCGCATGGCAACCGACGGATCGACCTCGGATCGGCGCGAGGAGCGCGCGGTCAGCAGGTGGCGAGGCGGCATCGCCCTCGGCCTGATCATCGGCGCCGCGATCGGCGCGGCCGTCGGCCTCGTGGTCGGCTCGATCGCGTTCGACGGCGGCGCGCGCGCTATGGGTGTCGGCGGCCGCGGGCGTCATCTTCGGCGGCCTCGTCGGCGCGTTCATCGGCGGCATGTCCAGGCTCGAGGACCCCCCGCCCGGCCAGGAGCCCGGCGTGCGGGAGCGACCGCTCGACCGCCCCGGCCTCACGCACGACGAGCAGGACGGCTAGCACCCGCTCGCACTCGCGCCGCATCGGTTTGACGCCGGCCCACGGCGGGAACACGCCGGGCCGGAGGTGATGGCGATGCCGCAGAGGGCGTGGAGCAAGAAGCGCGAACGGCAGTACGAGCACATCAAGGAGGGTCTGGAGGAGGCCGGCCGGCCCGAGGACCTCGCCGAGGAGATCGCGGCGCGCACCGTCAACAAGGAGCGGGCGCGCGCCGGCGAGGCGAAGACGGCGAGCCGGAGCTCGCTGGACGACATCTCGTCGGGACGCCGCGGCGGGCTTCGGTCGCACACCGGCCCGGGCGGCCGAACGAAGGAGCAGCTCTACAACGAGGCGAAGGAGCGCGGCATCCGGGGCCGGTCGCGGATGGACAAGGCACAGCTCGAGCGCGCGCTCGCTCGCGCGGACCGGAAGCGGTAGCGACGAGGTGACACGCCTGCGACGGGTCTCCAGCACCTCGCCCGGCATGGCGCGTCGCCGGCAGGGGCGCGGGTTCACCTACGTGCACCCGAACGGCCGCCGCGTGAGCGACCCCGAGGTGCTCGCCCGCATCCGCGGCCTGGCGATCCCGCCCGCCTGGACCGACGTGTGGATCTGCCCGGACGAGGCCGGGCACCTGCAGGCGGCCGGCACGGACGATGCCGGCCGCCGCCAGTACCTGTACCACCCGGAGTGGCGGCGGCGGCGGGACCGCGGGAAGTTCGAGCGGATCGAGGGGTTCGCCGAGCGCCTGCCGGCCCTCCGCCGGCGCGTGAGCGCCGACCTCGAGGGCACCGGCCTGTCGCGGGAGCGCGTGCTCGCGTGCAGCGTGCGCATGCTCGATCGCGGCCTCTTCCGCGTCGGCACCGAGGACTACGCGGCGAAGAACGGCTCGTTCGGCCTCGCGACGCTCCGCAAGGAGCACGTGACGGTCGGGCGGGACCGCGCGTCGTTCGACTTCGTGGCGAAGGCCGGCGTGCGCCAGTCCCGCGAGCTGGCCGACCCGCAGATCCTGCCGGTGCTGCGCGCACTGAAGCGCCGGCGCGACGGCGGGGATGAATTGCTGGCGTGGCGGGAGGACGGACGATGGCGCGACGTCCGCGCCGCTGACGTCAACGTCTACATCAAGGAGCTCGTAGGAGAGGAGTTCTCCGCCAAGGACTTCCGGACGTGGCACGCGACGGTGCTGATGGCCGTCGCCCTCGCGGGACGCGAGCCTCCGACATCGCCGACGGCGACGAAGCGGGCCGTGTCGGCGGCGATCAAGGAGGTGGCGGAACAGCTCGGCAACACCCCGGCCGTCTGCCGCACCTCCTACGTCGATCCCCGCGTCGTCGACCGGTTCACGGAGGGTGTCACGATCCGACTGCCCCGCAGGGCATCCCTCGAACCGCTGCAGCCCGCCATCGAGGCACGGGTGCTCGATCTGTTGCAGGGATCCCGACCACGACGCGACCAGAGCGCGAGCAGAGACGCGAGCGGCGGCGGCCTGAGGCCGCCGCCGCTGGATGCGTGCTGCGCGCCGGGCTATTCGCTGACCGCGTCCCGCACGTCCTCGGCCGCGTCCTTCAGGTGGCCGCTTCGCCTTCTCGGCGTCGCCCTTCGCCTGATCGGCCCGGCCCTCGCGCTCGAGGGACTCGTTGTCGGTGGCGTCGCCGACGCCCTCCTTCACCTTGCCCTTCGCCTTGTCCCACGTACCTTCCGTACGGTCCTCGGTGCCACCCATCGTCGGCCTCCTTGGTCGTCGGGCTCCCGCGATCGCGGGCTGATGGCGGAGTACCCGACGGTCTCGCCGGGAAAACACGCGGAGGCCCTTCATCGATCACGTCCGCGCCTCGTGAGCGGCAGGCCGAACCACAGCCACCCGGTCACCACGCTCACCGCCGCGGCGACGGCGGCGGCCGGCCCGGCTCCGTACAGGATGTCGCCTGCGAGGAAGACCGCCCCACCGATCGCGAGGTTCAGCATCGCGATGCCGGCGATCGCGAAGCCGGTTCGCCGTCCGCACCATCCGTTCCTTCTCCGAGTGCCCTCCCGGAACGTGAGCCGGTGATACGAGGTCGGCGCCATCAGGAAGGCCGACGCCGACGACGGTCGCCAGCAGCGTGACGAAGTACCACCACTCGTTGCATGTCGGTCATGCGCTCGAAGCCGGAGCTGAACGGGACCGTGAACAGGAACGCGAACAGCACCTGCACGCCGGGCAGCGCCACACGCAGCTCGTTGAGGAGCTCGATCAGCTCCCGGTCCACCCGCTCCTTGTGGCTCTCGCCGTCTCGGTCACGCTCCTGGCCAGCTCGCGCTCACGCACGAGGCCTACCTCCACTCCTCCACGCTGCAAACCTGCCGTCGTTTGCAGCGCAGCGGTGACGGGAACACATGCTCGCGACACCTCGAGGAAGGAGCCGACGATGAGCACGCTCGTGCGACACGTGATGGCGACGGAGCCGACGACCGCACGCCCGGACATGAACGCGTTCGACGCTGCGGCCCTCATGGGCTCGTACGACGTTGGGTCGATCCCCATCGTGGGCGACGACGGGTTCGTGGGGATCGTCACCGACCGCGACCTCGTGCTGCGCGTCCTCGCCGCTCGCAAGGAGCCGCAGGAGACTGCGCTCGCCGACATCCTCACGCGAGAGCCCGTCACGATCAGCCCCGACGCGACGCTCGCTGAGGCCCGCGGCCTGATGGCCCAGCACCGGATCCGCCGCCTGCCCGTCACCAAGGACGGCGAGCTCGTCGGCATCGTGGCGATCGGAGACGTGGCGGTCGCCGACGCCTCACCGCGCGCCGTCGGCGAGACGCTCGAGGAGATCTCGGAGTCCGACGCGACGACCGAGCGCGCGGACGGCCCGGACGCCGGCACCCCCGATCGTGTGATGCAGGCCCGGCAGGACGAGGGGTCCCGCTGACGTTCGCGGCCGGAGGTTTGGACCCGACGATCGACGGGAACCCCTCCGCCCGAGCGACTCACCCGAGCCCGCTCGATCGGGAAGGAGGATCACCGATGTCGATGACCGATCCCTACCGCCACACCCACGACGTGGAGCCCGTGCTCGAGCCCGTCCGCGAGCCCGAGACCAACAACGGCCTCGTGGGCTACGCGGCCATCAAGTACACGGCGATCGTCGTGATCGTCCTGGCGATCCTGGCGTTCCTCGCCTGGTACGTCCTACCGCGCATCACCTAGGAAGGGAGCGCATCATGTTGGGACTCTTGGCAATGTCGGGTGCGGCCGCGACGATCCTGTGGATCATCGCCGTCGTCCTGGTCATCGCGGGCATCGTGTCGCTGTTCCGCGGCTCGCTGCTCGCCGGTGCCGCCCTCATCATCGTGGGCCTGCTGATCGGCCCGGGCGGCGTCAGCATCTTCAAATAGCTACGACCCGGAGACGGGGGCCTGCCCCTGGATCGGCCTCCGTCTCCGGCCTCTGTCTCTGGCCACGTCTCTGGCCCCCCGATCTCCCCGCGCAGCTGGCTCAGCGTCTGCGCGAGCAACCGGGAGACGTGCATCTGCGAGATGCCGATCTCCTCCGCGATCTCCGTCTGTGTCAGCCCCTTGAAGAAGCGCAGGAACACGATCCTGCGCTCGCGCGGCGGCAGCCGCTTCACGGCGTCGCTGACCGTCGCCCACTCCGCCGACATGCTCCAGGGCCTCGTCGCGCTCGCCCAGCGAGTCGGCGTGCGACGCTCCGTCCTCGCCCATCGGCGCGTCGATCGACGAGGCGCGGTACGCCTGGGACGCGTCGATCGCCTCCAGCACCTCGTCCTCGCTCAGGCCGGTCTTGCGTGCGAGCTCCGGCACCGTCGGCGAGCGGCCGAGCTCCTGCCAGAGGGTCTGCGCCGCCTTGCCGACGTCGAGGGAGTGCTCCTGCACGAGGCGCGGCACACGGATCGCCCAGCCCTTGTCGCGGAAGTGACGCTTCAGTTCGCCGATGATCGTGGCGGCCGCGTACGTGGAGAAGGCGACGCCGCGCTCGACGTCGAACCGATCGACCGCCAGCACCAGCCCGAGGCCCGCCACCTGCTCGAGGTCCTCCTGCGACTCGCCGCGACCGGTGAAACGCCGGGCCAGGTACTCGGCGAACGGCAGGAACCGCCGCGTGAGCTCGTCGCGGGCGGCCGGGTCGGGCAGGCGCCGGAAGAGCTCGAGCACCTCCTCCGGATCGGAGCGCCGCTCCGGAGCGCCGGCGTCGCTCACGTGCGATCGGCCCGCCTGTGCATGCGCATCCACACGATCGGTCCGTCCCTGGAGACGTCGAAGCCCGCCTCGTCGGCGAGACCGGTGATCACGCGCCACGGCCACGCGTCCTCGGTGCCCGGCGGCGGCCAGTCGCCGTCGACGGCGACGTCGCTCGACAGGCGGATCGTGAGGTTCTGCGGATCCGCCGTCCAGCTCGGCACGCAGCGTGCTGGCCGGCGCGTGCAGATGCAGGAGCAGCACGGCTGCCTCGTCGATCGCGATGCGCATCTCCTCGACCTCGTCGATCGACAGGTCCAGACGCGCGGCCACACTGGCAACGACGGCGCGCAGCACGTGGACGCTGCTCGCGCGCGCGGGCACGGTGACGACGACGGGTCCGAGCGACTGGATCACGAGAGCGCATATACTAGCCGCGCTCCGCGTCGGAGCTGCCGCCCGGCGCACCGGGCCCGTCGGGAGGTGAGGATCATCGAACTCCAGATCGAGACGCGTACCGAGGACGGCTGGACGATCCTCGTCACCGGGCGGCGAGCTGGACCTCTACACGGCGCCGCAACTCCGCGACGAGGTGCTGGCGAAGGTGACCGACGGGGCGGACCGCATCGCGATCGACCTGAACGGCGTCGGCTTCATCGATTCCACCGGGCTCGGCGTCCTCATCGCCTGCCTGAAGCGCGTCCGCGAGCAGGACGGTCGGCTCGTGCTCATCGCGCCCGAGGTCTCGCCGCTGCGCCGGCTGCTCGCGCTCACCGGACTCGAGCAGGTGCTGCCGACCTACACCGCGCTCACCGACGTCGTCGGGACGTGAGCCCGCAGGCCCCCATGGACGTCCTCGAGCTGTCCGTGCCCGCCGATCCCGCCCTCGCGCTCACCGCACGCATGTTCGCCGGCGCCGTCGGCGAGCACGTGGACGAGGTCGCACCCGAGGACCTCAAGCTCGCCTTCTCCGAACTGCTGGCGGCGGCCGTCGACGCCGGATCGGAGCGGATCGTGTTCCGGGCGGACCTCGAGCGGGGGCAGATCACCGTGGCGGGAGCCGGCCCCCTGGGGCCGGAGTCCGGCGGCGACCTCGAGGAGCACGAGCGGTTCGCACGGTCCCATCGGGCCGACCTGCTGACGGCTCTGTTCCCGGGGCTGCGGGCCGACGGACGCGAGGTCGTGCTGCCGCTCCGCCCGGGCACGGCTTAGCGTCCGCTGCCTTCGGGGTAGGAGCCGTCGATGGCTCACCGGCCGCCTCGATCGCGCATGCCCGGCATCCTTGTACCCGTCGATGACTGGCGGCAGACTCAGGAGATGCCCACGGGTGCGGAGCACCGCCGACGTGGTGCCTGCGCTCCTGGAGCCGGCGCATGAGCACCCTCGAGGTCCTGCAGGACGTCTCCGGCGACGACACCATGGTCCGGTTGTCGGGCGAGCTCGACATCTCGACCGCCGCCGAGCTCGAGCGGGTGCTCGGCGACCTCGCGGTGCCCGACGGTCCCGCCCGCATCGTGATGGACCTTCGCGACCTGCGGTTCATGGACTCGACGGGTCTGCGGCTGCTCGTCACCGCCGATCTCCGGCTCCGCCGCGAGGGCCGTGAGCTCGCCCTGATCCCCGGGCCCGAGTCCGTGCACCGCGTCTTCCGCCTCGCCATGCTCGAGGAGCGCCTGACCTTCGTCGACGGCTCGCCGATCGGGGACGGGGGTGGTGCGTGATCGACCTCAAGCTCCGTCCGACGCCCGGCGCCGTGCCCGACGCCCGCAAGGCGCTCGACGCCCTCGACGACCATGTCTCCGCGCAGACCCTCGACGACCTGCGCCTGCTCGTGAGCGAGCTCGTCACGAACAGCGTGCGGCACGCCGGCCTCGCCCAGTCGCAGGCGATCGAGCTCAAGGTGAAGCTCCTGCCCGAGACGGTTCGTGTCGAGGTCAACGACCAGGGCTCGGGGTTCCAGCCCACGCCCAGGACCGCCCAGAGCGACGATCAGTCCGGATGGGGCCTCTACCTGGTCAGCCGCCTCGCCGATCGCTGGGGCGTGACCAGCGACGGGGCCACGAGGGTCTGGTTCGAGCTGGACCGCAACCGCACCTGAACCGCCCCTGTTTGCTGCTCGCGCGGCTGGGTATCCGCCGTCGCAAGCACAGCCCAAGGACCGAGCAAGGACCGAGGACCGAGGAGGGGGCATGTCGCAGATCCAGATCCACGAGGGGTCGACGATGCGGGCGACCCGGGCCGAGGTGGCGGGTGGACGACCGCTCCCCAGGAACGACGCGAACCGGACGTGCGCGGACGCCGGGGTGCGAGACCCGGCTGTCCGCCTACAACCAGGACACGCGGTGCTGGCAGCACGAGCCGGTCCATCGGTACACCCTCACCGTGCACTCCTCGGATCCTTCGCCGAACGCCGCCTAGCCCCGGAACGGAGGCCACGTTGCTGCTGTCCAGTCACGATCTTGGCCACGACCGAGGCGCAGCGGAGCTGCTCCGAACCCCCGACCTGCGCGAGCCCGTTCCGGCGCCGCCACCTGCCCCCGGGCCGGCGCCGGTGCCGGTGCCCGGACCGGACCCCGACCCGGCGCCGCCGTCCCCCCAGCCGGTGCCCGCCCCGCAGCCGGAACCCGCGCCCGACCGGGAGCCCTCTCCGGCGCCGCCGCTGGCGCGAGGCCGCCGACGACCACCTGATGCCGGAGGACCGGCCAGAGGACCGACAGAGACCGAGGAGCTCCGCTGTCCGATCTGCGGTGTCGGCCGGCTGCGAGACATCACCTACGACGAGGGCACGCCGATGCAGGAGGCGGACAGCCGCGAGCTCCAGCAGTTCACGTGCGGCCACGAGGTGATCGGCGCCGCGCTGTCGACCGCCGACACCACCAAGCTCGACGTCGAGCAGCGGCAGTCGGACGAGACGGTCGACCCGGCGCAGAGCTGAACCGAGGTTAGGACGACGACCTCGCGGCCGCGCCCTCCTCCTCGGCGAGCTCCTGATCCGGCAGGCACAGGCGTGCGGCCGGGCGGGCGCGGAGCCTCGCGGCGCCGATCGGCTCGCCGCACGCCTCACATGTGCCGTACGTCCCGGCCTCGAGCCGCTCCAGAGCGCGCTCCACGTCCGCGATCTGGCGGTCGGTCCTCTCGAGGATCGCCAGCTCCTTCGCGCGCTCGAACGTGTCGCTCCCGCCGTCGGCCGGAGGCTGGGCGATCGTGGAGAGCTCCGCTCCCGCCTCGACGGCGGCCTCCTCGAGCGACCGCCGGATGCCGCTCAGTCGCTGCCGCTCGTCCAGCAGGGTCGCGCGGATCTGGTCGACGTCCATGAGGATCACCTCGTTCGTCCGGCGTGTCGTGCAGGCCCTGCCCTTACCCGGCGAGCACGCGAAACATGCGACGCGCGTGGCCGTCAGTAGGGCGACTCCAGCAGCTCGCGGACCTCCCCGTCCTCCTCGAAGAACAGGTAGCGATCCATCAGCCGCATGAACCACCGGTCGTGCGTGACGGCGATCACCGTGCCCTCGTACCGGGTGAGCGCGTCCTCGAGCGCCTCGGCCGAATGCACGTCCAGGTTGTCGGTGGGCTCGTCGAGCAGCAGCATCGTCGGGCTCTCGACCTCCATCAGCAGCAGCTGGAACCGCGCCTGCTGCCCACCGGACAGCAGCTCGAACGGGTTGCGGCCGACCCGGTCCAGCTCGTAGCGCTTCAGCGTGCTCATGGCCTCGCTCATGCCCATGCCGGTCTTCTGCAGCACCTCCACGATCGGCACGCCGACCAGCTCCGGCCGGTGGTGCAGCTGCGCGAACAGGCCCGGACGGACGCGGGCACCCAGCTGCCACTGGCCCTCGTACGCGACCTCCTCGCCGGCCAGCAGGCGGAGGAAGTGCGTCTTGCCGGTGCCGTTGGGTCCGATCACCCCCACGCGCTCGCCGAACAGGATCTCGGTGTCGACCGGGTCGATCAGCCCCGGCAGCGCGAGGTCGCGCAGGCGGAGCGCCATCTTGCCGGTGCGCCCCCCCTCGATCGACATGCGCACGTGCTGCACGGCCGCCTTCTCCGGCGGCGACTCGCGGTCCTCGTGCCACTGCACCTTCTTCTCCGCCGAGCGCGCCCTCGACGCCCAGCCGTCGTTGTACGCGGCCTTGCGCTTCATCTCCTTCATGGTGTCGATGAGCTGCTGGTGGCGCTCGGCGTAGCGGCGGTGCTCCTCGTCGAGGCGCTCGAGGCGGGCCTCGCGCGCCTCGGCGTACGTGGCGTAGCCGCCGGGATGCACCCAGGCGCCGCGGCCCTCGAGGGTGACGACGCGGGTCGCGGTCTCGGCCAGCAGCGCACGGTCGTGGCTCACGAACAGGATCGTCTTGTCGCTCGCGCGGATGCGCGCCTCGAGCCACGTCTTGCCCTCGATGTCGAGGTGGTTGTCGGGCTCGTCGAGCAGCAGCACGTCGAACGACGAGCGGAACATCAGCTCCAACGCGAGCCGCTTCTGCTCGCCGCCCGACAGCGTGTCGACCTGGCGGTCGGCGGCCTCGAGGTACGGGACGCCGAACGCCGCCACCGTGCAGGTGTCCCACAGCACCTCCGCGCGGTACCCGCCGGCGTCCTCCCACGCCGCGAGGGCGTCCGCGTACGCGAGCTGCGCGCGCTCGCCCGTGTCGCCCGAGGCCAGCCGCGCCTCGGCCGCCGAGAGCCGCGCACCGGCCGACGCGACGGGGCGCTCCGCGAACGACAGGAGGAACTCGCGGATCGTGGTCGGCTCCTCGGGTCGCGCGACGAACTGCCGCATGTACCCCGCGCGCCCGTCGAGGTTGATCGCACCGGCGGCGCTCGGCTCCTCGCCGGCGATCACCTTCAGCAGCGTGGTCTTGCCGATGCCGTTGGCGCCGACGAGCGCGGCGTGATGGCCGGTGGGCACACGGAAGGTCACGCCCTCGAAGAGGGTCCAGCCACCCGGCCAGGCGAAGGCGACGTCGGACAGATCGATCACGGCCATGCATGCAGCGTACGCACTGACCAGCGAGAAGTGCACGAACGCGCACCGCATCGCGACGATCCGCACGCACGAACTAAGGTCCGTGGGGGTTGCCGCCGAAGGTACCAGCATGCCCCGAGCGAGACGGTACCCTCGAGGTACCCCCTATATGTCACGACCACGCGCGTACCTCGTGCTCGGCGCGCTCGTCGCCGTCATGGTGGCGGGGGCCGTCGCTCCCGCGCAGGCGGATGGCCTGCGGGGACGCATGCTCCAGAAGGTCAACCGCGTCCGCGTGAACCACGACCTGCATCGGCTCAAGCTCAACCTGCGCCTCTCACACGACGCGCACACGCACAGCCGGCGCATGGCCAACCGCAACGAGATCTTCCACACGCAGCGACCTCGCGTCGCGCGTGCGCGCCGTTCGGCGCCACCAGCTGGGGCGAGAACGTCGCGAAGGCCGGCACGCTCCGGCGCACGAAGGTGCTGTGGATGCACAGCTCCGAGCATCGCTACAACATGCTGCACGCGTCGTACCGGCGCGCCGGCGTGGGTGTGGTGAGCGCGCGCGGGTGGCTGTGGGTCACCGTCATCTTCTACGGCTGAGCGTCAGCCGATCAGCGAACGGATCTGCCGCAGCCCCACGGTCAGCTGCGCGAGGTCGGTGGCGCTCTCGGTCTTCAGCGTCCGCATGAACCGCTCGAGCCGGGCGACCCGCTCGGCCCGTCGCTCGAGGAACGCCTCGACGGCCTCCTCGACCGGCAGGCCCGCGGCCTCGTCGATCAAGCGCTCCGCGAGCTGACGCCGCACGAGGAAGACGTCGTCCTCCATCGACTGCACCGCCCACCGCTGCCACTTCGTGGCGACCTGCATCTCCTCCAGCCGGAACTCGAGCCAGTCGATCTCGAGCCGCTCGCCGAGCAGGAAGAAGATGCGGGCGACCTCCTCGACCGGACGCCCGCTCTCGCGTGCGACGGAGATGATGTCGGGCCCGTGCACGAGCTCGCTCTGGAAGGCGTGCCGGCGCGCGATGGCCTGCGGGACACCCTCTTCCATCAGGCGCCGCACGTGCTGCTCGTGCTCCTCGCGCCACGAGTCCGAGCCCACGCGGTCGATCACCGCCGTCAGCTCCGCGAAGGCGCCCGACGCGTCCTCGACCGTGGCGCCGATGCGCGCGCCGGCCTCCTGCACGAGCCACCACCGCGAGGTCGTCTCGACGAGCCAGTCCACGCCGGTCATGAGCTCGTTCTGCACGACGGGGTCGATCAGGCCGTCGAGCGACTCGACGTCGGCCCACCTCGCGACGGCGCCGGTCACGTCGCGCGCGATGCGGAACGCCCGCACGACGTCGGCGGCCTGCGCGCCCGTCTCGGTCATGAGCCGCGTCACGAACGTCACACCCTGCGAGTTCACGACGTCGTTCGCGAGGATCGTGGCGTTCAGCTCGCGGCGCAGCGGATGCTCGGGCAGCAGATCGCCGAACCGCTCGACCACGAGCGGCGGGAAGTAGCGCCGGATGTCGCGCTCGAGGTACTCCGACTCCGGCAGGTCCGATCGCAGCAGCGACGGTCGCGAGCGAGCGCTTCGCGTACGCGAGCAGGACGGCGAGCTCGGGGCGGACCATGCCGGCGCCGGCCGCGCGACGCTCCGCCATCTCGTCGGCGGACGGGAGGAACTCGACCTCGCGGTCGAGCTCGCCCTCGGCCTCGAGCTGCTGCATCAGGTCCTCGTAGGACTCGATGCGGCTCGCCGACACGAGCGAGCTCCTGACTGAGGATCTGCGCCTGCAGGTAGTTCGTGTACAGGACGTGCTGGACCACGTCGGCCGCGCAGGCCTCGAGGATCTCGTTGCGCGTCTCCAGCGTGAGCTCGCCGCGCGAGATGGCGAGGTTCAGCAGGATCTTCAGGTTGACCTCGTGGTCGCTGCAGTCGACGCCGCCGGAGTTGTCGATGAAGTCGGTGTTGATGCGGCCGCCGCCCATCGCGAACTCGATCCGTCCGCGCTGCGTGAACCCGAGGTTGCCCCCCTCGCCGACCACACGCGTGCGGACCTGGTTGCCGCTGATGCGGACGTTGTCGTTCGTCCGGTCGCCGACGTCGGCGTTCGTCTCCTTCGAATGCTTCACGTACGTGCCGATGCCGCCGTTCCACAGGAGGTCGACCGGCGACTTCAGGATCGCGCGGATCACCTCGTTCGGCGGCATCTCCTCCGGCGCGTCGTCGGCGACGCCGAGCGCCGCGCGCGCCTCCGGCGACAGCGTGATGCTCTTCGCCCTCCGGTCGTACACGCCGCCGCCCGCCGACAGGGTCGACGTGTCGTAGTCGGCCCACGACGAGCCCGCGAGGAAGAAGAGCCGGCGCCGCTGCTCGAGGCCGACCGCCGGATCGGGGTCCGGGTCGATGAAGATGTGCCGGTGGTCGAAGGCGCCGACGAGGCGGAGCGTCGGCGACAGCAGCATCCCGTTGCCGAACACGTCGCCCGACATGTCGCCGATCCCCACCACCCTGACGGGGTCCGTCTGCGTGTCGATGCCCATCTCGCGGAAGTGGCGCTTCACCGACTCCCACGCGCCGCGTGCGGTGATGGCCAGCTTCTTGTGGTCGTAGCCGGCCGAGCCGCCGGACGCGAACGCGTCGCCGAGCCAGAACCCGTACTCGGCGGCGACGGCGTTCGCGGTGTCGCTGAACGTGGCCGTGCCCTTGTCGGCGGCGACGACCAGGTAGGGATCGTCCTCGTCGCGGACGCGGACGCCCTCGGGGTGCACGACGCGTCCGTCGACCCGGTTGTCGGTGATGTCGAGGAGCCCGCGCATCATCGACACGTACTGCTCGGAGACCTCCCGGCGGAGGTCGTCGGCGGTCGAGGGCGTGCGCTTCAGGACGAACCCGCCCTTCGAGCCGTCCGGCACGATGACGGCGTTCTTCACCTTCTGCGCCTTCATCAGCCCGAGCACCTCGGTGCGGTAGTCCTCCTTGCGATCCGACCAGCGGATGCCGCCGCGTGCCACCTTGCCGCCCCGCAGGTGGATCGCCTCCATCTCCGGGGAGTAGACGAAGATCTCGTACAGCGGGAACGGCTTGGGCATGTCCGGGACGTCGGCCGAGCGGAGCTTGATGCTCAGGTAGCGCCGGTCGGGCAGGAACGCGTTCGTGCGCACCGTGGCGTCGATCGCGCCGAGGAAGGTGCGGACGATCCGGTCCTGGTCGAGCGAGGTCACGTCGCGCAGGTCCAGGAGGATGCCGCGGCGGTCCTCGGTGATCTCCTCCTCCGTGAGCGGGGCCGCCGGGTCGAACCTCGCCTCGAACAGACGCACGAGCTTGGCGGCGATGCTCGGGTTCGCCGCGAGCGCGTCGTTCAGATAGGCCTCGGTGAAGCTCGGCGCCACGCGCTGGCCGTACGTGCGGTACGCGCGCAGGATCGCGACCTCGCGCCAGGTGAGGCCGCCGCTGATCACGAGCCGGTGCAGCGAGTCGGACTCGGTCTCGCCGCGCCACACGGCCGCGACCGTCTCGGCGACGCGGTCGGCGGACTCGGCCAGGTCGAGGACGCCCCCGCGCGAGTCCAGCACGCCGAAGTCGTGGATGTAGATCTTGCCGTCGCCCAGGAGCCCGGTCGGGACCTCCTCGACGACGCGCAGACCCAGCGACTCGAGGATCGGCATGAAGGCGGACAGGTCGATCTTGCCGCCGGTCTTGTACAGCGCGACCCGCGTGAGCCGCTCCCCCGCCTGCTCGTTGCCGAGTCCGACGACGAAGCCCTCCTCGGAGGACTCGAGGGCCTCCAGCCGCAGCACGTCGGCCACGATGAGGCCCCAGTCGGAGTTCGACCGGTAGTAGTCGGGGAACCGCGGTCCCCACTTCCGGGCCAGCGTGATGCCCCGGATCTCCCCGACCTCGGCGATCAGCGCCTGCTGCAGGTCGTCGTCCCACGTCCGGGCCAGACGCTCGACCTCGGCCTCGAGCTCCTCGTACGGCACGTCGGGGATCTGCCCGTGATCGACGTGCACGGTGAAGAAGATCTGCGCGAACTCCGACTCACCGAGCGAGAGGTGGTAGTCGATCGTGGTGCCGGCGAACCGCTCCAGGAACAGCGCCTGCAGCTTCTTGCGCAGCGGGGCGTTGAACCGGTCGCGCGGCAGGCCCACCACGACGGACACGCTGCGGCCGTAGAGGTCCCGCCGGACCAGCACGCGGATCCCCTGCTGCTTCTGCACCTGCAGGAGGCCGGTCACCAGCTCCCGCAGCTCCTCGGTGGAGGCGGCGAACAGCTCGTCCTTCGGGAACGACTCGAACAGCGAGATCGCCGCCTTGTAGTCGTGCGACCCCTCGAACAGGTCCTCGGCCAGCAGCACCTGCTCGAGCTTGCGGGACAGCAGCGGCGTCTTCGACGCCGGCTCCATGTACGCCTTCGACGTGAACAGCCCGATCAGGCGGGCCTCGCCGATCAGCGAGCCGTCCGGCGCGACGCGACGCACGCCGATGTAGTCCATGCGCGCGCGGCGGTGCACGGTCGCCGAGCGGTTCGTCTTCGAGTAGATCAGCAGGTCGCCGTCCTCGATCCGACGGCGGAGGGCGGGCTCGATCGTGCTCAGCAGCACCGGCTTCGCGAACCCGGAGCCCTCGACCTTCGACAGGATGCCCAGGCCCGAGTTCTCGGCGGCGACCAGCGCCCGCCCCTTCGGCGTGTCGACGAGGTCGTACTCGCGGTAGCCCAGCAGCACGAAGTTGTCGGCGAGGAGCCACTCGATGAACTCGATCGTGTCGCCGACCTCGCGCGGCGAGTAGCGCACGGCGCCCTCGCGGGCGATGTCGGCCATCTCCCGCGCGCGCTCCATCATGGCGTCGAAGTCGCGCACGACGAGCCGGACGTCGCGGAGGATCTCGACGACCTTGGCGGCGAGGTCCTCGCGCTCGGCGTCGGGGAGCCGGCGGTCGACCTCGAAGTGCATGACGGACTCGCGGTGGGGGGCCTCGCGCGCGCTCACGATCCGCTCGATCCGCCCGTCGGGGCCGCGGGAGGCCCCGATCACGGGGTGGAGGAGCCGCCGCGTCGCCAGACCGCGGGCGTTCAGCTCCTCGCCGACGGAGTCCACCAGGAACGGGGAGTCGTCGGTGTTGGTCTCCACGACGGTACCGACCGTCTGGTAGCCGTCGGTGGCGAGGTCGGGGTTGAACACGCGGACGGCCTGCGGCGCCGACCCGCGGGCGTCGGCGAGGTCGAAGGCCCCCTTCACCTGCCCGAAGAGCTCCTCGGCGGGGATGCCGGCGAGCTCCTCGTCGGCGATGCGGCGGGTGTAGGCCCTCGCGAACTCCGTCACCACCTCCCTGCGATCGGGCTCCACGCGCTCGGCGATCCGGAGGAGGAGTTCGTCGACCACGGGGTGCGTGCCCGGATGGGGCTCGGTGGTGGTCTCGGCGGTGTCGGTCACGGCGATGTCGGCTGGCGGGTGCGGGTCGCTCGGGATATCCCGGCCTCGAACCTGATTGTGTCAGACCGACGGGGCCCTGGGCCGTGGTCCCGTTCGGCACCTTCGGGCGAGGTTCGTACGCCGGGGCGCTCAGGCGGCGGCGTAGGAGGCGTAGTCGGCGCGCACGGCGGACAGCAGCGCGGTCAGGTACGCGCCGTCGGTACAGCCGCGGCACCAGGCCGAGGCGTTGACGTACCAGGCCGTCGCCTCGGCGTCGTTGCAGGCGCGCAGGGACGCCAGGATCGGCTGATAGCCGTACGAGTCCGCACCCTCCTCGAGGGTCTCGCGGGCGGCCGCGAGCCCCTGCGCGACCGAGCGGTAGTTCTTCACGCCCACGCTGTTGAAGTCCGTGGCACCCGGCATCGCGTGCGTGGTGGCGAGGGGGTTGAACCTCGCCTCCGTGCTCTCCTGCGCCTGCCAGGCGACGACCAGCACCCGGTTCTCCCCGCATCCCGGCGCGCCGATCTCCGCCAGGAAGGCGCGGGCCCATTCGCCGGCCGTCGGCGTGCCCCCGCCCGACCACGACGGCGCGGTCGGTCCGTGGGTGTGAGCGAGCAGCGCCACGAGCTCGGCGCGCGCGAGCTGGAGGGCGGCGAGCCTCGTGCGGAGCGTCTCGCCCAGGTGGACGACACGTCCCGCGTGGCCGGTCGCCAGCCTCCGGTAGCGCGCCTGAGCGTCGGCGACCGCCTGCTCCTCCGGCGTGGGCCCGAGCAGCGACAGCCGGAGCTCGTCGGGCGCGACGCCCCAGATCCGTGCGTTCCGCAGCTCGAGCCTCGCGACGTCGAGCGCGCGCGTGGCCTCGGAAGAGGAGCCAGGTGCCCTGGTTGGAGGCCTCGGTGTCGCGACCCAGCTGCGCCTGCACGTTCGCGATCTGGTGGTCGATCGTCTCGATGCGGCGGCGGATCTCGCCCGCAGCCGGCCGGCGCGTCCGACGCCCGGGCGCGGACGGGGATGCCGGCGACGACGGCGGCGATGCAGAGCGTGACGAGGAGCGCCGCCCACGGCGCGGGCAGCAGCGGGCGCGCGAGACGAGGCGCGAAGCTGGGCATGCCGCCCTATCGGCAGGGCCACCCGCGGCCCTTGAGGACGACGAGGTCGGACGAGCCTAGGTCCGGGCGGCGTACGCGTCCGGGTCGGCGCGGACGAGCGGGATGAGCGCGGTGAGATAGGCGCCGCCGGAGCACCCCCGGCACCACGCGGACGCGTTCACGTACCAGGCCGTGGTCTCGGCCGGTGCGCAGGCCCGGAGCGAGGAGAGGATGCCGACGTAGCCGTAGGTGTCGACGGGGAGCTCGAGCGTCGCCCTCGACGCCTCCAGCCCTTGCGAGATCGTGACGAAGTTGCGGACGCCCACGCTGTTGAACGCGGTCGCGCCCGGCATGGCGTACGTGGTGGCGAGCGGGTTGAACCGGGCGGAGGTCGACTCCTGGGCCTGCCAGGCCAGCATCGCGATCACGTTGTCGTCGCACTGCGGTGCGCCGATCGTGGTGAGGAACATGCGCGCCCAGTCGCCGGCGGTGGGCTCGGCGGCGGCCGGATCGTCGATGCCGGGCGTCGCCAGCAGATCGGCCCACGAGGTCGCAGACGCGAGCTGCGCCTCGAGGTCGCCGACGCGCGTCTGCAACGCGAACGAGTCGCGGAGCGCGGCGGCGGCCACCGGCGCGGACCGGACGGCCTCGAGGCGTCGCCGCGCCGCCGCCACCCGCACCTGGGCGACGGTGGGGCGCCCGATGCCCAGCCGGAGGTCGTCGAGCCCGGCCGGCACCGGCCCGGCCAGCACGGCCTCGCGCTCGGCGTCGGCGACGGCGCGATCGGCCGCGTCGAGGCGTCGCGACCAGGTGTCGAGGTCGGCCTGGCGGGCCTCGAGGTCGGAGCGCGCCGCCGCGAGCTGCGCCTGGAGCGAGGCCACCTGCGCCTGCGCCGCGAGCACGGTGTCCGCGCCGGTGTCGGCCTGCGCCGGCAGGCCCCCGGTGGAGACGGCGAGCGCGGCGGCCATCAGGACGGCGAGGGAGGTGAGGCGTCGCACGCGGCGCACGCTAGCAACCGAAGATGAACACCCGGTAGCCGCCGGGGTGGGAGGCGATCAAGAGCGGGCGGCCTCCACGACCTCGGCGGCGAGGTCGTAGCGCCCGAACTGCGGCATCACGTACACGCCGGCCGCGCCGGCCTCGCGCAGGCCTGCGGCGAGCTCGGCGGCCATGACCACGCCCTCCCGGGCGGCGTCGTCGCCGGCGCGTTCCAGCCGGGCCCGGGCGGCGGGCGGGATCACGATGCCGGGCACCTCGTTGTGCAGGAACTCGGCGTGGCGGACGGTGACGAGCGGCAGGACGCCGGCGAGGATCGGCACGAGCAGCGGCGCGCCGGCCACACGCTCGTAGGTCTCGCGCAGCCGGGCGAGCCCGTCGGGCTCGTACAGCGGCTGCGACAGCAGGAAGCGAGCGCCCGCGTCCACCTTCTTCTTCAGGAGGCGGCACTCGCGCTCGAGGTCGGGGGCGTTCGGCGCGACGGCGGCGCCGGCGAAGAACGATGTGGGCTCGCCGATCGAGGAGCCCGCGCGGTCGCGGCCGCGGTTGAACTCGTCGGCGATCAGCGCCAGCAGGCCCGTCGCCGTCACGTCGACGTTGCCCGAGCCCTGCGGGTAGTCGCCGATCGTGACGGGGTCGCCGACGCACACGAACAGGTTGCGGATGCCCAGCGCGTGTGCGCCGAGCAGGTCTCCCTGCAGCCGCAGCAGGTTGCGTCCTCGGGTGGGGAAGTGCAGCACGGTCTCGACACCGAGCTGCTCCTCCACGAGGCGGCAGGCGGCCCAGGCGCTCATGCGCATCTTCGCCATCGGCGAGTCGGCCACGTCGATCACGTCGGCGCCGGCGTCGCGCAGCGTGCCGGCCGCCGCCACGAGCCTGGCCGCGCTCGTCGACCTCGGCGGCTCCATCTCCACCGCGATGACGAACCGCCCGGCCTCGAGCGCGGCGGCGAGCGCCGTCGACGCGGCGCCGGGCACGTCCGGCTCCATCGACTCCGCCGAGGTCTCGACGCGCTCCGCGACCTGCACGCCCGCGGGGCGGCCCGAGGACAGCGCCGCCGCGATCGCCGACGTGTGCTCGGGCCCGGTGCCGCAGCAGCCGCCCACGACCGCCGCGCCCTCCTCGACGAACGCGAGGGCGTGCTCGGCGACGTAGCCGGGCGTGGCGGGGTACACGAAGCGCCCGCCGACCTCGGCCGGACCGCCGGCGTTCGGCCTCGCGACGAGCGGCAGGTCGCCGGCGGCCGGGCGCATCGCGCGCAGCACCCGCAGCGCCTGCGCCGGTCCCTCGCCGCAGTTCACGCCGATCGCGTCGGCGCCGAGCTCGACGAGCCTCGAGGCCACCTGTCCCGGCGTCTCGCCGAGCAGCGTCCGGTCGTCGCGCGTGAAGGTCGCCGATGCCGACGACGGCGACGCCGGGCGCGGCCGCGCGGGCGGCGGCGAGCGCCTGTTCGATCTCGCGCAGGTCGCTCTGCGTCTCGATCAGCACGAGGTCGGCGCCGCCCTCGACGAGCGCGGCCACCTGCTCGGCGTAGGCGGCGAGGGCGTCCTCGAGGCCGACGCGCCCGTACGGCGCCAGCCGCACGCCGAGCGGCCCCACCGACCCGGCGACGATCGAGCGCGCCGGCTCTGCGCGCGATCGACACGCCCGCGCGGTTGATGGCGCCGACCCGGTCGGCGAGCCCGTACGCGGCCAGGCGGAACCGGTTCGCGCCGAAGGTGTTGGTGACGATCAGCCGAGCGCCGGCGGCGGCGAAGCCGCGGTGCACCTGCTCGACGTCGGCCGGGTCCTCGAGGTTCATCGCCTCGAGGCACGCGCCGACCGGCGCGCCGCGAGCGATCAGCGACGTGCCCATGCCGCCGTCGGCCAGCAGCGGGCCCTCGGCGAGCGTCCGGCGGAGCTCGGCGGCGTCCATGCCTCCATCCTCTCAGCCGCCCGCGACGAGGGGATTCGTGCCGCGCTGCGGCCCGGGGTACCATCCGCGTCGTGCGCCTCCGGCTCGCCCTCGGCACGATCGCGCTGTTCCTGGCCGCGGGCTGCGTCTCGGTCGGCACGGCGCCGCCGTCCACCACGGGCTCGGTGGATCCCTCGACGAGCGATCCCTCGCCCTCCCCCACCGAGCAGCCGGACGGCCCCGACTCGTTGCACGTCGACCAGGCCGGCGTCTGGAAGGCCGATCCGAACTCGTGGTCGGTCGTGCTCACGTGGGACCCGGCGCCGGGCTTCGAGGCCGAGCACTACGAGGTCACCCGCAACGGCACGACGATCGAGGACGACCTGTCGGCGACCCGGCTGGTCGACGGCGACGTCGCGCCGGAGACGCCGTACGAGTACGAGGTCACGGCCGTCGACGCAGCGGGGACGCGCACGGCGAGCTCGTCGGTGAAGGTGGACACGCACGCGCCACCGGCCGCCGACGCGCGGCTCGAGGGCCGTTTCGCGATGAAGATGCACATCACCGGTCAGAGCGGACTCCAGGGCGGCGCCACCGGCTTCGCGATGCTGTTCCTCTACGACCCGGCCTGTGCGAAGGGCGCGTGCGACGTCACGTGGAGCCGCAAGGACCGTCCGGGCTCGGGGCGGCTCCACGCTCGCCGGCGGCGCCTACCACGGGACCGTCCACTCGGCGTTCCAGATCCGCAGCTGCCACGGCGGGACGCTGACGGAGACGCTCGCGTTCACGACGAAGGTGGTCGAGGCCAGCGTGATCCACGGCCAGTGGCGGGCCACGAAGATCGAGGGGACGCTGCACGAGTCCGCGCCGGCCAGCGGCTGCGTGACCGCCACGATCGACTGGACGTTCGCGGGGTTCATCCAGACGTGACCCAGTCCGGTCCGCCTCCGCACCGGCCAGACGACGATCAGCCGAGCGAGTTCCTCACGCCCGTGCACCCGTTCGAGACGATCGAGCCGGAGGGCGGCGGAGCCGGTGCCGGGCGGCGGGGGCGGCGCGCCGTTCCGGCGCCCATCGAACGCGATCCTGGCGGCGATCGTGGTGGTCGTGCTCGTCGCCGCCGGCATCGTCGTCGCCTCCACGGCCCAGCGCGGCACCGGCCCGCCGGGTGCGCCTCGAGACCTGACGGCGGCCGTCTCGGTGTGCGCGACCGAGTGCGAGCGGATCGAGGCGGTCGTCACGCTGTCGTGGTCGTCGCCGGACGGCCGGGTCGACCGGTACGTGGTGGAGCGGGACGGCGAGCAGATCGGGCGCCTGCCCCCGTCGACGACCCGGTTCGAGTCGAGCGGCCTGCTGATCGGCCACGCCTACACCTTCGGCGTGTGGGCGGTCGGCGACGGCGTCGACGGTCCGACCAGCGAGGTCCGGGCGCGCACGCCGACCCCCCCGCTGGAGGAGGCGCAGCTCACCGGCACGTACCGGATGCGGGAGACGGTGCGCAGGGCCACGAACCTGTCGACCCTGGAGGGCATCGCGAACCCGGTGCCCGGGAGCACCGGCACGAACACCTGGAGCTTCGACGTCGTGTGCGCCGCGCAGGCCGGAGCCTGCCCGACGGACTGGTTCTCGTGGGGGCCGCTGAAGAACCAGGCCGTGCGCTACGACGGGACGTTCCACGGACGCCGGGCGAGTTGCGCCGAAGGGGGAACGGCGACGACGACGACGGAGATGCACCTGGTCGTCTCGCACGCCGACGTGATCGGCGGCCGCTGGATCGCCGACCGGTTCGCCGGCTCGATGCGGGTGAGCTTCGGCTGCCGGGGCGGCCGGTCGATCGGCGTCCTGCGGGTCGAGGGCCGGGCACGAACCTAAGGAACGGACACTAGGCCGACCGGCAGCATGCTGAGTCTTTCGGCCGTAGGCCGTGGCGCGGCGTCGGGGTACGGTCACGATCAGCGAGGGAGGGGCACCGAGGCAGATGCGCAGGATCCGAGTGATCGTGGCGGAGGGACCGGATGGGTCGGCGGCACCGACCGGGCTGCTGCGTGCGGTCCTGGAGCGGGAGGGCGTCGAGATCGCCGGCGAGGTCGCCACGGAGAGCGAGCTGATCCAGCTCGCCGCCGACGAGCAGCCCGACGCCGTCGTGTTCGCCTCGCAGGCACCGCAGGGCGAGCGCGACCGGTTGCGCCGCGTCGCCCCCGCCGCGAAGGTGGTGTTCGTCTCCTCGATCCTGACGGCCGCCGAGGCAGAGCTGGCCGAGGCCGTCGTGGAACGGTCGGACGTCCTGGCCTCCCTCGGGCCGGTGCTCGTCCACCTGTGCACGCCCGGGCGCGTCAACGCGCGTCGGGCGATGACCGAGAGCTTCGACCGCCCCGACTGGATCGACCGCGTGCGCAAGGACCCCCTCACGCTGCGCGAGATCCTGAGCGAGCACGGCGGCGAGGTCGACGACGCGCCGAGCGTGACCTCGTTGCAGGGTGAGGCGCGGGCGGCCGACAACGAGCTCGACGACGACCTGGTCGTGCTGCCCGACCTCGAGGTCGATGCGCCAACGTCCGAGCCAGGGACCGAGCCGGTGGTCGAGCCGGTCGAGCGGCGACGCCCTCGAAGCGCCGGCGCCGGCGCTGGCTGGGCATGTGGACGCTGGCCCTGGCCACCGCCGGGCTGCTGGGCGCCGGGCCGCCCGGCGACGTCGCGCCGTCGCGGATACTGACCGAGTGACGATCCAGGACGCCACGCGCTCCGCTCCGGCGTGTCTACGTGCGTGCCCCGGTGGCCGGCGACCTCGCGGCCTGGCGCGACTACGCGTGGCGCTCGGCGCCCGACGCCGGTCTCGCGCAGGAGCAGCACGCCGCGCTCCGGTCGGTCCTCGAGGCCGCGGGCGCCGAGGTCGTCGCCGGCACGACGCCGGTCCCCGGCGACCCCGACGCGATCTACGCGTACGACCCCACGCTCATCACCGACGCCGGCGCGATCCTGCTGCGGCCCGGCAAGCCAGGGCGGCGGGGCGAGCCGGCGGCGGCCGAGGCCGACCTCGAGGCGGCGGGCGTCGGCGTCCGGGCCCGGCTGACGGAGCCGGCGACGGCCGAGTGCGGTGACATGTTCTGGCTCGATGCCGCCACGCTGCTCGTCGGCGTCGGCTACCGCACGAACACGGCGGGCGTCGAGCAGCTGCGCGCGATCCTCGGCCCCGAGGTCGAGGTCGTCGCCTTCGACCTGCCGCACTTCCACGGCCCCGGCGAGTGCCTGCACCTGATGTCGTTCGTCTCGCCGCTCGCGCCCGACCTCGCGGTCGCGTACCCGCCGATGATGCCGGTGCGGCTCGTGCAGCTCCTCGCCGAGCGCGGCGTCTCGCTGGTCGAGGTGCCCGAGGACGAGTTCGACTCGATGGGGCCGAACGTCCTCGCGCTGGCGCCGCGGGTCGCCCTCGCGCTCGAGGGCAACCCCGAGACCCGGCGGCGGATGGAGGCGGCCGGCGTCGAGGTCCGCACCTTCGACGGCTCCGAGATCTCCCGGAAGGGCGACGGCGGCCCGACCTGCCTCACGAAGCCGCTCGCCCGGGGCTGACACGCGGCGGGTGTGCCGCGGTATCCTCGCGCGGCCATGGCGATCATCTGGTTCCAGTGGTGGAAGTTCCTGCACCTGATCGGCCTCGTGGGGTTCCTGACCTCGCACGGCGTGTCGATCTTCGTGCTGAACCGCATCAAGCGGGCCGACCTGCAGCGCGACCGGATCGCGCAGCTCATCTCGCTGTCGGGCCAGACCACGCTGCCGATGTACATCTCGCTCGCGGTCCTGCTGACCGGCGGCATCGGGGCCGGCATCACGATCAAGGCCTTCTGGCAGCTGTGGCTGGTCGCGTCGATCGTGATCCTGGTCGTCACCGTCGGGTTGATGACCTCGATCGCCGCCCCCTACTTCAAGCAGATCACGGCGGCCTGCGAGGTGCGGCCCTCGGGCGTGCCGCGCAAGTCCGACGAGGAGCTGGAGGCGCTGCTCAACGGCTCGAAGAACACGCTGATCAACGTGATCGGCTGGGTCGGCCTGCTGTCGATCCTGTACCTGATGATCTTCAAGCCCTGGGTCTGACGCGGGCGCCCCTACGCGGGCGGCAGCGGCCGCTGCGCCGGGCCGTTCACGACCTCGCCGCCCGGACCGTACCGCGACCCGTGGCACGGGCAGTCGAACGTCCCCTCGCCGGGGTTCCACGCGACCGTGCAGCCGAGGTGCGTGCACTTGGCGCTCATCAGGTGCAGCTCGCCCTCCGCGTCCATGAACGCGGCGAGCTTCTCCCCCTGCTGCTCGATGATGCCGCCCTGGCCGGGCTCGAGCTCGCGCACCGCCTGCACGACCGTGCGGCACACGAGGACGTCGCGGTCGGCCTGCTCGCTCACGCGGCCCGGCACCGAGGCCGTGAAGAACCGCTTCGCGCCGGTCATGCCCTTGTTGCCGATCACGATGAGGTCGGCCTCGACGCGGCGCGCGGCGTCGAGGATCTCCTTCGTGGGGTCGCCCGACACGATGAGGACCTCGGTCGGCACCTCGCCCGCGTACGTGGCGACGGTGTCGTCGGTGATGAGCGCGCCGGTGGCAGGATGGCCGACGAACACCATGGTGACCCGCGCGCCCAGGCTGTCGGCGAGGTCGTAGGCCTTGCGGGCGGCCCGGTCGGCGGTCTTCGAGCCGTCGGTGGCGAGCAGCAGGTGGGTGTAGCGCCCGTCGGCCGGCGCACGGTCGCTCACGATCAGCAGGTCACAGCGGGCGTGGTGGGACAGGCGGTGCGCGACGTCGCCGAGCGAGTACTGCTGGCCGCGCCCGCCGCTCACGACGACGAGGCCCGCGTCCCGCTGCTCGGCGAACTCCACGATCGCCTCGGCGGGGCGGCCCTCGAGCAGCTCGGCCGTCAGCTTGCGCGCCTTGACGCCGGCGGCCTCGCACGCGGCGGCGGCCGCCGCCAGCGTCCGCTCGGCCTCGGCGTCGCCGGGCGACTGCACGTGCGCGACGATCAGCTCTCCGTTGTTGGCGACCGTGATGGCGGCCGCCACCTGGGCGGCGCGGGCACTGCTCGCCGATCCGTCGGTGCCGTGCACGATGCGCTTGTACGCCACGTCGCCTCCTCGAGAACGCGCGCGACGATACCATCGGGGCGTGACCGACCGTGTGGTGAACTTCTCCGCCGGACCGGCGACGCTGCCCACGGCCGTGCTGGAGGAGGCGCGCCGGGAGCTGGTGTCCCTTCCGGGCGTGGGCGTCTCGCCGCTCGAGATCAGCCACCGGAGCGCCTGGTTCGAGGGCGTGATCGGCGAGGCCGAGGCCAACATCCGCGACCTCCTCGCGGTGCCCGACGGCCATCGGGTGCTGTTCCTGCAGGGCGGGGCCAGCATGCAGTTCGCGATGGTGCCGATGAACCTCGGAGCCGGCGGGTACGTGGTGACCGGGTCGTGGGGCGCGAAGGCCCTCGCCGAGGCCGCCCGGCTCGGGTCCGCGGCCGCACGATGGGACGGTCGCGACGAGGGCTACGTCCGGGTGCCGCCGGCGGGAGCGCTCGAGGCCACCGCCGGCGACGGCATACCTGCACATCACGGCGAACGAGACGATCGAGGGCGTCGAGTGGCCGAGCGGCGCCGAGCCGGACGCGCCCGTCCTCGTCTGCGACACCTCGAGCGACTTCCTCTCCCGGCCGGTGCCGGTGGCCCGCTACGGTCTCCTGTACGCGGGCGCCCAGAAGAACGCCGGTCCCGCCGGGGTGACGGTGGCGATCGTGCGCGAGGACCTCCTGGCCGGGATCCCCGACGGCCTGCCGCGGATGCTCGACTACCGCACGTACGCCGAGCACGGCTCGATGTTCAACACGCCGCCCGTGTTCGCGATCTACATCGTGGCGCTCGTCACCCGGTGGCTCCGCGACGAGGTCGGCGGCCTCGCGGCGCAGGAGGCCCGCAACCGCGAGAAGGCCTCGCTGCTGTACGAGCGGATCGACGCGTCCGGCGGCCTCTACCGCGGCCACGCGGCGACGGACTCGCGCAGCACGATGAACGTCACGTGGCGGCTCCCCACGCCCGAGCTCGACGCGCGGTTCGTCGCCGAGGCCGCCGCGCGAGGGCCTCGTGGAGCTGAAGGGGCACCGCTCCGTCGGCGGCATCCGCGCCTCGCATCTACAACGCGATGCCGCTCGAGGGCGTGCGGGCCCTCGCCGCGTTCATGGACGACTTCGCCGGCCGCAACGGCTGAGGGCCGGGGCAGGCGCCCCGGCCCTCGACGATCCGCTGGAGCCTCAGCCTCTGGGCGTGGCGCCCGGCACCCGCAACTGCCTCGGCGCGGTCGTCCCGGCCGAGGGGTGACCGACCACGCGGCCGAACGCGGTGTCGGCGTCGTTGATCACGTAGATGTCGGCGTAGTACTTGCCGCTGCAGACCTGCCGGTCCACGTAGACGTCCTGATGTGTGCCGTCGTCGAAGACGTTCGGGCCCAGCGTACACGTCGTAGCCGCGCGGCTGCGCGCTGACCACGTTCGCGGCCCCGCCGGCCACCGGGTTCCACTGCATGATCTTCGTGTGCAGGCCGCAGCCGAAGGCGCTCTGCACGAAGTACAGATCGCCGGTCGCCGCGGAGACCGCCGGGAAGTACTGGAGCTTGGCGTTCGGGTTCGGGATCTTCGCCGTCGTCTCCCCCGCGATGTCGTAGTACCAGGCCTGGCAGGTGGACTTGCTGCACCGCGTCCAGGTGGCGTAGTCGTCGCTCACCTGCCCGGGATAGACGCAGGCGCAGCGCTGCGTGACCGTGTCCAGCACGATGTTCGTGTCGGTGTTCCGGTCGTACAGCATGATCTTCCACGGCGAGCTCTTGCGCGTGAACTTGTTGCGGCCGTAGAGGATGTACCCGTCGGAGATCGACGGCCCCGTACTCCCACAGGATCGAGTTGACGGCGGCCGGCGCGGCCGTCCGCGTCTCGGTGGCCAGGTCGTACAGGTAGAGGTCGGAGCCCGAGCTGTCGATCTGCTGGTACACGGCCTCGGTGGTGTCGCCGTTGATGTCGCCGGAGAACCCCACGGTGCCGGCCGCGTTCATCTTCACGCTGGACGCCGCCGGCGAGCGGCCGGAACAGGGCGTCGTAGTGCCGGGGGTGCGCGGTGGTGTTCGACGACCAGGTCAGGTAGGTGGTGTTGCCGTCGCCGGCGAACTGATTGGCGCCGCCGCCCTCCACGAAGGTCTCCGCGACCGTGCCCGCCAGCGCACTCGTCGCCGTCGCCAGCGCGACCGCCAGCCCGAGGATGATCGTCAACCGATGCCGCATCGCCCCTCCTTTGCCGGAAGGGGCATCCTGGCCGATGTCGCGCCCCGACGCAACCACGCTGCCGACCGGGCTCGGACCCGCGTCCGGTCCGTCAGGCGCCCACCAGCTCGCGGGCGGCGTCGGCGAACACGGCCGTGTGCCGGTCCACGTCCTCGGCCGTCGTCGCGGGCGACATCAGCGACATGTTGTGGAACGGGGTGAGCAGCACGGCGCGGTTCAGCATGTACAGGTGGATGAGGGCGTCCAGGTCCTCGTCCTGGCCGGCCGCCGCCTCCACGCCGTCGTGCGCGGGGTTGGGACGGAACAGGTACTCGGCGCGGCAGCCCAGCCGCACGATGTGCCACGGCAGGTCGTGCTCGGCGATCACGCCCTCGACGCCCTCGGTGAACCGGACCGCGAGCTCCTCCATCCGTGCGAAGGCCTCGTCGGTGAGGACCTCGCCGAGCGTCGCGCGCATGGCCGCGAGCGACAGCGCGTTGCCGGCGAGCGTGCCGCCCACGCCGCCCACGTCGGCCTCGTGCCACATGGTGCCGGCGATCACCTGATCGGCCACCGCCTGCGTCATGCCGTACGCGGCGCTCGGCACGCCGGCGCCCAGGGTCTTGCCGATCGTGAGCAGGTCCGGCTCGCAGGTCGTAGCGCTTCGTGTACCCGCCCGGGCCGGCGCAGATCGTGTGCGTCTCGTCGATCACGAGCAGGGTGCCGTACTTCGTGCACAGGTCGCGCACGCCCTGGTGGTAGTCCGGGTCCGGCAGCACGATGCCGATGTTCGTGAGCGCCGGCTCGAACAGGCAGCACGCGACGTCGCCGTCGGCGAGCGCCGCCTCCAGCGCCTCGAGGTCGTTGAAGGGGACGACCCGGGTCGTGATCGCGAGGTCGAACCCCGGCCCGACGTTGCCCTGCTTCGAGACCACGCGTCCGTCCTCGAGCGTGGCGAAGGTCTCGTCGACGCTGCCGTGGTAGTTCCAGTCGTGCACGACCACCTTGGAGCGGCCGGTCATCTGCCGGGCCAGGCGAAGCACGAACCGGTTCGCGTCGGTGGCGGTCAGGCAGAACTGCCAGTAGGCGAGGCCGAACCGCCGCTGCATCTCGTCGCCGACCCAGATCGCGTCCTCGGTCGGCAGCATGAACGTGAGGCCCTTCGCGGCCTGCTCGGCGATCGCGTCGACCGCGATCTTCGGGCCGTGGCCGGCCATCGCGCCGGTGTCGCCGAGGCACAGGTCCACGTAGTCGATGCCGTCGACGTCGGTGAAGTGCGCGCCCTGCGCCTCGGCAACCCAGACGGGGTACTCGCCCGGCCACCGCGTCATCCAGTTCATCGGCACCCCGTACAGCAGGGAGCCCTTCGCCTCCTTCGACAGGGCGCCCGAGCGCGGGTGCAGGTCGAGGAAGCTCTGCTGCTCGCGCGCCATCAGATCGGCGAGCCGGGATCGGTCGATCGTCGTCACGATGCCTCCAGTCTGGGCGGTCCGGCGCCCGGCCGGCGTGGCCGAAGTGTACCGACCGGCCGCCGCCCGGAGGTAGCCCGGACCGCGCCGCGCCGCAACCGGGCTCGGCCCTCCGTCGCGGCGGTGTCAGGCCTCGGCGGCGGAGCCGCTCAGGCCCACGGGCTGGTCCGGTACGTGCGCAGGTACCGCCCGAAGCCGTCGGGAAGCTGTCCCTGCTCCGCCATCGCGTCGAGCAGCCCGCCGGTCGACCCGGGATCGGTGAGGCTCAGCAGCCCCCAGTTCGCGGAGTCGTCGTCGGGAGCGCCGAAGCCCGTGTTCCAGATCGAGGTCCGTGCCGCGGCGCCGATCGGCGGCTCGTTCGCGTCCCGGCCCTGGAGCACCAGCATCGCCGTGAGCGTGGCGCGCTCCTGGCCGTCGGACGGCTTGTTCGACGAGGCAGCCGCCGTTGGTGTCGCTGATGCACCACGGCCCCTTGTCGGTCAGCCACATCGAGGTCCCGCCGCCGCCGTCGATGTTGACGGCATAGTAGGCGCCGTACTTCAGCATCTCGTCGCCGAGCTCCTTCAGCGTCATGCCCGATCGACCAGCCGGCCTGACGGCCGTCGACGACCATGTAGATGACCTTGCAGAGGGTCGTGGTGTCGGCGTCGGTGCAGCCCAGCGAGATGCCGATGGCCGTGCGCGGGTTCGGCCTTGTAGAAGTAGCTGCTGCCGGTGGTGGGCGGCGGGCCGACGTTCACGCCGGCGTCCACGATGACGGGCTGCCCGCCGACGGCCTCGATCACGCCCGGCCACCCGTTGATGCGCCATGAGATCGTGACGCGTGCCCTTCGCGGGCAGAGCGTTCAGCGCGTCGGCGCCGAGGCCGTTCTGCCGCGAGGTCAGCACCACGTTGCCGGGGTCGGAGCCGACCGTGAGGGCGGCGTGCTGGCACACGCGCTGCCCGATGTCCCAGGTCCGGCTGAGGGCGGTCTTCTCCGCGATCGCTCCACGACCGCGGCCCGGGGTTGATCAGGCGCACGGCGCAGGTGTCCTGGCCCGGAGCCTGCTTGGTGCCGCCGTCCTTCGTGTACGCCGTGATCTCGTCCGCGAGCGGGCCACCGGGGCCGTTCGGTCGTCGCCGTTCCAGTGGTCGATCTGGAAATGCCCGGCACCGCTGACGTCGGCCGTGATGACCGCGTTGGGACGGTCGGCCCACGCGAACTTCTCGTCCTTGCTGATGGCGAACCCGGCGCCGTTCAGGAGGCCGCTCGTCCGGATATCGCCGTCGACGGCGTTGAAGTGCGCCGGCTCACCGTCGAGCGCGAAGTCCCCGTTGATGGCGGCGACGGCGCCGAGGCTCGGCAGCGATCGAGGACGGGGTCGAATGCGAGCTGATGACGGGCCCGTTGATGCCGGGCTCGACGGTGAAGCCCGAGGGCCCGGGCTTCGGGACGAACTCCAGGACGCGGACCTGGACGGGGCCGTCCGCGTACCGGACGGTCGTGAGCGTGAGGCCGCCGCGGATGGTAGATGCGCTTGGCTCGGGCGAGCGTGGCCGAGGCCTCGAGCGTGGCCGGCGAGAGGCTCGTGGCCGCGAGCGCGGAGCCCGCGAGCAGGGCCATCGCGGCCGCACGGCGGATCCGGCGCCGGCGTGGACGGCGATCTGGCATGGGACCAACACCTCCGGGGGTCGTCCTCGAGCATGGCGAAGTGGGGACGATAGCGCGGAATGACTAGTCAGGGAACCCCGACGTAAGGCCTATCGGTCCATCCGGCCTCCCCCGCGGCGCAATGGCGGGGTGAGGATCGGGACCGATCGAGGGGCCGGATGACCCACCTGCCGGACCGCCGGGCCAGGCACGCCGTGTGCACGACGGCTCCGCGGCCCGCCGAAACATCGCCCGTTCGGGTCAAGTCGGTCGGGAACGCGGCCGATGGGAGCCCATGGTCACCCGTCTGCCCGATCCCACTCCGATGCGGCGGACCGCCGATCGATTGTCGCGTCGGGAGACCGACATCCCGATCGGCCCGGTACCCGTCGGACGGCCCCATCGCCGCGGCGAGGACGGCTGGCTCGAGCGGTGGATGGAGACGGTGTCCGACCTCGCGCGGCTGAAGAACTCCCACCCGATGCTCGACGCGGTCATCGACGAGCAGATCGGACGCAAGATCCGGATCGGCGACCAGTGGCTGGCGGACTTCGCGTCCTGCAACTACCTGGGCTTCGACCTCGACGAGGAGATCATCGCGTCGATCCCCGAGTACCTCGCCAAGTGGGGAACGCACCCCAGCTGGTCCCGGCTGCTCGGCAGCCCGCGCCTCTACGAGGAGATCGAGGAGGAGATGACCGAGCTCCTCGGGTGCGAGGACGTCCTGCTCTTCGCGACGATCACGCACATCCACACCTCCGTGATCCCGGTGCTGGCCGGCGAGGGCACGATCTTCATGGACGGCCGCGCCCACAAGACGATCTACGACGGATGCTCGTACGCGCGCGCCCACGGCGCGACGCTGAAGCGGTTCCGCCACGACGACGTCGAGCACCTCTCCGAGCTGCTCGCCGCCTCCGACCCGTCGCAGCCGCGCGTCATCACGATGGACGGCGTGAACTCCATGACCGGCAACGCGCCCGACGTGGCCGCCTTCGCCGCCCTCGCGCGTGAGTACGATGCCCTGCTCTACGTCGACGACGCGCACGGGTTCGGCGTGATCGGCGAGCGGAGCCCCGACGAGCTGTGCGACTACGGGATGCGCGGCAACGGTGTCATGCGCCACGTCGACGCCCCCTACGACAACGTGGTGTTCGTCGGCGGCTTCTCGAAGGCGTACTCGTCGCTGCTGGCCTTCATGGCCCTGCCGACGAGGCTGAAGGACGTCCTGAAGGTGCTGGCCCCGCCGTACCTGTACTCCGGACCGTCGCCGGTGGCCTCGCTCGCCACCACGCTGACCGGCCTCGAGGTCAACCGCACCCGCGGCGACGCCATCCGGTTCGACCTGTGGCGCAAGACGCACAAGGTGCTGGACGCGCTCGACGAGATGGACATCTACACGCCGAACCAGTCCGGCTACCCGATCATCGAGGTCCCGCTCGCCAACCACGAGGAGATCGACGACGTGGGGCGGTACCTGTTCGACCACGGGATCTACGCCACGATGGCGGCCTATCCACTGGTCCCCAAGAACGAGGTCGGGTTCAGGATCCAGACCACCGCGGCCAACACCGACGAGGAGATCGACGACCTGATCCGCGTGCTCGGGAACATGCAGGACCACTTCCAGATGCAGGACGAGCACATCTCCGCCTGAGCACGCGGCCGGCCCTCCGAACGTCTACCGCCAATTGGGTATCCGCCGGGCCTACAGTCCCCTCCGGAACCCGCCGATACGTGCCTAGATGCGCAAGCGACTGTGGTACCTGTACCCCATCGCGGCCGGCGTCGCCACGCTGGCCTATCTCACCGTGTTCCACCACAGCTGGCTGTACAACGTCATCGGGATCTCCTCGCCGATCGCGATCCTGGTGGCCGTGCGGATGCACAAGCCCGAGCAGCGGGCGCCCTGGTACCTGTTCGCGCTGGGGCAGACCCTGTTCATCGCCGGCGACGTCCTCGCCTACAACTACGACACCTTCTTCGGCACCCCGCTGCCGTACCCGGCCGTCAGCGACGCGCTGTACCTGGCGGTGTACCCCTGCCTCATCGGCGGCATGATGATGATGATCCACCGCCGCAACCCGGGGCGTGACCGCGCGAGCTTCATCGACTCGCTGATGGTCTCGATCGGGGTCGGCACGCTCTCGTGGGTGTTCCTGATCGCGCCGTACGCGCACGACACCGAGTCGAGTCTGCTGACGAGGCTGACCTCGATCTCGTACCCCATCATGGACCTGCTGCTGATCGCGGTCGCCGTCCGCCTGGCGGTCGGCGCCGGCAAGCGCGCACCCGCGTTCCTGCTGATGATGATCGCCGTCATGGCGCTGTTCGTCACGGACGCGATCTACGGCTGGCTGCTCCTCGGCAACGGCTACACGCCGGGCAGCGGCGCCCTCGAGGTCGGCTGGATCGCCTTCTACGTCATCTTCGGGATGGCCGCGCTGCACCCCTCGATGCGCGTCCTCTCCGAACGCGCCCCGGACATCGACAACCGGCTCACGAAGCCGCGCCTGTTCCTGCTGGCCGGCGCCGCGCTGATGGCGCCCGGCGTGCAGGCGATCCAGGCGATCCGCGGCGAGAGCATCGACCTGCCGATCGTGATCGGCGCGGCGATCGGCCTGTTCCTGCTCGCGATCGGCCGCATGGCCGGCCTCGTGCACTCGCAGGAGCAGTCGGCGAACCGCGAGCGCGCGCTGCGCGCCGCCGGCGCCGCGCTCGTCACCGCCACCAACCGCGAGGGCATCTACGCGTCGACGCTGACCGCCGCACACTCAGTGGCCGGAGAGGACGCTGCGGTCCGGATCTGCGAGATGCAACAGGACGGCGACACCCTCGAGGTGGTGGCCTCGGTCGGAGGTGCCGAAGGGATCGACGGACATCGCTTCCGCTTCTCCGAGCTGGACGACTGGAAGCGAGAGCGGCTCCTCGAGCGGCGGACCTACTCCGTCGCCGCCGCGCAGGCGACGATGCGGGAGCGCCCTCGGACTGGACGGCGAGGAGGGCGTGGTGTTCGCCGCGCCGCTGTTCATCCGCGACGAGTTCAGCGGCCTGATCGTGGTGGCGGTGCCGTCCGGTCACATCCGCGCCGTCACCGACGGTCTCGAGGCACTGACCTCCCAGGTGTCCCTGGCCGTGGAGAGCGCCGCCCTCACGCAGGACGTCCTGCTGGCGCAGAGCGAGAAGCGCTTCGCGTCGCTGGTGCAGAACGCCTCCGACATCGTCACCGTCATCGAGCCCGACACCACGATCCGCTACGCGAGCCCGGCCTCGACGCGCGTCCTCGGGTACGACCCGCGAGGAGCTGGAGGGGACGCGGTTCGCCAACCTGATCAGCGCCGAGGACAAGACGCGCGTGCTGTCGTTCCTCACGACGGTGAGCGAGGACGGCCACACCGGCCTGATCGAGTTCCGCGCGCAGCACAAGGCCGGCCACTGGGTCTTCGTGGAGACGCTGCGCACGAGCCTGCTGCACGACCCGAACGTGAAGGGCATCGTGCTGAACACGCGCGACATCACCGAGCGCAAGGAGTTCGAGGAGCAGCTGTCGCACCAGGCGTTCCACGACTCCGTCACGAACCTCGCGAACCGGGCGCTGTTCCGCGACCGCGTCACGCACGCGATCGAGCGCCAGCAGCGCGACCACAAGCCGGTCGCGGTCCTGTTCATGGACCTCGACGACTTCAAGACCATCAACGACTCGCTCGGCCACGCCGCCGGCGACCAGCTCCTGTCCGAGGTCGGCGAGCGCCTGAAGTCGGCCCTGCGTGCCGCCGACACGGCGGCACGCCTCGGCGGCGACGAGTTCGCGATCCTGCTCGAGGACGGCGGCGAGGGCATCCAGGCCGTCGACGTCGCCGACCGCATCATGGAGTCGCTCGAAGCCCCCTTCCCCCTGGAAGGCAAGGAGGTCTTCGTGCGGGCCAGCATCGGCATCGCCGTCGCGGAGGACGGCGGGGACGAGGAGGGCAACGGCGAGGGCGCGGTCGAGGAGATCCTGCGCAACGCCGACGTGGCCATGTACATGGCGAAGGAGAACGGCAAGGGCCGGTACCAGGTGTTCGAGCCGGCCATGCACGAGACCGCGCTGAAGCGTCTCGAGCTGAAGGCCGACCTCCAGCGCGCCGTCGAGCACGGCGAGTTCATCCTGCACTACCAGCCCGTCATCGAGCTCGAGTCCGGGAAGATCTCCGGCGTCGAGGCGCTGATCCGCTGGATGCACCCCGAGCGCGGCATGGTGCCGCCGCTGGACTTCATCCCGCTCGCCGAGGAGACCGGGCTCATCGTCACGATCGGGCAGTGGGTCCTGCAGGAGGCGTGCCTGTACGCGAAGGACCTCCAGCGAGCGGTTCCCGAGCGACCCGCCGTTCCACATGGCCGTGAACCTGTCGGCGCGGCAGCTGCAGCGTCCGGAGATCGTGGACGAGGTGCGCGCGATCCTCGAGGAGACGGGCCTCGAGCCGTCGTCGCTGATCCTGGAGATCACCGAGAGCGTGATGATGTCGAACATGGAGCTGTCGATCGAGCGGCTCGGCGAGCTGAAGTCGCTCGGCGTCATGCTGGCCGTCGACGACTTCGGCACGGGGTACTCGTCGCTGAACTACATCCAGCAGTTCCCGGTCGACATCCTGAAGGTCGACAAGTCCTTCATCGACGTCGTGAACTCCGACGCGCGCAAGTCGGCGCTGACCGCCACGATCCTGAAGCTCGCGCAGGACCTCGACCTGAAGCCGGTCGCCGAGGGCATCGAGCGCGCCGACCAGCTCGAGCGACTGCTGGAGCTGCACTGCGACCTCGGCCAGGGCTACTTCTTCGCGAAGCCGCTCGACCGCGAGGCGCTGCAGGGCCTGCTGGGCGAGCGCCAGTCGATGCAGGCCGAGGCCGACGCCCTCGCCAACGGCGCCGTCTAGCAGTTCCTGTCCCGCCCGCCCCGTCGCCGTCGGCCGGTACCATCGACGGATCGTGCGCCCGCCCTCCCGCCGCCCGCGGCACGTCCCGATCGTCGTCGCCCTCACGCTCGCCCTCCTGGTCGCCGGCGCCGGCCGCCTCGTCGGCCCGGGTGCCGGAGCGCTGCGTGCGGCACGCCCAGGTGGATCGCGCGGATCGACCACCTGGTGGCCGGCCACCGGATGTCGGTGACGATCGGCGACGACGGACACTTCCTGTACCGCCATCAGGCGTCGGCGCCGCGCATCCCCGCGTCGAACGAGAAGCTGCTGCTGTCGATGGCGCTGTTCGACCGGCTCGGCCCGTCGCTGAAGGTGTCGACGCTCGTGAGCGCGGAGACCGCGCCGGACGCGGACGGCGTGATCGACGGCAACCTGTGGATCCTCGGCCGCGGCGACCCCGAGGTCGACCGCGCCACGATCACCGACCTCGCGCGCGGCGTCCGGGCGGCCGGCATCACGCAGATCCGCGGGCGCGTGAAGGGCTCGACCGGCTACTTCGCCCGCGACTGGTGGGCCGTGGGGTGGAAGCGGAGCTTCCGGGCCGACGAGGTGCCGTTCCCGACCGCGCTCACGTTCCTCGGCAACACCGGCCCCGGCGGCGGCCACATCTCCGACCCCGAGCGCCGGGCGGCCGTGGCACTCACGTCACGTCTGCGCGGCATGGGCATCCGCGTGACCGGCACGCCGGGCGCCGCGCGGCCGCCGAACGGCCTCGTGCCCGTCACCTCGGTGGACTCGGCCGTGCTGAAGGACATCGTGCGCCGGATGGACGTCGACTCGCTGAACTTCTACGCCGAGGTGCTCGGCAAGCTGCTGGCCCGGCTCACCACCGGCGCGCCGGCCACGATCGCGCACGCGCGCGGCCGCCATCAGCGCCTACGAGCACGACCAGGGCGTCGACAACATGGAGCACCACGACAGCTCCGGCCTGTCGTACGCGAACCGCGTCCGCACGAACAGCATCGTGCGGCTCCTGTGGGCGGCCGACGGGAAGCCGTGGGGGCCGGTGCTCCGGCTGGCGCTGCCGCGCGGCGGCCAGGGCACGCTCGAGGACCGGCTCCACGGCGTGAAGGTGCGTGCGAAGACGGGCACGCTGGACCGGGTGTCGGCCCTGTCCGGCTGGGTGTGGCTCGAGGACCGCGACGCCTGGGGCGAGTTCTCGATCGTGTCGCGCGGTCTCACGAAGGAGGCGGCCGTGCGGATCGAGGACGCGATCGTGCGCACCGTCAGCGCGAACGCGGGCTAGGTTCGCCGGAACCCTGCCGGGGCTCGGCGGGTCCGCTCGGCATGAGGCGTGGGTGGGTCGTCGTGGTGGCGGCGCTGCTCGGCGCCTGCTCGAGCCCGGCCGCGACGACCGTCGGGCCGCCCGCGCCCGTCACGTCCGCCGCGCGGTCGCATCGCTGCCGTCGCCGCCCCCCACCGCGGCACCACCACGGCCCGACCGCGTCCCGCAGGAGCCCTGGATGCGCTCGCTGGACCGGCTGATCGGCGACCGGCCGGTCTCGGTGAGTGTGGTGGTGCGCCGCGTCCGGATCTACGGCCATCTGCCGAAGGTGCCGCGAGCGCCGGCCTCGAACGAGAAGCTGCTGCTCTCGATGGCGATGCTCGACCGGTTCGGACCCGACTACCGGATCGCGACGGAGGCGGCCGGCTCGGGCCGCGTGCGGGACGGCGTCCTCGAGGGCGACCTCGTGCTCGTCGGTCACGGCGACCCGGAGCTCGGCGCGGACGATCTCCAGCAGCTCGCCGCGAGGTTGCAGCGAGGCCGGGTCTTCGGCGCGTGACGGGCTCGGTGGTCGGCGACACGACGACGTTCCGGCGCGACCGCGAGGCGCCGGGCTGGCATCCGATCGCCCTGCGATACATCGGCCTGCCGACGGCGCTGTCGTTCGAGGGGAACGTGGATGCGAACGGGTTCGTGTTCGATCCGGAGCGGCGCGCGGCGGCGGCGCTCGCCGGCGACCTGCGAGCGGTCGGCGTCCAGGTCGACGGCGGATCCCGGGCGGGCGCGGCGCCCGACGGCCTGCGCACGATCGCGGCCGTCCGGTCGGCACCGCTCGAGGACATCCTCACCCGCCAGAACGTCTCGTCGATCAACCAGGACGCCGAGACGCTGTCGAAGCTGCTGGCGACGGACGTCACGGGCAGGCCGGGCTCGATCGCTCGGGGTGCCGACGCGATCGAGGAGTGGGCGAAGGCGCAGGGCGCGGACGTGCGGCTGCACGACGCCTCGGGCCTGTCGTACGCGAACCGCGTGACGACGGCCGCGCTGGCCGTGCTCCTGAGCCGGGCCCTGCGCCGCCCGTGGGGAGACGAGCTGCGGACGTCCCTGGCCGTGCCGGGCGAGGGCACGCTCGGCGGACGGCTCGCCGGCCTCGAGGTCCGCGCGAAGACCGGCACGCTGATCGGCGACATCTCGGCGCTGTCGGGCTACGTGCGGCTGCGCAGCGGCCGATGGGCCTCGTTCTCGATCATGTCCGAGCTGCCGAAGGACGAGGCCGTGGGCTGGAGGATGTCGTCGCGACGCGACGCCGCGACCCGGTGGCCGGACGGCGTGAGTGTCGCCTGACGCCGAGGCGACGCCTGACGCCTGATCGGCGGCTGACGTCCGTCGCCGCTAGCTCGACGCCAGCGCCGCTACTCCGCGCCCACGCGGGTGCAGCAGCCCGAACAGGTACGCGTCCGTCAGCGCCTCCCAGGAGGCCTCGATGATGTTCTCGCTCACGCCGACGGTGGTCCACTCACGCTCGCCGTTGGACGTGTCGATCAGCACGCGCACCGTCGCGCCGGTGCCGACGTCCTCGCCCAGGACGCGGACGCGGTAGTCCTCGAGGGTCATGTGGCCGAGCTCCGGATAGTCGTTCGCCAGGGCCTTGCGCAGCGCGTTGTCCAACGCGCCGACCGGGCCCTGGCCCTCCGCCGACTCGATGTGGCGCGTGCCCTGCGTCTCCACCTTCACGGTGGCCTCGGCCAGCGGCGGCTCGGCGTCGGCCACCCGCTCCTCCACGTGCACGCGGTAGCTCTCGATGCGGAAGAAGTCCTGCGGCCAGCCGCCCGCGCGGCGCATCAGCAGGTCGAGCGAGGCGTCGGCGACCTCGAACGTGTACCCGCGAGACTCGCGCTCCTTCAGGTCCTCGAGCGCGCGGCCGACGGCGGCGTCGTCGACCTCGAGGCCGAACTCGGCCGCCTTCATGCGCAGCGTCGCCGCGCCGCCGAGGTCGGACGCCACCACGCCGCGGCGGTTGCCGACCGAGGCCGGCGGCACGTGCTCGTACGCGGTCTCGAGCCGCGCGACGCCGCTCGCGTGCAGACCGGCCTTGTGCGTGAACGCGTAGCGGCCCGCGTACGGCTGCCGCGAGTCCGGCGCGAGGTTCGCCACCTCCGCCACGTAGTGCGCCGACCTCCGTCAGGTGTTCGACGGCGCCCTCGGGCAGGCAGTCGGCGCCCATCTTCAGCACGAGGTTCGCCGCGATCGGGATCAGGTCGGCGTTGCCGGTGCGCTCGCCGTAGCCGTTCACGACGCCCTGCACCTGGAACGCGCCGTGCTCGACGGCGATCAGGCTGTTCGCGACCGCGCAGCCCGCGTCGTTGTGCACGTGGATGCCGAGCTTCGCCTCCACGCGCGCGCGGACCTCGTCGACGATCCGCGAGACGTCGCTCGGCAGCATGCCGCCGTTCGTGTCGCAGAGCACGAGCCGCTCGGCGCCGGCCTCCTCGGCGGCGGCCAGCACCGACAGGGAGAACGTCCGGGTCGGCCACGTAGCCGTCGAAGAAGTGCTCGGCGTCGAAGAACACCCGCCGGCCCTGCGACCGGAGGAACGCGACGGAGTCGCGCACCATCGCGACGCCCTCGGCGAGCTCGGCGCGCAGCGCCTCGGTCACGTGCAGCGCCGAGGACTTGCCGACCAGGCACACGACCTCGGTGCCGGTGTCGAGGAGCTCGCGCAGCACGGCGCTGTCCTCGGCGCGCTCGCCGGCGCGGCGCGTCATGCCGAACGAGGTCAGGGTGGCGTGCTGCAGGGTCTCCTTCGTCGCGAGCTTGAAGAACTCGGTGTCGCGGGGGTTCGCGCCCGGCCAGCCGCCCTCGATGTACGGGACGCCGAGCTGGTCGATCTTGTGCAGGATCCGCAGGCGGTCCTCGATCGAGTACGAGAGGCCCGTCCCCTGCGCGCCGTCGCGCAGCGTGGTGTCGTACAGCTCCACCTGCAGCGCAGCGCTGCTCACGCCGACGCCCCCTCCACCACGAGGTCGCCGACCTCGGACGTGCTGAAGCCCATCTCGCCGGCGCGCATGCTGCGCATCTTGCCGGTGGCGGCCCGGATGCCGCGGTCGACGCGCTCGGCCGCATCCGCCTCGCCGAGCTGGCGCAGCAGCATCTCCATGGCGCCGATCGCCGCGAGCGGGTTGATGGTCCCCTTGCCGGTGTGGTCGGGCGCCGTCCCGCCGATCGGCTCGAACATGCTGACGCCGGCCGGGTTGATGTTGCCGCCGGCCGCGATGCCCATGCCGCCCTGGATCATGGCGCCGAGGTCCGTGATGATGTCGCCGAACATGTTGTCGGTGACGATCACGTCGAACCGCGCCGGCCAGTCCAGGAAGTAGATGCACGCGGCGTCGACGTGCACGTAGTCGGTCTCGACCGACGGGAACTCGGTGGCGACCTCGTCGACGACCCGCTGGTACAGGTCGCCGGCGAACGTCAGCACGTTGGTCTTGTGCACGAGCGTGAGCTTGCCCCGGCGGGCGGGCGAGGCCGCCAGCTCGAAGGCGTACCGCACGATGCGCTCGACGCCGTGCCGGGTGTTGATCGACTCCTGCACGGCGACCTCGTGCGGGGTCCCCTTGCGGTGGAAGCCGCCTGCGCCGCTGTAGAGGCCCTCGCTGTTCTCGCGCACGACGACGAAGTTCACGTCGTCCTCGGAGTGGCTGCGGCACCAGCGTCTGCACGCCGGGGTACCGCACGACCGGTCGCAGGTTCACGTACTGGTCGAGCTGGAACCGGGCGCGCAGCAGGAGGTCCCGCTCGAGGACGCCCGGCTTCACGCGCGGGTCGCCGACCGCGCCCAGCAGGATCGCGTCGCACCCGCGCATCTGCTCGAGCTCCTCGTCCGGCAGCGTCTCCCCGGTGCGCAGGTACCGCTCGGCGCCGAGGTCGAACTCGACCAGCTCGGTGTCGAACCCGTCGCGCACGGCCTCGAGGACCTTGAGGGCCTCGGCCACGACCTCGGGGCCGGTGCCGTCGCCCCGGATCACGCCGATCCGGTGCGACCCCGTCACGGGTGAACCTCTGGCTCCCGGGGCGGCGCCACCTGGAGCGCCCGGTTGATGGCGGCCAGGTACGCCCGCGCGCTCGCCTCCACGACGTCCACGCTCACGCCGCGCCCCGTCACGAGCCGGCCGTCGATCTCGAGCTGCACGACGACGTCGCCCTAACGCGTCGGAGCCGCCCGTCACGCTCGACACGTTGAAGTTGATGAGCCGGGCCTCGACGCCGGCGGCGCGCTGGATCGCGCCGCACGCGGCGTCGATCATGCCGTCGCCGAACGCGCTCTCCTCGATCGTCTCCTCATCCCTGCGGAGTCGCACGGTCGCGCTCGGCGACAGATGCGTGCCGCCGCCGACCTGCAGCGACTCCAGCACGAGAAGGCCCTGGTCGGCACCCCGGATCTCCTCGCCGACGATGGCGGCCAGGTCCTGGTCGGTGATCTGGATCTTGCGGTCGGCGAGCTCCTTGAACCGCGCGAACGCCCGGTCCACGTGCTCGGCGGGGACGTCGATGCCCATCTTCGTGAGCGCGTCGAGGAACGCGTGCCGCCCGCTGTGCTTGCCCAGGACGAGCGAGTTGCCCTCGAGGCCGATCTCGACCGGGTCCATGATCTCGTAGGTGGCGCGGTTGGACAGCACGCCGTGCTGGTGGATCCCGCTCTCGTGCGCGAACGCGCTGCTGCCCACGACGGCCTTGTTCGGCTGCACGTTGTAGCCGGTCGTCATGGCCACCAGCCGCGAGGTCCGCGTGATCTCCTTGATGTTGAGGCCGTGCGTGCGCTGCAGCGCCTGCCCGCGCGTGCGCACGATCATGGCGATCTCCTCGAGCGAGCAGTTGCCGGCGCGCTCGCCGATCCCGTTCACCGCCACCTCCACCTGGCCGGCGCCGTTCTCGATGCCGGCCAGCGAGTTCGCCACCGCCAGCCCGAGGTCGTTGTGGCAGTGCGTGGAGATGACCACGTGGCTCGGGGGTGGCCTCGCGCACGATCCGGACGAGCTCGCCGAACTCCGTGGGCGTGGCGTAGCCGACCGTGTCCGGCACGTTGATCGTGGTGGCGCCGCACTCGACGGCGACGCGGAAGCACTCGAGCAGGAACTCCGAGCTCGGTCCGGGTGGCGTCCTGCGCGCTGAACTCGACGTCGTCGGTGTAGCTGACGGCGAGGCTCACGTTCTCGCGGATCGCCTCCAGCACCTGGTTGTTGCTCATGCGCAGCATGTCGTTCATGTGCACGTCGCTCGTGCTGATGAACGTGTGGATCCGCCAGCGGTCGGCGCTCTTCAGCGCCTGCGCGGCGCGCTCGATGTCGCCGGTCGTCGTGCGCGCGAGGGCCGCGATGACCGGGCCCTTCACGCTGGCCGCGATCTCGCTCACGGCGTCGAACTCGCCCTCGGAGCTGATCGGGAAGCCGGCCTCGAGGATGTCCACGTTCAGCCGGGCGAGCTGCTCGGCGATCTCGACCTTCTCGGAGCGCGTGAGCGCGATGCCGGGCGCCTGCTCGCCGTCGCGCAGGGTGGTGTCGAAGATCCGGACGTTCGCGGGGACGCCCGGCCTGGGCTCACCTACCTCACCTACGTTGCCGTCGCTCATTCGGGAACCACCTTCTTCTCGGACTCCAACCAGGGCATCATCCGGCGCAGGTCGCGTCCCACGTCTTCGAGCTGGGACGTGCGCGCCTCCTGCCGAAGTCGGAGGAACTCCGGGAATCCGGCGTCGGCCTCCGCGATCCACTTCTTCGCGAACGAGCCGTCCTGGATCTCGCCCAGGACCTGCCGCATCGTCTCGCGCGCCCGGTCGTCGACGACGCGCGGACCGCTCACGTAGTCGCCCCACTCGGCCGTGTCGCTCACCGAGTACCGCATCCACGACAGGCCGCCCTCGTAGATCAGGTCGATGATGAGCTTCAGCTCGTGCAGGCACTCGAAGTACGCGATCTCCGGCTGGTAGCCGGCCTCGACGAGCGTGTCGAACCCGTTCTTGATCAGCGAGGACACGCCGCCGCACAGCACGCTCTGCTCGCCGAACAGGTCGGTCTCGGTCTCCTCCTTGAAGCTCGTCTCGATGATGCCCGGCTTCGCGCAGCCGATGCCGGCGCCGTACGCGAGCGCCCGCTGCAGGGCCTTGCCGCTGGCGTCCTGCTGCACGGCAACGAGGCCCGGCGTGCCGTTGCCCTCCACGTAGGTCCGGCGCACGAGGTGGCCGGGTCCCTTCGGCGCGATCATCGTGACGTCCACGTCGTCGGGCGGCGTGACGGTGCCGAAGTGCACCGAGAAGCCGTGCGCGAACATCAGCATGTTGCCGGGCTCGAGGTTCGGCGCGATGTCGGCGGCGTACACCTTCGCGTGCGAGGTGTCGGGCAGCAGCACCATGACGACGTCCGCCTCGCGGACCGCGTCCCCGATGTCGAGGACGCGGAGCCCCGCCGCCTCGGCCGTCGCCCTCGAGGACGACCCCGGCCGCAGGCCGACGCGGACGTCGAAGCCCGAGTCCTTGAGGTTCTGCGCGTGCGCGTGGCCCTGCGAGCCGAAGCCCAGCACCGCGATCTTGTCGCCGTCCAGCGCGGACCGGTCGGTGTCCTGCTCGTAGTAGATCGTCGCCATGGTCTTCTCCTTTGGGCTATCGCTTCGCTACTTGAGCCCTTCCCCTGGCTCGCTCGCTACTGAGTCCTGCGTCGGACTAGTCGAGCTCCTACACGCCGCCGCCGTCCCACCGGGGGTCGTCCTCGGCGCCGGCCGCCTTCGCCGTCTTCAGCACGCGCTCGCGGATGCCGCGATCCCCCCGCACGAGGGCGATCCTGCCCGTGCGCGCGAGCTCCACCACGCCGAAGTCCTCCAGCAGCGCGAGGAAGGACTCGAGCTTGGGCGGCGAGCCGGTCGCCTCGATCGTGAGCGTCTTGTGCGTGACGTCGGTGACCTTCACGCGGAAGACCTCGCAGATCTCCATCACGCGCGCGCGCATCTCGCCCTCGGCGCGCACCTTCACCAGCATCAGCTCGCGCTCGACCGAGTCGCCCGGTTCGTGCTCGAGGATCTTGATCACGTTGATGAGCTTGTTCAGCTGCTTCGTGACCTGCTCCAGCGGCTTGCGGTCGACGTCGACGACGATCGTCATCCGCGAGAGGCCGGGCTCCTCGGTGGGACCGACGGCGAGCGAGTTGATGTTGAACCCGCGTGCGGAGAACAGGCCGGCGACGCGCGTGAGCACGCCGGGCCGGTCCTCGACGAGCACGGACAGCGTGTGGAGGGTGCTCATGCGATCGGTGCCTCCGCGGGGTCGTCGGCGGGCCGCAGGCCCTCCGGTCCGGTGATGATCTCGTCGTTGCTGGCGCCGGCCGGGACCATCGGGAAGCACATCTCGGCCGAGTCCACGCGGAAGTCGATCACCACGCTGCGGTCGGTGACCGACAGCGCCTTCTCGATCACCTGGTCGACCTCGTCGGGGTGCTCGGCGCGCAGGCCGACGGCGCCGTACGCCTCGGCGAGCTTCACGTAGTCCGGCGTGTCGTAGCTCAGGTACACCTCGGAGTACCGCTCCTTGTAGAAGAGCTCCTGCCACTGGCGCACCATGCCCAGGTAGGCGTTGTTGATGATGGCCGTGATGAACGGGATCTTCTCGGTGGTGCTGGTCGCGAGCTCCTGGCACGTCATCTGGAAGCAGCCGTCGCCGTCGATCGCGATGACGCGCTTGTCGGGCCGGCCGGCCGCCGCGCCGAGCGCCGCCGGCACCGCGAAGCCCATCGTGCCCAGGCCGCCGGAGTTGATCCACGTGCGTGGCTTGTTGAACTTCCAGAACTGCGAGGCCCACATCTGGTGCTGGCCGACGCCCGAGACCACGATCGTGTCGGAGCCGGCCGCCTCGTACAGGCGCTGGATCGCGAACTGCGGCTTCAGCGGGCCGTCGGGCTGCTGGTCGTAGGCGTACGGGTGCTCCTCCTGCCACGCGGCGAGCTGCTGCCGCCACGGCGTGCGGTCGGGCGGGCCGCCCTCGGCCTCCTGGCGCTTCGTGAGCTCGGCCAGCATCTTGGACAGGACGTCCTTGCAGTCGCCGACGATCGGCACGTCGGCCACGCGGTTCTTGCCGATCTCCGCCGGGTCGATGTCGATGTGCACGATCTTCGCGCCGGGCGCGAAGCCGTCGAGCTTGCCGGTGACGCGGTCGTCGAACCGGGCGCCGACGGCGATCAGCAGGTCGGACTTCTGCATGGCCATGACGGCCGTGTAGTTGCCGTGCATGCCCGGCATCTCCAGGCAGAGCTCGTGCTCGTCCGGGAAGGCGCCGCGCGCCATGAGCGTCGTGACGACCGGCAGCTCGCCCGTCGTCGCCACGCTTGTACAGCTCCTTCGTGGCCTCGGCCTTGATGACGCCGCCGCCGACGTACAGGACGGGGCGCTTCGCCTTCAGGATCAGCTTCACGGCCTCCACGACCTGGCGCTGGTTGCCCTTCGTCGTCGGCTTGTAGCCGGGCAGCTTCACGGAGTCCGGCCACTTCCACGTGGTCTCGCCGACCAGCACGTCCTTCGGCAGGTCGATGAGCACCGGGCCCGGCCGGCCGGTGCGCGCGATGTGGAAGGCCTCGCGCACCGCCTCGGCGACGTCGGCGGGGCTCGTGACGAGCATGTTGTGCTTCGTGACCGGCATCGTGATGCCGGTGATGTCGGCCTCCTGGAAGGCGTCGTTGCCGACGACCGGCATCGGCACCTGGCCGGTGATGGCGACGAGCGGCACCGAGTCCATCTTCGCGTCGGCGAGCGGCGTGACGAGGTTGCACCCGCCGGGACCGGAGGTGGCCATGACGACGCCGACCTTGCCGGTCGCCCAGGCGTAGCCCTCCGCCGCGTGGCCGGCGCCCTGCTCGTGGCGGCACAGCACGTGGCGGACCGACGAGTCGATCAGCGGGTCGTAGGCGGGCAGGATCGCGCCGCCCGGCACGCCGAACATGACGTCGACGCCCTCGCCCTCGAGGGACTTGAACAGCGCCTGGGCGCCGGTCACCTTCATCGTGCGGCCACCTCCCGCTCCTCGACCGGGCCGGTCTCCACGCGCTTCACGGTCGCCGACAGTCGCTGGGACAGGTTGCGGCAGGCGCGCTCGAACTCCCACGGGGTCCAGTCGCGGCGGCGCATCTGCAGGACGTCGTCCGCGTCCTCCTCGCCGAAGTCGAAGCCCCCGCCCAGGTAGATCACGTCGCTGGAGAGGTAGCGGTCGACGGTCGAGCGGACGGTCGGCTCGGCGGCCTCGACCGTGACCTGGCCGGGGCCCTCCCACAGGACGCTCGCCACGACGGCGCCGTCTCGCTCGAACTCGTACCTCATCGGGTGCTCCTTCCCCTCGCTTCGCTGGTGCCTGGCGTGTGGCTGAACGGTGGGTACAAAAAACCCCCCGGCTGGCCGGAGGGCATCGGGCGCGGCGCAGGCCTCCTGGGCCTGGTCGCGCCTACGGAATAAGTACGAGGTCGGTGCCTGCGGGTGTCCTCAGTGTCCTCGACATGGTCGTGCCAGTGTAGGGACCAGGCAAGACTTGTCAACCCGACGGTTGGGGGATTCAGGCCGGCGCGTAGGTCGCGAGGATCGCACCCGTCGTCGTCACCTGGCTCTCCACGAGCCGCAGCGGCCTCGCGACACCGTCGTCGGCGAAGAGGCGCTTGCCGCCGCCGACGGCGAGCGGATCGATCATCACCCGGTACTGATCCACGAGGTCGTGCTCGATCAGCGTGTGCACGAGCTCCGTGCTGCCGACCACGTTCAGGGACCCGCCGTCCCCCTGCTTCAGGGCGGCCACGGCCTCGGCGACGTCGCCCTTCAGCAGGGTCGCGTGCTCCCACTCGAGGGGCTCGGTCAGCGTCGTCGACGCCACGTACTTCGGCAGGGTGTTCAGAGGTTCGGCGATCACCTGCTCCTCCTCGGAGGCGTGCGGCCAGTACGACGCGAGGAGCTCGTACGTGCGGCGCCCGAACAGGAAGCCGCCCGCGCCGGCGTAGCCCTCGACGACCCAGTTCCGAGACAGGTCGTCGAAGTACGGCATGTGCCAGCCGCCGTGTGCGAAGCCGCCGCTCCGGTCCTCGTCGGGCTGTCCGGGCGCCTGCACGACGCCGTCGAGGGTCATCCACTCGTTCACGATCAGCGTGCGCATCGCGGTCTCCTCCCCATTCGGTTGCCGAGGCACCTTAGCGACCGAGCCGCTGCTCCCCTCGGTTGACCGAGCCGCATCTCCGTGGCTAGTATTCAACCTCTCAGTTGAATATATCGGACGGGGAGGCGCCCGGCGGATGGCGGTCGACCAGCTCAGCATCACGTTCTCGGCGCTCGCCGATCCGACGCGCCGGGCGATCCTCGCGCGGCTCGCGGAGGGCGAGGCGACGGTCAACGAGCTGGCCGAGCCGTTCCCGGTGAGCGTGCAGGCCGTGTCGAAGCACCTCAAGGTGCTGGAGCGCGCCGGGCTCATCACCCGGGGACGGACGGCGCAGTACCGCCCGGCCAGCCTGCGCGCGAGGCCGCTGGGTGACGCCACGCAGTGGTTGAGCGAGTATCGACGGTTCTGGGAGGCGAACTTCGACCGCCTCGAGGAGCACCTGCGAACGATCCAGAGGGGAGCCACGGATGAGTGACGCGACGCCACCCGAGGGAGTCGTCTCGGCACACAGCGACGCCGAGGGGATCCTGATCGTCCGGGTCTTCGACGCGCCGCGCGAGCTGGTCTTCAAGGCGTGGACCGAGGGACCGCGCTTCGCGGAGTGGTTCGGCGAGCACGGCTCGGAGATCCCGCTCGACAAGGTCGACATGGACCCACGGCCCGGCGGCGAGTGGCACGCCACGATGTACCACGGACCGGATCGCACGGAGATCCCGTTCTACGGCGAGTTCCTCGAGGTCGTGGAGCCCGAGCGGATCGTGATGACGATCCGGCTCCAGGGCAGCGAGCTCGACGGCACCACCGACGAGGTGTTCACCGTCGTCCTCAAGGACCTCGGCGGCGACCGGACCGAGATGACCTTCACGCAGCGCGGCGGCAACCTGCCGGCCGACGAGTACTCGCGCGCGATGCGCGGCAGCCTGATCTTCTTCGAGCGGCTGCAGGAGCACCTCAAGACCCGCCACGACTGAGAGGAGACCGCCATGGAGCACGTCACGTCCGCCGACGGCACCGACATCGCGATCGATCGCACGGGCAGCGGACCGCCGGTGATCCTCGTGTGCGGCGGCTCGGTCGACCGCATGTCGCTCGCCGGACTCGCCGAGTTGCTCGCGCCGAGCTTCACCGTCCTCAACTTCGACCGACGCGGCCGCGGCGACAGCGGCGACACGCCGCCGTACGCGGTGCAGCGCGAGATCGAGGACATCGACGCGGTCGCCGGCGCCGCCGGTGGGTCGGCGTTCCTGTTCGGATCGTCCTCGGGCGCCGCGCTCGCGATGGAGGCGGCGATCGCGACTCGACTCGATCACGAAGCTCGCCCTGTGGGAGCCGCCGTACCTGCCCGAGGGCGCCCCCAAGCCGCCCGCCGACACCGCGCAGACGTTCCACGATCTGGTCGAGGCCGGCCGTCGCGACGACGCGGCCGAGTTCTTCATGCGCGACGTCGTGCGGATGCCGCCCGAGTTCATCGAGGGCGCGAAACAGTCGCCGTTCTGGGCCCCGACCGTCGCGCTGGCCCACACCCTCGAGTACGACGCGACCGTCATGGGCGACTACTCGATCCCGACGGAGAAGGCCTCGTCGGTGAAGGTGCCGACGATCGTCCTCGCCGGCGGCGCGGACTTCCCGTGGATGCCGGAGACGGCGCAGACGCTGGCCGCCGCCATGCCGAACGGTGAGATGCGCCGGCTCGAGGGTCAGGGCCACAACGTGGACATGACGGTCCTCGCGCCCGTGCTGATCGAGTTCTTCGGCGACTGAGCGTTACCCGGCGCGAGCGGGGTCAGAGGCGCTCAGGCGGATGGCCGAGACCGGCGATCGCTCCGATGGCACCGTCGCGGGAGGGACCCGAAGACGGAGCGTGCGCAGCTTCGCGCTGAAGTACAGCCACCCGAGCGCCGCCACGATGACGATCAGCCAGATCGTGCCCATCCATTCCTCCCTCAGAACGCGAAGAAGGCCGCGACGGGCAGAACACCCCGCGGCCTCCAGATCTCTGGTCAGCGCCCCAGGCTAGGACGCGATGCGGCCGTCGTCAACCGACCAGCTCGGGCGGCGGCTAGCTCGCTCGCGGCGGCTCGAGCCGCGCGTCCGTCCCCAGCACACGCACGGGATCCCGCGATCCTTCAACGTGGCCTCGAGCGCGGTGAGGCCGTTCCGCACCCACTGCGTGTTCCAGGCCTCTCGTCGAACCCGACCTGGACCTCGGTGATGCCGCCCTCGGCCAGGGCTCGCTGCACCGCCGCCAGACCTCTGGGCATGCCCTCAACCTTGGGCTCGGTCACCAGCAGGGTGAGGATCGTGCCGTGCCGTTCGAGGGTGAACGCCATGGACGAGGTATCGACCGCGATGAACATCCCCTGAATCGTCGGGCACGGTCGCGACGCCTACTCGGAATCGGGTACGGGGATGTCCTCGCCGACGAAGACCGAGCCGTTCCAGTAGGCCTCGAGGCGGCGCGTCTTCGCACGGAGTCCCTTCACGTCGAAGTGCAGCTCCTCCGGCGGCGGCATCCGCGCGAAGTCGTAGTGCACGCTCACGCCCTCGCCCTCGGCCCGCTTGAAGCGGTGAGGGCGGCGGGAGCTGCGGGTGAAGCTTGAGCGACGGCTCGTCCGCGGCGGTTCGCAGTGGGCCTCGAGCCAGACGTAGGAGCCGACCGGGCCGCGGCGCGGATCCAGCCACACCCACACGCTGCCACCGCGCTCGGCGATGAAGGCCTGGGCCTTCGGCGTCACGACGACCTTCATGTCGGTCATGCAACCACAGGACGACCCGGCCGGGGCGGCGGCCCGGAGGCCGCCGCCCGGCGAGGTCCTAGGTCGTGACCGGCGCGATGCCCGCGAGATCCTCCTCGGGCGGCATGGACGGGCTCCACGGCTTCTTCTTCTGCGCGAGCCAGTAGTACAGGGCGCCCGAGATCAGGATCAGGGTGAAGACGGTCCAGATGACGGGGATCTTGTTCAGCGCGCTGATCTTGAAGTCGACGAGCTGGTCGCCCTCCACGTAATAGTCGGTCTGGATCGGCTTCGGGTTCGAGATGATGCGCATGTAGTTGGCGCCGGAGGCGTTCGGGTCCCACGCCGAGTTCACGGTCGACGGCGTGAGGAAGTTCAGCATCATCGCGACGCCCCACAGGATCGCGATCAGGTTCACGACCATGCCCCACTTGCCGAGCTTGAACGGAGCGGACGTCTTCGGCCACCCCTTCATCCGAGCCCGCATGAACGCCAGGTTGCCGAGCAGGTAGCTCAGGTAGATCGACGCCGTCGCGCCGACGGCGATGACGGCAGCGCCGGCGAACTGGATGAACGGTACGGCCGAGAGCAGCCCCACGACGACGCACGTGAGGACCGGCGTGTGCAACCTCGGGCTCACCTTCGACAGCGACTTCGAGAACGGCAGCTGATCGTCGCGGGCCATGCCGAATCCCAGCCGGATCGTCGACGTCAGGATCGACATGCAGCACACGAAGATCGCGGCCGACACGATCAGCAGGTACAGGGTGGATCCGAAGCTCGACATGACCGCCTCGATCACCTGCTGCGGCCCGGTCGCGAACGAGGTGACGGCGGCGCCCATGTCCGGGACGGCGATGAGGACGCCCCACAGGAAGATGGCGCCGATCACGAATGCTCCGATCACCGAGCCCAGCACCGCCTTCGGCGCCTCGACGCGCGGGTTGCGCGTCTCCTCGGCGAGGGTCGATGCCGTGTCGAACCCGTAGATCACGTACAGGGACATGAACATGCCGACCAGGAAGAACGACAGGCTCACCGGCGCGGGGAACTTGAAGATGTTGCCGCTCTTCGCCGAGTCGAAGATCACGCCGACGCCCTGGTTGTTGTGGACGATGGCCAGGAAGACCGCGAACACCACCATGCCCAGGATCTCGAAGACGACGCCCGTGTTGTTGACGATCGCCACGAGCTTCACGCCGTAGATGTTGAGGATCGTGATGAGGGCCAGCGTGATGAGCGCGACCAGCTTCTGGTCCGCGCTGCCCAGGTTCGTGTTGAGGCTCCAGCCGAACATGTTGTTCAGGGCCGGCAGCAGCGCAAGCGGCAGCGTCGCGCAGACCGACGCGACGGTCAGGATGCCGGCGAACAGGTAGAACCAGCCGGTGATCCACGCGTAGCCGCGTCCGGCCAGGTACTTGGTCCACTGGAAGACCGAGCCGGCCAGCGGGAAGTGGCTGGACATCTCGGCGAAGTTCAACGCCACGAAGAACTGGAACAGCGCCACGACCGGCCAGGTCCAGAACAGGAACCCGCCCAGCGCCGACATCCCCAGGAAGAACAGCGTGAAGATCCCGGTGGACGGCGAGATGTAGCTGAACGCGACCGCGAACGAGCTGAACGTGCCCAGGTCCCGCTTCAGCTCCTGCTTGTACCCGAACCGTTCGAGGTCGGCGCTGTCCCGTGCGTGCTGGTCGCTGGGTGTCGACATGCATCCCCCTCCTGCTCGCCCGCCGGTTCACGTCGCGGCCCCGGGGGAACGGGGAAGGCACGGCTGCGACACGACCGTCGGTAAGCCTGTCCGTTCGCGCCGCCGATATCAAGACCCATCTGGGCCAGTGGGACCGTTGCGCGCCCGGGCATTCCGGAGGGGCGGCGAGGCGGCGAGCGCGAGTCAGTTGCCGGTGGCGGCCAGGAACTCGTCGAGGTCGGGCGCCACGTGGAAGCTGGCCTCCAGGTGGCCCTCCAGGGCCTCGACGGTCTTGTAGCCGTTGCCGGTCACGTACGCGACGGTCTCCTCCTCGGGGCCGATCACGCCGGACTCGGCCATGCGCTTGAGGACGGCGATCGTCACGCCGCCGGCGGTCTCGGTGAACACGCCCTCGGTGGAGGCGAGCAGCTGGATGCCCTCGACGATCTCCCGCTCGGTGCAGGCCTCGATCGCGCCCCCGGTCTCACGCGTGACCTGGAGGGCGTAGAACCCGTCGGCCGGCGCGCCGATCGCGAGGGACCGCGCGATCGTGTCCGGCTTCACGGGCGTCACCTCGGTGGCGCCGGCCGCGAAGGCCTGGGCGACCGGCGAGCAGCCCTCGGGCTGTGCCCCGGAGACGCGGTACGGCCGCTCCTCGACGGCGCCGATCGCGATCAGCTCGCGGAACGCCTTGTGGATCTTCGTCAGCAGCGCGCCGGACGCGATCGGCACCACCACGTGGTCGGGCAGGCGCCAGCCGAGCTGCTCGGCGGTCTCGAAGCCGAGCGACTTGGAACCCTCGGCGTAGAACGGCCGCATGTTCACGTTCACGAACGCCCACGGCAGCGTGTCGGCGATCTCGCTGCAGAGGCGGTTCACGTCGTCGTAGTTGCCCTTCACGGCCACGACCTTCGCGCCGTACGCCTCGGTGGCGAGGATCTTCGCCCGCTCGAGGTCGTCGGGCACGAACACGTAGCACTCCAGGCCCGCCTTCGCCGCGTGCGCGGCGGTGGCGTTCGCAAGGTTGCCGGTGGACGCGCAGGACACGGCCTCGAAGCCGAACGCGCGCGCCATGGTGACGGCGACCGACACCACGCGGTCCTTGAAGGAGTTCGACGGGTTCACGCTGTCGTCCTTGATCCACAGGCGCTCGAGCCCCAGCCGCTTCCCGAGGTTCTCCGCTCGCCGCAGCGGCGTGAACCCCGCCCCGAGGTCCACCCGCTCGATGCCGGGCCCGCCCGGCAGCAGCTGCTCGTAGCGCCACAGGGTGTCGGGCCCGGCCTCGGCGGCCTTGCGGAACTGATCGCCGTCGACGCCCTGGAGGTCGTACGCGGGCTCGAGCGGCCCGAAGCACTCCTCGCAGATCGTGAGCGGCTCCACCGGGTACTGCGCACCGCACTCGCGGCACTGCAGCGCCATCGGCGTGGTGATGGTGGTCACCCGGTCACCGCTCCGTGATCGGCCGAGCCGACGAGCTTCGCGTACTTCGCGAGGGCGCCGGTGGTGTACCGGGGCGGAGGTGCCGACCAGGCCGCGAGCCGCGCGGCGAGCTCGGCCTCGTCGATGAGCAGGTCGATCCGCCGTCCCTCGGCGTCGATCAGGATCTCGTCGCCCTCGCGCACGAGCGCGATCGGGCCGCCGACGAAGGCCTCGGGCGCGATGTGCCCGACGCTGTAGCCCTTCGTGGCGCCGCTGAACCGGCCGTCGGTGACGAGCGCCACGTCCTTGCCCAGGCCGGCGCCGGCGACGGCCGCCGTCACGGCCAGCATCTCCGGCATGCCGGGCGAGCCCTTCGGACCCTCGTAGCGGATCACGATGACGTCGCCGGCCACGATCTCGCCGCGCGTGAGCGCGTGGAAGGCGTCGGTCTCGGAGTCGAACGGGCGAGCGCGGCCGCGGAACTCGAGGCTGGCGGCGCCGGCGATCTTCATGACCGAGCCGTCGGGGGCCAGCGAGCCGCGCAGGATCGCGGTGCCGCCCTCGGGGTGGATCGGGTCCTTCACGGCGTGCACGACCGTGCCGTCGGGCGCCGCCGGCTGCAGCTCCGCGAGGTTCTCGGCCACCGTCCTGCCCGTCACCGTCATGCAGTCGCCGTCGAGCAGGCCGGCCTCGAGCAGCTCCCTCATGACGACCGGCACGCCGCCGGCGCGGTCGAGGTCGCTCATCACGAACTTCCCGGCGGGGCGGACGTCGACGAGGTGCGGGACCTTCCGCGAGATCGCGTCGAAGTCATCGAGCTCCAGCGGCACGCCGGCCTCGCGCGCGATGGCGAGCAGATGCAGGACGGCGTTCGTGGAGCCGGCCAGCGCCATCGTGACGGCGATCGCGTTGCGGAAGGCGGCGGCCGTCATGATGTCGCGCGGACGCGGTCCGTCCTCGAGCAGGAGCTTGGAGACGGCGAGGCCGGCCTCGCGCGCGACGACCTCGCGGCGGTAGTCCACGGCCGGCGGGCTCGCGCTGCCGGGCAGCGACATGCCGATCGCCTCGGCCGCGGCCGCCATGGTGTTGGCGGTGTACATGCCGGCGCACGACCCAGCGGTCGGGCAGGCGCTGCGTTCGATGGCCTGGAGCTCGTCGTCGCCCATGGTGCCGTTCGCGTTCGCGCCGACCGCCTCGAACACGTCCTGGATCGTGATGTCGCGGCCGTCCAGCACGCCCGGCAGGATCGTGCCGCCGTACACGAAGACCGCCGGCAGGTTCATCCGGGCGCACGCCATCAGCATGCCCGGCAGGCTCTTGTCGCAGCCGGCGATCGTCACCATGCCGTCGAGGCGCTCGGCGTGCATCACGAGTTCGACCGAGTCGGCGATGACCTCGCGGCTGATCAGGCTGGCCTTCATCCCCTCGTGGCCCATCGCGATGCCGTCGGAGACGGCGATCGTCGTGAACTCGATGGGCACGGCGCCGCCCTGACGGACGCCCTCCTTCGCGAGCGCGGCCAGCTTGTCGAGGTGGTAGTTGCACGGCGTCACCTCGTTCCAGCTCGAGGCCACCCCGACCTGCGGCTTGCCGAAGTCCTCCTCGCTGAAGCCCACGGCCCGCAACATGGCACGGGCGGGCGCGCGTTCGGGACCCTCGGTCACCTCCCAGCTGCGGGGGCGACCCCCGGGACGGTCCTGCCCGGCTGCCACGCGGTATACCCTCCTCCACGTCGTTCGGATGCGAACCGCATCGAGCGCAGGTTCGTGAGGAAGGGAATGCTCTCAGATGACGCTTGACCTGCCACCCGACGCCGGCCGCAGCTGGTGGTTGCGCGACGCGCTCGCCGCCGATCCGGGTGAGCCGGCGCCGCCGCTCGCCGGCGACACCGAGGCAGACGTCGTGATCCTCGGCGGCGGCTTCACCGGCATGTGGACGGCGCTGCACCTCACCGACCGGGAGCCGGGACTTCGGATCGTGCTCCTCGAGCAGGACATCTGCGGCGGCGGGCCGAGCGGCCGCAACGGCGGCTTCGTGAACTCGTGGTGGAGCGGCGTCGGCGAGCTCACCGAGCGGTACGGCGACGAGGCGACCCTCGCGCTCTGCGCTGCCGGCACGCGGGCGGTGGACGGCATCGAGGCGTTCTGCTCGGCGAACGCCGTCGACGCGTGGTTCACCCGCGCCGGCGACATGGGCGTGGTGACGAACGCCGCGAACGACGGCGCGTGGCAGGCGAACGCGGACGCGGCCGTCCGGCTGGGCGCGTCCGAGCGGTTCCGCGTCCTGACGGCGGAGCAGGCGAGGGCGGTCGCCGACTCCCCCACGTTCCGCGGCGGCCTGATCGACAGCGACGGCGTGACCGTGCAGCCGGCGCGCCTGGCGCGCGGCATGCGGCGGGTGCTGTTGGAGCGCGGCGTGCGGATCTTCGAGCAGACGCCGGTGATCCGGTTCGGGGCCGGGCGGCCCTCGACGGCCGAGACGCCGGGCGGCAGCGTGCGCGCCGGCACGGCCGTCCTCGCGCTCAACGCGTGGGCGGCGGCGTGGAAGCGGTTCCGCCGGACGGTGATGGTCCGCGGCAGCTACATCGTCCTGACGGCGGCGGCGCCGGACAAGCTCGAGGAGATCGGCTGGACCGGCGAGGAGAGCATCTGGGACTTCCGCGCCGCCCTCCACTACCTGCGCACGACGAAGGACGGCCGGATCGCGTTCGGCATCGGCGGCATGCAGCCGGGCCTCGCGCGCACGATCGGGCCGGCGTTCGCGTACGACGAGCGCTCGATCCGCGTGGGCGCCGAGGATCTGTGGCGGATGTTCCCCGCGTTCCGCGACGTCCCGCTCGAGGCCGCGTGGGGCGGCCCCATCGACGTGGCCGGCCATCATCTGCCGACCGTCGGCCGGCTCGAGACCGGCGACGTGCACTACGCGCACGGCTACACGGGCAACGGCGTGGGCCCGAGCCACCTGGTCGGGCAGATGCTGGCGACGCGCGTGCTGCACGCGCCCGATCCCGCCCTCGAGTCGCTGCCGATCGCGACGCTGGAGCCGCTGCGCTTCCCGCCCGAGCCGATCCGCTCGCCCGGCGCGCTGATCGCGAACACGGCGATCCGCCGCAAGGACGAGGCCGAGGACCGGGGCGAGGACCCCAACCCGCTCGTGGACTTCGTCGCGAAGCTGCCGCGGCGCATGGGCTACAACCTGGGCCCCTAGCTGGTCGGAACTGGGTAGGCGCGCTCCCCGGGATAGGGCGGCGGAAGATGCCCGGAGCCGGGTATGCCATTTCCGGCGCCGAGGGTCGACCATGTGAGCATGTTGACGTGCAACCTCTGCGGTGGATCGGTCAGCACCTGCGCCTCGTGCCGGGGCGCCTGCCAGGCCCCCGTCTGCACCACCTGCCGGGACAGCGACACCAGCGCGGTGCACGTATCGGGCACCAAGCTCACGCTCACGCTGTCGCCGCCCGTCGCGCGGGTCTGAGGGGCGCTACGCGCCGAAGGGCTGGTAACCGGGCGCGGTGAGCGCCCACGGCGACGCCGCCTCCCAGGTCGCCCCCACCGCCAGCACCAGGTCGTCGGCGAACCTCGGCCCCACGATCTGCAATCCGAACGGCAGCCCGTTCGACGAGATCCCGGCCGGCACCGACAGGGCGGGATGCCCGGTGATGTTCGAGAGGTCGGTGTTGTAGACCTCGGGCGGCGTACCGGCGTGATCGGCGCCCGCCATCACGCCGTCGGGCGCGAAGCCCTCGATGCACATGGTGGGGCTGAGCAGCACGGTGTCGTCGCCGAGCAGCTCGTCGAAGGCGCGGACGTAGTCGAACCGGCGCCGCTTGGCGTCCAGGTACGTGTCGAAGTCGATGCGCGAGGCCAGCTCCATGATCGTCGCGAAGACCGGCGACAGCTGGTCGCGGTGCTCATCCAGGCGGTCGCGACCGAAGGCGTGCAGCTGCTCGACCGCGCAGATCGTGAACCAGTCCTCGGCGGGGTCGCCGGCGGCGAGCAGGGGGCCGAGGTCGGCCGGCTCCAGCGCGAGGCCGGTCGCGTGCGAGAACAGGACGAGCGAGGCCTGGAAGGTGGTGGCGACACCGGGCGTCAGCGCGCCGTTCGAGCCCAGGCGCTCGGCGACGATCGCGCGCCGCGGCCACACGCCCATCCGGGGCGACCACGCGGGATGCGCGTTCGGGTCGCCGGCGACCGGCCCCTTCATGACGCCCAGCAACAGCGCGAGGTCGGTCACCGTCGTCGCCATGGGCCCCGAGGTCGACAGGTCGATCCACGACGGGATCGGCGAGCGGCCGATCAGCCCGTTCGTCGGCTTCAGGCCGGCGAGGCCGCAGAACGCCGCCGGGATCCGGATCGAGCCGCCGCCGTCGGAGCCGGTGGCGAGCGGCGCCATGCCGGCCGAGAGTGCCGCGCCCGAACCGCCGCTGGATCCGCCCGGCGAGTAGTCGGGCATCCACGGGTTCAGGGTGGCGCCGAACAACGCGTTGTCGGTGAAGCCCTCGAAGGCGAACTCGGGCGTGTTCGTCTTGCCGACGACGATCGCGCCGGCGGCGCGGAGGCGCGCGACCACGAGGGAGTCCGCCGCCGCCGGCGGGTCCGCCGCGTGCACGACCGATCCATGCGTGGTGCGCATGCCGGCCACGTCCTCGGTGTCCTTCACCAGCAGCGGCAGCCCGGCGAGCGCGCCGGTCGGCCTGCCCGCGTCGGCGAGGTCGGCGTCGTCCAGCGCCTGCTCCCGGATCGCGACGACGGCGTTCAGCATCGGGTTGGTCTCCTCGATGCGCTTCATCGAGTCCACCACGAGCTCGGTGGCGGAGACGCCGCCCGCCCGCACGCTGGCCGCGAGCGAGGAGATCGTCATGCGCGCCGCGCGTCGGGGTCATGCGGCGTCCCGCTCGTAGATCGGCGCGCCGGCCGAGGAGAACAGCGGCGCCCACACGTCCGGGTCGACGACGATGAAGTCGAGGTAGCGGCCGTGGCCGAGCAGCGGCTGGATGCGCGACATCACGTGCTCGAAGATCCCACGCTGCGCGGGCTCATCGGTACCGTCCTCGAGGTCGACGCCGACGGCCGGGTGCAGCTCGCCGGCCTCGAACGCCACGTCGGCCAGCCACGCCGTCCGCACGAGACCGGACTCCCCCAGCGCCATCGTCAGCACGCCGAGGAAGGCCTCGCCCGGCGGTGTCTGCAGCGGCGCCACGAGGACCTCCGCGCCGGGCGCGAGCTCCAGCTCCTCGACGTCATCGGGCTCGGCCGCCGGCAGGACACCCTCCGCGAGCGCGGCGAACTCACGCCGGGTCAGCTCGCCACCGGCGGGCCCGGCCACGTTCAGCAGGATGCCCGAGGTCGGTGACCCGACGGCGAAGGCGAACACCTCCCGCGCAGCGCGCTCGACGATCTGCACGCCCTCGGAGCGCCAGGCGCCGGCCGCGTCCGGATCGGTGAAGGCCAGCAGCTTCCAGGAGCCGTCGGCGTCCGGCGGTGTGGTGAACAGGTGCAGCCCGTCGGTGCGCGCCTCCGTGTCGTCGCCGGGCTCCGCGGGCAGGAACAGGCTCGAGTCCAGCAACGACGTGTACATGGCCTCGCGGCTCACGGCGTCGTCTCGCTCGGCGACGGCACGCAGCGCCGCCACCAGCTGATCGGGGGATCGCATGGCGAGTCAGCCTAGCGGTCGGTCGGGCCTGAGGCCACCGCCGTCCGTCCCTGAGAGCGCGGCGTTCAGCCGAGCGAGATCAGCGCCACGCCGGTGAGCGCCCCCGCCACGCCGACCAGTTGCCACCGGGCGAGGCGCTCGTCCAGCACGACGCGGGCCAGCACGACCGTCACGACCGGGTACAGCGAGCCCAGCACCGAGACGAGGCTGAGCAGGCCTCGCGCCGCCGCCAGCACGAAGAGCAGGTTCGCGAGGTTGTCGAGCACGCCGGCGCCCACCAACGTCGCGATGTTCGGCCGCACCGTCGCGAAGGAGGGCCGCCGCGCCGCCACGACCAGCCAGAGCAGGGCGACGGAGCTCACGCGGACCATGAACACGGTCCACACCGGGTCGCGGTCCCCGCCCGCGTCGAGCGCCACCACCATCGCGCCGAGGAGGAGGGCGGCCAGCAGCGCGAGACCCGCGCCGGTCGCCAGCCGCCGGCCCGGCGCGGCCTCGCCGCGAGCGCGCGACGCCATCACGACGCCGCCGATCGCCAGCACCATGCCGACGACCTGGACCGCCTCCGGACGATCGCCCTGGGCGACGAGCCCGACCACGACCGGCACGACGCCCGACAGCGCCGCGATCGGCGCCACCACGCCCATCCGCCCCACCGCGAGACCCTGATAGAGGGCCGAGAGTCCGCCGGCGCCCAGCAGACCGCCGATCGCCCCGATCCACAGGACCGACACGTCCTCCGGTCCTCGATGGACCGCCAGCACCACCAGCAGGGTGAACGCGAACCCGACCGCCTGCGAGACGGCCGCCACCACCACGATCGGCACGCGCTTCGCCGACAGCCCGCCGAGGAAGTCGGCCGATCCCCATCCGCAGCTCGACCCCAGGGCGAGCACCATCGCGAGCATCGTCGAACGCTACACGGCGCGTTCGGGCCGGTCGCGTTGCGCCTCGGGTTGCACCGCACCGACCGGCCCGGCACGATGACGAGATGGCGAGCTGGCCGGAGTTCGAGCGCGCGAGGCCAGACCTCGCGTCGGCCGGACACGATCTCCTGTACCAGTTCGGGGTCGGGCTCGCCTTCTTGGGGACGGTCGATGCCTCGGGCGCGCCGCGCGTGCATCCGGTCTGCCCGATCCTGTGCGAGCCGGGGCTGTTCGCGCTCCTGATCGTCTCGCCGAAGCGGACCGACCTCCGTCGGGACGGCCGGTACGCGCTCCACTCGTACCCGCGTGAGGACGACGAGGACGCCTTCTACGTCACCGGCACGGCCCGCCCCGAGGAGGACCTCGGGATCGAGCGCCACGTCCGTGCCGCGTTCCTCGCGGAGCGTCCGGGCATGGATCTGCCGGACTTCGAGACGCAGGAGGTGTTCGCGCTCGACGTCGAGCGGTGCCTGCTCACGCGCACGACCGGGCACGGCGACCCGGCCCCTCGCCACACCGTGTGGCGGAGCTCCGACCCGTGACCTCCGGTTACCGTCCGCGGCCCACCGGTTCCTAGACTGCCTCGGGCGGCGACGGCTCGACGCGAAGAGGAGTCGCGGTGGACCTCGAACTCGACAGCGCGGACCGCGACCTGCAGACGCGGGCGCGCGACTTCACGCGCGAGGTCCTGATCCCGCTCGAGGACGAGTGCGAGGAGCACGACGGGCTCACGCCGGAGAGCGCGGCGGCGGCCAAGCAGGCGGTCCTCGACTGGGACTTCGCCGCCATCAACCACGCGCCCGAGGACGGCGGCCGCGGCCTCGACCTGTTCCAGCAGATGCTGGTCGAGGAGCAGTGGGGGCACGCGACCGGCGCCCTGTGGGACATCCCGTGGCGCCCGTCGATCCCGCTCGCGTCCGGCACCGAGGAGCAGAAGGAGCGGTTCCTGCGGCCGGCGTGCCGCGGCGAGCGCCGCGACGCGTACGCGATCACCGAGGAGGGCGCCGGCTCGGACCCGAGCATGGTGCGCACGACCGCCCGTCGCGACGGCGACGGCTGGGTGATCGACGGCGAGAAGTGGCACGTCACGTCCGGCGACGTCGCCGACTTCTTCGAGCTGCACGTGCACGTCGACGGCGACCCCGCGCAGGCGACGGTGTTCCTCGTCGACAAGGACACGCCGGGCGTCCGGCTCGTCCGCACGCCGAAGTACATGCACACGTTCGTGTTCGAGCACCCGATCTTCGCGTTCGAGGGCGTGCGGGTCGGCGAGGACCGGATCCTCGGCGGGATCGGCCGTGGCTACGAGCTCACGAAGGACTGGTTCGTGGAGGAGCGGCTCATGATCGGCGCGCGCACCGTCGGCGCGTCGACGCGGGCGCTGGATCTGTCCCTGGCGTTCGCGTCCGAGCGCGAGCAGTTCGGACGGCCGATCGTCGCGTTCCAGGCGATCGAGTTCATGCTGGCCGACATGGCGGCCGAGCTGATGGCCGCGAAGTCCCTGCTGTACCGCGTGTGCTGGCAGGCCGCGCGCGGCGGCACCGGACGCAAGGAGCTGCACGCGCTCGCGGCCGCCGTGAAGCTGCTGTGCAGCGAGACGGCCGGACGCATCATCGACCGCGCCGTGCAGATCCACGGCGGGCGCGGCTACATGCGCGAGCAGCCGGTGGAGCGGCTCTCCCGCGAGCTGCGCGTCGACCGGATCTGGGAGGGCACCAGCGAGATCCAGCGCGTGGTGATCGGCAACGAGCTGCGCAAGCGCGGGCACGGCGTGTACACCGGCTGGGTCTGAGCGCCTGCGTTCGCTACGGCCCGGGGTGCTTCGGCACGACGGCCCCGAGCACGATGCCGGCGGGGAACGAGAGCGCGACGATGGAGAGGAGCACCGTGAGCCCGGTGATGCCGCGCTTGTTGACGAGCCCGCGCACGATGGCGAACAGCAGGGCGACGCCGCCGCAGATGGCCGCCACGACCGCGAGGCCGCTCCACCCGGTCGTGGAGCCCGGCGGCAGATCGAGCCGTTGCGCCAGGTCGGAGTCCGGATTGATCTTCACGACCCACAGCATGATGCTGATGCCGGCGCCGGCGATGGCGACGATCAGCCCGCCGATGTTGCTCTGGGTGGACGTCTTGAGATCGCTCATGAGGTCGACCGCAAGCATCCCACGACTGCGGCGGGCAGACCCGGAAGGTCCAGGCCTTCTCCGCCCTTCACGAAGTCGTACTCCACGCCCGTCCACGTGCCCGGCAGGCCGGAGACCACGCGCGGCTGCGTGTCGGCCGAGTCGTACTGGAATCCGCGCCAATCGGGCGAGCGGAACCCCTTCGTGTCGTAGGGGGCGACGGCGGCGAGGCCGCGGCCGAAGACCCGCTGCTCCACGATGAACCGTCCCTGGAACGCGAGGTCGTCCGGCGCGTACAGCTTCACGTACCAGCGCCGGATGTTCTGGAGGTAGGCCTTCCCGTCCGGTGGTTCGGAGGGCGGCGACTCCGGTCCGACGAACAGCCGCATGTCGACGACCTCGGAACGGTGCCTTCTCGCCGGTCGAGCGGCGGATGATGCCGAGCGGGTCGGTGGCGTCGGGCGAGCCCGGCGCCGGGGTCGTCCAGCCGTTCACGCAGGTGTCTGAGGGGGCGCCCTGAGTCTTCGGAGATCTGTTCGGCACCGCCGGCTGCGTGGGCGTCGGGAGTGTCGACGCGGTGGTCGTCGCGGATGGGCTGGGCGAGGCAGAGGTCGTGGACGCCGGGGTCGTGGAGGCTGCCGATGTGACGCCGGTCGAGGCGTCGCAGGACACGACGGCGAGCGCCGCCGAGCATCGCGATCGGGAGCAGGAAGGGTCTCCGCATCGGATGACGATCCCGTGACGGGACCGCGCCCGAGGATACCGTCGTCCGGTTCGTGTGGTACCCATAGGGCTCGATGCCGGACCCGCACGACATCCGCCCGCACGCGCCCGAGACGCGCGGCGACGACCACCCGGACCCGCTCACCCGCCGTCGCTTCCTCCAGCGCTCGGCGATGGCGGTCGCCGGTGGCGTGCTGTTCTCGTGCACGGGCGGCCGGCCGATCCCTCGCGTGTCGGACTCGGTCTCGACGGCGATCGAGACGCAGTGGCCGATCAAGCGCGTGATCTACGTGATGCTCGAGAACCGCAGCTTCAACAACCTGTTCGGGAAGTTCCCCGGGGTCGAGAGCACGCGCGTCGGCGATTCGGCCGGTCAGGAGATCCCGCTCGGCCCGTGCCCCGAGTACCTGCCCGGCGACCTGCCGCACGACCGGGCCGCCTACCTGAACGACTGGGCGAACGGGCAGCAGGACGGGTTCGGTGGCGGCGTGTGGGGCGACCCGTGGGCGTACACGGTGCACGACGCCCATCAACTGCCGAACTACTGGCTGTGGGCGAAGGAGTTCGCCATCTCCGACCACTTCTTCGCGTCGGCGGCAGGGCCTTCGTATCCGAACCACTTCTTCTTCATCGCCGGCCAGTCCGGCGGTGCGATCGACAACCCGGAGAACATCGGCTCGAAGCCGACGGCCGACGGCGGCTCGTTCAAGAGCTGGGGTTGCGACGCGATCGGCGACGGTGTGTTCGTCTTCACGAAGGACGAGCACGGCAACCTCGCGAAGCACGACACCTGTTTCCGGTTCCGCACGGTGGGCGAGCAGCTCTCGGAGATCGGCGTGGATTGGGCGTTCTACGCGGCCGTGCCGGGACAGCCCGGCTATTTCTGGAACGCGTACAACGGCATCCAGGACGTCTTCCACGACACCGGGTACTGGAACGCGCACGTGCGCCCGGTCGAGCGGATCGTGAAGGACATCCAGGCGGGGACGCTGCCCTCCGTGAGCTGGGTGACGCCGCGGTTCCAGCTGTCGGACCATCCGCCGTACAGCTCGGCGTGGGCGCACAACTGGGTCACGGACATCGTCGACGCCGTCGCGGCGAGCGACGCCTGGGAGCACACGGCCATCTTCGTGACGTGGGACGAGTGGGGCGGGTTCTACGACCACGTCGAGCCCCCGCAGATCGACGACATCGGCCTTGGGTTCCGGGTCCCGCTGCTCACGATCGGCCCCTACGTGCGCCGCGGCGTGATCGACGACGAGGTCGGCGAGTTCTCGACGCCGCTGAAGTTCATCAGCGACAACTGGGGGCTGGACCCGTTGACGAAGCGCATCGCGAAGGCCCACAACTTCGAGCACGTCTTCGATTTCTCGAAGCCGCCGCGCCCGCCCGTGCCCGGTACGAAGAAGGCGAAGACCTATACGGACGACCCGTACGAGAATCCGGGTGTCGGCTACCCGGGGTGGCCGGAGGGAACGATCCCGCAGGACTTCATCCCGTAGGTGGTGGTCCGGGTGGCGGCGCATCCCCTCAGCGGGTGATGACCAACGCGTCGACGGCCACGCACCCGCGCGGACCGGCGATGATCGGGTTCACGTCGAGGGCCTCGAGGTGGTCGCCGAGGTCGGCGGCGAGCACCGACAGCCGTGATACGGCGTGTGCGACGGCGTCGACGTCGGACGCGGGCGCGCCGCGGACGCCGTCCAGGAGCGGGCGGACCTGGAGGGCGTCGATCAGGCGGCGCGCTCCGGCCTCGTCCAGCGGTGGGAGGGCGAGCTTCCGGTCGCCGAGCAGCTCCACCAGGATGCCGCCGGCCGCCACCAGGACGAGCGGGCCGAACGTGGGGTCGCGCACGATGCCGAGCGCGAGCTCGACGCCGGCGGGCGCCAGCGCGGCGACCGTCACCTGCGGGCCGAGCCGCGCGGCCAGGTCCGCGTAGGCGTCGCGCAGCGCCTCCTCATCGGCCACGCCCACGCACCACCCCGCCGACGTCGGATTTGTGCTGCACGCCGGGCGCGGCCGTCTTCAGCACCACGGGCCAGCCCAGCTCGGCGGCGGCGGCCACGGCCTCATCGAGCGACGACGCCGCCCGCGCCGGCACGACCGGCACGCCGTAGTCGGCGAGCAGGGCGAGTCCCTCGAGCTCGGAGATCTCCTCGCCCGTCGTGAGCCGGGCGCGCCAGCGGTCGCGGACCTCGTCCGGCACCGGCTCCGGCGCAACGACTGCGGGGCGGCCGTGGCGCTCGCCCTCGTCGAGCAGGTGCCGCAATGCGCAGCAGCCCGCTCTCGGTGCCCTCCAGCACGGGGATGCCGGCCTCGCGCAGGATCGCGGCCTCCTCGTGCGCGACGGCGCTGCGCAGGTTCGACAGCGCGCAGAACGGCTTCGTGGTGGCGGCGAACACGTCGCGCGAGATCCCGATGTAGCTCTCGTCGTACGGCTCGCCCTGCCGCGAGAGGTCGACGGCGAACGCGACCGCCGCCGTGTCCGGGTCGTCGTGCAGCAGCTGGAAGCTCTCCCGGAAGATCCGATCGGCGTCGATGCCGGTCCCCCACGCGTCCAACGGGTTCTCCGCCAGCACGCCGGGATCCAGCACCTCCTGCATCGCCGTCCGCGTCGCCTCCGAGATGGCTGCGAACGGCACGCCGAGGTCGTTCGCCAGGTCGACGAACATCACGCGCTCGCCGCCCGAGTCCATGACGCTCGCGATGCCGCGGCCGCTCCGCACCCGCCGAGGCGCCGAGAACAGCTCCAGCGTGTCGGCCATCTCGTCCAGCGTTCGGACCTCGTGCACGCCGAACGCGTCGAACAGCGCCTCGAACGCACCGTGCTCGCCGGCCAGCGCGCCCGAGTGCGCCGTCACCATCGCCTTCGATCGCTCGGTCCGGCCGACCTTCAGCGCGATCACCGGGATCTCGCGCGAGGCCGCCTCGGCCAGCGCCGCGGCGGAAGACCTCGGGGTCGCGCACGGTCTCCAGCAGCAGCGCGATCACGCGGGTCGTCTCCCGCTCCAGCGCGAACGCCATGTACTCGGCCATCGTCGTCACGATCTCCTGGCCGGGCGAGACCAGCAGGTCGAACCCGAGGCCGCGGTCGTTGAACGAGAACGCCGCGAACACCGAGCCCGAGTGCGAGATCAACGTGACCGGACCCGCCCGGATCTCGTCGGGCGTCGCGAAGCCGGTCGCGCGGAGCCCGGCGTCGATGTTGAGGAAGCCCATGCAGTTGCCGCCGCAGAACGCCATGCCGGCGCCGCGCGCGATGGCGCCGAGCCGCTCGGGCAGCCCCGGCTCCCCGGACGACCGGCTCCTCGTACATGCTCGCGAACGTCAGGGCCGAACGGGCGCCGGCCTCGACGGCGCCGCGGAGCGCGTCCTCGAGGCGCGCGTTCGCGACACCCAGCATCGCGAGGTCGACGGGCCCCGGCGCGTCGGCGACGGTGGGATAGCACCGCAGACCGTCGATCTCCTCGTAGCCCGGGTTCACGGGGAAGATCGCACCGTCGTAGCCGCCGCGCCGCAGCTCGATCAGCATCTGCCGGCCGAGCGAGCCCTCCTTCACGCTGGCGCCCACGACGGCGACCGACCGCGCCTCGAGCATGCACTCGAGGGCGGTCCGGCCGTCGGACGAGGGTTCGGCTTCGGACACGCGACTACTTCTTCGCGATCGCCTTGTCCTTCTTCGCCTGCTTGAACGCCTGCCAGCCGGGGATCCCGTTCACACCGCCGCCACCGTGCGTGGCGCACGAGCCGTGGTACAGCCCCTTGATCGGCGTGCGGTAGTCCGCGTAGCCCGGCGCCGGCCGCATGTGGAACAGCTGATCGACGGAGAGCTCGCCGTGGAAGATGTTGCCGCCGATCAGGCCGAGCTCCTGCTCCATGTCGTAGGGCCCGATCACCTGCCGGTCGATCACGGCCGCCTTGAAGTTCGGCGCGAGCTTCGTGTACTCGTCGATCGCCCGGTCGGCGTAGGCCTCGAGCTCCTCGCGGTGCGGCTCCAGGTTCCAGTCGTCGGGCACCCACTGGCTGAACATCGAGAAGACGTGCACGCCCTCGGGCGCGAGCTTCTTGTCCATGCTGGTCGGGATCGTGCCGTCCACGAACGGCTTCGTCGCGCCCTTGCGCTCCATGTGCGCGTCCTGGAACGCGCGCTCGGCGTACGCCGGGCTGTAGCAGAGCTCGACCGAGCCGGTGTGGTGGGGCTGGAGGTCCTTGCCCGGCGCGGCCGTGAAGTCCGGCAGCTCGGACATGGCGACGTTGATCTTCACGACGCCCGAGCGCGTCTTCCACCGCTCGATGTCGGTCACGAACTCCGCCGGCAGCTCGTGGCGGTCGATCAGGTCGAGGAACCCGATCTTCGGGTGGATGCAGCGTCACGACGACCGGCGCACGGAGCTCGGTGCCGTCGTCGAGGGCCACGCCGACCGTCCGGCCGCCCTGCACGAGGATCTTCTTCACCTTCGCGTTCGTGCGGATCTCGCATCCGAACGACTCGGCGGCGCGGCGGATCGCGCCGCTCACGGCGCCCATGCCGCCCTGCTGGAAGCCCCAGCTGCCGAGGTGGCCGTCGCCGACGTCGCCGATCGAGTGGTGGAGCATCACGTACGCGGTGCCGGGCTCGTCGGGGCCGGCCCACGTGCCGATCACGCCGTTGACGGCCAGCATCGCCTTGATCGCGTCGGACTCGAACCAGTCGTTCAACAGGTCCGTGATGCTCATGGTGAACAGGCGCGTGACGTCGGCGACGCCGCGGACGCCGAGCTTGCGCATCTTCCACGCGGCCTTCGCGCTGTCGATCAGGTCGCCGACCGCGAGCGAGCCCGCCTTCGGCGGTACCTGCAGCAGCAGCGGGCCCAGGACGTCGGCGACGCCCTTCAGCCAGTCCTCCCACTCCTCGAGCGTGTCGGCGTCCTTCTTCGAGAACTGCGCGATCGAGTCGTAGGACTTCTTCGCGTCGTCGGCGTACACGGTGATGGCCCGGCCGTCCTCGAAGGCCTGGAAGTACGGACCGAACGGCGTGACGTCGTACCCGTGCTGCTTGAGGTTCAGCTCGCGGATGATGCTCGGCGGCATCAGCGACATCACGTACGAGTACGTGGTGACGTTGATCTCGGGGTGGTCGGGGAACGGGGCGCTGGTGTCGGCGGCGCCGCCGGTCTTGCCGCGGGCCTCCAGCACGACGGTGCGTGCGCCCTCGCGCGCGAAGTACGCGCCGCTCGTCAGGCCGTTGTGACCGCCGCCGATGATGATCGCGTCGTAGGTGTTCGCCATGGTGCGTCCTCCGGTCGCCGGCCCGACCTCATCGCCCCCCCATCGCTCCACCCGAGCCGGGGTGAGGAGCGGCCAACAGGCCCGTATTCTGCCCTGCGTTTGAACCACCAGTCAACCCCGGTCTGGGCAGGACCCGCGGTTGACACCGCAGGTCAGAGGGGTAGAGTGCCCTGAACGTTCGGTCAAGGACCGAGTGGATCTGGGTCGGAACCCTGCATTTCGTTCAGCCCAGCGTTCAGGCAGCGTTCGAGCCCGAGGAGGTCGAGGTTGGGCAAGACCCGTCAGAAGCAGTCGAAGGACCGCCACCGCGAGATCCTCGAGGCCGCCGCGCGGGTCATCACCGACCGCGGCCTCGCCGAGACCCGCATCTCCGACATCGCCGAGCGGTGCGGCGTGTCCCCCGGCCTGATCCTCTACTACTTCGAGTCGAAGGATCGCCTGCTCGTCGAGGCCCTCACGTGGGCGAACGACAACTTCTACCTGACCCAGTCGCGCGAGCTGCGCCGCATGACGTCGGCACGCGAGCAGCTCGACCACCTCATCACCATGAGCGTGCCCGGCCTGTTGTCGGACTCCGACCGGCTCGACGAGTGGGCGCTGTGGATCGAGATCTGGGTGCGCGCGCTCCGCGACCCCGCCATGGCGAAGGAGCGCGAGGTGCTGGAGCGACGCTGGCGCCAGTCGATCGCCGACATCGTGCGCCACGGCCGTTCGACCGGCGAGTTCCCCGAGAACGGCGTCGACGCCGACGAGCTCGGCCTGCGCATCGGCGCGTTCATCGACGGCCTCGCGATCGAGGTCCTGATGAACGACACGAACGTGCCGCCGGAGCGGATGCTGGAGGCCTGCCGCGAGGTCGCCGCCACCCTGATCGGCTTCGTACTCGACGCCGAGCCCACGACTGCCTAAGGTCGGCGGCGGCCGATGAGCTCCGTCCCGCTGATCCTCGATGTCGACACCGGTGTCGACGACATGGTCGCCCTGCTGTTCGCGGCGGCCTCGCCCGAGGTCGAGCTGATCGGCGCCAGCACCGTCACCGGCAACGCGCACGTCGACCGCACGACCCGCAACACGCTCGCGGTGCTGGAGCTCGCCGGGCTCGGCGGGGTGGAGGTGGCGAAGGGTGCGGCGCAGCCGCTCGTCCAGACGTGGCAGCCCTTCCCGGTCGTGCACGGCGAGGAGGGACTGGGCGGGTTCACTCCCGCAGCAGCCGGCCGCTCAGCCGTCCTCGCGCGACGGCGCGACCCTGATCGTCGAGGAGGCGCAGCGCCGCCCCGGCGAGGTCCTCCTGGTCGCGACCGGCCCGCTGACGAACGTGGCGCTCGCCGTCGAGCGCGAGCCCAGGCTGCCGGAGCTGCTGCGCGGCTTCGCGCTGATGGGCGGCGCGTACCGCGAGGGCGGCAACGTGACGCCGCGCGCGGAGGCGAACGTGTGGATGGACCCCGAGGCCGCCGCGAGGGTGTTCACGGCATGGTCCGGCGCGGCGCCGGCCGAGCTGCCGCGGTGCGTGGGCCTCGAGGTGACCGAGCAGGTCGTCATGACGCGCGAGGACGTCGAGGCCGCGTGCGCGCCGGCGCCCGACTCGCAGCTCGCGCGGCTGATCCGCGAGGGCGTCGCCCACTACATCGACTTCTACGCCTCGACCGGGAAGGCCGGCGCCAGCATGCACGACCCGCTCGCGCTGGTCGCCCTGCTCGACGGGTCGGTGTGCGACTGGGCCGCCACCCGCGTCGAGGTCGAGCTCGAGGGCCACTGGACCCGCGGCGAGACCGTCACCGACCTGTTCGAGATCCGCCGCACCCCCTGGTCGGAGTGGGCGTCGGAGGAGAACGCGGTGGTGGCCACCTCGGTGAACGGTCCGGAGGTCATGCGCCGCATCGTGGAACGGCTGGCCTCGCTGGTCGGGGCGCGCGCGTGAGCCCGACGCTCGCGGTCGTCGGCGCCATCAACGTCGACCTCGTGGCGCGGGTGCTGATGCTGCCCGGGCCGGGCGAGACCGTCACCGGCGGCGAGTTCGCGCGGCACCACGGCGGCAAGGGCGGCAACCAGGCGACGGCGGCCGCGCGGGCGCTCCGCGGCACGGACGCCTCGGTCGTCATGATCGGCGCGGTGGGCGGCGACGACCTCGGGCGCGAGGCGACGTCGGCGCTCGAGGCCGAGGGCGTCGTGCTGCAGGTGTGGACGCTCGACGCACCGACGGGCGTCGCGCTCATCGTCGTCGACTCGTCCGGCGAGAACCAGATCGCGGTGGCGCCCGGCGCGAACGTCGCGTTCGGCGGGCAGCCGGTCGACGACGCGCTGCGCGAGCACCGTCCCGACGTGGTGCTGGTGAGCCTCGAGGTCTCGCCCGACGCGGCGATGGCGGCCGCCGGCTACTGCGCGGCCGCCGGCGCGACCCTCGTGCTGAATCCGGCGCCGCCGTCGCTGCGCACGCGCGAGCTGCTGCCGATGGCCACCTACGTCACGCCGAACGAGAGCGAGCGAGCGGCGATGGGCCGCGTGCCCGACGGCGTCGTCGTCATCGAGACCCGGGGCGCCGAGGGCGCCGTGATCCACCGCGACGACGACCCGCCGATCCTCGTGCCGGCCCCCACCGTCGAGGTCGTCGACACCACCGGCGCCGGCGACTGCTTCAACGGCGTGTTCGCCGCCGGCGTGCTGGAGGGTCTGACCGTCGAGGACGCCGCGCACCGGGCGGTGGTCGCCGCGGCGCTGTCCGTCACGAAGCCCGGCGCCCGCGAGGGGATGCCGACGCGCGAGGAGATCGACTAGCCGGGAGCCGCCGGGCCGCAGCGCTCGGGAGCGGGTGCAGCCGGGATGATCAGCCGGACGCGGCGGTGCGAAGAGCCTCGACGAGGGCGCGGCCGCCGGCGCCGCCCGGATCCTTCGTCGGGTTGTAGCAGCCGACCGAGACGCCGGCGAGCGACGGCGACGTCAGGAGCGGGCCGAGCAGCTCGGTGAGCTCCGGCCATCCGAGGCCGCCCGGCATCAGGTAGTCGGTGGCGGGGAACACGGCCTCGTCCAGGACGTCGACGTCGAGGTGCACCCACAGCCGTCCGGGGAGCCGGTCGACGAGCTCGCGGCCGACCGCGCCGCCGCCGCGGGCTCGCACGCCGTCGGCGTCGATCGCGGTGAGACCGGCGATGTCCTTCGGGTGCGGATGGCCGTAGCCGAGCGCCTCCTCGAGGTCGCGGAACCCGACGATCGCGGCGTGCGACGGATCGAGCACGCGGCCGCCGACGGCCTCGACCCAGGCGGCCGGCCCCCGGCCGAGCACGACCGACATCGGCATGTCGGCGGCCTCGCCGGTCGGCGACGTGACGCCGTCGTAGAGATCGAGGTGCCCGTCGATGTACACGAGCCCCGTCGGTCCCAGCGCGCGACGCGCCCCGGCCAGCGCGCCCGGCATCAGCGTGCAGCAGCCACCCATCACGAACGGGGTCTGGCCGGCTTCGAGCAGGGAGCCGACGGCGCGGTCGACCTCGCGCGTGACGTGCAGCACGTCCTCGCTCGCGATGATGCCGGTGTCCGGGTCCCGGTCGTCGCCGCGGATCGTGACGTCGAGGTCGCCGGCGTCGACCGGCCACAGCCACGAGTCGCCGCTCGCCTCGCGGATCGCGTCGGGCGCGAACTCGGTGCCGCCGGCGCGCCCGACGGAGTCGATCGGCACGCCGAGGAAGGTGAACCGCGGCGACGCCATCAGCTGCGCAGGCGCTCGCCGTGCGGGTCGTAGAACGGCTCGACCTGCACGATCGGCCGGCACGACCTCGCCGCGGATCTCGACGCCCCAGCCGTCGCCCTCGAGGTCGCCGTGCACCCAGCCGAGGCCGGCCGACCCGCCGAGCGTCGGCGCGATCGCGCCCGAGGTCAGATGCCCGACGCGCTCGTCGCCGCGCAGGATCGACTCGCCGTGCCAGAGCACGGCGCCCGGCGCGTGCACGGACACCAGCGTCCGCTCGCGCGGCCCCTCCCGAAGCGCCGCCAGCGCCTCGCGGCCCACGAAGTCCTCGGTCTTCTTCGACGACACCGCGAACGCGAGGCCGCTCGCGTACGGGTCGTCCATCTGCCCGATGTCGTGGCCCCACGACCGGAAGCCGCGCTCCGTGCGAGCCGCGTCGAACGCGAACGCGCCGGCGTGCCGCAGCCCGAGGCTCTCGCCCGCCGTCACGATCCGCTCGTACAGGTCGGCGACGAACTCCGTCGGCACCGACAGCTCCCATCCGAGCTCGCCGGTGAACGAGACGCGGTACGCCCACGCGCGGGCGCGCGCGACCTCGATCTCCTTCGCCCGCAGGAACGGGAAGGCCTCGTTCGACAGGTCCTCGTCCGTGAGCCGGGCGAGCAGCTCGCGCGAGCTCGGGCCGGCCAGATGCAGCGTCGCCCAGCCGCTCGTCACGTCGGTGACGGTCGCGCCCGCCGGCAGCCCGGACCGCAGCAGCATCTCCGTGCGGCGCTGGTACAGCGTCGGCGCCAGCACCATGAAGGTGTCCTCGCCCAGCCGCGTCACCGTCGGGTCCATCTCGATGCCGCCGCGTTCGTTGCAGAGCAACGTGTACACGATGCGGCCGGCGGCCACGTCCACGTTCGACGTGCAGAGCCGCTGCAGACCCGGACACCGCCTCCGGCCCCTGCACGAGGAACTTCGCGTACGTGGACAGGTCGTACAGCGCGACGCCCTCGCGGGTGGCGCGGACCTCGTCCCGGACGGCGGGGAACCACGAGGGATCGTCGAACGAGTAGCGGACCTCGGGGTCGACGGTGCCGGGCTCGAACCAGTTCGCGCGCTCCCAGCCCGCCGCCTGGCCCATGGCGGCGCCGGCGGCGCGGAAGGCCTCGAACAGCGGGATCCGCCGCACGCCGCGCCCGGTCACCGGCTGCTTGCCGGGCCAGTGCATCTCGTACAGACCGCCGAGCGACTCCACCGTCCGCTCGTGCAGCCACGCGCGCTGCGTGGCCCACCGGCCGCTGCGCGAGACGTCGACCTCGGTGAGATCCATGGTGGGGTGGCCGGCCACGATCCACTCGGCGGCCGCGCGGCCGGCGCCGGGACCGAAGATGATGCCCTGCGAGTTGAAGCCGGCCGCGACGAACAGGCCCGGCGCCTCCGGCAGGTACCCCAGCTGGAAGTTCGCGTCCGGCGTGAAGCTCTCCGGCGCCCGCAGGTAGTGCGAGAAGCCGATCGTCTCGAGCTCGGGCACGCGCTGCCGGGCGTTGGCCAGCACCGGCGCGAAGTGATCCCAGTCCGGGCCGAACTCCGCGAACCCGCCGGTCGTGATCTCGCCGACCGGCTTCGGCCGGCCCTTCGGCTCGAACGCGCCGACGAGGTAGCGCCCGCGGTAGTGGCGGATGTACAGGTAGCCGTCGAGGTCGCGCAGGAACGGCATGCGCTCGTCGGCGCCCTCGGCCTCCTCCGTCATCACCCAGACGTGCTCGGCCGGGTACAGCGGGACGCTCGCGCCGGCGCGCCGCGCCAGCTCGCTCGTCCACAGCCCGCACGCGAGCACGACGGTCTCGGCCTCGATCGTCGCCACGCGAGGTCCGCACGCCCGTCACGCGGCCGCCGTCGAACACGAAGCCCGTCACCTCGGTCTCCGGCACGTACCGCACGCCCGCGTCGACGGCGCCCTTCGCGAAGGAGAGCGCCGCGTCGCCCGGGTTCACGGTGCCGTCGGTCGGGAACAGCACGGCGCCCACGAGGTCGTCGACGACGGCGCCCGGCCACAGGTCCTTCACCTGCGCGGGCGGGAGGACCTCGACGGGGATCCCCGCGTCGCGCGCCATGCCGACGCCGTACAGGATCTCCTGCATCCGGCCCTCGGTGCGCGCGACGGTGAGCGCGCCGACGCGCCGCAGCCCGGTCTCGATGCCGGTCTCGCCCGGCAGGCGCTCGTACGTCTCGGCGTTGTGACGCGTGAGCTCGGTGAGCGCCCGGGTCCCGCGGACCTGCGACACGAGGCCGGCCGCGTGCCACGTGGTGCCGTTCGTCAGGCGCCCGCGCTCCAGCAGGACGACGTCGGTCTCGCCGGCGCGCGTGAGGTGGTACGCGATCGAGGAGCCGATGATGCCGCCGCCGACGATGACGACGCGGGCGCGCGACGGGAGCTCGGTGACCGGCCGCAGGACCTCGTCGCTGAGGTCGCGGTTCGCGAGCTGCTCGGGGATCGTCATGCGGCGCAGCCTACTCCCGGCGAGGGCCTAGCCCTGCAGCTCGCGGCCCATGGCCAGCCGGTACTCCTCGTTGAACCAGTACAGGAACCGGTCCTGGCGCGGGTACACGCCGGTCGTGAACGCTCGCGAGCTGACGCCGGTCTGCGCGCGCGCGCAGACCGCCCAGTCCTGCTTGGAGATCGTGTCCCAGAACTCGACGACGGGCTCCGGCGCGAAGTCGGGCGACGCGATCGTCTCGGGACGGAAGAGGAACTCGCTCACGACGGTCGTGTGGTTCGGGCCCTTCGGATAGCCGATGTAGTACATCGCGCAGTCGGGGTGCAGGTTCAGCATGAGGTTCGGGAACTCGTAGGTCCCGTAGTACATGTCGTGGTCCTCGGGCGCGAGGCCGGGCAGCGGCGGCAGGGTGGACATCCCGGTCTTGGTGAAGCTGGTCGCGCCCTCGACCATGCGGTTGCCGTCGTCGCGGAGGTCCTCGTCCCACACCTCGCCGAAGCGGAAGAGCGGCACCACCTGCACGAGCTCGGGGTGCACCGTGGGGCAGTGCAGGCACTCGTTGTAGTTCTCGACGATGATCTTCCAGTTCGCCTCGACCTCGTACACGAGCCGGACGCCGATCCGCAGCTCGTCCATCTTGAAGCGCTCGAACGCGGTGATGGTCTCGGCGCCCTGCGTGAGCGCCTCCATCAGGGTGCGGCTCGGCTCCGCCGACATGTTCACGAAGATGAACCCGGCGTAGCTGCCGACGTGCACCTGGTGCAGCGGGTACTCCGAGCGGTCGAAGTACTCGTCCTCCTTCACGTTCGGCGTGCCGATCAGCTGCCCGTCGAGGTCGTAGGTCCACGCGTGGTACGGGCACTTGAAGGCGCGGCGCGTGTGACCCGAGCCGTCGTCGACGAACTTCGTGCCGCGGTGGCTGCACACGTTGTAGAAGGCGTGGAGCTCGCCCTGCTCGTTGCGCGTGATGAAGATCGACTCGCCGGCGATGTCGCGCGTCATGTAGTCGCCGGGCCCGGCCACGTCCTCGTCGCGGCCGGCGCAGACCCAGTCGCCCCACCAGATCTTCTCCCGCTCCTCGTCGTAGACCTCGAGGCTGGAGTAGTCGCTGCCCCGGAGCGTGCGCCGGGGCGTCCAGGGCGCGCGGTCGTCGCGGATGTTCGGCAGGTGCTGGTCGGTCTGCATGGGTGCGCTCCTTGCGGCTCTCGGCGGTCTGGGGCGGGTGCCCGCAGGCCCGTCACGGATACCGCAAGGATAGGCCTCGCGCCGTGCGCGGGATAGGCGGCGCTGCACGACGAGCCCACGGATATCGCACCACAGCCCGGTCACATCTGCGAGAATCGTGGCCACGATGGCCGCCCAGACGACGTTCGACGACCTCGACCGGCAGATCATCGACGCGCTGTTCGAGGATGCGCGCCGCCCGTTCACGACGGTCGCGAAGGACCTCGGGGTGGCGGAGGCGACGATCCGCGCGCGCGTGGCGCGACTGCAGCGCCTCGACGCGATCCGGTTCGTCACCGACGTGAAGCCGCACGAGCTCGGGCTGATGTTCGCGTACCTCGGGGTGCGGATCCAGGGGCAGGACGTGCCGCGCGCGATCGAGGCGATCTGCCGCATCCCCGAGGCCGTGTACGTGATCGAGTGCACGGGCAACTACGACGTGCTGGTCGAGGTCGTCGCCACCGACGGCGACGACCTGCTGCGGCTGATGCAGCAGGAGATCCGCCGGGTGCCCGGCGTGGCGGAGGTCGACTCGTTCGTCGGCCTGCGGATCGCGAAGGGCACGTTCCGCTACACGGACCTCGGCCGCAGCCGGCGAGGCGTAGAGCCGATCAGCGGCGACGCGCCGAGGCCTCCAGCCACCACGGCGCGATCCCGCGGTCGTTCTCGTCGACGAGGGTGCCGGGCGGCACGACCTCGTCGATCGCGTCGAGCGTCGCCTCGTCCAGACGCACGTCGGCGCCGGCCAGCACGTCCTCGAGCTGGTCCATCGTCCGCGGTCCGATGATGGCCGAGGTCACCCCCGGATGCGCCAGCGTGAAGGCGATGGCCATGTGGGTCATGGAGATGCCGGCGTCCGCCGAGATCTTCGCCAACGACTCGACCATGTCGAGCTTCCGCTGGTTCTCGGGGCGCGAGCGATCGAACTGGGCCGCGATCGAGTCTCCCCGCTCCTGCCCGCGCGTGGCGCGTGCCTCCGGCGACTCGTCGAACCCGTCGCGACGGTAGCGACCCGTCAGCCATCCACGGCAGAGCGGGCTCCACACCAGCACGCCCATGCCGTAGCGCTGCGCCACCGGCAGGACGTCCTGCTCGATCTGACGGACGAAGATCGAGTACGGCGGCTGTTCGGTGCGGAACCGAGCCAGGCCGCGGCGCTCCGCCGCCCACTGGGCCTCGACCATCTGCCAGCCGGGGAAGGTGGACGAGCCGAAGTACCGGATCTTCCCCTGACGCTGGAGATCGGTGAGCGCGCTCAGCGTCTCCTCGATGTCGGTCTGCGGCTCGGGCCGGTGGATCTGATACAGGTCGATGTGGTCGGTGCCGAGCCGGCGCAGGCTGTCCTCCACCTCGCGCATGATCCACAACCGGGAGTTGCCCCGCTGGTTGACGCCCTCCCCCATGTCGCCGTGCACCTTGCTCGCGAGCACGACGTCGTCGCGACGGCCCTTCAGCGCGCGGCCGACGATCTCCTCGGACTCCCCGGCCGAGTACACGTCGGCGGTGTCGACGAAGTTGATGCCACCGTCGAGGGCGGCGTGGATGATCCGCACGCAGTCCTCCACGTCGGTGTTGCCCCACGCGCCGAACATCATCGCCCCGAGGCAGTGCGTGCTCACGCTGACTCCGGTGCTGCCGAGGGTCCGGTATTCCATGCCTGCCTCCCTGAGATCGCCGGAACGTCGACACCAAGCCTACGGCGACGGGCCGCGCTTCCGTTTCGACCGGGCGACCACCGCGATACCCTCCGCGCCGTGACGATCGAGATCATCCCCGCGGGACCCGACCGCGTCGAGGCCCTCGCCGACGTCTTCGCGAGATCGTTCGCCGACGACCCGATCGCGCGGTGGCCGCTGCCGTCCGACGGGGTCGAGCAGCGGGTGCGCATGAACTTCCTGCAGTTCGGGGGCGGGTTCGCAGAGCTCGGGATGCTCTAGAGGCAGAGACGAGGCCGGCGACGGCGCGGGGGTCGCCGCCTGGGTCCCGCCGGGCGCGACCGAGCGCATGGTCGAGATGGAGATCGGCACACGCGCGGCGATCGTCGCCACGACGACCGACGGCGGCGCGCGCTACTTCGCGATGTGGGATTGGATCGAGGCGATGGTGCCGGACGTGCCGCAGTGGTACCTCGACCTGATCGCCGTGGCGCCGGAGCGCCGCGGCGAGGGCATCGGCGCCGCCCTGATCCGCTGGGGCCTCGAGCGCGCCCGCGCCGACGGCGTGCCGGCCGTCCTCGAGACCGCGCAGCCGGACAACGTCGCGCTGTACGAGCACTTCGGGTTCCGGGTCGTCCTCGAGGGCGACGTCCCCGGCGGCGGGCCGCACATCTGGTTCATGTCGACGTGAGCCGCCGCCGGGACCGCCTTACGGCCGGATGTTCTGGTTCAGGTGGAACAGGTTGTCGGGGTCGTAGCGCCGCTTCACCTCCACGAGGCGGTCGTAGTTGCCCCGGTAGTTGGCACGGATCCGGTCCTGGTCGTCACCGGCCATGAAGTTGATGTAGCCGCCCTCCTCGGACAGGGGCGCCGTCGCGTCGTAGTAGCCGCGCACCCAGGCGGTGTTGGCCTCGTTCTGCGCGGGGTCGGGCCACATGCCGGCGATCACCGTCGCGAAGTTCGCATCGCGGTACGCGAACGCGGTCGCGTCGGCCTCGACGCGGTGCGCCGCGCCGTTGATCGGATAGATGTGCACGGTGGAGTTCACCGTCGGCACGTCGGGGCCGTGCTGCGCGTGCGCGGCGATGGCCTCGTCCGTGAGCTCCTTCACGAAGCTCGCCTTCCAGTAGTGCTGGAGCCCGGGCGGCACCAGCCCGTCGAACGCGCCGTTCAGCGCCGGGTACGGCATGGGCCCGACGAACTCGGCGACGACCGGCGCCACGTCGTGGAACGGCTTGAGCGCGCTCTCGCCCTGCTCGAGCGGCCCCGACCAGCAGGCGACCATCGCGATGAACGTGTCGCCGTGGCGGTCCTCGGGGATGAACGGCAGCGGCGGCGCGATCTGGAACGCCGGGAAGGCGCCCATCTCCTCCGGCGCGTCGGCGATGTACTCGCGGAAGAACCCGAGGACGTTCTCGACCTCGCTCAGCTCGAAGAACATCGGGCCGCCGTAGATGTCCTTCACCGGGTGGAGCGCGAACTCGGCCGAGGTCACGACGCCGAAGTTCCCGCCGCCGCCGCGGAGCGCCCAGAACAGGTCCTCGTTCTCGCGTTCGTTCGCGATGAGGAACCTGCCGTCGGCCGTCACGACGTCGGCCGAGACCAGGTTGTCGATCGACAGCCCGCAGCCGCGCGTGAGGTAGCCGATGCCGCCGCCGAGCGTGAGCCCGGTCACGCCGGTCGTCGAGATGATGCCGCCGGTCGTCGCGAGCCCGAACGGGTACGTGGCGGCGTTGAAGTCGCCCCACGTGGCGCCGCCCTCCGCGCGGGCCGTCCTCGCCGACGGGTCGACGCGCACGCCGCGCATGCCCGACAGGTCGATGACCACGCCGCCGTCGCACGTGCCGAAGCCCGGCACGCTGTGCCCGCCTCCCCGGACCGCGAGGTCGAGCCCGCCCTCGCGCGCGAGGTTCACCGCCGCCATCACGTCGCCGACGTTGGCGGCCCGGACGACGACGGCCGGCCGCCGGTCGATCATGGCGTTGTAGACGGCCCGGGCGTCGTCGTAGCCCTCGTCCTCGGGCGTGATCACGCTGCCCCGCACCTGCGCGCGCAGCTCCTCGATCGTCGGTCCGCTCATGGTCCTCCCCTTCCCGTGCAGGCTGAGATGCCCTCCGTCCTCGGCAACCTAGGCGTGCTCCGTGTGACGGACCGTGTGAGGCCGGCGGGCTTCCGGCCGACTTGTCCAACCGGGGACCGGCGGGGAGGATGGCCTCCATGCCGCTCCTCGTGCAGCTGCTCGGCCCGCCGATCCTGGTCCGCGACGACGTCGTGTACGCGACGCCGCGGGGACGGAAGGTCTGGGCGCTGCTCGCCTACCTGGCGCTGTCCGGCGGCCCGCCGAGCCGGCAGCAGCTCGTCGACCTGCTGTTCCCCGACGCCGAGGATCCGGCGGGCGCGCTGCGCTGGAACCTGTCGCAGCTCCGGCGTCTGCTCGGCGGCCCCGACACGGTCGGCAGCGGCAACGTCGTGCAGCTGCGCCTGCCCGAGGGGTCGGTCGTCGACGTGCACGTGCTGCTGGGAGGTTCGTCCGGCGAGGCGGTCGAGCTCCCCGGGCTGGGACGGGAGCTGCTCGAGGGCATGGACGTCGACGGGAGCCCGGGCTTCACCGCCTGGCTGCTCGGCGAGCGCCGCCGGCTGCAGGCGCTGAGCGAGACGGTGCTCCGCGAATGCGCGCTGCGCGCGCTCGCGTCCGGCAACGCGCGGACGGCGGTCGAGCTCGCCACCCGACTCGTCGCCGCCGATCCGCTCCACGAGGACGGCCACGTCCTGCTCGTCCGCGCCTTCGCGGCCACCGGCGACGCCGCCGCGGTCGAGCGCCAGCTCACCGCCTCCGTCGACCTGTTCCGCCGGGAGCTCGGCGTCGAGCCGGGACCGGAGCTCGCGCAGGCGGCGCGGCCGGGCGCCGCGCCGGCCGCCCGGGCGAGGGGCGGCGGCCGCGCGACCGTGACGGCGCTCCTGGAGTCGGGGGGTGCGGCGGTCAGCGCCGGCGCCATCGAGGCCGGCGTCGACACGCTGCGGTCGGCGGTCGCCGGCGCGCGCGAGGCCGGCGACACCGAGCTCGAGGCCCTCGCGTCGCTGGCGCTCGGGTCCGCGCTCGTGCACGCGACGAAGGAGGGCGACGAGGAGGGCGCGGCGGCGCTCCACCGCAGCATCGCCGCCGCGGAGGTCACCGGCATGCGGGCCACCGCCGCCTCGGCGCACCGCGAGCTGGGGTACATCGAGGTGCTGCGCGCCCAGTACCCGAGGGCGAGGACGTGGCTCCACGCGGCCGAGGAGCTCGCCGACGACGACCCGACGGAGATGGCGAAGATCCACGCCGTCGTCGGCGCCTGCCTGGCCGACACGAGCGCACACGACCAGGCGGCGGCGGCGTTCGAGGCCTCGATCGAGCTGTCGGCGTCGGTCGGCCTGCCGAAGCAGCAGGCGTGGTCGATGGCGTTCCTCGGGCGGACGCATCTGCTCCGCGGCGAGCTCGGCCGCGCCGAGGAGACGCTGGGCGCGGCCCTCGAGCTGGTGCTGGGCGAGCGCTGGACCGCCTTCGCCCCGTGCCCCGAGGCGCTCTCGGCGGAGGTCTGGATCCGCCGGGGCGACCTGGCCCGCGCCGCCGACGCGTTCGAGCACGCGTTCGCCCTCGCGTGCCAGGTGGACGACGCCTGCTGGGAGGCCTACGGCGCCCGGGGCCTCGGCCTGCTGCGCGCCGCCCACGGCGACCTCACGGGCGCCGTCGAGCAGCTCGAGGACGCGCTGACCCGCAGCGCCCGTCAGCGGGACACGCACCTGTGGCTGCGGGCGTACGTCCTCGACGCGCTGTGCGCGGTCGCCGTCGCGACGGGCCATCCGGGCGCGTCCCGGTGGACGACCGACCTCGGGTCGATCGCGGGACGCTCGGGGATGCGGGAGCTCTCCGTGCACGCCTGCCTCTACCGCCGCGACCTCGGGGACCCGACGGCGATCGACGCCGCGCGCGTCCTCGCGGTCGGCATCGAGAACCCGCATCTGCACGAGCTGGTCGACGCCGGCGGTCCGTCGCTGCTGGACGACCTCCTCGGCAAGGCACTGCCGGCGTAGCGCGCCCCGACGCGCCACGGTGCACCACGCCTGTTCGGTAGGGTGCGGGGATGCTCGACGAGGACACCGTGCCGGTCACGACGCGGATGCGGCTGCGCCCGTTCCGGCTCGAGGACGTCGACGCCCTGTGGGCGATCCAGGGCGACGCCGACACGATGCGCTGGTACCCGCACGCGTTCAGCCGCGAGGAGTCCGAGACGTGGATCCGGCGCAACCTCGAGCGGTACGAGCGCGACGGCTACGGACACTGGGCGGCGGTGCTGCTCGAGGACGACCGGCTCGCCGGCAGCTGCGGACTGATCGACCAGCAGGTCGACGGCGTCACCGAGATCGAGGCCGGATGGATCTTCGACCGCGCGCTGTGGAACCGGGGCCTCGCCACCGAGGCCGGCAGCGCGTGCCGGGACCTCGCGTTCGGACCGATGGGCCGCACGCGCCTGATCTCGCTCGTTCGTCCGGAGAACGTGGCGTCGTGCCGCGTCGCGGAGAAGCTCGGCATGACGGTGGAGAAGGAGACCATGCACGCCGAGCTGCGCCACTTCGTGTACGCGATGACGCCGGACGACGTGCCGGCCTGACTCAGCCGTCGCCGTGCACGATCCGCCCGTCGACGATCGTGAGGTCGACGTCCGTCTCGAGGATGTCCGCCGGCTCCAGACGGAACAGGTCCTGCGAGAGCACCACCAGGTCGGCCGCCTTGCCGGGCGTGACCGAGCCGCGGTGCGCCCTCCGCGTGGTTCGCGTACGCCGAGCCCATCGTGTAGCCGTGGATCGCGGCCTCGAGGTCGAGCGTCTGCTCGGTCGTCCAGCCGCCCTCGCCGTGGAGGTCGGCGCGCGTGAGGGCCGAGTAGATGCCGATCAGCGGGTCCATCTGCGCCACGTTCCAGTCGCTCGAGAGCGCCAGCACCGCACCGTGTTCGGCGAGGCTCCGCCACGGCAGCGGCAGCGAGGCGCGCGCGGTGCCGACGGCCTCGCGCCATACGCCCACGATGTCGGCGCCTGCGTGTCGCGGCTGCATGCAGGCCACCACGCCGAGCTCCGCGAACCGCCCGAGGTCGTCCGGGTGCACGAGCTCCACGTGCACGAGCTGGTGCCGCACGTCGCGCGGGCCGTGCACACGCCGGGCGTGCGCGATCGCGTCGAGCGCCGTGCGGATCCCCCGGTCGCCGATCGCGTGCGTGAACGTCTGGAACCCCCGCCGCTCGAGCTCCACGATCACCTCGGCGAAGGCCTGGGGCTCGTAGAACGTGTCGCCGGCGTTGCCGGGATCGTCGGCGTAGGGCTCGAGCAGCCCCGCCGTGCGAGACTCGATCACGTCGTCGATGTAGAGCTTCACCGGGCCCACGCGGAACCGGTCGTCGTCGTAGGTGCGGCGCGCCTCCTCGAACTCGTCGAGCTCGGCAGCCGTGGTGCCCGGCGGGTGGAAGAGCGCCGCCACCAGCCGCGACCGGAGATCGCCGGTCTCCCGCGCGCGGGCGAACAGCGGCAGGTCGTCGACCGAGTTCTGCGGCTCCACGATCGTGGTGATGCCGCACTCGGCGGCCATGTCCAGGCTCTGTACGAGGCGGTGGTACGCGGACTCCGGCGCGTAGTTCGGGATCTCCGCCGCCAGCGCCGCGTTCCCGGCGCGCGACAGTCCCATCACCGCGAAGTCCGTCACGAACCCGGTGGGCTCGCCTGCGTCGTCGCGCTCCACGCGCCCGAACGGGACGTCGCCGCTGCCGGCCGCGATCCCGAACCGCGCCATCGCCTCCCGGTTCAGCCAGGCGTTGTGCACGTCGTACGAGAGCACCATCACCGGGTGACCCGGTGCCACGCCCTCGAGGTCGTCCGCCCGCGGGCGGCGCGCCTCCCCCATGGCCGAGTAGTGCCACTCCTCCGCAACGATCCACTCCGCGGGCGCGAGGCCGGCCGCGAACGCTGCGATCGTCGCGCGGACCTCGTCGTGGGTCGCGGCGCCGCCGAGTTGCACCGCGAGGTCGTCGGACCCGAGGCGCACGTGGTTGTGGGCATCGACGAAGCCCGGCAGGACGAGGCGGCCGGCCGCGTCCACCTCGCGCGCGTGCCGTGGTGCCGCCGCGACGGCCTCGGCGTCCTCGCCGACCGCGGCGATGCGCCCGTCCTTGACGGCGACGGCCTCCGCCCACGGCAGCGCCGGGTCGACCGTGTACACCTTCGCGTTGCGGATCAGCAGGTCGCCGCCGGGCTCGGCGGTCACGACGACGCGAGCCCGCGCAGATGCTCCTCGTTCACCGGGTCCTCGGGAAGCCCAGGTCGACGGCGCTGGTGCCCGGGTCGGGCCAGCGCGCCGTCACGACCTTCTGCCTCGTGTAGAAGTGGATGCCGTCGGGGCCGTACATGTGCGTGTCGCCGAACAGCGACTGCTTCCACCCGCCGAACGAGTAGTAGCCCACCGGCACGGGGATCGGCACGTTGACGCCGACCATGCCGGCCTCGCATTCGAACTGGAACCGCCGCGCGGCGCCGCCGTCGCGCGTGAAGATCGCGGTGCCGTTGCCGTACGGGTTCTCGTTCACGAGCTTCACCGCGTCCGCGTACGTCGGGCACGCGGACGACGCTCAGCACCGGCCCGAAGATCTCGTCGCGGTACGCGTCCATCTCGGTCGTCACGTTGTCGAGCAGCGACACGCCCAGGAAGTAGCCGTCGCCGCCGAAGCGTTCGTGCTGCCGGCCGTCGGTGACGAGCGTGGCGCCCTGCGCCGGTCCCGACTCGAGGTACGACGCCACCTTGTCGCGGTGCTGCGCGGTGACGAGCGGACCCATCTCGGACTCGGGGTCCATGCCGTCGCCGATCTTCAGCGCCGGCAGCCGCTCGCCGATCGCGCGCACGAGCGGGTCGGCGACGTCGCCGACCGCCACGACGACGCTGATCGCCATGCATCGCTCGCCGGCCGAGCCGTAGCCGGCGGAGACGGCCGCGTCGGCCGCCATGTCCACGTCGGCGTCGGGCAGCACGACCATGTGGTTCTTCGCGCCGCCCAGCGCCTGCACGCGCTTGCCGTGCTTCGTGCCGGTCTCGTAGATGTAGCGTGCGACCGGCGTCGAGCCGACGAAGCTGAGCGCGCGGACGTCGGGATGCTCGAGCAGCCGGTCGACGACCACCTTGTCGCCCTGCACGACGTTGAACACGCCGTCGGGCAGGCCCGCCTCCCACAGCAGCTCGGCGATGTACATGCTGGCGCCGGGGTCCTTCTCCGAGGGCTTCAGGATGAACGCGTTCCCGCACGCGATCGCGTTCGCGAACATCCACATGGGCACCATGGCCGGGAAGTTGAACGGCGTGATGCCGGCGACGACGCCGAGCGGCTGGTGGATCGAGTAGACGTCGACGCCGGTCGAGGCCTGCTCGGTGAAGCCGCCCTTCAGCAGGTTCGGGATGCCGCAGGCGAACTCGATGTTCTCGAGGCCGCGCGCGACCTCGCCCATCGCGTCCGACAGGACCTTGCCGTGCTGGAGCGTGATGAGCTGGGCGATCTCGCGGCGGTGCTCGTCGACCAGGTCGCGGATCCGGAACATGATCTCGGCGCGCTTCGACAGCGAGGTCGCGCGCCAGCCCGGGAAGGCCTCGCGGGCGGCGTCGATCGCCCGGTCGACCTCCTCCACCGATGCGAAGTCCACCTCGTGGGTCTGCTCGCCGGTCGCCGGGTTGAAGACCGGCCCGGTGCGGCCCGACTCGCCGGACATCTGCTTGCCGCCGACCCAGTGACCTATGCGTTCCATGTCGGGTCCTCCTTCGGCCGCTTCCGGCTGATCAACGACTTGCCCAGGAACCTGATGCCCACCAGCAGGCCGATGACGAGCACGGTCGGGATCACGACGAACCCCACGATCAGCGTGGCGGGGTCGGGATGGCCGTCCGCGTCCCCGATCAGCTTCACGATCGCGTAGATGCAGACGAACAGGTAGGTGGTGCCGACGAGGAGGGCTGCCAGGACCGTGAAGAAGGTCGCGATGGCGCCCGCGACGCCTCCGGCGATGCCAGTGCCCTCACGCATGGCGCGAGCGTATCGAATGGTCAGCCGGGCTGCCCTCGAGGAGCCTCGTTTGCCGAGGCGGTCGGGCGGGAACCCCTCCGACATGGGCTCTCTCGGCTCCAGTACCACCGTGGCCGGCCGCTACGTGACGGGGCAACTCCTGGGCACGGGCGGCATGGGCGAGGTGTACGACGCCGTCGACACCCGGCTCGACCGCCCCGTTGCGCTCAAGCGGCTGCGGGCGGACCTCGCGGACGACGTGGCGATGCGCCGCCGCGTGGAGACCGAGGCGCGGCTCGCCGCGCGGCTCACGCATCCGAACGTCGTGACGGTCTTCGACAGCGGCCTCGAGGCCGGACATCCGTTCATCGTGATGGAGCGGCTGGACGGACGGACGCTCCGCGACGAGCTGGCGGAGGGACCGATGGAGCCCGAGGCCGTGCGCTCGATGGCGCTGCAGGTGCTCGAGGCCCTCGCGGCCGCGCACGGGATCGGCCTGATCCACCGCGACGTGAAGCCGGGGAACATCCTGGTCGCCGGCGAGGGCACGTGGAAGGTCGCCGACTTCGGCATCGCGACCTCGATCGAGGACGACCACACGCTCACGAAGACCGGCGAGCTGCTCGGCAGCGCCTCCTACCTCGCGCCCGAGCGGCTCGAGGGACACGCGGCCACCACGCGCAGCGACATCTATTCGCTCGGCGTCGTGATGTACGAGGCCCTGACCGGCCGGCCTCCGTTCGGTGAGGGCACGCCGATCGCGCTCGCGATCCGTATCCGCGACGGCCGCTACGAACCGCTGCGAAGAGTCGCGCCCGGACGTGGATCCCGCCCTCGCGAAGACCGTCGCACGCGCGATGTCGAAGGACCCGATGGGTCGGTTCGCGTCGGCGGAGGAGATGGCGCTGGCGCTCACCGAACAGGACGTGCCCGGCGCGTCTGCCGACACGACCGCGATCGTCGAACGGCCGAGCGAGTCGACGGCGGTCCTCGAGCCGGTGCCGGCGGCGGCCGAACCGCAGCCGGCCGCGGCGGAGCCCGCCACGACCGAGCCCGTCGCCGCTCCGCCGACCGCCACACCGCGCCGGCCCGCGCGGCGACTCGCGACGGCCCTGCTCGTCGGCGTGATCGGCGTCGTCGCCGTGATCGCCGTCGTGCTGGCGCTGACGCTCGGCGCCGACACGTCGGGGAGCCCGTCGGCGCCGGCCGATGCGGTGACGTCCGGATCGCCCGTGCCGGCACCGCTGCAGGACGCGCTCGACCAGTTGCAGGAGTCGATCACGCCATGAGGACGCGCGGGATCCTCGTGAGCGTCGCACTCGCGGCGACGATGCTGGCCGCCTGCGGCAGCAACGGCGTCGACCTGGCCCCGCGCGCGCAGCGGCAGCTGCAGGCTGGCGTCGACGACGTCCGAATCGCCGTGGCCGCCGCCGACCGCCTGGGCGCGAGGTCGGCCCTCCGCGAGCTCGAGCGGTCGGTGGACCAGCTCGCCGCCGACGGCCTGATCAGCGACACCCGAGCCGCCGAGATCATCTCGGCCGCAGAGGCTGTGGCCACCCAGCTCTCGTTGCTGCCCGCGCCGGAGCCGAGCCCTCGCCGTCGCGTCGCCGAGCCCGGAGCCGACGAAGACCGAGAAGCCCCCGAAGCCGGACAAGCCCGACGAACACGGCGACGGCCACGCCTACGGGCACGACGAGAACGGGCAACGAGAGCGTGGGCTCAGCCGATGAGCGGCCGCACGCCGCGCTTGCCGAGCTGGTCGGCCACGATGTTGCGCTGGACCTCGGAGGTGCCCTCCCAGATCCGGTCCACGCGCAGCTCCCGGTAGTACCGCTCGGCCACGTTCTCGCGCATGTAGCCGCGGCCGCCGAAGATCTGCACGGCGCGGTCGGCGACGCGGCCGGCCATCTCGCTCGCGTACAGCTTCGCCATGGAGCACTGCGCGTGCTGGAGCTTCACGTCGACATCGCGGTCGATGTTCTGCGCGAGCTGGTACGTCATGAGCCGCGCCGCCCACAGCTCCGTCAGCGAGTCCGCCAGCATGTGCTGGATCGACTGGAACTCGAAGATCGGCTGCCCGAACTGCACGCGCTCCTTCGCGAACGCGGTGGCCTCCTCGATCAGGCGCTCGGCGGCGCCGCAGCAGCGCGCGGCGATCATCAGCCGCTCGTAGCGGAACCACTCGTACGTGAACGCGAGGCCGTCGCCCTCGGAGCCGATCAGGTTCGCGGCCGGCACGCGCACGTCCTCGAACGCGACGAGCGGATGGTGGTCGGCGTACGTGTGCGAGTACGCGGGCGTCCGCACGACGCGGACGCCGGGCGTGTCGACGTCGACGAAGAACATCGCGTGCTCGCCGGCGTGCGGTCCGTCGGCGATCTTGCCCTGGAAGAAGCAGTAGCCGGCACCGTTGAAGCTCGTCACGTGCATCTTCACGCCGTTCAGCACGTAGTCGTCGCCGTCGCGGCGCGCGGTGGCGGCGATCGCGTCCACGTCGGAGCCCGCGCCCTCCTCGGTGATCGCGTAGCACTCGTGCGTCTCGCCGCGGATCGTCGGCTTGATCCACGTCTCCATCTGATACTCGGAGACGACGGCCGGCGCCCACGCGGGCGGCGTGTGCACGACCCACCCGAGGGCGTTCGTCGCCCGCCCGAGCTGCTCGGACACGAGCGTCTGCTGGAACATCGTCATGCCGGAGCCGCCGAGCTCCTTCGGCATGTTCATCGCGAACAGGCCGAGCTCGATCGCGCGGTCGTGCTGCTGCGCCCGGACGGCCGGGTCGATCTCGCCCGAGTTCATCTCGGCCTCGACCTCGTACGGGATCAGCTCGTCGACGAAGCCGCGGGCGCGATCCTGGATCGCCCGGTCCTCGTCGCTCATGGGGTAGGTGGTCATCGGCGGGAGCATACCCCCGGACTGAACGGCCGTTCAATCCAGCCGGGGCGGGTAGCCTCGCCGAATGCAATTGCGCGAACGATCCCGGGACTCGCTCATCCTCGACGGCGGGCTCGCGACCGAACTCGAACGGCGCGGGGCCGACCTGCGCGACGCGCTGTGGTCGGCCCGCCTCCTCCTGGAGGATCCGGACCTGATCCGTGCCGTGCATGCGGACTTCTTCGCCGCCGGCGCCGACGTCGCGATCTCCGCGAGCTACCAGGCGTCGTTCGAGGGCTTCGCCGAGCGCGGCCTCGACCGCGGCCGGGCGGCCGAACTGATGCGCCGGAGCGTGGAGCTCGCGCGGGAGGCGGCGGGGGGCGACCGCATCGTCGCCGCGTCGCGTCGGTCCCTACGGGGCGGTGCTCGCCGACGGGTCCGAGTACGTCGGGCGGTACGGGCTGTCCATGCAGCAGCTGATCGAATTCCACGCGCCACGGATCGAGGTGCTGCTCGAGGCCGGCCCCGATCTGCTCGCGATCGAGACGATCCCGTCGATCCTCGAGGCCGAGGCGCTCGTCACGATCCTCGAGGGGCTCGCGGGCGTGTCGGCCTGGATCAGCTTCAGTTGCTCCGATGGCGTGCACGTCAGTGACGGACGCCGTTCGCCGACGCGGCGAAGCTGGCCGCTTCATCGCCGCACGTCGTCTCGGTCGGCGTGAACTGCTCGCCGCCCACTCACGTGCCGGCGCTACTGTCGAGCGTGACCGTCGACACGCCAATGCTCGCGTATCCGAACGTCGGCTCGACATCGGACGCGGTGGCGAAGAGCTGGATCCTCGAAGGGCCACGGCCCGACTTCGGTGCCGCGGCGACGGAGTGGCGAGCCGCCGGCGCGCGCATCGTCGGGGGTTGCTGCGGCACGACGCCCGACGACATCCGCGCGATCGCAGCCGGCCACTGAACGGGTGGGATACGCTCCTTCGGGATGCGTGTCATCCGATCCTCCGGTACCCCGTTCGAGCGTGGGCGGACCGTGGGCGCCGAGCTTCGCGACGCGATGGAGGCGTCGGCGGCCTTCACGCTCGCATGGGCGTCGGTCTCGGCGCGGGACGGGGGCGGCTCGAGGAGCTGCTCGCCCCCTACGACGCCGCCGCCGAGCGGATGGTCCCCGACCTGGTCGAGGTGGGCGCCGGCATCGCGGGGGGATCGGCGTCGACCCGGTCGCCCTGCGGGCAACGGTCGCGTTCGAGGAGCACTACGGGCTCCTCGATCCCGAGGCGCTCGGCTCGCCCGTGGAGCGGTGCACCGACGCCCTGCTGCGGGGCCCCGACGGACGGGTCCTGGCGCACCAGGAGCAGTGGTACGCAGCCGACGCCGGCACGGTCGCCATCCTGGTCGACGAGCCCTCCGAGGGGTCGCGGTCGTCGCTCCCGTGATGTCGCCGTGGGTGCCGCTCGTCGGCATGAATGCGACGGGCTCGGCGCTCGGGGCCGTGTCCCTCACCGCCGCGGACGAGCGCGCCGGCGTCCCGCGGGCGCTCGTGGCGCGCCGCGGACTGGACGCCCGTGACCGGGACGAGGCGTGGCGGACGGCCACGATGTCCGAGCGCGCCGGTGGCTACACCTGGTGCTACGCCGTCGCGAACGGCGAGACCGCGACGTTCGAGACGACCGCCACCACCGCAGCGGACGTGGAGGGCGCCACGACGCACACGAACCACGCGCTCGACGATTCGGTGCGCGCCGCTGTTCCCGCCGCGCCGGGATCACGGAGCCGCCTCGCGCGGATCCGGGAGCTGACCGGCGAACACGAGACGTGGACCGTGGCGGAGGCGTGCGGACTCCTCCGGGACCACGGCGCGAAGGGCCAGGACATCTGCGTCCACCCCGACCCGGCCGAGGGTCCGGAGGCGAGCGCGATCATGTTCGGCATGGTCGCGGACGTCGCGAACCGCACGCTCTGGGTCGCGCCGGACAACCCGTGCCGGAACGCGTTCGAGTGCTATCCCCTCGACGACGTGCTCTGCTGACCTCAGTCCATCGTGATGACGACCTTGCCGAGCGTGTGCTGTTCGGCGAATTCCTTCAGCCCTTGGGCGGCGTCCTCGAGCGGATAGCTGCGCTGGACCGCCGCCTGCAGTCGCCCGTCCGCCACCATCTCGGCCAGCGGCGTCAGATACGCGGGGTTCGAGCCGACGTTCGCGACCGTCACGTTGCGGATCAGGGTGGACTCTCCCGCGCCGCCGACGGCCGAGACCGCTCGTCCGCCCTCGCGCGCGAGAGCGGTGAGCGCGCTGAAGACGCCCGCATCGCGGTTCACCAGGTCGATCAGCGCGTCCACCCCACCGGGGTACCGCTCGTGCATCGTTCCCGCGAGGTCGCCCGTGTAGTCGACGGTCTCGGCGGCACGCAGTTCGGCGAGGAAGAACTCGTCGCCCGGCCGGACCGAGGCGATCGGGTGGGCGCCGCGAAGGGCCGCGAGTTGGACCGCGAAGGTCCCGACGCCGCCGGTCGCGCCGACGACGATCAGCACCGTGGCGCCCTCGCGAAGGTTCAACGCCTCGACGGCGCTCATGGCGG
>CAWHGC010000008.1:0-65349 GCA_963828885.1 uncultured Actinomycetes bacterium
GACCGGCGGCTCGTGCCCGGCGTCGAGGCCTCCACCGGCTCGCTCGGCCACGGCCTGCCCATGGCCGTCGGCGTGGCGCTCGGGCTGCGCGCGAAGGGATCGACCAGCCGCACGGTCGTGCTGTGCGGCGACGCCGAGCTCAACGAGGGCACGAACTGGGAGGCGATCATGCTGGCGCCGCACCTGCGCCTCGGCGGGCTCACGCTCCTCGTCGTCGACAACCACTCGAGCTCGATCCCGACGGACTCGTGGCCTGACCGGCTCGGCTCGTTCGGCTGGCCGGCGCGCGTCGTCGACGGGCACGATCACGACGCCCTCGAGGCGGCGCTTCGCGCGACGGAGTCGGACCGACCCACCGCCGTCGTCGCCGATATCCCCGAGGGAGAGTGGTGAGCGCGGTGGTCACGATGCGCGACCAGGGCGCGACGACGACCCTCGGCCTCCTCCGCGAGGACCCGCGCGTCGCGCTCGTGCTGGCCGAGATCAGCACCGACCGCTTCGCGCGTGCGCTCGCGGAGTTCCCCGACCGCGCCGTCAACGTCGGCATCATGGAGGCGACGATGGTCGGCGTGGCCGCCGGCCTCGCGATGGAGGGCTTCCTCCCGATCGTGCATACGATCGCGCCGTTCCTCACCGAGCGCCCCTTCGAGCAGCTCAAGCTGGACCTCGGATACCAGGGGCTGGGCGGCACCCTGCTCGGCACCGGCGCCTCCTACGACTACGCGACCGAGGGCGCCACGCACCACGGCACCGGCGACGTGGGCCTCCTGCTCACGATCCCCGGCGCCGAGGTCCTCGTGCCGGGCCATGCCGACGAGCTCGACGCGCTGCTGCGCGCCACGTACGCGAACGGCCGGCTCACCTACGTGCGCGGCGGCGCGGCGGCGAACGAGCGGCCGATGCCGGTCGCGCCCGGGTCTCTGCACGTGGTGCGTCGCGGGGCCGGCACGACGCTGGTGGCGGTGGGCCCGATGCTCGACCGCACGGTGGCGGCCGTCGAGGGTCTGGACGTGACGATCGCGTACACGGCGTCGGTGGCGCCGTTCGACCTCGAGGGTCTCGCGGCGATCGCCGGCGACCGGCCGCACGTGGTGACGGTCGAGCCCTTCTACGAGGGCACGCTCGCCGCGACGGTGACGGCGGCGCTCCGCCACGCGCCGGCGCGGTTCGACGCGATCGGCGTGCCACGGAGCTTCCCCAGCGCGTACGGCACAGCCGCCGAGCACGACCGCGACAACGGGCTCGACACCGCCGGGATCCGGGCCCGGCTCGAGGCCCTGGTCGCCTAGGTCCGGGGCCGGACCTCCACGACGCCGCCCTCGACGCGGACCTCGTACGACGCCACGGGTCGGGTGGCGGGCCCCCGCAGCACGCGGCCGTCGTCGAGCCGGAACCCGCTGCCGTGTGCGAGGCACGTGACGGAGGCGAGCGTATCCGTGATGCGTACCGGACCCCGCGACAGCGAGGCCCCCTGATGCGTGCACCGGTCCGCGACGGCGAAGACGCGCTCACCGGACCGCACGACCATGACCGTGACCCCGTCGACCTCGCGCGTCCTGCCGCGGCCCTCGGGCAGATCGGCCAGCGCGCCGACCGCGGTCCAGTCCTGCCCGCTCATGCGACGGCGACGGTGATCGTGTGGTGGCCGGTCGCGCCGTCCGGGAAGGGAGCGGCGTCCGGCGGTCTGCGGCGCGCCGTCGCCGTCGGTCGCACGCACCGACAGGACGTGCGAGCCGGGCCGCGCGTCCCACCGGTAGACCCACTGGCGCCAGGTGTCGATCGTGTCGTCGGCGCCGAGCTCGGCCTCCTGCCAGCCTCCGTCGTCGACCGTCACCTCGACGCTCTCGATGCCACGGTGCTGCGCCCACGCCACACCTGCCACCGCCACCCGGCCCGCGGCGAGGCGAGCACCGGTCGCGGGCGTGTCGATCCTCGACTGCGTCTTGATCGGCGCCTCCTTCGCCCATCCCCGCTGGATCCAGTACGCGTCGTAGGCATCGAGCGTGGTGAGCTCGAGGTCGACGAGCCACTTCGTCGCCGAGACGTACCCGTAGAGGCCTGGAACGACCATCCGGACCGGGAAGCCGTGTTCGAGGGGGAGCGGCTCGCCGTTCATCGAGACCGCGAGCATCGCGTCGCGGCCGTCCATCGCGACGGCGGTCGGCGTGCCGATCGTGAATCCGTCCGCCGAGCGGGACACGATCTGCGACGCCTCGGCGTGCACGCCGGCCTCGTCGAGGAGGTCCGCGAGCGGCGCGCCGATCCAGCGAGCGTTGCCCACGTACGGCCCGCCGATCTCGTTCGAGACGCACGCGAGGGTGACGTCCCGCTCGATCATCGGCCGCGCCAGGAGCTGGTCGAAGTCGAGCGTGATCTCGCGGTCGACCATGCCGTGCACCCGAAGCGACCACGTGGACGCGTCGAGCGCGGGCACGAATAACGCGGTGTCGACCCGGTAGAAGTCGGCGTTCGGCGTGACGAACGGGGTCACGCCGGGGATATGCAGGTCGGCGCCGGGCGGCGGAGGTGGCGCGGCGTCGGCCGGTGCGGGATCCGCACGGCCGCGCGGGACTCGCTGGCATCGGCGCGCCGCACGAGGTACTGGCCGATCACGCCGGACACGGCGGCCAGGCCGGCCGTGACCACGCCCGTACGCAGCAGGCGGCGGCGATCGTAGACCGGCGGCGACGCCGGCGCCGGCGCCGGGTCAGTACGACCGACCTCGATGTCGGACATCCCGGCGGCGGCCCGCAGCCGCCGGTACGCGAACAGCCCGACGGCGGTGCCGGCGATCGAGGGGATCGCGTCGGCGAGCCCGTTCGCCGGCCTCGAGATGGACGCCACGACCCCGATCGCGCCGAACACCAGGATGCCGATGACACCGGCGCGCGGATGACGCACCGACCGCATCCCGATCGCGGCGGCGGCGATCGCCGTAACGACGCCGATGCCGACGAGCAGCGCCTCCTTGTCGTTCGAGCCGAAGGTGCGGATCGCCGCGTCCTTCAGCCACGCGGGCGTCGCGTCGATCGCGGCGCCGCCCACCGCGATCATCGGCGAGGACGCTCCGCTCACCAGGCCGGCGACCAGTTGAGCCGCGCCGAGCGCGGCAGCGGCCGACACCAGTCCAACGATGCAGCCGGCCAGGCGCCCGGGCTCGTGACTGCGGGCGAGGTGTCCTGCGGGCGCTGATGTCTCGGTCGTCACGACGCTCCGATCCGGCGGAGCCGGCCCTTCTGGGGCGGGCGGGGCGGTTCGTCCACAAGGGGTGGCACCCTCCCAGTCACCGTAGTGCACGATCGGTTACACGGAGGTCTCCGGGCGGTCGGGCCTCGAGGCCAGGGCCGCGCCGGCGATCACCATGGCGATGCCGGCCACGCCGGCCGCCGCCACGACCTCGTCGCGCAGCACCGTGCCGAGGATGAGCGCCACGACCGGGATCAGGTACGTCGCGAACGCCGCGCGTGTGCCGCCGACCCGGCCGACCAGCCGTCCCATCAGGGCGAACGCCAGCCCTGTGCCGACGACGCCGAGGACCGCGACGGCGGCGAACGAGGCCCACGCGAACCGGGAGCCCGGCACCGACGCGAGGCCGAACGGCGTGGTGAACACGGCGGCGAACACGAGCATCCTCGCCATCACCGGCACGGAACCGTAGCGCTGTTGCAGCGGCGCCGCGATGTTGATGGCGATCCCGTAGCACACGACGGCGACGAGCAGCATGACGACGCCGATCGCCTCGCTGCTGCTCTCGCCGGCCGCGGAGATCGCGATCGCGGCCACACCGGCCGAGCCCAGCACGAGCCCGGCCAGGTGCACCGGCGTGGGCAGCCGCCGCAGCATGATCGAGCCGATGATCGCGGCAACCACGGGCAGGCCGCCGTTCAGCATGCCGGCGACGGCGGAGGCCACGTGCTGCTGCGCGAGCGGGAACAGCGTGAACGGGATCGCCACCCACAGGAGGGACATCGCCACCAGCCGGGGCAGGTCGGCGCGGTCGATCGGGGTCCGTCCCGCCGGCAGCAGCGACAACGCGAGGGCGCCGCCGATGACGCGAAGCCAGGTGACGAGGCCGGGCTCGAAGGCCTCGAGGCCGATCGAGATCAGCACGAACGACGAGCCCCAGATCAGCCCGATCGAGCCGAACACCAGCCAGTCCGCCGGCGTGAACGCGCCGCGGTGGGTGCCCTCCGAGGTCGACAGGACGCGGGCCATCCGACCTCGAGGGTACCGGCCGCCCGCGCCGCTCCGCCGCGGGGCGTCGGCGGGCCGCCGTATCCTGACCGTCCACGACCCCGAGGCACCGGGCCCGGATGGAGTACCGGATGGAGGACCTGTGAACTGCGTCGTCTGCGGCGAACTCCTCCCCGAGGGCGCTCGGTTCTGCCCGAACTGTGGCGCGCTCGTGGCGACCCCGCTCGGCACCGAGGAGCGAAAGATGGTGACGGTGCTCTTCGCCGACCTCGTGGACTCCACCGGCCTGGGTCAGCGCCTCGACCCGGAGCGCGCGCGCGAGGTCCTCAGCCGGTTCTTCGACGCGGCCACCGAGGAGCTGCAGGCGCTCCGCGGGCGGCCGGAGAAGTTCATCGGCGACGCGGTGATGGCGGTCTTCGGCCTGCCGGCCGTGCACGAGGACGACGCCCTGCGCGCGGTGCGGGCGGGCCTCGCGATCCGCGGGCGGCTGCGCCGGCTCGGCGACTCCCTCGGCCTGCCGCAGCCGCTCGAGGTCCGCGTCGGCGTCGAGTCCGGCGAGGCGGCGGCCGGTACCGGGCCGGCCGGGCAGCTCCTCGTCACCGGTTCGGTCGTGAACGCGGCCGCGCGCCTGCAGACGGCCGCCTCGCCCGGCGAGGTCCTGGTCGGACAGACGACCCATACGCTGACCGAGACCGCCGTCTCGTTCGGCGACCGGCGGGACGTCGTCGCGAAGGGCTTCGACCACACGCTCGCCGGGTTCCCCGTCGAGGGTCTCAGCATGCGGTCGGCCCGGCGCACGATCCCGTTCGTCGGGCGCTCGAGCGAGCTCACGATCCTGCGGGAGAGCCTGAACCGCGCGGGGGCGACGGGACAGCCCGTGCTCGTCACGGTCCTCGGCGAGCCGGGCATCGGCAAGTCGCGGCTGGCCGACGAGCTCGTTGCGGGGCTCGGCGACGAGGCCCTCGTGCTGGCCGGCCGGACGCGCTCGTACGCCGACACCGCCACGTTCGCGCCGGTCGCCACCATCGTCGCCGAGCTGGCCGGGATCGACGGCGCGTCCACGCCGGTCGTCGCGAAGGAGCAGTTGCGCCGGCTCGTGGAGGGCTCGGGCGCCGTCGCGCACGCCGACCGGATCGTCGACCGGCTGTCGTTGCTGTTCGGCATCGCCGAGCGGCACCAGGAGTCGGCGTTCGTGCACGACGTGCAGGCCGGGTTCCTCGCGCTGATCGACGCGCTCGCCCGCGAGCGGTCCGTCGTCCTCGTGTTCGAGGACGCGCACCTGCTGAAGCAGCCCATGCTGGACCTCCTCGAGCGGCTGGGCGCGCCCGCCCGAGGCACGCCCAGGCGCGCCATGGTGCTCGCGCTCGCGCGTGCCGATCTCGTCGACGCGCGGCCTACGTGGGCGTCGAACACGGCGAACGCCGTCACGCTGCGCCTGATCCCGCTGCCGATCGAGGACGCCATCGCCCTCGTGCGCCAGGCCGGCGGCGGACGGATCGGCGAGATCGAGGCGGCGCGGATCGCCGACCGTGCCGGCGGCAACCCCTTCTTCATCATCGAGACCACCGGCATGCTGCTGCCCCGCGAGGACGGCGAGGGGTCCCCCGCCGGCACCACGTTGCCGCCCACCGTCCAGGCGATCGTCGCCGCCAGGCTGGACGCCCTCCCACCCCGCCTCCGAGAGCTCGCCCGCCGCGCCTCGGCCTTCTTCGTGTCGTTCGACCTCCGCGAGCTCGCCGTCATCGACCCCGCCGCCACCGCCGACGAGCTCCGCCACCTCGAGGACGCCGAGATCGTCGTGCTGGAGGACGGAGGCGGTGCCGAGGAGCGCTGGCGGCTGCGGCACTCCATGCTGAAGGACGTCGCGTACGCGACCGTGCCCAAGCGCGAGCGCGTCGGCCTGCACCGGTCGATCGCGGCCGACCTGATCGAGCGCGGGCACCCCTCGTGGGCCGCCGAGCATCTGGAGCTCGCGGCGCAGGCGTCGCTGGACCTGGACCCGCAGGACCGGACCGTGGCGGAGCCGGCGGCCGACGCGCTGCTCGGCGCGGGCGACCGCGCCCGGCGGCGGACGGAGAGCCGCTCGGCCATCGACTTCTACGAACGCGTGCTGGCGCTGGGCGGCCCGGAGGAACGGTGGGGTGTCCGCGAGGCTCGAGCGCTCGCCGGCATGGGCGAGGCCCACTACTGGCTCGGGCAGTACCCGGCCGCCACCGAGGCGCTCGACCGGGCGGTGGACCTCGGCGCCGACCTCGACGACGCCTTCACGCTCGCGCTGGCGCTGCGGTTCCTCGGCGACATCGCCATCAACGTGGACGCCGACCTCGAACGCGCTCAGGCCCTGCTCGACCGATCGCTCGCCGCCGCGGAGGAGCTCGGCAACCCGGCGGCGATCGTCCGCACGCTCCTGTTCGCCGGGTGGGTGCCGTGGACGCGCGGCGACACGGCCGAGGCCGAGGCGATCTGGCGCCGGGCGCTCGCGGTCGCCGAGCCCGATGACGACTGGGCGCGCGTGCGAGCGCTCAACTCCCTGTCGATCAACCTCACCGGCGCAGCCGGGACCGGACCGCCCGCCCGCGAGGACGTGGAGGCCGCCCTCCGCCTGAGCGAGGAGGCGAGCGCGATCGCCGAGTCCATGGGCGACGGGTTCAGCATCGCCATCGTCGCCGTGCAGCGGGCGCGCGTGCTCGAGGATCTCGGCCGCCGCGAGGAGTCGCTCCCCTGCATCGGCGACGCCATCGCCACCTTCGACGAGCTGGGCGCGCGGTGGGAGTACGCCGACGCCATGGCGGAGCGCGGCATCATCCTGCGCGAACTTGGCCGGCTCGACGCGGCCGAGGAGGATCTCCGCGCGGCGACACGGATCTCCGAGGAGCTGGGGGAACTCCAGCTCGCGAGCTGGACCTGGCGGGCGCTCAGCCGCGTGTCGGAGCTCCGCGGCGACCACGCCGAGGCGGAGCGGCAGGCCCGCCGCTCGCGCGACGCCGAGGAGCAGTTCGAGCGCTCGCGATCGTAGCGGGCCCGCTCAGGCGGAGGACTCGACCACGTTCTTCAGCAGCGCCATACGGGCACGGATCTGCCGCTTGCCGACCAGCGGGAAGATGATCGGCGCCATCAGCGCGCTCGGCCCGTGCATGTCCTCGAAGACGAGCCGGTGCGTGACCTTCGTGGCGTCACCCTGCGTCGTCAGATCGAACGTGTTGAGGTAGCTCCCCTGCTTGTCGTGCGCGCGCAGCACGAACCGGCGCGGTGGGTCGTTCTCCAGGATCTCGCCCTCGTTCACGTGATGCTTGTCGCCGGGAATCACGCCGACGGAGCGGAACCGGCTCCCGACGGCGTTGGGCTCGCCGCCCGTCCACTCGACGGAGTACGGCGTGGGCGAGAACCGCGCGTGCTTCCCGAGGTCGGCGACCCAGGGCCACACGCGTGCCGCCGGTGCGTCGATCGTGATCTCGAACTCGCCGCTCGTCATGCTCGCTCCTCACTCGCTCGGCCTCAGCATGTGTACCGCCTCGCTCGTATCGTCGCAGAGCGTGCCGCCCGAGGACGAGACCGGCCGCTAGCCCCCGCCTCAGATCCCGTGCAGGCGCCGGACGTTGTCGGCCAGCACGCCGCGGCCGATCGACTCCGCGTCGGCGACCGACAGGAAGTCCCGGTCGATGAAGGTCCCCAGCACCCGCTCCAGCGACTCGCGTACCAGTCGCGCCGACGTGGGGAACATCTCGGGCTCGGACGACTCGTCGCATCCGTGGAGGACCTTGGCGCCCGGGACGGCGCCCAGGATCATCTCGAGGGACCAGTCGATCTGGCCCCACCCCCACGGGACGAGCTCGGAGAGATCCAGGTACACGTTCGGCAGCACCGACGCCACGTAGGTGGCCTCGGCCACCCAGGGGTACCCCGAGTGGATCATCACGATCGGGATGTCCTGGTTGTCGACGAAGAACTTGAACACGTCTCGCGGCGTCGCGTGCGCGAGGTTCACGTCCGGGTCCCCGCCGCCCACGTGCACGTGGAAGACGCGGTCGTGCTCCTTCGCGAGCGCGAAGGCCCGGCGGAGCAGGAAGTCGCGCACCGGCTTCGCGTGCTCGCGCGTCTCGGCCCACGCGTCGGCGCGCCACCGGTCGTACGCGGCCGCGGCCTCCGCGGGCGACGGGTCCGTCACGTCGAGACCGGTGCGGTACGCGATGATCGTCTTGTACGCGATCAGCCGCGGGTCGTTGCCGCCCGCATGCACGGCCTCCTCGAACCGCTGCACGGTCCCGTCGAAGGTGCCCTCCTCGCGTGCGTCGACGATCCACGGCTCGATCCGGCCGACGCGGTGCACCGGCACGCCGCCGAGCGCGGCCTCGAAGTCCTCGCGCGGGATCGTCGGCTGCGGGTAGCCCTCGTCGGCGACGACGGCGACGACCTGCTCCGACGCGAGCAGACCACGGACGTAGCCGGGGGGATCGGCACGCAGGGCCGCGTCGCGCGCGGCGACGACCGCCTCCCTCGTCGGCTCGCACCCCAGGTACCGGGCGAGCCACCGGCGCAGCGCGAGGCCGAACAGCGTCGTCTCGGTGAGCTCCTCGACGAACGCGGCGAGGTCGTGGTTCGCGTGGTTCGACGAGATCAACGCGGTGCCCAGGTACATGCAGCGGGTCTCGAACGCGTTCGGATCCCGGTCGAGCAGATCCTGGCTGCGGAACGGATGGCAGTGCGCGTCGACGACGTCGGCGCCGGTCAGATCCACTCGGGTCACGGGACTTCCTCTCCTTGGTCGCTCGATCGTGCCGGTGCACGGTCAGTAGCGCCACCGGGTGCTGCGGATCAGCTCGCCGTCGTCGAGCCCGGCGTACTGCTCGGCCTCGCCGCGCCGGGTCGCGAGGAACGTCTCGAACAGGAACTCCCCCATCGCGTCGCGGAGCACCTGCGACGTGGCGAGCTCGCTCGGCCGCCTCGGAGAGCGACGCCGGGAGCTGGCGGACGCCGCGCTCCTCGCGGACGGACTCGGGCAGCAGCATCGGATCCTCCTCCGTCGACGGCGGCAGGCGATCGCCGGTGTCGAGGCCGTGCAGCCCGGCCGCCAGCATCGCGCCGACGGCCAGGTAGGGGTTCGCCGTGCCGTCGACCGGCTTCACCTCCACGTTCGCGCCGCCGGCGGTCTGCGGCGTCGCGCCGGCGACGAACCGCAGGGACGCCTCGCGGTTCTCCGTGCCCCAGCACTGCATCGCGCCCGCCCAGTGCTCCGGCTGCAGGCGGAGGTAGCTCGCGCAGGTCGGCGCGGCGACGGCGACGAGCTTCGGCAGCTCGTGCAGGATGCCGGCCACGAAGGCCTCGCCGCGCTCCTGCATGCCGGCCGGACCGTCGCCGCCCGACATCAGGGGGCGGTCCTGTTCCCACAGGCTGAGGTGCAGGTGCGTGCCGTTGCCGGTGTCGGCCTCGACGCGCGGCGCGAAGGACGCGCTCCACCCGTGCCGTGCGGCGACGGCGCGCACGGTCTGGCGCACGATCATGGCCGCGTCGGCGGCCGCGACCGGCTCGCGGGGCGCGATCGACATCTCGAACTGGCCGTCCGCGTACTCGGGATGGAACTGCTGCAGACTGCAGGCCCTGCGCCTGCATCGTCGCGATGAGGTCGAGCGCGAACGCGTGGTTGGCGACCAGCGCGATGTCGCTGTAGCCGGGACCCTCGTGCGCCGGTTCGAACCCGCCGTCCTCGCCGATGCCTGCCGACGGAGAACTCGAACTCGTACGCGGCCTGCACGGACAGCCCACGATCGGCCAGCGCGTCGACCATGCGCCGCGCGAACCTGCGCGGACATGCGGCGAACGGCTCGCCGTCCTGGGTGTACTGGTCGACCGGCGCCCACGCCCAGCCCGGCATGGCGGCGAGCGGCACGGTGGCGGCCGGGTCCGCGCGCAGCCGCAGGTCGCCGCTCGGGCCGTCGATGTAGCCGGGCGACAGCGCGAACCGGTCGTTCGACATCCCGACGTTGAACAGCGTGGACAGGCCGACGCCGGTCTCGGCGGCCTGGGGGAACCGGGCGATCGGCACCGTCTTCGATCGCACGATCGCCGACGGGCCGACGAAGCCCAGGACGACCGCGACGACGCCGGCGTCCTCGCAGCCACCTCGCCACCTCCGAGACCTCGCGACGGCCGTGCGGGGTCGATCACCTGGCGCCCTTCCCGTCGCCGGCGGCAGCGACCGGGCCGTGCACGGCCTCGAGCGTGGTCTCCAGCTCGCCGACGCGCGCGATGCCCGACTCGCCGAGCGCCGCCACCACCTTGCCGGCGATCACCTCGGCGATCGCGAAGGCGCCCAGCAGCGAGTCGAACGGCGACGCCGAGTCGGCGTGCGAGATCAGCACGTGCCGACCGTACTCGACGGCCGGCGACAGCCACGGGTCGGTGAACACGACGACGACGGCGCCTCGCTCGGCCGCCACCCGGCCGGCCTCGATCGTGTCGCGCTGATACCGGCGGTAGTCGAACAGACACAGCACGTCGCGGCGGGAGACCTCGAGGCTGTCGATCACGCGGCGGTCGGGGGACTCCGCCACCATCGCGCAGCCCGGCCGCAGCATCCGGAGCTGCAGGCACAGGTAGCTCGCGACGAGCTGGCTGAACCGGCCGCCGGCGAACCAGATGCGGCGCTTGCGGTCCGCGAGGAGGGCGACGACGAGCTCGAGGTCCTCCTCGAGCGAGGTCGACGCGAGCGTCGCGTCGAGCGCGCGCGTGAACGCCTCGTGGCTTCGCCGCACGACCTCGTCGCCCGGCGTGCCCTTCGTCCGGTAGAGCGAGGGCAGGCCCTCCGTGCGCGCCTGCACCTCGTGCCGGAGCGAGCGCTGGAAGTCGGGATACCCCTCGAAGCCGATCTTGCGGACGAAGCGCAGCACGGTGGGGCCGGTGACGCCCGCCCCCTCCGCCAGCTGCGGCAGGCTCTCGAGGCCGGCCGTCGGGTAGGTGGCCAGCAGCGTGCGGGCCACGCGGCGCTCGGAGGGCGTCATCTCGCCCAGCCGCTCGCGCACCTCCTCGCCGATCGTCTCGCTCGTGTGCGTGGTCGCCCCCCGTCGACGCCTGCTGCCTCGACGGCAGGATTCTTACCTATCCATCCGCCCAGGGGAAGCTCGGTAACGGTCTTGACAGGCCCGGGGCCGCAGCGTACGAATGCCCGATACGTGCGACTGGGGAGGTAGGGGGATGGCTCGGAGATCGCTCGCGCTCGTGTTCTTGCTGTGTCTGATCGGCGCCGCGTGCAGCACCTCGAACGACAACAACGACAACGGGGGGGCCAGCGGCAGCGGCTCCGCCTCCGGAGAGCCGATCATCATCGGCTTCCCCGCGGACCTGACGACGGACTGGGCCTACTACGACTCCCCCATGCAGGAGGGCGCGCAGTTCGCCGTCGACCAGATCAACGCGAGCGGCGGCGTCCTCGGACGGCCGCTCGAGCTGAAGACCGTCGACATGCGCAACGATGTGGCCGAGGGAGCGAAGGTCACGCAGCAGCTGATCGACGACGGGGCCGACTACCTGATCGGCACCGTCGGCGACGGCATCCTCGCCGAGGGTCAGGTGGCGTGCACGGCCGGCGTGCCGATCTCGACCGGGCTCGGCACGGCTCCGTCGCTCGTCGGCGGCATGGGCGACTGCGCGTATCAGCTCGTCATGAGCGACAACATCCAGGCCGCCGTCCTCGCCGAGTACGCGATCGCGCAGGGCTACAGCACCGCGTACGTGCTGGGCTCCAACGAGATCCCGTACACGAAGGACCTGCCCGACGTACTTCTCCGACGCCTTCGAGCACGGCGGTGGCTCGGTCGATCGGCACCGACGAGTACAAGATCGGCGCCGGCGACTACTCGGCGGTCGTCACGAAGCTCGCGAACGTCGACCCGGCGCCCGACGCGGTGTTCACCCCGATGTTCATCCCGGACAGCGTGGTGTTCCTGCGTCAGCTCCGGCAGGCCGGGCTGACGATGCCGGTGCTGTCGACCGACGGCAACGCCGACGCCGCGCTCCTCGACGCCGGGCGCGAAGGCGATCGACGGCCTGACGTTCTCGAACTCCGTGTGCACCGCGGAGGGCGACCCCGGATGTCCAGGCGTTCTACGACGACTACAACGCCGCGAACGGCAAGGACCCGAGCTCCTACGTCGCCGTGATCGGCTACGACGAGGTGAACCTCGTCGCCGACGCGATCGACAAGGCCGGCAGCGCCGATCCCGCGCCGTTGATCGCGCAACTGGCGAAGACCGACTACACGGGCATCTCCGGACACGTCGTCATGGATCCGACGACGAGACGGGCGAACAAGCCGGCGGCGCTGATCCAGATGAAGGGGACCGAGTTCACCTGCCTCGGGCAGCCGGCCTTCCCGAGCTACGTGCCGACACCGCAGGCGTGACCGACGCCCACGGGGAGGACCGGACGTCGACGGCCGTCGAGGCCGGCCCTCCCCTGCTCGTCGTCGACGGTCTCACCGTCGCCTACGGCGCGGTCGTCGCGATCCGGGACGTCTCGCTCGAGGTCGCGCGCGGCGAGATCGTCGCGACGCTCGGGCCCAACGGCGCCGGCAAGACGACCCTCCTGCGCACGCTCGCCGGCGCCCTGAAGCCGCAGCGCGGCTCGGTGGTGTTCGACGGCAGCGCCCTCACGGGCCTCGTGCCCGAGGCCGTCGTGCGCCGCGGCGTCGCGCTGGTCCCCGAGGGGCGGCACGTGTTCCCCACGCTCACGGTCGAGGAGAACCTCACCGTCGGCGGCATCGCGCGGACCGATCGCGAGGAGCTCCGCGCCGATACGGACCGGTGGCTCTCGCGGTTCCCGATCCTGGGCGAGCGCGCGCGCCAGCTCGCCGGCACGCTCTCGGGCGGCGAGCAGCAGCAGCTCGCCATCGCGCGAGCGCTGATGTCGCGGCCGCGGATGCTCCTGCTCGACGAGCCGTCGCTCGGACTGGCGCCGATCTTCGTCGACCGGATCTTCGAACTGATCCAGGAGCTCCGCTCGGAGGGGGTGACGGTGCTGCTCGTCGAGCAGAACGTGCATCGCGCGCTCGAGATCGCCGATCGGGCGTACGTGCTGTCGGTGGGGCGCGTCGTCGCGTCCGGCTCGGCCGACCAGCTCGTCGAGGGCGAGCTCGAGCGGTCGTACCTCGGCATCGGCCAGGTGGCGGGGTGACGCCGTGAGCCCGTCGGAGTTCGTGCAGCAGCTCGTGAACGCGCTCTCGCTCGGCAGCATCTATGCGCTGCTCGCGCTGGGACTGTCCATGGTCTACGGCGTACTGGGCATGCTGAACTTCGCCTACGGCGAGCTCGTCACGATCACCGGCTACGCGATGCTTGCCGCCACGCACTACAAGCTGCCCTTCATCGCCGTGGCGTTGATCGGCGTGGCGGCGGCCGGCATCGCGTCGGTGCTGATGGAGCTGATCGCCTTCCGTCCGCTGCGCAACGCGAGCTTCGTGTCGCTGCTGTTCACGTCGTTCGCCGTCGCGCAGCTGATCCAGGGCGCCTTCCGGCAGGCCGTGTCCGTCCGTTCCCGCGGCATCCCGGTGCCGGCGCTGTTCGACGACGCCGTGCAGATCGGCTCGGTGCGCATCGGCGTGCTGTCGATCATCACGGCCTCGATCGGTGCGATCTCGCTCGTCGCCCTCACGACGTTCATGCGCAGGTCCCGGTCCGGCGTCGCGATGCGCGCTGCGTCCCAGGACTTCACGACCGCGCGCCTGTCGGGGGTACGTGCGAACCGGGTGATCTCGCTCGCGTTCCTGATCTCGGGCGTCCTCGCCGGCATCGCCGGCGTGCTGTGGATCGCCCGCACCACCTCCGTGAACCCCACCACCGGGTTCGTGCCGGTGATCCAGGCCTTCATCGCCTCGGTGATCGGGGGCCTGGGCAATCTCCGGGGCGCCGTGTTCGGCGGGTTCTTCCTGGGCACCCTCGAGGTCTTCCTCCAGGCGCTACTGCCGGGCTCCCTGCTCCCGTACGCGCAGGCGGCGTCGCTGCTGATCGTCGTCGCGATCCTGTACGTGCGCCCGCAGGGCCTCTTCGGACAGCGGGTCGCGGCCGCATGAGCGGCCCGATCCCCGCGAACCGGCTGCGGCCCGCGCTGGCCGGGTCGGCGCTGATCGCGGCGCTGCTGATCGTCGGCATGTGGCTCACGCGCCAGTACGGCTCGACCTCCTCCGGCCGCACGTACGTGGTGTTCCTCGTGAACGTGATGCTCGTCGTGTCGATCCAGCTGTTCATCGGCAACAGCGGCATCGTCTCGTTCGGCCACGTGGCGTTCATGGGCATCGGCGCGTACACGACGGCGCTGGTGACGGTGCCCGAGATCCTCAAGTCCGCGCAGCTGCCCGACCTGCCGTCCTCGCTGGCGACGACCAACCTCGGTCTGGTGCCGGCGATCGCACTGTCGGCGCTGGTCGCCGCGGTCGTCGCTGCCATCTTCGGCGGCGGCGTGATCCGGATGACCGAGTCGACGATGGCGATGGCCACGCTCGCGCTGCTCGTCGTCGTGCACACGTTCCTCCAGAACGCCACCACGTTCACGCGAGGCTCGCTCGGCCTGGCCGGCATCCCGGTCCGGACGACCCTCGGCGTCGCGACGGCCGGCGCCGTCGTGTTCATGCTGGTGGGCCGGCTGTACAAGGAGTCGGGCCCGGGGCTGCGGCTGCGGGCGACCCGGGAGGACTCGCTGTCGGCGGCGTCGGTGGGGACGAACGTCGTGCGCAACCGGTACGGAGCGTGGATCCTCAGCGCGGGGATGATGGGCGCGGCCGGCTCCCTGTGGGCGCAGAGCGTCATCGCGTTCAACGCCAACCAGTTCTACTTCTCGATCACGTTCGCGCTGCTGGCGATGCTGGTGATCGGCGGCCGCACCTCCCTGAGCGGCGCGGTGGCCGGCGCCGCCATCATCACGTTCCTCACCGACACCCTCGCCCGCGTCGAACAGGGCGTCTCGATCGGGCCGTGGGTGCTGCCGCGCATCACCGGCACCGTGCAGTTCGCCATCGCGCTGCTCATCATCATCACGCTGATCCTGCGGCCCGAGGGATTATTCGACCGGTGGGAGATCGACGATCTCCTTCGGCGGCTGCCACCGTTCCGCCGACGCGAGGCCGCCGTCGCGCCGGCGCGGATCCCGGCGCTCGACGAGGCCTCAGCGCGTGAGCCAGAGAGGGAGCGCACCTCGGTCCTGCGCGGCGAGCACGTCGAGAAGCGCTTCGAAGGGCTGACCGCACTCGCCGGCATCGACGTCGACGTGCGTGACGGCGAGATCCTGGGCCTGATCGGGCCCAACGGCTCCGGCAAGACCACGCTGCTCAACGTCGTGTCGGGCGTGTACCCGCCGACGAGCGGACGCATCGTCTTCCATGACGAGGAGATCGGCGGGCGCGCGCCGCACCGGGTCGCGGGCCTCGGGCTGTCTCGCACGTTCCAGAACATCCGGCTGTTCGCCCAGCTCACCGTGCGGGAGAACGTCGAGGCCGCATCGGCGCCCGGCACGCCGAGGTCCTCGGTCGACGAGGTGCTCGCCTGGTTCGGTCTCGGCGCCGTCGAACGAGAGAAGGCCGTGAACCTGCCGTACGGCATGCAGCGCCGGCTGGAGATCGCACGCGCCGTCGTTCGCCGTCCGTCGCTGATCCTGCTCGACGAGCCGGCGGCCGGCATGAACGAGTCCGAGTCCGACGAGCTGCTCGAGAACATCCGCAGGATCCGGACGGAGCTCGCCTGCTCGGTCGTCGTCGTCGACCACGACCTGCGACTCATCATGAAGCTCTGCGACCGGATCCAGGTGCTCGACCAGGGGCGGACGATCGCCCTCGGCCTGCCGCGGGAGATCTCGCAGGATCCCGTCGTCATCGAGGCGTACCTCGGGGGAAGCTCGGCGAGGAGCGCATAAGCTCACCACCGACCGGAGGCGACGATTGATCATCGATGCGCACAGCCACATCCTCAGCCTCGCCGAGGACCCCGAGTTCACGCTCGCCTACGGACGAGAGGGCTCGCTGTGCATCTACCGCTCCATGGGGTTGCTGCCGTCGCATCGCATGCCGACCGAGGAGGAGTGGGAGGCGAGCGGCTACACGAGGAAGGGCTGGCCGGTGATCGGGCCGGCGGAGTCGGTGCGGGACCATCCGGGGTTCGACCGGATCGTCGTCCTCGCCATCTCGCCGCAGGTCCTGGAGGGGCGGCTGATCGGCACCGTCGACGCCACCGGTCTGCTCGACCTCGAGGGCCCGAAGCACCCCGACCGGTGCAACGACACGATCGCGGCCGTCGTGCGCTCCGACCCGGGCCGGTTCATCGGATTCGCGTCGGTCAACCCCGCGTACCGGGGCGTCGGTGCGGCCGTCGATGAGCTCGAGCGCGCCGTCACCGAGCTCGGTCTGACGGGGCTCAAGCTGTACCCGATGTACCAGCACTGGGCCGCCAACGACCCCGAGCTCGCCTTCCCGATCTACGCGAAGGCGCAGGAGCTCGGCATCCCCGTCATGATCCATCAGGCGGGCTCCACGCGGATCGACGCCAAGCTGGAGCTGGGGCGGCCGGCCATGCTCGACGACATCGGGCGCGAGTTCCGCGACCTGCGCGTCATCATCGCGCACTGCGGCCTCCCCTGGGTCGACGAGGCGCTGTTCCTGCTCACGAAGCACCCGAACTTCTTCGCCGAGCTCTCGTACCTGATCGCCACGCTCACGCGCCGGGACCTGTTCCTCCTGCTGTCGCGCTGCGAGCCGATGTTCGTGCCCCTCGCCAAGATCTTCTTCGGCACCGACTACCCGGGGTTCCTCTACGACCCCGTCGCGCTCCGAGACAAGCTCATGTCGGTGAACGAAGAGGCCGACGCCCTGCGGATGGAGCCCATCGCGCAGGACAAGCTGGACGGGATCATGGGCGACAACGTCGCGCGGGTGCTGGGGCTGATCGAAGCCTAGACCGGCGGCCTGCGCGGGTTGTACAGCGTGGCCGGCTCCACGGGCGTGTCGTACCAGCGCCGGTAGAACTCCAGGACGTACGGCTCGACGAGCCGACCCAGCTCGGCCCAGCGCGCCACGTGGTCGGGCAGGCGATAGATCCTGCGCTGTACGGCATCGGCGAAGCGCTCCTTGAGGGCATCCTCGTCGACGACCGTCACGCGCCCGCCCTCCATGAGCACCCGCCCATGCGCCATGACGGTGTCGATGTCGCCGGACTCGGTACGGTCGAGCACCACGTCGAGGAACGGCTCGGCGTCGTAGCGACCCGGCGGGAACATGATGCGGTCGCGGCGGACGATCAGCAGGTCGGCGAGGCGGCCGGGCTCGAGGCTGCCGAGCCGCCCCTCCATACCCAGCGCCCGCGCGCCGTTCTCCGCCGCCGCGCGCAGCACGGCCTCGCTGTCCAGGCGCTGCCGCTCGAACACCGTCGGCGAGCGCTGCAGGTAGCACGCCAGCCGGAGCTCCTGGAAGAAGTCCTCGCGGTCGGAGAACGAGATGCCGTCGGTACCGAACGCGATGCGCCCGCCCGAGTCCATGATGTCGCGCACCCGACAGATGCCGGCCGACAGGCGCAGGTTCGACCCCGGGTCGTTCGAGGCGACCGCGCCGGAGTCGGCGAAGATCGCCAGCTCCTCGTCGGTCACCCACACGAAGTGCTCGAGCACGGTGGTGGGACCCAGGACGCCCAGGTCGGCCAGCCGGCGCACCGCCGGCTTCCCGTGGTGCTCGAGGTTGAACATCATCTCCGAGCGCGTCTCGAGCGCGTGCGTGATCATGCCGGTGCTGTGATCGTCGGCCTCGCGCCGTGCCCGGCGATAGAGATCGTCGGAGCAGGCGGGCGTCCAGTCGGGGGCGGTGACGATGCGGATCCGGTCGTCGCGGCCGTGCCACTCGGCGTGCAGGCGGCGGAACGCGGCCATCACCTCGTCGACGGGCCACGCGTAGCCCATCGGCGAGCGGCGGACCTCCTCGGCCAGATCGGGCGGCAGCCGCTCGAGGAACCGCTCGTTCGGCTCGTGGACGTAGATGTGCTCGTCGCGACTGACCAGGCCGAACGCCGTGCGCATGCCGGCGTCCTCGTACGCGCGCAGGGCCGGGGCGCATCCGAAGTCCTCCATGCCCGGGCGCCCGTAGTACATGTCGACCGTCGAGGTCTGCCCGCCCTTGATGGCGTTGACGAGCCCCCACAGGACCCCGGTGTACAGATCCTCCTCGTCGATGGCGCCGGTCGCCGCCTGGATGAAGACGTTCGCCCGCTCGAAGATGAACTGGTACAGGCCGGGCCCGATCGCGAGCTCCGAGTGGTAGTGGCAGTTGATGAACCCCGGCATCACGAAGTGCGACGGCGATCCGAGCACGCGGTCGAAGGGCCCCTGCTGCTCGAGGTCGGCGCGCGCACCCGCCGCCACGATCGTGCTGCCCTCGACGACGAGCGCGCCGTCGGGGATCAGCGTCTGCGAGCCGAGCGCGACGACCGGGTCCCCGAGGACCAGCGTGCGACCGGGCATCCTTGGCGCCTGCCACCTTCGGCTCAGGTGGGCACGACCATGCGGTCGAGGACGCTCAGGAACGCCTCGTTCGCGTGATGCAGGACCTCGGGCTCGTCGATCGTCGTGAACGCACGGTCGCGGTACACGACCTGCCCGTCGATGATGGTGGTGTTGACGGCGCTGCCGTTGGCGGCGAAGACCAGGTGCGAGTACAGGTGCGCCTTGCTCTCCGGGATGCAGCGGCGTGAACATCTGGTTCTGCAGGTCGACCAGGATCACGTCGGCCTTCCTGCCGGCGGTGAGCTCGCCGGTCTCGTGGCCGAGCGCGGCCGAGCCGTTGCGGGTGGCCATGCGCACGACGTCGGGCGCCTGCTGCAGGCTCGGGTCGACCCGGCTCGCGCGGTGGATCAGCGACGCGAACTTCATCACCTCGAACAGGTCGCGGCTGTTGTTGCACTCCGCGGCGTCGTGACCGAGCCCCACGTTGATGCCGGCGGCCAGCATCTCGGGCACACGCGCGATGCCGTTGCCGAGCTTCGCGTTCGAGGACGGGTTGTGCGAGATCTGCGTGCCGGTCTCGCGCATCAGCGCGATCTCGGCGTCGGACAGCCACACGCAGTGCGCGGCGATGCAGCGCTCGTACAGGATCCCGCAGTCGTACGCGACCTCGGTCGGACGGCGACCGAACCGCTCCTTCGAGTTCTCCACCTCGGTGAGCGACTCGTTCAGGTGGATGTGGATGCCGGTGTTGAGGTCGTCCGCCAGCATGCGGGCCTCCTTGAGGAGCCCCTCCGACGCGAGCGGGAGCCACTCGATCCCGATGTAGACCTCGATGCGACCGTTGGCGGCGCCGTTCGACGCCTGGTACGCGGCCTTGTTGTCTTCGAGCGTGTCCAGGTCGTGCTCGTCGTCGGCGACGTCGTTCGACAGGACCGCGCGGATACCGATCTCCTCGGCGGCGCGCGCGAGGCCACCGAGCTGGCGGTACATGTCGTTGACGGTCGTGACGCCGCACTTGATCGACTCGCTGTAGCTCGCGAGGGCGGCCCAGTACGCCTCCTCCGGGTTGAGCGCCCGGATCATCGGATACCAGCAGGTCTCCAGGTACTCCCAGAGCGGCAGGTGGTCGCTCCACCCCTTGCCGACCGCCGTGTGGAAGTGCAGGTCGACGAGGCCCGGCAGGACGGCCTGCCCCTCGGCCTCGATGACGAGCGCGCCGTCGGTGCTCTGGCGCGACGCCACCTCCGCGTCGGGGCCGACGTCGACGATCCGATCGCCCTCGATGACGACCGTGCCGCCGAAGATCATCTCGTCGGCGTCGTTCATGGTGACGACGGTCCCGTTCCTGATGACGATGCGATCGCTCACGAGCTGCTCCCCTCCCGGTCCGATCCCGCTCAGCGGGATATGCCCTGTCCGGACTGCGGTACGGCCGACGTCAGGTCGACCCAGATCGACTTCGACTGCAGGTACGGCTCGAGGGCCTCGGCGCCGAGCTCACGGCCGAACCCGGACTGCTTGCGCCCGCCGAACGGGACGGCCACGTCGAACATACCGTAGGTGTTGATCCACACGGTGCCGGCCTGCAGGTCCTCGGCGAGGCGAAGCGCCTTGCTGGTGTCGGCGGTCCAGATGCCCGCCGCGAGGCCGAAGTCCACGTCGTTGGCGAGCGCGCGCAGCGCGTCCTCGTCGTCCCATGTGATGACCGAGAGCACCGGTCCGAAGATCTCCTCCTGCGCCACCTTCATCTCGTTGCGCACGCCCGAGATCACGGTGGGCTGGACGAAGAACCCGCCCTCGAACCCGTCGACGGCGGCCTCGGCGCCGCCGGCCGCGACGTGGGCGCCCTCGCCGGTCGCCGACTCGACGTAGCCGAGGACCCGGCGCCGATGCGGCGCGGAGATCAGCGGCCCCATCTGGGTCGCCGGATCGAGGCCGTGCCCCAGCTGCAGCCCGTTCGCCTGCTCGGTCAGGCGCGCGACCAGCTCCTCCGCGACCGGCGTCTGCACGAACAGGCGCGAGCCGGCAACGCAGGCCTCGCCCTGGTTGAAGAAGGCGCCACCGAAGGCGCCGCTCGCGGCGGCCTCGAGGTTCGCGTCGGCGAAGACGATATTCGGGCTCTTGCCGCCGAGCTCCAGCGTCACGCGCTTCAGCCCGTCGATCGAGGCGCGCAGGATCTCCTTGCCCGTCGCGGTCTGCCCGGTGAACGCGATCTTGGCGACCCCGGGGTGGCGCACGAGGCTCGCGCCCACGTCCGGCCCGCCGATCACCACGTTCACGACGCCGGGCGGGAACCCGGCCTCGTCGATCAGGTCCATCAGGCGCAGCGTGGACAGCGGCGCCAGCTCCGAGGGCTTCACGACCACCGTGCAGCCGGCCGCGAGCGCCGGTCCGAGCTTGTACGCGACCTCGAGCAGCGGGAAGTTCCACGGCGTGATGGCCGCCACCACTCCGACCGGCTCCCGCCTGCCGAGGGTGAGCATGCCCGGGATCGAGTTCGGCAGCACGTCGCCGGTCAGCTTCGTCGTCCAGCCGGCGTAGTAGCGGAACAGCTCGATCGTGAGCGCGATGTCGACGGCCTGCGCCTCCCACAGCGGCTTGCCGTTGTCGAGCACCTCGATCATGGCGAACTCGTCCTTGGCCGCCTCGAGCAGGTCGGCGAGCCCCCACAGCAGGCGAGCCCGCTGGGTCGGCGGCACGGAACGCCAGGTCTCGAAGGCGCGCGACGCCGCCCCCACCGCCGCGTCGACCTCGCGCTCGGTGGCGAGCGGCGCCATGGCGAGCGTCTCCCCGGTCGCCGGGTTGATCGAGGCGAGCGAGCCCTCGGTCTCGACGAACGCGCCGTCGATGTACAGACGGAGCGGCTGCTGCAGGAACGCGATCGTCGGTTCGGTGACCGTGGACATCGCTCGTCTCCTTGGGTCGTGGGTGGTGTCGATCTAGGCGATCCGGAGCACCTGGCGGCCGAGGACGCCCCGCCGGCGCAGGGCGGCCAGCGCGTCCGAGACGCCCTCGAGTGGGAACGTGCCGGCGATCGGCACCTTCATCGCCCCGGCGGCCGACAGCGCCATGGCGTCCTGCAGGTCGAGCCGCGTCGCGGCGACGGTGGAGATGAAGGAGGACTCCGGCAGGATGAACTCGATCGGGTGGATCTCGAGCTGCTGGTCCGTGTAGCCGGTCGAGACGAACCGGCCGCCCTTCGCGAGCGAGCGGACGCCGGCGGCCATCGAGCGGGTCGTGCCGACCAGCTCGTAGAACACGTCGGTGCCGCGGCCGGCCGTGAGGCCGCGGACCCCGTCGGCGAGGTCGTCGTAGGACTCGGGCGAGTCGACGAGGAGCCCGTCGCTCGCCCCGTGGTCGCGTGCGAGCTGCAGCTTGTCCTCCGAGTCCGCGACGGCGATCACCCGCGCGCCCGCGTGCGCGGCCGCCTGTACGACCAAGATGCCGACGCCGCCGATGCCGTCGACGACCGCGGTGTCGCCCAGGCGGAGGTTCGAGAGCTTCGTCGCGTGCATGGCCGTCATGCCGGCGCACGTGAGCACGGCCGCCGTCTCGAGGTCGACGCCCTCCGGCACCGGTACGGCGTTCTGCTCGGGCACCACTACGTACTCCGCGTCGCCGCCGTCGCGGTTGAACCCGAGCTGGTCCGCCTCGGTGTCGCAGATGTTCTGCCGGCCCTTGAGGCACTGCTCGCAGTGCCCACAGAAGATCTTGTTGTAGATCGCCACACGGTCGCCGGCCCGCAGGTTCGCGCCGTCGCCGGCCGCCTCCACGACGCCGGCGGCCTCGTGCCCGAGCGTCATCGGGTACGGGTCGGGCTTGATCATGCCGTCGAGGATGTGCAGGTCGGTGCCGCAGACGCCGGCCGCGTGGATGCGCACCAGCACCTCGCCACTCCCCGGCTCCGGGGTATCGACGTCGTCCAGACGGAGGGTCAGGTCCTCGTGGATCCGCGCTGCCTGCATGGGCCGATGCTCCTCACGTGTCGGGTGCGGCTCACCCCGATCGGGGGCCCGCGTACGCCATGTCCCAGAATGCGACCTCGTACCGCGTCGAACGTTCGAAGATCGACGTGAGCGACGCCATCTGGGCGGCGTCGTCCGCGTCGGCCACGCGATCGAGCAGGGCGGTGCTCCGCTCGACCAGCCCGTCGTACTCGTCGGAGCCGAACAGCCCGATCCAGTCCGCGTAGACCGGGTCGGCGGGAGGGTTCGCGATCAACCGGCGCGCGAGCTCGCCGTAGCTCCACTGGCAGGGCAGCACGGCCGTCAGGCCCTCGGCGCAGTCGCCGAGCGCGCAGGTCGCGAGCAGATGTCGCGTGTACCCGTACGTGGTGGCGTGCATCGAACCGGCCTCGGGCGGCGCGCCGCCGAGCCGCTCCAGGAACCCGAGGTTCGCCGGGATCTCCGTGTCGACGATCTGGCGCAGGAAGCGCGAGAGCGTCTCGACACCCTCGAGGTCGGGCGCCTTCGCGACGGTGAGCGCGATGGCGCGCGCGTACGCCTGCAGGTACAGGACGTTCTGCTCGAAGTAGCCGCGGAAGACCTCGTGCGGCAGGGTGCCGTCGCCGATCCCGAGCACCATCGGATGGGTGGTCGCCCGCTCCCAGACCTGCGCGCCGGACTCGTGCAACACCCGTGAGACGCGCCGAGACTGGGTCTCCAACATAATGCGCACTACATCAGATACCAACGTGACGCGTCAAGCGGATCGACCCGTCTCGGTCCGTGCCTGGTCGGCACCCAACTGATCGGCGAGGACGCTGCGGATGTGGGCCCGCATCGCGCGCTCGGCGCCGTCGGCGTCGTGCGCGGCGATCGCGTCCACGATGGCGGCGTGCTCCTCGACCGAGGCCTTCACGCGGCCGGGGATCTCCTCGGTGAGCCGGCCGATGCGGGTGAGATGCGCCTTCAGGTTCTCGATCAGGGCGCGGATCCGCTCGTTCGTGACCTGCTCGTAGATCACGAGGTCGAACTCCCCCAGCAGCGCCGCGAGGGCGTCGAGGTCGTCGTTCGCGCGGAGCACGCGGCTCTCGGCCACGATGCCGGCCAGGCGCGCCAGCGTCTCCTCCGACGCCGAGGTCGCCGCCGCACGGGCGGCGGCTCCCTCGAGGAGCTCGCGCAGTTCGTAGATCTCCTCGAGGTCGGCCGGCGAGTAGCCGCTCACGACCGCGCCCTTGAACGAGGTCGTCTCCACCAGGCCCTCCTGCTCGAGCCGCGCGAGCGCCTCGCGCACGGGCGTCTTGCTCACCCCGAGCTGCTCGGCCATCGTCGCCTCGCGCAGCGGCTCGCCGGGCTTGAGCTTCAGGTCGATGATCGCGCGGCGGACCTCCTCGTAGGCCCAGTCGGTCACCTTGCGCCGATCGTGCCGCCCGCTGAAGACGGCGTCCGACGCCTCCGGTGCCTGCTCGGTCCCAGCCTCGTTGTCCACGGTCACCCCTTACCTACCCGCTCCTGTGTCCCGGTCCGTGCGGTGAACGATCATCCCGACGGCTCCCCGGCCGGGAGCTCGACGAGCTCGACCAGCATCCCCCCGAACGCCGACGGGTGCACGAAGGCGATGCGCGTGCCCATCCCGCCGGCCCGCGGCTCCTCGTCGACGAGGCGGACCCCACGGGCGCGCAGCGACTCGACGGCGGCGTCGATCCGGTCCACCTCGAAGGCCACGTGGTGCAGCCCCGGCCCGCGACGGTCGAGGAACTTCTGCACGACCCCCTCACCGGTGGCCTCGAGGGTCTGCACGTAGGCGTTGCCGGCGGGGAACATCCGCTCCACGAAGCCCGGGCCCGGCTCCTCGTGCGGTTCGACCCGCAGGAGGTCGCACAGCGCGTCGTCGGGACCGGCGCCGGGGGCGTGCGCGAACGCGACGTGGTGCACGCCCACGACCCGCCAGGCGGCCGCACCGGTCGATGCCTCCATCTCCGTCCTCACTCCATCCGTCTCGGCACGCTCGGGATGCATGCTCATTCTAAGGAGTCCCTCGTTCGGGTTCCGATGTCCCGTCCGGGGCGCCCGCGAGGCCGGCCACGCAGGCGGCGAAGGCCCGCACGGTGTCCATGCGTCCGGCTCCGAGCGGGAAGACGTTCACCGAGTCGGCGCCGGCGCCCACGACCGCCTCGATGGACGCACGTGCACGGTCCGCGTTGCCGGCGAGGGCCACACGGCGAACGAACGCATCGGGGAGCAGCCGGGCGGCGGCGGCGGCCTCCTGGAACTCGCCGCCGGCGTATCGGGTCTTCACGTCCTCGATCAGCGACGGCGACAGCCCCGCCAGCTCGCAGATCACGGGCGCGGTCTGCGGGAACCACGCCGCGATCGACCGCGCCGACTCGAGGGCGCGGTCCTCGTCGTCGTCGATCGACCCGTACGCGAAGACCGCCACGTGCGGACGATCGCGGCCGGCCTTCGCCGCTCCCCGGTCGACGTGCTCCAGTGCCCACGCGAGCGCCTCGGGGAACAGGCCTACCAGCAGGATGACGCCGTCGGCGATCTCGCCGGCGAGCTCGAGCGTGCGGGGACCGCTCGCGGAGATGAACACCGGGATGTCGGCGCGCGCGGGGAAGCGCAGGTGCGCGTCGCGCAGCGAGAAGGCGACGTCCTCGACGTCGACGTGCGCGCCGCTCCAGAGCGCCCGCAGCGCGCCGATCGAGGCGCGGAGCGAGTCGACCGACGCCGGCTTCATGCCGAGGGCGAGCAGCGGCCGGTCGCCGGCGCCGATGCCCATGATCATGCGCCCGCCGGAGATCTCGTCGACCGTCGCGGCGGCGGCCGCCGTGATGGCCGGGTGCCGCGTCAGCGGGTTCGTGACCGCCGTGCCGAGCATGAGGCGCGAGGATCTCGTCGCGGCGAGCGTGAGGTAGGCGTACGGGTTCCGGGCGTGCAGCGACGAGTCCGTCAGCCACAGGTGGTCGAAGCCGAGCGCGTCGATCTCGGCCACCATGTCGCCGAACAGCGGCGGCTCGTACGCGCCCTGCAGCACGACCCCGGAGCGCACCTGCCTCATCTCGCCTGCCTCATCCGGCCGCCTCCTCGAACCTCGTGACGGTCGCCGCCAGCACCGACAGGCCCAGTGCGATCGGCGCGACGTCGATCCACTCCTGCGGCGTGTGCTCGCCGCCGCCCGTCGTGACGCCGACGGCGACGGCGGGGATGCCGCGAGCGTGCGCGGCGTTCGCGTCGGTGCTGGTGGCGACGAACGACGGCTCGAGGCCGGCCGCCTCCAGCGCACCGGCCGCGGCGCGCACGAGCGGGTGCGCCGGGTCCAGCGAGCCGGCGGGCCGGCGGCCGAGCTCCTCGAGCTCCAGCTCGATGCCGTCGGGCACGCTCATGATCGTCCGCGCCCGGGCCTCGAGGTCGGCGAGCGCCGCCGGGTCGTCGGCGCGGATGTCGAGCTCGAACCAGCACTCGCGCGCGCGCGCGTTGATCGCCTCGCCGCCGGCGATGCGCCCGACGTTCACGGCGGTGCGCGCGCCGGCGACGGCGAGGGTCGCGAGGTCGCCGATCATGCCGGCGGCCACATGCACGGCGCTCGCCGCGCCGGCGGCCTCCCAGGCGTGACCACCGGGGCCGGACAGCCTCGCGCGCCACCGGACCGACCCGACGCCCACGGCCGAGACGCGGCCGAGGTAGTTCCCCTCCACGGCCAGCACGGCCTCGACCGGGCGTTCGAACCCGTCGAGCGCCGCGACGATGCCGCGCAGGTTGCCGAGGCCCTCCTCGCCGACGGTGGCGAGGAGCCACACCGGCCGCCCCGGGGTCCGGGCCAGCAACGTGCCGGCGGCCGACAGCGCTGCCACCGCCACGGAGTCGTCGCCGACACCCGGACCCAGCAGGCGCCCGTCCTGCTCGCGGACGACGTGATCGACGTCGGCGGCGAACACGGTGTCGAGGTGCGCGGCCAGCACGACCGCGCCGCCCTCGCCCGGACGAGCGAGCGCCCACACGTTGCCGGCGGCGTCGACCTCGACGTCGGTCCACCCGTCCTCGCGCCACCACCGGGCCACGAGGCCGGCGCGCGCCGCCTCGCCGCCCGTCGGCGCGGGGATCGCCGCGATCTCGACGGTCCGCGACAGCACGAGGCCGGCGAGCGTCTCCGACGCGACCTCGATCACGGCGCGACCGCCACCCCGGACCGCACGAGGTCGTCGATCGCCGCGTCGGTCATGCCGAGGCCGGTGAGGACCTCGCGCGTGTCGGCGCCGAGCGACGGTGCCGGGCGCGGGTACGGCATCGCCTCGCCGTCGATGCGGATCGGAGCGCCGACGACCCGGTACGCGCCCGCCTCCGGATGTGCGAGCCGCTGCACGGAACCGAGCGCGGCCGGCTGCGGCCCCTCGAAGACCTGCTCGAGGTCGCGGACCTCGGCGGCCGGCACGCCCTCCGCCTCGAGGTTACGCAGCCACTCGGCGCTCGGTCGCGTACCGAGTACCCGCTCGAACCGCTCGGTGAGCTCGTCGCGGTGCTGCACGCGCGCCGCGTTGTCGGCGAACCGCGGGTCGGACGGGAGGTCGTCGAGCCCCAGCACGTGACAGCAGCGGACCCACAGGTCCTCCGAGCCGGCGCCGGCCAGCACGATCCACCCGTCGGCGGTGCGGAAGCCGCCGTACGGTGCGAACGTCGGGGAGTGCGTGCCGAGCAGCCCGGGCACCTCGCCCGAGACGAAGGAGCTCGCTGCCAGCGTGCCGAGCCCCGCGAGCGCGAACTCGAGCAGGGACGAACAGACGTGCCGGCCCTCGCCGGTGCGCAGCCGTTCGATGTGTGCGGCCAGCAGCCCCAGCGCGCAGCTCATGCCGGCGCCGACGTCCAGCACCGGTGCGCCGACCTTGACCGGTCCGGACTCGGGGCTGCCGGTGACGCTCATGACGCCGCTGTCCGCCTGCAGGATCAGGTCGAATCCGCCGCGAGAGGCGTCCGGACCCACGTCGCCGTAGCCGGAGATCGACCCGTACACGAGGGAGGGGTGACGCGCGTGCACCGACTCCCAGTCGAGGCCGTGACGCGCCAGGCTGCCGGGCCGGGCGTTCTCCACCAGGAAGTCGGAGCTCCCCAGCAGCCGCTCGATCGCGTCGGACGCGTCCGGCGCGCGCATGTCGAGCGCGACGCTCCGCTTGCCGGAGTTGAGCGACATGAACAGCACCGACTGGTCGCCGACGCGCTCGGTGCCCTGCACGCGGTACGGGTCGCCGCCGGGTGGGACCTCGAGCTTGATCACCTCGGCGCCGAGCGCGGCGAGCGTCGCGGTGGCCTGCGAGCCGGCGACGAACCGGGTCAGGTCCAGCACGCGGAGCCCGTCGAGCGGTGCGCTCACCACGGATCCGGCTCCCGGAACTCGCCGAAGACGCTGCGGAAGACGTCGGACAGCTCGCCGACGGTGGCGCCCGCGCGCGCGGCCACGATCAGCGACGGCATCACGTTGCCGCCCTCGCGGGCGACGGCGTCGACGGCCGCGATGGCCTCGGCGTGCGCCTGCGGATCTCGGGCGGCGACACGCGCGGCCGTCCGTTCGATCTGCCGCTCGACGATGCCCTCGTCCATCCGGAACAGCTCGGGCGCCGGCGCCTCGGAACCCTGCTCGTCGACGTGCACGTTCACGCCCACCTTCGGCCGGGTGCCCTGCGCGAGGTCGCGCTCCGTGCGGTACGCCGACTCGGCGATCCAGCGCTGCGGGAGCCCCTGCTCGATGGCGGCGACGGCGCCGCCGGCCGCCTCGACCTCGGCGAGGACCGCGCCGGCCGCCGACTCGATGTCGTCGGTGAGCCGCTCGACGAAGAACGAGCCGGCGAGCGGGTCGGCGGTGCGGGTGACGCCGGACTCCAGCGCGATGATCTGCTGCGTGCGCAGCGAGAGCGTCACGGCCTCCTCGGACGGGATCTCGAACGCCTCGTCGTAGCCCATCACGTGGATCGACTGCGCGCCGCCCAGCACGGCACCCAGGCATTGCAGCGTCGAGCGCACGACGTTGTTGAGCGGCTGCTGCGCGGTGAGCGTGGTGCCGGAGTTCCCCGAGAAGAACCGCAGGCGCCCCGAACGAGGATCCTTCGCGCCGAACCGTTCGGTCGCGATCCGGAACCACATGCGGCGGGCGGCGCGGAGCTTCGCCACCTCCTCGAACAGATCGAGCGTCGTGGCGAAGTGGAAGGACAGCCGCGGCGCGAACGCGTCGAAGTCCATCCCGCGCGCGATCAGCGCCTCGGAGTACGCGATGGCCGACGCCAGCGTGAGCCCGAGCTCCTGCACGGCGTCGCACCCGGCCTCGCGCGCGTGGTACCCGGTGATCGAGATGGGGTTGAACCGCGGCAGGTGATCGGTCGCGTACTCGATCACGTCGCACGACAGCCGCATCGAGGGAGCGGGCGGGAAGATGTAGGTCTTGCGCGCGAGGAACTCCTTGAGGATGTCGTTCTGCAGCGTGCCGGCGAGCCGCTCCATGCCGACACCCTGGCGCTCGGCGGCGACGAGATACGTGGCGAGGATGATGGCCGCCGTGGCGTTGATCGTGAAGTTCACGGAGACGTCGCCGAGCGCGAGCCCGTCGAACAGATCCACCATGTCCTCGGCGGTGTCGACGGCGACGCCGACGCGGCCCACCTCGGCCCGCGCCCGGTCGTCGGACGAGTCGTACCCGAGCTGGGTCGGCAGGTCGAACGCGACCGACAGCGCGGTCTGGCCGCGCTCGAGCAGGAAGCGGTACCGCGCGTTCGCCTCCTCGGGCGAGCCGAACCCCGCGAACTGCCGCATCGTCCAGAGCTGCCCGCGGTACATCGAGGGATAGGGCCCCCGCGTGAACGGGGCCTCCCCCGGCAGGCCCAGACGGTCCTGCAGCTCCTCGCCGACGTCGGCGCCCGTGTAGACGGCCTCGACCGGCAGCCCGGAGTCGGTGGTGAGGTCCTCGCTCATCCCGACCCCTTCGCAGCGAGCGAGAGCACGCCCTCGACGGCATCGAGCAGGTTCGTGCCGACGGGGAAGACGGCCGCCACGCCGAGGGCGCGGAGCTCCGCGACGTCGGAGGCAGGGATCGTGCCGCCCAGCACGACCGGCACGTCGCCGAGACCGCGGGCCTCGCGCTCGCGCAGCAGGTCGCCGGCCAGCTCCAGGTGCGCGCCCGACAGCACCGAGATCCCGATCACGTCGGCGTCGTCGTCGGCGGCCGCCTGCACGATCTCGGCGACGCTGCGCCGTAGCCCGAGGTAGATCACCTCGGCGCCGGCGTCGCGCAGCGCCATCGCGATCACCTTCACGCCGCGATCGTGCCCGTCCAGTCCGGGCTTCGCCAGCACCACACGCGGCGGTGTCACACGAGCTCCCCCGCCACCATCACCGGGCGGCCGTCGACCTCGAGGGTGGCGTCGCGCATCACGCAGTCGAGGTGCGCGACCGCGTCGACGGTGCCGCCGTACGCGATCGAGTTGCCCAGCGCGATGTGCGCGGTGCCGAGCGAGGACTCGGTCTCCATCGGCACGCCGCACACGCGGCCGGCCGGATTGAAAGCCATCGAGACCTCGGCCAGGTTCGTCATCCGCTCGTCGGCGCAGCGCGCCAGCATCTCCTCGAGACGCCCGGCCTCCGCGCCCTCGAGCGCGACCATCGCTCCGTCCGAGATGTGGATCACCACGGGCTCGGGCAGGGGACCCGTCCCCATGAACAGCAGGTCCGCGTCGACGACCACCACGCCGGAGGTGGTGCCCTCGACCGGGGCCGTGCCGGCCTCGATGTCGGGCGGCGCCATGTACGCGCCGTCCTCGCGCGCGAGACCGTGCAGCACGCGTCCGGGACGTCCGGCCACCGACCCGCGCAGGTCCGTGCCGCCGGGCGTGCTGAGCCGGAAGCGCTCGGCGCCGCCCCACGCCTCCCCGATCCGCTCGGCGTCGGCGCGGATCGCATCGAAGTCGACGGTGAGCGGGCCGTCGTCGCGGAAGGTGTCGAGGCGGACGCCCGGCATCGCGAGGTAGCGGACGCCGGCGCGGGTCGCCCGCTGCCGCGCGGTGCTCGAGCCGATGAACAGGCTCGTGAGCTCGATGACGGCGCCGGCCGCGAGCATCATGGCGGCGACGGCGTCCGGCGGCTCGGACCCCGGCAGCGGCGGGATCGGCATGCGCGCGAGGACCGGCGTCGCACCGCGCCGCGAGATCCCCTCCTCCAGGCCGGCGACGACCGCATCGTCGGTGCCTTCGTCGGTGAGGAGGAGGACCTGCTCGCCGGGGCGCACGGCGAGACACCGGTCGAGGAGGTTGCCGATGCCCGCCTCGTGCGCGGACACGGTCTACTCCGCGGCGGGCCGGGAGAGGGCGAGGGCGGCGAACGCGGCGTAGACCTTCGTGGCCTCGTGGATCTCCTCGACCGTCAGGTGCTCGTCGGGGCAGTACACGGGCGGTCCGCCGGGGCCGAAGATGACGGTCGGGATCCGGTCGCCGAAGCTGGCCGTGTCGCCCAGCCAGTTCTCCACCCGCATCGTCGGCTCGGTCCCGCGCACCTCGCGCACGGCCGTCCGCAGCAACCGCACGACCTCGTCCTCGGGGTCGACGAGGTAGCCCTGCTTCACGTCGGCGAGGACGACCTCGGCGCGGAAGCGCGGGTCGGCCTCCCTCGCCCGCTCGAGGCAGCGGTCGATCTCCTCGCGCGCCTGTTCGATCGTCACCCCCGGCTGCGGCCGGCAGTCGACGCGGATCACGCATTCGTCGGGGATCATCGACGGGCCACCGGGCGCCAGACCGCCGTAGATCCGGCCCGGCACGACGAAGGTCTCGGCGCCGAAGAGGTCGACGATCCACGGCTCGAGCTCCGGCTCGTACTTGGAGGCCTCGAGCGCCAGCACCGCCTGCGCGGCCAGGACGTTCGCGTTGATGGCCGACGGCTTGTGGCAGGTGTGCGCCGAGCGCCCGAGGGTCGTGATGTCGAAGTAGTAGCGGCCCCGGTGCCCGAGGCACACCTCGTTGTCGGTGAGCTCACCGAGCAGGCACAGGTCGGCCGCGTGCCGGTCGAAGTACGCGATCGACCCCCGCTGCTCGCCCATGTGGTCGGAGACGGCGGCCATCGCGAGCGTGCCCGAGACCGGCAGTCCGCTCGTGCGCACGGCCTCGATCGCCACGATCTGGCAGACGAGCGCGGCCTTCATGTCCATGATGCCGTGCCCGTAGACGGAGCCGTCGATCAACGCCCCGGAGAAGGGCTCGGTCACCTCCCAGCCGTGGGAGACGGGCTTCGTGTCCATGTGGCCGGTGAGCACGACACGCCGGCCCCGACCGAACCGCACCTCGCCGATCGCGTTCGGCCGATCGGGCAGGACGGGCTGGAGCTCCACGTCGTCGAACGCGGACGCCCGCATGACCGACGCGAGGTACTCCGCGAGCGGCCCCTCCTCGCCGAGCACGCTCGGGATCCGGCAGACCTCCTGGACGAGCTCCACCGCCCGGTCGAGGTCCACGGCCGACAGCACCCGCTCGGTGACCTCGTTGGTGCCGGTGGCCGCATCCATGGGTCCGCTCCTCGATGAGGGGTCGTCAGCTCGGGATGAGATATCAGATTCTATGTGCCGGGCACGACGAGGGTCAAGCCGACGATGTCATGACGCGCCCGAGGGGAGGCCCGGACGGGCCTCCCCTCGGACCGGCCGGCTACGTGCAGCTGTACGGCAGGTAGTCGTCGGTGGAGATCGCCGCCGCGTCCGGCGTCGAGGTGATGAGCTCGTTCGTCTTCATCCAGTCCCCGTAGCTCTGCCACGCGGCCGCGTCGATGCAGCCGGTCTTGGTGCCGGCGGCCGGCTGCAGCAGCGTGAGCGTGTACGGGACGCTCGCGTCGAGGAACTCGGGCTTGTACTGCGTCTCGGTCTTCATGATCTCGGTCGCGCCGGCCGGGATCGGCGATCGCATCGTCGGTTCCCTTGACCAGGGTGGCGACGAACCGCTTCACCGCGTCGGCGTACGCGGCGTCGCTCGCCAGCTTGTCGGAGTTGGCGACGACGACGAGCTCCGCGTACGTCGGGCACGCCCAGCTCGTTCGCCGGGAACACCGTGGGCTTCGTGCCGGACTCCTGCTCGACCTGGATCGCCTCGACGTTGCGGTACCCGCCGATGATGGCGTCGACCTTGTTCGACAGCAGCGAGGGGACGAGGTTGAAGCCCACGTTCACCTTCGTGACGTCGCCCTCGGTGAGGCCGGCCGTCTTCAGCATCGTCAGGTAGAAAGCGTCGTCGCTCGGGATGCCGGTGACGCCGACCGACAGCCCCTTCACGTCGGACAGCTGGGTGACGGTGGCGGTCGCGTCCGGCGAGACGATCATCGAGTTCAGCGGCACCGGGACGACGGTCGCCACCGCGACGACCGGCAGGCCGTTCTGCTGGCCGTAGAACATCTCGGGCTCGTAGGAGATCGCGAGGTCGACCTTGTTGAGGCCCACCAGCTTGATCGGGTCGGCGGCGTTCGACGGTGGGTGGAACTCGACCGTGAGGGCCGCGTCGTCGAAGTAGCCCTTGTCCTGGGCGTAGTACAGCCCCACGTGGTCGGGGTTGGGTACCCAGTCGAGCTCGACCGACGAGGTCGGCCGGGGCCATCGCGCCCGAGCCGCTCGACGTCGAACCCGACGAGGACCCGGAGCTGACGATGCTGGTATCGCTGTTGCACGCGGCGGCGACCAGAGCAAGAGCCGTGATCACCGCGAACACCGCGAGGTTCCGCTTGGTTCGGTCCATCTCGACGTCCTTTCATCTGCCCGGCACGTGGGGATCCACGTCCCTCTCTCCTTCGGCACACCGCCCGCGCGCGCTACATCGCATTCCCCCTCGGCGCCCAGGGGACGAAGATCCGTTCCAGCAGCGAGACCAGCGCGAACAGTGCGAACGCGATCAGGCTGAGGATCACGATGGCGGCGAAGATCCGCGCGGTCTGCAGGTTCGGCGTCGCCTGCTGGATCACGTAGCCGAGGCCGGCGCTCGCGCCCGAAAACTCGCCGAACACCGCGCCGATCGCCGCGAACGTCGCCGCCACGCGCAGGCCGGAGAAGATGGCCGGTAGCGCGCTCGGGAATTCGATCCGCTTGAAGATGGCCCAGCGGCCGGCGTCGAGCGTCCGCATCATGTGGATGAACTCGTCGTCGACCGAGCGGAGACCGTCGAGGCCGTTCACGACGATCGGGAAGAAGCAGATCAGGGCGATGATCACGAGCTTCGGCGTGAGGCCGAAGCCGAGCACGATGACCAGGATCGGCGCGAGCACGACGATCGGGATCGTCTGCGACCCGATCAACAGCGGATACACGGCCCGCCGCAGGGGTCCGAACATGTGCAGGATGATCGCGAGCGCCACCCCGGTGACCGCTGCGATCGACGAATCCCAGGACGATCTCGTTCATCGTCACCCACATGGCGGGAGCGAGGTACGCCGACCAGTCGTCGCGCAGCGCGAGGGCCACCTGCGAGGGGGCCGGGAACAGGTACTTGGGAACGTCGAACCCGCGGATGACCGCCCGGTCGCACGGCGACCGCGATCAGGGCGAGCAGGAACAGCGCGGCCAGGCCGTACCGGTGCCAGGCGGCGCCTCACTCGAGGGCCTCCAGCGCCTGCTCCTTCAGCGCCACGAACTCGGGGCTCGTCACGATCTCGCGCCGGGACCCCGTCGTCTCGAGGTTGGCCTCCAGCACCGTCACCACGCGGCCCGGCCGCGCCGACATGACGACGACGGTCCTGCTCAGCAGCAGCGCCTCCTCGACGTCGTGCGTGACGAGCAGGACGGTGCGCGGCACGTCGCCGAGCGCGCGCAGCAGCCACTCCTGCATCTGCGAACGCGTGATCGAGTCCAGCGCCCCGAACGGCTCGTCGAGCAGGAGGACGTCCTTGTCGGCCATCAGCGTGCGCAGGAAGCTCACGCGCTGTCGCATCCCGCCGGAGAGCTGCGCGGGGCGCACGTCCTCGAACTCCGCGAGGCCGAAGTGCTCGAAGAAGGGCCGGGTCTTCGCGCGGGCCTCGTCCCGGGAGATCCCACGGTTCTGCATCGCGATGATGGCGTTGTCGAGCGCCGTCCGCCACGGCAACAGCAGGTCGCGCTGCGGCATCATCGCGCAGCGAGCGAGGCGGTCCTTGGCGTCGGTCGCGCCCTCCACGTTGACGACGCCGCTGTCCGGCTCCAGCAGGCCGGCGACGATCTGGAGCAGGGTCGACTTGCCGCCCGCCGCTCGGCCCCACGATGCCGATCCGGGAGTGCCGTTCGATCTCGAAGGTCACGCCGTCGAGCGCGACGACCTCGCCGAAGCTCTTGCGGATCGATCGGAAGGAGATGCCGACCGACGCGTCGGCGGGGTTGGGCGCGGCCGTCGAGTCCTGGACTGCCCCCTGCCCCAACGCTCACTCCCCGCTGGTGCTATCTGATATTCCAGGCATCGAATCTGACGGGCGATGCTAGCAACGGCCCCGACGGCCGGTCAAGGCGCCGGCCCTCGTCTCTGGCTCTCATGTGCGTGTTACGGAGATCCGGCCACTGCTCGAGCGAGTACGCCATCTCCCAGAAGCCCCGCTCCAACCGGGAGCTCATCGCGAAGATCTCGCCGAGCTCACGGCGCCTGGCGGTGCCGAGTCCCGCCTCCCGCGCCAGTGTGTCGAAGTCCGGCGCATCGACACCACCATCTCGACGTGGCCGGGAGGCTGAAGTAGCCGACCCAGTCCGCGTAGACCTCGGGCGTCGAGGTCGCGCTCGGCCGCCAGCCGCTCGGCGATCTCGACGTAGCTCCACGCGCACGGGAGGAGCGCGACCATGATCTCCATCGGCGCCGCCGCGCAGCGCGAGGGCCAGCAGGTAGCTGGTGTACGCGACGTTGGCCGGCGCCATCCCGAGGGCACCGCCGCGGTCGGCCGCGCCCATCTCGATCACGCGCGCGAGCAGGTCGTGTTGCTCGGCAGCTCGCTGTCCAGCACCTGGTTCAGGTCGACCGCGAAGTAGCGGAGCTCGGTGTCGTCGCGCGACTTCGCCGCGCCCATCGCCAGACAGCGCGCGTACTCGACGAGGTAGAGGTTGTCCTGCTCCAGGAAGAATCGGAAGGCCTCGAGCGGGAGGGAGCCGTCGGCGAGCCCGCGCAGGAACGGATGCCCGTGCAGCCCGTCCCAGATGTCCGCGGACCCGGCCCGCATCTCGTCGCAGATCGATCCCTCGGTCACACAGGAAGCCTACGACCTACCGCCCGCCGGAACGGCCGTGGTAGCTTGCCGCGCCATGGACACGGACGTGGTGGTGATCGGCGCGGGCTTCGCCGGCATCGCGGCCGCGCGCGATCTGGCGGAGGCGGGCCGCAGCGTCGTCGTGCTGGAGGCGCGCGACCGGATCGGCGGCCGGACGTGGTGGCGCGAGATCCCCGGCACCGGCGTGATGGCCGAGTACGGCGGCATGTTCTTCTCGCAGGCCACCCAGCCCAACCTCGCTCGCGAGATCGCCCGCTACGGCGTGCCGGTGATGGCCGGCACCGACCCCGAGGTGTTCGCCTGGATCGACGGCGACCGGCGCGAGGTCGGCATGCAGGCGATCGAGCGCATCCAGGGCAAGCTGGCGTCGTCGAACCTCGACGACGCGCTGCGTGCGACGCGCGACGCGTTCCGGGCCGGGGGCCGGTCGGCGCTGGCCTCGCTCGACGTCCCGGCGGCGACGTGGCTGGCCGGTCTCGACGCCGACCCCGAGGCCGTCGACTACGTGCGGGCGTTCATGGTGTCGATGGGCGGCTCGCCGCTCGAGCGGTGCTCGGCGCTGCCGCTGCTCTGGGACATGGTCGAGCTCGACTACAGCCCCGCCGAGGTCTTCGTCGACATCGGTGAGCTGCTGGCCGACGGTACGAAGAGCCTGATCGATCCGATGGGGGCCGGTCTCGACGTCCGGTTCGGAAGCGTCGTGACGCACGTGGCCCACGATGACGACGGCGTGACCGTCACGCTCGAGGACGGCGCGACGGTTCGGGCCGAGGCCGCGGTCGTCGCACTCCCGCTGAACGTGTGGGCCGACATCGCGTTCGATCCGCCGCTGGCGGAACCGAAGCGCCGCGCGGCCGATCAGCGGCAGCCCGGACAGGTCTCGAAGGTGCTCGCGATCCTCGACGGCGCGCCCGACACCTACATCGGCATGGGATGGGACACGCCGATCAACGCCGGGTTCGTGCTGCGCCCCGCCGGCGACGCCCGCCTGTTCATGGGCTTCTCCGTGCAGGACCGCGTCGACCTGTCCGATCGGACCGCCGTGGCGGCCGCGGTGAACGCCCACCTGCCCGAGGCCACGGTCACGGCGACCGGCGGCCACGACTGGGTGGGCGATCGCTTCTCGCAGGGCACATGGCTGTCCACGCCCCCCGCCTGGTTCAGCGACGGCACGTTCGAGGCCCTCGCCGTCCCCGAGGGGCGGCTCGCGTTCGCGGGCTCGGACATCGCGCCCGAGGGCGCCGGCTGGATCGAGGGTGCGGTGGGCAGCGGCGTCGACGCGGCGGCGCACCTGCTGGGCGTCCTCGCCGCGCGGTCGCGCTAGCTCCCCGCCGCGAGGATCCTCGTCGCCGTCCGCTCCCACGTCCACTCGCGTCCGACGAACGCGCTCACGCCGGCGCGGAGCTCGTCCCGCTCCTCGGGCGCCAGCGACAGCAGCCGCTCGATGCCGGCGGCGAGCCGGCCGGCGGCGCCCTCACCCGGTGCGAACGAGAACAACCCCGGCCGGCGGACCTCGGCCTCGAGCGCGGCCGCCACCTCGGCCAGGCCCGAATGGCGCGCGACGAGCGGCAGCGCGCCGGCGGCCGCGCCCTCGGCGGCCACCATGCCGAACGCCTCGTCGAGGATCGAGGGCACGACCTGCACGTCCATCGCGGCGAGCGCCTCGGGCGCGTACCGGTGGTCGAGCCGGCCGGTGAACGTCACGGCGTGCACCGCGCCGGCCTCGGCGGGCACGTCGCCGATCGGCATCGCGCCGGCCTCCGCGAGCCACCGGACGGCGTCGGCGTCACCGTGGCCGAGCGCGATCGCGAGCGCGGCCAGCCACTCGCGGTACGAACCGAAGCCGACGATGAGCGCCTCGGTGTCGCGCCGAACCGCGTGCTGCGCGGCCAGCAGGAGCTCGACGCCCTTCTGCGGGATCAGCTTCCCAAGGTAGCCGACGATGGGTGTCGCGCTGCCGGCGAGCCGGCGCAGGCGGGCCGCCGCGTCGGGGTCGGGCACCTCCTGCGCGTACGTCGTCGCGATCGCGTCGAGCGCGGCCGCGTCCCTCGCCACGAGCGCCCGCTCGACGTCGGCGTCGAGGTCGGCGGGCCGGCCTCCCGCGGTGTCCGGGTCGCGGTCCAGGAGCGCGGCCGCGTCCAGCAGCGCCTCGGCACGCGGGCGGGGCCGGAACGATCCGACGTCGACGCCGGGCGGCACGACCGTCGCGAGCGATCGCATCTCCGGCACGAGGCGCGCGCACCGCTCGAGGACCTCGGCGCCGGGCCCGAGGACGGCGCGCGCCGCGGAGAGCCCCTCGCGCGCGAGCTCGAGGTACCGGTCCTGCACCCGCACCGCGTACTCGAGGTCGCTGCCGTGGATCTTCGCGACGTACCGGCCCGCGCCGACCGCGCGCAGGCCGATCGCGGCGCCCGGCACCGCGTGGCCGGTCAGCACGAACCCGCTGCCGTGCCACTCGGCGGCGGCCCGAAGCGCCTCGGCGTTCGCCCGCAGGTAGACCTCGAGCTCGTCGTCGCTCAGGTCGACGAATCGCCGGACGTCGGCGAAGCCCTCGTAGCGGTCGACGACGAAGACGGGCAACGTCGGGCCGATGCGGGGCCGCAGCAGCACGCACCGGCCGGCGCCCGCGGATCCAGGATGCTCCGTCACGTCGGCCGGGCCGTTCGCGTCGACGGTGCCGTCGGCGTCGATCCACGGGTACCGCTCGGCGTGGGGCTCCTGACAGAGGAGCAGCACGTCGTGTCCGGCCGCGCGCCATGCCTCGCACGTCCGGGCCGTGACGACGTTGGAGCCGGAGCCCTCGAGGGTCCATCCGTGCCAGACCAGGATGCGCACGGTCAGGATGCTACGGGGGCGGGGCGATCCGTTCGATTACCGTGGATGGATGCTCGATCCCGGCAAGCGCAGGCAGCGTGCCCACGTCTGGGGGGCGATCGAGGGGTTCCGGTGCGAGCACGGCCGGCCCGTCACGCTGCACTGGCACCCGCATCGCGCCGACGGCTGGTTCGATGTCGAGGCGCACTGCGACCGGGGGCGGATCGACGCCACACGGCTCGCCGTCGACGCGTTGGCGAGCTTCCCATCGACCCCTAGCTGAGCCGCGGCAGCAGGCCCGCGAGGTCCTCGACGTAGGCGTCGAGGATCGCCGTCGCGGCGGGGTAGGACGCCACGAGCGGGTGCGCGAGCAGCGCGTCGAGCGCGGCCTCGTACGAGCCCTCGACGGCGGCACGGACGGTGAGCCGCTCGTACAGCTTCACCTGGCTCACCAGTGCCAGCTGCGCCTCCGGCATGGTGCCCTGGGCGAGCGGGTGCGCGCCGTGCTCGTCGGCGAGGCACGTCACCTCCACGACGTCGTCGTCGCGGAGGCCGCCGATCGCGCCCCGGTTCGGCACGTTGAGGATCAGCGGCACCGTGCGGCGCTGCACGGCCGCCGCCATCACGGCCGTCGCCACCCCCTGGTACCCCTCGCCCTCGAACACGTCGCCGGGCTCCTCGGCCTCGTCCGGCACGGTCTCGCCGCGCTCGCGTGCGAAGTACGTCGCGTCGCGCTCGGCCATCGCGCGCTCCCAGGCTGCCCGGGCGCCCGGCAGGTCGCCGGCGTCGACGTGCGTCCGCAGCACCGGCCACAGCGCGTCGTTCAGCGCCTGCAGCTGGCGCCCGCGCGAGCCGCCCGAGCCGCGGATGTGCGCGAGCGCCTCGTCCCGGTAGTAATAGAAGTAGAGGTACTCCATCGGCAGCATGCCGATCGCACGCACGAGCGCCGGGTCGAACAGCCGCCACTCCTCGTCGGCCTCCTGCAGCTCCTCGAACCGGTCGAGCACCTCGGGCAGGCGGTCGTGGCCGTCCACCAGCACCCGGTGGATCCAGCCGCAGTGGTTCAGCCCGAAGTAGTCGGCGTGCACTCGCTCCCGGGGCTGGCCGAGGAACGCCGCGACGCTCCGCTGCATGGACACCGGCCCGTCGCAGATGCCGACGGCCCGAACGGAGGAGTGGTCGTGCAGGGCCTGCATCACGATGCCGACCGGGTTCGTGAAGTTCACGAGGAGCGCGTCGGGCGCCACCTCCTCGATCAGCCGCGCGTAGCCGAGCATGGCCGGGATCGTGCGGAGGGCCATCGCGAACCCGCCGGGTCCGGTCGTCTCCTGTCCGAGCACGCCGAACTTCAGCGGCACCTCTTCGTCGACGGCGCGCGCGCCCTCCTGCCCCGGCCGGATCGCCGAGAAGACGAACCGCGCGCCGGCGATCGCCGCGCCCGCGTCGGGCTCGCCGCGCACCGTGAACCCGGCGCCCCACTCCGCGCACAGGTGCGCGCCCAGGGCGGCCATCAGCTCCAGCCGCTCGGGGTCGGTGTCGTGCATCACGACCTCATCGAGCCCGAGGTCGTGCTGCCCGGCCGTGAGTCCGCGCAGCACGAACGGCGCGCGCACGCCGGCGCCGAGCAGCGTCATCTTCACGTGCGCTCTCCCTCCGGAACCGGATCGCGGGCGGGAGCCCGATGCCCCGCCGTGCGGCGATCTCGCGCAGCTCGCCCTCGCGAGGACAGCCACGGTACCCACCGTAGTCGCCCACCGCGCGGCTGCCGCAGATCACGCCGAGGGTGAGGGACGCCTCGAGCGGCAGCCCGCGGAGCCACCCCGCCAGGAACCCGGCGTTGAACGCGTCGCCGGCGCCGGTCGTGTCGACGACCTCGACCGGATCGGCCGGCACAGATCGCACCTGCCCGCCGGCGAGGCCGAGCGCGCCGCCCGCGCCGCGCGTGATCACGACGCATCCGCACAGCTCGCCGAGCCGCTCGAGCGCGCGCTCGGCGTCGGCCTCGCCGGTCATCGCGCCGGCCTCGGCCTGGTTCGCGAACAGCACGTCGGCCCCGCCGACGACCTCGGCGAGCGGACGCGGCGAGGACCACCACCGGCCGCCCCACGCGACGAGCGAGATCGTCATGCCTCGGTCGTGGGCGAGGACCTCGAGCTCGGGCTCCTCGTCCACGTACGCGTGGAGGTGCCGGGCGTCGATCCGGGCGGCGACGTCTCGCCCGCGGGCGCGCAGGCGCTCGTCGTACCGATCGGCTGAGCCCCAGTGCGTGACGAACCCGCGGTCGCCGTGGAGGTTCAGCGCGACGGAGACGCCGGGGAGCGGCCGGTCCTCGACCTCGAGGAAGTCGGTGAGCAGCCGCTCGGCCTCGAACTCGTCGCGGATCATGCGGCTCCAGACGTCGTCACCGACCGTCGCGACGTACGCCACGCGCAGCCCGATCCGGTTCGCGACCGCCGGCGTGTTGAAGGAGGTGCCTGCGCACACGCCCAGGCCCTCGGCCTCGACGTCGTTGCCGAGCGCCGGCCACTCGGGCAGCCCGGAGAACATCACGTCGACCGACGGCCGGCCCACGACCAGGAGGTCGAACGCACCCGTCACCGCTCGTCCTCGCCCCAGGCCGCACGGTCGACGACGACGGTCACGTCGCCCGCGGCCTCCTGCAGGAACGACGCCGGGACCTCGGGCTCCGCCGGACCCTCGAGCGCGCGGTGGACGATCGCGCGCTTGCCCACACCGGACACGACCAGCACGATCGAGCGCGCCGACAGCAGCGGCCCCATGCCGATCGTCACCGCGCGGGTCGGCACGTCTGCGACGTCGCCCCAGTACCGGGCGTTCGCGTCGATCGTCGCCGTCGACAGGTCGACCTCGCGCGTGGGGGCCGCCGGGTCCACCGGCGGCTCGTTGAAGCCGAGATGCCCGTTCGTGCCGAGGCCGAGGATCGCCAGGTCGAGGCCGCCCCGCGCCTCCAGCGTCCGATCGAAGGCGGCGCACGCGTCGGCGAGATCGCCGTCGAGCGGCAGCCGCACCACGCGCTCGTCGGCGATGCCGAGCGGCTCGAGGAAGCTCCGCCGCATCCATCCGAAGAACGTGCGCCGGTCCTCCGGTTCGAGCCCGAGGTACTCGTCGAGCTGGACCGGTGTGAGCGCGCCGGCGTCGAGGAGGCCCGACCGGCGGCGCGCCGCGAGCTCGGCGTACATCCCCATCGGCGTCTCGCCGGTCGCGACCGACACCCAGGCGCCCGGGGTACGCCGGCAGCTCGTCGGCGACGACGTCGGCGCCCGCCCGGCCGAGCTCGTCGGCGTCCTCGACGACGACGATCCTGGGACCCCCCACCGCGTCACGCTCCCCGCACGAGCGTCGCCCGGAACCGGTAGCGGTCGCCGCGGTACACCATCTCGCAGAGCTCGATCGGACGGCCGGTCTCGTCCTCGGTCTGCTGCTGGCAGCGGAGCAGCGGGCCGCCGGTATCGAGTCCGAGCAGCGCGGCCCGGCGCTCGTCGGCGGCGATCGCCTCGACCGTGAAGTGCGCGCGCGCCGGGCGGATCCCGTAGCGCTGCTCCAGCACCTCGTACAGGGAGCCCTCGAGCAGCTCCTCCCGGTCGAGGCCGGGCGCGAGCGACAGCGGGATGCGCGTGCGGTCGATGAGGATCGGCACGCCGTCCATCGACCGGAGCCGCTCGAGCTCGAACAGCGGCGCGCCGGGCGCGAGGCCGAGGGCGTCCGCCTCGTCGATCGTCGCGGGGCGCACGTGACGATCGAGCACGCGCGCGCCCGGCGTGAGCCCGCGCGAGGCCGCCATCTCCGAGAAGCTCATGAGCGCGTTCGGCGGCTCGCCGATCGCCGCCGGCGTCACCTCCCACCCCCCGGGGCGGCGCGTGACGACCCCGATCCGCTCGAGCTCGCCGAGCGCCCGGCGCAGCGTCACGCGGCTCACCCCGAAGTGCTCGGCGAGCGCGCGCTCCGGCGGCAGCCGCGAGCCGGGCGACCGCCGCCCCCGCGCGATCTCCTCGGCGAGCGAGTCCTGGACCCGTTGGTACCGCAGCTGGAGCCGCTCGAGGACCTGGCCCTGCTCTCCGGACACCGACATCCGGCCGATGATAGACCCAGAGAGGCCGGAAGGGAACCGGGAGCAGACCAATGGCTTGACTCGGTTGGTACCGGTCCCTAGAGTCCCGCCTGTGACGGCTCCACGCGGCGGCGCCCGCATCCTCTCCCTCCTCGTGCTGGCCGCGCTCGTCGCCGCGGCCTGCACGCCCGGCGCCACCGTCGATCGTCCCTCCGCTCCCCCCGCGCCGGCGACCACGGGGGTGCCCGACACCGGGCCCATCACGCTCACCGTCTGGGACCAGGAGACCGGGCAGGTCGGCAGGATCTGGGACCAGCTCAACGCCGAGTTCCAGACGACGTACCCGAACGTCACCGTCAAGCGGGTGAACCGCGACTTCGGAGAGCTCAAGACGCTGCTCAAGCTCGCCATCTCGGGACCGCACCCGCCCGACGTCGTCGAGGTGAACCAGGGCTGGCCGGACATGGGCCAGCTCGTGAAGGCGGGACTGCTGCTCCCGCTCGACAACTACGCGACGGCGTACGGCTGGACGGACCGGGTCTCGGACAACGTGCTGGCCGTCAGCAGCTGGACGCCCGACGGCAAGGAGTTCGGGACCGGCAGCCTGTTCGGCTACACGACCCTCGGAGAGATCGTGGGCGTCTACTACAACAAGGCGATGCTCGCCGACCTCGGGCTCACGCTGCCCACCACGTTCGACGAGTTCGAACAGGACCTCGCGACGTCGCAAGCAGGCGGGCGAGATCCCGATCCAGTTCGGCAACAACGACGCCTTCCCCGGCATCCACGAGTACGCCGTGATCCAGGACCAGATGGCGTCGGTCGCCGAGCTCAGCGACTTCATCTTCGGGACGCAGGGCGACCAGCTCTCGTTCGACACGCCCGCGAACCTGGAGGCCGCGACCACGCTGCAGGACTGGGCGAAGGCCGGCTACTTCACGCCGGGGTTCGGCGGCGGCGGCTACCAGGACTCCGTCAACAACTTCGCGAAGGGCCAGGGGCTGTTCATGATCACCGGCAACTGGATCGTGGCCGACCTCGGGGCCGACAACCAGGACTTCGGTTTCTTCCCGGTGCCGCCGAAGGTGGCCGGGGACCCGCCGGTCTCCACCGGCGGCGCGGGCTTCCCCCTCTCGATCGCCGCCACGTCCGCGCATCCCGACGCCGCCGCCGCGTACATCGACTGGATGACGAGCGACCACGCCACCGACCTGCTGCTGCAGACCGGGCAGATCCCGCTGCACACGGGGACCACCGCCTCGCTCACGCCCGGCACGGTGCTCGCCGACGTGGTGGACACCGCCGCGACCGTCACCGCCGGCGACGGCGTCGTCCCGTACGAGGACTGGGCCACGCCCACCTTCTACGACACCCTCACCGCCGCGATCCAGGAGCTGATGGCCGAGCGGATCACGCCCCAGGAGTTCGTGACGAAGGTCCAGCAGGACTACGCGGACTTCCAGAGCTCCCGAGCCTGATGAGCGCGGAGCCGGTGGTCGCCTCCCCAGCGGTCGCCGTCGGAGGCCGGCGCTCGTCGGTCTGGCGACGAGGCCCGGAACGTCTCCCCGGACAGGCTCGGCGGATCGGCTACCTCTACGTCGCGCCCGCGTTCCTCCTGTACGCGGCGTTCAACCTCGTGCCGCTCGTGCAGGGCGTCAACATCTCGTTCTACGACTGGGACGGGATCACGCCCGGCACGTGGGTGGGCCTGCGCAACTACACCGAGTTCTTCACCGATCCCGCGATCCGAGCCGGCTACAACCACGTGCTCGTGCTCATGATCTTCTACGCGTTCCTGCCGATCGTCCTCGGGCTGTTCCTGGCGGCCGTGCTGTCCCGCATCCGGATCCGCGGCCTCACGTTCTTCCGGTTGCTGCTGTTCCTGCCGCTCGTCATCACCGACGTCGTGACGGCGGTCGCCTGGACCTGGGTGTACGACCTGCACGGACCGCTCAACACCATGCTGCGCGCCGTCGGCCTCGGGGGGCTCATCCCGGCGCAGGGGTGGCTCGGCGACTTCAACACGGCGCTGCCGGCCGTCGGGATCTTCGGGCTGTGGGGAGGGTTCGGCTTCTGCCTGATCCTGTTCATCGCCGGCGTCTCCAAGATCCCGGCGAGCCTGTACGAGGCGGCGCGCGTCGACGGCGCGAGCGCCGTACGCGAGTTCTTCGCCGTCACGCTGCCGGGCCTGCGCTACGAGCTGCAGGTGGTCCTCGTGCTCTCGGTGATCGGCACGCTCGACACCTTCGACGAGATCTTCGTGCTGACCGGCGGCGGACCGGGCACCGCGACCACCGTACCCGCGTATCTGATCTGGCGGCGCGGGTTCCAGAGCGACCAGGTGGGCTCGGCGGCGGCGCTCGGGCTCACCCTCATGCTCATCATCTTCGCGGTGACCTTCGCGATCAATCGAGCGATGGAGCGGGGAGCCGACCGATGAACACCACCTCCCGGACGCAGGTCGCCCTCAACTACACGCTCGTGATCGTCTGCTGCGCGGTCGCCGTCTATCCGCTCGTGGGCGTCGTGCTGGCGAGCCTGTACCCGTCCGGGGCGGCGAGTTCGCCGACCGGCTTCGCGCTGCCGCCCAGCTTCGAGTGGCACAACTACGTGACGGCGTGGGAGCGAGGCGGGTTCGCGGAGAGCTTCACGACCAGCATCATCGTGGCGGCCGTCATGGTGCCGGCGTCGGTGCTGCTGTCGGTCCTGGGCGGCTACGCGTTCGCGACGATGCGCTTCCGGGGCGCGAAGGCGCTCTTCTACCTGTTCATCCTGGGGCTCATCATCCCGACCGAGGCGACGATCGTGCCGCTGTACTTCGACGTGCGCGCGATGGGCCTGCTCGACACGTACTGGGCGCTGATCCTGCTCGAGGTCTCCGGCGAGGTCGCCTTCGGCATCTTCTGGATGCGCGCCGCATTCCTGTCGGCGCCGCCGTCGCTGCTGGAGGCCGCCCGGATCGACGGCGCGTCGAGCTGGCGGACGCTGTGGCGGATCATGGTGCCGTTCGCGAAGCCGGCGATCCTCACGCTCACCGTGCTCACCTTCGCCGACAGCTGGAACGAGTTCTTCCTGGCGCTGGTGTTCACGATCAACCACACGACAGCGCCGGCCGGGCTCGCCAGCTTCTCCGGCCGGTACACGACGAACATCGCGCTGGTGTCGGCGGGCGCCGTCATCGTGGCGCTGCCGATCCTGATCGTGTTCATCTTCTTCCAGCGCGAGTTCATGCGCGGCATGCTGACCGGGGCGGTGAAGGGCTGATGGCGGGCGTCGTCTTCGACGCCGTCACGAAGCGCTTCGGCGAGGTCGTCGCCGTACGGGACCTGTCCCTCGAGGTCGAGGACGGCGAGTTCGTCGTGCTGGTCGGCCCCTCGGGCTCGGGCAAGACGACCGCCCTGCGCCTCTTGGCCGGCCTCGAGGCCCTCACGGAGGGGCAGCTTCGCGTCGGCGACCGGGTCGTGGACCGGCTCGCGCCGCGCGACCGCGACATCGCGATGGTGTTCCAGGACTACGCGCTGTACCCGCAGATGACGGTGTACCAGAACCTCGCGTTCGGGCTGCGGACGCGCAAGACGCCGAAGGACGAGATCGACCGCCGGGTCCACCGCTCGGCCGAGATGCTCGACATCGTCGAGTTGCTGCAGCGCAAGCCGCGCGCGCTCTCCGGCGGCCAGCGGCAGCGCGTGGCGCTGGGCAGGGCGCTCGTGCGCGAGCCGCAGGCGTTCCTGATGGACGAGCCGCTGTCGAACCTGGACGCGAAGCTGCGCGTGCAGACGCGGAGCGAGATCAAGCACCTGCAGGAGCAGGTGGGGACGACGACCGTGTACGTGACGCACGACCAGGTGGAGGCCATGTCGATGGGCGACCGGGTCGCCGTCATGAGCGAGGGCGTGCTCGAGCAGATCGGCGCGCCGCGGACCGTCTACGAGGAGCCGGCGAACGTGTTCGTCGCCGGGTTCATCGGCAGCCCGGCCATGAGCTTCGCCCACGTGCAGGCCACGCGGGACGTGGACGGGCTCACGTTGTCGCGCGGCGAGCTGTCGCTCGCGCTCCCGGCGACTCGGCTGCCCGACGGCGTGCCGGCCGAGGTCATCGCCGGCATCCGGCCCGAGCACTGCCACCTGTGGCGAGACGAGCACGGGCTGCTGGGCCCGATCGCCGGCCGCACGGAGTTCGTCGAGCTGCTCGGCCGCGAGACCCTGATCGGCGTCGAGACCGCGGAGGACCTGCACTTCACCGTGCTCGCCGAGCCCGACGCCACCACGAAGCCCGGCGACGAGGTCCGTTTCGGCGTGGAGCCGGGCCGCGTCCATCTGTTCGACACGCAGACGGAGCGCGCGCTCTCGATCGTCTAGCCGGCACCCCGCCCCGCATCGGTAGGCTGATGGCCATGGCTCGCTACGTCGCCCTGCTGCGCGGCATCAACGTCGGCGGCAAGAACCTCATCAAGATGGCCGACCTGAAAGCGTGCCTCGAGGACGACGGCCTCGAGGACGTCGTCACCTACATCCAGAGCGGCAACGTCGTGTTCTCGGGCGGTCCGAGTCTCACCGAGCTGACCGCTCGCATCGAGGATCTGCTCTCCTCCACCTTCGGATACGAGGCGAGCGTGGTCCTTCGGAGTAGGTCGCAGATGCGGGCGACCGTCGACCGGGCTCCGGCCGGCTTCGGCGACGACCCCGATCGGTACCGGTACGACGCCATCTTCCTGAAGGCGCCGCTGACGGCGCGGACCGCCATGAAAGGCATGCCCACCAGGGAAGGCGTCGACCAGGCGGACGTGGGACCCGGGGTGCTGTACTTCTCGCGGCTCACCAGCCGCGCCTCCCAGAGTCAGCTCAGCAGGATCGTGGGCACGCCGGCCTACCGGAACATGACCATCCGTAACTGGAACACGACGACGAAGCTGGCGCGGATGGTCGCGGGCGACGGCTGACCGATGCCTGACCCTCGGCCGCCTCGCTAGGATGGTCCGCTCAGGACCCGACCCGAGAAGGGGGACCTCATGGACAAGGTCGTGCACTTCGAGATCACGTTCGACGACCACGCGCGGGCCAAGGAGTTCTACGGCTCGGTCTTCGATTGGCAGCTCGACGACAACGACATGGGCGGGGTCGTGTACACCACGGCGACCACGACCCCGATCAACGAGCAGATGCGTCCGACGGAGCCCGGCGCGATCAACGGCGGATTCACGAGCCGCGGGACCGATACCCCGTCGCCGGTCATCACGATCGGCGTCGACTCGATCGACGACACGCTGAAGAAGATCGAGGCCGGCGGCGGCACCACGGTCACGCCGCGGACGCCGATCCCGGGCATGGGCGCCTTCGCCTACTTCAAGGACAGCGAGGGCAACACGATGGGCCTGTGGGAGACCACGCCCTGACCTGGAGGGCCTAGGCGGGCGCCCAGATCAGCTCGCCGCCGACCGCCTTGACCAGCGCCGGCGGGTTGGGATCGCCCGACCACGAGCCGAGGTCGAACGACCCCCCCGGCTCGATCGTGTGGACCTCGAGGAAGGTGGTCTCCAACGCCTGCCGGGGCTCGCACGTGAGGACGTCGTCGGAGGCCATCCGCACGAACGTCGTCGGCGCCCGCCCGATCACCGACGTCGCGCCGCCCGGCTCCACCAGGGCCGCGCCACCCTCATCGACGCCGATCCCCCGCACGCCCGAGGTCCACCCGTCCCGGATCGCCCTCGCCATGAAGGTCAGCAGCCGCCCCATCCGGTCGCGCTGCGTGAAGTGCGAGTCGGTGATCGTCGCGGTCAGCTCGGGGACCGCGACCATGTCCCGCTCCAGGGTGACTTTATGGTTGAAGCAGTCCGCGAGCGCCTTGGCCGAGGTGATCGTGTTCTTCTCGGCGGCGAACACGAACTCGCCCAGCACGGCGAGGCCGGCGCTGATGCCGCCGACCGGGACGCCGCGCGCGATGGCGGCGTTCACGGCGTCCTCGACCGGGGTGTCCTTCCAGATCCGGACGTAGTCGGACTGATCGCCCCCCGCGAAGAAGATCCCGTCGGCGCCGGCCACGGTCCGAAGGACGTACGGATCGGAGGTGGCGCGGCGCTTCGTGATGCGGAGGGTCTGCGCGGAGTCGACGTCGTGTGTGCGGTAGACCAAGGGGTCGTAGCCCTTCGTGCAGGTGGCGCAGATGATCACGATGTCGCCGTAGCCGGCGCGCTCGAGGAACCACGCCCACGCCGGCCGGATATCCACGCCGCCGCCCTCGAGCATGGCGCCACCCGTCACCGTCACGTGCGCGTCGCCCGGGTTGCCTCGGATCCACGACCGATAGCCGTCCCCGCGGATCTCCGTCGCTCCGGCGGGGGTGGCCGCGCCGACCGGCAGCACCGCCACGAGGACCGCACACGCCAGCAGGGCCCGCCAACCTCGAGTCGTCATCCGCGAACCCTGCACGTCGGCGGGGTCGCTCGTCAAGGGTCGAAGGTCGGTGCGGCGGCGAGGATCAGCCGGCTCTGATCCCGTTCGAACGCTTCGAGTAGCCGCCCCGGCCGAGCGCGTTGATCGACGCGACCCGGAACCGGTACCGGACGCCCGGGCTGAGGTGGCGCACCGTGCATGATCGCGCCCCGGTCGTCCTGCAGCTCTCGCCGCCGGGAGCGGCCACGACGCGGTACCCGGTGATGGGACTGTGCCCGATGAAGGTCGGCCTCGACCACGAGACCTCGGCTGCCCCTGCCCTGCTGTGGGCCGTCACCCTCCTGGGCGGCGCCGCCTGGGCCGTGTATCTGATCTTCAACACGTTGAACGGGAAGCTCATCCAGTCCTCCGTGAAGAGCTTGCCCCTGGTCCAGGCAAGGCCGTAGTCGGTCTCCGTCACCACGCCCGTCGACGGCAGCTCGAAGGCCGCCTGTCCCCCCGCGGGGGCCTCGATGATCACGCCGCCGTCGTCGTTCTCCGACGCCATGAAGACGTTGCCGGCCGGGTCCACGACGATGTCGCTCGACCCTTGGGGTGCCGACACCGGCGTGAAGACGGGAACGGCCGCTCCGCCGGTGACGGGCACCGTCAGCAACGCCCCGGGGCTGCTGAAGTTGCCGTCGGAGACCCACAGGGTCTTTCCGACGAGCGCGAGACCCCACGGCGCGGTGAGCCCGGTTGCGCCGATCGACACGGCCGCTCCGCCGCCGGGAGGCGCCTTGGTGATCGAGCCGTCTCCCGAATTGGCGATGTACAGGTTGCCGTCGCCGTCGAACGCCATCTGCCCTGGACCGTTGACACCCGAGGTGACATAGGCGGCGAACGTGCCGTGCACGAGCGACGCCTTCCAGATCGTCGTGTCGTCGTTCACATAGGCGAAGCGCCCACGGATGATGAGGTCACAGTATCCCCACGAACCTCCCGTGACGACCGGAACGGTGGCGTGCGTCGGGTCGTCCACCGCGATCATCCCGATGGCGCCGTCGTTCGAGTTGATGTAGAGGTTGCCGTGGCGGTCTCCGACGATCCCCTCCGGCTGGTACGTGGTGGTCGTGTAGATCGAGACCCTGGACGACGGTGTTCCCGCGTCCGCTGGGACGGCCGTCGCGAGGCCCATCACGGCGACGACTGCGAACGCGGCGAGTGAGCGGATCGAACGTGTCTGCAACGGGATATCCCTTCGCGTGGGTGAGACCTGTGACGGCATGTCGAGCAGGTCGTGCTGGAGTGTGCGCCTGCTTCGCGGACAGGACAGTCGGTGCAACAGCCCATTCGAACCGCTGGGGCGCCCCACGTGCTGCTCCATCAGGGACTACTCGACGTCGTGCTCAGCCGTGCCTGACGTTCGAGCGATTGGCTCTCCTCGCGATCTGCGAGAGGATGGACAGAGCCGACGGGAGGTGCCGTGCCAGGACACCACGCTTCATCTGCTCTTCGCCGTTGGGGTTCTCGCGCCAGGTTCGTCGGTGTGGTCGTCGGCGTGGCGCTGGCCGCCACGGCCTGCACCGGGTCCTCGACCTCGGACCTGGACGCCGCCACGGCACGGGTGCAGACCGCAGAGCAGGCGGTCACGGATGCCCAGTCGGGTCTCAAGGATGCCGGCACGGGCTTCTGTGTCGTCGCGAAGGACTACATCCTTGCCGTCGATCGCTACGGCAAGCTGTTCAGCGATACCACCGCCACGGTCGGCGACGTCACGACGCTCGGCGCGGACCTCAGCCAACCCAGGACGGACGCCTCCGCCGCCGCCGAGACCGTCATGGGTGCGCACGACACGCTCAACCAGGCGAAGCAGGAACTCGCGGACGCTGAAGAGGCGCTTGCGATCGCGCAGGCCTCGGCGTCGGGGACCCCGAGCGCGACGCTGTCGCCCACCCCCGCTCCCCGATCCTCCTCACCAGAGGTCCCGACCGCCACGATCGACCGCGTGAAGCAGGCAGAGGCGGACCTGGAGACCGCCGCGCAGGGCATCACGGATCAGACGGCCCTCTCGGAGGCGACGGAGACGTACACATCGGCGGCGTTCGCGCTCGAGGTCGCGTGGATCAACCTGTTCGCCGACGCCGGATGTCTCACGGACGAACAGGCCCAACAGGCCAACAGCGCGATCCGTGACTACACCACGGCCCTCCAGCAGCGCCTCGACGACGCCGGGTACTACCAAGGTCGGATCGACGGCGTCTACGGTCCGGAGACCGTGGTCGCGGTGGAGGCCCTCCAGACCGACGCGGGACTTCCCGTGACAGGGCTCGTCGACCGGGCGACGTCGGCCGCACTCGATGAGGCCGTCGGCAAGAAGAACCAGAATGCCTCCGAGCAGGATGCGATCGAAGCGACGGCCGTGCAGACCACCCTCAAGCTCGCCGGCTACTGGCCCGGGGCGATCGACGGTCAGTGGACGCCCGAGCTCACGACGGCGGTCGAGAAGTTCCAGAAGGATCTCGGCGTCGATCAGACGGGGACGTTCGACGCGGCCACGCTCGGCGCGATCGAGGAGAAGCTGAGCGCTCCCGCTCTGCCACCGACCTCGCCGCCCACCTCGTCGGCGACCCCGTAGCCCCGAACCACGGTACGTTGCGCCCGGGGGCGCTTGGGGCGGGCCGGTCATCGGCTGACAGTCGTATGGTGTGAGCCAAGCGGGCCGCTGGACCGCGTCCGGCCGAGCGAACGGGGAGGTTCCCATGGGAATGAGGCGACGGAGCAGGCGCCGAGGGATGATCGTCGGAGCGGCGGTCGGCCACCACATGGCCAACAAGAGTGCGGAGAACCAGCAGGCGGCGGCATACGAAGAGCCGGCACCGGCGGCGTACGCGCCGCCACCGGCGGACCCTGCCGACCAGATCGAACACCTCGCGCAGTTGCATACATCAGGTGTGTTGACGGACGAGGAGTTCGCGTCGGCCAAGGCAAAGATCCTCGGGACCTGACCGTACTGGAGGCTGCAGTGACTGGATCGCACAAGGACGTGCTGTTGAAGGCGCTCGAGGCCGAGGCCGGCGGTGCTCCGACCGACCTGGGCACCTTGTTCACCGACGACGTCGTCGGATGGTCGCCGTACGCGAGCGTGTCGGGGCTAGAGGCACTCACCGAGCTCGCCGCCCTCCGCGAGCTCGCGTTCTCGAACGTGTCCATCTCGTTCCGGGGGCTCGATGAGATCGGCAACAAAGCGTTCGCTGAATGGGTGATCGACGCCGATCACACGGGACCTCTGGTGCTCAGCGAGGATGTGGCGCTGGACGCGACGGGACGGCACGTCCAGCTTGCCGGTGCCACCGTGGCCGACTTCCGCGAGGGGAAGATCCGGTCGTACCGGACCTACTTCGACGACATCTCGCTGATCGAGCAGATCGTCACAGACTGACGTACCTGCACCGTGGAGTTCCAGGTCGAGGACGATCCGGATCCCGTCGATATCCAGTTCCTGGAGACGCAGATCCGGCGCGAAGCGTCGGCCGCCATGAGACTCGGCGACGAGGTCGAGCTGGCCATCTTCGTGCGTGACGGCGACGAGGTCGTGGCCGGCATCAGCGGCTGGACGTGGGGCGACTGCTGCGAGCTGCAGAGCCTCTGGGTGAACCCGAGATTCCGGGGGAACTGGCTCGGACCGCAGCTGCTCGCAGCGGCCGAGGCCGAGGCGGCCGCCCGGGGGTGCTCGCAGACCGTCCTCTTCAGCTATGCGTTCCAGGCTCGTCGCCTCTACGAGTGGGCCGGCTACGAACCGGTGGGTCGGGTCAGGGACTTCCCATCCGGTACGGACGCCCTCTGGTTCCGCAAGCGCCTGAGCCCGCCGGACGATCCTGCCGAGCATCCGCGCGGCCCGTCCTAGCGGATGTCGCGCCCATCGTTGCAGGTAGAATTCACTTTCTGCGACTCGCCCTCGTAGCTCAGTGGATAGAGCACCGGTTTCCTAAACCGGGTGTCGCAGGTCCGATTCCTGCCGAGGGCACCACGTTGATGTCTCCGGACATCGTGCCGCGACGAAGGCCGCACGCGCCACCCCTGGCTCAGGTCACCGGCCGTCGCCATCGACGACGAGTCCGACACCGACGCCCAGCATCCAGACGTCCTTGCTGACGCCGATCCCCGCCGGCGTCGGCCAGATGCTCCCTGGTTGGTGCAGGGTCGGCGTCCGCAGGTACATCGTCAGGAGCGCTCCGGAGAACGCCGTGAGCGACGCGCCGGCCACGCGGTTCGGCACGAACGGCGCGAGGAGCACCGTCCCCAACCCCATCTCGGCGACGGCCAGCGCCTTCAGGAACGTCGTGGGCGGCACGCGCCGCAGGAACGGATACGCACCGGTGGCCATGCCGTGGACGCCGCGCGCCTGCTCTTCCGTGCCGCGCCACTTGCTCCACCCCGAGTGCAGGATGTACGCGCCGGTGGCGACCCGGGTGGGGACGTTCCGTGCCCGCATCGCGCTCATGGGGCCACGCCCTCCAGCACCGCCGCCACGATCTGCCGAGCGAGCCGCGTGGTGACCGGCCGGCCGGTGATCAGGCGACGCATCAGGATCGGACCACCGAGAAGGTCCGCGATCAGTTCCGCGTCCGCATCGGGCCGGATCTCCCCGCGCTCGACCCCACGGCGCACGAGCGACACGATCGTGCGGCGTCGCTCCGACACGAGGCCCTCCCGCACCGCCGTCGCGAGCTCGGGATCGCGGGCCATCGCGCCGACCAAACCACCGAGCAGGCGGTCGGTCTGCTCGGTGCCCTGGGTCCGAACGAGCTCGGAGAGCAGGCGAACCAGCGCGTCCCGTGTGGACATGTCCTGCGGGATCATCGTCGAGGCGGACGGCTTGTGGTGGCGGATCGCGTCGACCACCAGCGGTACCTTCGAGCTCCATCGGCGGTACACCGTGGTCTTGCCGACCCCCGCCCGAGCCGCGACGCCCTCGATGGAGAGCTCGTCGAAACCGCCCGTCGCGAGCAGCTCGATCGTCGCCTCCAGGATCGCCCGGTCGGCCTCGGGGTCGCGCGGCCGTCCCAGCGCGCGCGCGGGCGCATCCTGCGTCATTCGACGCGCTCCGCGACGGCGACGAGCTCGACGTCCACCGGGCCGGTCTCGATCGCGAAGCTGTCGGGGGCACGGTTCGGCAGCCAGATCAGGGCCACCAGGGCGCCGAGCATCGCGATCGCGGCGCCCACGACCAGGCCGCGGTCCATCGCGGTGATGAACGACTCCTTGGCCGCCGTCACGATGGCCGCTCCCGGCGCGCCGCCGATCCGCTCGCCCAGCGCGATCGCGGCCCCGACCGAATCGGAGGCCGCGGCGACGGCCGTCGCCGGCTGACCCCTGAGCGACGTGGCGATGTTGGTGGCGTAGGCGGACGCGAAGATGCTGCCCAGGATCGCGACGCCGAGCGCCCCGCCCACCTGCCGGGTGGTGTCGTTCATCGCGGAGCCAAGCCCGGCCTTGGCGAGCGGCAGCGAGCCCATGATCGACTCGGTCGCCGGCACCATCGCCGTCCCCATCCCGAGTCCGAGGATCACCAGCGACACCACGACGTGCGAGTACCCGGATGCGATGGTCAGCGTGCCCATGAACCACAACCCGCCGGCGACGATCGTCATCCCCGCCGCCACCAGAACCTTGTTGCCGAACCGGCCCGTGAGCCGGCCGGACGCAGGCGCGCTGATCATCAGCACCAGCGCCAGTGGCGCGACCCGGATGCCCGCCTCCAGGGCCGAGTACCCCAGGACGAACTGGAGGTACTGGGTCAGGAAGAACAGCGAGCCGAACAGCGCGAAGAAGACGAGCACGATCGACACGTTGGCGGCGGTGAACCGCGGGTTCTCGAAGAACGTGACGTCGAGCATCGGGTGGTCGCTGCGGAGCTCCCACACCGTGAACGTCACCAGCACCACGGCCGTGAACGCAAAGGTCGCGAGCGTCTGCGGGGAGGTCCACCCGTGCGACGGCGCCTCGATGATCCCGTAGATGAGGGTCACGAGCCCCACGATCGAGAGCAGCGCGCCGACCGGATCGAGGGCGTTGGGCGAGGGGTCCTTCGAGTTCGGCACGATCAACCGTCCCGCGATCAACGCGACGATCACGACGGGCACGTTCACCAGGAAGACCGAGCCCCACCAGAAATGCTCCAGGAGCCATCCGCCGACGATCGGCCCGATCGCGATGCCGAGACCGGAGACGCCCGCCCAGATGCCGATCGCGCGCCCGCGCTCCTCGGCGGGAAAGACGTTCGTGAGGATCGACAGCGTGGACGGCATGATCAGGGCGCCGCCGATACCCATCAGCGCGCGGGTGGCGATCAGGGTGTTCGTCGATCCGGCGAAGGCGGAGAGGATCGACCCGACGCCGAAGACGACGAGACCGGCCGCGAGCGCGTACCGGCGTCCGTAGCGGTCGGAGAGGCTTCCGGTCGTGAGCAGCAGTCCTGCGAAGACCAGGACGTAGGCGTCGACCACCCACTGGAGCCCGCTCGTCGACGCGTGGAGATCCCGGACGAGCGTGGGCAACGCCACGTTCAGGATCGTGTTGTCGAGCCCGACCACCAGCAGGCTCAGGCAGAGGACCCCAAGGATCCACCACCTCCGGTCATATCCCTCGGCATGCTCCACGGGCTCGGTCCTTTCCGCTACGGTGACGTATCGGAAAACCATACCCGATGCGTTCCTATTCCGAGGACGCCGTCGCAGGTCCGATCCCTGCCGAGGCCACGGCGCCCGTCTACTCCTCTGCTGGTGCTGATCTGCCCACGGTGCAGCGTGGACTGCGGGGCCGCGCGCTACCTGCCCAAGGCCGAGGTCGAGCTGGCGGGATGAGGCCGGCGACGGCGGATCAGCGCCAGCCGCCCGCGCGCATGTTCTCCTCCGCGTTCGAGGGGACGTGCTCCTCGGGGCGACGCGCCACGCCGTCCATGAAGTAGGGCACCGTCGCCACGTCGACGTGCGGGTAGCGTCCGAGCGCCCTCGCGATCTTCCGGCTGGTCCGGTCGTGCAGGAGCCGCTGCCGGAGCTTCGGGAAGTCGCGGCGCGGCATGACGGCCGTCACCTCGCTGTCGGCCGCCGACAGCTCGAGGACCGCCGCCTCCAACGCCCGTGACACGTTGCGGTCCCAGCACTCGACGATGTCGAGGCGGATCGGCACCCGCAGCTCCATCCACCGGTCGGCCAGCGCGGACGCCCGCTCCAGGTCGACGGCCGCGTGCACGGCGCGCACGTCGGTGGCGCCGAGGGCCGTGGCGTATCGCACGGCCCGCAGGACCGCGCGGTCCAGCTTGTCGACCAGCACGACGACCGAGTGCGTGCCGCGCGGCGCGAGCCGGATCACCGCACGGCCGGCGTCGTCGTGGGTGAGCGGATGCACGCCGTCGGGATGGTCACGCACGAGGGTGACGCGCACCTGCTCGTAGGGCAGCAGCGCCCGAGCCAGCTTCGCGCCGGCCCGTGAGTCGGACAGGCGCTCCCACGCCGAGACGTCGTGCGGGACCGGCATCAGGACGGTGACCTCGTGGTCCTCGGGCAGGCCGCCGACGAACCCGGCCAGCCGGCCCGCCGGCTCGCCGTGACCGCGCAGCACCTTCAGGGGTACGGCGCCCAGCCCGGCCGCCTCCCACGCCGTCTCGAGGTCCAATGAGCTGAGCGGCTCGGTCTCCAGGTGCACGGCGATCACCTCGCTGACCCGGATCGTCTTCGCGTACTGCAGCGCGTGCACCGTCTCGTGGTTCAGCTCCTCGACCAGCACGACGGTGATCGGGCGCGTGGGCGCGAGCTCCTGCGGCGTCGCACGCTGGAGGTCGGACTCGAGCTCGCGCCGCTCGGCCTCGTAGGAGTGGTTCATCCGCACGAGCAGGACGACCATCACCGGCACGAACACCATGACGGCCCACGCCCCGTGGGAGAACTTCGTGTACGCGATCACCAGCGTCACGATGCCGGTCGTCAGGGCGCCGAAGCCGTTGATCGCGATGCCGCGACGCCACCCCGGCTCCTTGATCGTGAAGTGCCGGCGCGCCATCCCCGCCTGCGAGAGCGTGAACGAGGTGAACACGCCGATCGCGTACAGCGGGATCAGGCGGTGCACGTCGGCCTGGAAGACGACGACCAGCACCGTGGACGCGACGGCCAGCCCGATGATGCCGTTGGAGAAGACCAGCCGGTGGCCGCGGATCGTGAGTTGCCGGGGCATGAAGTCGTCGCCCGCGTGGAAGTTCGCCAGTCGCGGGAAGTCGGCGAACGACGTGTTGGCCGCGAGGATCAGGATCAGCGTCGTCGCGATCTGCAGAGCGAGGAACAGCGCGAACCCCGCGGGCCCAGCCCCGAAGACCGCCCGGCCCACCTGGGAGATGACCGTCTTCGTGTCGGTCGGCACGACCTTCAGCTTCGTCGCGATGAACGACAGGCCCAGGAACATCACGCCCAGCAGTCCCCCCATCCACATCAGGGTGGTGCGCGCGTTCCGCCACTCCGGCGGCTTGAACGCAGGGACGCCGTTGGAGATCGCCTCCACCCCGGTGACGGCGGCGCCGCCGGACGCGAACGCGTGCAGGACGACGAACAGCCCGATCGCGCCGGTCGTCCGAGCGACTTCGTCGGGGATCGGCAGGGGATGCAGGTCTCCGGTGAGCGCCTTCATCACACCGATGCCGAGCAGCGTGAACATCATCACGATGAAGAAGTAGGTGGGCACCGCGAACATCCGCCCCGACTCGCGCACACCGCGCAGGTTGCCCCAGGCGATGAACCAGATGCAGGCGACCGAGGCCCCCACCCGGTACGGATACAACGAAGGCGCCGCCGACGTGACGGCGGCGATGCCGGCCGCCACGGACACCGACACCGTCAGGACGTAGTCGGTCAGCAGCGCGACGCCGGCGATCTGCGCCGGCAGCAGCCCGAAGTTGTCCTTCGTGACGATGTACGCGCCACCGGCGCTCGGGTACGCCTTGATCGTCTGCCGGTACGAGAGCAGGAGGATCACCAGGATGGCGAGGATGCCGATCGTGACGGGCATCACGAGCGCGAAGGCGGCGACGCCGACGATCGGCACCCCGACCTTCAGGATCTCCTCCGTCGCATACGCGACCGAGGAGAGGTTGTCGGAGGCGAAGACGGCGAGCGCCGTGGGCTTGCCGAGCCGCTCGTGCTCGAGCTGCTTCGTCGAGAGCGGCGGTCCCAGCAGCACCCGCTTCAGGAGATAGCCGCGGCTCGGAGGCAGGGTGGGGCGCGAGCGCCGCGACGGCGCCTGCTGTCGCTCCTCCTCGCGTACCTCCGTCGCCATGCCCGTAGCTTCGGTGCGCACGCGTAAGGGTGTCGTGAAGGTCTGCCGGGGGGCCGTGAAGATGCTGTGAGGAGTCGCTAGCGTGGGTGCGTGAGCCGCGTGTCCGAACTGCTGCGCCCCAGGCAAGCGACCCCGGGCCGGGTCGTCATCGTGGGCGTCGCGGCGCCCGTGCTCGCGACCCTCGTGGCGCTGCCGGTGAACCGGACCGGGTTGGGCAGCGCGATCTCGATCTACCTCCTCGCCGTCGTCACGGCCTCGCTGCTGGGCGGCCTGCGCGGGGGGCTGGTCGCCGCGGTGCTGTCCTCCCTGGCGTTCACCTTCTTCTTCACCGAGCCGCGCTACACGCTGCGGATCGAACACGGCGAGGACGTGGTGGCGGCGCTGGGCCTGCTGGTCGCCGCCGTGCTGGTGGGACTCGTCTTGTCGAGCGCGCTGGACGAACGCCGGCGCGCCGAACGGAGCGAGCGCGAGGCCCGCCTCCTCGCCTACCTGTCAACGAGGCTCCTGTCGGGCGAGCCGCTCCCCCGGGTGCTCGACGACTTCGTGAGCGCCCTCTTGGACCCCTTCCGTCTGCTCCGGTGCGACATCGTCGCCGTCGCGGGCGATCGCGAGGTACGCGCCTCCGCCGTCTCGGCCCCGGGCGGGCCGGACGGACCGTCGGAGGTGGTCCCCCTGGAGCTGGGCGGTTCCGCGTTCGGCGAGCTCACCGCCGTCAGACCGCTGGGCGCGCCGGCCATGAGCGGCGACGAGCGGGCGCTCCTGGATGCGTTCGCTCGCCAGGCGGCGGTCGCCCTCGAGCGGGACCGGCTCGCGTCCCGGATGCGCGAGGCGCAGCTGGATGCCGAGACGAACCAGCTCCGCGCCGCGCTGTTCTCGAGCGTCACGCACGACCTGCGCACGCCGCTCGCGTCGATCAAGGCCGGCGTCACCAGCCTGCTCGACACCGCCGCCACCCACGACGCGGGTCAGCAGCACGAGCTGCTCACGACGGTCCTCGAGGAGACCGACCGGCTGAACCGGCTCGTCGGCAACATCATGGACCTCGCGCGCATCCGGGCAGGCGGGCTGCTGCCCTCGCCGGATGTCGTCGCGATGGACGAGGTGGCGGCGTCGGTCCTCGCGCGGATGCGGCCCCGGTTCGAGGAGGCGCACGTCACCGTCCGAACCGTGTTCCGTCCGGACCTTCCCGACGTCGTCGTCGACCCGGTCCAGATGGACCAGGTGTTCACGAATCTGCTGGAGAACGCGCTGCGATACTCCCCCACCGGCGGCACGGTGCAGGTCTCGGCATCGTCGTTCCGCGACGTGATCCGCGTGCGTGTCGTCGACGATGGACCTGGCATTCCCGTCGTCGATCGCGAGCGTGTGTTCGAGGCGTTCGTCCGGGGGGATCGTGCGAGCGACCGGCCGGGCAGTGGGCTCGGCCTCGCGATCGCTCAGGCGATCGTCGTCGCGCACGGCGGACGCATCTGGATCGAGGACGCGCCGGGCGGCGGCGCGGCGGTGTCGTTCGACGTGCCGGTCTCCCAGCTCGACGGGACCGCCGGATGACGCGCGTCCTCGTGGTCGACGACGAACCGCAGATCCGCCGTGCGCTGCGGACCAGCCTCGAGGCTCACGGGTACGAGGCGGAGTCGGTCGGCACCGGCGGCGAGGCCGTTGTCGGCGTCGCCGATCGTCCGCCCGACCTCGTGCTGCTCGACCTCGGCCTGCCCGACCTGGACGGGACCGAGGTGATCGCGCGGATCCGCGCCTTCTCGCAGGTCCCGATCATCGTGCTGTCGGTCCGCGAGTCCCAACGCGACAAGGTCGCGGCACTCGACGCCGGTGCCGACGACTACGTCACGAAACCGTTCGGTATGGAGGAGTTGCTCGCGAGGGCACGGGTGGTCCTGCGGCGGAAGGCATCCGAGGAACCCGCGCCACCGATCCTCCGATCCGGCGACCTCGAGGTCGACCTCGCCAAGCAGCTCGTCACGCGCGGGGGGCGGCCGATCCACCTCACGCCGACGGAGTACGGCCTGCTCGAGGCGATGGCGACGAACCCGGGCAAGTTGCTCACGCACCAGTGGCTGCTGCGTCGCGTCTGGGGACAGGGCTACGGCACGGAGACCACCTACCTGCGGACCTACGTGCGAGCGCTCCGCAAGAAGCTGGGCGATGACGCAGCGGCACCCGAGCTGATCGCGACCGAGCCGGGCGTCGGCTACCGGTGGGTGGGCACGGAGACATGACCGGCGGGCACTTCTGCGTTTGACCGGACGTCGGCGACATTACTAGGTTCGATGCCATCGCCTGGAAGGGGGAGACGGCATGGACCGTGTACAGGTGAAGGACCGATCGACGACCTGGGTGCGCCGGCGGAGGGTGGCGACCGCGATCCTGGGGATCGTCACCTCGGTGGTGTTGATCGGGTCGAACGCGTCGGCGGCGACACCCGGCTGGCTCGGCGAGGTCAAGCTCTCGAACCCCGCGACCGGTGACGGGTGGGAGCCGGCGATCGCGGCGGACCCGTCGGCGCCCTACGTGTACGCCGGATGGATGCAGTGGGCGGCGAACAAGCTCAACATCGCGGTCCGCGTCTCCGCCGACGGCGGCAGCACGTGGGGCACCGTGCACAACATCAAGACCAGCAACCAGGGTCAGTACGACATCGTGCTGGCGACGACGTCGACGGGCGCCCTGTACGCCACGTACATGCAGAGCAACCACGTCGTGTTCACGAAGTCGACCGACCACGGCGCGACGTTCGTCACGCCCATCCAGGTCTCGGGCGGGACGTGGGCCGACAAGCCGTGGATGGCGTCGAGCGCGAATGGCAACGACGTGTACATCGCGTGGACGACTCGCGGCGACCTGTACGCGGTCAACTCCCACAACGGTGGCGCGACCTGGTCCTCGCCGCTGCGGCTCACGAGCGAGACCGGTATGTACTACTTCTCCAACGGCGGCACCGTCCTGCCGAACGGCACGGCCGTCATCGTCGGCTCGGAGTACCCGGAGTCCGGCAACGTCACCGGCCAGTCGGGCCCGATCCCGATCGCGGTGTTCCGGACGACGAACGGCGGGACGTCGTGGACGCGCAGCGTGCCCGACACGCTGTTCACCGGCGTCACCTATCCCACCTCGTCCGTCACGACGGTCGCGTCCGACGCGAACGGCACGCTGGTGCTCGTATACAGCGGCGCGCTCGCCGTCGGCGGGAACGGACACGTGTACATCCGGCGCTCGACGGACTCGGGCGCGACCTGGGGCGCCCGGACCGAGCTCACGACCTCGGCGGGCGGCGCCGACGCGACCTCGGTGGCGGCGGCCGGCAAGGCGGCGGGCCAGTTCACGGTCACGTGGATGGACGCACGCGGCGGCGGCTGGAACGTCTGGCAACGAGGCTCGACCGACGGTGGTCTCACGTGGAGCGCCGACGCGAAGGTCTCCGACGCGACGACCGGCGCGCCGTACAAGACCGCGGCCGGCTTCGGCCTCCCGTACGGGGACTACGACATGGTCGCGATCAACTCGGCCGGCAAGACCGTCGCCGTCATGGGAGAGGGAGACTCGACCCAGACCCACGGCGACATCTGGGTGAACCGCGTCACCTAGATCTGCGTCGGGCGGTGCGCCCTCGAGGGCGCACCGCCCGCTCGCCTCTCCCGCTCCCGCGCATGCTGGCGTAGGCTCCGGGTTCGTGCGTACCGAGGGAGGGCGCGAGATGGCGGATCCTGATGTCCGGGCGGTGGCGGAGGCGTTCTGGGCGGCGGTGGGAGCCGGCGACTGGGACGGAGCGGCCCGCCACCTGCACCCCGACTTCGTGCAGGAGTGGCCGCAGTCGGGCGAGCGCATCCGGGGCGCCGCCAATGCCATCGCGGTCAACCGGAACTTCCCCGGCGGCATGCCGTCGATGACGCCGCGGGGCACGGTCGTGCACGGTGACCTCGCCGTCATGCAGACCGAGCTCACCTACGCCGACGGCAGCCGGTACCTGGGCGTCAGCCTGATGGAGTTCCGCGACGGCCTGATCTCCAAGGAGACCGACTACTTCGCCGAGCCCTTCGTGGCGCCGCAGTGGCGCGCACAGTGGGTCCAACGGATGTGACCCAGTGACCGCGGCGATGTCGGCCACGCAGAAGCGATGGACGATGGTGGCCGTCGTCCTGGGCTCCGGCATCGTCTTCCTCGACACGTCGGTCGTGAACCTGGCGCTGCCGCGCATCGGAGAGGACCTGCACTCGTCCTTCTTCGGAACGCTCGAGGCACAGTCCTACGTGGCGAACGGGTACTTCGTCACCCTCAGCGCGCTACTGATCCTCGGCGGCGCGGTGAACGACTACTACGGGCGGCGGCGGGTGTTCGCCATCGGCCTCGTGGCCTTCGCCGCCACGTCCCTGTTGTGCGGCCTCTCGCCGACCATGGAGTTCCTCATCGTCTGCCGGATCCTGCAGGGCGTGGCGGGCGCGCTGCTGGTGCCGGGCTCCCTCGCCATCATCACCTCCAGCTTCGAGGGCGAGGAGCAGGGCCGCGCCTTCGGCGTGTGGGCGGCCGCCTCGGCCGCCACCACGATCATCGGGCCGTTCCTGGGCGGCGTCCTCGTCAACACGATCTCGTGGCGCATGGCCTTCTTCGTGAACGTCCCCTTCCTGCTGATCGCCTTCGTGGCCACGATCCGCTACGTGCCGGAGTCGCGCGACGAGAACGCCAGCGGCCACTTCGACTGGCTCGGCTCGCTGGTGGTCGTGCTGGCGGTCGGGGGCCTCGCGTTCGGCACGATCCGCGGCCAGCAGACCGGCTGGGGCCAGCCCGTGGTCGTCGCGAGCCTCGCGGTCGGCGTCGCCGCCGTCATCGCGCTGCCGTTCATGATGCTGCACCGCGCGAACCCCCTGGTACCGCCGAGGCTGTTCCGGTCGCGCAACTTCACCGTCACGAACATCTCCACGCTGGTGATCTACGGCGCGCTGTACGTGTCGCTCACGTTCCAGGGGATCTTCCTGATCGGCACGCTCGGCTACAACGAGCAGGCGGCCGGCATCGCCGGCATCCCCGGCACGCTGTTCCTGGTGCTGCTGTCGACACGCTTCGGCAAGCTGGCCGCACGTCGGGGGCCGCGCGTGTTCATGGCCGCGGGCCCGGCCGTGATGGCGCTCGGCATCCTGTGGCTCGCGCGGATGCCGTCCGACAGCGCCCCGTGGGTGCTGGGCACCGGTGCCGGCTCGTCGATCCTGCCGCCCTCTTCCTACTTCACCGACGTCCTGCCCGCGATCCTGGTGTTCGGGTTCGGGTTGTCGATGATGGTGGCGCCGCTCACGACCGCGCTCATGACCTCCGTGCCGGCGTCGAACGCCGGCGTGGCCTCGGCCGTGAACAACGCGGTCTCACGCGTGGGCTCGCCGCTCGTGAACGCGCTGATCTTCGTGGCGGTCGCGTCGAGCTTCTACGCGTCGATCGAGGCCCTGGTGCCGTCGGCGAACGCGAACTCTGCCGAGTTCCGGTCCCAGGTGGCGCCACTGAACCAACCGCCGCCCGGCGTCTCGCCCGAGGTCCGCGACGCCGCGCGCACGGCCTCGACCGATGCGTTCCATCTCGCGATGCTCGTCTCGGCCGGCCTCCTCGTGGCCGGCGCGGCGGTGAACGGTATCGGCATCCGCAACCCCGCGCCGACCGGACGGCGCGGCGGCCCCGGCGGCGAGCAGCCTCCGCCGGACGGAGGCGCCGAGGCCCCCGGTGGGCCGGTGCGCGGGACGCGCGAGGGGTACGCACCCGAGCCCGCGGCGCGCCGGCCGACCGGGCCGGCCGCCGACGCGCCTCCGCCCGGCGGCTGACGTTCGTTCGCCTACGCTGGGGTCGTGCAGGAACGGCGCTTCGAGTTCGCGATCGACCCGCGGTACTCGCGCGTGCTGCGGGTGCTCGGAGTGCGTGCGGACCGTGCGTGGATCGGGATCGATACGGAGCGGCTGCGCGTTCGCTTCGGCCTCCTGCGGTTCGAGACGACGCTCGCCAACGTCGAGAGCGCCGGTGTGACCGGTCCGTACCGATCGGCGCTGCGCGCGATCGGCCCGCACATCTCGCTGGCCGACCACGGCCTCTCCTTCTGCACGAACACCGAGCAGGGAGTGTGCGTGCTCTTCCGCGAGCCCGTGCGCGGCCGCGAGACGGCCGGCATCGTGCGACACCCGGGGCTCACCGTGACGCCGGTCGATCCGCCCGGTTTCGCCCGCGAGCTGCTGGCCGCGCGTGACGCACTCGATGATTGAGCGCAAGGATCTGGAACCACGCCCCCGACGCACCGGATAGCCTCGGCCGGTGGAGCACGACCTCGACTTCTGGCTCGGCAGCTGGGCGTGCACGTGGGACGGCGGCTACGGCACGAACCGCGTCACACACGAGCTCGGCGGTCGCGTGATCGTCGAGCGGTTCGAGGCGCTCGCGCCGGAACCGTTCGCCGGCATGAGCGTCTCGGTCTTCGACGCCGAGGCCGGATGGCGCCAGACCTGGGTGGACGCGAACGGCAGCTACTGGCACTTCGCCGGCGAGGCCGGCAACGGCAGGTTCACCTTCGCCACGCCGGAGCCCGTCGACGCGGACCGCGTGTACAAGCGGATGGTCTTCTCCGACCTCCAGGGCGACCGCTTCCACTGGCGGTGGGAGTCCTCGGTGGACGGAGCCGAGTGGACCGAGCGGTGGGCGATCGACTACCGCAGGGCCGGAGGGGCTGGGTCCGATTGAACCGGCCCCGTCCCGGGTACCGGCTCGCCATGAAGGAGCTCACGCCCCGCGACATGGAGGACGACCTCGAGTCATCGGAGGAGCACGACGAGCTCTGGAGCGAGGCGATGTCGGCCCTCGGACTGATCGGCTCCGTCCTCCTGCTCGTGGTGCTGATCTCGCTCGTCGGGCGCCTGTAGACCTCGCGCGTCACGGCAGGGCGGGCGGCGGGGAGAGCTCGTCGGCGACGACAGCGATCAGCACT
>CAWHGC010000009.1:0-10511 GCA_963828885.1 uncultured Actinomycetes bacterium
CGAAGGAGCTCGAGGGCCAGTCCGTCTGACGCCGGGCACGCTTGGCGGAGACGACGAGCCGCGGGTATCCTCGCGGGACCGCAGACAGCAGGGGCGCGTGCGCACAATCCCTCCGGGGTACCTGCCGAGGTGAACCGAGCAGCGTCCCAGACGCGCGCTCCCGCCTCGATGTCGGCGGGGGCGTTTTTCCATCTCAGGAGGCGATATGCCGAACGCAGGGAAGATCGAGCGGGTCGCGAAGTTGAAGGAGCGCCTCGGCGCGTCCGAGGCGATCCTGCTCACGGAGTACCGGGGCCTCACGGTCTCGGAGCTCTCCGAGCTGCGCCGCTCGCTCGCCGAGGGCGGGGCGTCGTTCGCGGTGGTGAAGAACACCCTGATGCTCCGGGCGGCCCAGGAGTCGTCCATGGACGACCTCGAGGCCCTGCTCGAGGGGCCGACGGCCGTCGCGTTCGTCGAGGGCGACGCGGTCGCGGCGGCGAAGAAGGTCGTGGACGCGATCAAGCGGTTCCCCGCCCTCGTGCTGAAGGGCGGGTTCATGGACGGCCGCATGTTGTCGGCCACCGACGCGAGGGCGCTGGCCGACCTCGAGTCGCGAGAGGCCATGCTCTCGAAGATCGCGGGACTCATGAAGGGCGAGATGTCGCGCGCCGCAGGGATGTTCCAGTCGGCGCAGTCGAGGTTCGTCTCTCTCATGGAGGCCCTCAGGGAGAAGCTGCCGCCCGAGCCCGCGAGTGAGCCCGCGGCGGAGGCCGAAGCGGCCGCAGTCGTGGAGGCCGAAGCGGCCGACCGGCCGAGGCAGAGTGCCGCGGAGCCCGAGGCCGAGGCAGAAGCAGCGCCTGAGGCGGAGGCGGAGGCCGAGGCTCCACCGGCCGAGGACGCAGCGAACCGACGTGACGGACGACCAGAGCACCGACGCTGCGGCGCCGGCCGAAGGAGAGGAGTAGGACATGGCGAAGATGAGCACGGACGACCTGCTGGCGCAGTTCAAGGAGATGACGCTGCTCGAGCTGAGCGAGTTCATCAAGCAGTTCGAGGAGACCTTCGACGTGACGGCGGCCGCGGCGGCGCCGGTCATGATGGCTGCGGCGGGCGGAGGCGCAGGCGGTGGCGGCGACGAGGCCGAGGAGCAGACCGAGTTCGACGTGATCCTCACCGGCGCCGGCGACAAGAAGATCCAGGTGATCAAGGAGGTGCGCGCGCTCACGAGTCTCGGCCTCAAGGAGGCGAAGGACCTCGTGGACGGTGCGCCCAAGCCGGTCCTCGAGAAGGTGGCGAAGGAGCAGGCGGACGCGGCGAAGGAGACCCTCGAGGGCGCAGGCGCCTCCGTCGAGATCAAGTAGTTCCGTACGCACCTTTGCGCAACTTGGGAGCGGGGCCTCGGCCCCGCTTCCCCGTATCTCGTGCCTGTGCTAGCCTTCCCCCGACCATTTCGGTAGCGAACAACGAGGTTCGAAAAGGGGAGCGCGCACCCATGAGGACAGACGACGGCAAGCACTTCGGGCATCGCCTCCGCGAGGCGCGTGTGAATGCAGGTCTCAGCCAGTCCGAGCTCGAAGAACTGTCCGGGATCCCCAAGGCCCGTCTGTCCCGGTACGAGAACGGCCACGTCGCGCCGTCGATCCAGACGCTCGAGCGTCTGTCGCGCGCGTTGAACGTGTCGGAGGCCTCGCTCCTCGGCGACCAGCGGGCCGTCCTCGAGCAGTTCTTCGCGGTCCTCAGCGAGCGGGGCGTCGAGATCAACTCGCCCGAGCAGGGAGAGCGTCTCGCGCATGCGGTCGCCGACATGATCATCAGCCTCAAGGGCACGAGCGGTCCGATCGACGCATCGCCCTCGGTCGTCGCCAGCATCGACCAGGTTCGCGCCTGGCTCGACACGCCCGTCGACTCGATGTCCTCCTAGGCGAGCACTCCGCCGGCCCGGTCCTGCGTCGGAAGGCGTACGAACCACGCCAGCAGACCGATCCAGACCATGGTCAGCGCGGCCAGTCCCGCGATCGCCGCCGTCTCGGACAGGTGGTACAGCGGGAACGCCACCGCCGCGCAGAGCGCCTGTGCGGCGAGGAAGCTCGTCGCGATGGCGCGCCTCGACATCCCTCGCTCCGCCAGCCGGTGCGACGTGTGATCGCGGGCGCCCCGCCACATCGGGCGCTGGCCGAGCGTCCTGGCCACCACGACGACGGACAGGTCGAACAGTGGCACGGCCGCGAGGAGCACCGTCGCGAGGATCCGCGGCGCGGCCGGACCGACCGGGAGATCCAGCTTCAGGATCAGGGCCGCGAGCAGGAACCCCAGCATCATCGACCCGGCGTCTCCCGAGGAAGATCGTCGCCGGCGGGAAGTTGTAGCGGAGGAACCCGAGGCTCGCGCCGGCCAGCGCCAACGCCAACGAGGACACGAGGAGGTCGCCGTTGGCGGCCGAGATCGCGAAGATCCCGAGCGCCGACATCGCGGTGACGCCCGCCGCGAGCCCGTCCATGTTGTCGATGAAGTTCACGGCGTTCGTCACCGCCACCACCCACAGGATGGTCACAGCAACGTCGGCCCAGGCGGTGCCGAAGACGCCCGCGCCGATCCCGACCTGCCACAGCGCCACCGCCGCGAGCGCCTCGTAGGCGAGGCGCACGAGCGGCGAGACGCCGCGGACATCGTCGATGAGTCCCACCATGGCGAGCACGACGGCCCCGGCGAGCACGTAGAACAGCTCGGCGTTGGCGTCGGTCGTGATCGCCCCGACGGCGACGAGTCCCGCGGCGACCACCAGCACCGCGGCGCCGAGCGCGAGGCCGCCGAGGTAGGGCGTCGCGTCCGCGTGTGTCTTGTGGCTCGCGTCGGCCGGGCTGTCGAGCACGCCGAGCCGCCGCGCCACGCGGCCGGCAACGGGCGTCAGGACGAGCGCCGCGAGGAACGGGATGACGAACGACAGCGGCCAGCGGACCGCCGACGGCAGGTCAGCCCAGGGGTTCACGCGCCGGCCGCGAGCCGGCCGCGCTCGAAGGCGATCACGTCGTCGAGGATGTCGCCGAGCGAACGGGTGGCCCGCCAGCCGGTGAGGGTCTGGAGCTTGGTCGTGTCGGGCATCCGCCGCTCCATGTCCTCGAACCCCTCCTCGTAGGCGACCTCGTAGGGGACGTGGACGACGTCGGAGGCGGACCCGGTCGCCTCCACGATCGCCTCCGCGAGCCCGTTCATCGTCGTCTCGTTCTGCGCGCCGATGTTGAAGGGATCCCCGGGGCTGTCGGGATGGTCGAGCAGCCGCACGACGGCGTCGACCGTGTCCAGCACGTGGCAGAACGACCGCAGCTGCTCGCCGGTGCCGTAGACCGTCACGTCCTCGCCGGTCAGCGCCTGCCGGACGAACCGCGGGATCACCATCCCGTACGTGCCGGTCTGCCGCGGACCGACACAGTTGAAGAAGCGGACGACGATCGCCTCCGTGCCGCGCTCCTTCCAGTACGCGTGGGCGAGGATCTCGTCGACCGCCTTGGCCTCCGAGTAGGACCAGCGCGCCACGAACGGCGATCCCAGGATCCGGTCGCTGTCCTCCTTCAGCGGGCCCATGGCGTTCTTGCCGTAGATCTCGGAGGTGGAGGCGACGAGCACCCGCGCGTCCGCCATCGCGGCGCAGTCGAGCACGATCTCGGTGCCACGGATGTTCGTGATGAGGGAGCGCAGCGGTTCCGCGATGATGAGACGGACCCCGACGGCGGCGGCGAGATGCACGACCACGTCGGCTCGGCCGGTCAACTGGGCCACCAGCGGATGGTCGAGGATCGTGCCCTCCTTGAGCTGGAACCTCGGGTGGTCGAGCAGGTGGCGCACGTTGTCGATGGAGCCGGTGGACTGGTCGTCGAAGGCGACCACGGAGTCGCCGCGGGCGAGCAGCACATCCGCGAGGTGGGATCCGATGAACCCGGCGCCGCCGGTCACGAGGTAGTTCATGAGGTGCGAGCAGATGGTACGACGACCTCGCGCCCGCCTCGGGGACGTTCCCGAACCCTTCTGAGGGTGCCGCTACACTCCGCTCGTGACGCTCGCCGACGGACCCGGAACGACGCCGCTGCGCTCCCTGCGATGCCCGACCTGCCGGGCGTCGGTCCACGAGGACGGGGACTCGCTCGTCTGTGGATCCGGTCACCGGTTCCCCGTGATCGGCGGGATCCCGCGGTTCACGTCGCCGTCCTCGTACGCGGACTCCTTCGGATACCAGTGGACGACGTTCAGGAAGACGCAGTTGGACGAGGGCGATCGAGCCGAGTCGGAGGAGACGTTCGCGTCGAAGACCGGACTGACGCCCGAGGACGTCGCCGGCCGGTCGGTGCTCGATGTCGGGTGCGGGATGGGACGGTTCTCCGACGTCGTCGCGCGATGGGGCGCCGAGACGATCATCGGGATGGATCTGAGCCGCGCGGTCGAGGCCGCAGCCGAGAACCTCGCGGCGTATCCGGCGGCGAGCGTGGTCCAGGCCGATGCGGCCCGGCCGCCGTTCGAGCCGGGGTCGTTCGACATCGTGTTCTCGATCGGCGTGCTGCATCACACGCCGAACACCGAACGGAGCCTCGCGTCGGTCGCGCGCCTGGTGAAGCCGGGCGGGACGCTCGTCGTCTGGCTCTACTCTCGCCGGCTCCGACTGACGCATCTCGGATCCGAGATCCTGCGACCGCTGACGTCTCGCCTGCCGGAGGATCGGCTGCTGCGGATCGTGCGGTGGGTCGTCCCTCGTCTCGACGAGGTCCATCGCCGGGTGCCGTGGCTGTCGAAACCGCTCCGCGTGGTGCTGCCGACCTCGGCGCATCCCGATCCCGAGTGGCGGATCCTCGACACGTTCGACTGGTACTCGCCGCGGTACCAGTGGAAGCACACCGACGAGGAGGTCGAGGGCTGGTTCCGGAAGCTGGGCTTCGTCGACGTCGCGGCGGGCCCGATCCCGGTGTCGGTGCGCGGCCGGCTGCCGGACGCCTGAGCGCCTACGTCCTCCGCGCCTCGAGGAGCGCCGAGTGCCCGTGGATCCCGCGTTCGGAGAATCCTCCGTCTGCGACCTGACGTTCGTACGCTCGAGGTCGAACGAGCATCCTGGCCAGCACCGCAGAGGCCGATCGCCTGATCCCCACCGGCACGTGTCGCAGGCGCTCCTCGATCGCCCGCTGTCGCAGGGCGCGCGCGATCGAGAGGTCCGGCGGCTCCAGGTGGACGCCCTCGACCGTCAGTCCGACCCGCCGGGCGAGCTCCGCCAGCTGCGCGGGCCCCCATCGCGTGACGTGATGCGGTGGCCGGTCCAACGGCTCCCCCTCCTCACGCCAGGAACGTTCCCGGTTCGGCACCGACAGCAGCAGCCTGCCACCCGGCCGCAGGCACCGGACGGCGGATCGAGCGGTGACGAGCGGACCGGCGACGTGCTCCAAGGTGTGGAACGACGTCACGACGTCGAACCGCGCATCCTCGCGCTCCGAGAACGCCTCGAACGAGGACGCGTAGCCCTCGCCGCCGCGCTCGACCAGCCGGCGGATCGCCGGCTCGTGGTGATCGACGCCGACCGTCCGGCCCGGTCGAGGCCCCAGGGAGGTGAGGAACCTGCCCTCGCCGCACCCGAGGTCCACCACGTCTTCCTCGGGCCCGATCAGGCCCCGGGCGAGGTCGAAGTCCCAGCGATCCTCGGCGTACGGCAGGGAGGCCATCAGGTCCTCGTAGAAGTCGGGTCCTCCGGGTGCGAGCGGCTCGAAGCGCTCGAGCCCGCAGGTGTGAGCAGCGGACCAGGCTCGTGGAGGAGGCCGGCGCGCTCGAGGAGCGAACACGCTCCGTCAGCGTGACGCCCCAGTCCTGTTGGAGACGCGCCCACACGTCGGCGTACGCGACCTCGAGGACGACCGGTCCGCCGGCGGTGCCGCAGAGCGGACACGTCCCGAGCGCCTCGGTCGTCACGTGGGCCTCGCGACGGCCGACCGGAGCGCCCGTCCGAGCAGCGTCACGTCCGTCCACCGGGGGAGCAGTTCGGCAGTGGGCGTCGAACTCGTTCGCCGCGTGGCGACCACGTACGCGCCGGCGAGGAACAGGTACGCGAGGCTCGAACCGATCGAGGCGGCGACGATGCCCATCACCGGCAGGAACACCAGGTTCCACACGACGTTCAGCAGCAGCGCCCCGGCTCCGAACAGACTGACGAGGCCGGCGCGCCCGCGTTTCAGCAGCACGCTGGCGAGCGGCCGCTGGATCGCGAGGGCGGCGATGCCGGGGAGGAGCAGCCGGAACGGCCAGACCGCTCCTCCGAAGTCCGGTCCGAAGACGAGCCGGATCACGAACGGACATGCGAACCACGCGATGGCGGCGGCGATGGCGACCAACACGAACGTCAGCCGGGCCGTGGCGTAGCCGAGCCGGAGGTCGTCGTCCCCGCTCGCCGTCACCTGGTGGGGGAGCAGCGCCGATGCGAACGGGTCGGAGAGGAGCCACAGCAGTTCGGCGAGGGTCACGGCGAGGGAGTAGACGCCCAGCTCCCGATAGCCGAGGGTCTGCTGCACCATGAGCTGGTCGACCCGCAGCAGCAGGAACACGAAGACGATCCCCAGCTGCGCGCGGACGCCGAAGCGCAGCCCACGCCGGAGCGCCGGCCGGTCGACATGGAACGACACGATGCCGGCGCGGAACCCGATGACGAGGGCGCTCACCCAGATGACGACGTTGCCGGCCCCGATCAGGACCAGGACGCGGAACGGCGTGAGCCCGTGCGAGACGAACAACACGGCCACCGCGATCGTCTGCATGGCCGCGGCCACGCATCCGGTGGCGACGGCCTGCCGGACCTTGCCGGCGATCTGCAGGATGTTGAGCCAGTAGAGGATGTGGAGCAGCAACGGGAGCTGGGCGACGGTGACGACCATCCAGCTCACGGGGATGTCGGCGGTGGCTCGTGCGCCGATCGGCAGCAACAGCACCGCCATCGTCAGCCCACCGCCGATGACCGCGCCGACGACGCCGACCACCGTGGCGTTCGCCCACAGACTCGGCAGCGGCGTCTTCTGGCCGGCGAGGAAGATCTGTGCGTGCTCGAGGCCGAGGTTGCCGAGCGTGAACATGATCGTGAGGATCGCCAGCGGCAGCACGTACCGTCCGCGCCCCTCGGGGCCGAGCGCGCGCGCCGTCAGCACGCTGCCGAAGAAGGCCAGCGCGTAGGTGGCGACGCGGAGGCCCAGCACGTGCACGCCCGTGCGGGTGGAACGCTCGAGGGTCGCCAGCAGTTCCGACTCGTCGCGCACGTCACACGCTCCGCGCGGTGCCGCGGGCCTCGTACCAACCCGCGAGCGCCAGCAGGTTCCACACCCGATTCGTCGCCGTGATCGGCGCCCGAGAGGAAGCGGCCCACCAGTGGGCGAACGGCCTCGGGGTCGAGCAGCCCCCCGACCGGCTCGTCGGTCGCCACCAGCAGGTCGCCGAGCATGTCGCGCAGGTTCTCCCGCATCCAGACGGCGATCGGTACGCCGAAGCCGCGTTTGGGCCGCGTGAGGATGGGAGCGGGCAGCGCGTCGGCGTAGGCCTCGCGCAGGATCTTCTTCCCGCGCCGGTGATCGAGGAGCATCGAGCGGGGAAGCGTGGCGACGTAGGCCCACAGGTCGCGGTCGAGGAGCGGGGAGCGGGCCTCGACGCCGAACGCCATCGTGGCGCGGTCCATCTTCGTGAGCAGATCGTCGGGCAGGTACGTTCGCGCGTCGACCGCCGGCACCCACGGAGTGACGTCGGACCGGGCGGTCCACAGCCGGTCCAGCCGGCGCACCGGAGCCTCCGCGTCGACCGACGTCGAGAGGCCGTCGGCGAGCATGCCGCCGATCTCCGCCGGCATGAAGTGGAACATCCGGTCGCGGTACGCGACCCACGGGTCGCCGACGAACGACGTCGCTCCGGCGAGGCGGTCGGCGTGCGCCAGCCGGGCTGCGGAGCGGCCGGCCGCGACCAGCGGGCGCCGCATCGGCCCGAGCGCCGAGCCGATCCGCCGACCGAGCGCGAGGGCCCGATACCGGTCGTATCCACCGAAGAGCTCGTCGCCGCCGTCGCCGGTCAGCACGACCGTCACGTGCTCGGATGCGGCCTGTGCGACCGCGAGCGTCGCCAGCGCCGAGGAATCGGCGAACGGCTCGTCGTACGCGCGCACCATCTGCGTGAAGAGCGTCACGACGTCGGCGTCCGGCACGAGCTCGTGGTGGTCGGTGTCGAATCGTCGCGCGACCATCTGGGCGAACGGCCGCTCGTCGAGAGCATCCTGGTGGAACCCGACCGAGTAGGTCTTCGGCCGCAGGCCGAGCGCGGCCATCTCCGCGACGACCACCGACGAGTCCAGACCACCGCTCAGGAAGACGCCGAGCGGCACCTCGCTCTCGAGGCGGCACGCCACGGCGTCCCGGATCTGCGATCGGAGCTCCGAGCGCACGTCGGCAGGCCCGGCCGGGTCCGCGTATCGTCCCCACTTGTGAGCGGTGGGTGCCAGAACGCTCGTCGCTCGACGGCAGCGCCGGCACGCCAGCGCAGCCAGTGGCCGGGTTCCACCTTCTCCACTCCCTGCCACGGCGAGAGCCCCGCCGGCACGTACTGGAGCACCATGTACTCGGCGATCGCCTGGACGTTCAGCGCGGGCTCCGCGTCCAGCAGTGGGAGGACCGCGTCCAGCGTCGAGCCGAACGCGATGGAGCCGGTGGCGGGCGCGGCGTACAGGGGCTTCTTCCCGAACCCGTCCCGCGCCAGGAAGACCTCTCCCTCCGACCGATCGATGATGGCGAGCGCGAACATCCCGCGCAGCCGTTCCACCATCGACGGCCCCTCGAGTGCGTAGAGGTAGGGGAGGATCTCCGAGTCGCACGTCGTCCGCATCGGACAACCCCGTCGAGACAGCTCGTCGCGGAGCTCGTGGTGGTTGTAGATCTCGCCGTTGAAGACCGCGACGTAGCGGCCGTCCGCCGTCACGACGGGCTGGGCACCTCTGGCTCGGTCGATGATCGAGAGCCGGGCGTGGGCGAGGCCGACGGGCCCGTCGGTCCACACCTTGAGTTCGTCGGGACCTCGATGCTCGATCGCGTCGAGCGAGGCGCGCAGCGCCGTCTCGTCCGGAGGCGTGCCGACGACACCGGCCAGCCCGCACATCAGGCGATCCGCTGTCCGCGCGCGAAGCGTTCGCCCCCGGCGACCCGCCGGTACAGGTCCTCGGTGCGCTGAACCACGAGGTCCCACGAGTAGGCCTCGGCGCGCCGCCGGGCCGCGGCCGCCATCGTGGTCTGACCCTCGCCCGGCGTGAGGGCGCGGACCAGGCGATCCGCGATCGTCTCGATGTCGGATCCGGTGAGCCAGCCCTCCCGGCCGTCGCGGACGAGCTCGCCGACGCCGCCGACGGCACGGGCCACGACGGGTCTGCCCATGGCCATCGCCTCCAGCAGGGCGTTGGGCAGGCCCTCGTGATCGGAGGTGAGCGCGACGACACGGGCCCGCTCGATGAACGGCCGGACGTCGGACACGCGGCCGGCGAACTCCACCGAGACACCGAGGTCGGACGCCAGCCGCTCGAGCGCGGGGCGTTCCGGCCCGTCGCCCACGAGGATCGCCCGCGCGTCGGGGACAGCCGCCGACACCGCAGCCAGGGCGCGGAGGAAGAGGTCGTGCCGCTTGTAGCCGATCAGGTTCGCGACCATCGCGACGATCGGCTCGAGGGGCAGCGGCGTGGGCGCGAAGCGGTCGAGGTCGACACCGTTGGGGATCACGGCGAGCGGCGGGGCGGAGCCGTCGCGCCGGAGCGTGAACGAGGCAAGCTCGTCGGAGTTGGTCAGCATGAGTGCGACGCGGCGATGCGTGAGCCACTGCACGGTGCGGAACCACGTTCGGTCCTCGAACCCGGGCGTGCGACCCCGTCGCGACGCGATGATGGGGACGCCGAGCGGTGTGGCGATCGCCGCGAGGAGCTCGGACGTCGACAGGTGGGCGTGCACGATGTCGACCCGCCGTGCACGGATCACACGGCGGACGCGCGGGACGACCTCGAGTCCGGTGCGGATCCTGCCCGATCGCCCGTCCGGACGGGCCCACACGGGAGGGCTGGGGAGCTGATCGGCGAGCGCGGTGCCGCCCGCCCAGGCCATCACGAGGTGCCGGTCCGGCTCGGAGCTTCGCCGGATGAGCTGGACGAGCTGATGCTCGGTGCCGCCCGGGTCGAGCGAACCGATCAGATGCAGGACGGTGGGCATCGACGTCCGCGCCCTCGCCAGCGGCGCGCCGCCGTCCCCCGACGCTCGGGGCGACGCTCGTCTCGTCCATCGGCCGTAGCCTCCTCTCCTGCGCCAATCGGGTGCTGCCGAGACCGGCTTGAGCGTGCGGGGCCGGATGAACGGCAGGCGCGGCCGCGACCCGTTCAGCGTTGCAGACCGCGAGGGGAAAGTCGTGGTCATCCCCGGGTCGGCGCGCCGGGCCCCGGGGGACCGCCGGCTGGGCCGATCGGGCTACCCAGCGCTCGGCCGGCCGTGCGCGAGAAATCGACCGGCACCCCG
>CAWHGC010000010.1:0-142629 GCA_963828885.1 uncultured Actinomycetes bacterium
CTGGGCTATGTACCACGAGTCGTGCGGCATGCGCATTAGTTCGAACAGGGGGCCCGGACCGTCCCCCACGAGCGGGTCTTGACCGAGGTCGGGGATGGGACTAACACAACTGCCGACAGCCGAGGATCGTGGGCAGCGGCTCCGCGGTGACGGTGACCCGGCAGCCGCCCCACGGCAGGGAGGGGAGGGGTTCGGGATGAGATGGACGAAGAAGAGGATCGTGGTGATCCCGGCGGTGGCGCTGCTCGTTGGCGGGGCGTTCCTGACGGCCGCCAATGCCCGCAGTGACATGGCGGGCGTGCGTTCCTTGGGCCCGCAGACCCGACCGGTCGCGAAGCCCTCGGTCTCGCGCATCACGACGCCGCAGAGCTGTTACGCCAGTAACGGCACGACGGCGGCATCCGTGAAGTTCTGTGTGACGAAGGGCGGCAACGTCTCAGTCGATCAGCCGAACAACGGCAACACCTTGATCTACTCCGGAGCCTACGAGGGCTACACCCTCTGCGACCTGAACGCCGGCACGGTCGCGTACGACAACAAGGCGGCGGGCGCCGGCTTCGGTGACCCGACGATCGCGCAGCCGAACGGCCCGAACTCGTTCCCGCTCACGATCACGCGCTTCACGGCGAACTTCAAGCTCACCCAGACGTTCGCCCGGGACGCCAGCGAGCGAGACTTCACGATCACGATGGCGCTGAAGAACAACACCGGGACCGCACGCGCCGCGTACCTGTGGCGGTTCTTCGACGGCGACATCGATCAGAGCACCCTCAACATCTACGACCACACAGCGGATACGGTCACCGGCCGCAACGTTCACGGGCTGAGTCTCACGGCGGGCTCGTTCAACACGACCCACGGTGCCGGGCGCCAGACGTACGGCAACTTCAGCTCGACCCTCGGGGCCGGCTCGTGCAACGCATTCAACGACTCGATTCCGTCTCCGTCTGAGGACTCGACGGGCTGGGCTTGGTACTACTTCGGAAGCATCGCGGCGAACGCCACGAAGACGGTGAAGTTCACGTACCGCGCGTTCTGATCGGCGGATCGAGGGCGGCCGTCCATCGGGCGGCCGCCCTCGGCGTGACCGGGTAGCCTTCGCACCATGCCGGTGCAAGTGGGGGAGCCGCTCTCGCTGGAGGACGTCGTCGCCGTGGCGCGCGGTGACCTGGTCGGGTTCCCGCCGGCGGCCCGTACCCGCGTCGAGGCCGCCCGGGGCGTCATCGAGCGCGCGGTCGCGTCCGGCGAGACCGTCTACGGCGTGACGACCGGGTTCGGCGCCCTCGCCGACACCCGGATCGACCCCTCGCAGTCGGCCCAGCTCCAGCACGGCATCGTGCGCTCGCACGCGACGGCGGTCGGTCGGCCCCTCTCGCGCGAGGAGGCGCGCGCGATGCTGCTGCTGCGCGCGCACGTCCTCGCGCTCGGGCACTCCGGTGTTCGCCCCGAGGTCGTCGACCTGATGGTGGAGATGCTCAACCGCGACGTGATCCCCGTCGTGCCCGAGCAGGGGTCGCTCGGCGCCTCGGGTGACCTCGCGCCGCTGGCGAACCTCGCGCTGCCGCTGATCGGCCACGGCGAGGTCCTCGCCGCCGGCGACGGTCCTCCGGAGCCCGCCGCCGACGCGTTCGCGCGCGAGGGCCTGTCGGCGCTCCGCCTCGAAGCCAAGGAGGGTCTCGCGCTCGTCAACGGCACGCAGGGCATGCTGTCGATCGGGATCCTCGCCGCCGACCGCCTGCTGCGGCTGGCACGGACCGCCGACGTGGTCGCCGCCATGACGATCGAGGCCGCCCTCGGTACCGACGCGCCCTTCGACGAGCGACTCCAGCGCCTGCGCCCGCATCCCGGCCAGGCCGCCAGCGCCGCGAACCTTCGGACGCTGCTGGCCGGGTCGCCGATCCTCGCGAGTCACCGCGACAGCTCGCACCTGGTGCAGGACGCGTACTCGCTGCGGTGCGCGCCACAGGTGCACGGCGCCGTCCGCGATGCGCACACCTACGCCGCCGGAGTCCTGTCGATCGAGGCCAACGCCGTGAGCGACAACCCGATCGTGCTGCCCGACGCCGGCGAGGTCCGCGCCGGCGGCAACTTCCACGGCATGCCGGTCGCCATCGCGCTCGACACCCTCGCGGCCGCCACCGTGTCGCTCGCCTCGATCAGCGAACGGCGGCTGTACCGCCTCACCGATCCGAAGAAGTCCAACGGGCTGCCCCCGTTCCTCGTGAACGCGAGTGGGCTGAACTCCGGCTTCATGCTCGTGCAGTACACGGCGGCGTCGCTCGTGAGCGAATGCAAGACGCTGGCGCACCCGGCCTCGGTGGACTCCATCCCGTCGTCGGCGGGGCAGGAGGACCACGTGAGCATGGGCATGACGGCGGCCCGCCACGCGCGCGAGATCGTCGGCAACGCGGAGACGGTGCTTGCGCTCGAGGCCCTCGCCGCCGCGCAGGCGCTCGACCTGCGGTCGCCCCTCGAACCCGGCGACGCCACCCGCGCGGCGCACGATGCGATCCGCGAGCGCGTGGCCTTCTACGAGGCCGACCGCGAGTTCAGCCGCGACATCGCCGCCGGCATCGACCTCGTCCGTTCGGGCGAGCTGTGCGCGGCCGCAGAGACTGCCGCGGGACCTCTTAACTAGTAGACCTGCTCGCCGCCGACGAACGTGGCGACGACGGGATCGTGGCCCGGCCGGTACGGGATCATCGCGACGTCGGGCTCGTCCAGCAGGATCAGGTCGGCGCGGAGCCCGGGCTCGATCCGGCCGAGCCGGTCGTCGAGGCCGAGCACCCACGCCGGCGTCGCCGTCGCGGCCACGAGGGCCGACCGCGGGTCCATCCGGTACAGCGTGCACGCCATCGCGATCGCCTCCGGCATCGAGCAGACGGGCGATGTGCCCGGGTTGCAGTCCGTCGCGATCGCGATGGCGGCGCCGGCGTTGCGCAGGGCGTCGGCGGGCGGCGCCCCCTCGCGGAGGAAGAAGGTCGAGGCGGGCAGCAGCACGGCGGCGGTCGTGCCGGCGCCGAGGGCGGCGACGCCGGCCTCGCCGGTGTGGTTCAGGTGGTCGGCACTGCGCGCGCCGAGTGCGACGGCGGCCTCGGCGGCGGCGGACGAGCCGAGCTGGTCGGCGTGGCATCGCAGCGGCAGGCCGGCCGCCGCGGCGGCGGCCGCCACCCGCGCGAGGTCGTCCAGGTCGAACGCGATGTCCTCCACGTAGATGTCGACGGCATCGGCGAGTCCTTCGGCGGCCGCGGCCGGGATCAGCTCCTCGCACGCCGCCTGCACCCAGTCGTCGCGCGACATGCCCGACGGCACGGCGTGGCATGCGAGCAACGTGACGGTGCAGGTCTGCGGCGCGAGGTCCGACAGCGCCCGCGCCAGCCGCGCCTGCCGCAGCTCGGCCTCCACCGACAGGCCGTACCCGGTCTTCAGCTCCAGCGCCGTCGTGCCGTTCGCCGCCATCTCCTGCACGATCGGCCGGCAGAAGGCCAGGACCTCGTCGTCGGAGGCCGCGGCGAGGAGCCGGCTGCTGCGGGCGATGCCGCCGCCCTCACCGGCCACGTCGCGGTAGCTCCGGCCCTCGAGCCGTGCCTGGAACTCGTCCGCCCGCCAGCCCATGAACGGCAGGTGCGTGTGGCAATCCACGAACCCGGGCGCGATGCACCCGACATCCGGCGATCCGTGCGTGGCCGGCCACGGCAGGTCGCCGGCGCCCCCCACGAACACCACCGTTCCGGCCTCGTCCCAGGCGACGCCGGCGTGCTCGGTCACGCGCAGCCGGCCGGCCCCCTGGGCGGGCGGTTCGGCCTCGGCCGTGACGAGGGCCCTCGCCACCAAGGCTCCCTTCGTCACCGAACCTCCACGCCATCCTCCATCTGGCACCTCCACCGCCGGTCAAGGAGGCACGCACGGCACCCGATGCTGAACGCACGGGGGCACGCCGCCTCTGGGGGGGAAGACTAGCCATGCGGGTCGACCCGCGCGCGCCCACTTCGTTCGACGAGGGCTCAGAACCCTCCGTCGAGCGCGCCATGGCCGCGGATCTCGACCGGCTCCGCCAGGTCATCGAGCACCTGCCCGTCGTCACGTACACGCTCGACCTCGAGGGGCCGCGCGAGGAGGGGTCGTACGTCAGCGGCGGCATCGAGCGGCTCACCGGGTACACGCCCGACGAGTGGCTGACGGACGGCGGTCTGTGGTTCGGCTTGCTCCACCCCGACGATCAGGACGCAGTCGCCGAGCGGTGGCAGCGGTTGCTCGACGACGGCGCTCCGTTCGACTGCGAGTTCCGCCTCGTGCGGCGCGACGGCACGGAGCTGTGGGTCCGCGAGAAGGCCGTCAAGACGACACGCGACGGACGGATGCTGGTGGACGGCATCTTCGAGGACGTCACCGAGCGCCGGCTCGCCCAGGACCGTCTGGCCGCCGCTGAGCAGCGCGCGCAGGACCTCGTCGAGCAGGTGCCCGCCGTTCTGTACGAGGAACTGCCGGGCTCGGTGAGCGTGACGTCGTACGTGAGCCCGCAGATCCGCGATCTGCTCGACGTGTCGCCCGAGGCGTACATCGAGGACCCGAACTGGTGGCTCGATCACCTGCATCCTGAAGACCGCGACCGCATGATCGAGGAGGCCGACGCCTACCTGAACCACTCCGGGATGACCTCGTTCTCGGCCGACTACCGCCTCGTGACGCCGACCGGTCGCACCGTCTGGATCCACGACCGGAGCAGCGCGACGCTCGATGCCTCGGGGAGGGCCGTCCGCGTACGGGGCGCGATGTTCGACGTCACGGTGCAGAAGCTCGCGGAGGCCCAGCTCTCCGACGCCGAGGTGCGATACCGCACGCTCGTCGAGCAACTGCCGCTCATCACCTACATCTGGGAGGTCGACGCAGCACCCGGCGACGACACTGCCTATTACACGAGCCCGCAGATCGAGGGGATCCTCGGATACACGGCCGCCGACTACAACGATGACCCCGAGGGGTGGAGAGAGATGATCCACCCCGAGGACCGCGACCGCGTCAACGCGGCCGCCGCCCGCAGCGAGGAGACCGGCGAGCCGTTCGTCGAGGAGTATCGCTACCTGCACAAGACGAAGGGCACCCCCGTGTGGGTGCACGACGAGTCCGTGCTGATCCGTCGCACCGACGACGGCCGCCCCTGGCTGTTCCAGGGCATCATCTACGACGTCACCGAGCGCGTGGAGGCGGACCTCGCGCTGCAGTCCAGCCTCGCTCGGTTCCGGGCTCTCGCGAACGATGCACCCGTCGGCATCTTCGAGAACTCGGCCGACGGCAGCTGCACGTTCGTGAACGACCGATGGTGCGAGGTCGCGGGCATGGATCCGGCGCCGGCGATGGGCAGTGGCTGGACCGATGCGGTCCATCCCGACGATCGCGACGACGTGCTCGCCGGATGGGCGGCGGCGGTTGCGGAGGATCGCGACTTCCTCATGGAGTTCCGGTTCGTTCGCCCGGACGGCGAGGTGCGATGGGTGACCGCCCGGGCCGCCGCCGTGAAGGACCCCCAGGGCGTCACGACCGGCTTCGTCGGCACGATCGACGACATGACGGAGCGACGGGCGACCGAGGAGCAGCTGCGTCTGATCCGTTCCGCCGTGGAACACACCGGTCGGGCCGTGATGGTCGCGTCACTCGGTCAGGACGACGGTTCGGCGTCGTCGCTCGTCTACGTGAACCCGGCGTTCACGAGGATGACCGGGTATGAACCATCCGAGGTGTTGGGGCGTTCGGTCGGCGTGTTCCATGAGCCACTCCAGGACCTCGGAGTGGCCGGGGCGCAGCTGCGCGGCGGCACGGAGCAGACCCTGGAGGCCGAGATGATCCGCAGGGACGGCTCGCGCTTCACGGCCGAGGGCGTGATCAGCCCGATCCTCGATGCGGCCGGGACCTTCTCCCACGTCGTCGTCATCCTCCGCGACATCACGGAGATCCAGGCGATCGAGCGGCGGCTGCGGGAGAACCTCGAGGAGCTCCGGCGGACCGACGAGTCGCGACGAGCCTCGCTCGCGCAGATCGTGGAGGGCCAGGAGCAGGAGCTCGATCGGATGGCCGAGGGCATCGAGGACAGCTCGCTGCAACACATGTCCGCCGTCCGGATCCGTATGGCGACCTTGCGCCGCAACCTGTCCGATCCCGCGCAGCTCGGAGCGCTCGAGAAGCTCGAAGGATCGGTCGAGGAGGCGGTCGGCCAGCTGCGCGGCCTCGTGTCCGAACTGCGGCCGCGCGAGCTCGCGACGGAGGGGCTCGGCGGCGCTATCCGCGAGTTCCTCGCGCACACCGACCTGCGCACCGACGTGGTGGGCGCGCTGGGGCAGGACCCAGATCAGCAGCAGGCTGCCACGGCCTTCCGCGTCGTGCAGGAGGTGGTGGCGTCCGCGCACCTGGACCGAGCCGCCCGCCGCGTCCGGGTCGAGCTCGAGGACTCGGACGAAGGATTCACCGTTCGCATCGTCGACGACGGAGCCTCGTGGACGACCGCCGGGCCCTCGACGATGCGGGACCGCGCAGGCCTGGCAGGCGGCCGGTGCCACCTGTCCGACGGGGACGACGGCACTACCGTCGAGCTCTGGCTCCCGCTGCGCGCGCCGGTGGCCGGCGAAGACCCCCTGCGCCGCTCGTAGACTCGCGCGCGTGAGCGCGCCCTCATCTGCTCCCGCATCTGCTCCCTCTGGGCCGGCGAGCCTCCGCGAGGTCCTCCGACAGCCCGAGGTCCGCGCCGTCGTCGCCGGCAGCTTCGTGATCATGCTGGGGTTCGGCATCCTGGCGCCCGTGCTGCCGCTGTACGCCCGGACGTTCGGCGTCGGCTACGACGAGGTCGGCGTCCTCACCTCCTCGTTCGCGCTCACCCGACTCGCCTTCGACCTCGTCGCCGGCCGCGCGGTCGACCGGTTCGGTGAGCGCGCGATGGCCTCCACCGGCGCGCTGGTGCTGAGCGCGTCTTCGGCCGCCGCCGCGCTGGCGCCCACGTTCGGCTGGCTCGTCATCTTCCGCGCCGCCGGCGGCGCGGGCTCGTCGGTGTTCTTCGCCGCCCTCTTCTCGTACCTGATGCGCACGGTGCCGGGCGACCGGATGGGTCGCGCGGTGGCGGGCTTCTACGGGTCGTTCAACCTCGGGTTCATCCTGGGACCGCCGCTGGGCGGCATCCTGGTCGCCCGGTTCGGCTACGTGAGCCCGCTGTGGGCGTACGCGGCCACCTGCGCGGCCGCCGCCGGCATGTACCTGAAGCTGATCCGCAAGCTCGAGCCCCGCACCCACGAGGGCAGCCGGCGCGGCGCGATCCGCCGGTTGCCGTGGGGCCGGGCCTTCGCGGCGGTGCTCGCGAGCGAGTTCGCGGCGTTGTGGATCGTCGGTGCGCTGTACCTCACGCTGCTGTCGTTGTTCGGGACGGAGGAGCTCGGCCTGTCGGCGTTCCAGGTCACGATGGGCCTGGCCGTCGCCTCCCTCACGGAGTTCTTCGTGCTGTTCCCGGCGGGCTCCGTCGCCGACCGTCGCGGACGCAAGCACGTCCTCGTGCCGGGTCTGGCGCTGCTGATCGTCGGCATCCCGCTGTTCTCGCTCGTGCAGGGGCTGGCGGGATTCTGGATCGGTCTGGGCTTCGTCGGCGTGATGACGGGCCTGTCGGGCGTGGTGCCGGCCGCCATGCTGTCCGACGTGGTGCCGCAGGACATGCGGGGGACGGCGACCGGCGTCTTCCGGTTCACGAGCGACCTCGCGCTCACGCTCGGGCCGCTCGCCGCCGGGCTCACGGCGCAGGTCTTCGGGCTGCGATGGGCGATCGCACTGTGCGTGGTCCCGGCGGTGCCGGCGCTCGTCCTCGCCGTCCGCGCGCCGGAGACGCGGCGGGTCCCCGATCACGAGCCCGTGCAGGCGGTCCTGCCGGGGTGAGGGTCGGGCGCGAGGTCGTCCTGCCGGTCCCGCCCGCGGCCGCGTGGGCGGCGCTGACCGACTGGGAGCGGCAGGCCGACTGGATGCGCGACGCCGACCGCGTCGAGGTGGTCTCGCCGCAGCGTGCCGGCCTGGGCACGACGGTCGCCGTGCGCACCCGGGTCCTGCACGTGCCGCTGTTCACCGAGCGCCTCGAGGTGGTCGGGTGGGACCCGCCGCGTGAGCTGCGCATCGCGCATCGCAGCTTCGTCCGCGGCACCGGGACCTGGTCGCTGGAGCCGGCCGGCACCGGCACGCGGTTCCGGTGGGTCGAGGAGATCTCGCTGCCGGTCCCGGTCCTCGGCGAGCTCGCGCTGCGCGTCTACCGGCCCGTTCATGCGCCGCCTGATGGGGGGCGCGATGCGCGACCTCCAGGCGTTGGTGGTGGGCTAGACCGGCTCGGCCTCGACCTGCGGCGGCGGCGCGGTGACGAGCAGCACCACGGCCGGCTCGTCGGAGGCGTTGCGAAGCGTGAGGTCGGAGCCGGCCGGCACCAGGACGCTCTCCCACTGCTTCATGCGGCCGCGCCCCTTGCCCACCTGGGTGGAGACCTCGCCGGCGAGGATCAGGCACACGGCGTCGGCCCGTCGCGTCGCCGAGGGGGCCGAGGCCCTGCGACCCCTGGAGGCAGATCACGCGGCTGAACAGCTGCTCGGTCTCGAACAGGGTCTCGTGGCGCGGGCCCTCCTCGTCGAAGTGCACGAGGTCGCGGACGTCCCGGGTCTCCATCGCGGCCCAGCGTACCTGCCGGAACGAGGGGCCGAGGCGCAGACGAGCCGATAGACTGGCGCGTCCTCGCGAACCGCGCAGGCTTCGGACGACGTGAAAGGAACACCGCTGTGGCTGATCTCTCGTTCACGACCGGCTCCGCCGCCTCCGTGCGGGCCGACCTGTTGATCCTTCCGGTCTTCGCGGGTCCGGAGCCCGGACCGGGCGTGAAGGAGACGGGCCTCCAGAAGGCCTTCGCCGCCGCGAAGCTCACCGGCAAGCGCGACGAGCAGCTCCTCGTTCCCGCCGGCGACGGGTTCGCCGCCGGCGCCGTCCTGCTCGTCGGCGTGGGCGACAAGAAGGGGTTCGACGCGAACCGGCTGCGGGTGGCCCTCGGGAGGGCGGCCCCGACCGCCGCTCGGTTCGCGACGATCGCCACCACGTTCCCGCAGGCCGTCACGGGCAAGGGCGCCCTCGAGGCCATGCAGGCGACGGCCGAGGGACTCCTCCTCGGCACCTACCGCTTCGATCGCTACCGCACGACGGCGAAGGACCTGCCGAAGCCGATCCGCAAGGTGACCGTGCTCGGCGGCGCGCGCAGCGACGCGAAGGCCGCGCGGGCGGCCCTCGAGCGTGGGCGCATCGTCGCCGAGGCCGTGAACTGGGCGCGCGACCTCATCAACACGCCGGCCGGCGACATGCCGCCGGCGCAGATCGCGCGCGAGGCGCAGAAGATGGCGCGCGAGGTCGGCCTCCCGTGCAAGGTGTGGGGCGAGGCCGAGCTCAAGAAGGGCGGGTTCGGCGGCATCCTCGGCGTCGGCGTCGGCAGCGTGAACCCCCCGCGCATGATCGAGCTCACGTACCGCGGCGGCGGCAGCTCGGTGCCGATCGCGCTCACCGGCAAGGGCATCGCGTTCGACTCCGGCGGCCTGTCGATCAAGGACGCGAAGAACATGGAGACGATGAAGGACGACATGGGCGGCGCCGCGTCGATCCTCGCCACGATGCGCGTGATCGCGCAGCTGAAGCCGAAGGTGAACGTGATCGCCGCGATCCCGTGCAGCGAGAACATGCCGAGCGGCTCGGCGACGAAGCCCGGCGACATCCTCGTGCACCGCGGCGGCAAGACGTCGGAGGTGCTGAACACCGACGCCGAGGGCCGCCTGGTGCTGGCGGACTCGCTCGCGTACCTGGCCGAGAAGAAGCCGCAGGTGATCATCGACACCGCCACGCTCACCGGCGCGTGCATGGTGGCGCTGGGCGAGGACATCACCGGCGCCATGGGCAACGACGACGCGCTGATGCGCGACGTGCTGGCCGCCGGCGAGGCCGTCGGCGAGCCGTCGTGGGAGCTCCCGCTGTGGGCCGGATACAAGCGGCAGATCGAGTCGCCGCTCGCCGACGTGAAGAACGTCGGCGACCGCTGGGGCGGCGCCATCACGGCCGCGCTGTTCCTGGCCGAGTTCGTCGGCGACACGCCGTGGGTGCACCTCGACATCGCGGGTCCGGCGTTCCGCGAGCGGCCGGGCGACCTCGGTCCGCGCGGCGCCACCGGCGTGCCGGTGCGCACGCTCGTTCGCTACGTCCTGGACCGCGCGAGCTGACCGGCGGCGTGAGCCGAGCCGCAGCTCTCGCCGAAGACCGGCCCGGTGCTCGGGATCTTCGGGCATCCCGACGACGCCGAGATCGGTGCCGGCGGCACGCTGGCGAAATGGGCCGCCGCCGGCCGGGAGGTCCACCTGCTGATCCTCACGAACGGCGATCGCGGCTCCGCCGACCCCGCGATGGATCGCGCCACGCTCGCCGAGACGCGCCGCGTGGAGACGGAGGCGGCCGCCGCGGTCATGGGCCTCGCCGGCGTCAGGATCCTCGGCGTGCACGACGGGGAGCTCGAGAACACGCAGGAGATCCGCGAGGCCGTCGTTCGACGCATCCGCGAGGTCCGCGCCGAGACCGTGCTGTCGTGCGACCCCACCGCGTGGTTCTTCGAGAACAACTACTACAACCACTCCGACCACCGTCGCGCCGGCGAGATCGCGCTGGACGCCACGTTCCCCGGCGCCGGCAACCCGCACTTCTTCTCCGAGCACCTCGACGAGGGCCTCGAGCTGGCGGCGGTGCACGACGTCTGGCTCGGCTGGACGAACGAGCCCAACCACCGCGAGGACGTGAGCGATCATTTCCAGACGAAGGTCGACGCCCTCGCCGCCCACGCGAGCCAGCTCACCGAGGGCATCGCGTTCTTCGAGGAGTTCCTCCAGAAGGACGCGCGCGAGGCGGGGGAGAAGATCGGCGTGCGAGTTCGCCGAGCCCTTCCGCGTGCTCGACCTCGAGGACTAGTCCGTAACGGACTAGTAGGCGGGCTTCGTCGCGACGGCGAGGATCACGTCGCGGAAGTCGTTGAGCGGGATCCGAGAATCGGTCGGCGAACACCGCTCGCGCGCGCTCGCGGAAGCTCGCCCACCCCTCCTCGCCGAGCATCGAGCGCACGAAGCGGCCGGTGGCGGCGGCCTCGCGGCCGTCGAGGAACTCCTCGATCGAATACACGAAGCGGTAGCGCATGGGCTCGGTGCGCACGTGCTGGAGACCGGCGTCGATCAGCGCCTCCTCCAACGGCCCGCGCTGCGCGAACCGGTTCTCCCACGGCACGGCCTGCTGCAGGACGTCGCGCAGCATGTCGTCGCCGACGACGGTGGAGACGAGCTCGCGCCACGTGCGCTGGAGCTCGTCGACGCCGGGACCCCAGGTGGACAGGCCGAGGCGGCCGCCGTGCTTGGTCACGCGCACGATGTCGAACAGCGCCGTCGTGTACTTCGTGAAGTGGTTCAGCACGAACGAGCCGGTCACGAGGTCGAAGGTCGCGTCGCGGAACGGCAGGTCGATGGCGCGCCCGGCGACCGGCCGGAAGCCGTCGCGCGAGGCCGCGCCCGTCCGCAGCATCGGCACCGACGGGTCGACGCCGACCACGAGCGTCGCGCCGGCCTCGGCGGCCGCGTGCGCGGTGATGCCGGTGCCGGTGCCGACGTCGAGGACCCGGGCCCCCGCCGGCAGGTCGCCGACGAGCGCGATCAGGTCGCGCGCCGGCGCGCCCAGGCGCGGGCCGTTCGCCCGCTCGTAGGAGGCCGCGACGCCGTCGTAGGAACGCCAATCGTCCATGAGGTCCGCCAGCCTACCCGCCGACCTGGTGAACGGTTGCCCCGGACGGGACCTCCTCACGGGTCCACGCGGCGCTGCCGGTAGGCTGTCGCGATGGAGCGGACCCGGTGACCGGCTCGGCGGGCGTGATGGCCGTCGTGCTGGCGCAGACGGTGGCGGGATCCGCGGCCCAGGTGTTCCTCACCCCGCTGTGGCAGCGAGGTGAAGCCCGGGTTCTTCACGCTCACCGGCATCGTGGTCGCCGTCCTCGCGGTCGTGGCCTGGTGGTCGGCGCACGTGGGCCTCGAGGCCGGCAGCGACGCCGGCCTGTGGGCGGTCCGGCTGTCGGGGCTCACCGCGGTGCTGTCGGTGGCGTGGGCCGCGCTGATGCTGACCAGGCAGCGTCCGGCCGCGAGGATCGCCGGCCTGCTGTCGGTGCCGGCCGGCCTCGCGACGCTGGTGGCGTTCGCCGGCACGGCGCGCCAGGGCGAGGCGGTCGCGCTGTTCCAGCTCGTCGCCGGCGCGGCGTTCCTCGGGCGCGGTCCTCGACGGACTGCTGCTCGGCCACTGGTACCTCACCGACCGCGGGCTCAGCCGGGGCCCGATCAACCGGTCCACGAACCTGCTGATCGGGGCGGTGGTCCTCGAGGCCGTCGCCGTCATCACCGCCGGGTTCGGCGGGGTCGGAGCCGGCTCGCAGTTCAACCCGCTGCTCGGCGCCGGCGGGCTGGCCTCGTGGATCGCGCTCGGGATGGTCGGCACGACCGCGCTGATCGCCGTCATGGTGCACCTGACGCTCCGCGGCGAGCGGGCCTCGGCCGTCCAGTCGGCGACCGGCTTCTTCTACCTGGCGGTCGTGACCGCGTTCACGGCCGAGGTCGCGGTGAAGGTCCGCTTCCTGCCGGGGTAGCCATGCAGCTGGCCGTCATCGCCGCCGGGTTCGTCGTCCAGGTCGTTGCCTGGCGGGCGGTCGCGGCCGGGCGAGCCTCGGTGTGGCGCCTGATCATCGGCATGTTCGCGGTCCTGGGCCTCGTGGCGGCCATCGTGCTGCCGCCGATCGCGTCGGGACACCAGCCGCGTCGCGGTCGCGCTGGCCGCCGGCGCGGCCACCGGCCTCGTGCTGTGGGCGGGGACGCTCGCGTTCGTCGCCGTCGCCGTGCGGTGGCAGCCCTTCCGCGCCGCCGTGGCCGAGCAATACGGGCGTGCGGCCGAGGTGTCGATGCCGGCCGCCATCGCGCTGTCGATCCTGCTGGCGGTGCCGGGCGAGGAGCTGTTCTGGCGGAACCTCGTGCAGCGCCGGTTCGGCGTGTCCTCGGAGATGGTGGGCGCGGCCGTCGCGTGGCTCGGGTACGTGGCGGCGAACACGGCGAGCGGCAGCCTGCCGCTCATCGCCGGCGCCGTCGTGGGCGGCGCGGTGTGGGGCGGCCTCGCGTGGTGGTCCGGCGGGGTCGCCGCCAGCCTCGCGAGCCACGGCGTGTGGACCGCGCTCATGTTGGCGCGCCCGCCGGCGAGCGGCCGCGCGGAGGTGACGCCGGGATGAGCTTCCTGTCGACGGCCGTGCGCGAGGTCCTCGACGAGGGTGTGTTCTGCTCGGTGACGGCCTCGACGCCGCGCGGGCCGCACTGCACGCCGCTCGTCTTCGCGTTCTCCGGCGGACGCGTGTGGCTCACCACGTCCCGAGGCTCGGTGAAGGTGCGGGCCTGGCGGGCCGATCCGACGATGGCCGGTCTCGTGCGGCACGGCGACCTCGCGGTCTCGTTCACGGGCCGCGTGCACATGTACGACGTGCTCGACCGCAGCACGTGGGGCGACGCGGTGGCGGGCGCGCAGGCGATCGCGCGGGCGTCGGTGCGCTTCAGCCGCAAGAACGCCCGCTTCTTCGCCGGCTACGCCGTCGACGCCCGGCAGGTCCCGTTCGCGTGGACGCCGCCCGGACGCGTGTTCGTCGCCATCGACATCGAGCGAACGGCGCTGATCGACGCGCGCGGCGTCGTCGAGGGCAAGGGGCGGTGGGGCGGCGACGTCGAGTCCCACGCCGGCTTCCGCGCCGCCAAGCAGGGGAGCGACCCGCTCGCCCTCGTGCCCGAGGACGTCGCCGACCCGCTCGGCCGCGAGGGCTCGGGCTCGCTCGCGGTGCTGGGCGACCGCGGCCCGGTCAGCCTGCCCGTGCGGTGGCGCGCGACCGAGGCGGCCCTGTACGCCGCGCTGCCCGAGGAGTCGCTGTCGCTCGTCGACGCCGGACCGGACGCGCCGGTCGCGCTCACCGTCGATCTCCCGTCGGCCTGGCGCGCACGGGATATGGTCGGCGCCATGGTGCAGGGCACGGGCTCGTTCCACGTGCTCGATCGTCTGGGCAGCGGCGCGAAGTCCGCGCGGGCGCTCGCCGCGTCGATCGACCCCGAGGCCGGCGCGCTCGTGCGGATCGCGCCCGAGCGCCTGGTCTGGTGGAGAGGGTGGTCCAGCGGCAGCGCGGAGGTCGGATGAGCAGCACCGTCGCCGAGGCCTCGATCGAGGTCGAGGCGCCGCCCGAGGTGGTCTGGGAGGTCGCGAGCGATCCGCGGAACCTCCCGTACTGGGACCGGCACATCGAGGCCGCGCACGTGGCGCGCGAGGACCTCGGGCCGGGGGCCCGGTACGAGGTCACGATGCGGTTCATGGGCGTGAGCGCGCGCGTGCAGGTCGAGGTCCTCGAGTGGGAGCCGCCGTGGCGTGCGGTGCTGCACCTCACCGGCCTGCTCGACGCGACCGTGACGACGGTCATCGCGTCGCTGCCGTTCGATCACAGCCTGCTGCGGCACCAGGTCGAGTACCGGTTCCACGGTCCGCTGGGCGTGTTCGGCGCGAAGAGCCTGAACGCGCTCGGCGGCGCTCAGCTCGCGCTGCGGCGCGGCCTCACGGCCCAGAAGCGCGAGATCGAGGCCGAGCACCGCCGTTCGCAGTGACTGCTCCGGTTCCATCGTGCATCATGCGCGCGTGGCAACGCTCGGCAGGATCGTGAAGGGACTCGCGCTCGCGGGCGCGGCGGCCGCCGTCGGCGTGGCGTCGTCCCGCCCCGCCGGCCGCGAGGTCGACGCCGCCCTGTTCGCCGACGTGAACGCCGGCCACGGGCCGACCGCCGACCGCGTCTTCTCGGAGGTGACCGAGCTCGGTTCCCTGTACGCCGCCGGCGCCGCCGCCGGCGCCGTGTTCCTGGCCGGGCGGCGCGGCCCGGCGCTCCGGGCGCTCGGCGCCGCCGGCGCGGCGTGGCTCGCCGGCCAGGCGTTGAAGAAGGTCGTCGACCGTCCCGCGGCCGTACCTGGCCGACGCCGAGGGCACGCGGCGGATGATCGCGATGCCGGCGGGGACCTCGTGGCCGAGCAGCCATCCGGCGGTGCTGACGGCCTTCACGCGCGTCGCCGCGCGCGAGCTGTCGCTCGGTCCCGTCTCGAGGGCCGCCCTCACCGGCCTCGACCTCACGGTGGGCACGAGCCGCGTGTACCTCGGCGTGCACTACCCGAGCGACGTCGCCGGCGGCCTGCTGATGGGCAGGGCCATCGCCGCGCTGTGGCCGAGCGCGCGGAAGTAGCGGCACCCCCGTAGACTGCGGCGATGCTCACGCTCCTGGGCTCGATCGGCTGGCCCGTCATCGACCGGTTCCGCTTCGGGGAGTCGTTCGCCATCTCCCCGCACGGCCTGTTCATCGCGATCGGCTTCATGATCGGCGCGATGCTGCTGACGCGGCTCGCGACGGCCCGCGGCATCACCGAGGAGCACATCCAGACGATCATCTTCTGGTGCCTGGTCGGCGCCATCATCGGCGCGCGCCTGTTCTACGTGCTCGCGCACTTCAGCGAGTTCGACAACCTCGGGCAGATGCTGGCGATCTGGCGCGGCGGCATCAGCCTGCTCGGCGGCATCGCCGGCGCGATCCTCATCAACGTCCCGCGGCTGCGGCGGTACGGCTACCGCTTCTTCCAGGTGGTCGATCCCGGCGCGGTCGCCGTCGCGCTCGGCATCTCGATCGGACGGATCGGCGACCTCATCATCGGCGACCACCTCGGCAAGCCCACGAGCTGGCTGCTGGCCTGGAAGTACGAGGGCGGCACCCTCGCGCCGCCGTTCAATTGCGTCGACGAGGTCTGCCAGGCGGGGCTGCAGGGCGGGCCACCTCGAGAAGATCACGCGCACCGGCGCCACGCTCTACGACGCGAAGGGCGCGATCCTCGCGCAGGGCGTCGGCGTCCACCAGACCGCGCTCTACGACATGATCCTCGTCAGCCTGCTCTTCGCGTTCCTCTGGTACCTGCAGAAGCGGCCGCGCCGCGAGGGGGTGCTCACCCTCACGTTCGGCCTGTTCTACGGCTGCTTCCGCCTGCTCGAGGACTCCTTCCGCATCGACAAGCGCTTCGGCCCGCTCACCGGCTCGCAGTGGACGGCGCTGGTGGTGGCGGTGCTGAGCGCCACGATCCTCCTGTGGTGGCGGTTCCATCCGCTGCCGCCGTCGGCGGACATCGGCGACGACGAGGCCCCGATCCGGACGATGCCGAGTCTCAGGCTGAGGACGAGGCCCCCGACCGGATGCCGAGTCACAGCCTCACGACGAGGCGGAGCCCGATCCGCTGACCTGACCGGTGTCTCCGTGCGAGCATGTTCCACATGGTGGAACTCGGATCCCAGATAGTGGAACGCATCCCGAGCGACGGTCGCATCGGTCGACCGGGCGGTGCGACGCCGGCTTAGTGCGAGTGGCCCGCGTGCTCGTGGCCCGCCGCCACCGGCGCACCCGGCGCCGCCATCAGCGTCAGCGGCTTGCCGACCTTCGACTTCGTGGCGCGAACGACGGCGCGGGCGGCCTCGCGCAGGGCCTCGGATGCCGGCGCGTCGGGATCGCTGATCACGAGCGGCACGCCGGTGTCGCCGCCCTCGCGCAGGGCCGGCATGAGCGGCACCTGGGCCAGCAGCGGCACGCCGAGCGTGTCGGCGGCCTCCTGGCCGCCGCCGGTGCCGAAGATGTCCTCGCGCGCGCCGCAGTGCGGGCAGACGTACCAGCTCATGTTCTCGATGACGCCGAGGGGGCGCAGGTTCGTCCGCTCGGCCATCTTGCCGGCGCGCTCGGCCACCTTGCGGGCGGCCTCCTGCGGCGTCGTGACGACGAGCATCGACGCGCCGGGCAGGAACGAGGCCAGCGAGATGCTGACGTCGCCGGTGCCGGGCGGCAGGTCGCAGAGCAGGAAGTCCAGGTCGCCCCAGTACACGTCGCCGAGGAACTGCTCGATCGCCTTGTGCAGCATGGGCCCGCGCCAGATCACCGGCGTCTCCTCCGGCACGAAGAAGCCCATCGAGATGACCTTCACGCCGTGGGCCTCGAGCGGCAGGATCATGTCGTTGAAGCCGACCGGCTTGCCGCTCGCGCCGATCATGCGCGGCACGCTGAAGCCCCACACGTCGGCGTCGAGGATGCCGACGCGGTGGCCCTCGGCCGCCAGCGCGACCGCGAGGTTCACCGTCACGCTGGACTTGCCGACGCCGCCCTTGCCGCTGGCGACGGCGATGATGCTGGTGCTGGGGGAGAACGAGATCTTCGACTGCTGCGGCTGCGACGGCGAGGCCGTGCCGCGGAGCTTCGTGACCAGGGCCTGCCGCTCCTCCTGGGACATCGGCGTCAGGCGCACCTGCACGTCCTCGACGCCCTCCAGCGGCTTCACGGCCGCCGTCACGTCCTGCGTGATGCGGTCCTTCAGCGGACAGCCCTCGATCGTGATGAGGACGTGGACCTCGACGGTGCCCCCGTCGACCTCGATGCCGCGGAGCATGCCGATCTCCTCGATCGGCCGTCCGATCTCGGGGTCCATCACGCTGCGCAGGGCCTCGCGGACCTCGGCTTCGGTGGTCACGGGTGCTCCTCGCGTCCGGGGGATTAGGCTGTTCTGCACGGTGGATATCGTGCGCATCACATCATACGGCCGGGCTCTCCTGATGCCCGAGCCGCTCGAGGTCCACAAGGCGCTCGCCGATCCGACCCGCCACCGGCTCTACCGGTACCTGCGCCTGTCGGGCCGGCCGGTCGGCGTGCGGGAGATGGCGGTCCGCCTGTCGCTGCACCCGAACACCCTGCGCCCGCATCTCCGCCGCCTGGAGGAGGCCGGCCTCGTCACGTCGGAGACGAGCCGGGGCGCCACCGTCGGCCGCCCACAGTCCCTGTACACGGCGATCGATCGCGAGGAGCGCGAGGGCCGCGACTACCGGCTCCTCGCCGACATCCTCTCCGGCCTGCTGACGGGCCGCCGCAACCGGGACCGCGCGCAGGCCCAGGCGCGCGAGTGGGGCGCGTTCCTGGCCGGACGGACGCTGCCCCCGCCCGGCGCCCGGCGGCAGGCGGGCCCGAACCTCGCCACCCTCCAGGAGGCCCTCGCGGAGGCCGGCTTCGACCCCCGGTTCCGGCGGCGGAGCGCGAAGACCGTGGAGATCAGCATGCGCGACTGCCCCTTCCGGGAGCTGCTGGACGAGCACCGGGAGCTGGTCTGCGCCGTCCACCAGGGCCTGCTCGAGGGCATCCTCGGGGCCTCGAGGCCGCCGCTCACGCTCGCCGCCTTCCAGCCCCTCGCCGAACGGGGCACCTGCCGGCTCACCGCGAAGGGCTGAGGCCCCCGGATATCGGCGATCGAGGCGCTGAATCGCGCTCAGGACTGAAGTCCTCCGCCCAACCCGCCGATGGGGAACGGGTGACAGCTCCGGGGGGCGTCCCCGGGCGAGGCCATCTGGAAGGAGCCCGAACGCGCATGGACGGAACGACCACGCCCATCGTCGATGAGTTCAACGGATGGCTCGAGCAGCTCGTGGCGGGCGAGGGTTCCGACCTGCACGTGAAGGTGGGCTCGGCGCCGATGATCCGGCTGCCGCAGGGCCTGCACCGGCTGGAGCGCGGACCGGTCAGCCAGGAGGAGACCGAGTCGATCGCCGACGCCATCGTGCCCGAGGACCGCAAGGGCCGGTTCGCCGAGATGGGCGAGGTCGACTTCGCGTACTCCCTCCACAACATCGGCCGGTTCCGCGTCAACGTGTTCCGCCAGCGCGGCTCGATCAGCATGGTGCTGCGGAAGCTCCGGTTCGGCGGGCCCTCGTTCGAGGAGATCGGCCTGCCCGACGCCGTCCGCGCGATCGCCGACGAGCATCGCGGCCTCATCCTCGTCACCGGCCCGACCGGCTCGGGCAAGACGACGACGCTCGCCGCCATGATCGACTACATCAACAAGACGAAGCCCGTGCACATCGTCACGATCGAGGATCCGATCGAGGTCCTGCACAAGGACTACGTGGCCTCGATCAACCAGCGGGAGATCGGCAACGACACCCAGGACTTCCTGAGCGCGCTGCGCGCGGCGCTGCGGCAGGACCCCGACGTGATCCTGATCGGCGAGATGCGCGACACCGAGACGGTGCGCGCGGCGATCCAGGCCGCCGAGACGGGCCACCTCGTCCTGTCGACGCTGCACACGGTCGACGCGACCGAGACGATCAACCGCGTCATCGACTTCTTCCCGCCGTACCAGCAGAAGCAGGTGCGGCTCGCGCTCGCCGGCACGCTGCGCGGCATCATCTGCCAGCGCCTGGTGCCGACGATCGACGGTGGGCGCACACCGGGCCTCGAGATCCTCATCAACAACGGCCGTGTGGCCGAGCGCATCGCGGACCCCGACAAGACCCACGAGCTCAAGGACGTGATCCGCGAGGGGATCTTCTACGGCATGATCACCTTCGACCAGTCGCTGCTGAAGCTCCTGATGGACGGCAGGATCACGGTCGAGGACGCCATGAAGGCCGTGTCGAACCAGCACGACTTCCAGCTGGCCATGCAGCAGGCCGGCATCGCGATCCCGGTCTAGCCGGCCGACCGGTCCACCGCGCGGCCTCGCGCCGGCGCCGGAGGGCGACCGCCGCCAGCCCGCTGCCCGAGCACCAGCCCGGCCGCGCCACCGGCGAGGAGCGCTCCCAGCGCGTTGCCGTCCGGCTCGGGGCTCGCGGGCGGTGCCGCGTCCGGCGAGGTCACGAGCCCGCCGGTCACCGACGCCTCGCTCCAGCCCGGCGGAGCCGGTCCCGGAGCCCACCACGATCGCGCCGACCATGCCCGGGTGGATGAAGCACGAGTACACGTACACGCCGTCCTCGTCGAACGTGTACGAGACCCGGTCGTTCAGGCCGAGGTCGTCGAACGTGCCCCAGGTCCCGCCGACGCCCGTCACCTCGTGGCTCGTGTCGTCTCGGTTCACGAACGTCACCTCCGTGCCGGGCTCGACGTGCAGGACGGTCGGGGTGAAGCAGTAGTCGACGATCTCGACGACGGCGCCCGTGCCGTCGGTCGGCGAGGTGCCGTGCATGCATCCGCCGCCGGCCGACGCCGGCACCGCCCCGCCGAGGACGGCGACACCGGCCGCCAGTCCGCTCACGATCAGGGTGCGCACGCGCATCGGAACCTCCTCCGTCGGGTCTTCCGACCCCACTACACCGGGCGGCGCCGGGCGGTTCCTCAGCCGATCGAGCGGGCGACCTCGAGGGCGGACGGCAGGCCGAGCGCCGTCTCCAGGCGCAGGGTGAGGTCGCCGCGCTGCCACACCAGGACGTTGCCGGTGACGCGGAGCTCCAACGGCTCGCCGCCGTCCATGGGCGCGAGCGCGATCGTGTGCTGGCCGGTCAGCCAGACGCCGTTCCGCCCGTCCACGGTCACGCCCTGGATCTGGCCGGTGCCCTCGTACATGGACTTCGCGGCCAGCTCGGACTGACCGTGGAACTCGATCAGCACCGCGCCCCACGGCAGGTCGTCGACGGCCGGCAGCGCCGGCGTGGGCTGCCAGGCCAGCACGACCCGCGATCCCCGCGAACCCGTCTCGCCGGCCGGCGTCGCGCCGACCCACACGCCGCCGGGCTCGCCGAGCCTCGACGGCACCAGCGGCTCGAACCCGGTCGTGGCGGCCGCGGCGCCGAGCGTGGTCGGCTCGCCCAGCACGGCCGGGGAGAGCACGCTCGAGGGCAGCGCGGTCGGCGGGCCGGGCACCTGCGTGACGGTCTCCGCCCCGATCCGCACCACGAGGCTCGCGGCGACGGCCGCCGCCGCCAGCAGCAGCGTGGCGGCGACCAGGATCAGCACGGTGCGCCGCCGCGAGGGCAGGGACAGGCGGGGCCGGAGCTGCGGCAGGCGCTCGGTCTCGCGGATCCGCTCGGCGACGATCGGCCCGAGCGGCGGCGAGGCCGGCCACGCCGGCTCGCTCGCGCGGATCGCGGCGCCGAGGTCGTCCTCGCCCAGGGCCCGCAGGCGCTCGGCGCTCATCGGTCACCCCCGAGCTCGGCGCGCAGGTGCTCGGTCGCGCGCGACAGCCGCGACTTCACGGTGCCGGGCCGGCAGTCGAGCGCCTCGGCCATCTCCGCCTCGGACAGGTCGAGCCAGTAGCGGTACGCGAGCACGAGGCGGTCGCGCTCGGACAGGCGCCCCATCGCGTCGAGCAGCAGCTCGCGGTCCTCGCGCGCGAGCGCCGCGGCCTCGGGGGACGGGACCGCGTCCCCCGGATCGGCCGCGGCGGCGCGGAGGGCGAGCGCCTCGCGGCGGCGCGCCGACCGCCCGCGGTTCTTCGCCTCGTTCGCGACGATCCGCAGGATCCACGGCTTGAAGGCGGCGCCGGGGCGGAACCGTGGCATCGCGTAGTACGCCTTCACGAACGCCTCCTGTGCGGCGTCCTCCGCCTCGGCGGAGGAGCGCGTGACGAGCCAGGCGGTGCGGAACGCGAGGTCCCGGTACCGCCCGACCAGCTCCTCGTATGCGCGGACGTCGCCATCCCTGGCCAGTCCGACGAGCTCGGCGTCCTCCAGTGGTCGGCCCTCCACGGAACGCGGCTGTCGGTTCGAAGTCTGCTCCCGGCCCCCGTACACCGCGAGCGGCGCCCGGGTTCCCTTCGCTCCGCCCCGAGCGCCGCCCCTGCCAGGCGTTCTAGCTCTTCGCGTCGCCGTCCGAGTTCACGAACGCGGCGACACCGGCCGCGAGGCCGGCCAGCTCCGTCGGCACCACGACCTTGGTGCTCGGCGAGCTGGCGATCTGCTTCAGCGCGTCGAAGTACTGCAGCGTCATGGTCTTCTGGTCCACGCCCTGCGCGGTCTCGAAGACCCGCTGGAGCGCGAGCGCGAAGCCCTCGGCGCGCAGGATGGCGGACTGCCGCTCGCCCTCGGCCGTGAGGATCGCCGCCTGCTTGCCGCCCTCGGCGTTGAGCATCGCGGACGCCTTGCTGCCCTCGGCGACCGTGATCGCGGCCTGCTTGGCTCCCTCCGCCTCGGTGACGACGGCGCGGCGTGTGCGCTCGGCCGACATCTGACGCGTCATGGCATCCTGCACGGCCGCCGGCGGGATGATCTCGCGGATCTCGACGTTCGTGACCTTCACGCCCCACCGCTCGGTCACCTCGTCGAGCTTCGCACGCAGGAGGTGGTTGATCTCCTCGCGCTTGGCCAGGACGTCGTCCAACGGGATGTCGCCGATCACCGCGCGCAGGGTCGTCGAGGCGATGTTGAGCGCGGCACCCGAGAAGTTCCCGACCTGCACGACCGACATCTGTGGATCGAGCACCTTGTAGAACATGATGAAGTCGACGGCGATCGGGGCGTTGTCCTTCGTGATGGAGTCCTGGCGCGGGATCTCCAGGAAGAACTCACGCAGGTCGACGGTCGTCGCCTTGTCGACGAACGGGATCAGGAACACCAGGCCGGGGCCCTTCGTCGCCGATCACCCGTCCGAGGCGGAACACGACGAGCCGCTGGTACTCGCGCACGACCTTGATGGCGTTGAAGAGCACCAGGAACACGAGCAGCACCAGCACGCCCGCGGCGATCAATCCAGGGTTCACGTGGTCGTCCTTTCTTCGAGCCCCGGCGCGGACGATCCGGCCGGGGACGTCTCATCATGGCCCACGGGCTCGACCGTGATCCGCAGGCCGTCGACGGCGGTCACTCGCACGCGCGTGCCGGCGGGCATCCCGGCTCCTCCGGCGGCGAGGGCCTGCCACTCCTCGGCCGCGATGCGAACGACGCCGTCCGGGTGCAGGCCGGCGCCGACGACGAGGCCGGTCGCACCGACGAGTCGCTCGGTGCCGCCGGTGATGGGTGGCTGGTTCCGGAGGCGCATGGCCGCACGCACGGCGACGGTGAAGAAGGCGGTCACGAGCACCGCCATCGCGACCACCACCCACGGTGAGACGTGGACGTCGGACGACGACCCGTCGTACAGGAACAGGCCGCCCGCGATCAGCAGGACCGCTCCGACGACCGCCGCCACGCCGATGCCGGGCGCCTTGAGCTCGAGCACGAACGCGACGACCGACCCGATCAGCAGCAGGATCCCGATGAGCCGGACCGGCAGCATGCCGAAGGAGGCGAAGGCGACGACCAGCATGGCGCCGCCGAGGATGCCGGCCACCCCCAGGTGCGGCACGATGATCTCGAAGATCACCAGCAGCAGCCCGACCCAGAAGAAGATGAACGCGAGGTTGGGGTCGAACAGCGTGTGCAGGAACGCCGCCCCGGGCGACATGTCGTGGTCGACGACCTCGGCGCCGGCGGTGTGCAGCGTCACGCTCGTGCCGCCGCCGACCTGGACGCTGGTGCCGTCCACCTGCGCGAGGAGGTCGGCGACCGACGGGCTGATCAGGTCGATCACGTTCTGCTCGAGCGCGGTCTCGGCGGTGATGCTGGTCGCGTCGCGCACGAAGGACTCGGCGACGTCGGCGTTGCGGCCCTGCGTCTCGGCGATCGAGCGGATCGACGCCACGGCGTCCTCGGTCACCTTCTCCGTCAGCACGGCGCCCGACACGCCGACCGGGGTGGCGGCGCCGACGTTGGTGCCGGGCGCCATGGCGGCGACGGGGCAGGCGAGCAGGATGAAGGCGCCGGCCGAGGCCGCCCGCGCGCCGGCGGGCGAGACGTAGCCGATCACCGGGACCTCGTGCGTTCAGGATGGCCTGCACGATCTGGTGCATCGACGAGCCCAGGCCACCGGGGGTGTCGATCGTGAGCAGCACCGGCCGCGTCGCCGTCGTCCTGCGCGCTGGCGATCGCGCCCTCCACGTAGTCGCCCATGAAGGGGTCGACGACGCCGTCGAGCGTGACGTGGGCGATCGTCGGTGCCTGGGAGGTCTGGGCGCCCGCCGAACCGGCGAGCCCGCCGACCATCAGCACGGTGGCGATGAGGAGCCGGACGGCCGACCGCAGTGCGGTTGCGCATGAGCGCAACCCTAGCACCGAACGCCGCGAAGCGCCAGCCAGCCCTCGGACGAAACCCCCAAGGAACCCCGAAGACCTGCAGGAACCTGCAGGCCATGGCGGAACGGACCGGGCGCGGGGATAATCGATGGAGGAACGGCAGCAACACACGGCAAGCCCGGGTTCGCCCGCACGCCGTATACCGGAAGGAACCGTCTTGAACGGTCGCTCAGGCCCACTGCTCCCGCGGGAGGAACAGCAACTCGTGGACGGACTCCTTGCCGGCAACGACGACGCGATCCGCGCCCTGTACGCGCGGTTCTCGCGACCCGTCTACTCGATGGGCATGCGGCTGCTCGGCACGCGCGAGGCCGCCGAGGAGCTCACGCAGGACGTGTTCGTCATGGCGTGGCGCAAGGCGGCCCGGTTCGACGCCACGCGCGGGCGCCTGTCCACCTGGCTCATGACGATCGCGCACAACCTCGCGGTCGACCGGCTGCGGCGCGACACCGGCGTGACCCGGCCCACGCTGGTGCTCGTCGACGAGGTGCCCGAGGAGCCCGGCGCCGACGAGGAGGACCTGATGCTGGAGCGCGACGCCGCGATGCGCGCGCTCTCGTCCCTGTCCGACGCCGACCGGACGCTGCTGGCGCGCGCGTACTTCCGCGGCCTCACGGCCCGCGAGATCGCCGAGGCCGACGGCATCCCGCTCGGCACCGTGAAGACCCGCCTGCGTGCGGCCCTGATCAAGGTCCGCCGCGCGAACGAGGACAAGGAGCGGCCGTGACCTGCCTCGAGGTCCGCGACCGGCTCGTCGAGCGCTCGCTCGGCGCCCTGCACCTCGAGGACGCCACCGAGGTCGACCGCCACCTGCTGTGGTGCGCGGCCTGCCGCAAGGAGGCCGCCGAGCTGGATCGGGCCGCCGCCACGTTCGCGCTCACGCTGGCGCCGGCCTCGCCCGACCCCGGCCTCGAGGACCGCGTGGTGGAGGCCGTGCACGCCGCCGCCGACGCCCCGGCGCGCCGTCCCGGGCGCCGAGGCCTCGCCGCCACCGCATCCGTCATCGCCGCCGCCGTCGCGGTGTCGGCGCTCGGGTGGGGGGTGGCCATGGCCGGGCGGGCGGAGCGGTTCCGCGCCAGCGCGACGCAGGAGCAGATCCGGCAGGGCGTGCTGATCCGCCGCCTCGACGCCCTCGTCGGCGACCAGGTGTTCCAGGCCACCGGGAACCGGGCCTTCCTCGGCACCCTCGCGCCGACCTCCGGCGGCGATCGGCGGGGGCTCGGCCCTGATGTGGATCTCGCCGACGATCACCGACTTCACGATCGTGACGGTCGCGGGGCTGCCGCCGGGCGACGCAGGACGCGCTGCCGTACCGGATCTGGATCGAGAACGACACGACGGGCAAGAAGCTCGGGGTCGGCGATCCGATCCAGCGGCTCAACGCCGACGGCGGGGCGATGCGGGTGCAGAACGCCGACGACCTCGCCGGGTTCCGGACCGTCGTGGTCACCGACGCCACCGGCAAGGTCGTGCTGCAGGGCACCATCGGGTCCGAGGCCGAGCTGGCCTCGCCGGCTCCCTGACGTTCCGCGCGGGACACGCCGAGGTTTCATCTCGACGCGCCCGGATATCATGGGCGCCATGCCGGACCTGACCGACCTCGTGGGCATCGGACTCGCCGGCGGCCAGGGGGTCCGGGCCCGGCCGCTGACGCTGAAGGCGCCCGGCTACCTGCGTTCGAAGGCCGCCATGTCGTTCCTGGGCCGTCGGCTGATCCGGTGGGTCCTGCAGATCCTGTCGAGCGAGGGGATCAAGGACTACTACATCATCGCCCACGGCAAGGAGAACCGGTACCAGATCAAGGTGATGATCGGGTACGGCGAGGGCTTCGGCGTCGACGTGAAGTACTCGCCGGTGAAGTACGACGTCCTGTCGACCGGCAGCGCGGACTCGGCGCTGCGGCTGATCGACCACTGGGACATCACGCAGCGCGCGCTGGTGTTCCCGACGGACTCGATCATCGACTTCGACCTCGAGCCCATGCTGGAGGCGCACCGCGACCACGAGGCCGTCGTCACGATCGCCGCCATGACCCGGCCGCCCGACGAGGTGGCGGAGAAGTACGGCGTGATGCTGGCCGACCCCGACGGCCGGATCACCGACTTCGTCGAGAAGCCCACCCTCGCCGAGCTGCGCGAACACTTCCACGTGGGCTCGGAGGAGGAGTTCCGCAAGCTGCCGCTCATGACGAACGCCGGCTTCTACCTGATGGACACCGAGCGCGTCCGCGAGATCTCCCGCCACCCCGACATCGAGAAGCTCCGCCAGACCCGGCTGGACTTCGGCAAGGACCTGCTGCCCTGGCTCGTCGGCAACGGCCATCCCGTGTACGTGCATCCGGTCCGCAAGATCGGCGACCTCGGCAACGTGGAGGACTTCCTCGAGACGATGGTCGACGTGCTGCACGGCCGGTTCGAGTCCGTCGACCGTCTGCTCGGCCCGCCGTTCGACCCCGAGCTGAACGTCTGGATCGCGCCCGAGTCGCTGCAGCTGCGCGACGACTTCTCCGGCAGGACGCTCGCCGAGAAGATCGCCGACGGCACCGTGACGATCGGCCCCGCCGTGCGGATCGGGCGGTTCTGCGAGATCGAGCCGGGCGTCACGATCACCGAGTCCAACCTCGACGACGACGTGGAGATCCGGCATGGCGCGCACGTGGAGCGCTCGCAGATCCGCGACGGCGCCATCGTCGGCGCCGGCGCCCATCTGTCGGAGGTCGTCGTCGGGTCCATGAGCGAGATCCGGTCCGAGCTGAGCGCGCCGACCTCGATCGAGCACCTCGTCGCGCTCGGCGACGAGGTGACGGTGTACGCCGGCGTGCATCTCCGTGACGACATCTCGGTGTACCCGCGGCTGAAGCTCCCGGCCGGCATCGTCGTGCCGCCGCACACCGAGGTGACCGGGCCCGCGGACGTGCTGCGATACCTGTGATGCGGTTCGGCCTCGCGCTGCCCCACTACGACTTCTCCGTGCCGCCGGCGCAGCGGCCGATCACGTTCCGGCGAACGGCCGAGGTCGCGGTGCGGGCGGAGGCGCTCGGCTTCGACTCCGTGTGGGTGTCCGACCACTTCCTGTACTCGTTCGCGCGGTACGGGGAGCCCGAGCCGCTGTACGGATCGCTCGAGCCCCTCACCGCGCTCGCCGGCATCGCCGCACTCACGCGAGCGAGTCCGGCTCGGGACGCTCGTGCTGGGCGCGCCGTTCCGCCACCCGTCGCTGCTGGCGAAGACCGTCGCGGCGCTCGACTCGATCAGCGAGGGGCGGATCGACCTCGGCGTCGGCGCCGGCTGGCTCGAGGACGAGTTCACGGCGTTCGGCTACCGCTTCGGGACCGTGGGGGAGCGCTTCGCCGCGCTCGAGGAGACGCTCCGGGTGCTGGAGGCGCTGCTGGACGGGTCCGAGGCCTCGGGCACGTTCGGGTCGGTCGAGCTGAAGTCGGCGCGCCTGCTGCCGCCGCCCGTGCAGCGACCGCGACCGCCGGTGTGGGTGGGCGGCAAGGGAGGTCCCACGGCTGCTGCGGCTCGCCGCACGCCACGCGGACGGGTGGAACGTGGTGTGGCGCATGACGCCCGAGCGACTACGCCGGCAAGGTGGACGACGTCGCCGCCGCGTGCGAGGCCGAGGGCCGCGACCCGGCCTCGTTCCGCCGGTCGGTCGGGCTCTACGGACTGATCGCGGAGGACGAGGCCTCGGTGGCCGCGCTGTGGGAGCGTGCGCGGGCCTCGATGCCGGGACGGGCGCTCGACGCCGAGTCCTGGGAGGACTGGCGGGCCGACACGCTGTCGGGCACGCCCGAGCAGGTGCTCGAGCGCGTGGCGGCGTTCGAGGCGATGGGGGTCGAGGAGATGATCCTCAGCCCGTGGTCGCTGCCGTTCGCGCTGCCGGAGCCGGAGATGCTCGACGTCGTCGCCGAGCGCGTGATCGCGCCGCTCCGTTGATGGACGTGCGCGAGGCCGTGCTGACGGTGCTGCGCGAGGAGACCGGCCCGCTGCACTGGACGGTGATCCAGGACCTCGCGCTGCGCCGTGGCTACGTGGACCCGTTCGTCGTGCGCGACGTTCGCAAGCGGATCCTCACCGAGCTCGCCGCCGCCGTGCGCGACGGCGACGTCGTGAAGGCCTCGACCGGCGTGTACGCGCTGCCGCTAGCGCCGGTACTCGATCGGCGAGAAGCGCTCGAGCTTGCGGAACTCGTGGTGGGCCTCGACGTAGCGCACCGTGCCCGACCTCGAGCGCATCACCATCGAGTACGTCGTGGCGCCGTCGGGCCAGTACTTCACGCCCTCCAGCAGGTCGCCGGTCGTGATGCCGGTGGCGGCGAAGAACACGTCGTTGCCGGCGACGAGGTCGTCGGTCGTCAGCACGCGCTCGATGTCGTACCCGCCGTCGAGCAGGGACCGGCGCTCCTCGTCGTTGCGCGGGTACAGGCGGCCCTGGATCGCGCCGCCGAGGCACTTCAGGGCGGCGGCCGCGATCACGCCCTCGGGCGTGCCGCCGATGCCGAACAGCAGGTCGATGCCGCTGCGGCGCGTGGTGGCGGCCGCGATGGCGCCGGCCACGTCGCCGTCGGTGATCAGGTGCACGGCCGCGCCGACGCTGCGCACGGCCTCGATGATGGACCCGTGCCGCGGGCGGTCCAGGATCGTGACCGACATCTCCTCGGGCCGAACGCCCTTGGCCTTCGCGACGGCGCGCACGTTCTCGTCGGGCGGCGCCGTGATGTCGATCGCGTCGGCGCCCTCGGCGCCGACCGCCACCTTCTCCATGTACACGGCGGCGCCGGGGAAGAACATCGAGTCGCGCGCGGACAGCGCGATGACGGCGAGCGCGTTCGGCTGGCCGTTGGCGGTGAGCCGGGTCCCGTCGATCGGGTCGACGGCCACGTCGACGCCGGGCCCCTCGCCGGTGCCGACCTCCTCCCCGTTGAACAGCATGGGCGCCTCGTCCTTCTCGCCCTCGCCGATCACGACGGTGCCGTTCATCGAGACGCTGTCGATCATGAGCCGCATCGCGTCGACGGCGGCCCCGTCGGCGGCCAGCTTGTCGCCGCGGCCGACCCAGCGGCCCGAGGCCAGCGCGGCGGCCTCCGTCACGCGGACCAGCTCCATCGCGAGGTTGCGGTCGGGGCGCTCCTGGGTGCTCACGCGGGTTCCTCCTGGGTCGGTGGGGTCATCCTAGCCGGGCGGCGTCGCATGCGCCCTCGCCGCGTTCGAGCAGCCCCTGCGCCTCGTACCACGCGACGGTGCGCGCGATCGTGTCGCGGATCGGCGTGTACGCGAGGCCGAGCTCGCGCACCGCGCGCGAGCCGTCGTACCGATGGCCGTGCAGGAGGGTGCGCACGAGCTCGCGGCAGATCGGCGGGTCGCGCCGCGCGACGGCGCCGCCGGCCCCGCCGAGGACGCCGGCGACCGTGGCGGCCGCGCGGGGGACGCGCCGCACCCGGTGGGGCCGGCCCGTCTCCGCGCGCAGGAGCCCGACCGCGTGCCGCGTGTGCAGGCTGACGCCGCTCAGCAGGTAGCGCTCGCCGGCGCGCCCGCGCTCGGCCGCCAGCAGGTGCCCCCGGGTGCAGTCGTCGACGTCGACGATCGACAGGAACGTGTCGACGATCGGCAGCCGCCCGTTCATCAGGTCCAGCAGCAGGCGCGCCGAGCCGCCGGTCCGCCCGGGCCCCTGCACGGAGGACGGGTTCACGCTCACGACCTCGACGCCGAGCTCGCGGCCGAGGGCGAGGACCTCGCGCTCGGCCAGGTACTTCGACTCCTCGTAGTTCGACAGGAACTAGCCCCGGTGCGGGGAGTCCTCGCGGCCGACCGTGCCGGCGGCCTCGCCGATCGCGGCCGCCGACGAGGTGTGCACGACGCGGGCGACGCCGGCCTCGGCGGCGGCCCGGACGACGTTCGCCGAGCCCTCCACGTTCGTGCGCATCATCGGTCCGGGGTCGCGCAGGCACATCGCGTTGACGCCGCCGGCGTGGAAGACGAGGTCGCAGCCGCGCATCGCGTCGGCGAGCGACGCGGCGTCGTCGAGGTCGCCGCGCACCGTGTCGGCGCCGGCGGCCTCCAGGGCGGACGCGGCCCGGTCGCTGCGCGCGAGCGCCCGCACCTCGCGGCCCTCGGCGAGCAGCCGCGCGACGATCGCGCCGCCCACGAACCCCGACCCGCCGGTGACGAGGACCGGCGACGTCACGGCAGGCGGCGTTCGCGCCGGTGCCGAGGACGTGGAAGAGAACACGCCGGCGAACCGGGCGAGGTAGTCGACGGCGGAGCCGATCGTGAACGCGGCGGCCACCAGCATCGCCCACTGGTCGGGGTACAGCGGTCCCAGCTTGCTGGAGGTCCGCACGATCGCGAGCGTGATGGCGACGAACTGCACGGCCGCCTTCAGCTTGCCCCAGATCGAGGGCCGCATGACGGTGCCGTCGGCGGCGATCGCGCCGCGCAGACCCAGGATGAGGATCTCGCGGCCGATGATGAGGAACGCGATCCACGGCGACGCGCGGCCGACCGAGACCAGGGCGACCAGCGCGCCGGCGACGAGGAGCTTGTCGGCCGTCGTGTCGAGGAACGAGCCCGAGGTCGGTCGTCTGCTGCCACCGCCGCGCCAGCAGACCGTCGAAGAAGTCGGTGGCGGCGGCGAGCGCGAACAGCACGGCGCCGATCACGTAGGCGTACTGCACCCGGTCGCCGGCCAGCACCAGCGCCATCACGACGGGCACCAGCGCGATGCGCAGGTACGTGATGCCCTGCAGGAAGGCGTTGGCTCGTCGGTCCGGCGTGCTCATCGAGGTCGAGCGTAACAGCGGGCCCGCGGCGCCCGGGTCAGGCCTCGCCGGCGAGCAGCGAGCGCACGGCGGCCGCGTCGGGCAGACCGAGCGCGGCCGACGCGAGCGCGCGGGCCTCGACGGCGCTCGTCGAGCGCACGGCGCGCTTCACGAGGGCGATCGCCGGCGCCGACATCGAGAGCTCGCGCACGCCGAGGCCGAGCAGCAGCGGCGTGGCGGCCGGATCGCCCGCCATCTCGCCGCACACGCCCACCCACCGCCCTGCGGCGCCGGCGGCCTCGCACGTGGCGGCGATCAACCGGAGCACGGCCGGGTGCATCGCGTCGGCGAGGTCGGCGACACGCGCGTTGCCGCGGTCGGCGGCGAGGGTGTACTGCGTGAGGTCGTTCGTGCCGATCGAGAAGAAGTCGGCGAGGGGCGCGAGCGCGCCGGCGATCAGGGCCGCGGCCGGCACCTCGATCATGACGCCGACCTCGAGGTCCTCGCGCGGCGGCGGGTGACCGGCCGCCTCGAGGTCCGCCCGCGCCCGGTCCAGGGCCTCCCGCGCCTCGCGCAGCTCGTCGCACCGACGCGACCATGGGGAACATCAGGCGGATCGGATGGTGCGCGGCCGCGCGCAGGATCGCGCGCAGCTGGGTGCCGAGGACCTCCGGCATCGCGAGACCCAGGCGGATGCCGCGCACGCCGAGGAACGGGTTGTCCTCGCGGGGCTGCGCGAGGTACGGCACCGGCTTGTCGGCGCCGACGTCGAGCGTGCGCAGCAGCAGCGGTCGGCCGCCCAGGGCCTCGCCGGCCGCCTCGTAGGCGGCGGTCTGCTCGTCCTCGTCGGGCATCCGGTCGCGGCCCATGAACAGGAACTCGGTGCGGAACAGGCCGACGCCGTCGGCGCCGTTCTCGAGCGCCGCCGCGATCTCGACCGGCAGGCCGATGTTGGCGGCGACCTCCACGGCACGCCGTCGAGGGTGACGGCCGGGCCGGCCGCCTCCCGCCGCGCGGCCTCGAGGTCCTCCCGCCGCCGCCGCTCGCGTGCCGCGCAGCGCCGACAACAGCTCCGGCCCGGGATCCACGACGACGTCGCCGGTGCCGCCGTCGACGGCGATCGGCGTGCCCTCGGCGACGTCGAGCAGACGCGGGACCGGCGCCGACGACGGCCGGGATGCCGAGCGACCGCGCGAGGACGGCGGTGTGCGAGGTCGGGCCGCCGGCGGCCGTCGCGATGCCCGTGACGATCTCGGGGTCGAGGCCGGCGGTCTCGGCGGGGGAGAGATCGGCGGCGACGAGCACACCGGGCCCCTCCGTTCGCGGTGGTCCGAGCGGCGCGCCGACGAGGTGCGCGAGCACCTGGTCGCCGACGCTGCGCAGATCGGCGGCCCTCGCGCGCAGGTAGTCGTCGTCGAGGTCGTCCCACGTGCGCGCGAGCCGCTCGATCGTGCCGGCCCACGCGCCCTCGGCCGTGCCGCCCCCGTGCACGGCCGCACGGGCCGGCTCCAGGATGTCGGCGTCCTGCAGGAAGAGCAGGTGCGCGTCGAAGATGGCGGCCTCGTCCTCGCCGGCGCGGGCGGCGACGGTCGTCCGCTGCGCGGCGATGTCGGCGCGCGCGGCCTCGACGGCACGCTCCAGGGCGGCGAGCTCGCCGGCGACGGGGCCGGCCTCGCGGTCGGGCACGGTCACCGTCGCCGGGTGCAGCCGACGCGCCGGTCCGACGGCGACGCCCGGCGAGACCGCGAAGCCGCGCAGCCGGCCGTTGGCGGAGCCCGGCGCCGGCTCGGGCACCGTCGCCGCCGGTGCGCCCGGCGCCTCGTCGAAGTTGCGGGCGGCGAGCGCCGCGACCGCGTCCAGCGCCGCGCGGGCCTGGGGCCCCGAGGCCGACACCTCGATCTCGTGGCCCGTGCGCACGCCGAGCGTGGCGACCGCATTCAGGCTGTGCGCGTCGGCGGGCCCGCGCGAGGCCGTCAGGTTGCGGACCTCGACGTGCGCGTCGAACGACGAGGCCACCTGCACCAGCCGCGCCGCCGGTCGCGCGTGCAGGCCGTGCTCGTTGCGGACCGTGATGCGGATCGCATCGGCCGGCTCCGCCGAACGGCCCGCCGCAGGCTCGGCCGCCGAGGCCTCCTCCACCCCGAGGTGCGCGAGCTTGCCGGCGAGGCCGCCGCGTGCCTCCCGCGCGACGGCCTCGAGCGGGGAGCCGAGCTTCGCCGTCACGGCGGCGGCGACGGCGCCCTCCACGAGCGGCGCCTCGCAGAGCATGACGCCGGCGCGGCGCTCCTCGGGCAGCAGCTCCAGCGCCATCTCCGCAGACAGCACGGCGCTGCCGAGGTCCATCAGCACCAGCACGCCCTCGGGCGACCACGCCCGCTCGACGGCCCCCGCTCCTCGGGCAGCAGCTCCAGCGCCATCTCGGCCGACAGCACGGCGCTGCCGAGGTCCATCAGCACCAGCACGCCGTCGGGCGACCAGGCGCGCTCGACGGCCGACATCACCATGACGGCGTCGGTGCCGATCGGGTGGTCGGGCAGGTCGAGGCCGCCGGCGGTCTCGATGCGCACGTCCGGCCCGCCCATCTGCCGCGCGAGCTCGGCGACGCCCTCGGCGAGCGCGTAGCTGTGCGAGACGATCACGATGCCGACCATCACGCCCGCCCCGCCAGCACGCCGATCAGCACCAGCCCGTAGACGACCGTGACGACGCCGAGCACGACCACGCCCGGCCGCACGAGGCGCGCGAGCCGCGGCGGCAGGTCGAGGTCGAGCGCCACCGCGCGCAGGCCGAGCATCGCGTGCCACGTCACGACGACGAGGAACACGGCCTCGATCACGAAGATGACGGGGTTCCCGATGTACTCGAGGACCTGCTCGTACGTGCGAAGACCACCGATCTCCTGCACGACGAAGTGGTGCGCGACCATGTGCACGGTCACGAGCACCAGCAGCGCCATGCCGGTGAACGCGGTCGACAGCCACGAACGCGGCCGCCCGCCCGAGGTCGCGCCCGGCCCGGCCGCCATCACTCGGTCCCCAGCAGGTGCAGGGCGGCGCCGATCAGCAGGATGGCGCCGAACGTCATGAGCGACCAGAAGAGCGCGCGCTGCCGGTCGGCGGCGAGGCCGGACCCCACGAGCGCCACGCGCAGGCCGTTCAGCCCGTGGAACAGCAGCCCGAAGATCAGCAGCACGTCGAGGCCGAGGAAGGCCGGCGTGGTCGCGAGGCGCAGGAAGCCGTGCCAGGCGGACTGCCCGCGCAGCAGCATCGACAGGACGGCCAGGTGCAGGTACAGGTAGAAGACCAGGCCGAGGCCGGTCACGCGGTTCAGCGAGAACGCCCAGTGACCGACGGCGCCGCGGCGCACGTCCAGCCACGCGGTGGGCCCGGGCGCCTTGCGCAGCACCGGCCCGCGAGCGCGGCGGACCTCGCCGGGATCCAGTGGCTCGGAGCTCACGACGACGCCCCCAGCCGGCGGCGCGTGAGCTCGCGCCGCAGCTTCATGATGCGCTGCGCCGGGAAGACCTCGGACGGACAGGCCTCCGTGCACTCGAACGCGGCGTGGCACTGCCAGGCGCCGTGTTCGTCGTCGGCCCACTCGAGCACCGCGTCCACGTCCTCGCCGCGCGGCTCCTCGAGCACGCGCTGCGCCCACGCGAGCGCGGCCGGCCCGACGTAGCGGTCGTCGGTGGCGGCGATCGGACACGCCGACAGGCACAGGCCGCACTCGATGCAGTCCTCGAACCGCTCGGGGTCCTCCATCGGTGACCATCGCTTCCCCGCCCACCCGCTCGCTCAGCCGCAGCAGCGGGTGCTGCGGCGGGAAGCGCTCGACGAAGGGTCGCATGTCGACGACGACGTCGGCGAGCACCGGGATGTTGGCGAGCGGCTCGACCGTCACGGTGTCGGTCGTCACCGGCGTCACGCACGCGAGACCCTCGCGCCCGTTCACGCGCACGCCGCACGTGCCGCACGAGGCGTGGAAGCAGCTGTGGCGGATCACGAGCGAGCGGTCCGCGTGCACCTCGATCCAGCGAAGGCCCTCCAGCACCGTCGAGGCCTCCCCGGCCGGGACGTCGAACTCGTCGACGTGGCTCGGGCCGTCCTCGCGCCGGAAGCGATGCACCCGGAATCGGCGGGTGACGGCGTCGGCGCTCATGCGGCGTACAGCGCCGTGTGGGGGAGCAGCACCGTCTCTCGCGTCCGGCACGGCTCGTCGACGCCGAGCTTGCGGCAGACGACGTTCGCGCAGTGCTCGGCCATGCCGCGCAGCGTCGTCGCCTTGCCGCCGGTGATCGTGACGAAGCCCTCCACGCCCTCGGCGGCGTGGTCGATCGTCTCGAAGGTGCGCGAGAGCTCGCGGCCGGAGTCCGCGTCGTCGCGCGAGCCGATGAGCGGGCGCGCGGCCGACCACGCGGCGCGGAACGGCGCGTCGCGCACGGCCGGGATCAGGTGCGCGCCCTCCTCGCGCATCCGGCGGACGTGATCCTCGGGCACGCCGAGGTCGTCGGGGTCGGTGACCGACCACGAGCTGGTGCCGACGACGCTGAGGGCGCGCTGCGGCACCACGATGTCGCCGTCGCCGGAGCGGTGCAGCCGGTTCACGACCATCGTGCACAGGCGCCCGCGCAGGGCCACCATCACGCCCGGCGACGGGCGGATCGGCACGTCGACGCCGGCCATCGTCGCGATCTGCTCCGACCACGGACCGGTCGCGTTCACGACGAGGTCCGCCCGGATCTCGCCGTCGCGGCCGCTCACGCGGTCGTGGTAGGCGATCCCCTGCACCGCGCCGCCGCCGGTCAGCAGGCCCGTGACCTCGAGGTGGTTGAGCAGTTCGGCGCCGCCGGCGCGCGCCGTCGCGAAGAAGCGGAGCGGCATGCGCATCGCGTCCATCGTGGCGTCGGGCACGCGCACGGCCGCCCGCAGGTCCGGGTTCAGCAGGGGCTCCAGGCGCAGGGCCTCGTCGGGCGTCAGCTGCTGCGCGGGGATGTGGCTGGCCGCACAGCCCTCGAGGAACGCCGGCAGGTAGTCCATGTCCTCGTCGGTGACGGCGACGAACAGCCCGTCGTTCTCCTCGAACGACCCCGGCGCGATGCGGCGCAGGATCGTGTTCTCCTCGATGCACTCGACGGCCGACTCGTGGTCGTTGACGGCGTAGCGCGCACCGCTGTGCAGCAGCCCGTGGTGACGGCCGGTCGTGCCGGACGTGAACTCGCCGCGCTCGACGAGGGTGACCGCGAGGCCGCGCAGCACGAGGTCGTGCGCGAGCGCCCCGCCCGTGCCGCCGCCGCCCACGATGAGGACGTGGGCCGGTGCCGAAGAGCTGGACATCGCGCGGAGTATCGCACGGGGCTCCGAGCCGCTCACCGGGGCCTCAGTGCTCGTGGTGCTCCCGCTCCTGGCCCTCGGCGTAGTCGCCGGCCGGCCTCTCGTGGTGTTCCTCGTCGGCCTCGCCCTCGGCGAAGGTGCCCGTGTGCTCGGCACCCCCGGAGGGATGATCCTCGGCCTCCTGGCCCTCGGCGAAGTCCCCGCGGTGCTCGCGCTCGGGGTGGTGCTCCTCGTCCTCCTGTCCCTCGGCGAAGGTGCCCTTGTGCTCGTGCTCCTCGTCCGGTGTCCGCTCGGTCATGTCGCCTCCGCTCGTGTGTGGGTGGCCGGGCCGGCGGCGGGCGGGCCCCCACCACCGGCCCGAACCTCTCGTCAGTCGACCCAGTCGAAGGTGCGGGTGACGGCCCTCTTCCACATCGCGTACTGGGCGTCGCGGGTGGCCGCGTCCATCGACGGCGTCCACTCCTTGTCCTTGCCCCAGTTCGCGCGCAGGTCCTCGACCTCGGCCCAGTACTTCACGGCGAGGCCGGCCGCGTACGCCGCGCCGAGCGCCGTCGTCTCTGCCACCTTGGGCCGGATCACCGGCACGCCGAGGACGTCGGCCTGGAACTGCATCAGCAGCTCGTCGAAGACCATGCCGCCGTCGACCTTCAGCGCCGTGAGCTCGACGCCGGAGTCGGCGTCCATGGCGTCGACGACCTCCTTCGTCTGCCAGGCCGTCGCCTCGAGCACCGCGCGCGCGATATGGCCGGCGTTCACGAACCGGGTCAGGCCGGCGATCACGCCTCGGGCGTCGCTGCGCCAGTACGGCGCGAACAGCCCGGAGAAGGCCGGCACGAAGTAGACACCGCCGTTGTCGTCGACCGTCTTCGCCAGCGCCTCGACCTCCTCGGAGGACCCGATCATCTTCAGGTTGTCGCGCAGCCACTGCACGAGCGCGCCGGTGATGGCGATCGAGCCCTCCAGCATGTACGCGGCGTCCTGGTCGCCGATCTTGTAGCCGACGCCGGTGATGAGGCCGCTCTTCGACGGGACCGGCGAGGTTCCGGTGTTCAGCACCAGGAAGTTGCCGGTGCCGTACGTGTTCTTGGCCTCGCCGGCCGAGAAGCAGGTCTGGCCGAACAGCGCCGCCTGCTGGTCCCCGAGGTCGCCCGCGACCGGCACGCCGGCCGAGCTCGCCCGTCGCCTCGCCGTACACCTCGCTCGAGGACCGGATCTCCGGCAGCACGGCGCGCGGGACGCCGATCGCGTCGAGGTTCGCCTGGCTCCACTCGAGCGTCTTCAGGTCCATCAGCATCGTGCGGCTGGCGTTCGTGACGTCGGTGACGTGCACGCCGCCGTTGGGGCCGCCCGTGAGGTTCCAGATCACCCATGTGTCGATGTTGCCGAACAGCAGCTCGCCGGCCTCGGCGCGCGCCCGCGCGCCGTCCACGTTGTCGAGGAGCCACCGGATCTTCGGTCCCGAGAAGTACGTGGCGATCGGCAGGCCGGTGCTGGGCCGGAACCGGTCCTGGCCGCCGTCGGCCATGAGCTCGTCGCAGATCTTGTCGGTGCGCGTGTCCTGCCAGACGAGCGCGTTGTGGATCGGGACGCCCGTCGCCTTGTCCCACACCACCGTCGTCTCGCGCTGGTTCGTGATGCCGACGGCCGCGAGGTCGCTCGCCTGCAGCTTCGCCTTCTGGAGGGCGCCCTTCACCACCTCCTGCGTGCGCGTCCAGATCTCGTTCGCGTCGTGCTCGACCCACCCGGCCTTCGGGAAGATCTGCTCGTGCTCCTTCTGGTCCACGCCGATCACCGTGCCGCCGTGATCGAAGATCATGAACCGCGTGCTCGTGGTGCCCTGGTCGATCGCACCGACGTAGTCAGCCATTGCCGGGCCTCCCTCGTTCAGTTGTCGGCGTCGCCCCACGTCCGGGCGGCGGTGTCGAGTAGCAGTGTGGAGGAGGTGGCGCCGGGATCCTGGTGCCCGGCGCTGCGTTCCCCCAGGTAGCTCGCGCGTCCCTTGCGGGCGACGAGCGGGATCGTGGCGAGCATGCCCTCGCGGGCGGCGTCGGCCGAGCGCCGCAGGCCGTCGGCGAACGACGCGCCGTCGGCGACGGCCTTGTCGAGGGCCTCGACGGCCGGCAGCAGCGCGTCGACCATCGTCTTGTCCTGCGGCTCCGCCTTGCCACGAGCCTGCACGCCCTGGACCGCCGCGCGCAGCGCGGCGGTCCAGTCCTCGAGCGTGATCTGCGTCTTGCCGGCCGTCGCCGCGCCGAGCTGGAGGAACAGCGTCCCGTACAGCGGGCCGCCGGCGCCGCCGACCGTCGACACGAGCGTCATGCCGACGGTCTTCAGCAGCGACCCGATGTCCTCGGGCGCCGTACCGTCCAGCTTGGCCAGCACCGCCTGCATGCCACGGTCCATGTTGATGCCGTGGTCGGCGTCGCCGATCGCGGAGTCCAGGGCGGTCAGCTCCTCCTTGCGCGCCGAGATCTCCCCGGCGACCGCCCGGATCCAGGCGACGACGTCGTCGGTGTCGACCGTCACACGCCCCACCGCAGGCCGGCGGTCTTCACCGGCGCGTCCCACAGCTTCGTGAGCTCGTCGTTCAGCTTCAGCAGCGTGATCGAGCAGCCCGCCATCTCGAGCGAGGTGATGTACGAGCCGATCAGGTTGCGGGTGATCTTCACGCCACGCCCCTGGAGGTACTTGTTCAGCTCGTTGTACACCACGTACAGCTCGATCAGCGGGGTGCCGCCCATGCCGTTGACGAACGCGAGGACCTCGTCGCCCTTCGCGAACGGCAGGTCGTCGACGATCGGGCCGGCCATCGTCTCCACGATCTCGTGCACGGGCGCGAGCTTCCTGCGCTCGCGTCCGGGCTCGCCGTGGATGCCGACGCCGATCTCCATCTCGTCCTCGCCGATGTCGAACGTGGGCTTGCCGGCGGCCGGCACCGTGCACGAGGTGAGCGCCATGCCCATGCTGCGGCCTCGGGCGTTCACGTCCCGCGCGACGTCCGCGACCTCCTTCAGCGGGCGCCGTTCCTCGGCGGCGGCGCCGGCGATCTTCTCCAGCAGCACCGTGGTGCCGACGCCGCGGCGGCCGGCCGTGTACAGGCTGTCCTGCACGGCCACGTCGTCGTCGACGAGCACGGACTCGACCTCGACGCCCTCGGCGCGGCACAGCTCCGCCGCCATGTCGAAGTTCATCACGTCGCCCGTGTAGTTCTTCACGATGTGCACGACACCGGCGCCGCCGTCGACGGCCTTCGTCGCCGACTCCATCTGGTCGGGCGTCGGGGAGGTGAAGACCTCGCCCGGGCAGGCCGCGTCGAGCATGCCCATGCCGACGAACCCGCCGTGCATGGGCTCGTGGCCGGAGCCGCCGCCCGAGACCAGGGCCACCTTGCCCTGCACCGGCGCGTCGGCGCGCAGCACCGTGTACGGGTCGTACGTGACCTTGATCAGGTCCGCGTGCGCCGCCTCCATGCCCTGGAGTGCCTCCCGTACGACGTCGGCCGGGTCGTTGATCAGCTTCTTCATCGCTTCGCCTCCTCAGGTCGTCGTGTCTAGAAGTGTCCGAACGCGGCCGCGCCGAGGATGCCGCCGAGGGCGCCACCGATCAGCGGGCCGACGACGGGGATCCACGAGTAGCTCCAGTCCGAGCCGCCCTTGCCGGGGATCGGCAGGATCGCGTGGATGATGCGTGGCCCCAGGTCGCGGGCCGGGTTGATCGCGTACCCCGTCGGACCGCCGAGCGACAGCCCGATGCCGAGCACGAGCAGGCCCACCAGCAGCGGCCCGAGGCCGGCCGACAGGCTCGCCGTTCGGGTCGCCGCCGATCTTGAAGATCGCGTACACGCCGAAGACCAGCACGAAGGTGCCGATGACCTCGGTGATCAGGTTCGCGACGGTGTTGCGGATCGCGGGGCCGGTGGAGAAGACCGCGAGCTTCAGGCCCGGGTCCTCGGTCTCGCCCCAGTGCGCGTAGTACGCCAGCCACACGAGGATCGCGCCGATGCCGGCGCCCGCGAACTGGCCCCCGAGGTACTCCGGTACCTTGCTCCACGGCAGGTCGCCGGCGGCCGCCTGCCCGATCGTGACGGCCGGGTTCAGGTGCGCGCCGCTCTTCGTGGCGGCGAACACACCGATCATCACGCGCGATCGCCCAGCCGAAGGTGATGACGATCCACCCGGAGTTCTGGGCCTTGGACTTGTTGAGCAGCACGGCCGCGACCACGCCGTCGCCCAGCAGGATCAGGAGCCCCGTCCCGATCATCTCCGACACGAACGTGCTGTCCATGACACCCCCTTGCTCCGGGCCCGCCGACGGGGCCTCGCCTATCGAGCAGGCTCGGTCGTTCCCACAACCGTCGTCAAGACGTCACATCGCCGAAACGTATGCGAAACTGCCGCGACGTGTTCGGCATCGCCGAACACGGGCACGACGGGCGACGACGCCCGAGTTGACAGCGCGGAGGTCCGAGTCGATGGTGGCCGAACCGGGAGTTCCCGACCGGGCAGGAGGCGCGGCGATGCGCGTGGACGAGGTCGTGCTGGACACCGGCTTCGTCCAACGATGGCTCGACGAGGCCGCCGCGCAGATCCACCGCAACCGGGACTTCCTGACGCAGCTCGACGCCGCGATCGGCGACGCCGACCACGGCGTGAACATGGACCGAGGCTTCTCGGCGGCGCGGGACGGCCTCGTGGTCGGGGTGCGCGACGACGCCGGGCGCCCTGCTCGACCAGGCGGGCGCAACGCTGGTGCTGCGGGTCGGCGGCGCGGCCGGGCCGCTGTTCGGCACCGCGCTGCGCCGGGCGGCCGGCGCGCTCGGCGAGGCCGAGATCCTCGACGGCGAGACGCTGCTGCGCGCGATGCGTGCCGGCCTCGACGGCATCCAGCGGCTCGGCGCCGCGGTCGAGGGCGACAAGACGATCGTCGACGCGTACGCGCCGGCGATGCTCGCGTTCGAGCGCGGGCTCCGCGGTGGGCGCGACGTCTCGTCGGCTGCGGTGAAGGCGGCGGCGGCGGCCGACGCCGGTGCGCGGGCGACGGTGCCCATGCAGGCCCGGAAGGGCCGGGCGTCGTACCTCGGGCCGCGCAGCATCGGGCATCAGGATCCGGGGGCGACCTCGACGGCGCTGCTGTTCGCGGCTCTGGCACACGCCGTCGGCGATCGGGAGTGACCCTGCGGCAGGTGCGGGCATGGTGACGTCGGCGCCGAACCGGCGCGGCACGATCCAGTCGGTCGATCGCGCGGCGCGGATCCTGCGCGAGCTCGGCTCGGGCACGGCGCGGCTCGGCGTGACGGAGATCGCCGAGCGGCTCGGGATCGCGAAGGCGACGATCTACGGCCTGCTGCGCACCCTCGAGGCGCAGGAGTTCGTCGAGCAGGACCCCGAGACCGGCAAGTACCGCCTGGGCCCGGCGATGCTCCAGCTCGGCAACGCGTTCCTCGACAACCACGAGCTCCGGTCGCGCTCCGTGCTGTGGGCGGACTCGCTGGCGACGCGCACCGGCGAGGCCGTGCGCATCGGCGTGCTGAACGGCGAGCACGATGCTGATCGTGCACCACGTCTTCCGGCCCGACGACTCCGTGCAGATCCTCGAGGTCGGCGCCTCGATCCCGTGGCACGCCTGCGCGCTCGGCAAGGCCAACGTCGCGTACGTGGAGTCGGTCCGGCGCGACGCCCTGCTGGCGGGCGCGCTGCCGGCGCTGACCGGCCGGACGATCACCGATCCCGCACGCCTGCGCGAGGAACTCGTGGCGGTGACGCGCGAAGGGTTCGCCCTCGAGGACGAGGAGGCGATCGTCGGCGAGGCCGAGATCGCCGCGCCGGTGTTCGACCATCGGGGCATGGCGGCCGGCGCCGTCGGCGTCGTCGGGCCCGGTCGAGCGGCTGGCGCCCGGTGGCACGGCCACGGCCGCCCTCTCCGCCGCCGTGCGCGAGGTCGCGCGCGGCCTCTCCCGCGACATGGGCGCCGGTCGGGTGGCCGCGCGGGGCGGATGAGCCCCGAGCTCTCCCGACGTCACGGCAGCCTGCTCGTCCTCGGCGTGCTGGCGGTGTCGTTCTCCGCCGTGCTCGTCCGGCTCGCCGGCGACACGCCGAAGCTCGCCATCGCGTTCTACCGCTGCGGCATGGCGGCGGCGGTGCTGGTGCCCCTCGCGGTGCTGCGGCACGGCGACGAGCTGCGCGGGCTGACCACGCGGCAGTGGCGCCTGGCCCTGCTGTCGGGGGTGTTCCTCGCCGCGCACTTCGCCACGTGGATCCCCTCGCTCTCGTTCACGAGCGTGGCGGCGAGCTCGGTGCTCGTCACCACGCAGCCCCTGTGGGTGGCGCTGTTCGGCCCGATCATCGGCGAGCGGCCCTCCCGCCGGGCGCTGGCCGGCATCGGCGTCGCGATGGCCGGCACGCTCGTGATCGCCGGCGGGGACTTCGGCGGGTCCGGACGGGCGCTGCTCGGCGACGCCCTCGCGCTGCTCGGCGCGATCTTCGCCGCCGGCTACGTGCTGTCGGGCCGGAACCTGCGCCGACACATGTCGGTCGTGCCGTACACGGCGGTCGTGTACGGGACGGCGGCCGCCATCCTCGCGGTCGTGCTGCTCGTGACCCGCACGCCGTTCACGGGCTACGAGCCGAAGGTGTGGCTGATCTTCGTGCTCATCACGATCGGCCCGCAGTTCCTCGGCCACACGGTGTTCAACTACCTGCTCGGCCACGTCGAGGCGTCGGTCGTCGCCATCGCCGTCATGGCCGAGCCGGTCGGCGCGACGCTGCTGGCGCTCGTGATCCTCGGCGAGGCGCCCTCGGCGGCGACGGTGGCCGGCGGCGCCCTGATCCTCGCCGGCATCTACCTGGCCATCGCGCGCAGCAACCGCGACCGAGCTGCTCGAGTCGCCGGTGGACTAGCGCGCATTTCTACGCGTTGACCTTTCGGTCCGACACCTCAGTAGGTTCGGAGGTTCAGGTACGGACCCGAACGAAAGGGAGATGCCATATGCGCATGAAGACCTGGTTCGTGGCGGTGGTGTGCGCACTCGCCGTCGCGGGTCCCAGTGCAGGTGCCGCGTTCGCCGGTGAGGTGAAGGGACCTCCGGGCAGCGTCGGGCAACCCCGGTGTGCACGAAGGACGTGACCCACGCGAACTCGATCTGCTCGTTCTCCGGGCTGAACGACTTACGTCAACGGTCCGACGGACTTCCACGTGCAGTCGTACGGGCAGGACGTCAGGCTGTACGGCGCGCGCCCGCAGGACGGGGGCTTCCCCGGCGACTCCTGCCAGGGCGGCAGCAACCCGTACAACCCGTAGTCGTTCCGACTGGTTGGTTGGCCCCGGCGCTCAGCGTCGGGGCCAACTGCTGTTCAGGGCTCGGGTTCGGTGCGCCGATCCACGTTCACTCCCCGAGCCGTGAGGATGCGGATGAGGTCGTTGATGGGTTGCACGTATCCCCGTTCCTCAGGCCCCGGGGGCAACGTGAACCTGACGCGATCCACCGCCGTGAGTTCCTGGACGATCGCCTCCAACAGATCCGGCCACTCGGGTCCTCGCATGCCCTCGGCGAGGTTCACGTCGAGGCAACCGTCCGTGGTCGTCATGGTCCAGGGCATCTCCTTCGAGTCAACAGCGCCCGGCCCTCCCCGCCAAGACCGGTTCCTTATCGGTCGATGGGCCTCTTGCCCGGCCCGGGAGTTGAGGCCTAACGTCACCACGATGTCCTTCATCGTGGAATGCCTGTCCTGTCAGCAGCCATGGGAGGTCTGCGACGTCCCTGCACACGACGCCGGACGCGAGGATCGTCGTCCCGGCCCACATGCTGTTGAACCAGGACACGAGCGGATCGGAAGGGCGCCCCTGCGCGGGAGCGGTCTTCTCGGGGATCGGCATGGGCGAGCGCGGACGGTGGCAGCGCGAATGGTCGATGAGGTACATCAACCGTCCGCTTCCTGCGGTGTTGGATGGCGCGACCTCGGTCAGGGTCGAGCGCTCGAACTGAGCGCACGGAACACGGCGGGACAGCGCCTAGGCGTTCTGCCCTGCGGGCTTCAGATCGGTCTTCTCGACGATGCGTTCCACGACCTGCTGCGGCACGTCCTCCCGGTCCCGCTTCTCCTCCTCCTGCTGCTGGTTCACCTCGACACGGGCGGCCTGCCAGGCAGACCAATGACCCGACACGAGGGCCCACAGGGAGAGGGCGGCCACGTACGTCACGCTGCTGATCCAGTGCGTGAGGATCGAGACCGGGATCATGACGAGCCAGAAGATGGTCAGCCAGCCGTTCACCCGCCGCATGAAGACGGGGTCACCTTGCACCGATGCCCACAGAGACTTGACGACACTCACCGGCCCCCACTACCCAAGCGTGGCCGGGTTATCCGCACTCCCGACAGATTTCAGCCGGATGCCTTCGAAGGTCCGTCGACTGGTATCTGGGCCGATCCGCTCCCGTAGGCTGCACGCCGATGGACCCTGAGCTCCTGATCACGCTGGAGGACTACGAGGCGCCGGCACGCGAACGCCTCCCTGCCGACGTCTACGACTACATCGCCGGCGGCGCCGGCGACGAGTGGACGCTCGGCGAGAACCGCCGGGCCTTCGAGCGCTGGATGATCCGCCCCCGCATGCTCCGAGGCATCGGCGACGCCGACCTCGACACGTCGATCGAGCTCTTCGGCACGCCGCTCTCCATGCCCGTGATCGTCGCCCCCTGGGCCTACCAGTCCGGCGTGCACCCGGACGGCGAGGGCGGGACCGGGCGGGCCGCCGAGCGCGCCGGCACCGTCATGGTGGTGTCGACGACGACCGAGGCCTTCCTCGAGGAGGTGGCCGCCGCATCCACCGGGCCCAAGTGGTGGCAGCTCTACGTCTTCACCGACCGCGGCGTCACGGCCGAGATGCTGCGGCGGGTCGTGGCCTCCGGCTTCCGCGCCATCGTGATGACGGTGGACTTCCAGGACGCCGGCCTGCGCCACCGCGACACCCGCCACGGCTTCGTCATGCCGATCGGCCTGTCCTCCTCCGAGCTGACCTACGACTCCGCCATCTCCTGGGACGACCTGCCGTGGATCCGCGAACACACCCCCGGCCTGCCCCTGCTGCTGAAGGGCATCCTCACCGCCGAGGACGCGGCCCTCGCGGTCGAGGCCGGCGTCGACGGCATCGTCGTGTCGAACCACGGCGGCCGCCAGCTCGACGGAGTGGCCGCCGGCATCACCGCGCTCCCCGAGGTGGTCGACGCCGTCGCCGGCCGCATCCCGGTGCTGATGGACGGCGGCGTCCGCCGCGGCACCGACGTCCTGAAGGCGCTGGGTCTCGGCGCGTCGGCGGTGCTGGTCGGCCGGCCCTGTGCATGGGGCCTGGCGGTCAACGGCGAGCAGGGCGTCGTCGACGTCCTGGAGATCCTGCGCGCCGAGCTGCGGAACGCCATGATCCTGAGCGGCTGCCGGACGCTGGGGGACATCACACCGGAGCTGATCACTCCCAGCCCGTGACATGCGAAGGGCCGGCCCGAAGGCCGGCCCTGTCGCTCGGTGCTGTACGACTACGTGCGTCGGACGGCTTGAAGGTTCCGCCACCCTTACCGAAGTTGCACTGGTTCCGCTCGTTGTTGAAGAAGTTGTTCCCGGACGCGCTCGACGCCGCTCCGCCTGGTAGATCAGGAAGCCACACGCGATGATCAGACTTGCGGCGTGTAGTTGTTCCCGCTCGACGAGTTCGATCTTCGACAACGTCGCGGTCGCTCCGAAACCAGACCTGGATCCCGTTCTGGGCGATGTAGTTGACGGACCATCGCCGGTCACCGACGTTGTTCTTGATCGTGGCTGCAACCGTGCCGTTCGCGACGATCCCGGTCTTCTGGTAGTCGCTCACCGTGTTGTCCGTTGACCGTGACGTTCGGCTTGCATGGAGGAACGACGCGTTCCGCACGTCGATGCGCGTTGCCCTCCTGGCAGCCATCGCCGTTCGCCGCCTGCTCGATCTCCGTCACGATGTTGTTCGTGATCGAAGCCCCGACACCGTCGAAGAGGATCCCGCGCAGCCGATCGCTGCCAGCCGTCACAGACAGTCCGCGAGGTTGGACGCCGTCACCGTCAGTGTTCTTGATGGTGATGGCGCTCGTACCGGCCTGCGGCCTGAAGGACCGCGCCCTGGAAGTGATTCCCAGCCGGGTCGACAGCCGGTGATCGAGTGGCCGTCCCCGTTGAAGACCGTGGCCGCCGGCGTTCTGCGGCACGAGGATCGTGTGGTCGGTGACGCAGTCGGCCAGCAGCGTGTAGACGATACTGGGCTGTGCCGGAGACGCTGACCAGGCACGTCGCCCAGCGACGGTCGCGATCGGGCCGCTCGTGAGGTTCAGGTTGTCCACGAGGAAGCCGTTGCCCTGGTTGGCCGCGTGAGTGATGCCATCGCGCCACCCTCGCGGAAGAGCAGGGAGTCGACGGTCCGCTGGTGTCAGTCCCTTCGCAGTAGCGGAAGTAGTCCTCCCACGAAGTACCCGTGTAGTCCAGCGCACCGCCGTCGATGTAGATCTTCACGACGTCGTTGCGCGGGCCGTCCACGAACTTCATGTGGAACCGGATGTTGTGGACGCCACTGCGATTGATCGTGGCGATGTCGATGTCCGTGAAGTCGTCTCCAGCGCCGCAGCCGTCAGCAAGGTTGCTGGTCGAGCCGAACGGGAGCTGACGTCCTGGTAGTCGTCGAAGAAGACGTGGATCCCGTCTGCCTGGTCCTCGAAGCGCAGGTAGCTCATCCGCGCTCCGTCGCCACGGTCGGGGCTGACCGACATGTACATGTCGTCCTGCTCCGTGAGCTGCGTGGACGCGAAGTCGAACGACGCGTCGAAGGTCGGCTGCCGGGTACCGCCCGACAGGCCGCCGTTGTCCGCGGTGGTCTCGCCGGCCTCGTCAGCGAGGGACGGGGAGAAGGTCTGGTCTCCGAACGAGCCGCTCGTGATGTAGTTGGACAGGCGCAGAGCCTGGTCCCCGAACGAGGCGTGTCCGTAGGGGTTGGCGTCCACGACTTCCACGTCGTAGGCGCCGGTCTTGCTCCAGCCCTGCTGACCGTTGATGTTGCCGGTCGAGTAGGTCGGCGGCTCGAAGTTGATCGAGCTGGTGTCGGCGCTGGCGGCCGGAGCCGCTCCGAGCGTGAACGCTGCGGCGATCACCGTCATGGTGGTCGCGGCGGCGAGATGCCGCTTGCGTGTTCCGGACGCCAAGAAGGCGCCGAAGAGGTTCCTGACTCTCATATCTGTCCCTTCGGTCGTGGGCCGACGAACTGGGTGACGGCAAGGGCCGCCGTCACGGGGGGATCCCTGGTGCGTCCCCGGATGGGGGATGGACCATCGCCGCCGACACTAAGCCTTATGGGGGACAGGCGTCAAACGTTTGAGCGCTATGAGCGCGCCTTGCCTCGGAAGGAAAGGGCTGGTGACCAGGTAGAACAGCTCGGAATTGATTTCTGAGGAACCAAAGCGTTTGAGAGACACGGCACTAGGCATGATTCGAACGAACGTTTGCTACTTCGTAGATCCGTGCCTATACTGGCTCATGCCCGACCGTCCAGCCCTTCCTCGTTCACTCCTTCGTCGGGCTGAGAACGTCGAGCTGTCGTTGGGCTCGCTGGAGGCCATCTCGGAGATCCGTGCCTACCTGGACGAGCTGGAGAAGCTCTCCATGGCCAGCGCCCGGGACAAGGGGGCCACGGTGGAGGACATCGCCGAGGCGCTCCGGCTCACGCCACAGGCCATCTACTACCGGCTGCGGCACGAGAAGATGAACCTGCAGCTGACGCCGGGGGAGCCGAACGTGGCGGAGCCGGTGGTGGAGCCCGCGCTGGCGCCCGAGTCGACCCTCGCGGCCGCGGTGGCCGATCCGGCCGAGGATGCGGCGCTGTTGCCGGAGCCGAAGCTGCCCGACTAGCGCCGTTCCGCCGGAACCGCCTGCGCCCAACACGTTATCGGTCGATGCGGAACCGTGATTGGCGTTCGAGCACACCCCGTGTTGATTCGAGATATGCCCTGGACGATCTACCACCGCGACCGCCGCCTGGAGGTGGATCTCGCCGGGGGCGTCCGGGGGCCGGAGTGGGAGGAGCTCCTGGACGACATCGGGCGGCGGCTGAACGCGATCGAGCGCGTCATCTTCTGATCCCCCCGGACTTCGAGAAGGGGGACCAGGTCCGAGCACCTCGATCGCCTCGTCCAGGTCCTCACGGGCCAGGGGCGTGAACGTGGAGCGGCGGCACGTCGGCTGACGCGCGGGTGACGGACGACGGTCCGGTCTGGCACCCTCAGGCGATGCCCGGATACGACATCCACACGCACAGCACCTACTCGGACGGGACGGAGACCGTCGAGGCCAACGTCGCGCGCGCCCTCGAGCTGGGGCTGGCGGGCCTGGGCGTCACGGACCACGACACCACCGAGGGACTCGCGCCGGCCGCGGCGGCCGCCGAGGGCACCGACCTGGAGATCGTGCCCGGCATCGAGTTCTCGGCCGAGTTCGACGGGGCGAGCCTGCACGTGCTCGCGTACTGGATCGATCCGGCGAACCCCGAGCTGCGGGCGGAGCTGAAGCGGCTCACCGACACCCGGTTCCGGCGCGGCGAGATGATGATCGAGAAGCTCCAGGAGCTCGGCTACGACATCTCCTTCGATCGGGTCCGGGAGATCGCCGGCGACGACCTGATCGCGCGGCCCCACATCGCGCAGGCGATGGTCGAGGCCGGCATCGTGCAGCAGGAGAAGGAGGCGTTCGACCGCTTCATCTCCGACGACGGCATCGCGTACGTGCCGAAGCACGCGCTGGCCCCGCAGGACGCCCTCGAGCTGATCAAGGGCGCCGGCGGCGTGTGCGTGCTCGCCCATCCCGGGATGTGGAAGGGCAACGGCTCGGTGCCCGACGAGCTGATCGAGTCGATGGCGGCCGGCGGCATGGTCGGCCTCGAGGTCGACCACCCCGACCACGACGCGGAGCAGCGTGCGTACTACGGCGCGCTGGCCGACCGGCTGGATCTGGTGCGGACCGGTGCGAGCGACTGCCACGGCGCCCGGTACGACTACCGGCTCGGGTGCGAGACGACGGACGCCGAGCGGTTCGCCGAACTGAAGCGCCGCGCCGGCAGGTAGCGGTCAGGCGGGCACGCGTAGCACGTCGATCCCCTGTGCATTGATCGCCTGCTCGAGGCCGTTGAGGAACTGGGCCTGACCGCCGGCCTCGAAGCCCTCCGGCACGAGGAACGTGACGAGCTCCAAGGTCGACCGCTGCTTGAGGATGCCGTTCATCAGCGGCTCCCACTCCGTAGCCTCGACGCCGGGTCGGAGATCGACCTCGAGGTTCCCCGCATAGGTGGACATGACCCACGGCATACCGTGACTGAACAGCGCGCACCGGGGAGCGGCATGCATCGTTTCGTCTCGGTCGATAAGTACGTACCCCGGTCAGGCATGGAGGACGGATGTGGCACGATGGATAGATCATGAGCGATCAGATCGCGTCCGCAGCAGGCACCGTCACCGTCGGGGACCTGACCGTGAACCGCATGGGCTTCGGCGCCATGCGGATCACCGGGGACGGCGTGTGGGGACCGCCTGCCGACCCGGACGAGTGCCGGCGGGTCCTGCGACGTGCGCTGGAGCTCGGGGTGAACTTCATCGACACGGCGAACTCCTACGGCCCCCATGTGAGCGAGGAGTTGATCGCGGAGGCGCTGTTCCCGTACCCCGACGGTCTCGTCATCGCGACGAAGGCGGGGTTCACCCGGCCGGGTCCCGGCCGCTGGAAGGCCGACGGGCGTCCCGAGCAGATCCGCGAGGCCATCGAGGGGAGCCTTCGCCGGCTGCGGGTCGAGCAGATCGACCTGTACCAGGTGCACACGGTGGACCGGAAGGTGCCGTACGCGGAGACGGTCGGGGCCTTCCGCGATCTCCAGCAGGCCGGCAAGGTGCGGCACATCGGCGTCAGCAACGTGAACGTGGAGCAGCTGGCCGAGGCCCGCGGCATCGTCGAGGTCGTGTCGGTCCAGAACCTCTACAACCTCACGGACCGCACGAGCGAGCCGGTCCTGGAGGTCTGCGACCGCGAGAGCCTGCCGTTCATCCCGTGGTTCCCGCTCGCGAACAGCGAGCTGGCCGGTGCGGCGATCGATCGGGTGGCCGCAGCGGCGCGGCCTCACGCCCATGCAGGTCGGGCTCGCCTGGCTGCTGCACCGCTCGAAGATCATGCTGCCGATCCCCGGCACGTCGAAGGTCGCGCACCTGGAGGAGAACACGGCCGCCGCCGAGGCCGAGCTCACGGACGACGACCTCCACGAGCTCGAGGGCGCCACCTAGGACGTGGGCGGGACCTCGACGACGCGGTCGTCCTCGAGGCCGAAGTCCCAGACGTCGATGAACGGCGGTTCGACGCCGAGCGTCGTGAGGGCGGTGCAGATCTGGCTGCGGTGATCGGTGCCGTGGTGCAGCGCCTGCGCGAGCCGGATACCGAGCGGGGCGTGCGTCTCGGAGCCGTCATCGCGCTGCCTGGTGAGAACGGTCTCGGGGTCGGGGTCGCTCGCCAGCAGCTGTGACCAGGCGGCGCCGTGCTCCTCCATGACCGTTGCGGAGCTCCGGCAGTTGCATGACGTCCTCGTCGATGAGCGGCGTTCGGCCTCCGGTCATGACGAACAGGTAGTTGGCGTCGGCGCCGACCAGATGACGCTGCGTATCGAGGATCGAGCCGTAGGTGCCGGGGACGGAGGTCGCCAGCTGCTCGGGAGTGAGCTCGAGGCACACGTCGATCAGCCGCAGCGTCGCCCACACGTGGTGCTTGAACCCGTCCTCCAGCAACGACCTGGTCATGCCCGTCACGATAGCAATCCGACATGGTTAGACCGTTGGAGTCATCTTCGGGCCGGTGAGTTCACTCGTTCGTTCGGCGCGTCGATAGGTGACGCATGAGCGACAGTGACGCGGAGCGCTGCACGAGCTGTGGGTCCGGCAGGCTGACCCTGCAGGGCCGCGTCGCCGAGGGAAAGCCGGTGCGCGAGCTGGTCTGCCTCGAGTGCACGCATTCCTGGGCCGTCGAGCCGCTGCCGCTCCGGGAGCTCGCCGGCCCGTAGCTCGCGGGTGAGAGGCTCTCCGTGTGAGCCCCGCCGAGCGCATCGCCGACCTCGAAGATCCACGCCTTCGTGATTTCGTGGCGCTCCGCGACGTCGAACTGCGAACGAGGGCCGAGGAGATCGAGGGTCTGTTCATCGCGGAGGGCGAGCGAACGATCCGCCGCGCGATCGCCGCCGGCTACGAGGTGCGCGCCGTCCTGCTCACCGAGCGATGGCTGCCGGCGCTCGAGGACGTCCTCGAGGAGACGGGCGCCGACGTCCTCGTCGTCGAGGACCACGTGCTGACGGCGACGACCGGCTTCCCGGTGCACCGGGGCGCGCTCGCGTCGATGAACCGTCGGCCGCTGCCGCCGCTGGAGGAGGTCCTCGCCGGTGCCGCGCGCGTCGCGGTCCTGGAGGACCTGAGCGACCACACGAACCTCGGGGCCGTGTTCCGCAGCGCCGCCGCGCTCGGCGTCGACGCCGTCGTGCTGACGCCGCGCGCGGCCGATCCGCTGTACCGCCGCGCCGTGCGGACCTCGATGGGCGCGGTGTTCGCAGTCCCGTGGACGCGGATCCCGTGGTTCGAGGGGCCGGATCTGCTGCACGAGGCCGGCCTCGAGCTGCTGGCGCTGACGCCGGCCGAGGACGCCGTGGACATCCGGGACGTGAGCTGGGCCGCGCACCCCCGGCTCGCGCTCGCGATCGGCAGCGAGGGCGAGGGGCTGTCGGAGCGCTGGCTCGGCGCCGCCGACCTCCGCGTGCGCATCGCCATGCAGGGCGGCATCGATTCGCTGAACGCCGCCGCGGCCGCCGCCGTCGCGTTTCACGCGTTGGCGCCTCGCTAGGATGGCGCGATGGCGCCCGAGGTCTCGAACCCGACGGAGCGCGACGGCGAGATCCGCGTCGTCTTCCTGGACATCGGCGGCGTGATGTACGACGACTCCGTGTACGCCCGGTCGTGGGCGCGGGCCCTGCGCGAGTCCGGCGCCGTCTTCACCGATCAGGAGTTCGACGACGGAGTACGCGGCCGCGCGCGCCGCGCAGGCCGGATCGTTCCGGCGACGGCTGACCTCGCGGTTCCTGGGGCCGGACGCCGACATCGAGCCGGTGGAGGCGATCGCGAAGGAGCACTGGGCGTACCCTCCCGACGCGCTGTACCCCGACGTGCTGCCCTGCCTCGAGCGGCTGGCCGGCCGCTACCGCCTGGGCATCCTCGCGAACCAGCCGAGCCTGGTGCGGCAGGCGCTGGAGCGCGACGGCATCGACCGGTTCATGGAGGTGTGGGGCGTGTCCGACGACGTCGGGCTCGCGAAGCCCGATCCCCGGTTCTTCGCGCACGTGCTGTACCTGGCCGGCGAGGCGCCGCCGCACGCGGTCATGGTCGGCGACCGCCTGGACTACGACGTGCGGCCGGCGCGGCGGGCCGGCATGCGAACGGTGTGGGTCCTGCGCGGCGAGGCGCCCGACGACCCCACGCCCGAGCAGCTGGCCGAGGCCGACGTGGCGATCCGCGGACTGGACGAGCTGCCGGGGGCGTTGGAACGGATATGAGCGGTGCGGCGCAGCGGCGGATCCTCATCGTGGGCGGCGGGTTCATCGGGATGTACGCGGCCCGGCGGCTCGAACGGCTCACGCGCGCCGGCCACCGCGTCACGCTCGTGAACCCCGAGAACTTCATGCAGTACCAGCCGTTCCTGCCCGAGGTGGCCTCGGGCACGATCGATCCGCGTGCGGTCGTGGTGCCGCTCCGGCAGGTGCTGCGGAAGACCGAGCTGTTGATCGGCGAGGTGGAGCGGGTCGACCACGAGGCCCGCCTGGCCTCGGTTCGGCTGCCCGACGGCTCGCTGCGCGAGGAGCCGTACGACATCGTGATCCTGGGCGCCGGCTCCCGGTCGCGCACGCTGCCGATCCCCGGCCTCGCCGAGCACGGCATCGGGTTCAAGACCGTGACGGAGGCGATCTACCTGCGGAACCGGGTGTTGTCGAACCTCGACACGGCGGCCGAGACGCCCGACGAGAACCTGCGGCGGTCGCTGCTGACGTTCGTGTTCGTCGGCGGCGGCTACGCGGGCGTCGAGGCGCTGGCGGAGCTGGAGGACCTGGCGCGCCACGCGGTGAAGCTGTATCCGCGGCTCGAGGTCGCGGATCTGCGATGGGTGCTGGTCGAGGCGGCCGGGCGCATCCTGCCCGAGCTCGGCGAGGACCTGGCGGGCTACGCGCTCGCGCGGCTCGAGGAGCGTGGCATCGAGGTTCGCCTGTCGACGAGACTGGAGTCGGCCGTCGACGGGTGGATCGCGCTGAGCGACGGCGAGCGGTTCCGCGGCGACACGCTGGTGTGGACGGCGGGCGTGAAGGCGTCGCCACTCGCGCGCCGGTCGGGGCTCCCGTGCGACGAGGCCGGGCGGGTGCTGGTCGACGAGACGCTGCACGTGGCCGGGGTGCCGGACGCGTGGGCCGCCGGCGACGTGGCGGCGGTGCCCGACCGGGTGACGGGCGGGGTCGCGCCGCCCAGCGCGCAGTACGCGCTGCGCGAGGCCCGGCGGCTGGCCGGCAACGTGCGGGCGTCGATCGAGGGCGGGACCGCGAGGCCGTTCCGCTGGCGCAACCTGGGCGGGCTGTGTGCCCTGGGGCGCTACCGCGGTGTGGCGAAGGTGATGGGCGTGAAGGTCCGCGGGTTCCCGGCGTGGTTCCTGCACCGTACGTACCACCTGGCGCAGATGCCGACGATCGGTCGCAAGGTCCGCATCATGCTCGACTGGACGGTGGCGCTGTTCTTCCCGCGCGACCTGACGCAGCTCGGGTCGCTGGAGCACCCGCGTGAGCCGTTCGAACGCGCGATCGGGCGACTAGCCCTTGCCGCGCTGGCGCTGGAGGTCGCTCGCGGCCTGCAGCGCCGCGTGGCTCCGCTCGATGTCGGGCATCTCGTGCCCGCCCGCGAGCTCCTCGGCCGCCCACCGCGTGAGGTCGCGGATCGAGATGATGCCGACGAGCTTGCCCTTGTCGACGATGGGCAGGTGGCGGATGTTGCGGCTCGCCATGTGATCGGCCGCCTTCGCGATGTCGGTCTTCGAGGAGACGGTCTCGATGTCGCGGCGCGTCATGCCGTGGGCGACCTTCACGGACTGCGGGTCGCCCCCGGCCGCCACGAGGTTCACGATGTCGCGCTCGGTCAGGATGCCGGCGAGCTTGGCGCCGTCGAGGACGACGACCGAGGAGATGCCGTTCGTGCGCATGACCTTCGCGACGTCGGCGAACGTGTCGTCGGCGGCCGCCGTCTTCACGTCCGTGTGCATGATCTCTCCGACCTGCATCGTGTGTGCCTCCTCGTTGGCCCGTGGTGCCCGGGCGCGCGGCGTGTGCATGGTGCCGGGCGCGGCGCTCGGGCCGACAGGGTACCTCGCCCGGTGGCCGGGACGGTATCGGGCGGCCCCGGGATCTCAGGAAACCCACAGGCGAATCTCCCAGCCCTCCCAGCACGGCCGGGCAACCTCGAACGTGACCGGAAGGAGCGACCCGTGGCACCGAGTCCGCAGACCCGCGACGCCGGCGTTCGCCGCGTCGCCCGCCTCACGAGCTGGGCCATGGCCGGCGCCGTCGCGCTCTCGGCCGCCGTCACGTTCGTCGTCGCGAAGGCCCAGAACGGGAGCGCGGCGAACAGCTCGAACACCACTTCCTCCACCGACAGCACCGCGCCGGTCGTCATCGGGCCCGGCACCGGGACCGATGGCGGCGGCCTACAACCCCCGATCTCGGTGCCCCAGCAGGGCGGCACCGGCGGTGGCAGCGGCGGCGGCGTCGCGAACTCGGGCGGGTCCTGATGGACGAGTTCGGCCGCATCCGGTTCCCCGCGCTCGGCACCACGGCCGTCGTGGTGACGGCCGACGCCGACCGCGTCGTCGCGGCCGCCCTCGAGGTCCGGCGCGAGGTCGACGCGATCGACCTTGCCTGTAGCCGCTTCCGCGGCGACTCGGACCTCGCGCGCGTGAACGCCGGCGCCGGCGGCTGGGTCTCGGTCGGTCCGCTCCTGCTCGAGGCCGTCGAGGTCGCGCTGCGCGCCGCCCGTCTCACCGGCGGCGATGTCGACCCGACCGTCGCGACCTCCATGATCGCGAACGGCTACGACCGCGACTTCGCCGCCATCGCGCCGGATGGTCCGCGGCGACCCGCCCCGGCCGGCGCCCGGCTGGCGCACGGTCGAGGTCGACCCGGAGCGTTCCCGGATCCGTGTGCCCGCGGGATCCGGGCTGGACCTCGGCGCCACCGCGAAGGCCCTGGCCGCGGATCGGGCGGCGCGCGCCGCCGCCCGATCCGCCCGGACCGGCGTCGTCGTGAGCCTCGGCGGCGACCTCGCGATCGCGGGTGAGCCGCCGGCAGGCGGATGGCCGCTCGGCGTCGGCGACGCGCACCAGGGCGACGCCGACGAGACGGTGCGCCTCGAGGGCGGCGGCCTGGCGACCTCGAGCACGACCGTGCGCCGGTGGCGGCGCGACGGCCGCGACGTCCATCACATCGTCGACCCGCGCACCGGCGCGCCCGCCGACGTCGTCTGGCGGACCGTGACGGTGGCGGCGGCCTCGTGCGTGGACGCGAACACCGCGGCGACGGCCTCGATCGTTCGGGGCGCGTCGGCGCCGGCATGGCTCGGCGGCTTCGGCCTGCCCTCGCGGCTCGTCACGCCCGAGGGCGAGGTGGTCCGCGTCGCCGGCTGGCCGCGGGAGGCGCCGCCGTGACGTTGCTCGCCGTGACCTCGGGCAGCGCCCTGTGGTACCTGACGCGCGCGACCGGCGTGGTCTCGCTGCTGCTGCTCACCGGTGTGGCCCTGCTGGGGCTCGCCGGCGCGATGCAATGGGCGTCGCCGCGATGGCCACGCTTCGTCACGCAGGGCCTGCACAAGAACCTCTCGCTGATGGCGGTCGCCTTCGTCGCCGTGCACGTCGCGTCGACCGTGATCGACGGGTTCGCGCCGATCCGCTGGATCGACGCCGTCGTGCCGTTCGTCTCCGCGTACCGGCCGCTGTGGCTCGGCCTGGGCGCGCTCGCGTTCGACCTGTTCCTCGCGCTCATCGTCACGAGCCTGCTGCGCGCGCGGCTCGGGTTCCGCACGTGGCGCGCCGTGCACTGGCTCGCGTACGGATGTTGGCCGGTCGCCGTCGTGCACAGCCTCGGGACCGGCAGCGACGCCGGCGAGCCGTGGATGCTCGCCCTCGTCGCGGCCTGCGTCGGCTCGGTGCTCGCGGCCGCCGTGTGGCGCGCCGGACGCGACCCCGCGCGGCGGGGCGCGCTGCAGGGACTCGCCGTCGGCGCAGGCGGCGTCGCGTCGGTCGCGCTCGTCGGCTGGCTCGCGGTCGGGCCGCTCGCGACCGGCTGGGCGACCCGGGCCGGCACCCCGCCGAGCCTGTTGGGCGCTGGATCCGCCGCAACCACCACGGCCGTGCATCACGTCACGCAGCTCGTGCTGCCGGCGACCTCGACCTTCGACGGGACGGCGACGCAGCAGCAGGGCGCGTCCGGCGGCATGGAGCTCGAGTTCCGCGGCACGCTGTCGGGCAGCTCGGACCTCGTGCTCGACATCCGGCTCACGGGGCAGCTCGCAGCAGAGCGGCGGGTTCTTCGTGCAGGGCGGGCACGTCACGCTCGGCCCGCGCGACGACCAGAGCCGGTTCACGGGGCAGATCGCCGGCGTCAGCAACGGCCAGATCAGTTCGAAGCTCGAGGACCACAGCGGCGACGCCGTCACGCTGGACGCCGCCCTCCAGGTGTTGGACGCCGCCGGGACCGCCGGCGGCCGCGTGCAACTGGCGCTCGCGGGATGAGCGCCACGCAGATGCTTCGTGAACCGGTGCCCGGCCCGTCGGGCCTGCCCCGGCTGCTCGGGGGACCGATCGTGCACGGCGGATGGGTGGACCTCGCCGGCCATCGCGCCGCGATGCCCGCCCCGCCGGCGCCGGGCTCCCGTCCCGACGAGCAGCTCATGCTCGAGGTCGAGGCCTCCGGCCTGCGCGGCCGCGGGGGCGCGGCCTTTCCGACCGCGGTGAAGCTGCGGGCGGTGGCCGCCGGCCGAGGCCGCCCCGTCGTCGTCGTCAACGGCTCCGAGGGCGAGCCGGCGAGCCGCAAGGACCGGCTGCTGCTGACGACGCGTCCCCACCTGGTGCTGGACGGCGCGCTGGTGGCGGCGGCCGCGGTGGGCGCCGGCCGCATCGTGATCGGCATCGACGAGGGGGAGGCCGACGCACAGGCGTCCGTGGCCCGAGCGCTCGAGGAGCGCCGCGCCGACCGGCTGCTGGCGGCGGCGACCGTCGTGCCGATCCCGCACCGATACGTGGCCGGCGAGGAGCGCTCGCTCGTGCGGCTGATCGACGGCGGCCCGGCGATCCCGTGGGCCGCGCCGCCGCGCCCGTTCGAGCGGGGGGTCGGCGGCCGCCCGACGCTCGTGCAGAACGTGGAGACGCTCGCGCACCTCGCGCAGATCGCGGCGTTCGGGTCCGAATGGTTCCGCGAGCTGGGCACGACGCACGAACCGGGCAGCCGGCTGGTGACGGTGTCGGGCGCGGTCGCACAGCCGGGCGTGTACGAGATCGCGTCGGGCACGAAGATCTCGAGCCTGCTCCGAGCGGTCGGCGGTTCGGCCGACGGGTACTCGGCGGTGCTGCTCGGTGGGTACTTCGGCGCGTGGCTGGACGCTTCGCGGGCGGCCGACGCGCGGCTGAGCGACGACGATCTTCGAACGGTGGGCGCCGGCCTCGGCTCGGGCGTCGTGCACTTCTTCCCGGCCGGCGCGTGCGGGCTGGTCGAGTCGGCGCGGGTGGCGCGGTGGTTCGCGCGGCAGAGCGCCGACCAGTGCGGCCCGTGTGTCCACGGCCTCGCGGCGATCGGGGGAGGGCTGGCGCAGCTCGCCCGCCGCGAGGCCGACGCTGCCGTCACCGAACGTCTGCTGCGGTGGGCCGGCGACGTCGAGGGACGCGGCGCCTGCCGGCTGCCCGACGGTGCGGTTCGGTTCGTGCGCAGCGCGCTGACGGTGTTCGGCGACGAGGTCGCGAACCATCGCGCCGGCGTGTGTTCGGCAACGATGCACGAGCAGGTGCTGCCGCTGGACGCTCGAGGTTCGCGATGACGGCGCCGAGCCGCTTGACCGTGGACCCGATCGCGTGCGACGGCCATGGGCTGTGCGCCGACCTGTTCCCGGAGCGGATCCGCCTGGACGACTGGGGCTTCCCCATCATCGAGGGCGGGGAGATCGGCCCCGAGCTCGAGGCCCACGCCCGCCGCGCGGTGTCCGCGTGCCCGGTGCTGGCGTTGCGGCTCGCGCGCCGCAGCCGGCCGGGCTAGTGGTCGCTGCGGCTCGAGAAGTGGAACCGGTCGATCTTCAGCGCCGGCACGCACGACGCGCTGAAGAAGAACTCGCTCGCGAGCTCTGACTCGCGCCCGATCATCGACACCGCCGACAGCGCCTCCAGGATCGACTGCGTGAACCGGAAGTTCATGACGGGACCGGCGACCTCGCCGCCGGAGATCAGGAACGTCCCGTCGCGCGTCATGCCCGTGATGCTGGACTCGACCGGGTTCACGACGTTCGAGTAATGGAAGCGAGTCACCAACACCCCGCGGTCGGTCGACGCGATCATGTCCTCCACCGACGCGTCGCCCGTCGCCATGAACATGTTCAACGGGAACGGTCCGTCGGGGTTCGGCGAGGGCAGCGCGTGCCCCGTGCTCTTGCGGCCGGTCTGCGCCGCCGTTCGCATGTCGTACACCCCGTCGACGAACACGCCCTCCTTGATGAGATCGACGCGCTGCCGGGGCACGCCCTCGAAGTCGAACGACAGCCCGAGCGTGCGCTCATCCGTCGCGTCGTCCCAGAGCGACACCGACGGCGCCGCCACCTGCTGCCCCTCGCGACCCGACAGGCACGAGCGGCCCTCGGCCAGGTACTTCCCACCGAGCCCGATGAACGCGAGGAACCCCACCAGCGTCGAGACCGCCGCCGGCTCCAGGATCACCGTGAACGTGCCGGGCTCCAGCGGCTGCGGCCGCTGCGACGCCACCGCCTTCTCGGCCGCCCGCCGGCCGATCGCCTCCGGATCCACCGCGGCGACCCCCCCGGCGAACGTCTCCGCGAACCCGTTGCCGCTCTCGCCGCCGGAGATGACCGTCGTCATCGAGGCCTGCGTCGTCGGCTCCCACACCAGCTGCCCCTCGGTCGTCGCGACGCCGACCTCGACCGCGGTCGTCTCGTACGCGCCGGCGGCCGTGAAGCCGTCCGGGCACCGCCCGACTAGCTCAGCCACCCCCTCTGCGCGCTGCTCCGGCGTCGCCGACGCCGTCGCCTCGTCGTAGGCCCGGCGCTCCGCGGGCTGCGCTGGACCGGCGAGGCCGGGGAACTGCGGGTCGGCGCCGACCACGCCGACCATCTCCTTCGCGCTCTCGGCCGCCCGGCGCGCGCCCTCGGCGCTGAAGTCGTTCGACGAGGCCACGCCCACCCGGCCCTGCGATACCACGCGCACGCTCAGCGCCGTGTCCTCGCGCGACGTGCTCTGGTGGATCTGACTGGACGCGAACCGCGTCAGGCCGCCGAACTCGTGCATGAACAGGACCTCGACGCCGTCGACGCCGGGCAGCTCCAGTGCCGCCTGCGCCACCCGCTCGAAGCCGTCCCGCCCGATCAGCCCCGGCATCAGCGCACCCCGACCTGCACGTTGCGGAACCGCGCCGGCGACGTGCCGTGGCCGACGCGGCCGGTCTGGTTCGGCTGGCCCTTGCCGCAGTTGGGCGTGCCCCAGAGCGTCCAGTCCTCGCGGCCGGCGACCGCGTCGCACGATCCCCAGAACTCCGTCGTGATGCCGGCGTAGTTGGGGTTGCGGTACATGGTGGTCAGCCGTCCGTTCTCCACGCGCCACGCGACCTCGCACCCGAACTGGAAGTTCACGCGCTTGTCGTCGATCGACCACGACTGGTTCGTGCACATGAAGATGCCGTCCTTCGTGTCGCCGATGATGTCGGCGAGCGAGCCCTCGCGCGGCTCCAGCGAGATGTTCGTCATGCGGATCAGCGGGAAGTGCTGCCAGCCGTCGGCGCGCATCGCGCCCTGTGAGACCTCGCCGATCTGCGGCGCCGTCTCGCGGCTCGAGATGAAGTGCTGGAACACCCCGTCGACGATGATCGGCGTCCGCTGCGCCGGCACGCCCTCGTCGTCCCAGCCGAACGAGCCCAGGCCGCCGGGCAGCGACGCGTCGGCCGTGATCGACACCAGCGGGCTCGCGTACCGCAGCGTTCCGCGGTCCTCGGGTCGCACGAACGACGATCCGGCGTAGGCCTCCTCCATGCCCAGCACGCGGTCGAGCTCGACGGCGTGGCCGATCGACTCGTGCACCTGGAGCTCCATCTGGCCGCTGTCGAGGATCAGGGTCGTGATCTCGCTCGGGCATTCGGGCGCCGACAGGAGCTCGACGGCCTGCCCGCCGGTGTGCTCGGCCTCCTCGACGAGCCCGAGCGTCCGGATGTGCTCGTAGCCGCTCGCCTTCACGTGGCCGCGGAACGAGTTCGGGTACGAGCGGCGCTGCATCTCACCGTCGCTGATCGCCGTCGCCTCGATGCCGCCGCCCGACTGCGTGGTGGACTGCTCGATCGCGGCGCCGTCGCTGGACGCGAACCACGTGCTGCGCCGGAACAGGTCGATGCTCCCCTCCGCGAACGTGACGCCCTGCACCGACTGCATGCGGCGCGTCGCCTCCATCAGCAGCGCGATCTTCTCCTCCAGCGGCACGGTGAACGGGTCCTCGTTCATGGGGCTCCGCCACGTGCCGGTGACGGGCTCGACCGGGGACAGCTCGACGGGATCGGCCGGCAGGCGGGCGGCGGCCCTCGCGGTCTGGACGGCGGTGGCGGCCGCGTGGTCGATCTCGGCCGCGTCCAGCCGCGCCGTGGCGGCGAAGCCCCACCGCCCGTCCACGAGGACCCGGATGCCCAGGCCCGTGGACTCGGCGCGGTCGATCCCCTCCATCTCCTGATTGCGCACGGTGATGGCCTCGGTGAGATCGGTGCCGACGCGGGCATCCGAATAGTCGGCGCCCGCCTTCACTGCGGCCTCGACCGCCGACCTGGCGACGTCCAGCACCTGATAACCCCCCTCGTGCGCCCGGCGCGACCGTCCGGGCTGGTGTGCGACGACGCATCCTACTCCAGCGCAGCCCTCCCGCATCGCGAGGCGACACGGCGCCGCCGGTGGCATGATGCCCGGCACCGTCCGCCGATCGGAACGAGGAGCGCGCATGACCACGTACTTCTCCGACGTCACGCTCTTCGACGGGCGCACGGTGAAGACCAAGCAGGGCGTGCTGGTGAGCGACGGCGCCGTCGAGTGGGTCGGCGCGCACGCGCGGGCGCCGCGTGCCGCCCGCGCCGCCCGCGAGGAGCCCGGCGCCGGCCGGACGCTCACCCCGGGTCTGATCGACGTCCACGTGCACCTCCAGTTCGACGGCGAGGCGGACTTCGCCGCCGAGGGCCGCGAGCTCACGCCGGGCCTCGCGGCCCTGAAGGCGGCAGCGAACCTGCGCCGTCATCTGGAGCACGGCGTCACGACCGTCCGCGACCTGGGCGGCCTCGGCTCGGTCAGCTGCGACGTCGGACGCGCCGCCGAGCGCGGCCTGATCCCGGGCCCGCAGGTGTTCGCCGCCGGACGCGCGCTCACGATCACCGGTGGTCACGGTCACAACGTCGGGTTCGCGCGCGAGGTCGACGGCGCCGACGAGATCCGCAAGGCCGTGCGCGAGGAGATCAAGGCCGGCGCCACCGCCATCAAGGTGATCGCGACCGGCGGCGTGCTCACGCCGGGCATCGGCGCCACGTTCACCGCGTTCACGCCCGCCGAGCTCGAGGCGGCCGTCGACGAGGCGCACACGTGGGGCCGTCGGGTCGCCGCGCACGCGATCGGCGCCGAGGGGATCCTCGCCTCGGTGCGCGCCGGCGTGGACTCCGTCGAGCACTGCGCCTTCATGACGCCGGAGATCGCGAAGGAGATGAAGGCGCGCGGCACGTACCGCTCGCCGACGATCTGCGCGCTGCGCGGGATGCTCGACCACGACGACGTGGTGCCGGAGTACGCGGTCGACGAAGGCGCGCGAGGTCGAGGTCGCCGCGCGCGCCGCGCAGCGCCTGGCCCTGCGCGAGGGCGTGACGCACGTCTGCGGCACCGACGCCGGCACGCCGTTCAACCCGCACGGCAACGCCCCCCGCGAGCTCACGTACATGGTCGAGTGGGGCATGACGCCGCTGAAGGCGATGCAGGCGGGCACCTCGAACGGCGCCGCGCTGCTCGGCCTCGAGGGCGTCGGCGTCGTCGAGGCCGGAGCGCGCGCCGACCTCGTGCTCTACGACGGGAACCCGGTCGAGGACATCTCGCACGTGCTGACACCGCGGCTCGTGCTGCGCGCCGGCGTGGTGGCGGCGGGGGAGCCGTCCTAGTCGTTCGAGGGAGGTTCGCCCGTGCCGCCCGTCACCCGTTCGATCAGCGCCGCGGCCTCGCGCAGGGCGGTGAGCTCCTCCGGTGGCGAGCGCTTCGAGCCGTGCCGCCAGGTCCTCGATCCGCGCGGCGCGCCCGCGCGAGAGCACGAGCCGGCCGGTCGTCCGTCGCGCGGACGAGGACGGACCGCGCGTCGACGGGGTTCGGCTCGCGCGTGACGAGCCCCTCGCCCTCGAGCCCGTCGACCAGGCGCGTCATGGTGGGGGAGCGGACCTGCTCGGCGGCCGCGAGCTCGCCGACGGTGAGCGGACCCGCGAACACGACGACGGAGAGGGCGGAGAGCCGGGGCCCCGAGAGCCCCAGCTCCACGTCCCGGACGCGCACGCGCCGCAGCAGGTGGATCGCCGCCGAGTGGAGCCGGTCGGCGACCTCCTCTGCCTCCTGCGCTGGGGAAGTGCCGCTTGACGCGTCCATATGTAGATAGATAGCCTACACATCGAAGTGTGCGTGAGGGAGGGGCCGATGGCAAGCACCGCCGACGAGATGTTCGCCGCGATCGAGGCGGGTGACGTGGATCGGATCCGGGCTCTGGTGGCCGCCGACCCGGCGCTCGCCGGCGCCCGGGACGCCGAGGGCGTGTCGGCGCTGATGCGCGCGCGCTACCGGTCCGACCGCGGCGCCACGCAGGCCCTGCTCGAGGCCGGTCCCGACCTCGACGTCTTCGAGGCCGCCGCGTTCGGCGATCTGGACCGGCTGACGGCTCTGCTCGAAGGCGGGGCCGACGTGGACGCGGCCAGCGCCGACGGGTTCGCGCCCCTGCACCTCGCCGCCTTCTTCGGCAAGCCGGAGGCGGCGACGCTGCTCCTGGCACGGGGCGCCGAGGTCGACGCGCGCGGCCGGGGATGGATGACCGGCACGCCGCTGCACTCGGCGGTGAGCAACCGGCCACGTCGACGTCGTGGAGATCCTGCTGGCCGCCGGCGCCGATCCGAACGCCCGTCAGTCCGGCGGGTGGACGCCCCTGCACGGGGCAGCGCACAACGGCGACGTGGCGAGCGTGGCGCTGCTGCTGACCGCCGGTGCGGACCCGGCGGCCGTCAACGACGAGGGCGCGTCGGTCCTCTCATTGGCGGAGGAGCGGGGCGACGCGGCGACGATCGACGCGGTGCGCCTGGCCCTCGATCAGACGCCGTAGTCGGCGAACGCGTATTCCTGCGCCTGTCGAGTCGCAGGGGTTGCCGCGGCCGAACGTGATGCGGCCCTCGGTGACGTCGGCCACGCACCAGAAGACGGTCTTCGTGTCCGGCGTGCCGAACTCGGGGTGGCGGCAGAGCGAGTCCGGCTTCGTCTCGTGGTCGGAGAGCAGCTCGCGCATCCGCGCTCCGGTCATCGAGGCTGCCGGCTCGTTCGCCAGCAGCTCGCGCGCGCGCTCGTACCGGACGTTCGACCGCTCCGCGTACACGGGGTCGCCCTCGAAGGGCAGCATGCGCTGGCACACGTAGTGGTTCGTGTGCGCGAGATGCCCGTCGTCGTCGAGGCCGGTGAGCTCGACGTCGGTGGCCGAACCCTCGACGTTGACGGCGCCCCCGTCGGCCGAGGTGAGCACGTTGTTGTAGCTGGACGCCCGGTCGGGACGTACGGCGCTGGCGACCATGTCGTCGAGGGTCCGCGCCCGCAGCATGTCGAAGACCTGGAGCGAGCGGCTGATGCCGACGCGCTCGTCGTTCGGCGACAGCTCGTTGCCGGTGAGCGAGAGGCCGGCGCTGTTCCAGCCGACCGACAGCCACGGCGCGCCGCCCAGCTGGAAGGTGACCGGGTCGCCCGGCACCGTGCGCTCGATCGCGACGATGTGGTCCTCGGCCGACGGCGACAGGTCGTTGTTGTGCCCGACGATCAGGTGGCCGTCCGCGGTCGCGCGCGGCCCCGCCACGAGGTCGCTGCACCGGCCCTGCGTGACGCGCTCGCGCGGCAGGTACCAGATCTCCTCGATCGACACGGCGAAGAACGCGAGCGGGTCGACGCCGGCGGCCGCGGCGCACCCGTCGAGCTCCTCGACGAGCCATGGGAGCTCGCGCTCCGTGACCTCTCGGTACGCGGCCGCAAGCGCGAGTTGCTCCTCGCGCGTGCGCGCCCCCGGTAGCTCGTCGAAGCCGGTCGCCACCGCCTGGCGGACCTGGTCGCCGAAGGCCTCGCCGATCTGCGCGCCGACCTCGCGGCGGGAGCCGGCGACGCGAAGGACCGGGATCTGCGGCGGCGTCATGGCGCGGATGGTACCGCGGGCGGCATGGGCGGAGGCGGTGGCACAGTCAGGGCGCCTGCACCGGCCGCCGGCGTGTCGATCCGGCCCGCGCGCCGGGCGGCGACGGCGATGGCGCCGAGACCGAACACCGTTGCGAGGAACCACACGAGGCCGCCGAAGCCGGGGATGATCGCGACCACGCGCAGGATCAACCATCCGGCGAGGAACGCCAGGAGCCGCGAGGTCGGCGGCTTCACCAGCAGCCGTCCGATCGCGATGGCGGCCGCCACGTACCCGATCCAGAACAGGAGGCCAAGGGCCAGCAGGAGCCCTGCGCCGAACGGGATGCCGACGAGCGTGATGAGCGCGATCAGGGCCGCGATCGGCAGGCCGAAGAAGACCGCGAACCCGATGCCGACCGACCGGCCGAACATGCTCGAGGCCGTCGTCGCGACGGCCTCGCCGGCGCGCGGCGCGAAGAGCAGCAGGAGCAGCCCGAGCAGGAAGCTGGACACGGAGGTGGCGACCCAGACCGCGACGCGGCTGACCGTCACGAACTTGCCGACGTTGAAGTTGGTCGGCAGCCCCGACGAGGAGGTGGTGCCGACGACCGTCGCCCCCTCGGCGATCGCCGCCGGCTCGCTCGACACGACGTCGCCGCCGACCCGCGCCCCGGACTCGAGGGTGACCTTCCCGTTCAGCGCGACGACGCTGCCGAGGACGTCCCCGCTCACCGTCACGTCGCCGTTGAACGCGACAACGTCGTTCAGGACGGTGCCGGCGATCGTGGCGTCGCCGTCGAAGATCACGGCGTCCTCGTAGCGCTGACCCTCGGCGATGTCCAGCTGCCCGGTCAGCACGATGAATGACCTGGTGCTGTCGATGGTGGGGGTCTGCGCCGCAAGGGGCCCGGCGAGCAGGATGACGGCGCCGGCGGACGCAAGGACGACGAGGACGAGCCGGATGAGACGCATGGGACCTCCATGTGGACGGCGTGCGCGAAGGCTACCCCGACCGAGGTCCGGCGTGCTGAGGGCGGAGGCTAGGCAAGGTCCTCGATCAGATCGGCGACCGACTCCACGATCCGACCGGGCCGGAACGCGTGCCGCTCGGCCTCGGCGCGCTCGGTCACGCCGGTCAGTACCAGGACGGTGTCGAGTCCGGCCTCGAGTCCGGCCACGATGTCGGTGTCCATGCGGTCGCCGATCATCGCCGTGGTCTCCGAGTGAGCGTCGAGGGCGTTCAGCGCGGAGCGGATCATCAGCGGGTTCGGCTTCCCGACGAAGTACGGGTCCACGCCCGTCGCCCGGCTGATCAGCGCGGCCACCGACCCCGTTGCGGGCACGATGCCGCCGAGGGAGGGTCCGGTCGTGTCGGGATTCGTCGCGATGAACCGTGCGCCCGACGCGATCAGCTGGATGGCCTTCGTGATGCGCTCGAAGCTGTACGTCCGCGTCTCACCGAGCACGACGTAGTCCGGCGTTCGGTCCTGGAGCGTGTACCCGACCTCGTAGAGGGCAGTGGTGAGGCCGGACTCGCCGATCACGAATGCCGAGCCGCCGGGGCGCTGATCCTCGAGGAAACCGGCGGTCGCGAGCGCGGAGGTCCAGATCGCCTCCTCGGGGACGGCCAGTCCGTTGGCGGTGAGCCGCGCGGCAAGGTCGCGCCGCGTGTACATCGAGTTGTTGGTCAGGAGCATGAACGGGATCTCGCGCTCCTGGAGTCGGGCGACGAACTCGACGGCGCCCGGGATCACGTGCTCCTCGCGCACGAGGACGCCGTCCATGTCCATGAGCCACGCGCGGGTCGTCTCTCGGTGGGTCACGCCCGCAGCCTAGCCGCCGGGCGAGCTACGCGGTCAGCTCGCGCAGCAGCGCGGTGTACGCGTCCAGGTAGCGGTCCACGTCCTCCTCGGTCGCCGGCACCGAGCAGGTGGGACCGGCGCCGACGATCGCCTCCCAGACGCCGCGGTTCGCCAGGTAGACGCGCGCGGTGACGAGCAGTTCCACGTCCATCGTGGCGGAGGCTTCGACGAAGTTCCGCGGCATCGTCGGCGCGAACGTGACGCCGGAGCGCGGCCAGAACCGATGCGTGGTCCACGGCAGGCCGGCCTCGGCGATCGCCTTCTCGAGGCCGTCGGCGAGCCGCGCCCCGAGCACGTGCGTGTGCGCGTACGCCTCGTCGGTGAGGACCTCGCCCATGGCGGCCCGGGCGGCGGCCATCGACAGCGGGTTGCCGAACAGCGTGCCGCCGGTCGCGACGAGGCCTGCCTCGTCCTGCCGGCCGGACGGTCGCTCGAGCACGGCGGCCACCTCTTCGGTCATGCCGTACGCGCCGAGCGGCACCCCGGCGGCGATCGACTTGCCGACGGTCACGACGTCGGGTTCGAGGTCCCACATCCTCGTGAGGCCGCCGGGGCCGACCACCTGCGTGTGCGTCTCGTCGTAGCAGAGCAGGGTGCCGGTCTCGCGCGTGATCGCGCGGAGCTGCGCGTGGAAGCCCTCCTCGGGCAGCAGTAGCCCGACGTTGTTCGTCGGACCGGCTCGGTGATGACGACCGCCACGTCGCGCGGCTCGAGCGCAGCGCGGAGCGCCTCGGGGTCGTTGAACGGGACGAGCTTCGTGCGGTGCGTGACGTCGGCGGGCAGGCCGTCCTCCTCGGGCACGATCCGGCCGTCTGTCGTCCCGGTTCGACGAGCACGTCGTCGAAGTGGCCGTGGTACTTGCCCTCGAAGAACAGGACGTGCTCGCGGCCGGTCAGCGCGCGGGCCGTGCGGATCACCTCCGTGTTCGCGTTCGTGGCGGCGAGCGTGAACTGCCACTTCGGCAGTCCGTAGCGGCGGCCGAGCTCCTCGGCGACCCAGATCGCGTCCTCGTTCGGCAGCAGGAACTGGGTGCCCATCGCGGCGCGGCGAGCGAGTGCCTCGACGACGGGCTCCGGCGCGTAGCCGCAGAACATGCTCATGTCGGCGATGTTGAAGTCGGCGTACTCGTTGCCGTCCACGTCGCGGAAGCGCGCGCCGCGGCCCTCGGAGACGAACAGCGGCGGATGGTCGTAGGAGTTGCGGAGCCACGACATGGGCACGCCGTTGGGCATCGAGGCCTTCGCCTGCTGCCAGAGCTCGGCGCTGCGCGGGCGTGCCGCCACGAACGCGGCGTCCTCGCGCGCCTTGATCTCGCGGAGCTTCCCGCGGTCGATGTCGCCTGCGGCCGTGCCTGACATGCGCGCATGATACGGGCGCGCGGCAGCCGTGTCGGACCCGGTGGCTACGGTCATCCGACATGCCCTCGTCGAGGGCCTTCCCTGGAGGTTGCGGATGGACGGGATCGGGTTCGTGGTGCTCGCGCTGTTCATCGGGCTCGGCATCGGGCTGGCCGTCGTGGCGATCCGGCCGCGAGCGGAGGCCTCCGACGGCGGGGCGGTCGCCCTCGTGCAGGCGCGGCTCGACGCGCAGTCGGCGGAGCTGCGCCGGTCTGGCCGACGCGGCGGCGGGGCGCGATCTCACCGGCGAGCAGCTGCGGAGCGGCCTCGAGGGTGCTCGCCGCGCGCTCGAGGAGCTGACAACCCGCGATCAGGAACGCCGCAGCACCGACGCCGAGCACCGCGAGGTCGTGCGGCGGCTCGCGACCGTGATGGCCGGCGGCTCCGGCACGGGTCGCGCGGGGGAGAACGTCCTGCGCGAGCACCTGTCGTCGCTGCCGCCGTCGATGCTCGCGACCGACTTCCGCGTCGGCGGCAAGGTGGTGGAGTTCGGCCTCGTGCTGCCGGACGGGCGGCGCCTGCCGATCGACTCGAAGTGGACCGGCCTCGCCGAGCTCGAGGCCCTCGAGGCCGCCGCCACGCCGGTCGACCGCGAGGCGTGCGCCCGCCAGGTGGAGCGGGCCGTCGCGATCCGCGCGCGCGAGGTCGCGCAGTACCTCGACCCGGCGCTGACGGCGCCCGTCGCCGTCGCCGCGATCCCCGACGCCGCCTACGGCGTGCTGAAGCGCGCGCACGCCGACGCGTTCTCGCACGGCGTCGTCGTGGTGCCGTACTCCACGGCGCTGCCGGTCGTGCTGTTCCTGTACGCGCTCGTGCAGCGCTTCGGCGACGCGGCCGACGTCTCCGCGAGCCTGGCCGAGGTCGGCACGCTGCTCGCCGCCATGGAGGGCGTGCTGGAGAACAAGTTCGCGCGCGCCGCCACCATGCTCGCGAACGGCTCCGACGAGCTGCGTTCGCAGCTCGGCAAGGCGCGCGGCTCCATCGCGCGCGCCCACGCCGCCGAGGCGCTGCCCCGGACCGGCGAGGAGCCGCTCTCGATCGTGCGGTGAGCGCGTAGGCTGCGCCCCATGGAGTTCGGCGAGGCGCTCGTCGCGAACGGCTTCCGCGAGATCGACGAGCGGGGCGTGGGATCCACCCGCAGCCGGCAGTTCGTGGCGACGCCGAACCGGTTCATGACGTACTCGATCCACGCGTACGAGGACGGCACGGCGATCTTCAGCTGGGAGTTCGCGATCGCCGACTACCTGGCGGGCCACGCGATCCAGATCGGCTCCGACGAGGCGCTGAACCAGTTCATGTTCCCGCGCGAGGACGTGCGCGGCCCGCAGGACGCCGTGTGGCTCGACAGCGTGATCGAACGCACCGAGCTCGAGCTGGCGTCGCTGCGGTTCGAGCAACCCGAACCCTGCCTGACCCGGTTCAGGGCGGAGGCGCCCTGCGGCCGATACCTCGACCGTGGGTCGGCATTCGAGGATCGCCATCACGCTGTCGCTGGCCGCCGCGTTGGCCGGCGTCGCCGTGCCTCCGGCGAGCGCGTCGACAGGTGCGCCGATCCAGCATCGATCCCTTCCCGACCCCGGTGCCGTGCGAGGGCTGCTGGGCGCCCGACCTCGTCACGAGCTGGCAGTGGCAGCTGCAGGACGCCATCGACACGTCGGTCGACGTGCAGATGTACGACGTCGACGGCTTCGAGGTGTCGGGCGCCACCGTCCAGGAGCTGCACGACGCGGGCCGGGCGGTCGTCTGCTACATCAGCGCCGGCTCGTGGGAGAACTTCCGGCCCGACGCGAAGGACTTCCCGGATTCCGTGAAGGGCGCCAGCAACGGCTGGCCGGGGGAGCGCTGGCTCGACATCCGCAAGCTCCGCGTCCTGCGGCCGATCATGCGGGCGCGCATGGACATGTGCGAGGCGAAGGGCTTCGACGCCGTCGAGTTCGACAACGTGGACGGGTACCAGAACCACACGGGCTTCCCGCTGACCGGCGCCGACCAGCTCCGCTACGACATCTTCCTCGCGAACGAGGCGCACCGCCGCGGCATGAGCGCGGTGCTGAAGAACGACCTCGGGCAGGTCCGAGACCTGCTGCCGTACTTCGACGTCGCCCTGGACGAGCAGTGCTTCCAGTACCACGAGTGCGATCGGCTGCGGCCGTTCGTGGCCGCCGGCAAGGCCGTCTTCACGGTCGAGTACAAGCTGGAGCTCTCGGACTTCTGCACGCAGGCGGCCGACCTCGGCTTCAACTCGATGAAGAAGAAGCTCAGCCTGCGCGTCTGGCGCGACCCCTGCCCGTAGGTTCGACCCGCTGATCCGTGCCTCGGTTGCCGGTTCTATCCATCTTCTGCATACTTATGCGATGGGCGCTGCCGTGACCGACGTCGCCGTGCTGGGGGCCTCCGGGTACGCCGGGGGCGAGCTGGTCCGCCTGCTCGGCCAGCACCCAGGCGTGCAGATCACGCATCTGGCCTCGCACGGCTCGGCCGGCAAGACGCTCGCCGACGTGCATCCCCACCTGGCCGGCACGCCGCTGGCCGGCACGGAGCTCGCGTCGGTCGAGGACCTCGAGGCCGTGACGGCCGCGGCCGGGTTCGCGTTCTGCGCCCTGCCGAACGGCGTCGAGCGGCTCGATCGTGCCGCACCTCGTCGAGGCCGGCCTGCGGGTGGTCGACCTCGCGGGCGACTTCCGGCTGCCGGCCGAGGCCTACCCGGAGTGGTACGGGTTCGAGCATCCCGCGCCGGCGTGGCTCGACCGGGCCGTGTACGGGCTGCCCGAGCTGTTCGCCGACACGATCGCCGGCGCGGAGCTCGTCGCGAACCCCGGCTGCTACCCGACGCCGGTCGCGCTCGGGCTCGCGCCGCTGCTGGCGCTCGGGCTGATCGCGCCCGGACCGATCCTCGTCGACGGCAAGACCGGGCTGTCGGGCGCCGGGAGGTCGCTGAGCGAGGCCGGCCTGTTCACGGCCACCGAGGAGTCGATCCGTCCCTACCGCGTGCCGCGGCACCAGCACACGCCGGAGATGGAGCGGTCGCTCACGCTCGCGACCGACCAGGAGGCGCAGGTGCTGTTCGTGCCGCACCTCGTGCCGACCGTGCGCGGCGTCCTCACCACCTGCTACGCGCCCATGACCGGCAACGACACCACCGAGGAGCTCACGACCGTCCTGGCCGACGTGTACGCGGCCAGTCCCTTCGTGCGGGTTCTGCCGCCGGGCGGCATGGTCGACTCGAAGCGGGTCCGGGGCTCCAACACGGTCGAGCTTCAGGTGGTCGCCGACCCCCGGACCGGCCAGGCGATCGTCGTCGGCGCCGTCGACAACCTCGTGAAGGGCGCCGCCGGGCAGGCGGTGCAGAACATGAACCTGATGCTGGGGCTCGACGAGGCCGCCGGCCTGCCGGCGACGGGGCTGTACCCATGAGCGTCACGTACCCGCGCGGGTTCCGGGCGGCCGGCATCGCGGCCGGTCTCAAGCCGAGCGGCCGGCCGGACCTCGGGCTGCTCGTTGCCGACGAGGGCGCCACGGCCGCCGGGCTGTTCACGACGAACCGCGTCGCGGCGGCGCCGGTCGTGCTGGGTCGCGAGCGGCTCGCCGGCGGCGGCGCCGACGGCGGTGCTCGTGAACACCGGCCAGGCGAACGCGGCGACGGGGGAGCGCGGCCTCGCCGACGCGGCCGCCGCCACCGAGGCCGCCGCGGCCACGCTCGGGCTGGATCCGGCGGCGTGCTGCCGTGCTCGACGGGCGTGATCGGCGAGCCGATGCACATGACCGAGCTCCTGGCCGGCGCTGCCGGGCTCGTCGCCGTCGCTCGATCCGGACGGGCGGGCCCGCGTTCGCGACCGCGATCATGACGACCGACACCGTCGACAAGCAGGCGACGGCCGACGCGCGGGCCGTATCGCGTCGGCGGCTGCGCGAAAGGCGTCGGGCATGATCAGCCCGAACCTCGCGACGATGCTCGTGTTCGTGACGACCGACGCCGCGGTGGCGCGGGACGATCTCCACCGGCTCGCAGCGGAGCAGCTCGGCCCACGGTTCAACGCGCTCACCGTCGACGCGTGCACGAGCACGAACGACACCGTGCTGCTGTTCGCGAGCGGCGCCGCCGGCGAGCCGGTCGCTGCCCGGCACCGCCGGCTGGGACGAGCTCGCGGCCGCGATCGGCGAGGTCGGGCGAGTCGCTGCTGCACCAGCTCGCCGCCGACGCCGAGGGGGTCACGCACGTGCTGCTCGTCGAGGTGCGGGCGCGGCGACGGAGCGCGACGCGCGCGCGCTGGCGAAGGCCGTCGCGGACTCGCCGCTCGTGAAGACCGCCGCGTTCGGCGCCGACCCGAACCCGGGCAGGATCCTGCAGGCGGTGGGCGCGGCCGGCGTGGCGTTCGATCCCGGGCGGCTGGACGTCGCGATCGGCGACGTCGAGGTCGCGGCGCGCCGGCGTCGATCCCGCCGGCGTACTTCGAGCCCGGCGGCGAGCTGCACGCGGCGGCGTCGACGGCGATGAAGGAACCCGAGATCGGCATCGGGGTGGACGCGTCGGGGACGGTCCGGCCCGGAGCCGGGCCCTCGGGTGCGACCTGTCGTACGAGTACGTGCGCATCAACGGGGAGTACACGACCTGATGGCCGCCGAGCTGCCTCCGCAGATCCGCCAGCGCACCGTCGCGAAGGCCCACACCCTGATCGAGGCGCTGCCGTTCATGCGCGAGCATCGCGGGAAGGTGATCGTCGTGAAGGTCGGCGGCGCGGCGATGGACCGTGCGCCGCTCGCGAGGCCGTTCGCCGAGGACGTGGCGCTGCTCGTGCACGCCGGCATCAGCCCCGTCATCGTGCACGGCGGCGGCCCGCAGGTGACGAAGGTCTCGCAGCGCCTCGGCATCGAGACCACGTTCGTCGACGGGCTGCGCGTGACCGACGCCGAGACGCTCGACGTCGCGACGATGGTGCTGGCCGGCACGCTGAACACCGGCGTCGTGTCGTCGCTCGTCACGCACGACGTGCCGGCGGTGGGGCTGAGCGGCGTCGACGGCGGCCTGCTGATGGCGCGCCGGCGCTCGGCGCCGGACCTCGGGTTCGTCGGCGAGGTCGTGCACGTGAACGCGGAGGTGCTGCGCACGCTCGTCGCGAAGGGCTTCGTGCCGGTCGTCGCGTCGATCGCGATGGACGAGAACGGGCAGGCCTACAACGTGAACGCCGACGTGGTGGCGAGCGAGCTCGCCGTCGCCATGGAGGCGGAGAAGCTCGTGTACATCAACGACGTGCCGGGGCTGATGGGCCCCGGAGGCGAGCTGATCTCGGAGCTGTCGGCGGCGCAGTGCCTCGACCTCCTCGGCCGCGAGGGCGTCGTCGACGGCGGCATGATCCCCAAGCTCGAGTCGGCCGTGAACGCGCTGAAGGCCGGCATCGCGCGCGTGCACCTCGTGGACGGCCGCGTCGAGCACTCGCTCGTGCTGGAGCTGTTCACGCCCGAGGGCGTCGGCACGATGATCACGCCGGACGCCGGCGAGGAGGAGCCGTGACCGTCCCCGCCGGCGAGGCCGCCGTCATGCCGACGTACGTGCGTTACCCGCTCACGCTCGTCCGCGGCGAGCGGCTGACGGTCTGGGACGACGAGGGCACGCCGTACCTCGACTTCGCCGGCGCGCTCGGCGCGAACCCGCTCGGGCACGGCCACCCGGCGTGGAGGGCCGCGATCCACGAGCAGGTCGACACGCTCGACATCACGACGAACCTGTACTCCACCCTGCCGCAGGCCGACCTCGCGCGGCGGCTGGCCGAGCTCCTGCCGGTGCCCGACGCGCGCACCTTCTTCTGCAACTCCGGCGCGGAGGCGAACGAGGCCGCGCATCAAGATCGCGCGCAAGCACGGTCTCGCCGCCGGGCGACCGGCGATCGTCGCCCTCGAGGGCTCGTTCCACGGCCGCACGGTCGCGGCCCTCGCCGCCACCGGCCAGCCGGCGAAGCGGGCGCCGTTCGAGCCGCTCGTGGACTGGTTCCGCTTCGTGCCGCCGAACGACGTCCGGCGCGCTCGAGCGCGAGCTCGGCGACGGCGACGTCGGCGCCGTGCTGCTGGAGCCGGTGCTGGGGGAGGGCGGCGTGCGGCCGCTGACGCCCGAGTTCCTGCGCGCGGCGCGCGCCGGGTGCGACCGGCACGGCGCGATCCTGATCGCCGACGAGGTGCAGTCGGGCCTCGGGCGGTGCGGCGACTGGCTGGCGATCAGCCATGCGGACGTGGTGCCCGACGTCGTGACGCTCGCGAAGGGGCTCGGCGGCGGCCTGCCGATCGGTGCGTGCGTCGCGCGCGCCGACCTCGCGTTCGGACCGGGCGAGCACGGCTCCACGTTCGGCGGCGGCCCGATCCCGTGCGCGGCCGCCCTCGCGGTGCTCGCCGCCATCGAGGACGAGGGGCTGCTGGCGCGGGCCCGCGAGCTGGGCGGCCGGCTCCGCAACGAGATCGCGCGCCTCGTCGCCGCCCGAGCTCGTCGCCGAGGTGCGGGGCCGCGGGCTCCTGCTCGGCGTGCAGCTCACCCGCCCCGTCGCGCACGAGGTCGTGCTGGCCATGATCGGCGAGGGCGTGCTGGCGACCGAGGCCGGCGCCGACGTCGTGCGGATGTCGCCGGCGCTCGTCGTCGAGCCCGAGGAGGTCGACGTGGCCGTGAAGGCGTTCGCGACCGCGCGTCCAGCACGTGGCGGAGGCGGCGCCATGACCCGGACGAACGGCTCGGTGAAGTCCAAGCGGCAGCACGCGATCCTGTCGCTCGTCGCGCGCGAGCGGCTCGGCACGCAGGAGGACATCCGCGCCCGCCTGGCCGGGATGGGTCTGGAGGCCACCCAGTCGACGATCAGCCGCGACATCGAGGAGCTCGGCCTCGCGCGCGTGCACGCGCACGACGGCGTTCGGTACGTGGTGCCCGGCGAGGGCGACGCGCCGGCGCCGCTGCCGCATGCTGCAGCACCTGCTCGACGAGTTCGCGCTCTCGTTCGCGCGCGCGAGCGCCGGCGTCGTGATCCGGACGCCGCCCGGCGCGGCGGCGGCGCTCGCGGAGAGCATCGACCGCGTCGGGTTCGCCGACGTGGCCGGCACGATCGCCGGCGACAACACGATCCTCGTCCTCGGCCGCGAGGGCGTCACGCCCGACCGGATCGAACGGTCCCTCTCACAGATCATGGAGGCAACGACATGAAGCGCGCGGTGCTCGCCTACAGCGGCGGACTCGACACGTCGGTCGGGATCCACTGGCTCACCGACCAGGGGTACGAGGTGCACGCGGTCGCGGTCGACGTCGGCCAGCGCGAGGACTTCGAGCCGATCGTCGCCCGCGGCCGCACGGCCGGCGCCGCCGACGTGCGCGTGGTCGACGCGACCGACCGATTCGCCGCCGAGTACCTGACGCGCGCGATCAAGACGAACGCGCTGTACGAGGGCAAGTACCCCATGGTGAGCGGCCTCGCGCGCCCCTGCATCGTGGAGGAGGTCGTGCGCGTCGCCCGCGAGGTCGACGCGCAGGTCGTCGCGCACGGCTGCACCGGCAAGGGCAACGACCAGGTGCGGTTCGAGGTGACGTTCGGCGTGCTGGCGCCCGACCTCGAGGTCCTGGCGCCGATCCGCGACGCGAACATCCCGCGCGACAAGGCGATGGCGCTGGCGGCGGAGTGGGGCATCCCGATCGCGAACATCGTGAGCAGCTACTCGATCGACGAGAACCTGTGGGGGCGCACGGCGGAGTGCGGCGTGCTCGAGGACCCCTGGGTGGCACCGCCCGAGGACGCCTTCGACCGGACGGCCGCCGCCGCCGACCGGCCGACCGAGCCGGCCGAGGTCGTCGTCACGTTCGACCGCGGCCTGCCGGTCGCGCTCGACGGCGAGACCCTGCCGCTGCCGGCGCTGATCCGCTCGATCGACGCGCTGGGCGGCAGCTACGGCTTCGGCCGCGTCGACATGATCGAGAACCGGCGCGTCGGCATCAAGTCGCGCGAGCTCTACGAGGTGCCGGGCGCGCTCGCGCTCATCACGGCGCACCGGGCGCTGGAGGACACGACGCTCGAGCGCGACCTCGCGCACCACAAGCCGCTGATCGAGCAGCGGTGGGCGGACCTCGTGTACGACGGGCAGTGGTTCAGTCCGCTGCGGCGGGCGCTGGACGCCTACGTCGACGCGACGCAGACGCACGTGACGGGCGAGGTCCGGCTGCGGTTCGAGGCCGGCTCGTGCACCGTCGTCGGCCGGCGGGCCGAGCGATCGCTGTACGACCTGTCGCTCGCGACCTACGGCAGCGACGACGCGTTCGACCAGTCGCACGCGGAGGGCTTCGTGAAGCTCTGGGGCCTGCCGCTCAAGGTGTGGTCGTCGGTGCAGGGGCACGAGGAGTGAGCTGGGCGGGCGGGGCAGGCGAGACCGGCCGCTCTGGGCCGGGCGGTTCGCGGCGCCGCCGGCGCCGGAGGCGCACGCGCTCGGCCGCTCCCTGCACTACGACGTCCGGCTGGCCGCGCACGACGTCCGGGCCGGCATCGCGCACGTGGGCGCGCTCGAGGCCGCCGGCCTGCTGAACGGCGGAGGACGCCGCGCGACTCGGCCGGCGCTCTCCGCGAGGTCGGCGCCGCGATCGCCGACGGCACGTTCGTGTTCGACGACGCCGACGAGGACGTGCACTCGGCGATCGAGCGCGGCGTGACGGACCTGCTCGGCGACCTCGGCGCGCGGCTGCACGCCGGCCGCAGCCGCAACGACCTCGTCGTGACGGACGTTCGCCTCTGGCTGCTCGAGGCCGGCCGCCGCATCGACGGCCTGACGGCGATGCTCGTGCGCACGCTCGTGGCGCGGGCGCGGGAGCACGCCGAGACGATCGTGCCGGGCACGACGCACGCGAGGCTCGCGCAACCCGTCACGCTCGGCCATCACCTGCTCGCGCACGCGTGGGCGCTGGCGCGCGACCTCGAGCGGTTCGGCCAGTGGTCGGTGCGCACGGCCGTCAGCCCGCTCGGCGCCGGCGCGCTCGGCACGTCGACCCTCGGGCTGGATCCGGCCGCGACGGCGGAGCGGCTGGGCCTGCCGGCCGCGTTCGCGAACTCGATCGACGCCGTGAGCGACCGGGACTTCGCGCTCGAGTTCCTGCGGCCACGCGTCGATCCTCGCCATGCACCTGTCGCGGCTGGCGGCCGACCTCGCCCGGTTCACCGACGAGTCGCTCGGGTGGGCGGAGCTCGACGAGGGCTACGCGACCGGGTCGAGCATGATGCCGCAGAAGCGGAACCCCGATACCGCCGAGCTCGCTCGCGGGAAGGCCGCGCGCGTGGCGGCCGGCCACGCGCGGCTGGCCGCCGTGCTGCAGGGGCTGCCCCTCGGGTACCACCGCGACCTCCAGGAGGACAAGGAGCCGCTGTTCGACGCGGCCGACACGCTCGAGCTCGTGCTGCCGGCGCTGATCGGCGCCGTCGAGACGATCCGGTTCGACGCGGAGGCGATGCGGGGCGCCGCCGACGCCGACGGGCTGTACGCGACCGACGTCGCCGAGGCGCTCGTGCTCGAAGGCGTGCCCTTCCGCGAGGCCCACCGCCGCACCGGCGAGCTGCTGAAGGAGCTCGCCGCCGCGAAGCGCTCGATGCGCGACCTCACGGCGGAGGAGTGGACGGCGTTCGGTGTCCCGAACGGCGCCTCGCTGCTGGACGCCGACCATGCCGTTCGTGCGCGCGGGGGCGCCGGCGGCCCCTCGCCCGAGTCCGTGCGCGCGCAGGCCGACGCGCTGGACGCCCTGCTCGGCGCACGCCGCCCGGCGTAGCATCGAACCGTACGTCGAAGGAGCCGAACACGAGCGTGTCCGGCTCCTTCGTCGAGTTCTGAGATGCCTTCCGTGTTCGCAGCGGGTCCGCCGCGTCCCGGTCTACTGGAGTGCCCGCGCCTTCATGGACTCGTACTCCTCGGGCGTGATCTTGCCCTCGTCGCGGAGCTTGCCGAGCTTCTCGATCTCGTCGGCCGCGGAGTAGCCCGAGACCCGGCGCTGCATCTCTTCGGCTTCCGCGATCTGGCGCCGGTCCTGCTCGGTCATCTTCGGCCGGGCGATCATGTAGATCAGGCAGCCGAGGAACGGCAGGATGATGATGAGGATGATCCATCCGGCTTTCGCTCCGCCGCCCAGATCCTCGCGGCCGAAGATGTCGGCGAAGATCCGGATGAAGATCCAGATGAACATGAACCAGAAGTAGAAGACGAGGAACGACAGGAACACGTCGCCGAACGACCAACTATTCACCGCAACTCACCTTTCGATCGGGAACCAACGCTGCGCATCCTGGCAGCGACTTCGAGGACTGTCAAAGCCGGCGCCGTGGGTGAATCATGACTGGAGACCATCGGCCCCCCAGGGCACGCTCAGGGCTGAGGCGTGCCCGGGGGTGGGGCGACCTCGCCGCCCACGTCGCTCCTCGGGCCGGCCGTCGCGACGCGATACACGAACAGCTCACACCCGCCCAGGAGCAGTGCGACGAGCAGGAGCCCCCCGATCGTGAGGTCCACGAGGAGCAGGATGATCACGCCGACGGCGGCGATCGCCATCATGACCGCGTCTCGGTGTGCCGTCACCCACGCGGCCTCGCGCGGGCGGGCTCCCTCGCGGAAGGCACCGCCGGCCGCGACGCCCAGCTCGCGGACCCAGGTGCGCCCGCGGACCGCCCAGGGATACGGGCCCGTCACGAGCGCCACGACCAATACGACGAGCGCGATGGCGAGGAGCCAGGCCGTGTAGGTCAGCAGGCTGCCGAGCACCTGGTCGACGACGGCCTTGGCGGCCGCGCGGTTCTCCTCGCGCGCCTGATCCACCACACGGTTCGAGGCGGCGATCGCGAACCGCCGCTCGAGGACGAGCACCACGGCGAACGCGGCCGAGAGCTGCACGAGCGTCCGCCGCTTCCGGACGGACAACGCGATCGCCGCTGCGCCGAACGCGACGAAGAGCAGCACGAACAGGACGACGCTGCGCCCGAAGATGTCCACCGCGCGCTGCGCCGTCGCCAGTTCGTCGCCGTCGTAGATCACGATGGTCCCGAACTGGTCCGGCAGGTTCACGCCGAGCGCGGCCTCCAGCTTCGGGATGACCTCGGAGGGCACCTCCTGCGCAGAGATCGCGGGCAGCGAGACGTCCCGCCCGATCAGCTCCGTCGCGACGCTCGACACCTGCCGCAGCGCCTCGTTCACGAGCGGGAGCAGGTTCAGGACGACCTGTCCGTCCTTCGTCGCGAGCGTCCCCTCCTCACCCTCGAGGGCGGCGATCAGCTGGCCGTGGACGAAGCGATTGGCCTCCGTCCAATAGGTGGCGAACGCGTCGCTCGAGACGAGCGCCTGCACCTTCTCCTGCACGAAGCCACGGACCGAATCGGTGATCGGACCCGCGAGGAAGGCGAGACGCGCGTCCCGCTCGGTCAGCGCCGCGCTGAGCCGATCCTCGACGGAGAGTCCGTCGAACACGGCGGACGTGATCGTCCTCGTCAGGTATTCCTGGACCGCCGGGTGCTGGGCGAGCGGCCCCACCACGGCGACGTACCGATCCGTATCGAGCAGGGTGCGACGAGCCCAGGCGCCGGGGACCGCCGCGGCGAAGGAGACGACGGCGAGGACGACGAGGAGCGGAGCGAGGATCCGGCGCGTCCGCTGCCTGCGCTCGGGCCTCGCCTCCAGGCGCTCGACCTGCTCCCGCAGACGGTCGCGCTCGGCCTGGAGCTCGTCGATGTTCGGTTCGGTGGGGTCGGCCGGCGGCTGGGACATGAGCGGGATGCTATCCCAATGCTCCGATGACTCGCTCGCCCGAGCGATGCCCGGCGTGCCTGGCGGCTGCTACGTTCCGAGCCGATGGTTCGTCCAGATTGGATCCAGCGCGAGCACTTCGCGGCCGGCGCGATCTACGGCACGGTCGTCTACGTCTCGATCCTCGTGCTCCTGGAGGAGGACGGGACCGATCCTGCCAACGCCGCGGCGATCCTCGCCGGGACCGCCCTCGTGTTCTGGCTCGCCCACATCTACGCGCACCTCGTCCCGCGGATCGCCGCGGAGGGTCGTCTGCGCACGGGGCGCTTCCTCGAGACGGCACGGGAGCAGGCGGGGATCCTGGCGGCGGCCGCGATCCCCATGGTGCCGCTCGTCCTCGCGATGCTGGGTCTCCTGGACGATCGGACCGGGATGTGGGTGGCCACCGCGGCCGGCCTGGCGTCCCTGGCCGGGTTCTCCGTCATGGAGGCCCGGGCGGCGGGGGCCGGGTGGTTGCGGTCGTTCTGGATCGCCGCGGTCCTGCTCGCCGGGGGCCTCGTCCTGCTGAGGCTCGAGGTCGCCCTGCACTGACGGCCCGTCTGCCGACTGCGATTGATTGTCGGCGCAGGACGGGTGATGATTCGCGCCTGGAACCTGATCCCGGTGAGGGATCAGGGACGATCGAGGAGGGGGATACGCCATGCAACGGAAGAGCAGCTGGGCGATCGGCTTCACGATGTTCGCCGCGGTCATCCTGCTGATGGCCGGGTCAGCCCAGATCATCGCCGGGCTGGCGGGGATCTTCGAGAACAAGTTCTACGTGCCGACGCCGAACTACTGGCTCGAGTTCGACGCGTCCCTGTGGGGATGGTTCCACCTGGGATGGGGCGTGCTCGTGCTGGTCGGAGGCCTGGGACTGCTCCAGGGGTCGATGTGGGGCCGGACGCTCGGAGTGATCGCCGCGGTGGGAAGCGCGATCATGAACTTCGCGTTCATCCCGCACTATCCGGTGTGGTCGATCGTCATCATCGCGCTCGACGTCGCCGTCATCTGGGCGCTGACCGCGCACGGGACGGATATCGCCGCTCCGTAGATCGTCGTTCGTCCGTTCGCCGACGGTGCCGGGGCACCGTCGGCGAGGCCGACCGCCCTGCTCCCGTTCTGAGCGGGAGGGTACGCTGAGTTGAACGCTCTGCATCTCAGCGAGGGAGGTGCCATGGACGAGCACGCCACAGCCACGGAGGGAGCGGCGCGCCGACCGACCCCGCTCGACCCGTACCCCGAGCCCCGGCAGGAGGAGGGGAGCGGGGACGAGAAGTCGTACCCGCCGGAGATGGGCACGGACGCCATCGCGATCCTGGAGGGGCGCACGTTCATGCTGTCGGATGCGTCCGGCAACGTGCCTCCGGGATCGACCGGCGGCCTGCTCCACGACGACACGCGCTTCGTGAGCCGGTGGGAGCTGACCCTCGACGGTCAGCCACTGTCGCTGCTGAAGTCGGGGACGGTCGACTACTACTCGGCGTCGTTCTTCCTCAGCAATCCCGATCTCCCGAAGATCCGCGCGAACGGCCTCGCGGTCCGGCGCCTGCGCTTCGTCGGGGGTGGCGTGACGGAGCAGATCGCCGTGGTGAACGCGTCGTTGGAGACCGTTCGGTTCGAGTTGCGTCTGGCGTGCGGTGTGGACTTCGCCGATCTGTTCGAGGTGAAGAGCAAGGTCCGCGATCGGAGCGGGAGCACCAGCATCGACGGCTCGTCGGACGACGACTCCCTGCGGTTCCGGTACGAGGTTCCCGGCTTCCTGGCGGAGACGACCGTCCGGGTCGACCGGAGCGACATCGGGGATGCCGCGACCGAGGAGGTCATCGGTCACGCGCCGGTCCGCGTCGAGGGCACCGATCTGGTGTGGGACGTGGAGCTGGCACCCCGCACCCTGCTCCTGACGATCGTCAAGGTGGGGCTCCGCCTCAACGACCAGGCGCTCGAGCCCACCCACGAGGGGTTCGGGGAGCGGCAGGAGCCGGTCGACGGACCGCTCAGCCGGTGGCTGGAGAGCGTCCCGAGCTTCGAGTCGGACGGCGCCGTGCTCAAGAGCGTGTTCGACCGGTCGGTCATCGACCTCGCAGCGCTCCGGATCACCGACGAGGTCAAGGGAGAGCCGGTCGTTCTGCCGGCCGCCGGGCTGCCGTGGTTCATGACGCTGTTCGGTCGCGACACCCTCATCACCTCGCTCCAGACGCTCTGGGTGGGACCGCAGCTGTCGCGGGGCGCGCTGCACCTCCTGGGGGAGCTCCAGGGGACGAAGGTGGACGAGTTCCGCGACGAGGAGCCCGGCCGGATCCTGCACGAGGTCAGGAGCGGCGAGCTGACGCTCTCCGGGGAGAAGCCGCACAGCCCGTACTACGGGACGGCCGACGCGACCCCGCTCTGGCTGATCCTGCTGTCGGAGTACTGGCGATGGACCGGCGACGACGCGTTCGTGCGCGACCGGTGGCCGCGGGTGCTCGCGGCGCTCGAGTGGATCGACCGGTACGGCGACCGCGACGGCGACGGGTACCTCGAGTACGGCACCCGGTCGTCACAGGGCCTCGGCAACCAATGCTGGAAGGACTCGTGGGACGGGATCCAGTTCTCCGACGGACACATCCCGTACCTCCCGATCGCCACGGCGGAGATCCAGGGCTACGTGTACGACGCGAAGGTGCGGATGGCCGAGCTCGCCGAGCGCGTGATGGACGACCTCGAGGCCGCCGCCGGACTCCGCAAGGAGTCGGAACAGCTGTACGAGCGCTTCAACCGGGACTTCTGGTCCGACGATCGCGGCGGCTACTACATCGTCGGACTGGACGGTGACAAGCAGCCGATCGACTCCATGACGTCGAACATGGGTCACCTGCTCTGGTCGGGGATCGTGCCCGAGGACCGCGCCCGCATCGTCGCCGACCACCTCATGTCCGACCAGTTGTTCTCGGGATGGGGTGTGCGCACGATCTCGCGGCAGGACCGCGGCTACAACCCGATCGGGTACCACGTGGGGACGATCTGGCCCCACGACAACGCGATCGTGGCGATGGGGCTCGCCCGCCACGGGTTCCGCGACGAGGCGAATCGGATCGCACTGGCGCAGATCGAGGCCGCCTCGCACTCCGCGTTCCGCCTGCCCGAGGCGTTCGCCGGGTTCGAGCGCTGGATCAGCAGGTTCCCGGTCCCGTACCCCACCGCGTGCAGTCCGCAGGCGTGGGCGACCGGGGCACCGTTCATGTTCGTGAAGACGATGCTCGGGCTCGACGCGAGCGAGGGCGAGATCCGACTCGACCCCCACGTGCCCGATGAGATCGGGCGCATCGCCGTGCACGGCCTCTCCGCGTTCGGCGCGATCGTGGGACGTGGAGGCGGTGGGCGCAGAAGGGCCACGTGCGGCTGGCGCGCTGACGGCTGGCGGCGCCCCGGTCGACGGAACGCCCCGCCCAGGGGATGATGCGGGGATGCGAGAGGTCGCTCAGGCACCCGCGAGCGGGTCGAACCGGCAGGAACGGACCGTCCTCGCGGTTCGTCCCGTGACGGCCCCGGCCGTCGAGCTGGGCAGGATCGTCGAGTTCGGGCTGCGGATCGCCGTCGGGGCCGCAAGCCTCGCGACGGCCGTCGTGATCGCAGCCCTCGATCGCAGCGGATCGACGACCGGCGAGACCCCCCAGCGTGATGCGGGGCCGCCCTCGGGCCTGCCGCTGCTCGCCGGCGCCGTGCTCGGCCTCACGACCCAGGCCGCCCGGCTCGGGATCCGCGCGGTGGGCGCGATGACGGCGGTGGCCGAACCGTTCGTCTCCGCGGTCTCGCTGTTCGCGCCCGGCCTCGACGCGCTCGATCGCCGCACCTCGAGCCTGAATCGCCGGTGGCTGATCGAGCGGGCCAGGAACGAGGAGGCCGCGCTGGCGTTCGCGTCCGAGGTGATGCCCGAGCTCGTGTCGAGGATGCTCGACCAGCTGGATCTGACGGAGATCGTCCGGACCCGCGTGGACCTCAACCGGATCGTGCAGGAGGTGGACATCGACGCGATCGCCGCCCGCATCGACCTCGACCCGATCCTGGAGCGCGTGGATGTGGACGAGATCGCCGCCGACCTCGACGTGGACGCCGTGGTGGCGCGGGTCGACATCGAACGCGTCGTCGATCGGGTGGACGTCGACGCGGTGGCTGCCAAGCTCGACCTGGACGCGGTCGTCGGGCGGATGGACCTGGCGGCGATCGCGACCCGGGTCCTCGACGAGCTGGATCTCCCCGCCATCATCCGCGGGTCCTCGGCCGACATGGCCACCGAGACGGTCGACGGGATCCGGATGCAGAGCATGAACGCGGACCGCCTCGTCGCACGTCTGGTGGACCGAGCGCTCCATCGCACCGGCAACGGACGGGGGACCGCGCCGCCCGCTCCCGCGGGGGAGGCGGATTGACGGCCTCGGTCGTTCCGGCGGCCGACACGAACGAGAGAGCCGGCCTGGTCTCCCGGACCGTGGCGGCAGTGGTCGATATCGCCGTCGTGCTGCTGGCGGTCCTCGTGGGCTACCTCGGAGTGGCCGGCGCCAGGCTGGTGGTCCGGCCCCGAACGTTCGCCTGGCCGGAGCCGGGCTCCGCCGCGCTGACCACGATCGCCGTCCTCGTGATGGTCGTGTACCTCGGGGCCCTCTGGTCCACGACCGGACGAACCGGCGGTGATCAGCTCATGGGCATCCGGGTCGTGAACGACCGCGGCGAGCGCATCGGCATGGCGCGGGCGCTGGCGCGGTCGGCGCTGTGCGTGGTCTTCCCCGTCGGCCTGCTGTGGTGCGCGGTCGACCAGCGCCGACGCTCGGTGCAGGACGTGCTCATCCACACCACCGTCATCTACGACTGGCGGGCCCGGATCCTTCCTCAGGCCGGGGCGACCCGAGCAGACGCATGACCCCAGCGACGGAGGACGACGCACAGGAACCTGCCGCGATCGGGGCTCGACGCGGTTGGTCGTTGAAGCGTCGCCTCGTGGAACCGGATGCCTACGGCGCGTTGCTGATCCTCGTGCTGCTGTCCATCATCGTCAGCGCGTTCGCGGGCGACCCCATCACCTCAGCGCTCGTCATCGCCTTCCAGGCCGCAGTGCTGACGTTCGCGATGTGGACGTCGCGAGCACCACGTCGGCTCGTCATCGTCTTCGGCATCGGATCCGGGGCCGCCGTCATCGCCGGTGTCATGTCGAACTTCACCGGACACACCACGGGCGACGTCATGAGCGGCATCGCCAGCATGACCCTGTCGCTCGCCGCCATCGTCGCCGTCGTGCGACGCCTCGTCTCGCATCCAGTGGTGGACGGCGCCACGGTCCTCGGCGCCCTGTGCGTGTATCTGCTCCTCGGTCTGTTCTTCGCGTCGGTCTACGGCGTCGCCGCGGCGATCGGTCCCGGCCCGTTGTTCGCCCAGGAGGGGCTCGGGGACGGTTCGTCGGTCGACCGGATCTACTTCAGCTACGTGACGATCACCACGGTCGGGTACGGGGACATCACGGTCAGCGCCGACGTCTCCAGGATGCTGGCGATCTCCGAGGCGTTGCTGGGACAGATCTATCTGGTGACCGTGGTCGCGCTGCTCGTGAGCAACATGGGACGGCAGCGCCGCGGACGATCCACGTGACCTAGGGCGCTCTCAGCGTCTTCGCCACGACCAGCCATCTACGCCGCAGGCGCATGCCCGCTCGTTCGTAGAGGCGCGTTGCGCCCGTCGTGTTGTCGCGGTCGACGTTCAGCATCACGGTCGCCACGTCTCGGCCGCGGAACGTCGCGAACGCCGCGTGCAGGAGTGCCTCGCCGATGCCGCGCCGGCGCCAGGCGTCCCGCACCGCGAGCGAGCCGACCCATCCCCGGCCGTCCGTCACGTTGCCCTGCAGGGCCCCGACGATCTCGTCGCCCTCGAGGGCGACGAACCAGAGCGTCGGGTCGAAGGTGGCCGACACGTGCCATTGCTGCAGCCACTCCTCGTAGGGCTCCGGGCGGTATCCCCAGTGCTGCCGGAACCCCTCGTCCATCACGGTGAAGATCCCCGGATCGTCGCCCTCGGTGCGCGGCCGGATCGCGATGCCGGCCGGCGCATCGCCCGCGTCGAGACCCGTCCCGCACGTCGATCTGCATGTGCATGAACTCGCGCTCCGGCCGGTACCCGAGGCGCTCGAACAGCGCGCGGGCCCCCGATGAGTCGGGAGCACGGGCGCCGGACGCGTCGGCGTCGAAGGACTGGTGCACGCGCAGCGCGGAGCCGGCCGGCACCTTCTCCAGGTCGCGGGCGGCCCGGCGCCTCCACCGCCAGCACGAGCGCGGTGCCGATCCCCAGCCCCCGGGAGCGTGGGTGGACCCAGCCGGCGGAGTCGAAGATCGTGAACGGCTCCTCGTCCCACGTGTACGCGAACGCGACGATCTCGCCCGCCGGCTCCATGACGACCCAAGTGTCGGTCGTCACGTCGAAGCGCGGGCGCACCCAATCGTCGCGCACCCAATCCTCGTGCATGTCGACCTCACCGAAGTCCTCGAGGTCGCACGCCCTGCCGACCGCGACGACGGCCGGGGTGTCGTCGAGGGTCGCCGCACGCATCGCGTAGCCGTCGGGAAGGATGCTCTGCATCGAGGCATCGTATCGGCGGATCCCACGCCGGGCCCCGCCGTGGGACCCTGGGCGCATGGCGTCCGCACCGCAGCGTGGGTCCGTTCCGCCGGGCCCGGCCGTGTCGGGCCTCGCCGCGCTCCGCCGCTTCCGCCGCGACCCGATCGGCCTGCTGGAAGAGGCCGCGGCGTACGGCGACGTCTCGGCCCTGCGCCTGCCGAGGTTCCCGGTCGTGCTGCTGAACCACCCGGACCTCGCGCGCGAGGTGCTCGTCGGCTCGAACCGGGCGTTCCGCAAGGGGCCGACGATGCAGGCGGCGAAGCGGATGATCGGCGACAGCCTGCTCACGACCGAGGGCGAGGAGCACCGTCGGCAGCGGCGGCTGATCCAGCCGCTGTTCCACCACGAGCGGATCGCCGGGTACGCGGACGACATGGTCGAGCTCGCGGACCGCGCGGCCGACGGCTGGCTCGACGGGCAGCCCCTCGACGCGCATGCGGAGATGGGGCGCCTGACGCTCGCGGTCGTCTCGCGCACGCTGTTCGGCACGGACCTGCCGGCCGAGGAGTCGCGCGCCATCGCCGGCGCACTGAGCGGGACGCTCGCGCAGTTCGACCGCGTCTTCTCACCGCTGCTGCCCATCACCGAGCGCCTGCCGCTGCCGGCGACGCGCCGGTTCCGCGCCGCGCACGAGACCTTCGACCGCCTGGTGTACGGGCTGATCGAGCGCCGCCGCGCCGAGGGCGCGACCGGCGACGACCTGCTGTCGATGCTGCTGCGCGCGCAGGAGGCCGGTGCCGGCATGACCGACACCCAGGTCCGCGACGAGGCCATCACGCTGTTCCTCGCCGGTCACGAGACCACCTCGAACGCCCTCACGTGGACCTGGTACCTCCTCTCCCGGCACCCGGACGTCCGCCGCGCGTGGCACGCCGAGCTGGACGAGGTCCTCGGCGACCGGCCGCCGGCCGCCGCCGACCTCGCGCGCCTGCCGCTCACCGACGCGGTCCTGCACGAGGCGATCCGCCTGTACCCGCCCGCCTGGGCGATGGGCCGGACCGCCCTCGAGGTCCACCGCGGCCGGCGGGTTCGAGATCCCGGCCGGCACCACCGTCGTGGTGTCGCCGTGGCTCCTGCACCACGACGCTCGCTGGTTCCCCGACCCGCTGTCGTTCCGTCCCGAGCGGTGGCCGGACGGTCCCGAGCCCCGGCACGCCTACGTCCCGTTCGGAGCCGGGCCTCGGATGTGCATCGGGGAGCCCTTCGCGTGGATGGAGGCGGCGCTGCTGCTGGCGACGATCGGACGGCGGTGGGAGCTGGACCTGTCGCCGGACGCCCGCGTGGAGCTGCAGCCGGTCGTCACGCTCCGGCCGCGGCACGGGATGGCGATGATCGCCCGGCCTCGCCGAGCAGCCTGAGGTACTCGTCGCGCGCGGCGAAGGTCTCGCGCATCTCGTCGATGATGCCGGTCACGAGCTCGTCCCGGTAGTTCGAGTCCACGACCATCGCGACCGTGTAGTACAGACCGGAGAACGCGGCCGTGCCGGTCGCCACACGCAGCAGCTCGTGCGTGAGGCCCAGCCGCGTGCCGACCAGCGGCAGGTCGTAGAGCCGCACCGGCGAGCCCAGCGCGGTCCAGACCTGCTGCGTGGCAGGCAGCACCAACAGCGTGCCGAACACGACGAAGAACACCCAGACGGCGAGCGTCACGAACAGCACCTGCAGCGCCTGGCTGACGAAGATCACCACGCCCACGTTGACGCGCTGCGCGCGCTGCAGCGGGACCTCGAGCCGGGATCCCCGCTCGAGGTCGCGCACCCCGGTCGGGATGCGGACCGACAGGAACAGCGAGCCGAGGAGCGCGAACAGCGCCAGCGCGAGCCCGTACCGCGCACCCTGCACGCTCGCGAACATCTGCCAGTACTCGTTCGTGAAGAACGTGACGAGCGCGAAGAACAGCAGCAGCGGCAGCGCCCGCACCATGAGGCCCAGCGAGTCGCGCAGCTGCCCGACGAACCGCTCGCCGGCCCACCGCACGATCGCGAACACGCCGTAGGCGACGACGACGTACACGACGCCGAGCAGGACCAGCTGCGCCGCGAGCGTGACGAGGGCACTCCGCCACTGCCCGCCGAACACCAGGGGCAGGAGCGCCGGCAGCACGACGAACGCCACGAGCTCGGGCGTGCCCACCTTGCGCGGGATCGAGGCGAAGGGGCGGCCGCGGAGCACGTTGAGGACGCCCAGCGCGCCGAGCATCAGCGCGACGCCGCCGGCGAACGCGCCCACGTTCGCGAGCGCGGAGTCCCACGAGAGATTGATCGCGCCGAGCATCTCGACGACGAACACGAGTCCCAGGAAGGGAGGGCATGCGTGAAGACGTCCTCGGTGGCCGAGTAGCCCTCGATCAGGTTCGGCAGGCCGGCGCGGCGGAACCTGCGCTCGAGGTCGGGCACGCTCATGGCCGTATCCAACCACGAGGGCGCCCGCGTGCGGCGACGTTCGGCCCGGGCGGCGGTAGCGTAGGGCCATGACGGCATCGCCCCGGTTCGCCACCGCGCTCATCCTGTTCGCCCACCCCGACGACGGGGAGTTCATGTGCGGCGGCACGGTGGGCCGCTGGGCCCGCGAGGGCACGCAGGTCCACTACGTGATCGTCACCGACGGCTCGGCCGGGTCGAACGAGCCCGGCGTCACGCGCGAGCAGATGCGGCCGATCCGCGAGCGCGAACAGCGCGCGGCCGCCGAGGTCCTGGGCGTCTCGAGCGTCACCTTCCTGGGCGAGGTCGACGGCGAGCTCGAGGTCACCCTCGACACGCGGCGCAAGGTCTGCCGCGAGGTCCGCCGCCTGCGGCCCGACGTGATCGTGGCGCCCGACCCGCAGCGCCTGTGGTCGGGCACCGGCTACATCAACCACTCCGACCACAAGGCCGCCGGGGCCCTCGCGCTGTCGGCCGTGATGCCGGACTCGCCGACCCGCCTGATGTTCCCCGAGCTGCTCGACGAGGGCCTGGAGCCCTTCGAGGTGCCGGCCCTTTGGCTCGTCACCTTGGAGCCCGATACGTACGTGGACATCACGGAGACGATGGAGTTGAAGATCCAGGCGCTCGCCAGGCACCAGAGTCAGGGCACGGCGGAGTCCGAGCCCTGGGTCCGCCTGCGCGCGAAGGAGACGGCGGCCGAGGCCGCGAAGGCGGGGGCCGAGATGGAGTTCGCCGAGTCGTTCCGGGCGTTCAGCTTCACCGACGACGAGTCCCCGCTCGACGAGGAGTAGGCGAGGAGAGAGATGGACGAGGACGCGATGGACCCCATCGAACCCGGAGAGCCGATCGACCTCGGCCCGCACGAGCGCGCCGACATCGCGGCCGACCTCGAGGACCTCGGTTCCATGCGCTCGATCTTCTCCCCGCAGGGCGTGAAGGGCGTCGTCATCGAGTGCGAGGACTGCGGCGCGAACCACTTCTACGAATGGGAGCTGCTGCGCGACAACCTCGACCACATGCTGAGGACCGGCGAGCCGCGCATGCACGAGCCCGCGTTCCAGGTGAACGAGGACGAGTACGTCGTGTGGGACTACGCGAAGGGATACGTCGACGCGCTCGCCGACAGCGGCCTCGAGCCCGGGCGGCTGATCGAGGTCACGCAGTGCCCGTGGTGCCAGACGCCGGCGGAGCCGTACTTCCAGTTCTGCCCCCGATGCGGCCGGTCGCTCGGCGCGGTGCGCGTGTACCAGGAGCTCCTCGAGCGCGGCATCCCCGAGCGCGAGGCCCGCGCCCTGCTCGTGCGCGTCGGGCTACGAGCCCTTCTAGCGGTCCCCGCGTGGTTGGTTCGCCGGAGCGAAACGAGTAGCCTCCGCGCGATGCGATCGGCTCGCCTCCGGCACGGACCCCTCCGCTCGGCACGCCCGACGGGTCGCCCTGGCCGCCACCCTGCTCCTGGTGGTGGCGGCGATGCTCGGGCCGAGCCCGCGCTCACGGCCGAGGCCGGCACCGATCACGGCCGGCGCGGCGCCCACGCCGCCGAACATCGTGCTGATCCTCACCGACGATCAACGCTGGGACACGCTGCGCTTCATGCCGCACGTGCGCCAGGACCTGATGTCGAACGGGATGACCTTCCAGAACGCCTTCGTCTCCAACTCGCTGTGCTGCCCGTCGCGCAGCTCGATCCTCACCGGCAACTACAGCCACACGACCGGCGTGTACACGAACGTCGCCGCCGACCGGTGGATGGCATGCGTTCCACGACCTGGGCGCGGAGACGTCGACGATCGCCACGTGGCTGCACGACGCGGGCTATCACACGTCGCTCATCGGCAAGTACCTGAACGAGTACGGACCGGACAACCCGTTCGTCCCGCCGGGATGGGATCACTGGGTGGCCTTCGAGGAGCGAGAGCGCGTACTACGACTACACGCTGAACGTCGACGGCTCGTTCGTGTCCCTACGGGCACGCGGCGGCCGACTACTCGACCGACGTCCTGGCCGATTACGCGGTGCAGCGACATCGAGCAGACTCCCCACGACCAGCCGCTGTTCCTGTATCTGGCGCCGACCGCTCCTCACGGTCCGGAGCACGCCGGCTCCGCGCGACATCGGCACCGTGCTCGGTGGCAAGACCGCACTGGCCCCCGAACTTCAACGAGCGCGACGTGCGGCGACAAGCCCCGGTACCTGCGCGCCCTGCCGCTTCGTCGACGAGCGGAAGCATGTCCGGACGGTACGTGAGGATGGTGGAGACCCTCCGCGCGGTGGACGACGCGGTGCACGACGTGGTCGTCGCGCTCCGCTCGACCGGCAGGCTGGACAACACGCTGATCATGTTCGCGTCCGACAACGGGATCGCGTTCGGCGAGCATCGCTGGACGTACAAGCTGGTCCCGTATGAGGAGTCGATCCGGATCCCGCTCGTGATCCGCTGGGACGGCGTCGTGCCGCCCGGCTCGATCGACCGCCACCTGGTCGCGAACATCGATGTGGCGCCGACCTTCGCGGAGGCGGCCGGCGTCGTCCCACCCCCGGTCGAGGGCCGCTCCCTGGTCCCGCTCCTGCGGGGCGACGACGTCTCGTGGAGGCAGTTGTTCCTCCTGGAGCACCTCAGGTACTCCGCGACCCACCGCAACACTCCGCCGACCTACTGCGGCGTCCGCAGTCAGCACCGCGTCTTCGTCCACTACGCCTCGGGCTTCGAGGAGTACTACGACCTGCGTTCGGATCCCTACGAGCTCCACAACGCGATCGAAGAGCCGTCGAGCGGGTGGATCACGCGGTTGCGCAACGCCACCCGGCGTCTGTGCCAGCCACGTCCACCCGGCATGCCGCCCTTCTGAGCCGCCCTCACGCCGTGCGGCTGCCGGCGACCGGCTCCAGCACGCACTCGTCGGGCGTCTTGTCGGGACGCAGGCCCTTGAAGCTCGGCGCCCGCATCTTCTTCGTGCTCTTCGTGATCTCGAGGTAGGAGACCTCGCACACCACCTGCGGCTCGACCCACGTGGCGCCCTTCACGGCGGCGAGCTGCGGGTCGTCGATCGGGGGCGTGTCTCGGACGAGCGGCCGCAGCTGCTCGAGCAGCGCCGTCAGCATGCCGTCGGTGAAGCCGGTGCCGACCTGGCCGATCCAGACCCAGCGGTCGCCGTCGAGCGCGCCGACCAGCAGGGCGCCGAACGTGCCGGCGCGGCCGCGCTCGCCGGGCGTCCAGCCGAGGATCACGCAGTCCTGGGTGTTCATGAGCTTGATCTTCCGCCAGTCGGGGGAGCGCCGGCCGGGCAGGTACCGGGAGCCCTTCCGCTTGGCCATCACGCCCTCGAGCTGGAGCGTCCGCGCCGCCTTCGTGAACTCCACGCCGTCGCCCTCCACGTGCGTCGTGAGCTGGAGGCGGTGGTCGGTCTCCACGATCAGCTCCAGCAGCTCGCGCCGCTCCTCCAGCCCGAGGCCCGTCGTGTCGCGGCCGTCGAGCCACAGCAGGTCGAACGCGACGAGCGTGACGGGGATCTGCGAGACGATGCGCTTGATCTCGCGTTCGTTGCGCAGGTTCATGCGTGACTGGAGGGCCTCGAACGAGTTCTTGCCGTCGGCGTCGAACGCCACGATCTCGCCGTCGATGACCGCGTTCACCTGGTCGACGAGCTCGTGGATCATGTGGATCTCCGGGTACTGGGGCGTGGCGTCGCGGCCGGTGCGGCTGCGCAGCACGGTCTCGCCCGTGGACAGGTAGGCGAGGCAGCGGATCCCGTCGAGCTTGGGCTCGAACCACCAGTCCGGCGAGTCGAAGGCCGCCCACCCGCCCTCCGCCAGCATCGGCTGGAAGCTCGGCGGATCGGGGATCATCGGCGCGGTCTGGTCGCTGGCGAGGATCGCGAGCCAGTCCGTCCGCGTCTTCACGAAGTGGTACTCGATGCCGGGGTACCGCCGGCCGTGCAGCTTGAAGGAGACCTTCTTCTCCTCCCACTCGATCGGCTCGTACCAGCCGTCGTCGAAGATGCGGACCTCGCCGGCGCCGTAGTGGCCCTCGGGGATCGTGCCCTCGAACTTCCCGTACTCCAGCGGGTGCACCTCGGTCTGCACGGCCAGGCGCTTGTCGCCCTTCTTGATCGGCAGGCCCTTCGGCACGGCCCAGCTCGGCAGCCCGCCGTCGCGCTCCAGCCGGACGTCGTAGTGCAGCCGCGTCGCCCGGTGCTTGTGGATCACGAACGAGTTGCCCTCGGCGCCCTCGGCGTCGCCGGGCGCGGGCTCCGGCGTGCCCTCGAAGTCCCTGCGGCGCACGTACTCCATCAGGTTCGGGTCCTTCGAGGCGGCCGCGATCTCCTCGGAGGTCTTCTCCCTCGCCTTCGGCGCGCCGGTCCGCGGGAAGTGGGGGAGCGGCGGCTCGTCCTCGACGACGACGCCCAGCGTCTCCATCGCGTTCGTCAGGTCCATCGCCTCGGTCCTGACGCCGGCGAACAGGTCGCCGACCTTCGCGAACCGGTCCCACACGTTGTCGATGCGGAAGTCCTGCGGCACGAAGCCGCCCTGCTCCACCTCGTCCCAGGTGAGCGGCGTGCTGACCGGCGCCCGCAGCTCCGGCCGCATCGAGTACGCGGCCGCGATGTTCGCGCCCTGCCGGTTCATGTTGTGGTCGATGAAGATCTTGCCGGTGCGGTCGGCGATCTTCCACGCCATCGTGACCCGGTCGGGGTCGGCGCCCAGGATCAGCCGGCCGCACGCGCCGACGAACGCCCGGGCCTCCTCGTAGGTGTACCGGCCGCGCTCGAGCGGCATGTAGATCTGCATGCCCGTCGCCCCGCTCGTCTTCGGGAAGGCCGTGAGGCCGAGCTGATCGAGCAGGATCTTGATGTGGCGCGCCACCTGCAGCACGTCCTCGTACGTGTACGGCGGGAACGGGTCGAGGTCGAAGAACAGGTAGTCGGGGTGGCCCACGTCGTCGCACCGCGAATGCAGCGGATGGAACTCGATGCAGCCGAGGTTCGCGATGTACAGGACGCCCGCCGTGTCCTCGATCGTCATGTAGTCGATGACGCCCTTCTTCGCGTCGTCGGACCGCACCGGGCAGCGGCCGATCCAGTCCGGGACGTGCGAGGGCCGCGACTTCTCGTAGAACGAGTCGCCGTCGATGCCGTCCGGCATGCGCTTGAGCGTGAGGGGCCGGTCGGCCAGGTGCGGCACGATCAGATGCGCGACGTTGAAGTAGTACGCGAGCAGGTCGCCCTTGGTGTAGCCCTCGTCGGGCCAGAAGACCTTGTTCAGGTTCGACAGGCGCAGCTCGCGGCCGTCCACCTCGGCCCACCAGGCGTCGCCGTCGCGGCGCGCCTCGAGCGGCGTGGGGAACTCGACGGTGAACGCGGGGCCGGTGCCCTTCTTCCGCTGCGGCATCCGGGGATGGTAGCCGCGGATGACTCGGCGGTGACCGGCGGTCGGGCGCTCGACGGCGCGGCCCGGACGGCTCGCCTAGGCTGCGGCTCGTGACCGACGCGCCGCTCGACACCTCGATCGTGGACCTGCCGACGCTGCGGGCCGAGCGGCTCGCGAGCCTGCAGGCGGCCATGCGCGCGGCCGGCGCCGACGTCGCCCTCTTCTTCATGCCCGGCAACATCCGGTACGCGACCGGCACGGCCATCATGACCGTGTACAGCATGAGCGCGTCCGTGCGGTGTGCGCTGGTGCCGGCCGAGGGCACGCCGATCGTGTTCGAACACGCGGAGTCGGCGCACGTGAGCGCGCGCATCGCGCCGGACGTCCGCCCGTTCCTGCCGTGGGAGTACTTCGACGACCTCGAGGCCCGCGCCGGCCGGTGGGCCGACGAGATCGTGGCCGCCATCGCCGAGGTCGGCGCGGCCGGCTCCACGTTGTTCGTCGACAAGCTCGCGACGCCGGCCCTGCTGGCGCTGACCGACCGGGGTCTCCGGTTCGCCGACGTCGGGACGCTCAGCATGGACGCGCGCGAGGTGAAGACGCCGCAGGAGCTGAAGGCCTTCCAGGTCAACGCCGGAGCTCGGCATGCGGCTGATGGGCGCGGTCGAGGCGGCCGTGCAACCGGGCGTGCGCGAGATCGACATCCTCGCGGAGATGACCGACGTCCTGCTGCGCAACGGCGGCGAGTACCTGATCACGCGCGCCGTCGTGTCCGGCCCCAACACGAACCCGTGGAACCTCGAGGCGACCGAGCGCGCGGTGCGCGAGGGCGAGCTGGTCTTCGTCGACACCGACGCCTTCGGCTGGGAGGGGTACTTCGTCGACCTGTCCCGGACGTTCCTGTGCGGCGACGCGGAGCCGACGCCGGCGCAGCGCGGCACGTACCGCGCCGCCCACGACTGGCTCGCGGCGGCACGGGACGCCCTTCGCCCCGGCATCACGTTCCGCGAGTTCGCCGAGCGCGTGCCCGACCTGCCCGAGCGGTACCGGGCGCGGCGGTACGAGGCGCTCTCGCACTCGGCCGGCCTCGACGACGAGGGACCGAGCGCCGCGTTCGCCGACGATCCGCACCCCCCGAACCCCGACCGGGAGATCAGGCCCGGCATGGTGATGTGCCTCGAGGCCTACTTCGGCGCCGAGGACGAGCCCGAGGGCGTGAAGCTCGAGGACCAGGTCGAGGTCACCGAGACCGGCTGCCGGGTGCAGATCCCGTACCCGTTCAGCGACGCCCTGCTGGGCTGACCCTCAGGCGGCGTCAGGCGTGTCCCCGGAGGGGGCTAGAATCCCTGTTTCCGCTACCCGAACGTGGGCAACAGCATCTCCGGAGGTGTCAGCCATGCCGAGGACCATGTGGAAGGGGGCCATCAGCTTCGGCCTCGTGACGATCCCGGTCGCCGTGTACCCGGCCACCGAGGAGAAGACGCTCCGCTTCAACCAGCTCCACGAGGACGACGGCGGGCGGATCCGCATGAAGCGGACCTGCTCGATCGACGGCGAAGAGGTGTCCTACGACGAGATCGTGAAGGGCTACGAGTACGAGAAGGACAAGTACGTGGTCCTCACCGACGAGGACTTCGACGCCGTCCCGCTCGAGTCCAGCCGGGCCATCGACATCCAGCAGTTCGTCGACCTCGACGAGATCGACCCGGTGCTCTACAAGAAGTCCTACTACCTCGTGCCGGACGAGACCGGCGCGAAGGCGTACGCGCTGCTGCGTGAGGCGCTCAGCCAGGACCAGAAGGTCGGCATCGCGAAGGTGAGCTTCCGCGACAAGGAGCACCTCGCGGCGCTGCGCTTCAAGGACGACGCGTTCGTGCTGGAGACCATGTACTGGCCCGACGAGATCCGCGCGTTCGACGCCGACGTGGACCTCGACGTGAAGGTGCGCGAGCAGGAGCTCCAGATGGCGCGCCAGCTGATCGAGAACCTCACGGCCGAGTGGAACCCGGAGGAGTTCACCGACGAGTACCGCGAGGCCCTGCTGCAGATCGTCGAGGCCAAGATCAACGGCCAGGAGATCGAGTCGGTGGCGCCCGAGCCCACGGCCAAGGTCGTCGACCTGATGGAGGCCCTGAAGGCGAGCGTGGCGGCCGCGAAGAAGCAGGCCGGCAGCGAGTCCGCACCGGCCCGCAAGAAGTCCGCGGCCCAGAAGACGGCCGCCGCCGAAGAAGACCACCGCGTCGAAGAAGAAGACCACGGCCGTGAAGAAGACCGCGCCGCGAAGAAGACGACGGCGACCCGGAAGAAGGCCGTCGGGGAGTGAACCTCCCGGCCGGGTTCTCCGCGCGCCCGGCCACCGAGGCGGATCTCGACGCGGTGGTCGCGCTGCTCGACGCCGTGCAGCTCGACGTCATGGGCGACGACCGAGGACGTCCGCGAGTACCTCGGGTGGATCTGGCACGTTCCGTACGTGGACCTCGCGCGGGACACGCGTCCTCGTGAGCGAGGGGCCGGACCTCGTCGGCTACGGCGAGGCCTACTGGGACCCCTCGAGCGGCGGGCCGATGTCGGTGGGCGGGGCCGTGCGTCCCTCGCACCGCGGCAGGGGGATCGGTACGGCGATCCTGCGGCGGAACCTGGAGGTCGCCGAGACGCGGGGCGTCACCGCGCGTCCGCCACCCCGGCGTGTACGTCGGCGACCTGACCGGCGCGCGCGCTGCTCGAGGCGAACGGCTTCGCGCACGTCCGGAACTTCTACACGATGGCGCTCGCCGCTGCCCGTCCGATCGGCCTGCGGTCCGGCCCGAGGGGATCGACGATCCGCCCGTTCCGGACCGGCCGGGACGAACGGGCGCTGTACGAGAACCACGAGGCCACGTTCGCGGATCACTGGGGCTACGTGCCGGAGACCTACGAGACCTTCGTCGGCGAGTGGTACGGGTCCAGCGACTGGGTGCCGGAGCTCGCGTACCTCGCGTGGGCCGGCGACGAGGCCGTCGGCCACGCGGCCGCGCTCGAGTTCGCCACCAGGGGCTACATCGGCTCGCTCGGGGTCCTGCGAGCGTGGCGCGGCCGCGGCATCGCGCAGGCGCTGCTGCATCGGGCCTTCGCCGACCTGGCGGCCCGCGGGTACCCGGAGGTCACGCTCGGGCGTGGACGCCGTCGAGCCCCACCGGGGCGGTCGCGCTGTACGAGAAGGTGGGCATGAGCGTGCGGTATCGAGTACCGGACCTACGACCTGGGCACGGACGAGCCGCCCATGGACGAGGACTAGGATGGCGCGGATGAAGCTCGTCACCGCCATCGTGAAGCCGCACCGCCTCGACGAGGTGAAGGAGGCCCTGCGCGAGGTCGGCGTGAACGGCCTCACCACGACCGACGTCGAGGGGTTCGGCCGCCAGCGCGGTCACACGGAGGTCTACCGGGGCGCCGAGTACCAGGTGGACTTCGTGCCGAAGGTGAAGGTGGAGATCCTGGTGCCGGACGAGGAGGTCCAGGGCGTCGTCGACGCCATCGTGAAGGCGGCGCGGACCGGCAAGATCGGCGACGGCAAGCTGTGGATCACGGAGGCCGAGCAGGTGATCCGGATCCGCACCGGCGAGATGGGACCCGACGCCGTCTAGATCCGCCCGTGGCGCGCGCTACCCTTCGCGCGTGAGCGATCCGCCCGGCCCCGTCACACGACTCCGCGAGGAGCTCTCCGCGCTCGACCGCGCGTACTCCGCCGGCCACCACGGCCTGTGGTCGGCGCGGCGGCGGAGCGAACTGCTGGACGCGGCCCTCATCGAGCTGTTCGGTCGCTCCGACCCTCCGCCCGGGCTCGCGCTCGCCGCGATGGGCGGGTACGGGCGGCGCGAACAGCTGCCGCGCTCGGACGTCGACATCCTGCTCGCGCACGACGGCGAGCACCCCGAGCTCGTCGCCGCGTTCGCCGAGCGGTTCCTGTACCCGCTCTGGGACGCCGGCTTCGAGGTCGGCCACGCCACCCGCACGCCGGCCGAGGCGGTCGAGGCGGCGACCGAACGTCTCGACGTCGCGACGGCGATGCTCGATGCGCGCCCGCTCGCCGGCGAGGAGCGGCCTCCTGGACGAGCTCCTCGACGCGGTCGGCGGGACGGTCGCCGCCGACCCTGCGGCGTTCGCCGCACGGCTCCGCGCCGGCGCGCACGAGCGGCACGAGCGCTTCGGCTCCGCCGCGCACCTGCTGGAGCCCGAGGTGAAGGAGGGCGCGGGCGGGCTGCGCGACGTGGCGACGGTGGGATGGCTGGAGCGCCTGGCGGCGCGCGAGCTCCTCCTGCCCGGCGAGCGCGAGGCCCTCGAGGCCGCGCACGAGTTCCTCACCCGCGTGCGCAGCGCGCTGCACCTGGAGACCGGGCGGCGGACCGACCGCCTCGTGTCCGAGCACCAGCCGTCGATCGCGCGCGAGATGGGCTTCGGCGACGAGCCGCGGCTGCCGGCCGTCGACGGGCTCATGCGCGCGCTGTTCGAGCACGCGCGCCAGGTCGCGTACCTCACGCAGGCCGCCTTCGACCGGCTCGGCGCCGGAGAGCGAGGCGGTGGCCGCCGCCGAGGTCCCGGCGTCGGCGGCCGAGGTCCTCGACCTGGCCGCGCGCGCGGCCGAGGAGGGCCGACCGCCGAACGCCGGCGAGCTCGCGGCGCTCGCGGCCGTCGAGCTGCCCGATCCGCCGGCGTGGGACGAGCGCCGCGCGCGACGGCGCTCCTGCGCATCCTGCGCGCCGGCGACGCCGGCGTGACCGCCCTCGAGGCCCTCGACCGCGTCGACCTGCTCGCACGACTGCTGCCGGAGTGGGCCGGCGTCCGCTGCCGTCCGCAACGCGACCCGTACCACCGGTTCACGGTCGACGTGCACCTGCTCGACGCGCTGGGGCGGATGGGCCGGATGCTCGCCGGCGACGTGCCCGCCGACGACCCGGTCGCCGCCGAGGCCGTCGCGCAGATCGCCGACCGCGACGGCGTGCTGCTCGGCGCGCTCTTGCACGACATCGGCAAGAACGGCGAGGGCGGCCACGTCCACGTCGGGGAGCGCGTCGCCGCCGAGGTCCTCGACCGCATCGGCGTCCGCGGGCCGACGCGCGACCTCGCGCTCTTCATGGTCGGCGCGGCACCTGCTGCTGCCGGACACCGCCACGCGCCGCGACCTCACCGACGACGACCTGATCATGGACGTGGCGGCGACGATCGGCTCGCCGGAGCGGCTCGCGGCGCTGTACCTGCTGGTCGTCGCCGACGCCGGCGCCACCGGGCCCGCCGCGTGGACGCCGTGGCGGCGCACCCTCGTGCGCGAGCTCGTCGGGAAGGTGCAGCGCGTGTTCGACCGGGGCGACATGGGCACGGAGGTGGCCGAGCGGCTCACCGACCGGATCGAGCGACTGCGCGACCTCCTCGCCGCCGAGCCCTCGCGCGAGGTCGAGCGCCACGTCCTGCGGATGCCGCGCAGCTACTACCTGTCGGTGGAACCGGCGCAGGCCGCGCGGCACTTCTCGATGATCGCGCCGCCGCTCGGGCGCCAACGAGGTCCGCAGCGCCGCCGTCGACGGCGCCCGCCCCGGCTCGTACGAGCTGCTCGTCGTCGCCGTCGACCGCCCGGGCCTGCTCTCGTGGATCGCCGGGTCGCTGTCGCTCGCGGGATTGTCGATCCTCACCGCGCAGGCGTTCACGACCGACGACGGCGCGGCGGTGGACCTGTTCGAGGTCGAGGGCGCGTTCGAGCCCGAGATCCGACGAGGAGCGCTGGCGCGAGTTCCGCTCCGTGCTGCGCAAGGTCCTGGAGGGCCGGATCTCGCTGGAGCGGCGGGTCGAGGACAAGCGCCGGCACTACCCGCCGCCGCGCCGCCCGAGCCCGGTCACGGTCACGGTCGACCAGGAAGCGAGCGACTTCTTCACGGTCATCGAGGTCGGCGCCCCCGACCGGATCGGTCTCCTGTACGACATCACGCGCACGCTGGCCGACCTGCACCTCGACGTGCACCTGGCGAAGGTGGCCACGTACACCGACCGCGTGATCGACGCGTTCTACGTCCGCGACGAGCTCGGCCGCAAGGTCCAGGAGCCCGGCGCAGGTCGCCGAGATCGAGGCCGCGTTCCGGGCCCGGCTCGACCCGGCGTAGCGCCTCAGTCGAGGCCGTTCGCCACTGCCGCAAACCGCGACGAATGGCCGATGCCCGGCCCGTCGCGCGAGCCGGTAGGATAGCGCTTCGGCGCAACCACCCAGTGATCCGTCCCTGCGCCGCCACGCCCCGCACCCTCGGGGTGTGCCATCGAACATCGGAGCCCAGCCGTGACGCAAGTCCGCACGCCGACCCTCTCGCAGCCCCCGCGGACGCGTCCTCCTCCTGTGCGCCCTGCTGGCCGGCGGCCTCGTCGCGGCGGCGCCCGGTCCGGCTTCGATGGCCGCGACGGGGACTCCGCCCGCCCTGCTCGCCACGTTCGGCGGCCCCGGCCACGCGGCGATGTACCCGTCCGGCCTCGAGTACTCCTCGTTCGACGACACGCTCGTCGTCGCCGACACGGGCAACCACAGGCTCTCGAAGTACAACCCGGTGACCGGCGCGCTGATCTGGTCGGTCGGCGGGTACGGGACCGCCGGCGGCAACCTCAACGACCCGCGCGACGTGGGCGTCGACTCGCTCGGCAACATCTACGTCGCCGACACCGGCAACGTCCGCATCGCGAAGTTCGACGCGGCCGGCACCTACCTCACCTCCTGGAAGGGCCCGACCGGCGACCTGGTCGCGTCGCCGATCGGCGTCACGGTGTCGACCGTGGGCGGCTCCGACCGCGTGTACATCGCGGACTCGCAGGACCTCGTCGTGCGCGTGTGGAACGCCGCGCTCACGACGCAGCTCGACGAAGTTCGGCAGCGACGGTGCGTGCGTCTTCTCCACGATCCGCGATGTCGACGCGGCGGCGGACGGCACGGTCTTCGTCGCGAACTACCTGAAGAACGACATCCTCGCGCATGAGCCCGTCGGGGACCTGCCTGGGCTCATGGGGGACGAGCGGTACGGGCGCCGGCCAGTTCCGCAATCCCTACGGCGTGCAGGTCACGACCGACCCGGTCTCGGGGGACGAGCTCGTCTACGTGGCCGACTCCAACAACGACCGGGTCCAGGTCTTCGACACCGCCGGCGCCTTCGTCGCGCAGTGGGGCACCTTCGGCGACTACGACGCGCCGGGGACGTTCAGCGCGATCCGGCGCGTGGCCGTCGACGACGAGGGCGGACTCTGGGGAGCCGACCTGTGGGGCTGGAGCGCCGAGCACGCTGCGCGCGGTCCCGACCCGGTGCCCGCCTACACCTCCGACCGGTCGATCCCGGCCGTGCCGGCCGCGCCCCCGTTCACGAACACCAGCGTCTTCAACGAGGCCCGGCAGGTCGCCTTCGACGGCGGCGACGTCCTGGTGATGGACACGGTCAACCAGCGCGTCGTGCGCATGAACGCGACGACCGGCGCCCTGGACGGGCCGGCCTGCGGCCCCCGCGGATGGCAGAACAACGCGTTCACGTGGCCTCGCGGCGTCGCCGTCGACCCGGTCACGCACGACCTCTGGGTGGCCGACACGAAGCAGAGCCAGCTCCAGATCCTGCACGCCGACTGCTCGTTCGTCGCGAAGCTGCCGGCGAACACGTCGGTGCCGAGCGACCAGAAGTTCAACTTCCCCGCCGGCATCGCGATCCGCGCCTCCGACGGCACGGCGTGGGTCGCCGACCAGAAGAACCACCGCATCGAGGTGTACGACGTGGCGACGCGCGCGCTGCTGGCCGTCTACGGCAGCAACGGCAGCGGGGCCGGCCACTTCGTCCAGCCGCAGGGCATCGCGATCGGACCCGACGGGCACGTCTGGGTGGCCGACACGAACAACGACCGCATCGTCGAGCTCGCCGCCACGCCGCACGCCGCCGCCATCACGTGGGTCCGGACGGTCGTCTCCGGCCTGTCCCGCCCGGCCGGGGTCGCCCTCGACGAGAGCGGACGGATCTACATCGCTGACACGCTGCACGATCGGCTCGTGATCCTCAACTCGGGCGGGTCCGTGTACGCGATCGTCGACACGGGGCTGTCGCATGCCGGAGAGCGTCGCCGTCGATCCCTCGGGCCGGATCTTCCTGTCCGACACCTACCACGACCGGGTGCTCGTGTACGAGGCGCTGCCCGACGGGGGACCGGGACCGTCGCTGCACTACGTCGACGACCTCGTCGGGCCGGGCCTCGCCGACATGTACCCGGTCGACATCGCGGCGACCGCGAACGACTACTACGTGATGGATCCGGGCCGGTACCGGGTCGTGCGGATCGATCGCGACACCGGCACCGTCACCGACTCGGTCGGCGGCCACCAGGGCCGCGGGCTCGGCCAGTTCGGCGCCGCTCGGGCGCTCGCCCTCGACAACTCGGGACGGGTCTACGTCGCCGACACGCCGAACAACCGCGTGCAGCGGTTCTCACCGGACCTGACGTACCAGACGAGCTGGGGCTCGACGGGCACCGGTCCGGGCAGTTCACGCAGGTGTACGGCATCGCGGTCGGGCCGGGCAAGCTCGCCGGCGGCGGGACCGGCCAGGTCGTGTACACGACCGACGGCGACCGCGTGCAGAAGTTCACCACCGACGGCGTGTTCATCTCCCAGTTCGGACGCAAGTCCCTGAACCAGCCGCGGCAGCTCGACGTGGATCCGAACACGCACGACATCTACGTGGCCAGCGCCCGCGACCGCAAGGTCGTCGTCTTCGCGCCGAACGGCAAGCGGCTCTTCCGGTTCGGCGGCGAGGGCACCGGCAACGGGCAGTTCATGGGCGACATCCGCGGCGTCGAGGTCAGCGACAGCGGCCGGGTCTTCGTCAGCGACGACGGCAACCGGCGCGTGCAGGTGTTCAACGTCGAAGGGGGCCTACCTGTACCAGTTCGGCAACAAGGGGACGGGCGCGAAGCGGCTGGTCGACGCTCGAGGCCTGACGACGACGCCCGACGGCAAGGTCGTCGTCGCCGACGAGTGGGCGTTCGCCCTGAAGGAGTGGAGCTACACGAGGACGGCCGCGACGTTCCAGCGGCAGCTGTTCGGCGCGAGGCCCGCCGGCGCCCGGCATGAACGCTCCGCGCGGGATGGCGGTCGATCCGGACACCGGCGCGCTGTACGCGGTCGACTGGTGGAACCAGCGGATCGAGAAGTTCGAGGCGGACGGCGCGTACCAGCTGCAGTGGGGCCACCGCGGGACGAGGCAGGAGCCCGGCTCGATCAACTTCGCGTGGGACGCCGCGGTGGATCCGGCGAGCGGCAACGTGTTCGTCGCGAACCGCGAGAGCCACGAGATCGAGGTGTTCGCGCCGAACGGCGACTACGTCACGCGGTGGGGCACGCGCGGCTCGACCGACGGCAAGTTCACGTTCCCGCAGGGCGTGGCCTTCGATCCCACCGACGGCTCGCTGCTGGTGGCCGACTCCGGCAACGACCGGATCCAGCGTTTCGACATCCTGCCCTCGGGCCTGAGGGGAGTGGGTGGCGACCTACGGCGGGCACGGCACCGGCCCGGGCGAGTTCGACGTGCCGACCGGCATCGCCGTCGAGTCCGACGGCACGATCTGGGTGGCCGACACCGCCAACAGCCGGATCCAACGGCGCAACCCCGGCGGGGCCTGGACCGCGTTCACGCGAGGCTGCCGGGGACACCACCACGTTCAAGTCGCCGTGGGGCGTGTCGGTCGGACCCGACGGGAGCATCTGGGTGGCCGACACCGGCCGAAACCGCATCGTGAAGATGTCGGCGACCGGCGTGCTGTCCTACGCGGCCGACGGCCCGTCGCTGGGTCTCGGACCGATCGACGGACCGTTCGACGTGGCGTTCGGCCCCGCCGGACAGATCTACGTGTCGCTCGTGTGGGACAACCGCATCCTCCACCTCGAGGAATAGCGGCCCCGTCGGGTATCGTGCGGCGGTGGGCGACCTCGACGGGAAGGCGGCGCTCGTCACCGGTGGCAGCACCGGCATCGGGTTCGCGATCTGCGAGGCGTTCCTGCGCGAGGGAGCCACGGTCGTGCTGACCGGCCGCAACGAGGAGTTGGGCAGGACTGCGGAGCGCTCGCTCGGCGCCGGCGCGTCGTTCCTGGCCGCCGACGCGGCGGAGCCCGACCGGATCCGCGCCAGCGTTCGCGACGCGACGGCGATCCTGGGCGGCCTCGACGTCCTGGTGAACAACGCGGGCGTCGGCGTGCAGGCGACGCTGCTCCAGACGCCGCTCGAGGACTACGAGCGCGTGATGGACGTCAACGTGCGGGGCTGCTTCCTCGTACGCGCAGGAATGCTTCCCGCACCTCGAGCAGCGAGGCGGCAGCATGATCCACATCTCCTCGGATGCCGGGGTTCTCGGGGAGGTCGACATCGGGGTCTACAGCGTGTCGAAGGCGGCGGTGAACATGCTGTCGAACATGTTCGCGGTCGAGGGTGGCCGTCGTGGGGTCCGCTCGAACGTGATCTGCCCGGGCGACATCGAGCCGGGCATGCGCCACATGGGACCGCCCGGCGGCCCCGACGTCCCCGAGGACGACGCCGGCACCTGGTCGCTGCCCCCGATCGGCCGGATCGGCCGGGCCGCCGACATCGCCGAGGCGGCCGTCTACCTCGCGAGCGACCGGGCGTCCTTCGTGAACGGCGTCTCGCTCCTGCTCGACGGCGGCATGCGCGCGGGGCTCAACACCTCGACGCCGCCCGCCTAGGGCTGCGCGTCGGAGCTCGTTCGCAACGCGGCCGCCGGGTTCGGCGTCCCGCCCGCAACCGCGGTCCCGTGGATGATGGGTGTCGTGAGCCTCGTGTCCACGGCGGTCCTCCTGAGCGTCGCGCCGTTCGCCGACTGCGAGTCCTTCCACGAGGGCCTGATGCGGCAGCCGGTCGACGCCTGGTCCAGCCTCGCGCTCGTCGGTGCCGGCGTGTGGATCCTGCTGCGCGCGACGCGGCGGGAACCGGGCGATCGTGCGGAGCATGCAGCGTTCGGCGCCGGCATCGCGATGGTGGGCGTGGGCAGCGTTGTCCTGCACGGCCCGGATCCGGCATGGGCGCTGTGGTTCCACGACCTCAGCATCGTGTCGGTCCTGTTGGTGCTGGCGGTTCGCGGGATCGGCCGCGTTCTGGGATGGCCGGTCTCGAGGCGTCTGCTCAGTGATCGCGGTCGGTCTGGTCGCGCTGGCGATCGAGCTGGCGGTCATCCCGACCTCGACGGTGCCGACCGCGTGGGCGCTCGCGCTGGTGGCGGCGTCCGGCGAGCTCGTGGCGCACCGGCGCCACCCGTCGGAACCGGGATCGACCCGCGCGATGCTTCGAACGCTCGCCGTCGTGACCGTCGCGGTCGCCGGTGTCGCGTACCTGCTGGGGCGTTCGGCATCCCCGTTCTGCGATCCGTCGAGCGCCATGCAGTGGCACGCGGTGTGGCACGTCCTGGTCGCGCTGTCGGCGGTCCTGGCTGCCGCGGCCGCCGAGCTCGGTCCCTCGGAGCTTCCTGCTCCGGAGCGCGGGCATAGGATTCGGCTCGTGAGCCGGTCGACGAATCGAACCGTGCTGCCCATCGTCCTGATCGTCCTGGGCACTGCCTGTGCGGGCGATGCGACGAGCACCACCACCGGCTCCGGTGCGTCGAGCGCCGCGCCGATCTCGTCCGGCCCTTCGTCCCCCTCGCCGTCGCCCTCCCCACTCGTCGTTCCGAAGGGGTGCAAGCCGGACGGGCCGGCGGTCGAGATCTCGACGGTGAACACCTCCTGGGCGGATGCCGACGGCCATCCCTTCGCTCCAGGGGAGGCCTGTCTGGCCGTGCCCGCCGGTCACTTCACCGTCACCGTGCACAACGACCTCGGGGTGGGGATCGGGAGTCCGAACCACAACTTCGCGTGTACACGGACTCGTCGGCGACCGAGTCGGTGTTCACCGGCGACCTCGTCTACCCGGGGCGGAGCATGACCTATCACGTGCTGAAGCTCCCGGCGGGGACCTACCTGTTCCACTGCGACATCCATCCGCAGACCATGGTCGGCGTTCTGTCCGTGACGTAGCCGGGCGAACGAGCGACTGGGATAGCGCACGTGGTTTGACGCCGGAGGCCGACCGCGGAGACCATGCCATAGAGCGTCGTCGCCGACGTGCTGCTCGACGACGGGAACGGCGACGGCCCAGGAGGTGCACATGGATCGAACAGACGAGATCTCGGTCGTCGGCCGAGGGACCCGGATCGAGGGCACCGTCGTGGCGGCCGGCTCGCTCAGGGTCGAGGGAGAGGTCAAGGGCAAGATCACCGCGGAACAGGAGGTCTCGCTCTCCGCTCAAGGTCGGGTGGAGGCGAACATCGAGGCGACGAGCATCATCCTGGCCGGCCGGGTCAGGGGCGATATCACCGCCAAGGCCGACGTCTCGCTGCCGGCCGACAGTCACCTGGACGGGAACATCCGGGCCCACAACGTCGAGGTCGGCGGCACCGTGATGGGCGACATCCTCGGGAACGGCAAGGTGGAGCTCGGCCCCCGCGCGCGGGTGGAGGGCGACATCACGTCGGCAACGCTCGCGATCGCCGACGGCGCGATCTTCATCGGGCGGTCGATCATGGGCGAGGACGACGCGGCAGGGGACCGCCAGGCCGGCGAAGGTCGGCTGACCGCCCGGTAGAGCCGTGTTCACGTCGCGGACGTGATCTCGGCGTGGTAGCGCGCAGCAGTGACTCCTCCTCGGCCTTGCGCGGGAAGAGGAAGAAGACCAGGACCGCTCCGAGGACGATCGCCACGATCCCGGCCGTATAGGCCCAGTCCGCTCCGATCCAGGAACGACCGCTGGGCGCCGGCGACGATCTGGTTCGCGTACTTCGGGTACTGCTGCGCCACGGCTTCGGCGCTCGCGAACGACTTCGTGAGCTGTGACCTGGATGCCGTCGGTGATCTTGATGCTGCACGGATGCCGGTCCGAAGCGATCGCCGCGGCGACGGCCGCGGCATAGCCCGCCGTGAGGAGCGCACCGAGGATCGACTGCATGATCGCGCCTCGCCAGATCGCGCTGGCAGGTCCGCCGTCCCCGACGCCATGCCGGCGCGATCGACGGGCACCGAGGCCGATCAGGGAATGTGAGGCGGGGGTCCCGGCGAATCCGACCCCCGCGCCCACGAACAGGTAGGCCACCCCACCTCCCAGTACGAGATCCCCTACGTTCCAGAAGATGAGCATCCAGGTGAAGCCCAGCAGGCAGAGGCGCGTATCCGACCAGGAGGGTCACGCGCGCCCCGCGTGCCTCCACGAGCTTGGCCGACCGGGCGTGCGATCACCACCATGGCCAGCGCCGGGCAGGATCGCGGTTCCGGCCTCGAGCGTGTCGTAGCCGAGGACGTTTTGGAGGAACTGCTGCCCGATGAACATCGCGCCCATCAGCGTGCCGAACACGATGATCCCGGCGCAGGCGGCGACCCAGAAGATCCGACGGCCCGCGACGCGCAGGTCGAAGAGGGGGTTCGCCGCCTCCCGTTGCCGGAGCAGGAAGGCGGCCCCGGCCGCGAGCGCGACCGCGAGCAATCCGATCACGAGTGCGCCCTCGTTCGGGACCGCCGCGAAGTTGATCTCGAGCACCAGTGCTGCGACCAGCAGGACGGACAGGACGCCGCCGAGGTTGTCGACGGGTTCGGTGCGCCTCGTGCACGTGGGCCGGGACGAGACGGATCGCGAGCAGAAGCGCGACGACGGCGAGCGGGAGCGTGAGGAGGAAGACGGAGCCCCACCAATTGTTCTCCAGGAGCAACCCCGACAGGAGCGGGCCCAGCGAGGAGATCGCGCCGCCGATCCCCGACCAGAGCGCGATCGACTTCGTTCGCGCCGGCCCGCGCCAAAGCGCCGTGATGAGCGCGAGCGTGGTGGGGAACGCCATGCCGGCGGCCAGGCCGCCTCCGACGCGCGCCAGGAACAGGACGTCCTCGTTCGGTGCCCACGCGGCGAGGAGGCTGAACGGGATCGCGAGCGTGGTCCCGACCACGAGCATCATCTTGCGCCCGTACCGGTCTCCGAGCGCGCCGAAGTACAGGACCGACGCGGCGAGCCCCAGCGAGTACCCGACGGCGATCAGGTTCAGGCTCGTCTGGGATGCATCGAAGGCGGCGCCGATCGACGGCAGCGCGACGTTGGCGACGGCGAGGTTGAGGTTCGCGACCGCCGCGACCAGGATCAGCGCGATGAGGACCAGGCCGCCGCGGTCGGGCGCCCTCACCTCGGTCGCGTGCTCGTCGGCGATCGTGCGGCCATCTCCTTCGCTCGCGGCGCCAACCATAGCGCCCGGATCGTATGTGCGTCGTTCAGGCAGGCGGCGCCATTGTGCGACGAGCGCTCACCATCGCTTCGAGGCGCTTCGCCGTCTTCGGGCTCGACGCCGTCCTCCTCGTGCTTGAAGTAGCAGAACACGTCGGAGCCGGCGTCGAGGGCCTCGCGGATCGGTCCGCCCACGCCTGCGAGCTCGTCGTCGGGGTACTCGGTCTTGCGCAGCCGCAGGTAGCCGGCCGGCTCCCACGAGAGGTCCTCGGGCGCCGGGTCCTTGTCGTCGGTCTCGGCCACGCACCACGCGACGCCCTGCTCGAGCAGCAGGTCGCGCGCCGCCGACCACGACGGGTGGCGGAACTCCATCGCGAACCGCGGCGGTCCCGGGCGGCAGGTAGCCGACGAACGCCTCGATCAGCGCGCGGTCGTACTGCAGCGTCGGCGGGCACTGGAACAGGATGCAGCCGAGCCGGTCGCCGAGCAGCCTCGCGCGCTCGAGGAAGTCGCGCACGTCCTCGTCGGTGTCCTGCAGCCGCTTGAAGTGCGTGATGCGCTGGTTCGCCTTCAGGGTGAACACGAACCCCTCGCGCGCCTGCTCGCGCCAGGTCGTGAGCGACTTCTCGGTCGGCCAGCGCCGGAACGTGTAGTTGATCTCGACCGACGACAGCTGCGAGCGAGTAGTACGTGAGCATCTCGCGGTTCTTCAGCCCCTCCGGGTAGAAGACGCCGTGCTTCCAGCCGTCGTAGGCGAACCCCGACGTGCCCAGGTACAGGTTCCCCGCCATGCCTGGCATGATGCCATGCATGCCAACGACCGAGGAGCGCCTCACCGTCGACACCGGGAAGGGGACGGTCTCGGCCGTCGTTCTCCACGCCGAAGAAGGGCGTGCCCGGTGCTGGTCATCGCGCACGGCGCCGGGGCCGGCATGGACCACCCGTTCCTCGTGGGCTTCGCCGGCGGCATGAACGAGCAGGGCGTCGCCACGATGCGGTTCAACTTCCCGTACATGGAGGCCGGTCGGCGCTCGCCCGGCGCGCCCGGCGGTGGCCGTGGCGGCGTGGCGGGCCGCGTTCGAGGCCGCGACGGACCGGGCGGCCGGCGCGCCGGTCGTGGCCGGCGGCAAGTCCTACGGCGGGCGGATGGCGAGCGTGGCGGTCGCCGAGGGCATGCCGGCGGCCGGCCTGGTGTTCCTCGGCTATCCGCTGCACGCGCCCGGCACAGCCCGACAAGGTCCGGGACGAGCATCTCTACGAGATCGAGGTGCCCGATGCTGTTCCTCCACGGCACCGGCGACGCGTTCGCCCAGGACGATCTCCTCCAGGCCGTCGTGAAGAAGCTCGGGAGGCGAGCGACCCTGCACCAGGTCGAGGGCGGCGACCACTCGTTCAACGTCCGTGGCGTGAAGGCCTCGCCCCGCGACGTGGGCGCGTCGCTCGCGCCGGTCGGCGGCCGCGTTCGTGAAGGGTCTCTAGATGCCGCGGAAGAACCGCCGCGATCCCAGCGCCTTCGAGGCGCCCGAGCGGCCGGCGCAGCGCTCCGACGCGCCGCCGTGGGCGATCATGCCCGGCTACGACGTCCGCCAGGTCGGCGGCGAGAAGGCGTACCGCTGTCCGGGCTGCGACCACGAGATCCGCGCCGGCATCTGGCACCTCGTCGTGGTGCCGCAGGGCGACCCGGACTCGCGCCGGCACTGGCACACGGAGTGCTGGCGGAGCGAGATCCGGCGGCTCGGCCTCCACCGCTTCGTAGGTCGCGACCCGAACCGCCTCGGGGTGTCGCCCTCGCGGTCTACGATGCCGTCCATGGAGCCGGTCACCGTCGAGCCCGCGCGCCTGCATCCCCGTCACGGAGTCGAAGCGGCTGCCGTGCGACCTGTGCGGGCATCCCATGGAGCCCGAGCACGCGCACTACAAGTGCCCGGCCTGCCACTACATCCTGCCCTGCTGCGGGTGGTGAGCTCGTCGTCGGCGTGTGACGGCGTCATACCCGCGGGCTACCCTCCACCCGATGGACGAGCCGGCCTTCGCGCGGATGTGGGAGTTCGGCGGACGGTGGTACGCGCACCTGGATTCGCCGGCGTTCATCGAGGTCACCGGCGTCACGCGGGAGCGCTGCCTCGAGGAGCTGCGGAAGATCACCGGCGACGACGTCACGCTCACCGTCGAGGTCGTCCCCTCGCTGGCCGGCGTCGCCGAGTGCGCCGAGATCATGGGCTGGGACAAGCGGCGCGTCATCACGTACCTGAACCGCGGCTCCTTCCCCGAGCCGCTCACCGCGTTGGCCTCGGGACGGATCTGGCGCCGCGAGGACGTCGAGGAGTTCTCGCGCGAGTGGCACGCGCGGCGGGCCGCCCGGTGACCGACGAGCCCCGGCTCCTGTTCCTGATCCGGCACGGCCGCTCGGACTTCGACTCGACGGACACGGTCGAGACCGCGCGCGGCCGCCAGTGGGACCCGCCGCTCGGGCGGGAGGGACGCGAGCAGGCCGAGCTCCTGGGGCGGCGGCTCGCGCTGATGCCGCCGCGCGGCCGTGTACTGCTCCACGTTCCGCCGCGCGCGCGAGACCGTCGCCCCGTACGCGGCGCAGACCGGCTGCGACGTCACCTACCTCGAGGAGCTGGGCGAGGCGTTCATCGGCGCGTGGGAGGGCCTGTCGTTCGAGGAGATCATGCGCGACGACGCGGAGATGCTGCACCTGTTCCGCAACCAGGAGGCCATGTGGCGCCGCGCGCCCGGCGCCGAGCAGCTCGCCGGCGCTCCAGGAGCGCGCGATCTCGGCCATCGAGGCGATCCTCGAGCGGCACCCGGACGGCAACGTGATCGTCGTCGCGCACGGCGGCATCATCAACGCCTACATCGCGCCGATCCTCGGGCTCCACGACCGCGAGATGTTCTTCCTGCCCGACAACACCTCGATCAACACGCGTCGTCGTCGAGGGCGACCGACCGCAGCGTGCGGTTCCTGTCCGACGTGCGCCACCTGAACGAGCCGCATTTCTTCGAGGCCGACGACTGACGCCGGGCACCTATACTCCCGCGCGCGACCGCCCGAGAGGAGACCACCGATGTCCGTGAAGTTCCTGACCGAGGAGTGGGCCGAGGCCCTGAAGACGGCCCTGAACGACGACGAGGCCTTCCGCACGGCCGCCGCGTCGCTCTCCGCCCGCATCCAGCAGGTCATCACGCAGGACGGCGGTGACACGAGGTACTGGATCGTGATCGCCGACGGCGCCATCGACATGGGCCTGGGCGACCTCGATCCCGTCGACGCGACGATCACCCAGAGCTACGAGACGCGCGGCGGCCCTCTCGAAGGGCGAGCTGAACGCCGTCACCGCGTTCATGACCGGCAAGATCAAGGTCGCCGGCAACATGGGGCTGCTGCTGGGCCTGCAGGGAGCGCTCACGCGGCTGCCGCCGGCCATGACCTCGATCCAGACGGAGTACTGAGCCCGGCGCGCTCAGCCGTGGTCGGCCATCACGGCGACCGTCGCCGTCGCCCTCGCCAGCAGCCGCCCCCGCGCGTCGAGGACGTCGGCCTCCGCGTACCCGATCGAGGTCCCCACGCGCACCGTGGTCCCGACGGCCGTCACGCGCCCGGGCGCGCCGGGGCGCAGGTAGTGCACGTCGAGCTGCACCGTCACGTGACGGCGGCCGGCCGGCACCATCGTCCGCACCGCCAATCCGGTCGCGGTGTCGGCGAGCGTCGCGATCACACCGCCGTGCAGCAGACCCTGGAGGTTCAGGTGGTGATCGGCGGCCTCGAGCGCGATCTCGACGCGGCCGGGCTCGGCTCGGACGAGCTCCATCCCCATCCAGGAATGGAAGGCCGAGCCCGCCACGCGCGCCCGAAGGTCGGCCTCGATGTCGTGCCGGTCCATCCCGCCACCCCCTCGGTCGCGTAGTTTGTCACGGGACCGTCGGACCGCTCGAACGCGCGTTTGACGGTCCACCGCACCGGGAGGGAACATCCGGGAGGCTCGCCCACGGGGCGGCCAACGGACGAGCAGGTCTGAGCACGAAGGGGAAGGGGGAAGGATGCGTCCACGGCTCTCGAAGGGCCTCGCCGTGCTCGCCGTCCTGACGCTCGTCGGGGTGGCATGCAGCGACAACAGCAGCACGACCGTCGGGTGGCAGCAGCAGCGGGGTCCAGTGCAATGCGGACATCAAGATCGGGGTGGCGCTCGACGTCGGCGGACTCGGCGACAAGTCGTTCAACGACGCCGCGAAGCGAGGCCTCGACAACGCGATCGCCGACGGGCTCGTCTGCGAGGACAACACCAAGTTCATCGAGGCGAACTCCACGGGCTCCGACCGCGACCAGAACGTCCAGTCGCTGGCCGACGCCGGCTACGACACTGATCGTCGGTGTCGGATTCGCGTTCTCGCCGGGCGTGAACGAGATCGCCCCGGACTACCCGGACACGAGACTTCGCCGTCATCGACGGGTACGCCACCTGCGGGACCGCCTGCGGGCTGAAGAACGACGAGCTCACGAACGTCGCGGACCTGACGTTCAAGGAGCAGGAGGGGTCCTACCTGGTCGGCGTCGCCGCGGCGCTCAAGTGCGGCTGCGACACGATCGGATTCCTCGGCGGCCAGCAGGGCATCGGCCTCATCGAGAAGTTCGAGGCCGGCTACACGGCCGGCGCGCTCTCGGTGAACCCGAAGATGAACGTCCTCGTCGAGTACATCGGTGACCGACGAGACGGCGTTCAACGACGCGGTGAAGGGCGAGGCGCTCTCCACGAAGATGTACGACGACGGGGCGGAGATCATCTACCACGCCGCCGGTGCATCGGGGGCCGGGTTGTTCAACGCGGCGGTGAAGGCGCAGAAGTACGCCATCGGCGTCGACTCCGACCAGTACCTGACCGCGAGTCCGGAGCAGCAGCCCTGGATCCTCACCTCCATGCTGAAGCGCGTCGACGTCGCCACGTACAACGCGATCAAGCAGACGGGCGAGGGCAGCTTCGTCACCGGGCCGCAGGTCTTCGGCCTGGCCGAGGACGGACTCGACTACTCCAAGTCCAACACCGAGGCGCTCACCCAGGACATCATCGGACCAGATGGACGCCGCCAAGCAGGACATCATCGACGGCAAGATCGTCGTGCCCGAAGACCCGACCAAGATCTAGCGGAAACGGGAGCCGGCGGATGATCCGTGACGAAGGGGCGGGGCGCGAGAGCGCCCCGCCCCTCGTCGTTCTCGACCACATCACGAAGCGCTTCCCCGGTGTCATCGCGAACGACGACGTGAGCCTCGAGCTCCGTGCCGGTGAGGTGCATGCGCTGATCGGGGAGAACGGGGCCGGCAAGTCCACCCTGATGCGCGTTCTGTACGGCATGTATCCGGCGGACGCCGGGAAGATCGAGGTTCGGGGCCAGGAGGTGAAGATCGCGTCCCCTCGCGACGCGATCGCCCTGGGCATCGGCATGGTGCACCAGCACTTCGTGCTCGTGGATCCGTTCACCGTCACCGAGAACATCATCCTCGGCGACGAGGGGGGCGGATCCTCGACATGGACGCCGCGCATCAGCGGGTCGCCGACCTCGCGGCGACGCTACGGCTTCCAGGTCCGGCCGAGCGCCGTCGTCGAAGACCTGTCCGTCGGTGAGGAGCAGCGCGTCGAGATCCTGAAGGCGCTGTACCGGGGCGTCGACGTGCTGATCCTCGACGAGCCCACCGCGGTCCTCACGCCGGCGGAGACCGAGGAGCTGTTCGAGAACCTGCGACGCCTGCGCGAGGCCGGCAAGACGATCGTGTTCATCAGCCACAAGCTCGACGAGGTCCTCGACATCGCCGACCGCATCACGGTGCTGCGGCGCGGTCACGTGGTGGGCGAGGCGCTGCCGGAGGGGACCACCAAGGCCAAGCTCGCCGAGATGATGGTGGGCCGCCCCGTCCTGTTCCGGCTCGAGAAGCCGAGCGTGGAGATCGGCGAGCCCGTGCTCCAGCTCGTCGGGCTCCTCGGGCCCGGCAACCTCAACGGCATCAGCCTCGAGGTCCGCGCCGGCGAGATCGTCGGCATCGCGGGCGTGGAGGGCAACGGCCAGCGAGAGCTCGCCGAGACGATCATGGGGCTGCGCCCGGCCTCGGCCGGAAGCGTTCGTCTCGCCGGCCGCGAGATCACCGGGATGCCGGTGCGCGAGATCCGCAACGCCGGCATGGGGTTCATCCCCGAGGACCGCCACGCGCAGGGCCTCGTGCTCGACATGACGCATCTGGGAGAACGCCGTCCTGGGCCGGCACGACGACCCGCCGTTCTCGAACCGGTTCGGCGTGCTCGCCCTCGGGAAGATCAAGGAGCTGGCGGAGCGCCTCGTGAAGCTCTTCGACGTGCGGGCGCGGGGGATCGGCGTCCTCGTCGGCACGCTCTCCGGCGGGAACCAGCAGAAGCTGATCCTCGCGCGGGAGCTCGACCCCGATCCCGGTCCTGCTGGTCGCCGCGCAGCCCACCCGCGGTCTCGACGTCGGAGCGATCGAGTTCGTCTGGCGGCAGATCCTGGAGCAGAAGGCAGCGGGGCGCGGTGTCCTGCTGATCTCCGCCGAGCTGGACGAGATCTACGCGCTGTCGGACCGCATCGTGACCCTGTACGAGGGGCGGATCACGGCCGAATACCCGCCCGACGCTCCGCCCGAGGAGGTCGGCCGGGGCATGCTCGGCGACGTGCCGACGATCGGAGGCGTCCTGATGGCCTCCACGGCCGTGGCAGCTCCCTCACGCCGCCCCGAATGGGTCGACAACGTCGCAGGGCAGTTGCTGTCCGTGGTGCTCGCGATGGCGTTCGCGCTGTTCGTCGGCGCGCTCATCATCCTCGCCTACGGCGAGAGCCCCATCGACGTCTACTCGACGATCCTCAAGTTCTCGTTCCAGGACGCGAGCAGCTTCGGCTACGTGCTGCAGATCGCGACGCCGCTCATCTTCTCTGCGCTGGCGGTCGCGATCTGCTTCAAGGGAGGGTTGTTCAACATCGGGGTCGAGGGGCAGTACCTCGTCGGCATGCTGACGGCGTCGTGGGCGGCGCTGAACCTGACCTTCCTGCCGGGCCCGCTGCTGATGTGGGGTGCGCTCCTGTTCGCCATGCTCGGCGGCATGGCCTGGGGCCTGATCCCCGGGATCCTGAAGGTGAAGACCGGCGCCCACGAGGTCGTCACGACGATCATGCTCAACGGCATCGCCGTGAACCTGCTGGGATGGGCGCTCAACGGGCCGTTGAAGTACCAGCAGGAGGGCGGCCAGGTGGCCGCGCGCACGCCGAACTTCGCCGAGAACGCCCTGGTGCCCGACCTGGGGCACCTGTTCGGCATCCGGGAATCGGTGCACCTGTCGTGGCTGCTGCCCATGGCCCTGGTGGCCGCCGTCGTCGTGTGGTTCGTGATCCGGCGCATGCGCCTGGGCTACGAGGCCCGCGTCGTGGGATCGACGCCGGGCGCCGCGCGCGCCGGCGGTATCTCCGTCGGGTCCGTGCAGATCAAGCTGTTCGCGATCTCCGGCGCGCTGGCGGGGCTGATCGGCATGCAGCAGCTCCTCGCCGACAAGGGCTACCTCCCGGTCAACTTCGTGTCGGCGCTCGGCTTCACGGGCATCGCCGTCGCGTTCCTGGGCCAGAACAACCCCGGCGGCATCGTGTTCGCGGCGATCCTGTGGGGGGTCCTGTCGCGGGGCGAGTCGGCCCTGCAGCTCGAGACCGATATGCCCCGGGAGTTCATCATCATCCTGCAGGGCATCCTCATCCTGTCGGTGATGATCATCTACCAGATCGCGCAACGACGGTTGGCGCGCCGCCGGATCCAGGCGGCCGCCGACGTCCAGCTCGAGGCCGAGGTGGCGTAGATGCCGTTCGAGGACATCGCCGTCGCCGTCCAGATCGCGTTCACGTACTACGTGGTCATCTACCTGACCGGCGTCGGCGGGCTCTTCAGCGAACGCTCGGGCATCGTGAACATCGGGCTCGAGGGCCTGATGATCATCGGCACCGTCACCGGCTCGTTCGGGACCTATTACTTCAGCACCAAGTTGGGGTGGGGCGTGCCGTGGGGCCCCATCGCGGGCCTGGCGTTCGGTGCGGCGTGCGGTGCCGTGTTCGCGCTCGTGCACGCGGTCGCCACCATCACGTTCCGCGTCGACCAGATCGTGTCCGGCGTCGTCATCAACCTCGTCGCGGTGGGGCTCGCGCGGTTCCTGTCGACGCTGTTCTTCGGCCAGGCCACGCAGTCCGATCCCGGCCAGCCCCACCTGAACGAGTTCGACGTCCCGCTGCTCTCGCATCTCCCGTGGGGCCTTGGCCGGGCGTTCTCGGGACTGTCGCCCATGGTGCCGGTGGCCTTCCTGCTGGTGATCCCCATCACCTTCGCGCTGTACCGGACCCGATGGGGGCTGCGGCTCCGGTCGGCGGGCGAGAACCCCGAGGCCACCCGGTCCCTCGGCGTGGCGGTGGCACCGCTCCGCTACGTCGCGGTCCTGCTGTCGGGCGCGTTCGCCGGGCTCTCCGGGGCGTTCCTGTCGATCGAGGTGGTCAACAACTGGCGCGAGGGCCAGACCCTGGGCCTGGGGTTCATCTCGCTCGCCGCCCTGATCCTGTCGAACTGGAACCCGATCCGGCTGATGTGGGCGGCGTTCCTGTTCGGCTTCGCGCAGGCGATCCCGCTGCGGTTGGCCGACGCGCCCATCATCCGGCTCATCCCGGACAACTTCATCCGCATGACGCCGTACGTCGTGACGATCGTCGTGCTGGCCGGGTTCGTCGGCAGGGTACGGCCGCCGGCCGCCGCCGGCCGCGCGTACGAGGGCGGCGGCGGAGGCTAGCTGGGCTCGCGCGCGGGCTCCGTACCGTACAGGCGATCGCCGAAGTCGCCGAGGCCCGGCAGGATGTAGGCGTTGGCGTTCAGCTCGCGGTCGAGGGCCGCCGTCACGATCGGCACGTCGGGGTGGTCGGCCTGCATGCGCGCGAGGCCCTCGGGCGCGGCCACCACGCACATGAACACGATGTCGTCGGCGCCGGCCTCCTTCACGTAGCGGACGGCCGCGCTGCCGGACCCGCCGGTGGCGAGCATCGGGTCCACCACCAGTGCGCGCCGGTCCGTCATGGGCGGCAGCTTCGCGTAGTAGTCCCGCGGCAGATGCGTGATCTCGTCGCGCTCCATCCCGAGGTAGCCGACGACGGCGTCCGGGTACAGGTCGACGACCGCCTCCAGCAGCCCGAGGCCCGCCCGCAGCACCGGGATCGCGACGAGGCCACGCACGAGGCGGGACCCGTCGTAGGTCTCGAGCGGCGTCTCCACCGTGTCGGTCTCGACGGCGAGGTCGCGCGTCGCCTCGGCGACGAGCAGCAGCCCGAGGCGGCGGGTGAGCGCCCGGTACTCGGCCGGTCCGGTCGAGCGGTCGCGCAGGCGCGTGAGGAGGGCGCCGGCGAGAGGATGCTCGAGGACGGTGAGGGCGGCCACGTCCGCCCATCCTAGCGGGGCGGCTGCGGCGGCCTCGGGCCGTGGCTTGCCATCCGGGCCCTTCAGCCTGCATCATGACGGCCTCATGCAGCGCTCCTTCGGCTACTGGTTTCGCTACGGCGGGTCCGACCCGGCGTAGTCGCCTGTAGCCACCGAGCAGACGACGACCCCGGGCCCGTCCCGGGGTTCTTCCTTCCCCGGGCGCGAGCAGAGATGGGCGGCGGGTCCGGGGATGGGAACGGGAGGTTCAGCAGATGGTCGTGGTGATGACGGCGGAGGCCACCGAGGCCGATATCGAGGCCGTGTCCGAACGCGTGCGCGCGAACGGCGGCGAGGCCTTCGTGTCCCGCGGCGCCGTGCACACGATCGTCGGCCTGGTCGGCGACACGGCCCGGTTCGAGGCGATCCCGTTCAAGCAGATGGCCGGCGTGGATCACGTGATCCGTATCGGCAAGCCCTACAAGATGGTCGCTCGCGACCTGCATCCCGAGACGACGCAGGTGAAGATCGGCACGACGGCCGTCGGCCGCGACTCGTTCACGATCATCGCCGGACCGTGCGCGGTGGAGTCCGAGGAGCAGGCGCTCATCAACACGCGCGCGGCGAAGGCGGCCGGCGCCACGATCCTGCGCGGCGACGTGTACAAGCCGCGTACCTCGCCGTACTCGTTCCAGGGCCTGGGGGAGCGCGGCCTCGAGATCCTCGCGGAATGCCGGCGCGACACCGGCCTGCCGTTCGTCGTCGAGGTCGTCGACGTCTCGCAGGTGCAGAAGGTGGCGGAGATCGCCGACTGCATCCGCATCGGCACGCGCAACGCGCAGAACTTCGAGCTGCTGAAGGAGGTCGGCCTCACGAACAAGCCCGTGATGCTGAAGCGCGGCCTCGCCATGACGATCGAGGAGTGGCTGCAGGCGGCCGAGTACATCGCGCAGCGCGGCAACTCCGAGATCATCCTGTGCGAGCGCGGCATCCGCACGTTCGAGCCGTCCACGCGCAACACGCTGGACCTGGCCGGCATGGCGGTCGCCCAGCACGAGTCCCACCTCCCGGTGATCGTCGATCCGTCGCACGCCGTCGGCGTGCGCCACCTGGTCGCGCCCATGGCGCGGGCGGCCATCGCGGCCGGCGCCGACGCCGTCATGATCGATGTGCACCACGACCCCGAGGCCGCCCTCTGCGACGGTCCGCAGGCGCTCACACCGCTGGAGATGGACGAGCTCGGGCGGGATCTGACGACGCTCGCGGCGGCCCTGGGCCGGCCGATGAACCGCTGAGCAGCTAGACGGCCGCCGGGACGTTCGGCGTGAGCTCGTAGATGTCGCAGGTGGTTCGCCAGCGCGCGAGGGCCTCGGCCGGGGGACCGGCTCGGCTGCGACGCCGGTCGACCAGCACCTTCGCCATCTCCTCCCACTGGGCGCCCTCGAGTTTCCGGGGCGTCGCGAAGAACCGGTCGAGGGCCGTGTCGCGGAGCTTGCGTCGCGTGACGACGAGGATGTCAGGGGACTCGCCGAGGCCGGGGATCGTCTGCTCCTCGGGGCCGCGCTCCCGCTGCGACAGCACGTAGATCTTGCCGTTGCGGTACACGAACCAGGACGGGACCGCGTAGTCGCGCCCCCCCCGCTCCACGCCCACCCAGATCACGTCGGACTTCTTCAGCCCCTCCTCGAAGTCCTTCGGGAGCTTCGCGGGGGCATCCTGCAGGTACAGGGGGACCTCGAACTCGCCGACGATCTCGCCGTCGAGCATGCACGAGACGATGTACGTGCCGGTCTCGTCGAAGACCGCGTCCTCGATCGTGTCGACCTCGACCGTGAGGTCCATCATGCCGCGCATGCGCCGGGCCTCGGGGCCCCATCGGTGCACCGTGCGGCCGGAGGGGCCGATGAACCGGATCTCCTCGGCCACGATGCCGTTCGGCACCTTCCACGCCCGCATCACCACGAAGGGGAGGGCACGGCCGGGGACGCCGAGCACGTAGATGCCGCTGGCGGCGTCGGTCCCGTAGGCGTCCCAGACGCGCGTGTCGGCGGCGATGCCTGCGACGAGCTCCATCGGCCAGGAGGATAGCGAAATCGGCCGCAGGACCTCCGAAGCATGACGACAACGGGTGATGCCGCCGAGCAACCCCGGTAGTAGGTTCCTTCCCGAGGCAACCTCCCGAGCACATCCCGGGAACCGACGCCTCTGACGCAAGGGGGGGATCCATGCGACATCTTCATCACCGCGTCCGCGGTGGCGTCCTGACGGGCTCGCTCGCGATCGCGACGATGTTCATCGGTGTGCCGGTAGCCCACGCCGGCGTCGACTGCGTCGTCGGCCCGGGCGTCACCCAGACGAACACGACCGTGACCGGCACCAACGGCAACGACACGATCGACTGCGGCGCGGCGACCCGCGGGAAGACGATCATCGGCAAGGCCGGCAACGACACGATCACCGGATCGGCGTTCAACGACACGATCAACGGCGGCGCCGGCAACGACACCCTGACCGGCGTCCGCGGCAACGACACCATGGACGGCGGCTTCGGCGACGACACCATGACGGGCAGCGGGGGCAGGGACACCCTCACCGGCGACGGCGGCGACGACACCATGACCGGCAGTGCCGGCAACGACAGCCTGAACGGCGCGTCCGGTGCCGACACGCTGAGCGGCGGCGCCCGCAGGGACGTCCTGCAGGGCGGTCCCGGCACCGACGTGGTGAACGGCGGCGTCGGGAACGACACCGTGAAGGGTGGCGACGGCGTCGATCTCCTGAACGGGGACGCGGGCGCCGACACGCTGGCGGGCCCGTCCAACGACTCGAGCGTGGACGCGCTCGACGGCGGGGACGGAACGGACACCTGCCAGGGGCCGGGGGCGGACGGAGACGTCCTCGTCGCCTGCGAGTAGGTCACGTACTCGATCGGGCCGGTGGCGAGGGCCACCGGCCCGGTCCGGGGTGTTACACGATGCGTGAGAGCCAGAGCCTCGGCTCGTCGATCTCCGGCGCGGACGGGAGCGACTCCGCGTCGTCCCACATCCGTGCCAGCGTGGCCTCGTCCGTGAGCTCGGCGACGCGGTCGGCGAAGGTCCGGCCCGCGAGGTAGCGGTCGCGCGGCATCTCCACGCCCAGGAGCCGCTCGAACACCGGATCGGCGGCGTCGGCCTCGCGGTGGCGCCGGACGGCCTCCTCGATCATCCCGTGCGTCGGCAGCAGCTCGGCACCGAGGGCCGACGACACGTGGTCGGCCCATCCCTCGGACGCGGCCATGAACGACTGGATGCGCGCGAGCTTGATCCGCTGCTCGTCGTCGAGGACCGCGCCGAACATGCCCTCCTCGCCCTCCATCAGCTGCTGCATGGCCTCGGGATCGGCCGCGTCGAGGTGCTCGATCCGGTCACGGAGCGCCTGCACGTCGAGCTGCACGGTCGACAGGAAGTCCTTGAGCAGCTCACGGAGGCGCCCCACTGCCCATGGCCGGCCGAACTCGAAGCGGTGAGCGACCTCGTGCAGCGCGATCGCCGTGCGGAACTCCGTCGGCTCGAGGCTCCAGTCGCGCGCGAACGCGTCCATCGTGTCCGTCACGAACAGGAGCGAGCCGGCGCCGCCGCGCGGCACCGGCACGTCGAACTGGCTGAAGGCCCGCTTGCCGAGGTAGCCGAGCACCGAACCGACCTGAGCGCCCATCAGCAGCGGAGAGAGCTGCGAGAGCATGGCGCCGCCGCCGAACGCGGCCGCCTCCTCGGGCAGGTCGCCGGCGCCCGCCTGCGACAGCTGCTCCATCGCGCTGCCGGCGCGCGCGGCCGCCGGCTCGATCAGCTCGCCGAGGCTCTCGATGGCCGCGTTCACCCACTCGGCGCGGCGCACCGGACGCACGGTCGCCACGTCCGTCGGCGACCCGAGCCCGGTGAACCGGGCGATGTGCAGCTCGGCGACGCGGGCGGCCTCCTCCACGTCGTGGCGGTCGGCGTCGGAGGGCGTCGGGTCCTCGTTCCCGTCCTGGGCGCCCGCGATGCCGACCTGGCGCGCGAGCTCCCAGTTCACCGGCCCCGACGACGAGGAGAGCACACGCTGGATCTCACGGAACAGCGGGGTGTCGGCAAAGGCCTGGGGGTCGAAGCCCTCCGGCATGCCGGGGAAGGTGGCCATGCAGCCATGATAGGTCGGACCGGCGGTTCCGCTGTGCCGGCCGCTCCGGCACCGTCCGGCCGTCGCGCCCTGGCCAGGATTGCCTACGATGGCCCGCGTGTCCGACGCCCTCGTCGTCTCCGTCACCGCCGAGCCCCTGTCGGTCGATGCCGCCCTGGCCGCCGTCGCCGATCCCGGCGCCGGGGGGACCTGCGTGTTCATCGGCACGGTCCGGGACTCCTCCACCGAGGGGGATGTGACCGGACTCACGTACGAGGCGTGGGACGACCTCGCGGTGCGACGCCTCACCGAGATCGGCGAAGAGCTGCACGGCGCGTGGACGCTCCGCCGTGTGGCGATCCTGCACCGTACCGGCGAGCTCGAGGTCGGCGAGGCCAGCGTCGTCATCGCCGTCAGCGCCGCGCACCGCGCCGAGGCCTTCGAGGCCTGCCGGCAGGCGATCGAGCGGCTGAAGCAGGACGTGCCGATCTGGAAGAAGGAGGGCCTGCGCTCCGGCGAGGCCCACTGGGTCATGGGGAGCTGACATGGGCCGCGACCTCGCGATCGACCTCGGCACGGCCAACACGCTCGTGTACCGCCTGGGCGAGGGCATCGTGTTCCAGGAGCCGACGGTCGTCGCGCTGCACGGCGGCACGGGCGAGGTCCTCGCGATGGGCGAGCCGGCCTGGCAGATGATCGGCGGCGACTCGGGCAACGTCGTGGCCGTGCGCCCGCTGCGCGGGGGTGTCATGACCGAGTACGACATCACCCAGCGCATGATCGAGATCGTCGTGCGCCGCGCCGGGGCCTCGCGGTTCCCGCGTCCCCGTGTGCTCGTGTGCGTGTCCTCGCACAGCTCCGAGGTGGAGCGGCGCGCGATCGAGGAGGCGGTGCGGTTCGCCGGTGCGAAGAGCGTGATCCTCGTGGAGGAGCCGCTGGCGGCCGCGATCGGAGCCGGGCTGCCGATCCACGAGCCGGTCGGCAACCTCGTCGTCGACATCGGCGGCGGTACGTCGGAGATGGCCATCGTGTCGATGGGCGGCGTCGTGTCGGGACGCTCGGTGCGCCTGGGCGGGTTCGACCTCGACGCCGCGATCCAGGAGCACATCCGCGCCACGTACGACGTGGCGGTGGGCGAGCGGTCGGCGGAGGAGATCAAGATCGCGATCGGCTCGGCCTTCCCCGGTCAGACCGGCAACGCGGCGCTCGTGCCGGGCCGCGAACTGTCGACCGGCAACACGGTCGAGGTGAAGATCGGCGAGGACGAGGTTCGCCTCGCGATGTCGCCCGTCATCAAGGGCATCGTCGAGGAGGCGCGGATGTGTCTGGCGGAGGCCCCGCCCGAGCTCACCCACGACGTCCTGGAGACCGGCATGTTCCTCACCGGCGGCGGCTCGATGCTGCGCGGGATGGACATGCTGCTCGCGCAGGAATGCGAGGTGCCGGTGCATCTCACCGAACGCCCGCTGGAGACCGTCGCCGTCGGCGCGGGACGCATGCTGGAGCACCTGGGCGACTACCAGTCGTCGTTCCAGCTGGTGCGCCGCCGCTGAGTCGGTTCGTCAGCTGCTGGCGTTCTCCAGCAGCTTCGTGATGGCCTCGACGACGATGCGGCCGACGCCGTAGGCGGCCAGGGCGAACGTCACCGCCGCGATCGGCACGAGGACGACGATGCCGAGCAGGCCGAGCAGCCGGGTCTGGACCGAGCGCCGTCCGGGCGCGAGCGGGACGTAGTCGCCGCTCACGGGGCGGCCCGCGGCGGCGGCCTCGGCGGCCGCCTGGAGCGCGTCGCTCTGCATGCGCTCCTCCTCGGGCAGGAATCCCTCGCCGGGCAGCATGACCGCCGGGCCGTCCCACCGCATGGAGACGAGGTACACGCCGATGCCGGCCGCGAGGCCGAGCACCAGCACCACAACGATATCCACGGTCCTCCTTCGAGCCGACCGCCGGGCGACTCCGCCAGCCTACCCCCGGGGGATGCGCCGAGAAACACAGCGCCCCCGTACCATGGCAGACCGAAACCCATGCGCAAGCGTTCCCTCGCCCTGTGGATCTCCGGTGTCACGGCGGCCGTGCTGCTGCTGGCCGCCGCCTGGGTACCGCTGCCCTACTACTCGGAAGGTCCCGGTCCCGCGCGCGAGGTCGTGCCACTGATCCAGGTCGAGGGCCACCCCACCTACGACTCCGGCCACCTGGTCATGACGACCGTCTCCTTCCGGCAGCTCACCGGCTTCCTCGCCCTGATCGCCTGGATCGACCCCGACAAGCGGATCATCGGTCAGGACGTCCTGTATCCCGGGGGCCAGACCGTCGCGCAGGAGCAGCAGCGGGCGCAGTCGCAGATGGACACCAGCAAGCTCGCAGCCGCGTCGGTCGTGCTGACCGCGTTGACCGACTACCGGGTCTCCGCCGACCTGCCCGGCGACACCGGGGACGGCGTGCTGATCGAGACCGTCTACTCGCAGTGTCCGGCGGAGGGCAGGCTGTTCGCCGGAGACCTCGTCGACGCCATCGACGGCACGCCGGTCCACGACGTCCCGGGGGCCTCGGCGGCGCTCGACGCGATCCCGCCCGGCGAGCCCCTGACCTTCCACGTCTCGGCGGGTGGCGAGCAGCACGACGTGACGGTGACGCGCGGCGACTGCCCGGGTGCGGACCGTCCGGTCGTCGGCATCGCCATGGTGAACGACTTCCCGTTCGACGTGTCGATCGCCAGCGGCGACGTCGGCGGGCCCTCGGCCGGCCTGATGTGGAGCCTCGGGCTGTACGACCTGCTCACGCCCGGCGACCTCACCGGCGGCAGGCTCGTCGCCGGCACCGGCGAGATCGCGCTCGACGGCACCGTCGGTCCGATCGGCGGCATCGGCGACAAGATCGTGGCGGCGCGGGGCGTCGGCGCCGACATCTTCCTGGTGCCGAAGGACAACATGGCGGAGGCCCGGACCGTCGACGCGGGCGACATGCGCCTCGTGCCCGTGGGCTCGTTCGACGACGCCCTGGCGGCGCTCGGCGTCACCCTCCCGTCGGATACGCCTACCGCCGCCTGAGCCTCCCTGCCCCGCCCGCCCCGGCCGGAACCGGGGCCCTGGGTTAGGCTGGCCCCGCTCGCGGCAGGACGCCGCACGGACGGACGAGGGGGCAGCGCCAGGTGGTGGCTCGGATCGGGACCTTCGGACGTCCGCGGCGCTGGCCGATCGTGGTGATCGGGGTGATCGCGCTCGTCGGCCTCGTGTTCGTGCTCCTGTCCCACTTCTACATCGACCTCCTGTGGTACCGCGAGGTCGACCTGTCCGTCGTGTTCTGGACCGAGCTGCGGACCAAGGTCCTGCTCGGCCTCGTGTTCGGGCTCGTGTTCTTCGGGCTGCTGTACCTGAACCTGCTGATCGTGCGCTCGCTCGTGCCCGACACGCGCGTGCTCACGCCCGACCAGGAGATCGTCGAGCGGTTCCGCCAGACCGTGGACCCGTACCTCCGCTGGCTGCTGCCGCTCGGCGCCGGCGTGCTGGCGCTGTTCGTCGGCATCGGGGCCTCCGGCAAGTGGCAGACGTTCCTGTTGTGGCGCAGCTCGTCCGGTGTCACGTTCGGCCACCCCGAGCCCTTGTTCGGCCGTGATCCCGCCTTCTACGTCTTCTCCATGCCGTGGCTCCGTTTCGTGCAGGGGTGGCTGTTCTCGTCGCTGGTGGGGGTCACGTTCATCACGGCGATGGGCCACTACGTGTGGGGAGGGATCCGGCCGCAGGCGCGGGCGTGGGAGGACAAGGTCACGCCCGCCGTCCGCGCGCACCTGTCCGTCCTGCTCGCGCTGATCATGCTCGCGAAGGCCTGGGGGTACTACCTCGGGCGCTTCGACCTGCTGACGTCGACGCGCGGCGCCGTGCAGGGGGCCTCGTTCACCGACGTCAAGGCGCAGCTGCCGGCCCTCACGTTCCTGTGGATCGTCGCCCTGATCTGCGCCGTGCTGTTCCTCATCAACATCCGCGTTCGGCTGTGGAGCCTGCCGCTGATCGCCGTCGGGCTCCTCGCCCTCGTGTCGGTGCTGCTCGGCGCTGCGTACCCGACCTTCGTGCAGCAGTTCCGCGTGAAGCCGCAGGAGCAGCAGCGCGAGCTGCCGTACATCGAGGACAACATCGCGGCCACGCGGTTCGCGTTCGGCCTGGACTCCCTCGACGTGCAGCAGAAGGACGTCGTCACCCAGGTGACCCCCGAGGAGGTGGCCGCGTCGCCCGACACGATCGGCAACGTGCGTGTGTGGCGGCCCGCCGTCCTGCAGCAGAACTTCCAGAGCTTGCAACGGATCAAGCAGTTCTACGACTTCACCGACGTCGACGTCGATCGCTACACCGTGCAGAACGAGCGGCGGGTCCTGATGGTGGCCGCGCGCGAGGTCGCGCAGAGCGAGATCCCCGCGGGGAGCCAGACCTGGCAGAACACCCACCTCGTGTACACGCACGGGTACGGTGCCGTCGCCACGCAGGCGAACTCCGCGACGGCCGAGGGCGTGCCCGATTTCACGCTGAAGGACATCCCTCCCACCGGGGAGCCGCTCCCGACCCAGCCTCGCGTCTACTACGGCGAGCGCCACGACGTGCCGTTCGTCCTCGTCAACACCGGCACGCCCGAGCTCGACTACCCCGACGCGCCCGACCCGCAGCCGTACCAGGGGAAGGGCGGCATCCCGATGGGCGGGTTCTTCCAGCGGGCGCTCTTCGCACTGCGCGAGGGCGACGTGAACCTGCTGATCTCCGGACAGATCACGTCCGACAGCAAGATCCTGATCAACCGCGACATCGAGAGCCGCACGCATCTGGCCGCGCCGTTCCTCAAGTTCGACGCCGACCCGTACCTCGCCGTCGTGGACGGGCACATGGTGTGGATCTGGGACGCGTACACGTCGACCGACCAGTACCCCTACTCGCAGTCGGTCGACCTTGCAGAGGCGACCGATCCCACGGCCGCCGCCCATCTGAACGGGCAGGCGAACTACCTCCGCAACTCCGTGAAGGTGACGGTGGACGCCTACGACGGCACGGTCACGTACTACGCCGACCTGAGCGAGCCCATCATCCACGCGTGGTCGAACGCCTTCCCCGGGATGTTCACGCCGATCACGGACGCCTCGGCGGACCTCCAGGCGCACTTCCGGTACCCGGAGAACCTCTTCCAGGTGCAGGCGACACAGTTCGCCAACTACCACGTGACCGACCCGTCGGTGTTCTACCAGAAGACGGATCGGTGGCAGATCCCCTCCGACCCGACGGTGCCGGCGAACTCGACGAACCCCGAGACCACGGAGGCTGCCCCGCTGCACCCCTACTACCTGCTGATGCGGCTGCCCGGCGAGTCGACGGAGCAGTTCGTGCTGATCATGCCGTTCGTGCCGCAGAGCCGGCAGAACCTCGTGGCGTGGATGGCGGCGAAGGCGGATCCCGGCTCGTACGGGCAGTTGCTCGCGTACTCGTTCCCGGAGGGCCGCAACATCCTCGGGCCGGAACAGGTGTTCAGCCAGATCAACCAGGACCCCACGTTCTCCGCGCAGCGATCGCTGCTCGGGAGCGGCGGCTCGAGCGTGATCTTCGGCGACTTCCTCGCGATCCCCATCGGGAACTCGTTCCTGTACGTCCAGCCGGTCTACGTCCGGTCCAACCAGGAGAACGCGATCCCGGAGCTGAAGCGCGTACTCGTCGTCAACGGCGGCGTCGTCGGCGTGGCTGAGAACTTCAACGGCGCGCTCACCGCCGCCGTCGAGGGCGTGCAGCCGCCGGGCGGTGGGGGCGAGCCGCCGCCCGGAGGTCAGACCGTGTCCCAGCTCCTCGCGCAGGCCCTCGACCATTTCCAGGCGGCCGACCAGGCCTTGACGGACGGGAACCTCGCCCTGTATCAGAGCGAGCTCAAGCAGGCGCAGGACCTCGTGCAGCAGGCGAACGACCTCGCGTCGAAGCAGGGAGACGGGACGACCACGCCCCCGGCCTCGCGCGACGGCTTCCGCGACCGCCTCGCCGACCGGGTAGCGCTCAGTCCGGCAGGCGGAACTCCGGGTCTGCCGGCACGTCGGCCACGTCCATCTGCGCCTTCTGCAGGTGCCCGCTGTAGTCCCAGTTCACGGCCTGCCAGCGCGTGAACTGGTCCAGCACCCAGATGCCGGACTGCCGGCTCCCGTTGCCGCTCCGGCCGTTGCCGCCGAACGGGAGATGGGCCTCGGCGCCGCTCGTGGAGTTGTTCACGCTCACCATGCCGGCCGACACGCGCTCGCGGAACCGGAACACGTGCAGCGGATCCGTCGTGTAGATGCTGCTCGACAGGCCGTAGCCGTGTCCGTTCGCAAGGGCTATCGCCTCGTCGAAGTCGGCGAACGACGCAACGCCGACGATGGGGCCGAACGTCTCCGTCGCGTACAGGTCGTCGCCCGCCGTCACGCCGTCCACGATCGTCGGGTGATAGAAGAGGCCGGCCTCGGGGTCGCCGACGAAGCCCTCGCGAGGGTTGTCGTGCGGTGATCCGCCCGGTGCCGGTCGAGCCGTACGTCGTGTGGTGCGGCCGGATCAGGTCGAGCCACCCCAGGAACCGCTCGGCGAAGCGCTCGCTGATCATGGGGCCGTACAGCACGTCGGTCGTCGGGTCGCCGATCGCGGCGGCGCGCGTTGCCGCGTCGAACCTCGACACGAACTCGTCGTGCACGTCGCGGTGCACGATGGCGGTGCCGAGGCTCGTGCAGCGCTGACCGGCCGTGCCGAACCCGCTGAACAGCGCCCCCTCGACAGCGAGGTCGAGGTCGGCGTCGGGCATCACGACGAGCGGGTTCTTCCCGCCGAGCTCCAGACACGCCGACTGCAGGTGCCGCCCGGTCAGTTCGCCGATCCGCCGGCCGACGTCGGTGGAGCCCGTGAACCCCACCTTGTCGACGAGACCCTGGTCGAGCGCGCGCTCGAGACCGGCGAAGGTCTGCGCGCCGTCGGCCAGCACCATGTTGAACGCGCCCTGACCGAATCCCGCGTGCAGGAACAGCTGCGCGAACGCCTCGGCCGTCGCCGGCGTGTACTCGGCGGGCTTCCACACGACGGCGTTGCCGCACAGGAGCGCCGGCACCAGGTACCAGCTCGGCACGGCGACCGGGAAGTTGCCGGCCGTCACGATGGCGGCGACACCGACCGGGTTGCGGAACGTGAACAGCTGTTTGTCGGGCATCTCGCTCGGCACGGTCTGGCCGTACAAGCGCCGACCCTCGCTCAGGAAGAAGTTGCAGGTGTCGACGACCTCCTGCACCTCGCCGCGCGACTCCGCGATCGGCTTGCCGATCTCGCGCGTGATGAGGCGGGAGAGGGCCTCGAGGTTGGACTCCACCAACCGGCCGAGCTGCTGGATCGCGCGGCCGCGAACGGGGGCCGGCACGGCAGCCCAGCCGGGCTGGGCCTCGCGCGCGGTCCGGCACGCATCCTCGAAGGTCCCCGCGTCCCCGAGGTTCGCCTCCGCCACCGGCTCGTCGAGCCGCGCCGGGGTTCATCACCGTGATCGTCCCGCCGGAGGAGCCCTCGACCGGCCTGCCGCCGACGAGCGAGGACACGGTGCGGGTCGCCGAGGTCACCATGGCCGGATGGTACCGCCGGCCGGACGTTCGGGTCCGCGGGCGTCGGAGCCTGCCGATAGACTCCGGCCATGGACTGGAAGCTCGAGCTCGTCTACGTCCCGGTCACCGACGTCGAACGCGCCAAGGCGTTCTACACGGACAAGGTCGGGTTCCACCTGGACAACGACGCGACCGTGAGCCCGGAGCTCCGCTTCGTCCAGCTCACGCCTCCCGGCTCGGCCTGCTCGATCTCCATGGGCGTCGGCCTCACCGACGCCGAGCCCGGCTCGGTCCGGGGTCTCCAGCTCGTGGTCGAGGACATCCAGGCCGCGCACGACGAGCTCGCCGGGCGCGGCGTCGAGGTCAGCGAGGTCGACGTCCAGCCATGGGGCTCGTTCGTGTACTTCAGCGACCCCGACGGCAACACCTGGTCCGTCCAGCAGATCCCGTCGTGGGCGTAGGCTCGACCCTTTGGCGGACGGGAGCACCCTTGCTAGCATCCCTGTGCGGGGTGGAGCAGTCCGGTAGCTCGCTGGGCTCATAACCCAGAGGTCACAGGTTCAAATCCTGTCCCCGCGACGAGAAGGATGCAGGTCAGAGGGGGTCTCGCTCCGGCGAGGCCCCTTCTTGCTGCGGGGGTGGGGATCGGCCGTCAACCTGAAGCGTCCCTCAGCGGGCCGGCTCCGTGAACGAGGCCGATCCGGGCATAGGCTCAGGCCACGGCGAAGCAAGGAGGCTGGGACATGGCGATCATCACGTTCAACGACGACACGCACCGGGAGGTCCCCGACGACGCTCGCATGACCGACCTGGGGATCACGTGGGCAGACGGGGATTCCCTGGAAACCAGGGAGTACGTCGTGCCGTGGGCATCGGTGAAGACGTTCGAGCACCCGCAGACCGAACCGTTCGTCGGCTGATCGTCGGCCCGGCTCGAGCCCGTTCGCCCCGCTCGTTCAGGTGCGGTACGGCGCGTTTGCGCCCGGAGGACCTCCGTCCTAGGGTTCGTCCCGTGCCCGGCCGACTTCACGAACGGTAGGAGGTGGGTATGCAGGCGTCCCTCTACGACCGGCTCGGCGGGATCGACGCGATCACCGCGGTGGTCGAGGACTTCGCCGCCAAGACCGCGGGCGACTCGCGGATCAACGGCAAGTTCGCGAAGACCGATCTCGGCCGGCTCAAGAGCATGCTCGTCGATCAGGTGTGCGAGGCCTCGGGTGGTCCGTGCACGTACGGCGGGCGGGACATGAAGGAGGCCCATCGGGGGATGGGCGTGACGGCGGGGGAGTTCGACGCGCTCGTGGAGGACCTGGTGGCGACGCTGAACCAGTTCGACGTGCCGGCCGCCGAGCAGCAGGAGCTCCTGGGGATGCTGGGGCCGATGAAGGTCGACATCGTCGAGGTCGACGGGCCGCAGACCGGGACGCCGCTGCCGGACGTGTACGAGCCCGCGCCGCCGCTCGCCGCATCCTGACGTCACGGCCTGCCGCCGCTCCGGGACCTTCCCTCAGACGTGGCGCAGGAGGATTCCGGTCTTCGCCGGCATCGCGATCTTCGCGCCTGCCGCATGGTTCGTGCCGTCGTGCGACACGTAGTGAACGGCCGGGTTCGGCGTGAACCCGTGCTGATCCTTCGTGATGTTGACGGCCACCATGCCGTTGGCGAACGCACGCCGCCTGATGTCCTTGCCATATTCGCGATCGACCGCCCCGCCGAGCGACTTCGCGAACCCCCACCACGGATGGAAGGCGATCGGGTTGGGAGAACCACCTTCGCCTGCCCTGATGTACGTGCAGTAGAAGGCGGTGCCGGGCTTGCCGGTGGCCATGTACGCCGCGAGGGCAAAGGCGTGCCATCGGTCCTTCTGCTCCTGCGTCGGCGTTCCGGGCGCCCAGAGCTTCGTCATCCCCGTGAGGCGGCCGTCGACAGTCGCCGACCATCGACCCGTACGCGTCGTATTCGGCGGCGGTGGGGAACGCCGTGATCGGATCCGTCGCCCCGCGCAGGTAGTTCTCGGTGAAGAGTTGCCGGAACCACTGCGGCGTGCTGCGAAGCATCAGCTGCGCGTTGTCCTCGTAGAACGTCTGGGGGCTGCCCAGGTTGTTCGCCCACATCGGGGCGTCGATCTTCGGGTCGTCTCGCAGCCGCGACCAGACCGGCCTCAAGTCCCTGAGCCAGTCGGCCTTGGTCCACTCGGCGCCCGTCTCCGGGTCCAGCATGTTGGGCCCCCATGGGCCGAGACCGCCGCCGTCGATGTATGCCTTCGGGTAGCCCGACGAGAGCAGTCGAGCGTGGAGGAGGTCGATCTGGAAGTCGACCCAGCCTGCCTGGCGTGGATCCATGACGTAGAGGCCGTTGACCGATACGGGTTCGCCCGCTCGGGGGCCACTCAGAAACCGCACGTACCAGGTCGGGTCGAGCCCGCCGGCCACGCCCGGGGGCTTCTTGTGGTGCATCAGGTTGATGTAGACGGCCACCCCGCGGAAGTCGGGGTTCTGGGCCGGGTCGCACATCGCCTCGATGGATCCGTCGTACACGCCCTCGTGTGCGACGAGGAGGTCGAAGTCGTGTGCCCGTTGGACGGCCCAGGCCTGACTGGGTGCAACGAAGTCGGGACCTTCGATGTCGTACCCCATGAAACTGGCGCGAAAGGACACGAGCAGCACTCCGATCCGGCACGGGCCCGGCGAGCAGCGGGGCCCGGAACCCGCTCATCCTATGCGGGAACGCGTGCCGACCTGGTGAACCGGCCGGATCGGGGGCTCACGTCTATGCTCGTCGCATGAGGGTCCGCTCCGCGCTGGTCGTCGTCCTGCTCGCCGCCGAGGTGCTGGTCGCCGCGCAGGCCTCGGCCGGGACCGCCATCGTCCGCAACCCCGGCGATCCGCGATACGTCGTGCACCTGCGCTCCGGCCAGAGCGGGCACGTCTGGTCGGGGACCGAGACGATCACGTTCACCAACCTCGAGGCGGCGCCGCTCGCCGATCTGTGGATCCGACTGTGGTCGAACGGCGTGAACGGGTGCGGCGCGCAGGCGATCGACGCGACGCTCACGGCCGGCGGCACGCAGGAGGGGGCGCTCGCGCAGGACTGCACGGCCATGCACGTGACGCTGGCCGCGCCCGTCGCGCAGGGCGCCGACGGCTCGCTGTCCATGGACGTGCGCATCGCCGTGCCGCCGAAGAACGACCGGTTCGGCTACGTGGACGGGCTCACGTACGTGGGCACGGCCCTGCCGACGCTCGCGATCCACGACGACGACGGGTGGCACGTGGACCCGTTCATCGATATCGGGGAGAGCTTCTATTCGATCGTCGGGACGTACGACGTGACGCTCGACGTGCCGGCGGGTCTGGACACCCCGACGACCGGCGTCGCGACCGGCACAACGACGACGGCCACGCGCCGCATCACGACCTACCAGGCCGACGGCGTCCGGGACTTCGAGTGGGCGGCCGGACACCTCACGAAGAAGGTCGCGACCACCGTCGACGGCACGCTGATCCGCGCCTGGTACCTGCCCTCGCAGACGACGGCGACGAAGGCGTCGCACGCGCTGGCCGACGCGGTCACGACGATGGAGCGCTACCACGACGCGTTCGGCCCGTTCCCGTACCCGGAGATGGACGTGGTGCTGGCCGCGTTCACCACGTTCGGCGGCATGGAGTATCCGACGATCATCTTCACGAACCCCGACCGCATCACGGTCTCGCACGAGCTCGGCCACCAGTACTGGTACGGCATCGTGGGCGACAACCAGTTCGACGAGCCGTGGCTCGACGAGTCGTTCGCCACCTGGTCGAGCTATCTCCCGTTCGACCCATGGGTCGGCTGCCGGATGGACACCTGGCCGAGCGGCACGGCCCGCCTCACGAACGACATGGCGTACTGGAACACGCACCAGAGCGAGTACTGGGTGATCTACCAGCAGGGCGGCTGCATGCTGGCGAACCTCGCGAAGCGGTTCGGCCTGAACAGGTTCCTGGAGATCCTGCACGGCTACGCCGACGCCAACCATCTGGGCATCGCCCGCACGCGGGACTTCCAGGCCGCCGTCGAGGCCGCGGCGGCGACCGACCTGCCGGGCTTCGACGTCGGCGCCTTCTGGACCCGCTGGCGCGTGATCCCCTGACGGCGGCCGGCGCCCGGGGGCTAGGATACGGCGGTCGGCCGGCCACCTCGGCCGCGGCCGGGCGAAGGAGGTCACCCCGTGGCTGTTGAGAAGATCGCGTCGGAGCTGAGCAAGGTCCCGATGTTCTCGAACTGTTCGCAGCGGGAGCTGCGGACCGTCGCGAGGGCCGTGCGCGAGGTCAGCCACAAGGCCGGCACGGAGATCGCCCGCGAGGGCGAGCCCGGGATCGGGCTGTTCATCATCACCGAGGGCTCGGCGACGGTCTCGATCGGCGGCCGCAAGAAGGGCACGATCAAGCCCGGCGAGTTCTTCGGTGAGATCGCGCTCCTCGACGGCGGTCCCCGCACGGCGACCGTGACGGCCGACACCGACGTGAAGCTGCTCGGCCTCACCGAGTGGGTGTTCCGCGGTCTCGTGCAGGAGCATCCCTCGATCGCCGTGAAGACGCTGCAGGCGATGGCGGCCCGCCTGCGCAGCGCCACGAAGGCCGCCACCGCCTAGCGCGGCCGTCCCGATGGCCGACGCGCCGCCCGCGGAGGTGCGGGTCCTCGCCGAGCGGCGCGCGGCCGAGCGCGCGGCGCGGAACTTCGCCGCCGCCGACGCCCTACGGGATCGGATCCTCGAGGCGGGATGGACGGTGCACGACGAGGCCGGAGGGTTCCGTCTGGAGCCGCGCGACCGCCGTCCGTGTCCGGAGCAGCCGACGTGCCCTCGGTGCTGGAGGAGCCGCCGACGGCCGACGTCAGCCTCCACTGGGTCGTCGAGGGATGGCCCGAGGACGTCGATCGCGCGCTGGCCTCGTTCCGGTCCGTCGCCGGCGGCCGCGCCCTCCAGTTCGTCGTCGCCGACGTGACGGGCGAGCTCCCCGGTCGCTGGGGCCCGGACGTCGAGGTGGTCTCGCTCGAGGAGGGCACCGGCTGGGCGGCCGCCCGCAACGCCGGGCTGCGTCGCTCGCGCGCCGAGACGATCCTCGCGCTGGACGGCTCGGTCGAGGCGACCGGCGATGTGCTGTCGCCACTCGAGGCCGCCCTCGACGACCCCACGGTCGGCGTGTGCGGACCGTTCGGCCTCGTGACCGGGGACCTCCGCGAGTTCCGGGAGTCCGCGGCGTCCGGCGACTGCGACGCGGTCGAGGCCTACCTGATGGCGTTCCGCCGCTCGACGCTGCGGCTCGCCGGTGGCTTCGACGAGCGGTTCCGCTGGTACCGGAGCGCCGACCTCGAGTGGTGCTTCCGCGTCCGCGACGCGGGGCTTCGCATCACCGCCGTACCGGCGCCGGTCGTGCGGCACGAGCACCGGATGTGGGAGGCGGCGAGCCCGGAGGAGCGGGAGCAGTGGTCACGGCGCAACTTCGGGCGGTTCCTCGATCGATGGCGGGACCGGTGGGACCTGACGGTGCAGGGGCGCGCGCCAGGAAACGAGAGAGGGGAGTAGCTACTCGATCGCCGGCATCGGCGGCGTCTGCGGCGTGGGCTCGGGCATCCGCTGCGCGGCGGCGGCGTGCGTGGGCGCCGGCATCGGGACCGGCATGTCGCGGCGCGCGGTCTCGGGGTCGGGGATCGGCTTCGTGCCGGCCGCGTAGGCGTCGAGGTCCTCCCCGTCGATCGTCTCGACGACCAGCAGCAGTCCGGAGAGCTTGTCGAGCAGGTCGCGGTGCTCGACGAGGATCCGCTCGGCCTGGTCGTGCGCCTCGTTCAGCAGCCGGGTGACCTCCTCGTCGATCGTCTGCGCGGTGGCGGCGGAGACCTTCGAGCCGCCGAAGAAGGGGTTGGGCTCCTCGTGGCCGAGCGACATCGGGCCGACCTTCTCGCTCATGCCGTACTCGGTGACCATCGCGCGGGCGATCTGCGTGGCCATCTCCAGGTCGTTCTGCGCGCCCGTGCTGATCTCGTTGAAGACGATCTCCTCCGCCACGCGGCCGCCCATGGCGCGCGACAGGAGGTCCTTGAGCTCGGGCTCGGTGGACAGGAACCGGTCTTCCAGGGGCCGGGTCCAGGTCAGGCCCAGCGCGGCGGTGCCGCGCGGGATGATCGTGATGCGGTGCACCGGGTCGGAGTCCTTGCTGAAGTGAGCGACGAGCGCGTGCCCCATCTCGTGGAAGGCCACGCGGGTCTTCACCTTCTCGCTCATCACGCGCGACTTGCGCTCGAGGCCGACCGACGCCCGGTCGATCGCCTCCTCGAGCTCGGCGGCCGTGACGGCGTTCTTCTCGCGGCGCGCGGCCAGCAGCGCCGCCTCGTTCACCACGTTCGCGAGGTCCGCGCCCGTGAACCCCGGCGTGCGAGCCGCGATCGTCTTCAGGTCGACGCTCGGGTCCAGCGCGACGCCACGGGCGTGCACGCGCAGGATCTCTTCACGCCCGAGCAGGTCCGGGCGGTCGACGACGACCTGACGGTCGAAACGGCCCGGTCGCACGAGGGCGGGGTCCAGCACGTCGGGGCGGTTCGTGGCGGCCATGATGATGACGCCCTTGCTGGCGTCGAAGCCGTCCATCTCCACCAGCAGCTGGTTCAGGGTCTGCTCGCGCTCGTCGTGGCCGCCGAAGCCCGAGCTCATGGCGCCGGCACGCCCCTTGCCGATCGTGTCGATCTCGTCGAGGAAGACCAGCGCCGGCGCCTTCTCCTTCGCCTGCTGGAAGAGCTCGCGCACGCGCGCGGCGCCCAGCCCGACGAACATCTCCACGAACTCCGAGCCCGACATGAAGAAGAAGGGCACGTTGGCCTCGCCGGCGACCGCCCGTGCGAGCAGGGTCTTGCCGCACCCGGGCGGGCCGAGCAGCAGGACGCCCTTCGGGATCCGGCCGCCCAGGCGCTGATACTTCTTGGGGTTCTTGAGGAAGTCGACGATCTCGCGGAGCTCGTCCTTGGCCTCGTCGACGCCGGCGACGTCGGCGAAGGTCGACTTCATCTCCTTGCGGTCGTAGACCTTGACCTTGTTCTTCCCCAGGTTGAGCGCGCCGCCGGCGCCGGCGCCCATCCGCCGGAAGATGAAGAAGTAGACGAGCAGCATCACCAGCACGAACGGCAGGATGTTGACGAGCAGGCTCGTGAGGACGCTCGGCTGCGTGAACTTGAACTGCACGCCGTTGGTCTGGAGGAAGTCGGTGAAGGTCGAATCCAGCTGGAGGTTGGGCGCCAGCTGCGTGGTGAAGGCGACGTCCTTGCCGTTGTCGTCGTAGGTCCCGGAGATGTCGGAGTTGGAGATCGTGACGGTGCCGGTGATCTTGCCGTCGGTCACGAGCTGGGTGAACCGGGAGTACTCGAGCTGCGTCGTGCCGGCGTTGGAGATGACGCTGCTGAACACGATCAGCAGGAGCAGCAGGACCGGGATCGTCAGCCACGGGGAGAACTTGGGGCGCGGCAGCCCGGGACCGCCGCCCTGGCCGTCGCCTCCGCCGCCCAACCCGCGCTTGTTGCCGTTGTCCGCCATGACAAGCATCTTCCCACCGACCCATGAGATATGACAGCCGCCAGGCACGGAGGAGCGTGCGGACGCCGACGCTCGAGGCCGATGACGGCACGTCGTGACCACGGTGTACCGTGCTAGGCGATGTCGACCGCTGAGCACGCACCCGCCGAGGAGGATCCGGCCCTCCGCGCCCGGTTCGAGCGCGACGTGATGCCGCTGCTGTCCGGCCTGTACTCGTCGGCGCTCCGCATGACCCGCAACCCCGCCGACGCGGAGGACCTCGTGCAGGAGACCGTGCTGCGGGCCTACCGCGGGTTCGCCGGCTTCCAGGAGGGCACGAACCTGAAGGCGTGGCTGTACCGCATCCTCACGAACAGCTTCATCAACACCTACCGCAAGCGGCAGCGGCAGCCCGTCACGGTCGAGGGCCCCGACGACATCGACGAGTGGTACCTGTTCGACCGGCTGGGCGCCCAGAACGTCGAGCCCTCGGCGGAGTCCGAGGTCCTCGAGCAGCTGCCCGACGAGGACGTCCAGCGCGCCCTCGAGGCACTGCCCGAGGGGTTCCGCATGGCGGTGCTCCTGGCCGACGTGCAGGGCTTCAGCTACAAGGAGATCGCGGAGATGATGGACATCCCGATCGGCACGGTCATGTCCCGGCTGCACCGGGGAAGGAAAGCGCTGGAGAAGGCGTTGTGGGACACAGCCGTCGAGCGAGGGATCGTGCGTGAAACCTGAGTGTGAACAGGCCCTGCGGGACATCGAGCGCTTCCTCGACGGCGAGATGACCGCCCCCCAGGCCGTCGAGGTCGAGTCCCACCTCCACTCGTGTACCCCGTGTATGGAGCGTGCGGACTTCAAGCGTCACCTGAAGGTCCTGATCGCCGAGCGCTGCGGCTGCGACGAGGTGCCCCAGTCCCTCCGCCTGCGCGTCGCGGCGATCCTCGAGGAGCCTCCGCGGCCCTCCACCGCCGAGGCCTGAGCGACCGCTCGTCCCGCCGGATGCGAACCTCCGCTCCGCCCGTGTCGAAGGGCGGACGAAGGAGGTCCTCGACGATGAAGGGAACCCGTCCCGGCAAGCTCCCACCGCCCAACCACGCCGAGGCGCCCGGCCGCGTGTGCGCCGAGCCCGGCTGCGAGACCGCACTGTCGATCTACAACCGCAGCCCCCACTGCTGGCAGCACACCGACATCGTCTTCCCGAACTACCGCGGCAAGCGCCTGTCTCCCGGTCACTCCTGAGCTTCGCGCCCTCGACCTCCCGCCTCCCGCGTGCGCGCACTGGCTAGGATGCGCGACGAGGAGGTGCCGAAAGGATGGCAGCGGGTCTGGGAACGGTGCTGGGGATCTGGGCGCATCCCGACGACGAGACGTACCTGTCCGCGGGCATCATGGCCCGCGAGGTCCGGGCTGGGTCGCGGGTCGTGTGCGTCACCGCCACCCGCGGTGAGGGCGGCTCCATGGACGAGGAGCGGTGGCCGCCCGCCACGATGGGCGAGGTCCGCGAGGCCGAGCTCCTGCGCTCCTTCCGGGTCCTCGGCCTCACCGAGCACCGCTTCCTGGGACTCCCCGACGTCGACATGGACACGCCGCTGCCCGAGTCGGGCGCGGCGGACATCGCCGCCGTCATGGCCGAGGTCCGGCCCGACACCGTCCTCACGTTCGGTCCCGACGGCATGACCGGCCACCGCGCTCATCAGGACGTGAGCCGCTGGACCGCCGAGGCGTTCGACGCGTCGGCACCACCGGGCGCGCGTCTGCACTACGCGACCACCTCGCCGGCCTGGTGCGAGGAGTTCGTCCCGCATCTCAACCGCTTCGACGTGTACCGGCCCGGTACACCGCCCGTGACGCCGCTCGAGGACATGAGCGTGCACGTCGAGCTCGAACCGCAGCTGCTGGAGCTGAAGCTGCGTGCGATCGAGGAGCACGCGAGCCAGGTCGAGGGCCTCGTGGCCGCGTTCGGACGCGACCTCTTCCGCCGGGCGATGGGCGAGGAGTCGTTCCGACTCGGCGCCGTGAAGGAGGCGGTGTGACCGAACGCCCGGAGCCGGTGCGCGACCTCGACTGGGACCCGAAGCGGGCTCGCGCGTTCACCGATCGCACCGCCGATCTCTACGAGGAGCTCCTGGGGCGGCTCCGCGACCTGCCGGTGACGAACCGGGTCACGCTCGAGGGTGTGCGCGACGCCCTCGCGATCGAGGTGCCGGAGGAGCCGATGGCCGAGGACGCGCTGCTCGAGTACCTGCGCGACATGGTGTTCGAGCGATCGATGTATCCGGGCCACCCCCGGTTCATGGCGTACGTGAGCGGTGCCGGCACGGTGCCGGGCGCCGCCGCCGACCTGCTGGCCTCGGGCATGAACATGAACGCCGGCGGCTGGCTGCTCTCACCGTCCGCCTCGGAGATCGAGCGGCACCTGATGTCCACGTTCGCGCGGTGGTTCGGCATGCCGGCCGAGGCCGGCGGCATGCTGGTCTCCGGCGGCGCCATGGCGAACTTCGTCGCGCTGAAGGTGGCACGCGACCGTGGCGCCGGCTGGGACGTGCGCCGCGAGGGACTGGCCGGACACCAGCCGCTCGCGATCTACCTGTCGACGGAGACCCACGTCGTGAGCGTCCGCGGCGCCGACATGCTGGGCCTCGGCTCCGACGCGGTGCGCATGATCCCGGTCGGCGGGGACTTCCGCATCCGCGTCGACCTGTTGCGTGCGGCGATCGCGCGCGACCGCGAGGCCGGCGTGCGCCCGATCGCCGTCGTCGCGTCGGCCGGCACGGTCGCCACGGGCGCCGTCGACCCGCTCGGCGAGGTCGCCGACCTCTGCGCGCAGGAGGACCTGTGGTTCCACGTCGACGCGGCCTACGGCGGGCCAGCCGCGTTCACCGACGACCTCGCGCCGCTGTTCGCCGGCATCGAGCGCGCCGACTCGATCGCGTTCGACCCGCACAAGTGGCTGTACACGCCGCTGTCCGGCGGGTGCGTCCTCGTGCGCGACCTCCGATTCCTGTCCGACTCGTTCGCCGTCACCGCCACGTACGTGCGCCAGGACCGGGAGCGAACGTCCCGCGGCGTCGACTACGGGCAGATCGGCCCGCAGTTCAGCCGCGGCAACCAGTCGCTGAAGGTGTGGGTCTCGCTGCTCGCGCACGGCCGCCGCGCGTACACGGCACGCATCTCGCACGACGCGGCGCTGGCCCGCTACCTGGGCGCGCGGGCGGAGGAGCGGCCGGACTTCGAGCTCGCGACGCCGGTGGGCCTGTCGATCTGCTGCTTCCGGTACGTGCCGCCGGACCTGCCTGCGGGGCCCGACCGCGAGCCGTACCTGTCGACGCTGAACGAGCGGCTGATGACGGAGGCGCAGCTCGACGGCCGGACGTTCTTCTCCAACGCCGTCCTCGACGGCCGGTACGTGCTGCGGGCATGCATCGTGAACTTCCGCACCGAGGCCGACGACCTCGACGCGACCCTCGACGTCGCGGCCGAGATCGGCGCCCGGCTGGACGCCGAGCTGCGTCCGGCCTCGCTGACACCTCACCCGCCCGTGACGCCCCACCCACCCGGTAGGCCCCGACCCCCGGCGGCGGTGGCGCGTGACGCTGCCGATCCTGGGCCTGCTCGGCTCCGGCGAGTTCCAGCCGTGGGCCGGTGAGGCCGACCGCACCCTGCTGGAGCGTGCGCGGACGGGCGACGGCCGGGTCCTGGTGCTGCCGACCGCCTCCGCGCCCGAGGGCGAGGAGGTCTTCGCACGATGGGGAGCGATGGGGCTCCAGCACTACCAGGAGCTCGGTGTCACGGCGGAGATCGTGCCGATCCGCACGCGCGAGGACGCTGAGGACCCGGCCACCGTCGACCGGCTCGCCCACGCCTCGCTCGTGTTCTTCTCGGGCGGGAACCCGGCGTACCTGTCCGCGACGCTGGCCGGCACGGCGTTCTGGGCCGGAGTGCTGGACGGGCTCGATCACGGCCTCGCCTACGGCGGATGCAGCGCCGGCATCCAGTGCCTCGGCGAGCGGGCCCTCGACTCGACGGTCCGCCCCTTCGGCCCCGACGTCTGGAAGCCCGGCCTCGGGCTGTTCCGTGGCGTCTGGTTCGGGCCCCACTGGGACGCGCTGGACCGGTACGTACCCGGCCTCTCCGACCTGATCCGCGGCTCCGTGCCGACGGGAGAGCTGCTCCTGGCGATCGACGAGAACACGGCGGTGGTCGGCGACGGGGAGCGGTGGAAGGTGATGGAGCGGGCGGCGTGCACGTCTGGCGCGACGACGCATGGACCGACCATCCGCCCGGCGCCCGCTTCACGCTCACGCTGCCGAGGGAGTAGAAACTGGTGGGGACGGCTCCGATGACCCGGAGCCAGACGCAGCCGAAAGGACGTGGAGGTCCCGATGCCCTCGATGTTCCACGACGGCAGCCGCTCGCTGCAGGAATCGATTCGACACGCGGCGGCTCGCCGACCGGATCGATCAGCTGCTCAAGCACGAGACGATCGCTCCGCACGATGCCGAGTTCATCTCGTCGCGCGAGATGTTCTTCCTCGCCACCGCCGACGAGCAGGGTCGCCCGAACGGTGTCGTACAAGGGCGCGCGCGCCGGGCTTCGTGCACGTCGTCGACGAGCACACGCTCGCGTTCCCCAGCTACAACGGCAACGGCATGTACCTGTCGACCGGCAACGTGCTGCGCAACCCCGCCGTCGGCATGTTGTTCATCGACTTCGTGAAGGGGCACCGCCTGCGACTGAACGGCGATGCATCGATCGACCTCGAGGACCCGCTGATCGGCGAGTGGCCGGAGGCGCAGCTCGTCGTGCGCGTGCGCGCCCGCGAGGTCTTCCCCAACTGCCCGCGGTACATCCATCGCATGCAACCCGTGGAGATGTCGGTGTTCGTGCCGCAGGAGGGCTGCGAGACGCCGGTGCCGAACTGGAAGCGCGAGGACTGGGCGCGCGACGTGCTGGCCGCCGACGATCCGGCGCGCGACCCGAACGCGACCGTGGTCTGAGAGGATGCCGGCCGTGGGACCGTCTCACCGTCGCCGCCGTGCAGGCCACCCCGGTCTTCCTGGACCGGGACGCCACCGTTGACAAGTGCGCCGCCCTCGTGAAGGAGGCGGCCGGCAACGGCGCGCGACTCATGGTGTTCCCGGAGACCTTCGTGCCCACCTACCCCGATTGGGTGTGGCGCGTCGCCGCCTGGGACGGCCCGTCGCAGGAGCTCTTCGGCAAGCTGCGCGAGCAGGCGGTGGAGGTGCCGAGCCCGGCGACGAAGGCGCTCGGCGCGGCCGCGAAGCGCGCGAAGGCCTACGCGTCGGTCGGCGTGAACGAGCTCGA
>CAWHGC010000011.1:0-38636 GCA_963828885.1 uncultured Actinomycetes bacterium
GTCTTCGCGAACCGGATCGACCGGCCGGTGGGCTCGCTGGTCTACACCGCGGCCCTCACCCCGCGCGGCGGCATCCGGCTGGACCTGACGATCGCGCGCAAGGAGGAGGAGCTGTTCCGCGTCGTGACGGGCGGCGGCAGCGGGCAGCACGACCTCGCGTGGTTGCGCGCCCAGCTCCGCGACGACGAGCGCGTCACGATCACCGAGCGCACGGGGTCGCTGTTCGCGCTCGGCCTGTGGGGTCCGCACGCGCGCGAGGTCCTCGCGGCCGTCACCGAGGCCGACGTCTCGAACGACGCGTTCCCGTACATGACGGCGAAGTACCTCCGCGTTGGGGAGGTCGGCCCGGTCTGGGCGCAGCGCATCAGCTACGCGGGGGAGCTCGGCTGGGAGCTGTACGGGCAGTTCGCGATGGGGCAGCGCGCGTGGGATCTGCTGTGGGAGGCCGGGCGCGAGCACGGCATCGTGGCGGCCGGCGGCGGCGCGTTCGACTCGCTCCGGCTGGAGAAGGGCTACCGGCTGTGGGGGCAGGACATCCATACCGAACACGATCCGCTGGAGGCCGGCCTCGGCTTCGCGGTGAAGTGGGACAAGGAGTTCCAGGGCAGGGAGGCCCTCGAGCGGATCCGCGACGCCGGCGGACCCGCGGAAAGGCTCGCCTGCATGACGCTCGACGACCCGGCCGCCGTCGTGATGGGCAAGGAGCCGATCCGCCACGACGGGCGCGTCGTGAGCTACGTGACGAGCGCGGCATACGGCTACTCGATCGGCCGCGGCATCGCCTACGGCTACCTGCCGGCGGAGCTGGCGGTCGAGGGCACGGCGCTGGAGATCGACTACTTCGACGAACGGATCGCGGCCACCGTGGCCGCCGAGCCGCTGTGGGATCCCAAGGGCGAACGACTGAAGGGCTGAGGACATGGCCGAGGACGAAGAGCTCGATCTCTCCACGCTCCCCGACGACGAGCTGGTGAAGCAGATGCACGACGACCTCTACGACGGGCTCGCGCCCGAGATCGAGGAGGGCACGAACATCCTGCTCGGCCGCGGCTGGAGCGCCGACAAGGTGCTGAACGACGCCCTCGTCGAGGGCATGCGGATCGTCGGGCATCGACTTCCGCGACGGCATCCTGTTCGTGCCCGAGGTCCTGCTGGCCGCCAACGCGATGAAGGCCGGCATGGCGATCCTGCGGCCGCTGCTGGCCGAGACCGGCGTGCAGCGCATCGGCAAGATCGTGATCGGCACGGTGAAGGGCGACATCCACGACATCGGCAAGAACCTCGTCGGCATGATGCTGGAGGGCGCCGGCTTCGAGGTCATCGACCTGGGCATCAACAACCCCGTCGAGAAGTACCTGGCGGCGCTCGAGGAGCACGAGCCCGACATCCTCGGCATGAGCGCGCTGCTCACGACGACGATGCCGTACATGAAGGTCGTGATCGACGAGCTGATCGAGAAGGGCCTGCGCGACAAGTACATCGTGCTGGTCGGCGGCGCGCCGCTGAACGAGGAGTTCGGCAAGGCCGTCGGCGCCGACGCGTACTGCCGCGACGCGGCGGTGGCCTCCGAGACCGCGCAGGCCCTCGTGCTGGCGCGGCGGGCGGCGGCGGGGGCGAACTGATGGCGAACGAGCTCACCGTCATCCACTGGCGCGACATCCCGATGCAGATCGTCGCGCGCGGCCCGGACGGCGCCAGCGCCCGCGCCCTGCTCACCGACCGGTTCCAGGAGGCGGTCGACGCGTCGGCGATGGTGGCCGGGCTGATCGGCTCCGACGAGTACACCGAGCAGATGCGCATGGACAAGCGGGCGTGCGGCGACGACCTCGAGGCCGAGGTCGAGACGGCGCGGGCGGACCTCGAGGCCGAGTGGACCGACGAGGTCCTGCGCGCCGCGATCCGCGCCGGCGGCTACCGGGACCGGGCGCCGGCGTGACCGACACCGTCGTCAGCTCGGCGACGCGCGAGGTCGTGATCGGCAGCGGCCGCCCGTTCGTCATCATCGGCGAGCGCATCAACCCGACCGGGCCGCAAGAAGCTCGCGCAGGAGATGAAGGACGGCGACTTCCACACGGTGATCGCCGACACGCTCGCGCAGGTCGAGGCCGGCGCCGCCATGCTCGACGTGAACGCCGGCATCCCGCTCGCCGACGAGCCGGCGATCCTCGCCGCCACGATCGAGCTCGTGCAGTCGCTGACCGACGTGCCGCTCTCGATCGACTCGTCCATCGTCGCCGCGCTCGAGGCCGGCCTCGCCGTGTACCAGGGCAAGGCGCTCGTGAACAGCGTCACCGGCGAGGACGAGCGGATCGAGCAGGTGCTGCCGCTCGTCGCCAAGCACGGCGCCGCCGTCGTCGCCATCACGAACGACGAGACCGGCATCAGCGAGGACCCCGACGTCCGGTTCGAGATCGCGAAGAAGATCGTGTCGGCCGCCGCCGACCACGGCATCGGGCCCGAGGACATCGTCGTCGACCCGCTCGTGATGCCGATCGGCGCGATCGGCTCGGCCGGGCGGCAGGTCTTCCACCTGGTGCGGCGGCTCGCCGACGAGCTGCACGTGAACTCGACCTGCGGCGCGTCGAACGTCAGCTTCGGCCTGCCGAACCGCAACGGGCTCAACGGCGCGTTCCTGTCGATGGCGATCGCGAGCGGCATGACGTGCGCCATCACGAGCCCGCTGCACGAGGAGGTCCGCCAGGCCGTCATGGCCGCCGACGTGATGATGGGCAACGACCGCGACTGCGCCGCGTGGATCAACCGCTACAGCGAGGGCCGTCACGAGGCGACCGGCGCCCGCCGGCGCGGCGGCCGCGAGGGCCGCCACCGCGCGACCGAAGCTCCGGCGCCGTGAGCGAGGCCGCCGAGGCGCTCGTCGTCTTCACGCCCTCGGGCAAGCGGGGACGGTTCCCGCAGGACACGAACCTGCTCGACGCCGCGCGCTCGCTCGGCGTCGACCTCGACTCGGTGTGCGGCGGGCGCGGCATCTGCGGGCGCTGCCAGATCGTGGTGGCCGAAGGGCGAGTTCGCCAAGCACGGCATCAGGTCGGCCGCCGACCATCTCACGCCGTTCAGCGAGCCGGAGGCGCCGCTACCGGGACCTGCGCGGCCTCGCGCCGGAGCGGCGGCTCGGCTGCCACGCTCGCGTGATCGGCGACCTCGTCGTCGACGTGCCGCCGGAGAGCCAGGTGCACCGCCAGCTCGTGCGCAAGGAGGCCGACGCGCACGCGATCGAGGTGGACCCGGTCGTGCGGCTGCACTACGTCGAGGTCCGCGAGCCCGACCTGGCCGATCCCAGCGGCGACCTCCAGCGACTGCTCGAGGGCCTCGAGCGCGACTGGCAGCTCACCGGCCTCGGCCTGGATCCGCACGTGCTGCCGGTGCTGCAGACGACCCTGCGCGAGGGCGGCTGGACGGCGACCGTCGCCGTGCACGACGGCGACACGATCACGGCGATCTGGCCCGGCTTCCACGACACGGCGTTCGGCATCGCGTTCGACGTGGGCTCGACGACCGTCGCCGGACACCTGTGCGACCTGTCGAGCGGCGAGGTGCTGGCGTCGGCCGGCGCCATGAACCCGCAGATCCGCTTCGGCGAGGACCTGATGAGCCGCGTCAGCTACGTGATGATGCATCCCGGCGCCGAGCGCGACCTGACGGCCGCCGTGCGCGAGTGCGTCGACGGCCTGATCGGCGAGCTGTGCGAGGCCGCCGACGCCGACCGCACCGACGTGCTCGACCTCACCGTCGTCGGCAACCCGATCATGCACCACCTGTTCCTGGGCCTCGACCCGACGGAGCTCGGCGGCGCGCCGTTCGCCCTGGCCACCGACGAGGCCGTGCGCCGCGGCGCCGCCGACCTCGATCTGCACGCGAACCCCGGCGCGCGCGTGTACGTGCTGCCGTGCATCGCCGGCCACGTCGGTGCCGACACCGCCGGCATGATCCTGTCCGAGGCCCCGCACGACCAGGAGATCGTGAACCTGCTCGTCGACATCGGCACGAACGCGGAGATCGTGCTGGGCAACCGCGACCGGCTGCTGGCGGCCTCGAGTCCGACGGGCCCGGCGTTCGAGGGCGCGCAGATCAGCTGCGGGCAGCGCGCGGCGCCCGGCGCGATCGAGCGGGTGCGCATCGACCCGGAGACGAAGGAGCCGCGGTTCCGTGTGATCGGCGCCGAGGCCTGGTCCGACGAGCCCGGCGTGTCGACCGACCCCGCCGTCACCGGCGTGTGCGGCTCCGGCATCATCGAGGTGATCGCCGAGATGTTCCTGGCCGGCGTCATCACGTCCGACGGCGTGATCGACGGCGCGCTCGCCTCCGTCACCCCGCACGTGGTGCCCGACGGCCGGACGTTCGCGTACGTCCTGCACGAGGCCGCCCCCCGCCTCACGATCACGCAGAACGACGTGCGGCAGATCCAGCTCGCGAAGGCGGCGCTGTGGGCGGGCTGCCGGCTGCTGATGGACGAGCTCGGCATCGAGACCGTCGACCGGATCCGCCTGGCCGGCGCGTTCGGCGCGCACATCGACCCGGTGCACGCGCTGGTGCTCGGCCTCGTGCCCGACTGCGACCCGGCGGGCGTGACCGCCGCCGGCAACGCCGCCGGCACCGGCGCCCGCATCGCGCTGCTGAACCGGGCCGCGCGCACGGAGATCGAAGAGGTCGTCCGCCGCGTGCACAAGGTGGAGACCGCCGTCGAGCCCCGCTTCCAGGAGCACTTCGTCGCCGCCATGGGCATCCCGCACACGACCGACCCGTACGCACGCCTGGCCGCCGTCGTGCCGCTGCCCGAGCGGCGGACGGCCGCCCGCCCCGACGCCGAGGAGCGGCCCCGCCGCCGCCGCCGTACGACCACCGACCAGAGGAGCACGCCATGAGCGACGAAGCACCAGCTCGAGGCCGGCGCACCGGCGGCCGCGCCGGACGCCAGGCCGCGCGCGCCGCGCACACGCCCGATCGCGTCCCCTACCTCACGCGGACGATGACGCCGTTCGAGGTGCTGAGCGAGGAGGGCCTCGTCACGATCGAGGAGAACGCCGACACGATCCTCGAGCAGGTCGGCATCGAGTTCCACGATGCGCCCGACGCCGTGCAGCTGCTGAAGGGCGCCGGCTGCGAGGTCGAGGGCGAGCGCGTCCGGTTCCCGCGCGGCCTCGCGCGCGCGACGATCCAGGCGACGGCGCCGCAGCGGTTCATCCAGTACGCGCGCAACCCCGCCAACAACGTGGAGATCGGCGGCATGTCGACGGTCTTCGCGCCGGCGTACGGCTCGCCGTTCGTGCTCGACATCGACCAGGGGCGGCGGTACGGCACGATCGAGGACTTCCGCAACTTCGTGAAGCTCGCGTACATGAGCCCGTTCCTGCACCACTCCGGCGGCACCGTGTGCGAGCCGGTCGACCTGCCGGTGAACAAGCGGCACTACGACATGGTGTACGCGCACATGCGGTACTCGGACAAGCCGTTCATGGGCTCGGTCACGCACCCGCAGCGCGCGCAGGACACGGTCGACATGGCGCGCATCCTGTTCGGCGCCGACTACCTCGAGGACCACTGCGTGATCCTCAGCCTCATCAACGCGAATTCGCCGCTCGTGTGGGACGCGACGATGCTCGGCGCCGCCCGCGCGTACGCCGAGGCGAACCAGGCCGTCATCATGACGCCGTTCATCCTCGCCGGCGCCATGAGCCCGGCGACCGTGGCCGGCGCCGCCGCGCAGACGCTGGCCGAGGCGATGGCCGGCATGACGTACGTGCAGCTCGTGCGGCCCGGCGCGCCGGTCGTGTTCGGCTCGTTCGCGTCGTCGATGTCGATGCAGTCGGGCGCGCCGACCTTCGGCACGCCGGAGCCCGCGCTGGTGCTGTACTCGCTGGCCGCGTGCGCGCGCCGGCTGGGCGTCCCGTTCCGCAGCGGTGGGTCGCTCTGCGCGTCGAAGATCCCCGACGCGCAGGCCGCGTACGAGTCGGCGAACACGTTGCAGCCCACGATCCTCGCCGGCGTGAACTTCGTGCTGCACGCGGCCGGCTGGCTCGAGGGCGGCCTGGCGATGGGCTACGAGAAGTTCATCCTCGACCTCGACCAGCTCGGCGCCGTGCACTCGTTCGTGAACGGCGTCGATCTGTCGCCGAACGGGCAGGCCGTCGACGCGATCATCGAGAACGGACCCGGGCAGCACTTCCTGGGCACCGCGCACACGCTCGCGAACTTCGAGACGGCCTTCTACCGGTCGAGCGTGGCCGACAACAACAGCTTCGAGCAGTGGGAGTCCGAGGGCGCGAAGGACGCGATTACCCGCGCGAACCCGATCTGGAAGAAGATGCTGGCTGACTACGAGTCACCGCCGATCGATGCATCGCGGGACGAAGAGTTGCGAGACTGGATCGACGCGAAGAAGGCGTCGTTCCCGGACTCCAACGTCTAGCCATCAGCTGCCGAAGGATATTGAATGGCATTCAAGAAACGACGGGGGACCGACGGTCTCCCCGAGGACCAGCGCGCTGCCCTGAAGAACCTCGTCGCGCAGCCCAAGTTCGAGCTGATCCCGCTGTCGAGCGCGCTCGAGAAGGCGCAGGCGCTGCCGCCGGGCTGCCTGGTGACGGTGACGGCGTCGCCGAGCCACGGCCTCGAGGCCACGATCGACCTCGCGTGCGAGCTGATGGCGATGGGCCACGACGCGATCCCGCACCTGAGCGCGCACATGGTGCGCGACCCTTCGCATCTGTCGGCGCTGCTCGACCGGTGCCGCGAGTGCGGGCTGCACCGCGCGTTCGTCGTCGGCGGTGACGCGAAGGACCGCGGCAGCTCGTACCACGACGGCCTGTCGCTGCTGCGCGGGATCCACGAGCACGGGTCGCCGTTCACGGAGATCGGCGTGCCCTCGTATCCCGAGGGCCATCCCGACATCGCCGACGACGTGCTGCTCGCCGTGCTCCGCGAGAAGCAGCCGATCGCCAACTACATGGCCACGCAGATGAGCTTCAACCCGGGCGCCATCGCATCGTGGATCGGCCGCATGCGCACCGCCGGCATCACGCTGCCCGTGCACCTGGGGACGCCCGGCGTCGCCGAGCTCACGAAGCTCATGACGATCAGCGCCCGCATCGGCATCGCCGACTCCGCGCGGTACCTGAAGAAGAACCGCTCGATCGTGGGGCATCTGATCAAGGGCTCGTTCGGCCCCGATGCACTGCTGGAACAGCTCGCCCCGACGCTCGCCGACGAGGCCGCCGACGTCCGCGCGCTCCACCTGTTCACGTTCAACCAGGTGCAGGCGACCGTGGACTGGCAGCGGCGGATGCTGGCGTCGCTCGCCAGCTAGGCTCGGCTTCGTGCAGGCCACTCTCGAGCGCTGGCGCCAGGATCGAACGGCCTATCGGATCCGGATCGCCTGGGGATCTTCGTCGCGCTTGGTTCCGTGACCAGCCTGGTCGCGTGGATGGCCTGGTCCGCGATCCTCTGTCGGCATTGTCGATTCATGATCGCAAGCTCGCTGCTGCCACCGTCCTCGCCTGGATCGTCTACGTCTGGATCAGTCTCTGGATCATGGACCTCGCGCGGGCGCGCCGTGGCGGTGGCAACATCCGGCACACCGGTCTTCAGCTTCACGTGGGGCCGCGCGGCCGCGCGCCGGGCCTGACGCTATCCCTCGAGGTCCAGGCGCCAATCGTTGCAACGCGCGGTGCCTCCGCCTCGCGCCGGGAAGTCGACCTCGCCCAGAAGCGTGAAGCCGAGCGAGCGGCAGATCGCGTTCGACGGCGCGTTCTCGACCCTCGGGTAGGCGTGTACGAACCGGTGCAGCCGCTCAGCTCGAGCGAGCTCGATCAGCTGGGCGGTCGCCGAGCTCGCGACGCCTCGTCCCTGGAAGCTCGGGAGCACGGCCCAGCCGGTCTCCCAGACCTGTTCGCCGTCCCAGGTGATCTCCCAGTAGCCGACCCATCCGGCGCTCTCGCTCTCCGGCTCGACGACGATCCGGTACTGCCGGGAGTCGGCCGGCTCGTACGTGGACTGGCGATCGGCGACCTGCTCGGGCGTCTCCGGGCCGCCGACGTGCTTCGTCATCTCCGGGTCGTTGAGCAGCTCGAGGAGCGGGAGGTCGCCCGGGCCCCACGGCTCGAGGTGGACCGCGGCCTTCACGCGGATCGCGAAGGTCTAGGCCGGTCCGTCGGAGGGCACCGTCGCGCGCCGCCACGCGAGCAATGAGGACGCGAACACCACTGCGACGACCGCCCCCGACACGACCTCGATCGTCCACACGGGCGCGGGCGGCATGAGCTGACCCGAGGCCCACCGAGCCGCCGGCTCCAGGCAGAGCGCGCCGGCGACGATCGCGGCGCTCACCCACGAGCGGCGGACTCGCCACCGCTGGCCGAGCAGACCGAACAACGGACCCGTCACCAGGCCGACGAGGATGTACGCGGGGTTGTAGCCCGTCGTCGTCACCGCGACCATCCCCTGCGTGAACCGGCCGATGGACCAGGGGTGGACCTCCATCGGGCTGTAGGTCATCGCGAAGTAGCCGAAGAGCGCCGACACCGTCACGACCAGACCGAGTACGGCCGCCTTCCGGGCCCGCTCCTGGGTCATGCCGGCCACGAACGGAAGGATGAGCCACGGCGCAGACACCTGGGCCGCGGTCGCGGTCCACGGGCCGAGCCACAACATCGTGCCGAGGTACTGGTCGCCCGCGCCGAACGCGAGACCGAGGATCACCGCGACCAGGTACGCCATGAGAGGAACGATATCGCCTCAGCGCTCCAGGGAACTGTGGCGATATCGTCGCTTCGTTCGGTCCCGGCCTCAGCGCTCGCAGCCTCCGCAATGGTCGGCCCCTTCGCTAGAGTGTCGCTCATGACGACCGTGCTCCTGTTCCATCACGCGCAAGGGCAGACACCCGGATTCCTCGCGTTCGCCGACGAACTGCGCGAGGTCGGCCACACCGTCCATGCGCCCGACTTCTACGACGGCAAGACGTTCGACGACATCGACGAGGGTGTCGCGTACGCCCGGGGGATCGGCTTCCAGCACGATCATCGACCTGGGCGCGGCGCTCGCCGCGGATCTGCCGGCCGACATCGTCTACGCAGGGTTCTCCCTCGGCGGCATGCCCGCGCAGTCGCTGGCGCAGACGCGCCCGGGCGCGAGGGGCGCGCTCCTGTACCACGCCGCCCTTCCGCCGTCCGAGTTCGGAGGCCCATGGCCCGAGGGCGTGCCGGTGCAGATCCACGCCATGGACGACGACCCGTGGATGGAGGAGGACCGGGCGGCGGCGGAGGCGCTGGTCGAGGAGACCGAGGGCGCCGAGCTGTTCATCTATCCGGGGTCGGGGCACCTGTTCGCCGACTCGAGTCTGGGCGACTACGACGAGCAGGCAGCCACGCTGCTCAAGGTGCGCACGCTCGAGTTCCTGCAGCGGGTGGGCTAGCCGGTCCGCTCGGAACCAGAACCCTCGCGCGTGTAGTGGGGGCATGAAGCGCAGGGTTCCGCTCTCGCCGTCTCCGTCGTGGCGGTTCTCCTGATGTCGCTCCGCGATGGCATAGGGCGTCATCACGGCCGGACTCGTCGAGCCGATCATGCTGAGAGAGCCGGGCGCCAAGACGATCGGCGTCGACCTCGCGAACGTGGTCGAGGAGTCGGGCTTCTTCGAGGTGTCTGGGGCGGCGATCCGGATCGCCTGAGCATCCACCGGCCGGAGACCTCGGCCCCGGTACACGATCACGTACGACATGACCATGTCGCGTCGGCTCTCCGGCACGATCACGCAGTTCGTCTATCCGTACGCGGACCCGCTGCCTGTCACGCACATCCCCGCGAAGCAGCGGTTCTGGGGGACAGCGAGACCGTCGGAGGTTGGTTCGTTGCCGGCAACCGGTTCAGACCGACATTGATCGGCTTGGGCCTGCCGGCCACGCGCCCGTCGCCGTCGACCGTCGGCTCCGATCCCGCTGCCACGGCGGTCCCCTCGAACGCGGGTTCCATCTCGCCGTGGCTCGCGGTCATCGCAGTCCTCGTGCTCGCGTTCGCGGTCGTCCTGACGCGACGACGTCTCCGGCGACGGGGGTGCTCGATCGCGCGTAGGAATGGCAGGCGCCGGATGGCAGATACGACATGACCATGTCTCGACGACCGCCGATATCGGAACCGATGACGTACGTGAACGAGCCGGGCCGAGCCACCCGCTGCGGGGAACGAGACCGACACGCTTCCTCGGCTCCCTGGAGCCAGCGCGCGACCCTCGCGTGGAAGTGCGGAGGACTCGACGCGGCGGGGATGCGGGCGACGGTCGGCGCCTCGCACCATCACGCTGGGTGGTTGCTGAAGCACCTGGCCAACGTGGAGGACGACAACTTCCCCGGACGCTGCTGGGGCGGGACCCGCACCGCCGTGGGACACCGTGGACTGGGACGCCGACCCCGACTGGGACTGGCACTCGGCCGCAGAGGACACCCCCGAGCAGCTGCATGACGCTCTGGCAGGACGCCGTCGCCGCTCCCGAGCCGCCGTCACCGAGGCGCTGGCGAACGGAGGACTGGACCAGCTGGCGCAGCGAATGGCCCGACGGCCGGGCGACCGAGCCTGCGACGCATCATGATCGACCTGATCGAGGAGTACGCGCGGCACGTCGGTCACGCCGATCTGATCCGCGAGTCCGTGGACGGGCTCGTCGGCGAAGATCCTCGGACTGACCGGTCCGCTTGACGGCGTTCGAGCCGAGTGCTACTCCCGTCCTCTCCGAGGAAGGGAGGGCCGTCGTGAAGCGATTCATGAAGGCGTTGGTCCCGGCCACCGTACTCGTGCTCACGCTGCTGCTGGCGCCTGCGCACGCTGCCGTGCCGAAGACGGTGCTGTGGGTGTGCGACGTCCCGGGTGAGGGACTGGTGACATTCGTCTCCGCGCCCGTGCCGCGGCCTACGGGATCATGCAGGCCAACGCACACGCGGGCCAGACGTTCCACGATCAGTTCGGCGAGGTGTGCACCGTCCTCTTGGCGCCCTAACCTGGACCGACGCCGGTCTCAGGCCACGGTGACGACGGCCTTGCCGCGCGCGTGACCCTGCTCCACGTGGCGCACGCCCTCGGCCGTCTCGGCGAGCGTGTACGTCCGGTCGATGACCGGCGTGAGCTTGCCCTCCTCGACGAGCGCGGTCACGTCGAGGAGCTCCTCCCGCTTCTCCTTCGACGGGAGCGGGCGCAGATGTTGTGAGACGAACAGGTTGACCACGATCGCCTTCAGGAGGCCGCCGATCGGCCCGAACACGTGGCCGGGCGTACCGCCGCCGTTGAGCACGAGCGTCCCCTTCGGCGTGAGCACGCCTCGCAACCGCTTCAACGGGAGGCTGCTCACGTTGTCGAGGATCACGTCGTACCGGATCGGCCCGGCGGTGAAGTCCTCCGCCGTGTAGTCGATGACGTGTGCGGCGCCGAGCGAGCGCACCAACTCGACGTTGCCCGTGCTGCACACGCCGGTGACCTCGGCGCCGAGCGCCGCCGCGATCTGGACCGCGAAGCCGCCGACCCCGCCGCCGGCCCCGTTGACGAGCACCCGCTGGCCCGCCGTGCACCTTGCCCACGTCGCGGATCCCGCGCAGGGCGGTCGTCGCCGCGATGGGGAGCGCGGCCGCCTGCTCGAAGGTCAGGCTCGCCGGCTTCGGCACCACCTTGTCGGCCGCGGCGCACGCGTACTCGGCGAAGGCGCCGCGAACGAAGCCGAACACCTCGTCGCCGGGCTGCAGCCCCTTCACGTTCGCGCCGACCGTCTCCACGACGCCGGCCGCGTCGCTGCCGGCAACGGGCCGCTTCGGCTTGGTCAGTCCGATCCCCATGAGGCGCGCGACGTACGGGTCGCCTCGCAGGATGTGCCAGTCCGCCGGGTTGAGCGCGGCGGCGTGGACCCGAATCAGCACGTCGTCGGCGCCGGGCTCGGGCACGTCCGTGTCCGCGAGCCGCAGGACGTCGGGCGGACCGAACCGTTCCTGGAGGATCGCCTTCATCGTGTGTCTCCTCGAGTCGGACCGCAGGTCCTTGACCAGGTGCACCTGGGCATGGTCCCGCGGGTAGCCCTCGATCCTCCCGTACTCGACGTAGCCGTGGCGACGTAGAAGTCGGGAGCCTGGAAGCTGTGTGAGGAGAGAACGATCTGCGTACAGCCTCGAGCCCTCGCCTCGGTCTCCGCCGCCGCCAGCAGCCGGCTCCCGATGCCGGTGCCGCGCAGGTCGTCGCGGACCCACAGGTACTCGATGTAGCCGCACCCTCCCCACGTCCAGCCCGACAGTCCCGCCTCGAGGCTTCCGTCGGGTCCTCGTTGCGCGGCGCGCAGCCATCGACCGTCGTCGAACCCCGTCACCTCGACGTTGAACTCGTTGATGCGATCCGAGAGCTCGGCCGCGAGTCCGTCCTCGTCGCCGGTCGTGATCGGATCGTCGCTCATGACCGCAGGATGACAGGGTCGCCGGAAGACGTTCGAGGCGGCGCTCACCACGGCGCCACTGTGACGCCGCCCCACGCTTCTGGTTCGACGTCACGCACCGTCTGGGTCAGCTCCCATCGGTGGCCGCCGACATCCTCGAGCACGCCAGAACGCTCGCCGTACTCGTGCGTTGTCGGCTCCTGCAGGACGCGTGCGTCGGAATCTCGGGCACGGGCGAACGCCACGTCGACGTCGGGCACGCGCACCTTGATGATGTGGGTGACGATGTCCGCGCCGGGTGCGACCTGTTCGCCACGGACGTCGGCGACGATGACGGCGCCGTCCTCTCCGACTCGCAACTGGGCGCGGTGCGACTCCCCGACGCGCACGCGCTCCTCGAAGCCGAATGCGGACTCCAGCCACGCCACCGCCGCTCGTACGTCGGGGTAGATGAGCACCGGAGTGACGGTGACCGGCGGCGCGGAGCGATTCGTCAGCACGATCGAACACTCTAGCGAGCCATCGCTCGGGCATCATCCCCAACTCGATGGCTTCGACAAGGTCCGAGGCCGAGCGGCGGGTCCGGATGTACAGCTCGTCAGGACGCGGGCGTGATCTCCACGACCCGGCCCTCCTGCGTGCCGAACTCCAGGACATCGATGGTCGGCGGTTCCACGCCGAGCGCCGTGAGGGCGGTGCAGACCTGGCTCCGGTGATCGGTGCCGTGATGCAGCACCTGCGCGAGCTGGATGCCCATCGCGATGTGCCGCTCGTACCCGTCGTTCGGGTCGACCTCGTCGAGCACGGCATCCGGATCGAGGTCCTGTGCAAGGAGTCGCGACCACGCCGGGGCCGTGGCTCTCCATCGCGGCCCGGAGCTCCGGGAGGTCCATGTCGTCCTCGTCGATGAGCGAGGCGCGGTCACCGCTCGCGACGAACAGGTCCCAGGCGTCACTCCCGATGAGATGGCGGAACGTGTCGAGGATCGAGCCGTAGGTCCCCGGGACGTCGGTCTCCAGCTGCTCCGGGCTGAGCTCGAGGCACGTATCGACCAACCGCAGCGTCGCCCACACGTGATGCGCGAACGCGTCCTCCATGAAGGACCTGCTCATGCGGCCAATGTACCAAGGCCCTGTCGTGCTCGAACCGCCTATGCCTGCTCGTTCACCACCCGGTAGAGGTGCCAGCGATCGGGGACGCCCTTCAGCTCATGCTCGCCGGCGTCCTGGAAGGTGAGTCCGGAGCCGGCGACGAGATCCCGTACCGTCTGCGACACCAATACCTCCGACGGACCGGCGTTCGCCGCGACCCGGGCCCCGATCGACGACGGCGAGTCCGCCCACCTTGCCGTCGATCAACTCGCACTCGCCGGTGTGGATGCCCGCGCGGATCTCGATACCGAGTTCTCGAACACGGTCCGCGATATCGAGGGCGCATCGGATCGCCCGCGCCGGTCCGTCGAACGTGGCGTAGAAGCCATCGCCGGCCGTGTCCACTTCGGTGCCGCCGAGACGGTGCAGCGCATCGCGCACGACCGCGTGATGTCGCTGGAGCAGATCCTTCCACTCCCTGCTCCCCATCTCGGAGGACCGCTGCGTGGAACCCACGATGTCCGTGAACAGCACGGTCGCCAGCACGGTGTCGAGTGCCGCGGGTGGCCGCTCGACACCGACGAAGTCCCGGACGTGTTCGGCCCACGCGGGTGAGTCCTCCGGGTTCCAGGCATCGCCGGGCATGGCTCGGACCTCGGCGGCCGGCATCTTGGTCGCGATGTACTCGGCCTCGTCGACGGAAGTCCTTCCGGTCCTCGTGCACGAGCAGCAGCGTGGGAACCTGCACCGCCTCGAGCACGTTCCGGACGTCGATCTCGGCCCAGATCTGCACCATCTTCCGGGCGACGTCGGGCGTGCAGCTCCCGCGGGTCGCCCTCGGCATGTACGTGGCGGTTTCGGGAGGGACGACGTTCCCCATCGCCTGCTGTTCCTCGACGAACGCCCTCCCGTACGCATCGGTCCCCCAGAGGTCGATGAAGTCGAGCTCGCCCTGCAGGTCCTCGGGCGTGACGCCCCAGGGGAAGTCGTCGGCCCACGCGTAGCGAGCGGTCGGCTCGAGCCAGACGATCGCACGAGCGAATCGCGGCCGCATCGCGGCGGCCAGGATGTTCACTGCGCCGGTGGCCAGATAGCCGACGAGCACCGGGCGACGAACCCCGATCGTGTTCAGCACGGTCATGAGGTCGGACACCCGGGTCTCCAGCGTGGGCAGATCGACGTTGCGGCTCGACAGCCCGATCCCTCGAGGGTCGTGCGTGATCACCCTGGAGAACGAGCGCAGCTCGCGCAGCCAGCTCCCTGAGAAGGGGTCCATCCACTCCAGGTCGATGTTGCCCGGCCAGTCGGATTGGCTGACGATGTCGATCGGCCCGTCGCCGTCGACCCGATAGCCGAGGTAGATGCCGTCGTCGGTCTTCGCGTACCCGAACGTCGAGTTCGCCGTCACCGGCCGATACTCCCTTGGCGGCTATCGAGGCGCAACTTCCGTCAAGCCGTGGCTCGACCGGGCTCGTACCGCAGCGCCACCGCCCCCGACCGGAATTCCTGGCGGCCCACGAGTTTCAGCTCGAGCCGCTCGCTCAGGCCGGCGAACAACGTCGGCCCGTGGCCCGCCACGATGGGCTGCACGACGAACACGTACTCATCGATCAATCCCAGATCCGCCAAGGCCAGGGGGAGCGTCACGCCTCCAACCGACAGGCCCGTGCCCGGCTCCCGCTTCAGCTCCTGAACGGCCTTCTCCAGGTCCCCCCTGATGAGCTCCGCGTTCCAATCGACCCGGTCAAGGGTGCTCGACACGACGTACTTCTTCATCCCGTCGATCGTCCGGGCGAAGGGGACCATCCAGTCAGCCATCCAGTCGGGCCACGTTCCCGTCGCCGGCTGCCGCCACGCCGCCTCCATCATCTCGTAGGTCACCCGGCCATAGAGCAGGGCATCGGCTCGTTCCAGCTCGGCGGCCCAAAAGCGATGCGACTCCTCGTCCGCGATCCCCACGCGATGGTCGACGCAGCCGTCGAGGGTGACGTTGATCCCGTATCGGAGCGGTCTCATCGGCGGCTCGCTCCCCGTGCCTTCAGAGGTCATCGGCGAAGTCCCACGCGCGGAGGCGACCGGGTTCGAGCCGGACGAGGGTGTCGTCATGGCCGCCGTCCGCGTACGCCCCGCCCTTCTCGTCGCCGAGGTACCGGACGGCGATCTCGCGAACGACGTCGGCGTCGGCGTGACCGAGCACCGCGCTGGCCTCGCACCTCGATGCCACGATAGGGCGGTTCGCTCTCGAAGAGGACGATGCTCGCCCTGGGGTCTGCGCGAAGGTGGCGCGCCTTGACATCGTCCCCGCCCGTCACGACGTCGAAGCCGCCGTCTCGCCATCGATGCCAGACCGGCGAGAGCAGCACGTCGCCGCTCGGAACGGTAGGTCGCGAGGACCGCGACGAGCGGACGCTCGAGCAGCCCGTCGAGGTCGTCGGGGCCGAGGTCGTCTCGCATGGCGGGGAGTCTAGCGGTGAGGTCTGACGAGCATGTCAGAGCCTCGTTAGTCCCGCATCCGGGATCTCAGCACGTCGAACTCGCAGCCCGGCGAGTCCGGGTCGAAGCCGTGCTCGATCAGCCAGCGGGCCGCCAGCAGGCTTCGCAGCGACCACCACGCTCGGATCACGTCGAGGTCGACGTGGGTGCCGTAGCCGGCGACGACGTCGGCAAGGCGCTCCTCGTGTCCGAGCGTCAAGCTGGCGAGGTCGTACAGGGCATCGCCCTGGGACGCCTCGGACCAGTCGATCACCCCGGTGATCTCGTCACCGTCGACGAATACGTGGGTGATCTGCAGGTCGCCGTGCGTGAACACCGGCGTCCACGGTCGGAGCGCGGCCTCGGCGATCCGGCGGTTGCGCGTGACCATGTCGGTGGGAAGGACGCCGTTCGTGACGAGCCACTCGCATTCGCGGTCGAGGTCCGATCCGATCTGGTCGAGGCTCCGACCGGTCCATGGCGGCAGCGGCGCATCGTGCAGCATCCGTGCGGCGGCACCCGCTGCGGCCCACGCCGCCGACGACGCGGTCGACGGCTCGCCGAGGCGGCCGAGTGCGGTCCCTGGGAGGGCGGCGAGCGCGAGCACGGGCGGCTTCCGCCACAGGACCTCCGGAGTCGGGATCGGCGCCATCGCCATCGCCTCGACCTCGACGTCGGTGCGCGTCTGATCGGTGTCGATCTTCAGGAACATGTCGCCGACGCGCAGGGTCGCGCGCTCGTGATGGGCGACGACGACCTCGATCTCTTCCATGTCGGCCATTATCGCGGATGACCACCACGTGCCTATGGGATGCTCACCCGCATGGACAAGTCCGATCCGTCGTACAAGGGGCAGTCCGGGTACAACGCGGCGATGCTCGCGATCTACGACGTGTGGGTGCTGAAGTTCATGACGAAGGCGGTCTGGAAGGTTCCCGTCGCAGAGGGCGTCGAGAGATATCGACAGCACATTGGGCACCGGCACCTCGACGTTGGGCCCGGGACCGGCTACTTCATCGAGGAGGCGGACCCGCCCCGCGACACGGAGATCACGCTCCTGGACCCCAATCGGACCGTGCTTCGCCACGCGGCGAAGCGACTCGAGGACTGGCATCCGACCACGGTCGAGGCCGACGTCATGAAGCCCCTCCCGGTCGACGGACCGTTCGACTCCGCGGCGCTCAGCTTCGTCCTTCACTGCCTTCGCGGGCCGGAGGCGAACAAGGCGGCCGCCGTGAGGAACATCGCGGATGTCCTCAGCCCGGAAGGGGTCCTCTTCGGCGGTACGGTTCTCGGTCTCCGGAGCAACCACACGAAGTCCGCGCGCGCGTTCCTGCGAGCAGCCAACAAGCAGGGGGGCTTCGACAACGTGGACGACACGGCTGAGGGGCTTCGCCATATCCTGGAGATGTCCTTCAGCGCTGTGGATCTCGACGTCGTCGGGTCTGCGGCCCTCTTTGCTGCGGCCAGGCCACGGTCCCGGACCTCGACGCCGCCAGGTCAGGGTCGAACCGAGACCGGCGGCTCACCCGATGGTGCTTCATACACCTGAGAGCAAGATCCCGCGCGCCGAGAGCAGCTCCGCGGGACGACACCTACACCTGATCGGCGCGCATCACGGCGTCGAGCGTCGGATACGGTGGACCTTCGCGTAGGGCGTTCAGGAGCTCTCGCGCAGCTCGTTGCCCGTTCGGGAACTGGTCGCCCGGATCCCAGCGCCACGCTGCGACCATCGCAAGTACGAGGATCCGGCACTCGAGGAGCAGTTCTTGATCAGCGTCCGGATAGCGCTCGCTGACCTCTTGGGGCACATGGGCGAGGTCGAATTCGACCGGTCCACGACAACACGTCTCGAGGTCGATGAACAGCGGCCCGTTCTTCGTGTTGAGCACGTTGCCCGGGTGCGGCTCGCCGTGCAGCAGCTGCTCGGGTGCGCCGCGGTCCTCGATCGCTCGTCTCGAGGTTCGCAACGTGTGGCTGAGCAGCACACGGTCCGCGTCCGGGAGCGCCGGGGTGAGGTCGCGGCTCGCAACGAGCTGTTGAGCCTCCGCGACTCGATCCGTGAAGTGCGGCGCCGTGATATCGAGCTTCCGCATGCCGGCATGCAGCCGCTCGAGCGCATCGGCGTAGTCGGCTGGTGAGACCTCTGGAGGTGCGACCGAGGTTCGTAGTAGGTCCACAGCGTGACCACGAAGCCGTCACGCTCGTAGACGCGCGGCTCCACTCGAGGCTCCAGGGCAGCCACAGGGCTCTCGGTTTCGGCGAGCCGTTGAGCAAGGTCGACCTCGAACTGCGCGACCTCGTGCCCGACAGGTGCGACTCGGGCGAGGACGTCACAGGGCAGCAGTCGCAGAGCGAGCTTGTTCGAGTCGTGAAGAACGATCGCGTCGTCGACCGTCAGGTCAAGCGCTGAGGCGGTCGACGTGGCCGCAGCCACCGCACGCGGAACCTCTGATGCCTTCATTGCTCGCGGTCACCCCAGATACGAGAACCGCAAGACGAGCACGCCGGGGATCTCGCTGAAGAGCGGAGCGGGTGGGTCGAGTACCGGCTCGTCGAGACCATCGAGTACCCAACCGCCCGCGAAGAACGGCTCCACGATCAGCCGCAGAGGTCGGTGGAAATACCACTGCGTGACGGGTTGGCCCTCGATGGCAACGCCCTTGCTGGTCGTCGGAGTGATATAGCCCGAGCGCTTGATCGAGAAGGTCCGGACGATGCCGCTGTCATCTTCTGTCTCTTCCGTCAAGCGCACGACGTCTCCGCTGTTGAACGCGGGGTGCAGCGTCGAGACCACGAGGCGACCCCCGACTCGAACGAGCGAGGTGAGCGCGGCGGCCAAAGGCTCGATCGCGGTCATGTCCATGATGGCCATGTTGATGACGGCGGCATCGAACGGGCCGACCTCAGCCAACGTGAGGAGATCCTCTTCGCTCGTCGCGTCGATCCGCCGATAGTCGATCTCTGCGCCATACCCCCGAGCGAGGTCGAGCATCGACTCGCTGAAGTCGGTGGCCACGACCGCCGCACCGAGATGGGTGAGCCTGCGGGCGAACTCCCCGTTCCCGCACGCGAGTTCCAACACCCGTTCGCCTGGTTCGACTCGCAGGAGCCTTTCGACCGAGGGGGCGATGAGGGTTCGCTGCCAGGTCTCCCCAGCCTGCATCTTCTCGTCCCAATAGTGGGCCAAGGAGTCCCAGATGCGCAGGACATCGGCATTATCTGCGGTTGGGTCCGGTCCCTCCACGGGCTGAGCCTACTTCGCCAGTGTTCGGAAACCCTGGAGCCTGGTGCGAGACCGGCCGCCGTTAGGCGAAGCTCGAAGCTGACAAAGGCGGCCCTCCCCGCGCCGGGGCGCGTGAAGCCGCCTTCGGGCGGACTGCTTCCGCCTCGACGTCGCTACCCGGCGATGCCGCCGCCGTCGACGGGGAGCGCGGCGCCGGTGATGAACGACGACTCGTCGGACGCCAGGAACAGGATCGCCTTCGCGACCTCCTCGGGGGCGCCCATGCGGCCGAGCGGGCGGTCGGACGCCCACTCGACGTACCGGTCCCACGTCCAGCCCTTGCGTTCGGCGTCGGCGTACTCCATGGGCGTCTCGGTGTCGCCGGGGCAGACGGCGTTCACGCGGATGCCCTGCGGGCCATGGTCGATCGCCATCGCCTTCGTCAGCAGCACGACGCCGCCCTTCGCCGCGCAGTAGGCGACGGCCTCGGCGCCGCCGACCAGACCCCACCCCGATGCGTTGTTCACGATGGCGCCGCTGCCGCGCTCGATCATGTGCGGCAGGACGGCCTTGCTCATGAGGAACGTGCCCTTGAGGCTCGTGTCGACCTGCGCGTCCCACTCCTCCTCCGAGCAGCCGAGCGCGTCGTTCGGGACGTAGGTGCCGGCGTTGTTGACGAGCACGTCGATCCGGCCGAAGGCGGCGAGCGTCTGCTCGACGGTCGTCGCACACTCGGCGGCCGAGCGAACGTCGGCGCGAACGAACAGCGCGTCGCGGCCGCCCGCGCGGATCAGCTCGGCGAGCGCGGTGCCGCGGTCCTCGTCGCGTCCGGTGAAGGCGACGGCCGCGCCCTGGTCCGCGAACAGCTCGGCCGTCGCGCGGCCGATGCCCGATGTGCCGCCGGTGATGAGGGCGGTCGTTCCCGACAGGTCCATCGTTCCTCCTCAGACGTGAAGCACGGAACCTACTGTGCGGCAGCGTCGATGAGCCAGTCGACGAGGTAGTCGGCGAACGACGGCCGCACGAGGATGCCGGTGGTGTCGGCGCGCTCCTGCAGGATCACGGGCACGCGGGCCAGCAGCGTCTGCGCGCACCGGCCGGCGGTCCAGCCGCCCTCGAGGATCGAGGTCGAGCGAGCAGCCCTTCGACAGGACCTCCTTCGAACGGGGGCCGGAGAGCTCCAGCGCCACGCGGTTCGCGCCGACGTCGACGACGCTGTGGTGCACGCCGGCGAGGGCGGCTTCGAGCTCGGACACGATGGCGGCGCCGTCGCCGGGACGGCCGATGATCAGCCACTCGTCGGGACCGAGCCACAGGGCCGCGCGCGGGCCGTCCTCCCAGGCGGTGTTCGGCTCGAGCGGCAGCGGGTAGGGCGCGCGGCCGGCGTCGTCCGCCGCCAGCCGGAGGTCGACCTGCGCGAGGAACGGCACGTGCTCGAGGACGACCTCGCCGCCGGTCGTCTCGGCCACCCGCGCGAGGTCGGCGGCGCGCGCGGCGAGCGGGCTCCGCATCTCAACCGTCACGGCGTTCCCCTTCGGGATCCCAGAACACGGGCTCGGTGACGACGGCCTCGATCGTGCCGTCGGTCTGCGGCGAGAAGACGGTGCTGCCGATCAGCTCGCGGCCGCCGGCGATCATCGCGAGCGCGAACGTCCGGCCGAGCGTCGCGCTGCGATAGCTCGAGGTCACGTGGCCGATCATCGCCATCGGGATGCGGCCGGTGTCCTCGGCGACGATCTGCGAGCCCTCGGGCAGGAACGTCTGGGACTCGACCGGCAGCAGCCCGACGAGCTGCTTGCGGTCCGCACGCACGAGGTCCGCGCGCCGCAGCGACCGCCGCCCGACGAAGTCGGAGTCGTCCTTCCGCACGATCCACGACATGCCCAGGTCGTGCGGCGTCACGGTGCCGTCGGTGTCCTGCCCGACGATCACGAAGCCCTTCTCCGCGCGCAGCACGTGCATCGACTCGGTGCCGTACGGCGTGATGCCGAGCTCGTCGCCGGCGGCCATGACGGCCTCCCACATCCCGAGGCCGTGCCAGGCCGGCACGTTGATCTCGTACGCGAGCTCGCCGGTGAAGCTCACGCGCGCCACGCGCGCCGGGACGCCGGCCACCTCGCCGTCGCGCCACGACATGAAGGGGAACGCGGTCGCGCCGACAGGTCGATGTCGGTGCCGGCGGCCTCGAGGATCCGGCGCGCGAGCGGCCCGTTCACCGCGATCGTCGCCCACTGCTCGGTCACGCTCGTGCAGTACGCGCGCAGGTCGGGCCACTCGGTCTGCAGCCACTCCTCGAGGTGGTCGAGCACCTTCGCGGCGCCGCCGGTCGTCGTCGTGAGCAGGAAGCGGTCCTCGGCCAGGCGCATGCAGACGCCGTCGTCGAACACCATGCCGTCGAGGCCGCACATCAGGCCGTAGCGGATCCGCCCCGGCGCGAGCGTCGACATCCGGTTCGTGTACATGCGGTCGAGGAACGCGGCGGCGTCGGGCCCGGCGACCTCGATCTTGCCGAGCGTCGACGCGTCCATGACGCCGACGCGCGTGCGCACGGCCGCGCACTCGCGCAGGACCGTCGTCTCCATCTCCTCGCTCGTCGCGCGGGAAGAACCAGGGGCGCTTCCACTGCCCGACGTTCTCGAACACGGCGCCGTGCTCGACGTGCCACGGATGGATCGACGTCCGCCGTTCCGGGATCGAGCATGTGCTTCCGGTACGGCCCGGCCAGGACGGAGAACGAGACCGGCACGTACGGCGGGCGCGCGTTCGTCGGGCCCTGCGCGCCGGGCTCCCACCCGAGCGCGCCGTTCACGATCTCGGCGGTGAGGACGCCGCTCGTCCGGCCCTGGTCGATGGCGGTGCCGATGTACGTGGCGCGCTTCACGTGCTCGACGCTCCGCAGGCCGCCGCCGACGGCCTCGAGGACGTCGGTGACGGTCTGGTCGCGCTGGAGGTCGACGAAGTGGCGGGAGAGGTCCTCGGCCGGGGAGAACCACAGCGGCGCGGAGGGCGGGAGGCCCTCGCCGGCGGCGGCGCCGACGACCTCGAGCCAGGACGGGCCCTCGCCGTTCGGGACGAAGCAGGCGCGGTCCTCGTCGTACGCGAGGCCGCCGCCGATCGCGCGCCAGAGCTGCGTGACGGGGTTCCAGCCACCGGAGACGGCGACGAGGTCGCACTCGACGGTGCGCTCGGCGCCGTCGGCATCTCTCACGGTGACCGCCTCCACGCGAGGGTCGCCGTGCGCGGCCGTGACGACCTCGCCGCGGCGCGCGTCGACGACGGCGACGACCTCGGCGCCGACCTCCGGCAGGAGCTCCTCGAGGCCGTTCGTCGAGTCGTTCGTCGTGAAGATCACGGCGCGCTCGCCCGGCAGGACGCCGAAGTCGCCGACGTACCGGCGCACGGCGCCGGCCAGCATCACGCCGGGCCGGTCGCAGTCGGCGAAGGCGATCGGGCGCTCGTGCGCACCGGTCGCGAGGACCACCCGCTCCGCGCGGACGTGCCAGAGGCGCTCGACCGGCCGGCTCCGTTCGTGGATCACGACGAAGCCGTGGTCGTACACGCCCAGGGCGGTGGCCCGGAGCATCGTCGTCACGGAGCCTCCGCCACCGGCTGTGCTCGGACCCTGCTCCACGAGCAGGACCCGGTCGTCGCGGTTCGCCGCCGCGGCGACGGCGGCGTCGTAGCCTGCGTGCCCGCCGCCGACCACGAGCGTCTCGACGTGCGCGTACCGGTGCTCGCACGACGGCGTCGGCGCGTCGGGTCCGGGCAGCCGCCCGACGCCGGGCCGTGCCGTTCGCCTCGAGACCCTCGACCAGATCCACGGTGGTCGCCGCCGCGATCGGATCGAAGAACGGCGCCGTCACCTCGACGAACGCGCTCGCCTCCTCGACGCCGGCGCTCATCACACCGCGAGGCCGCCCGAGGATCGGCGACGCGCACACCACGTCGACACCGTTCGCCAGCAGCGCGCTCGCCAGCGTGTCGCCGACGAACCCGTCGTACTCCGTGCCGTCGAACCGGAACCGCAGCGGCGTCGGCCGGTCGATCGCGGAGCCGCCGGCGCGTCGAGGCGTCTCATGCCGGCGGCTCCTCGCCGACCCGGAAGGTCGAGCGGATCTCGTAGGTGGCCGTGTTGCGCACGGCGTTGAACCAGCGCCGGCAGCCCGCCGTGTGGAACCAGCGCTCGGCGAAGTCGCCCTTCGGGTTGTCGCGCATGAACAGGTAGTCGGCCCACTCCTCGTCGGACAGCGCGTCGGGATCGGCCGGGTACGACAGGAGCGCCTGCCCGCCGTAGCGGAACTCGACGTCGTCGCGCGGGCCGCACCACGGGCACGGGATCAGCAGCACGTCAGCCGTACTCCTCGTCGAAGGCCGCCACCGCTCGCTTCGTCGCCGTCATGCGCCAGGCCTCGGTGAGCAGCTCGCCGGCCTCCTGCGCGTCGATCTTCGACACCCGCACGCCGATCCACCCGTTCGGCCCGACGTACGGCGGCACGAAGAACGTGTCCGGCCGCATCTCGACGAGCGCCGCCTGCTCGTCGCCGGTGCTCTTCACCCAGGCGTCGCGCTCCTTGTCGGAGAACATCGCGAAGATCTTCTTGCGCACGCGGAACGTGGCCGTCTCCCACGTCTCGACCTCCTCGGCGCCGGGCAGCTCGAGCGCGAGCCGGCGGAACGTGGCCGCGCGCATCAGTGCGCCACCGCGGCGGCGCCGTGCTCGTCGATCAGCGCACCGCTCGTGAACCGGTCCAGCGCATAGGGTTTCGCGAGCGCGCCGGCCTCGCCGTTCGCGATCGCCTCCGCGTACGCCCAGCCGGAGCCCGGCGTGGCCTTGAACCCGCCGGTGCCCCAGCCGCAGTTGACGAACAGGCCGGGGATCGGCGTCGGCCCGATGATGGGCGAGGCGTCCGGGCACACGTCGACGATGCCGGCCCACGTCCGCAGCAGCGCCGCGTGCGCGAAGATCGGGAACAGCTCCAGCGCCGCGCCCATCTGGTGCTCGATCACGTGGAACGAGCCGCGCTGCGCGTACCCGTTGTACTGGTCGATGCCGGCGCCCATCACGAGCTCGCCCTTGTCGGCCTGGCTGACGTACACGTGCACCGCGTTCGACATCACGACCGAGTCGAGGATCGGCTCGTACAGCGCCGACACCAGCGCCTGCAGGGGATGCGACTGCAGCGGGAGCCGCAGGCCGACCATCGAGGCCAGCACGCTGGTGTGGCCGGCCGCCGCCAGGGCCACCGTGTTCGCCCGGATCGCGCCCCGGCTGGTCTCGACGCCCTCGACGCGGCCGTCCGCGCCGCGCAGGAACCCCGTCACCTCGGCGTGCTCGACGATGTCGACGCCCAGGCGGTCGGCCGCGCGCGCGAACGCCCACGCGACCTTGTCGTGGCGGGCGACGCCGCCGCGGCGCTGCAGCGTGCCGCCCAGCACCGGGTAGCGCACGTCGGGCGAGGTGTTGACGAGCGGGCAGAACTCCTTCACGCCGTCGGCGTCGAGCCACTCGGCGTCGACGCCGTTCAGCCGGTTCGCGTTGACGCGGCGGAGCGACGTGCGGACGTCGCCCAGGTCGTGCGCGAGGTTCAGCACCCCGCGCTGGCTGAACTGGATGCCGGCGTCGAGGTCGGCCTCGAGTCCCTCCCACAGCTTCAGCGAGTGCTCGTAGATCGCGGCCGACTCGTCCCACAGGTAGTTCGAGCGGATGATCGTGGTGTTGCGGGCCATGTTGCCGCCGCCCAGCCAGCCGCGCTCGACGATGCACACGTCGGTGATGCCGTGGAGCTTCGCGAGGTAGTACGCGGTCGCGAGGCCGTGGCCGCCGCCGCCCACGATGACGACGTCGTAGCTCGGCTTCGGGTCGGCGGCGCGCCAGTATCGGGATCCGGTCATCGGCGAGGGCAAGGCTCCCAGACCCGACGTGCGCGGGCCGGGCGACAGCGTCCCCGAGACGCGCGAACCGGTCAACGCGGCGGCGCGCTGTCCGCAACCGGAGGCCGCGTTGACAGGCACGAGCGCCCGGGGATACGGTCGCCACCCGGTTGCGGAGCGCGGAGGGCGTTGCGGAGTGGTCAACGGCAAGGAGGGCGGCGGCGGCAACCTCCAGTCGGTGAACCGCGCGCTCCGAGCCCTCGAGCTGATCGCGGAGGAGCGCGAGCTCGGCGTCACCGAGCTGGGCCGGCGGCTCGGCGTCCACAAGGCGACGGCCTCGAGGCTGGTGGCGACGCTCGCCGAACGCGGACTCGTCGAGCGCGACCCGCTGACGGAGAAGTACCGCCTCGGGTTCGGACTGATCCGACTGGCCGGCGCCGCGATGGCGAGCCTCGACCTGGTGCGCACGGCGCGGCCGATCCTGGAGGACCTCGCCGACCGCACGCGCGAGACCGTGAACCTCGGCGTCCTGTCCGGCGACGCCGTCGTGTACATCGACCAGGTGACCGGCACGCGCTCGATCGTCGCCGTCAGCTGGGTCGGGCGCCGCACGCCGCTGCACTGCACCTCGAACGGCAAGGTGCTGCTGGCGTTCCTCGGCGACAAGGAGCGCGACCGGCTGCTGGCGGGACCGCTCGACAGCCCGACGCCGCGCAGCGTCGTGAAGCCCGCCGACCTGCGGACCCAGCTCGAGGAGGTCCGCGTCCGCGGCTACGCGCAGACGATGGAGGAGCTCGAGGAGGGCCTGAACGCCGTCGCGGCGCCGGTCCGTCGCGGCGACGGCGAGGTCGTCGCCGCCCTCAGCGTGTCCGGCCCCGCGTTCCGCATGCGGCCGGTCGACCTGCCGCGCGTCGGGCGACTCGCGATGGAGGCCGCGAGCTCGATCTCCCGGCGGATGGGGTACGTGGAGCGCCGGAGGTCGGCGGGATGACGCAACAACGTGGGGAGCTGGGACGCGAACCGCCGCGTGCACGACTCGATCCTCGAGGCGACGGGCTGCACGCCGCTCGTGCGCCTGCGGCGCGTCGCGCCCGAGGGCGTCGAGCTCCTCGCGAAGGTCGAGTGGTACGGGCCGACCGGCTCGGTGAAGGACCGCATCTACCGGCGGATGCTCGATCGCGCGGAGGAGCGCGGCGCGCTGCAAGCCCGGCATGACGATCATCGAATGCACGACCGGCAACGCCGGCATCGCGTGCAGCGCCGTCGCCGCCGTGAAGGGCTACGACTGCGTCATCGTGATGCCGGAGGGCATGAGCCCCGAGCGAAAGCGCATGATCCAGGCGTACGGCGCGACGCTCGAGCTCACGCCCGGCGCCGGCACCGACATCGAGCTCGCGTTCGACCGCATGCGCGAGATCGTCGCCGCCGACCCCGACCGGTACTTCTTCCCCGCCGAGTTCGAGAACCCCGACAACCCCGAGGCGCAGCTGGCGACCGGCGAGGAGATCTGGGAGCAGGCCGACGGCCGCGTGGACGCGGTGGTGGCCGCGCAGGGCACCGGCGGGTGGATCACGGGCGTCGCGCGCGCGCTCCGCGGCCACGACCCGAACGTGAAGGTGTACGCCGTCGAGCCCGCCGAGTGCCCGCTGATCAGCGAGGGGCACTGGGGCACGCACGGCGTGCCCGGCATCGGCGACGGCATCGTGCCGAAGAACCTCGACCTCGCGCTGATGGACGGCATCGTCACCGCGTCCACCGGCGAGGCCCTCGAGACCGCCGCCCGGCTCGCGCGCGAGGAGGGCCTGCTGTGCGGCCCGTCGAGCGGCATCAACGTCGCGGCGGCGCTGAAGGTGGCGGCCAAGCATCCCGAGTTCGCGCGCATCGTGACCGTGATCCCGGACACGGGTCAGCGCTACCTGTCGGGCGAGCTCTTCGGCGAGCGGCAGGAGGTCGTCGAGCCCGAGCGCGACCACGCGATCGACGCCGACACGCTCGCGCGGATCGCCGAGCACCGCGACCGCCTCGAGTTCATCAGCTAGCGCGGACGCCGGACTTACCCTGGACGTGCGAACGTCCGGAGCGGAGACATCGAGTGGGAGGGGATCGGTCATGGCCGCAACGATCAGAGCGCTGGCGATGGAGGGCTTCGATCGGGCTCCGTCGGTCATCGACATCCCGGCGCCGGAGCCGGCCGCCGGCGAGGTGCTCGCTGAAGGTGCGCGCCGCCTCGGTGAACGCCTACGACACGTTCGTGGCGGCGGGGATGATGAAGGACTACCTCCCGCACGAGTTCCCGGCCGTGCTGGGGCAGGACGTGTCGGGGGTCGTCGAGGCGGTGGGACCGGGCGTCGAGGGGTTCCGCGTGAACGATCTGGTCTTCGGCACGCTCGGCATGCGGGCGACCGTGCACGACGGCACGTTCGCCGAGCTCGCGGTGCCGCAGGCCGCGTCGCTGGCCGTCACGCCCGAGGGCGTCGACGACCTGCAGGCCGGCTCGCTCGGGGTCGCCGGCACGACGGCCATGAGCGCCGTCGAGGCGTTGGGGCTCGCGAGGGCGCGACGGTGCTGATCGTCGGCGCGACCGGCGGCGTCGGGACGTTCGCGGTGCAACTCGCGGCCCTGCGCGGCGCCCACCCGATCGCCTCGGTCCGGCCGGGCGACGAGTTCTTCCTGGCCGAGCTGCGTGCCGCCGAGACCGTCGACTACACGGGCGACCTGGCGGCGAACGATCGCACGAGCGGTACCCCGGCGGGGTGGACGCGCTGATCGACCTGGTGAACCGCGATGCTGGGCGTCTTCGGCGCGCTCACCGCCTCGTGCGCGAGGGCGGACGAGCGGTCTCGGCCGTCGGCGCCGCGGGGGAGTCGACCCGATCGCGCAACGTGACGGTCGCCAACGTCGGCTCGAACCCCGCGTATCTGACGCCGCTGGCCGAGATGGTGGCGGACGGGCGACTGCAGGCGGCGGTCCAGCGCAGCTATCCGCTCGAGGACGCCGCCCAGGGGCTGAAGGAATTCACCGAGCAGCACACGCTCGGCAAGGTCGTCATCACGATGGACTGAGGTCAGCAGAGCACGTCGTCGAGGGGATAGCACTCGAACGCGTTCCGGCACGGGTTGTCCGGCGCGACCCAGAGCGTGCGGTTCGCGACGTCCGCGACCATGCCGAACATGATCGCGCTCGCCTCCGGACCCTCGGCCGGGTCGGGGTGGACGCAGATGTCCTGGCCCTTCGCGCCGTGGTCCCGGAGGAGTCCGCACGCCTCCGCCACGGTCCACGTCTCGTGTTCGCCGGTCAGCTCCCGGATCCGCGCGAGGCGGCTCCGTGATCCCGGCGCGGGGGCGGGACACACGGCGCGCACCGAATCGTCGAGCGCGTGGTTCGTGTGCGTCGTGGCGCCCTCCACGTCCGCTGCGGTGGTGGCGGTCGTCTCGAACGTCGCGGTCTCGCCGTTCGCGAACGCGTAGCACCAGGTGTAGCCACCGGCGCGCTCGGACATCGTGGCCGTCCGCCACGCCTCGTCCCGGTCACGGGCGTCCAGTCCGCGGCGCGCCACGAGCGCCCGCGGGACGCCGGCGCGCTCGTCCGCGGCGGTGAGGGACATGGCCCCGAGCGCCGAGCCCGTCGCATTCATGCCGACGAGCGGCACCCACGGCGACATCACGGGAGCGACGACCGCGATCCCCTCGGAGGGCTCGTCGACCAGGATGGCGACCGTGCCGGCGTCGGCTGCGTACCACTGCTCCTGGTGTGCCAGGATCGGTCCGTCGGGACCCCGCAGCAGGGCGTCGGTGCACCGCTCCACGGGCGAGCCGAGCGCCTCGGGATCGAGGAGCCCGTAGAGCTCCTCGAACGCGACCGTTGCCCGCAGGGCGACCGGGTCGACGCCGGATCCCTCCGCGATGCCGGCGCCCACCTCGACCAGGTCGGGGACCATCCGCTCGGCGGCGGCGTCGTAGGGGGCGAGCAGCTCCTCGAGCCGCCCCCGTCCCGCGCCGAGACCCGACGCCCATGCGAGCGTGAAGGCCGCCGACGCCTCGATCGCGTCGCGAAGCTCGGCGCCCACGGTCCGCCCACGCTCGAACGGGGTACCGGAGGATCGGATGACACGCATCCCGAAGGAGCGTATCCCACCCGTTCAGTGGCCGGCCGCGATCGCGCGGATGTCGTCGGGCGTCGTGCCGCAGCAACCCCCGACGATGCGCGCGCCGGCGGCTCGCCACTCCGTCGCCGCGGCACCGAAGTCGGGCCGTGGTCCCTCGAGGATCCAGCTCTTCGCCACCGCGTCCCATGTCGAGCCGACGTTCGGATACGCGAGCAACGGCGTGTCGACGGTCACGCTCGACAGCAGCGCCGGCAGGTGAGTTGGCGGCGAGCAGTTCACGCCGACCGAGACGACGTTCGGCGATGAAGCTGCCAGCGCCGCCGCGTCGGCGAACGACGTCCCGTCACTGATGTGCACGCTATCGGAGCAACTGAAGCTGATCCATGCCGAGACGCCCGCGAGCCCCTCGAGGATCGTGACGAGCGCCTCGGCCTCGAGGATCGACGGGATCGTCTCCATCGCGAGCAGGTCGGGACCGGCCTCGAGCAGCACCTCGATCCGTGGCGCGTGGAAGTCGATCAGCTGCTGCACGGACAGCCCGTACCGCCCGACGTACTCGGACCCGTCGGCCAGCACCGCCCCGTAGGGACCCACCGACGCGGCGACGATGCGGTCGCCCCCCGCCGCCTCCCGCGCGAGCTCCACGCTCCGGCGCATCAGTTCGGCCGCCCGCTCTCGGTCGAGGCCGCGCTCGGCGAAGCCCTCGAACGACGCCTGGTAGCTCGCGGAGATCGCGACGTCGGCGCCGGCGGCGAAGTAGTCCGCATGCACGGCACGGATCAGGTCCGGATCCTCTAGGAGGAGGCGGGCCGACCACAGCGCGTCGCGCAGGTCGGCCCCGCGCCGTTCGAGTTCGGTCGCGAGCCCGCCGTCGAGGATGAGCGCGTCCCGGAACCGTTCGCGGAGCTGCATCCGGCGAGGCTACCCGCCTCGGGTGGATTGAACGGCCGTTCAGTCCGGGGGTATGCTCCCGCCGATGACCACCTATCCCATGAGCGACGAGGACCGGGCGATCCAGGATCGCGCGCGCGGCTTCGTCGACGAGCTGATCCCGTACGAGGTCGAGGCCGAGATGAACTCGGGCGAGATCGACCCGGCCGTCCGGGCGCAGCAGCACGACCGTGCGATCGAGCTCGGCCTGTTCGCGATGAACATGCCGAAGGAGCTCGGCGGCTCCGGCATGACGATGTTCCAGCAGACGCTCGTGTCCGAGCAGCTCGGGCGGGCGACGAACGCCCTCGGGTGGGTCGTGCACACGCCGCCCGCGTGGGCGCCGGGCGTCGTCTCCGAGCATCAGATGGAGACGTGGATCAAGCCGACGATCCGTGGTGAGACACACGAGTGCTATGCGATCACCGAGGAGGGTGCGGGCTCCGACGTGGACGCGATCGCCGCAAGCGCGCGCCGCGACGGCGACGACTACGTCCTCAACGGCGTGAAGATGCACGTGACGAGCTTCAACGGTGCCGGCTACTGCTTCTTCCAGGGCAAGATCGCCGACGGTCCGCACGCCGGCGAGCACGCGATGTTCTTCGTCGACGTCGACACGCCCGGCGTGCGCATCGTGCGGACGCCGGCCTACTCGCACACGTACGCCGATCACCATCCGCTCGTCGCGTTCGAGGACGTGCGCGTGCCGGCCGCGAACCTGATCGGCTCCGAAGGGGACGGCCTCGCGTTCACCTACGAGTGGTTCCGATACGAGCGGCTGATGATCGCCGCGCGCTGCTGCGGCGCCGCCGAGCGCCTCATCGAGGAGGCCACCGCGTTCGCGAAGGAGCGGGTGCAGTTCGGGCAGCCGATCTTCGAGTTCCAGTCGATCCAACACATGCTGGCGGACTCGCTGACGGAGCTGTGGGCGGCGCGGCTCATGACGTACCAGCTCGCGCAGAACATCGACCGCGATGTCGACGTGAAGCTCCAGCACGCCCAGTGCTCCATGGCGAAGCTGTACGCGAGCGAGATGGCCGGCCGCGTCGCCGACCGCGCGGTGCAGATCTTCGGCGGACGCGGCTACATGCGCGAGAACGTCGCCGAGCGGTATTACCGAGAGCTGCGCGTCGATCGGATCTGGGAGGGCACCTCCGAGGTCCAGCGCAACATCGTGGCCGATCAGCTGGGCAAGCGCGGCGTGCGGCCACTCATCGGCTGAGCCCTACTTCTCGTTCCCGTTCTCGTCGTGCCCGTAGGCGTGGCCGTCGCCGTGTTCGTCGGGCTTGTCCGGCTTCGGCGGCTTCTCCGTCTTCGTCGGCTCAGGGCTCGGCGAGAGCGACGGAGAAGGGCTGGGCTCCGGCGCGGGCAGCAACGAGAGCTGGGTGGCAACAGCCTCTGCGGCCGAGATGATCTCGGCGGCTCGGGTATCGCTGATCAAGCCGTCGGCGACGAGCTGGTTCACCGACCGCTCGAGGTCGCGGAGGGCCGACCTCGCGCCCAGGCGGTCGGCGGAGGCGACGGCGGTTCGGACGTCGTCGACGCCCGCCTGCAGTTGCCGCTGCGCGCGCGGGGCCAGATCGACGCCGTTGCTGCCGCAGGCGGCCAGCATCGTCGCGGCGAGTGCGACGCTCACGAGGATCCCGCGCGTCCTCATGGCGTGATGGACTCCTGCAACTGGTCGAGCGCGTCCTGCAGCGGTGCCGGCACGGGCGATCCGGACGTCACCGGATCGGTCGACCCCGACGGGCTCCCCGACGTGTCGGCGCCGAGCGTGAGCGCTAGCACGACGGCGATCACGGCGACGACGCCGATCACGCCGACGAGCAGGGCCGTCGCGAGACGCCGCGCCGGCCGGCGTGGTACCGCGGTCGGCGGTGCGGCGGCCGGCTCCGTGACCGGCTCCGCCGCGGCCGGCTGTGGTTCGGCCACCGACGGCACCGTCTGGAGGACCGCCGTCGACTCGCTCGGCCGCTCGACGATGGCGGTCGTGTCGGCGGACGCGCCGGGCACGTCCTGCTCGGTGAGCGCCAGCGCCATCTCCTCCGCCGAACCGAACCGACCCATCGGGTCCTTCGACATCGCACGTGCCACGGTCTTCGCGAGGGCGGGTTCCACTTCGGGCGCGACTCTGCGCAGCGGCTCGTAGCGGCCGTCGCGGATGCGGATCGCGAGCGCGATCGGCGTGCCCTCACCGAACGGAGGCCGGCCGGCCAGTGCCTCGTACAGCACGACGCCGAGCGAATAGATGTCGCTGCGCGTCGTGGCCGCGTGTCCCTCGAGCCGCTCGGGCGCGAGGTAGGAGGCGCTGCCGAGCAGCTCGCCGGTCTTCGTCAGCGTGTGGTCGTCCTCGATCGACGTCGCGATGCCGAAGTCGGCGACCTTCCAGTTGCCCTCGCCGGCGACGAGGATGTTCCCCGGCTTCACGTCGCGGTGGATCAGGCCGATCCCGTGCGCGGCCGCGAGGGCCTCGAGCACCTGGAGCGCCATCGAGCGCACGGCCTCGGGACTCTATCGGTCCCTCGGCCAGCTCGTCGCGGAGCGTCCGTCCGTCCAGCCGCTCCATCACGATGAACGGATGGCCGCCCTCGAGGCCGCTGTCGAACACCGTCACGACGTTCGGATGGGTGAGTCGCGCGGCGAGCCGCGCTTCGGTCTCCACGCGGCGGCGCATCGCCACGTCGTCCGCGAGGTCCGCCCGCAGCCGCTTCAGCGCAACGGGGCGGTCGAGCCGGGTGTCGATGGCGTCGTACACCTCGCCCATCCCGCCCGTGCCCAGGAGTTGCCCCGTCACGTAGCGGCCGGCCACGGTGGTACTCGACTCGAGAGAGCCCATGCCGGAAGGGTTCCCGCCCACGCGCCTCGGCAAACGAGGCTCCTCGAAGGGCAGCCCGGTTGACCATTCGATACGCTCGCCTCCATGCGTGAGGGCACTGGCATCGCCGGGGGCGTCGCGGGCGCCATCGCGACCTTCTTTACGTTCCTGGCAGCGCTCCTCGTCGGCACCACCTACCTGTTCGTCTGCATCTACGCGATCGTGAAGCTGATCGGGGACGCGGACGGCCATCCCGACCCCGCCACGCTGATCGTGGGCTTCGTCGTGATCCCGACCGTGCTCGTCATCGGCCTGCTGGTGGGCATCAGGTTCCTGGGCAAGTCGTTGATCACCCGGAAGCGGCCGAAGGAGGACCCGACATGGAACGCATAGGTCACTGGGTCGGCGGCAAGCAGATGTCGGGCGAGTCGGGCCGCACCGGGCCGGTCTTCAACCCGGCGACCGGCGAGCAGACCCACGAGGTGGACTTCGCATCGGTGGGGGAGGTTGACCGGGCGATCGACGCCGCGCGCGAGGCCTTCCCGGGCTGGCGCGCGACCTCGCTGTCGAAGCGCGCCGAGATCATGTTCCGGATCCGCGACCTCGTCGATGAGCACCGGCGCGAGATCGCCCAGCTCATCACGCTGCAGCACGGCAAGGTCCTGTCGGACGCGATGGGTGAGGTCGCGCGCGGCCTCGAGAACATCGAGTTCGCCTGCGGCATCCCGAACCTGCTGAAGGGCGGCTTCACGGAGCAGGCCTCGACCGGCGTCGACGTCTACTCGATCCACCAGCCGCTCGGCGTCGTCGCCGGCATCACGCCGTTCAACTTCCCGGCCATGGTGCCCATGTGGATGTTCGCGAACGCGATCGCGTGCGGGAACGCGTTCATCCTGAAGCCCTCGGAGAAGGATCCCGGCGCCAGCATGTACATCGCCGAGCTGCTGTGGGAGGCGGGGCTGCCCGACGGCGTGTTCAACGTCGTCCAGGGCGACAAGGTGGTCGTCGACCGGCTGCTCGAGCATCCCGACGTCCGCGCGCTGAGCTTCGTCGGCTCGACGCCGGTCGCGCGCTACATCTACGAGACCGGCACGAAGCACGGCAAGCGCGTGCAGGCGCTGGGCGGCGCGAAGAACCACATGGTCGTGCTGCCCGACGCCGACGTGGACATGGCGGCCGACGCGGCCGTGTCCGCCGGCTACGGCTCGGCCGGCGAGCGATGCATGGCGATCAGCGTCGTCGTGGCGGTCGGCGACGTCGCCGACCCGCTCGTGCGAGCGATCGGCGAGCGGCTGCCGGCCCTGAAGATCGGCGACGGCATGGACCCCGAGTCCGAGATGGGCCCGCTCGTCACCGCGCAGCACCGCGACAAGGTGGCGTCGTACCTCGAGTCGGGACCGGCGCAGGGCGCCACGCTCGTCACCGACGGCCGGCAGCACGAACGCTTCGGCGGCGACGGCTACTTCCTGGGCGTGTCGCTGCTCGACAACGTGACGACCGACATGGATGCGTACCGCGACGAGATCTTCGGGCCGGTGCTGAGCGTCGTCCGCGTCCCGACGTACGCGGACGCGGTCAAGCTCGTGAACGAGAACCCGTACGGCAACGGCACGGCGATCTTCACGCGCGACGGCGGCGCCGCGCGGCGGTTCCAGTTCGAGTGCGAGGCCGGCATGGTCGGCGTCAACGTGCCGATCCCCGTACCGGTGGGCTACTACTCGTTCGGCGGGTGGAAGCAGTCGCTGTTCGGCGACACGCACATGTACGGCCCCGACGGCATCCACTTCTACACCAGGCAGAAGGTCGTGACGGCGCGCTGGCCCGACCCGGGCACCAGCGCCGTCGACCTGGGCTTCCCGAGGACGCGGTGAACCAGGAGCATCTGCGCGGGCTCGCGTCGTCGTGACCGCCGAGCCCGGCGGCGACCTGCTCATCCGCAACGCCAAGGTGTACACGGTCGACCCGGCGCGCCCGTGGGCGGAGAGCGTCGCCGTGCGAGACGGGCGCATCGTGGCGGTCGGCGAGGACGCCGAGGCCGCCGCGGCGGCACCACGGCACGCGCGCGAGGTGGACGCGGCCGGCCGGCTCGTCCTCCCGGGCTTCGTCGATGCACACAACCACGTGCGCCTCGGGTCTGACGACCTCGCGGTGCAACTCGGCGGCGCCGCGACCCACGGCGAGGTCCGCGCGACGATCGCAGCGTTCGCGGCCGGCCTCGCGCCCGCGGAGTGGATCGTTGCGGAGGAGTGGCACTACTCGGCCATGGGGGAGGCGCGCCGCCCGCGGGCGGACGACCTCGAGGGCGTGGCACCGGGTCACCCGGTGATGGTGCTCTCGTACGACGTGCACAACGCCTGGCTGAACCGGGAGGCGATGGCGCGGTTCGGGATCGCGGCCGGCAGTGGCGACGTCCCGTTCGGGCGCGTGGAGCGCGACGACACAGGCGAGCCCACCGGGTTCGTGACGGACTTCGCGGTGATGGGATTATCGCGCGCCGGGAACGCGGCGCTGGCGGCGGAGATCCCGAACTACGCGCCGGAGTCCGCGTACCACCGTCTCGTACAGAGCCTGGACATGGCCGCCGAGTGCGGCATCACCACGATCGTGGAGCCGCAGAACTCGGTCGACGACCTGCCGCTGTTCGTCCGCGCGCGTGAGACCGGCGATCTCCGGTCGCGGCTGGTGGCGGCGCTCTTCCACCCGCCCGGCACCACGGCTGCCGAGCTCGACGAGTTCGAGGAGGCGCGCCGCACCTACGACGACGACCGGTTCCGCGTGGGCCCGGTGAAGCTCTACATCGACGACGTCATCGAGTCTCGGACGGCGGGGCTGCTCGAGCCCTACGCCGACGATCCCGGCAACGCCGGCGACACCTTCTACGAGCCCCAGGCCTTCGCCGAGGTGATCGTGGAGCTCGAGCGGCGGGGGTTCCAGACGTTCACGCACGCGATCGGCGACCGGGGGATCCGCACGGCGCTCGACGCGATCGCGCACGCCCGGCGTGTGCACGGGCCGCGCGACGTGCGGCATCAACTCGTGCACGTGGAGCTCGTGCACCCGGACGACCTCGGGCGGTTCGCGGAGCTCGGCGTGGTGGCCTGCATGCAGCCGCGACATGCAGGCGCCGACATCGTGGGGGTGTGGCGCGAGGCCGTCGGCACCGCGCGCGCCTCGCTCCCGCTGCCGTGGCGGAGCCTCGCCGAACACGGTGCGGTGCTGGCGCTCTCGAGCGACTGGAACGTGGCGCAGATGGACCCGCTGATCGGCATCTACTCGGCCCTCACGCGCGCCGACCTCCACGGCGAGGGTGGCTGGACGACCGAACAGACGCTCGATCTCGAGGCCGCGATCCACGGGTACACGATGGGCTCGGCGTATGCGAACCACGCGGACGGGCACCGCGGATCGGTGACGCGCGGCAAGGCGGCCGACCTCGTCGTGCTCTCGCAGGATCTGTTCCGTCTGGAGCCGGCAGGCATCCTCGAGACGCGCGTCGATCTCACGATCGTCGACGGGCGGATCGTGCACGGCGACGGCTGAGGTCAGGCCGGCACGTCGTCCGGCGTCATGGCGTATACGAAGTGGCGCAGTTCGGCGTGCATGGTCTCCTTCTCCACGGTCATGCCGAGCTTCTCCGCCACGCGGCACGAGGCCACGTTCTCCGGACGAACGAGCGAGATCAGGCGCGTGCGGCCCAGCGGCCCGAACGCGAGGTCCCGGCACGCGCTGCCGGCCTCGGTGGCGAGGCCCCGGTTCCACAGCGCGCGGTCGAAGATCCATCCGGCTTCGATCTCCGTGACGCCGTCGACCTGCTGGTCGATCAGGCCGCAGCTGCCGGCGAGCCGGTCGTCCTCGAGCAGCACCGCCGCCCAGTGTCCGTGGCCGTCGCGCTCGTACCGCTCGAGGTTGCGCCGGATCGACGTCTCGGACTCCTCGCGCGAGAAGGCGTGCGGGTACCAGCGCATCGTGTCGGCGTCGCCCTGGATCGCCCACAGGGCGTCGACGTCCTCGAGCCGGAACGGGCGCAGCCGCATCCGCGTCGTGACCGGCAGGGTGTCCTCGTCGAGCATCCCGGCACCCTACCGAACAGTGGTCCCTGCTACGCCGGCTGCGCCTTGCCGAGGAGGTCGTCCAGCAGCGACGGACCGCCGGCGTCGACCAGCTCGTGCAGATGCGGGTTCTCGATGCCGACCGCGAGGACGCGCGCGGCGTCGATCGCCGTCGGGTCGCCGAGGTCGCGGCGGTAGAGATACGCGTGCACGGAGAGCTCCCGCATCCCCGACCGTCCCGCGATCGACCCGAGGTCGGTCGTCCACCGGGACGCGTCCGGATGGCCCGTCGCGACGGCGACCGCGCACAGCGCGTCGAGGACGTACGCCCGCAGCCACAGATGCGTATCCCGCTGACGGGCGCTGCGGGTCAGTGCGTCCTCGAGCTGCTCGACGGCGCCCGTGAGATCGCCGTGGGCGGCGCGAAGCAGGCCGAGGCCCCTGGCGCCGTAGGCCTCCCAGCAGGCATCGTCCACCTGGCAGGCGAGCGCGAACGCGTGCTCGAACGCGTCGGCGGCGCGGGCCAGGTCGCCCCGGCGGATCGAGACCTCGGCCGAGAGTGCCTCGGGGCACGGGGCGAATGCGGTCCAGCGCTCGCCCAGCACCAGCTCGACGGCCGCGCTCAGCGTCTCCTCGGCGCGGCCGAGCTCGCCTCGGAGCAGATGCGTCCGCCCGAGGAACGCCATCGACCACGCCTGCTGCTTCGGCAGGCCGACCGACGCCGAGAGCTCGATCGAGGCCTCGAAGGCCGCCGCCGCCTGGTCGTGCGCGCTGGTGTCGGCCAGGCAGGCACCGACGACGGCGTGGATCTTCGCCATCTCCGTCGGGTCGTCGTCGGCGAGCTCTTCGGCCGCGCGGAGCCACGTCCTCGCCCTGGGGTACTGGGCGCGCAGCACCTCGATGTACCCGAGCTCGCGGTGCGCCGACGCGGCGGTGGCCCGCATGCCGGTGACCTCCGCGGCGGCGATGCTGCGGTGGAGCGCGGCCGCGCCCTCCTCGTCGCGCCTCCTTCGTCGCGTGCACGAGCGCGGACCCGAGCGCCAGCGAGGCGAGGGCCTCGAGCTCGGTGTCGCCGGCCTCGCGCGCGCCGGCGACCGCCGACCGCAGCGTGTCGACGCCGGCCTCGATGGCGCCGGCGCTGACCGCCGCACCACCCGACTCCAGGAGCGCCGTCACGGTCGCGCGGCCGCCGCCCCTCGCCCGGGCGGCCGGCGTGGCGCCCGGCCGCGCCGCCTGCGCGAGCTCCGGTCCCGGCTCGACGCCGAGCTCCCGGCGGAACAGGTCGACGGAGGCGGTGAGCTGGCGCTCGACCGCGGCGACGTCGCCGGTGGCCGCGAAGGCGCGGACGAGCAGCACGTGGCGCTGTCCTCGTGGAGCGGATCGGCGGCGACGAGTCGGGTGGCGAGCTCGACCGCGGTCCGCGCGTTGCCGGACGCGAGCGCGCGCAGCGCGCATTCGCGGAGCACGGTCTCGCTCAGCGCCTGCAGCCGGCGGCGCTCGCCCAGCAGCCAGGCGGTGAAGCCCGGGCTCCCGTTGATGTCCATGCCCTCGAGCAGCTCCCGTCCCAGCCCGGGGAGCTCGACCGCCTCGCCGGACGAACCTCCCAGCAGCACGTGCACGTCGAGGACCGACCCCTCGGGCAGGCGCAGCAGCACGACGTTGCCGCTGCCC
>CAWHGC010000012.1:0-170519 GCA_963828885.1 uncultured Actinomycetes bacterium
ATGCGGGCCCTCGCCGTCGACGTGGAGAAGAACCTGCGCGCCCCGCTCGCCGGCATCGGACACGCGGCCGAGCGGCTCGGCCTCGAGCTGGCGAACCGGCCCCAGGTCGGCGTGCGCACCGGCGACACCCCGGCCGCCGAGCGCCGGCAGATGCTGCGCCGCCCGCCCGACATCCTCATCACCACGCCGGAGTCCCTCTACCTCCTGCTCACCTCGCAGGCGCGCGAGACGCTCCGCGGCGTCCGGTGGGTGATCGTCGACGAGATCCACGCGCTGGCCGCCACGAAGCGGGGCGCGCACCTCGCGCTCTCGCTCGAACGGCTCGAGCGCCTCACCGACGCGCCGCCGCAGCGGATCGGCCTGTCGGCCACGCAGCGCCCGCTCGAGGAGGTCGCCCGCTTCCTCGGCGGGTACGAACGACCCGGCGCGCCGCGCCCCGTCACGATCGTCGACGCCGGCCACCGCAAGCGCATGGAGATCGAGGTGATCGTCCCGGTCGAGGACATGGCGGAGATGGGCAGGCCCCTCGACGAGCCGCGGAGCGGGCCGGCCTCCGGCGCGGAGCAGCGCGCGTCGATCTGGCCCTCGATCCATCCGCAGCTGCTCGAGCTGATCCGCTCGCACCGCTCGACGATCGTGTTCACGAACGCCCGCCGCCTCGCCGAGCGCCTGGCCTCGCGGCTGAACGAGCTCGCCGAGGAGGACCTCGTGCGCGCGCACCACGGCTCGCTCGCGCGCGAGCAGCGGCAGGAGGTCGAGGACCGGCTGAAGGCCGGCACCCTCAAGGGGATCGTGGCGACCTCGTCGCTGGAGCTCGGCATCGACATGGGCGCGGTCGACCTCGTCGTGCAGGTCGAGTCGCCGGGCTCGGTCGCGAGCGGCCTGCAGCGGATCGGCCGCGCCGGCCACCAGGTGGGCGAGCCCAGCCGCGGCAAGATCTTCCCGAAGTACCGCGGCGACCTGCTCGAGGTCGCCGTCGTCACGCAGCGCATGCTCGCCGGCCTGATCGAGGAGACCCGCTACCCGCGCAGCCCGCTCGACGTCCTCGCGCAGCAGATCGTCGCCATGTGCGCCGTCGACGAGTGGCACGTCGCCGACCTGCTCGCGACGGTGCGGCGCGCGGCGAACTTCTCCGACCTGTCCGAGGAGATCTTCACGGCCGTGCTCGACCTGCTGGCCGGCCGCTACCCCAGCGACGAGTTCGCCGAGCTGCGGCCCCGCGTCGTGTGGGACCGGGCGACCGGCCTGGTGCGCGCGCGCGAGGGCGCCGCCCGCATCGCCATCACGAACGGCGGCACGATCCCCGACCGCGGCCTGTTCGGCGTGTTCCTGCCCGACGGCGTGCGCGTCGGCGAGCTCGACGAGGAGATGGTGTTCGAATCGCGGCGCGGCGAGGTCTTCCTGCTCGGCGCCTCCAGCTGGCGGATCGAGGACATCACGCGCGACCGCGTGATCGTCTCGCCGGCGCCCGGCGAGCCCGGCAAGATGCCGTTCTGGAAGGGCGACAGGCCCGGCCGCCCGCTGGAGCTCGGGCGCGCGATCGGCGCGTTCACGCGCGAGCTCCGCACGACGCCGCGCCCGCAGGCGATCGAACGCCTCCGCACCGAGGTCGGCCTCGACGCGCTGGCGGCCGAGAACCTCGTCCGCTACCTCGAGGATCAGGCGGAGGCGACCTCGGCGGTGCCGGACGATCGCACGGTCGTCGTCGAACGCTTCCGCGACGAGATCGGCGACTGGCGCATCTGCGTCCTGTCGCCGTTCGGCTCCCGGGTCCATGCGCCGTGGGCGCTCGCCGTCGAGGCCCGCCTGCAGGAGCGGCTCGGGCCGGGCGGCCAGGTGCTGTGGAGCGACGACGGCATCGTGATCCGCCTGCCCGAGGCCGAGGACCGCATCCCGCTCGACGACCTGCTGTTCGACCCCGAGGACGTCGAGGACGAGGTCGTGAAGGTGCTGCCCGGCACGGCGCTGTTCGCGTCGGTGTTCCGCGAGGCCTCGGCGCGCGCGCTGCTGCTCCCCCGTCGCCGGCCCGGCGAGCGCACGCCGCTCTGGCAGCAGCGCCAGCGCGCGGCCGACCTGTTGCAGGCGGCCGCGCAGCACCCCGAGTTCCCGATCCTGCTGGAGACCACGCGCGAGATCCTGCGCGACGTCTTCGACGTGCCGGCCCTGCGCGAGGTGATGTCGGACCTCCGGTCGCGGCGAACGAAGCTCGTCGCCGTCGACACGGAGCGCGCGTCGCCGTTCGCGCAGTCGCTGCTGTTCGCGTGGGTGGCCGTGTACATGTACGAGGGCGACGCGCCGCTGGCCGAGCGGCGGGCGGCGGCGCTCGCGCTCGACCGCGACCTGCTGCGCGAGCTGCTCGGCGACGAGGACCTGCGCGAGCTGCTCGACCCGGCCGCGTTCGACGAGCTCGAGCTGTCGCTGCAGCACCTGCTGCCCGGGCGCGGGGCGCGCAACGTGGACGACGCGCACGACCTGCTGCGGACGCTCGGCGATCTCTCGCTCGAGGAGCTGGCCGCGCGATCCGAGCCTCCGGGCGCGGCGTTCGACTGGGCGGAGGAGCTCGTCACGTCCGGCCGCGCGCTCCACGTGCGCGTGGCCGGCGAGGAGCGCCTGGCCGCCGTCGAGGACGCGGCCCGGCTGCGGGACGCCCTCGGCGTGACGCTGCCGATCGGCCTGCCGGGCGCGTTCACCGAGCCCGCGGCGTCGCCGCTCGAGGGTCTGGTGTGGCGGTTCGCCCGGACGCATGCGCCGTTCACCGCGTCGGCGGTCGCCGCGCGACTCGGGGCCGGCGCCGACCGCGTTCGCGCCGCGCTGGAGTCGTTGGAGGCGGACGGCCGCGTCGCGCACGGCGAGTTCCGGCCCGGCGGCCTCGAGCGCGAGTGGTCCGACGTCGAGGTCCTCCGCCGTCTGCGCCGCATGTCGCTCGCCGCGCTCCGGCGCGAGGTCGAGCCCGTCGACGCCGCCGCGCTCGGCCGGTTCCTGCCCGCGTGGCAGGGAGCGGCCGCGCCGAGCGGTTCGTCGGATGCGCTGACGGAGGCGATCGCCCGGCTGCAGGGCGCCGCCGTCCCGTGGTCGGTCCTGGAGCGTGACGTGCTGCCGGCGCGCGTGCGCGGGTACCGGCCGGCCGACCTCGACGCGCTGGCGGCCGCCGGCGAGATCGTGTGGATCGGCGCCGGATCGCTCGGCGCCGACGACGGCCGCGTCGCGCTCTGCTTCCGCGACCAGGCCCGCCTGCTTGGCGCCGGCGCCGCCGGAGGAGCGCCCCGACGGCGAGCTGCACGTGGCGCTGCGCGAGCACCTCGACCGCGCACGGCGCGTCGTTCTGGCCGGACCTGCTGCGAGCGCCGCCGGCGTCCCCGACGAGCGCGCGGTCCTTCGCGCGCTCTGGGATCTCGCCTGGGCCGGCGAGGTGACGAACGACACCATGGCTCCGCTGCGCGCGCTCGGATCACGCCGGTCGTCGCGCACCGCCCGTGGCGCCAAGCCCCGGCCGGGAGGCCTGCGGCGCAGCGGTCCCCCGGCGGCGGCCGGACGGTGGTCGCTGGTGGCGCCGATGCTCGCGCCCGAGCCGACCGCCACCGAGCTCGCGCACGCCCGCGCGATGCAGCTGCTCGACCGGTACGGCGTCGTCACGCGCGAGGCCGTCCTCGCCGAGGGCGTGCCGGGCGGCTTCGCCGGCGTGTACGGCGTGCTGAAGACGATGGAGGAGTCCGGGAAGGTGCGCCGCGGCTACTTCGTCGCCGGCATGGGCGCCGCGCAGTTCGCGCATCCCGGCGCCGTCGACCGGCTGCGTGCCTCACGCGACGGCGGGGAGGCCGAGACGTTGGTGCTGGCCGCGACCGATCCCGCCCAGCCGTACGGCGCCGCGCTGCCGTGGCCGGAGAATGCCGGGCGGCCCGCGCGCGCGGCCGGCGCGTTCGTCGTGCTGGCCGGCGGCGAGCCGATCGCGTTCCTCGAGCGGGGCGCTCGCTCGCTGCTGACGTTCGGCAGCGATCCCGCCGACTGGGCCGACGCTCTCGCCGGCATCGTGAAGGACGGCCGGTTGCGACGGATCGAGCTGCAGCGGATCGACGGCCTGCCGGTCGGCGAGTCGCCGCTGGCCGATGGCCTGCGCGCCGCCGGCTTCGTCGACGGGTACCGGGGACTCACGCTCCGCGGCTGAGCGCTCGCCTCGGCAGCCGGGCTCCGCTAGGCTCACGGGATGCGCACGCTCCGACCCTTCGGCTGACGCCCTCGAGCCGCCCTCGGACCGATCGCGGTGCTCCTCGCGATCGGGGGGATCGACGAGCTCGTCTTCGGTGTGCGCGAGGCCGCGTGGCCGCTGATCCGCCGGGACCTCGGCCTCGACTACGTCGCGATCGGGCTGCTCATCACCGTGCCGAACGTCGTCGGCTCGCTCGTACAGCCGATCCTCGGTCTCCTCGGAGATACCGGCAGGCGACGCGCGGTCGTGCTGACCGGTGGCGTCGTGTTCATGCTCTCCCTGCTCTTGATCGCCGGCGCGGACGGGTTCGTGCCGCTGCTCATCGCGTTCGCGATCCTCTCTCCCGCCTCGGGCGCGTTCGTGAGCCTCTCGCAGGCGACGATGATGGACGACGGCGTCGGAGGACCGCGACCGCGCGATGGCGCAGTGGGTGCTGGCCGGCTCGGTCGGCGTGGTGGCCGGGCCGCTGCTGCTGGCCGGCGCGCTCCACCTCGGCTTCGACTGGCGAACCGTGATGGTCGGTCTCGCCGTCCTCACGATCCCGGTGTGGCTGCTCGCGCGGCGGATCCGGTTCCGGGCCGGTGACGGCCATCGCTTGCGTCACGTCGCGCGCGAGGCCCTGCGCTCGCTCCGCCGCGGCGCCGTATGGCGCTGGCTGATCCTGCTCGATCTCACCGACCTGCTCGGCGACGTCCTGCTCGGGTTCGTGGCGCTGTACTTCGTCGACGTGGCGGGCGCGACGCCCGTCACGGCCGCCCTCGCGGTCACCGTGCTCGCGATCTCCGGACTGGTCGGCGACGCGGTGCTGGTGCCGCTGCTGCGCCGCGTCGAGGGGCTGCGGGTCCTGCGGTGGACCGCCGCCGCCATGCTGGTCGCGTACCCGGCGTTCCTGCTGGCGCCCGGCGTCGGTGCGAAGCTCGCGGTGCTGTCGACGCTGGGGGTGCTCCGGACCGGCTGGTACGCGATCCCGCAGGCGCGGCTGTTCGACGAGTTCCACGGATCGAGCGGCACGGCCGTCGCCATCTCGGACCTCGGCGGGCTGGCCATGCGGATCGTGCCGATCGGCGTCGGCGTGCTGGCGCAGCGGGCCGGCTTGAGCGCGGCGATGTGGGTGCTGCTGATCGCACCGGTCGCCCTGCTCGTCGGGCTGCCACGCCGACGCCCCGCGTAGCGGGACCCTATCCTCGGTGCATGCCCGAGGGCGACACGATCCACCGGACGGCCGCGACGCTCCGCTCGGTCCTGGAGGGCCGGGACCTCGAGCGGTTCGACGCGCCGCGCGTGCGGGGCAGGCCGCCGGCCGCCGGCGCGCGCATCGAGGCCGTCGAGGCCCGCGGCAAGCACCTGCTGATCCGCTTCGGCGACGGCGCCGTGCTGCACAGCCACATGCGCATGACCGGCTCGTGGCACACCTACCGGACGGGCGAGCCGTGGCGGCGGCACGCCTCGCGGGCGCGGGTGGTCATCGAGACCGCGTCGTCGGTCGCCGTGTGCTTCGACGCGCCGGTGATCGAGCTGCTGGACGAGCGGGCTCTCACGCGCCATCCGCAGCTCGCCGCGCTCGGCCCCGACCTCTGCGTGCCGGATCCCGACGTGGAGGAGGCACTGCGCAGGATGGACGCGCTCGACCCCGCCACACCGGTCGGCGTCGCGCTGCTGGACCAGCGGGTGGCGTCCGGCGTCGGCAACGTCTATCGCAGCGAGGTGCTGTGGGCCTCGCGCGCCGATCCGTTCCGGCCGGTCGGCGACGTCGACCCGGAGATGCGGCGCACGCTGCTCGTCACGGCCGCGCGCATGCTGCGCTCGAACCTCGGTGGCTCCCGGCGCGAGACCGTGCCGGGCGGCCTCGCGGTCTACGACCGGGCGGGTCGGCCGTGCCGCCGTTGCGGGCATGCGATCCGAACCCGCAGGCTGGGCGAGCAGGCGCGCTCCGTCTGGTGGTGCCCCGGCTGCCAGGCCTGAGCGACCCGCGGCCCTCGCCTGGCACACTGAGGACCATGGATCTCGCCGCCACGGGACGCCGCTGGGCCATCGCGACGCCGCACGTGGCCGCCACGCAGGCAGGGGCCGACGCCTTCGAGGCCGGCGGCAACGCGATGGACGCGGCGCTGGCCGCCGCCACCACGCTCGCGGTCGTGTACCCACAGGCGTGCGGCGTGGGCGGCGACCTGTTCGCGCTGGTCGCGCGCGCCGAGCAGCCGGACATCGTCGCCATCAACTCGAGCGGCGCCGCGCCGGCCGCCATCGACCCCGACGAGGTCCGCGCCGCGTTCGGCACGATGCCGCAGCGCGGGCCGTTGACGATCACGGTGCCGGGCGCCGTCGCCGGCTGGCGGGCGCTCTGCGACCAGGGCGCGAGGTTCGATTGGCCCCGCCACTTCGCGGCCGCCATCGCGTGCGCGCACGACGGGATGCCGGTGTCGCGCGGACTGGCCGAGACGCTCGCGGAGAGCCCCGAGCTCACGGCCGACCCCGGCATCGCGCAGGTCTTCTTCCCGAACGGCGGCCCGCTGCGGGAGGGCGACGTCCTGCGCATGCCGGCGCTCGGCGCCACGCTCGAGGCGATCGCCGCCGCCGGCCCGGCCGCGATGTACGGCGGCGAGGTCGGGCGCCGGTACGCCGAGGGTCTGCGCGCGGCCGGGTCGCCCCTCGCGCTCGAGGACCTGGCCGCCCACCGCGCGGAGCTGGTGCCGCCGCTCGTCGGCCGGTACCGCGACCTCGACGTGCGCGTCGTGCCGCCGAACTCGCAGGGGTTCGTGCTGCTGGAGATCCTCGCCGCCATCGAGCGCCTCGGCATCGACCCCGATCCGCTCGGCCCCGACGCCGCCGCGATCGGACTGGCGGTGGCGGCCGCCCGCGCCGACCGCGACCGGCACCTGGCCGACCCCGCGGCGATGCGCGTGCACGTGGGCACGCTGCTCGACGACGGGCACCTCGCCACGATCACCGACGCCGTGCGCGAGGCGCACACGGCGATCCGCCCGCCGGCGCCGCACGTTGCACACCACGGCGACACGATCGGGCTCGTGGCCGCCGATGCCGACGGCAACGCCGTCAGCCTGATCCAGAGCCTGTACGACGGGCTCGGGTCGGGCATCCTCGAGCCGTCGACCGGCATCGTCGGGCACAGCCGCGGCGCGCAGTTCGTCCTGGATCCGGAGCATCCGAACGTCCTCGCGCCCCGCAAGCGCCCCGCGCACACCCTGATGCCGGCGCTCGCCCATCGCGAGGGCCGCCCGGCGCTGATCCTCGGCACGATGGGCGGGCACGGCCAGCCGCACATCAACGCGACGAACCTGATCCGGATCTCCGACCTCGGGCAGGCGCCGGCCGAGGCGCTGGCCGCACCGCGCTGGCTCGTCGGCGGACTCGACGAGGGCGACGACAGTGTGGTCGCCGAGCACGACGTCCCTGCGCCCGTGCTCGATCAGCTCAAGGCCGCGGGGTTCGCGGTCGAGATCGTCGACGGGCCCTCGGGCGACCTCGGGCACGCCCACGCGATCCGCGTGCTGCCCGACGGCGCCTTCGAGGTGGGCTCGGACCCCCGCGCCGACGGAGGGGCGCTGGCATCGTGAGGACCTGCGGTTCAGACTGCCTGGGAGCGAGATGACCCTCTCCACGAACCCCGCGAGCGACGAGTCGCCGCGCCCCGATCCCGACGCCCTCGCCCTCCTGGAGGAGCAGCGCCTCGAGGCCGAGTCGAGGTTCCGCCGCGTGGTCGAGCGCCTGCCGGGCATCGTGTACATCGAAGCCGTGGAGGGGCGCGACGACCGGCCCGGGCGCCTGCTGTACGTGAGCCCCCAGGTGCACGACCTCCTCGGGTTCGCACCCGAAGAGTGGCTCGCCGACCCGAACGCGCGGCAGCGGCAGCGCGATCCCGAGGACGCCCCCGAGCCCGACCGCGTCCCCGACCTGCCGTTCTCCGCCGACTACCGGATGCTGCATCGCGACGGCCGCGAGGTCTGGTTCCACGACGAGGCCGTCCTCGTCCGCGATCCGGCCGGCACACCATTGTTCTGGCAGGGCATCATGGTCGACGTCACCCGCCAGCGGGCGGCGGAGTCGCATGCCGCCGAGACCGAGGCCCGGTACCGCTCGCTGGTCGAGCAGCTGCCGGTCGTCGTGTACTCCGAGCCCGTCGTCGGCAACGAGATCATGACGATGTACATCAGCCCACGCATCGAGGAGGTGCTCGGCGTCACGTCGGCCGAGTGGATCGAGCGCCCCGAGCTCTGGTACGAGACGATGCACGACGACGACCGCGAGCGGGTGCGGGCCGAGAACACCCGCACCGAGGCCTCCGGCGAGCCCTTCAGCGTCGAGTACCGGTCCGTCGCGCGCGACGGCCGGACCGTCTGGTTCCGCGACGAGGCCCGGCTCGTGGTCGGCGAGGACGGCGCGCCCCTCTTCTGGCAGGGCGTGATGTTCGACGTCACGGCCGAGAAGGAGGCGCAGCAGCTGCTGTCCGAGGCCGAGGCCCGCTTCCGCGCGCTGGTCGAGCACACGCCCGCCATCACCTACATGGACGCCGTCTCGGGTCCCGACCGGACGATGTACATCAGCCCGCAGACGACGGAGATCCTCGGCTACACGCCGGAGGAGTGGTACGCCGACCCCGGTCTGTGGAGCAAGATCGTGCACCCCGAGGACAACGACCGGAACGAGCACGTGGACGACGACGGCGTGCACAGCTCCGAGTACCGCATGATCGCGAAGGACGGCCACACGGTGTGGGTGCACGACCAGTCCTCGCTCATCACCGACGAGGAGGGCAACCCGCGCTTCTGGCAGGGCGTGCTGGTCGACGTCACGCACCGCACGCGCACCGAGCAGCTGGAGCAGGACCTCGAGGTCGAGCGCGAGACCGCCCAGCGGCTGCGCGACCTCGACGACATGAAGAACACCTTCCTGCAGGCGGTCTCGCACGACCTGCGGACGCCGCTCGCCGCGATCCTCGGCCTCGCCGTCACGATGGGGCGCGACGACCTCGAGATCGATCCGGCCGAGGCACGCGACATGTCCCGGCGGATCGCCGTCAACGCCCGGAAGCTCGACCGACTCGTGAACGACCTGCTCGACCTCGACCGGCTGTCGCGGGGCATCGTCGAGCCGACGCTTCGCCCGACCGACCTCGGCGCGCTGATCCGCAACCTCGTCGGCGAGTCCGACCTGATCGCCGAGCGGCGGGTGAACCTCGAGGCTCAGCCCGTCACGATCGCGGTCGACCCGGCGAAGGTGGAGCGCATCGTGGAGAACCTGCTCGCCAACACGGGCCGGCACACCCCCCGTGACACGCAGGTGTGGGTCCGCGTGGAACCGATGGGCAGCGGCGCCCTCATCGTCGTCGAGGACGACGGTCCCGGCGTCCCCGAGGACGAGCGCGAGCGGATCTTCGAGCCCTTCCTGCAGGGGTCCTCGCCGGCCGACCATTCACCCGGCGTCGGCGTCGGCCTCACCCTGGTCGCGAGGTTCGCCGAGCTGCACGGCGGCCGGGCCTGGGTGCAGGATCGGCCGGGCGGCGGCGCCTCGTTCCGCGTGTACCTGTCCGGCGTACCGGCCGGCGAGCTCGCCGAGATCAGCGACCGGTAGCGGCGGCCGGCTCCTCGTCGCCCGAGGCCAGCCAGCTGTAGGCCTCCTCCTCCTGCGCGAAGTGCAGCCGCAGGATCGCGTGCAGGCCGTAGAGCACGCGCCGCAGATCCATCAGGTCCTCCGCACTCGGTCCGTCCTCGGGCAGATCCGCGAGCAGCTGCTCGAACACGCGGCCGAGATGGCTGATCTCCAGGTGCGCGCGCGCCATCGAGCCCATCGGGTCCTCGCCGCCCATCAGCTCGGCGACGACCGGGTACACGACGGCCTCCTCCTCCTCCTCGTGCTCCGGCAGGCGTTCGAGCAGGAAGGCGCGCACCTGGCCGAGCTCGCGGCGCGTCTCGTCGGGCGAGCAGCGTCCCCAGCCGGTCGGCGACCGTGCGGATCCGCTGCAGCTCGGGCGCGAACTCCCGATGCTCGGCGCGGAAGCGCTCCCCCACCTGGACGGCCGGGCCGCTCGGCTGCATGCCGCCTCGCTCGCCGTGCAGCGCCCGCAGGGCGTTCAGGATCACGGCCACGTCGATCGCCTCCTGCACGAGGGCGCCGGCCACCGGCACCAGCAGCCCGAAGGCGCCGAAGAGCATGGCGCCGAACGACAGGCCCATGCCGACCAGCACGCTCTGCAGCGCGATCGAGCGGGAGCGTCTCGCGATCGTCATGGCGTCGGCGACCCGGTCCAGCCGATCCACGATCAGCACCACGTCGGCCGCCTCGCTCGAGGCCGTCGCGCCGCGGGCTCCCATCGCGACGCCGACGTCGGCGGCCGCGAGGGCCGGCGCGTCGTTGATCCCGTCGCCGACCATGATCGTGACGCCGCCCTCGGCGCGCTCGGCCTCGACGGCGGCGACCTTGTCCGAGGGATCGCGCTCGGACAGCACGCGGTCGACGCCCAGCGCGATGCCGACCGACTCCGCGACGTCGGGGTGGTCGCCCGTCACCATCACGATGCGCTTGATGCCGGCACGGCGCAGCGTGCGGATCACGCGCGGCGTGTCGGGGCGGATCGGGTCGTCGATCACGATGGCGCCGGCCACGTCGCCGTCGACGGCGACGAACACGCAGCTGGAGCCCTCGAGCGCGGTGCGGCGCCGGACGTCGCGGGCGCGCGCCGGCATCGCGATGCCGCGCGCCACGTACCCCGCCTTGCCGAGCGCGATCGAGCCGGCCGTCCACCTTTCCCTGGATGCCGGCGCCGTGCTCCTCGTCCACGTCGGAGGGGAAGACGAGCTCGAGGTCGCGCTCCCGCGCGGTGCCGACGATCGCCGTCGCCAGCACGTGCGGCGAGACCTGGTCGAGCGAGGCGGCCAGGCGCAGCAGCTCGTCCGCGTCGATCGCATCGAAGACCTCGACCTCGGCGACCTGCGGCACGCCGGCCGTCAGCGTGCCGGTCTTGTCGAACAGCAGCACCGAGCCGCGGGCGAGCGCCTCCAGCGCGCCGCCGCCCTTCACGATGATGCCGCGGCGGGCCGCGCGGCTGATGCCGGCGACGATCGCGATCGGCGCCGCCAGGATCAACGGGCACGGTGTGGCGACGACGAGCACGGCGAGCGCGCGCACCGGATCGCCGGACAGGAGCCACGCGCCGCCGGCGATGACGATCGTGACCGGGATGAACACGATCGCGTAGCGGTCGGCCAGCCGGACGAAGGGCGCCTTCTGCCGCTGGGCCTCGTCGACCAGTCGCACGATGCCGGCGTACGTGCTCTCGGCCGCCGTCGCGATCGCCCGCAGGTCGAAACCCTTGCCGGCGCACACGGCGCCGGAGCGCACCTGCTCGCCGGCCGAGCGCTCCACCGGCCGCGACTCGCCCGTGAGCGCGCTCTCGTCGAGGATCGCGTCGCCGAGCAGCAGCCCGTCGACCGGCACCACCTCCCCCGTCTTCACGAACAGGCGATCGGCGGGCCGGACGTCCTCGATCGGCCGGCGACGGAGCTCGCCGTCCTCGTAGCGGCTCACGTCCTGCGGCGCGCGTTCGAGCAGCGACGAGAGCTCCTTGTGCGCGCGGCGGTCCGCGTAGGACTCGAGGGCCTGCCCGCTGGACAGCATCAGCGCGATGACGGCGCCGGCGAGGTACTCGCCGACCGCGAGCGACCCCGCCATGGCGAGGAGCGCGATCAGATCGACGCCGGCCTGGCGGTGGATCAGCCCGCGGATCGTCTCCCACGCGAGCGGCAGGATCCCGACGGCGGTCGTGACGGCCCACGCGAGGTTCGCGGCGTCGTCCTCGCCGGCGATCGACAGCGCGGCGCCGGTGAGGATGCCGACGATCGAGGCGGCCAGCCACCATCGTGTGAGGTCGGCGCCACCCGAGGGCCCGGCCACCTCCGGCGACCACGCCACGTCAGACCCTCCGGAGCTCACCGGTGAGGTGCCGGGCGAGCGGCGTCATCTCCGTCGCCATGTCGAGCTCGTAGCTGAGCCGGTCGCCCTCGACACGCCACCGCCGGACGAGCTCGATGACCGGGTCGCCGGTCGTCGTGCGGCCCATCGTCGTCGACGCCGTTGTCATCGCCGTGCCCTCGAGCGTGCCCTCCGCGACCTCGGTCAGGCCGAGCGGGTGCGCGAGCACGAGCTCGACGCGTCCGGGTGCGGCCGGCCGCACGAACCCGCGCTCGAAGTGCAGCGGGGCCTCGTCGGCCTCGAGCCAGCTGCGCTGCGAGTACAGGAGGAAGGGGTCGCCGACGTGCTCGAAGACCATCTCCTCGCCGTAGCGGAACGCGCCGATCGTGGGGAACTCGCCGTCGCCGCCGCCGCGCCATGAACCGAGCAGGAACGAGAGCGGCTGGAGGTCGACGTGCACGTCGGGAGCGGGCATGCGCGGACGCTACCACGGGCCCGCGAACGCTCCGCGGGCAGTCGCGTTGTGCCGCTCTTCTGCCGCGCTCTTCCGGCGCTCTTCTGGGGCTAGCGGGCCGGCGGCGGCGGTTCGGAGCCGTCCTCGAGCTCCCCGGCGACCTCGAGGATCGCGTCGCGCAGCGACGTCTCCATGTCGATCATCCGCCGTTCGAGCAGGCCGGCGAGATCCTTGCGCTGGCCCTCGAGCTCGCCCGTGACGCGCGTCGTCACCTCGTCCATCCGCTCGGAGACGATCCGGACCGTCCGCTCGTCGGACTCGTGCTGGATCGCGATCATGCGGCCGGCGACGTCGGCCGTGACCTCGGCGGCAACCTTGCCGCGCATCGAGTCGAGCGACCCCAGTACGCCGGAGAGCTCGTCCTCGAGATGTGCGAGACGCTCGCTGAGAGCGGCGACGCGATCCTCCCCCGTCGAGGCCGTCGGCAGCTGCGCGACCGGCGCGAAGCGCTCGCGCCGCTCCCGCTCGGGACGCCCGGCCTCGGGCGCCGGCGTCATCACGACGGTGAGGTCCCGTTCGGTCACCGCGACGGTGTCCTCCCGCGGCCGAGCCCCCGCGTCGACGATCGTCGGAGCGGCGCCCTCACCGGCCTCGGCGGCCTCACCGGCCTCCCGGAGGCGGCGCTGGAGGTCCGTGAGGCTCGACATGACGGCCTCGTGCTCGAACGGTTCCTTCTCGGTCATCGCTTCCTCACCATGCTCGCGCGCACCGGAGCGGCGCTCCGAGGGCGTCGATGGTACGTCCGCCCGCCGCGCCGAGTAAACCCTCCGTCCGGTACCGTCTTCGGCATGCCCACGCTGCGCCGCATCTCGATCGCACCCGTGAAATCCCTGGCGCTGCAGCACCCTCAGGAGGTCCTCCTCGAGCAGGACGGCGTGCGCACGGACCGAACGTTCTTCCTGGTGGACCCGTGGGGCAAGCTCGTATCGGGCGCGGACATGGGGCGGCTGGTCACGATCTCGTCGAGCTACGACCCCGACGAGGAGCGGCTGACGCTGGCCTTCCCGGACGGGACGGAGGTGGAGGCGGCGGCCGACGACCTCGGGCGGCCGGCGCAGACCGACTTCTACGGCCGGCGCGTGGACGCCCACCTGGTCGAGGGCCCGCTGGCCGCCGCGCTGTCCGCGTACGCGCACCGGCCGCTCCGCCTCGCGCGCATCGATCACGCGGGCGACGGGAGCGACGTGCATCACGTCACGATGGTGTCGGCCGAGAGCGTCGCCGAGCTCGGGCGGCAGGCGGGGCGCGAGGGCGACCCCGACGCGCGCCGGTTCCGGATGCTGCTGGAGATCGAGGGCTGCGCGTCGCCCCACGAGGAGGACACGTGGGACGGCCGCCAGGTGCGCGTCGGCGCGGCCGTCGTGCGCGTCCGCGGACAGGTGCCTCGATGCGTCGTCACGACGCAGGACCCGTCCTCGGGGGTGAAGGACCTCGACACGCTGAAGACGATCCGGCGGTACCGGGGCAGGATGACCGGCGACGACGGCGACCCCGGCCTGCCCTTCGGGATGTACGCGGAGGTCGAGACGCCCGGCGTCGCGCGACTCGGCGACCCGGTCGAACCGCTCTAGGTGAGCGCCAGCTTCCAGATCCCGGTCGTGTCGCTGAAGTAGACGGTGCCGTCGGGCGCCGACTCGAGGCCGAGCACGTCGGCCGTATGCGTGAAGATCGGCGACTGGCTCAGCACGCCGTCGCGGGGCGCGTTCATCGTCAGCGAACGGATCTCGTTCGTGTTGACGGTGCCGATCAGCATCGTCCCGTCGACGGCCGCGCCCAGCCCGCAGCCGGCGCAGAACGTGAGCCCTCGAGGTCCGATCGGCGCGCCCCACCAGAACTTGGGCAGCGTCGGCTTCGTGCCGCTCTGGTTCGTGTTGGCCGGCGCGGCCGGCGGCGTGCTGCAGCTGGAGGCGGTGCCCCACCCGAGGTTCACGTTGCGCGTCACACGGTTCACCTCGTCGTTGCACGAGGGCCCGAGGTCGCCGCTCCACAGGGCGCCCGTCACGGGGTCGGCGTCGGCGCCGACGGGGCTCCGCAGACCTCGCGCGTACACCCGGCTGCCGGCGACCGGGTTGTCGGCGGGCACGGTGCCGTCGGCGTTCATCCGCAGGATCTTGCCGTGCGGGTCGGTGGTCTTCTGCGCGAGGCCCGCCGAGCGGATGTCGCCGGTCGACAGGTACAGCTTCCCGTCGGCGCCGAACATCAGGCGTCCGCCCAGATGCGAGGTGGCTCCCTTCGTCGCGAAGATGGCGTGCTGGTCGGTGCCGACCCCGCCGCCGTTCACGTGGATCCGCATGATCTGCAGCTTCAGCAGCCCCTTCACGATGCGGGTGACGGCCACGTAGATGTTGGGCGTCGCGGGGAAGGCAGGATCCACGGCCACGCCGACGATGCCGTCCTCACCGGTCGTCGCCATGTTCGAGATGTCCCACACCAGCGTGTCGGACGAGCCGTTGGCCGAGGCCATGTGGATCTCACCGTTCACCTTGTCGCCGTACACGATCCGGCCGTCGGGCGCGAACGTGAACGCGGCCGGGTTCGGCGCCGTCACGACCTTGGAGGCCCCGATCGTCCCGCCACCCGAGGACGGGTAGTCGTAGACCTGGATCCGGTCGTTCAGGGTGTCGCCGACCATCACCCTGCCGTCCGGGTCCACGGCGACCTCCGCCGGATCGTCGAAGCCGGTCGGCTCCGTCACGACCTGCAGCAGCGAGCCGTTCGGCGCCAGCACGACCAGGCGGTCGTTCATCGTGTCGGCGACGAAGACGTGTCCGGCAGCGTCGGCCGACACGCCCTCGGGCGCGTTGAAGCCCGAGGTGAGCGTGCGCACGAGTGAGAAGGACCCGCCCGAGGTCGCGCTGAGCTCGACGACCCGGTCGTTCCCCGTGTCGGCGACGAGGACGTGCCCCGTGGTGGGATCCACGTCGACGCCGCTGGGCGCGTGCAGCCCGGTGTAGGTGCCGAGCGGTGACCTCGTCGCCACGTTGTAGGCGACCACCCGGTCGTTGTTCGTGTCGGCGACGAACGCGACCCGGTCGGTCTGGCGGATCGCGACCGAGGACGGCCAATCGAACTGCCCGAGGCCCGTGCCGACCGCCCCGACGATGACCCCGTTCGTGCAGTCGGGGCGCACGATCTGGAGGCGCGACTGTTTCGTGTCGGCAAGCCAGACGTCGCCGGTCGCGTCGTCGACCGCCAGCCCCCGGGGCCAGTTGAACTCGCCCGGATCCCAACCGCGCTCCCCGCACGCCCCGATGATGTTGCCCTGCTTGGTCATCCGCACGATCCGCTCGTTGATCGTGTCCATCGCGAAGACCGTGCCGCTGGCGTCGAAGTCGATGCCCCGGACCTCGTTGAAGACGGCCGTGTCGGTGAGCGGGGGCGGCACGGCGCCGATCGTCTGCACGTAGGTATAGCCCGAGGCCGAGCGGTCCCACCGCTCGACGCGCCAGGCCCACATGTCGGCCGCCCACAGGTCGCCGTCGGCCGCAACGGCCACCCGGCGGAGCCCGAACAGGGTGCCGGGCTCGGAGGGGTTACCGACGCCGCCCACCTGCGTGACGTAGCTGCCGTCGGTGTGGAACTCCTGCATGCGGCTGTTGTTCGAGTCGGCGACGTAGACCGCCTGGGTCCCGAGCACGGGATCGGTCGCGATCCGCACGCCGTAGGGGTTCTTGAACTCTCCGTCGCCGGTCCCCTTCACACCCCACTTCGACAGGCACGTGCCGGCGGGGCTCAACTTCAGGACGTCGTTGTTCGTGTAGTTGGCCACGTAGACGTTGCCGAGCGCGTCCGCGTCGGCATCCCTCACCTGGGAGAACGCGCAGACCCCGTTGGAGGACATGACCTGCAGCTGCGTGCCGGACGTCGAGAAGAGCCGCACCCGCTGCTTGCCGGCGTCGGCCACGTACAGGACGTCGTTCGAGACCGTGATGCCCATCGGCGTGCCCATGCGGTCGGCGTCGGGGCCCTTCCACGAGGTGATCCAGCCGCCCGACGGGTCCAGCTTCACGATCCGGGTGTTGCCGGTGTCGGCCACGTAGATGTTGCCCTGGCTGTCGATGCCCAGGTCACGGGGGTGATCGAACTGGTCGGTGCCGTTGCCGAACGCGCCGATCCGCCAGATCGGGGTGCCGTCGGCGCCGTACTTGGCGACCTGGTGGTTGCCGGTGTCGGCGATCACGACGGATCCATCGGGCGCGATCTCCATCCCCGAGGCGTACATCTCGGCGTGCCCCGGTCCGCCGTAGGTCCCGGCGAACTCCAGTTGTTCGCCGGCAGCCAGGGCCGTCAGCGGCGTGGCGGCCACAGCGGTCAGCGCGAAGACCACGGCCGGCGCGACGACGCGCGCGAGCAGGGGCAGTCGCAACCGGAGATGCATCATGGGACACCCATCCTATGTGGCGGCCGGCGGAACCGGCATCGGACCTTCGACCGGGAACCCGATACCCAACGCGTTGAGGAGTACGCGGACCCGTGGAACCGAACACTGGTGGGGCGGGCAGGGCTCGAACCTGCGACCGGAGGATTATGAGTCCCCTGCTCTGACCGACTGAGCTACCGCCCCGAGCAGGCCCATTCTTCCACGGCGCGCGCACCTCGAGCGCTCAGGCGACGGCGACCGCCGGGAGACGCAGCTCCCCGGCCCCGGCGTCCGCGTGCATGAGCTCCGCGAACGCGTCGGAGGACATCGGGCGGGCGAAGAAGAACCCCTGCGAGCCCTCGCACCCCAGAGCGGCCACCTGGGCGTGCTGCTGGGCGGTCTCCACCCCTTCGGCGACGACCGTCATCTCCAGGACATGGGCGAGGTCGACGACGGCGGCCGTGATGGCGAACGTGATCGGATCCGCGAGGTCGGCGACGAACCCCGTGTCGATCTTCACGACGTCGGCCGGGAAGCGCCGCAGGTAGCTGAGCGACGAGTACCCCGTGCCGAAGTCATCGAGCGCGATGGAGACGCCGAGCTCCTTGAGGTCGTTGAGGATCACGAGCGCGCGATCGTCGTCCTGCACGAGGACCGACTCGGTCACCTCCAACGAGAGCATGGACGGATCGACGCCGGTCTCGGACAGGATGATGGCGAGGCTGGTCGTGAAGCCCGGTGACATCAGCTGCGTCGGAGAGATGTTCACGGCGAGTGTGAGCTGCTCGGTACGGCGCGGGTTCTGCCAGCGTGGGAGGTCGAGGCACGCCCGCTCCAGCACCCATCGCCCGATGTCGTTGATCAGACCACCCTGCTCTGCGATGGAGACGATCGTCTCCGGCAGCACCAGGCCGCGGGTCGGATCGGCCCAGCGAAGGAGCGCCTCGACGCCGGTCACGCGACCGTCGCGCGTCCTCACGATCGGCTGATAGACGGTTCGCAGCTCGCCCCGGTCGAGCGCGCCGCGCAGATCGTGCAACATGCTGACCCGACCCTGCGCCACGTCCTGCTCGCGCAGGTCGATGATCTGGTGATGGGCCCCGCCCGCGCTCTTCGCCTGGTACATCGCGGTGTCGGCGTCCTGGAGGATCCGCTCGGGAACGTCCGTGCCCCGACCCGAGAACGCGATGCCCACGCTCGCGCTCATGTTGAGCTCGTGGTGCTCGATCACGAACGGATCGGCCAGGGAGGTGCCGATCCGAGCGGCCAGATCCTCCGCCGACGCCGCGTCGTCCAGATCCTCGCACAGGATCACGAACTCGTCGCCCGACATGCGGGCGAGCGTGTCGCCCGGCCGCAGGCTGTCGCCGAGCCGGTCCGCGATGGCCGCCAGCAACAGGTCGCCGACGCTGTGCCCCAGCGTGTCGTTGACCTCTTTGAAGCGGTCCATGTCCACGAACAGGATCGCCATCTTCTTCCCCGACCGCCGCGCCCGCATGGCTGCGTGCTCCAGTCGTTGGTTGAACAGGATCCGGTTCGGCAGCCCGGTGAGGGCGTCGTGGAGGGAGCTCTCCCGGAACTGGTCCGCGGAATCCCGGAGGTCCGATCGCGCCTGCGCGTTCACCACGTACGCCGATGCCACGTCGGCCAGCGTCTGCGCGACGACCATGGTCGGGTCGTCGAGCGCACCCGGCTGGTCCCGATACAGGTCGAGCGCCCCGAGCTGCTCCTCGCCGTGGCGGAGGGGGAACGTGAACACGGCCTTCAGCCCCATCCGCTCGGCCCGTGACGCGAACCTCGGGAACCGAAGCTCCTCCCGGATGTCCGGCACGGAGACGGCCTCGCCCGAGTGGAAGGCGACCAGACAGGGCCCCTCACCCAGGTCGGTCTGCAACTTCTCGAAGGTGAGGGCCGACGCGCTCGACGCGGCCACGTACCGCGGCGCGGACCCCTCGGCGATCAGCGTCACCCCGGCACCGGTGATCGGCATGATCTGCACGATCCGTTCGACCAGGTGATCGAGGATCCCCTGGATCGGGAAGTCCGTCACGAGCGTGCGGGCGAACTCGCTCAGGACGCTGGAGAGATCTCGGTCGCTCGCCATGGCGCGGACCTTCGATCTGTTCGTGCGGGCGGAGCACCGCCTGCACGCGATCACGCGCCCGAGGGCTCTTGGGGCCGGACCCGAGGCGTCCGCGGATCTGGGGACACGCTCGCCCATGATGGTACACCCGTAGCTCCGAGGAGCAACGGATGTGACCGGACGGGCACCCCCGACCTTCGGCCGAGGCGCAACGGGGCTGCATGTGGGAGCATCCCCGGACCCGGTCGGTGCCACCCCCTCCCTCCGGCCCCGTCCATGACGACACGCATCGTGCGCACCATCGCCGCGACCCTCGTCGCCGGCGTCGTCCTCGCGTCCGGTCTGGTGTCGGCCGGCGCCGCGGTCCCGTGGCAGGCACCGCGGATCCAGCGCGTGATCGGCGGCCCGTCCCGCCCCGGGGTGGCGGCATGGGGCCTCGCGTACAACCCGGTCACCGGCGAGATGATCGTCGGCGACTACGTCTCCAACCAGGTGCGCCGCTTCTCGCTCGACGGGACCTGGCTCGGCGACTTCTCCAACCCGAAGGGCAACGTGGGCGGTGTCGGCTCGGCCCTCGCGGTCGATCCCCTCGACGGCAGCACGTACCTGGCCGTCACCGGCGACGGCAAGACCTCCAAGGACGTCCGCAAGTACGACGCGAGCGGCACGTTCCTGTACGACTTCGACCTCCCGGGCTCGATCACGTGGTTGACGGTCGACGCGCAGGGCTACCTGTGGGCCCCCGAGGCCTTCGGCGGGACGCGGATCCAGAAGTGGCGCGTGAGCGACTCGACGAGGACGGCCACCTCGGTGCTGTCGATGGGCAGCGGAGGCAGCGGGCCCGGCAAGCTCGGGCGGCTGAACGGCATCGACGTCGACGAGGCCGGCAACGCCTACGTCGTCGACGCGGGCAACCATACGGTGCACGTCTTCGGCCCCACCGGGACCTGGCGGTTCGACATGGGCGACCAGACCCTCTTCCCGGGCGACATGCGGGGCATCGTCGTCGACGACGGCGCCGGTCGCGTGTACGTCGCGAACTCGCAGGCCGGCACGATCGAGGTGTTCGACACGGCCGGAACGCACCTGTCGACCTTCGCGTCGCTCGGGACCGGCGACGGCCAGTTCCGCGACGGCGCGCGGCAGCTGACGCTCACGCCCGACGGTCACCTGTGGGCGGCCGACTATGCCGACAGCCGGGTGGAGGAGTTCACGGCCGCCGGCGCGTTCGTCGGCGACTTCCCGGAGCCCGCGCAGCGTCCCGACCCCGCCGGGTTCGCGAGCGCCAGGGGTGTGGCCGTCGACCCGGTCACCGGCGACGTCCTCGTCGCCGACAACTGGAACCAGCGTGTGTACCGGTTCGCGCCCGACGGCACGCCGCTGCAGACCTTCGGACAGCGGGGCTCGTTCCTCCCCGACGGCATGAACTACCCGAGGTCGATCGCCGTCGACCCCGCCACGCGCAACGTCTGGGTGGCGAACTACGAGGGGAACCCCGACCTCGTGGTGTACACCCCCGACTTCGGTCACGTCGTGCGCGTGATCCACGTTCCCCGGTTCGTGAACGACCTCGACATCGTCGGCGGCCTCGCGTATCTCCTCGTGCGCCGGACGGGTTCGGTGATGGTCTACGACTCGGCGACCGGCATCCTGCAGCGCACCTGCTGTACGAGCCTCGGGTACCTTCGCGGTATCGCCGTCGACACGGTCACCGGCAACCTGTGGCTCACGTCCGACTCGTCCGCGCAGATGTACGTGGTCTCGCCGACCGGCACGCTCCTTCGCACGATCGCCGTCGACGGGCGGGCCTGGGGCGTGACGATCGTCGGCGACGTCGTGTACGTGGCCGACTCGAAGGCGAACGAGATCCTGGCGTTCGATCGCACGAGCTACGCGCGCCTGGGCCAGTTCGGCTCGAAGGGCTTCCTGCCCGGTCAGCTCGCGGGGCCGTCGGGGCTCACGAGCGACGCGTCGGGCCGGCTGTACGTCGTCGAGGACGACGGCGCTCGCGTGAGCGTGTTCGCGCCGATCCCCGCGCCGGCGGCGGAGACGGTCAAACCTACGGTGACGGTCGACGCGATCGCGCCCGGCACCCCTGCACCACTGGTCATCACCGGCGGCGCCGGCGACGCGACCGGCGTGATGCAGGTCGAGGCACTGGTGCAGGACACGGTGACCGGCAAGTACTGGAACGCCCGGACCGGCACATGGGGCACGTTCCTGTGGAACCACGCCGTCGTGTGGGGGCCGAGCACTGCCGTGCACTGGCGGTTCACGGCCGTCACCGCGCTGCCCGGCCGGACCTACCTGGTGAAGGCCCGGTCGACCGACGCGCTCGGCAACATCTCCCCGGCCGTGACGCGGACGATCACGGTCGGCTGACCGGGCGCGCGAGCGCCGGCGCACCGACCACCGCGTCGGCCGGCTGCACATCCTCCACAGGCCGGTCCACGTGCAGCCGCATCCGGCGCGCCGCCCGGTCGAGCGAGCCGAGCAGCGGCCGCCCGAGCGCCAGCACGAGTGCGGCGCTGCCGACCGCGCGGAACGTGTCCCACGCGAACGAGGTGGCCAGGTAGTAGGTGAGGTAGTGGTGGAGGTTCACCGCCGCGCCGGCCGCGGGATCCCAGCTCAGCGACGAGCCGGAGGTGACGAACGGCCACACCCACAGGTTCATGACGGCGCCGAACAGGTAGCCGGCGACGAAGGCGTACGCGGCCAGCGAGCCGATACGCACCCGCCACGAGACACGGGCGCCGCGCGGCAGCAGGCCCGCGCCGGCGCCCACCCAGCCCACCGCCACCATCTGGAACGGCAACCACGGGCCGAGGCCGCCGACGAACAGGCCGCTCGCGAACATGCCCAGCGCGCCGAGCAGGAAGCCGAACCCGGGGCCGAAGGCGTTGCCGGCCACCAGGACCACGATGAACATCGCGCTGAACCCGGCGACGAAGCCGGGCAGGCGCAGCGCCACCATCGCGGCGCCCAGTACGCCGATCAACGCGACCGCCTTCGGCCCCATCCCGCCCCGCCCGAGTTCGACGAACAGGACGGCGCCGAGGAGGACCAGCAGGCCAACCAGGATCGCGGGCGCGTTGGCCTGGTGGGCGGTGCGGCCGGCGAGCGGCAGGACGAAGGGCCAGACGAACGCGAGCAGCCCCAGCAGGTTCGCCCCGACGAGGGCCGCGACGCGGAGCGGGGAGGGCCTCACGCGCGAGCGCCCGCCAGCGCCGCCGCCACCTGCTCGGGCGTGAGCCACCCCGGGCCGAACACGCGTGTCATCTGCGGCGCGAACACGTGGGAGTCCCCCAGCACGTCCGACGGCGTGCCGTCGGCGATCGGCTCGCCGCCGGCCAGCATCAGGACGCGGGTGGCGACGGCGGCCGCGAGCTCCACGTCGTGGGTGGCCAGCGCGACGGCGCCACCGCGCGCCGCGTGGTCGCCCAGGAAGGCCGCCAGCCGCTCCTTCGCGTCGGGGTCGAGCCCGCGCGTCGGCTCGTCGAGCAGCAGGAGCGGCGCGTCGGTGGCCGCGATCGCCGCCGTCGCGACGAGCTGACGCTCCCCCGCCGAGACGTCGCGCGGGTGCCGGTGCATGAGGTCGCGGATCCGCAGGCGCTCGAGGACGACGCCAGGGTCCGCCGGCGCCCGCCCGGGCTCGCGACGCGCGCGGGCGTCGAGGGTCGCGCGGATCTCGGCCTCGACGGTGTCGTTGAACAGCACGCTCTCGGGGTCCTGCGGGCACATCGCCACGTCGATGCCGGGGCGCGGCGCGTGCGCCGGCACGAGGACCTCGCCCCGGGACGGCTCCATCGCGCCGGCCAGGCAGCGCAGCAGGGTGCTCTTGCCGGCGCCGTTGCGGCCCATCACCGCCAGGATCTCGCCCCGGTGGATCCGCAGGTCGACCCCGCGCAGCACCTCGACGCCGTCGTAGCCGGCGGCGAGACCGCGGGCGATCAGGAGCGTCTCCCCCGGCGCCGCACGGGTCGGTTCGGGCGGCGGACCGGGCGGACGGATCCCGGCGGCGCGGGCCTCGCGCACGGTGAGCGGCAGCCGTTCCCAGCCGGCGAGCCGGGCCATGTGTGCGACCGGCGGCCCCGAGCCCACCCGGCCCAGTACCGACGCCGTGTCGCCCGAGTCCACACGGCCGTCGCGCACCCCGATCGCGAGGTCGACGAAGCCCACGACACGCTCGAGGCGGTGCTCGGCCAGCAGCACCGTCATGCCGTGGTCGTGCACGAGCCGCTGCAGCGCCGCCAGCACGTCCTCCGCGCCCTGCGGATCGAGCTGGCTCGTCGGCTCGTCCAGCACCAGGACGCGCGGCCCCGCCGCGAGCGCGGCGCCGATCGCCACGCGCTGCCGCTCGCCGCCGGACAACGTTCGCACGCTACGCCCGCGCAGCGGCTCGATGCCGAGCAGGTCCAGCATCTCCTCGACCCGGCGCCGCATCCGCTCGGGGGGCACCGCGAGGTTCTCCATCCCGTAGGCGAGCTCGTCCTCGACGCGATCGAGCACGAACGAGGCCGCGGGGTCCTGCGGCACGAACGCGACGACGTCGGCGAGCTCGCGCGGTGCATGCGCGAGGGTGTCGCGGCCCGCCACGCGCACGCGCCCGGCGAACGAGCCACCGCTGAAGTGCGGCACGAGGCCGTTCGCGGCCCGCAGCAACGTCGACTTGCCGGCGCCCGTCCGCCCGGTCGCCATCGCGAACACGCCCTCGGGAACGTCGAGCGTGACGCCGTCCAGCGCCGGCGCGCCGCCCTCCGGATAGGTGAACGCCACGTCGCGGAACTCCAGGGCGGTCGTCACGCCGTGGGCCTCCGGAACAGCCCGGGTGCTGCCAACAGCAGGGCCGCACCGACGAGCACCGGCTCCACCGAAGGCCACACGAGCGGGTCGGTGCCGGGACGCAGATCGCCCAGGCCCCGCGCCGCCGCGACGACGTACACCGCCGCCGCTGCCACGCCGAGCGCCGCCGTCGTGACGCCCGCGACCGTCCATGGCTCCGGGCGGTAGCGCGAACGCGCCCCTCGGCCGTGACCGCGCGAGTCCATGCTCTCGGCGAGCGTCACCGCCTCCTCCATGCCGGTCTCCAGGACCGGGACGACGAGCGCCGGCAGCGTGCGCATGCCACGGACCTCGATCCCACGCATCGCCTGGGCCTCGCGCACGCGGTGCAGGCCGTCGATCGTGCGCGGCGCGATCGACAGCGCGAGCGCGGCCGCGAGGGCCGGCTCGTGGAAGCGACGGGGTGCCAACCGCAGCACGCCGTAGGGATCGGTGACGGCGTTGAAGGTGCCGAACACGATGAGGATGACGGCGAGCCGCGCGCCCTCCAACGCGGCGTACACGATGTTGGAAAGGTTCACCGTCGCGAACACGACGAGTGCGGTTCGCAGGAGCATCGTCGCGAGCCCGAACAGGAGGAACACGCGGAAGGAGCGGGAGGCCGGCCCGTCGATCCGGTGCGCCGCGTACACGAACCACGCGACGGCGACGAGCACGGCCAGGTACCAGGGGTTCGTGGTCGTGAAGGCCACGAGGCCCGCGCAGGTGGCCCACACCATCCACGCGGCGGGGTGCATCGGCTACCCGGCCCGCCGGCGGCGGAGGACGACGCCGGCCGCGCCGAGCACGAGCACGGCCGCGATGGCCGCTGCCGGCCCGGCCGCGCCCGTACCACCGGCCGGCGCCGCCGGACCACCGCCGTCGGCCAGCACCACCGGCGGCGCGCCGGTGGGCGACGGGGACGATGAGGCAGCAGGAGTGGGGGTCGCCTCCCGGTCGCCCGCGTGGTCGTGCGGCTTCCGCTCGCCGGCGGAGGGCGAGGGCGTGACCGACGGCGACGCCGAGGGTCCCCCACCGTTGCCGCCATGGCCGCCGCCGCCATCGTGGTCCGGCTTCGGCGTCGGAGCGGGCGAGGGCGACGGCGGCGGGCACACGTCGGCCTCGCGCGTCTGCGGCGGCGAGGCGTGCGTCTCGCCGTCCTGACCCGGTCCCCACTGCCAGCCCTCGACGTCTCCGGCCTCGACGGTCCAGTCGGCGGCGCTGTTGCTCGCCCACGTCCAACCGCCGTCGCCGTCGCCGTGCCAGTACCCCCAGAAGTCCGGGTACGCGGCGAAACAGTCGCCGCCGTCGACGCCGACGTTCGACAGCCTGCACACGGCGCGGCCGCCGTACCCGAGGCGATAGTCGAGGCCGTACTGCGCGTGCGCGAGCCGGATCAGGTCCGTGCCGCTCACGCTGTCGGCACCGAGCGCCACGCAGTACGAGCGGGCGTCGGCACCCGTGTCGACGACGAGCGCCGCGCGCTGGTCGGTCGCCGCGCACGCGAGCGGGGCGGTGCCGGCCACCACCCCGAGGGCCGGCGCGCCGAGCGCCAGCCCCAGGGTGACGGCGAGGCCGAGCAGCCGCCGCCGCATCACGTCACGCACACGGCGGCGTCGACGGTACCGGCCTCGTCGCGCTGAGCGGCGGCACCGGCAGGGGCCGGCGCAGGATGCCGAGGATCGCCCCGATCGTCGCGCCGATGTCGTCGGAACCACCCGGCTGGTACGGCCACGCGCCGCAGTCCAGCTGCGACGTGCGGAGCGCCGCGAACCCACCGCTCGGAACGGACACGCCGGCCGCCACGTACGCCTGGATCACCAGCGCCGTCGAGTTGACGTCCGTCGGGTACCCCTGCGAGTAGCCCCAGCCCGCCGTGCCGTCGCGCAGCGTCGGCAGGAACGCGAGCGCCTCGTCCACGTCCGTCCCGGAGCGCAGCATCTGGATCGCGAGGCTCGTCGTGTTGGAGTCCGACGTGAAGAAGTCGCCCGGATCGGGGGCGGACGAGTCGAAGCAGTGCTCGTCGTCGGACGCCGAGGGCGGCGCGTCGTACTGCCATCCGCCGTCGTCGCACTGCGCGGCCTCGAGCCACGACTCGGCGTCGGCGGAGGGATCCGTGCCGGCCCCCTGGAGCGCCAGCATCGCGAGCGCCTGGTCGAACACGGCGGCGTCGCCGTAGTGGCCGTCCGCGCCCTCGACGTCGGTGATGGCGCGCACGAGGTTCAGGCCGCCGAACGCGCGCGGGTTGGCGCCGCCGGCCTCGGCCGCCATCGCCACCTTCGCCCGAAGACCGAGGCCCGTGACGTGGCCGCGCTCGACCTGGCGACGGAGGTACGCGAGAGCGTCCTTCACGGCGCCGGGCGCCGTACGGGCGGCGACGAGCGCCGAGACGGCGTCGGCCGTCGACCCGATGCACGAGAACGCGCAGATCGAGCCGTTCGCCCGCTGCTGTCCGACGACGTAGGACGAGCCCTCGAGGGCGCGCTGCCGGCTCGCCGAGACCGCGCCGGCGGCCTGCGGCACCGCCGACACGACGGCGAGGGCCATGACACAGGCCAGCAGCCTGCGACGGGATGCGAGGTGCATCTGCCACTCCTCCCTGGGGCGTCTCACGCGCCCCGGATGTGAGACGACCCTCCGCGCCGGGAGGGTCGAGCGGCAGGACCTCGGGGGTGAGGGTCCGGCGGCTGTCTCCCCTCTGGCCTCGGAGGTTCGTCCAGCCCCGCGTCGGTGGGGCGACCTGGCTCGTCCACCCGGAGGTGGACCTACAGTTGCGGGACAGCGCCGGATTCTGACCGGACTTCGCCCACGCGACGCGCGGTATTCGATATGTGGGCCGGATGATACGCCGCCGGACGCTGCGATGTCGCGCGGGGACCGGCCGCCGGCTGACAGAATGGCGAGATGCACGACCGGGCAGTGGGACTGGAAATCAGGAGCCGATGAGCGAGCACCGCACCGAGACCGACTCGATGGGCGAGGTCGAGGTCGATGCCGGCCGCTACTGGGGCGCACAGACCGAGCGGTCCCTGCACCACTTCGCGATCGGCGATCCCGCCGCCGACCGCATGCCGGTCGAGGTCGTCCGCGCGATGGGCCTGCTGAAGCGGGCGGCGGCGGAGGCCAACCTCGAGGCCGGCTCCCTCGACCCCACGATCGCCGGGCTGATCGTGGCGGCCGCCGACGAGGTGATCGCCGGCACGCTCGACGACCACTTCCCGCTGTACGTGTGGCAGACGGGCTCCGGCACGCAGACGAACATGAACGCGAACGAGGTGATCTCGAACCGCGCCATCGAGATGGCGGGGGGACGCATGGGCTCGAAGACCCCCGTGCATCCCAACGACCACGTGAACATGTCGCAGTCCTCGAACGACACCTTCCCCACCGCCATGCACGTCGCCGCCGCCCTCGCCATCGTGCGGCGGCTGCTGCCGTCGGTGCGCGCGCTGCGCGACGCCCTCGACGAGCGCGCGCGGGACTTCGCCGACATCGTGAAGATCGGTCGGACGCACCTGCAGGACGCCGTGCCGCTCACGCTCGGTCAGGAGTTCGGCGGCTACGTCGCCCAGCTCGACGCCGACATCGACCGGATCGAGCAGACCCTGCCGGGCCTGTACGAGCTCGCGATCGGCGGCACCGCCGTCGGCACAGGCCTGAACGCGCCCGACGGGTTCGCCGAGGCCACCGCGGGCAGGATCGCGACGCTGACCGGCCTGCCCTTCGTCAGCGCGCCGAACAAGTTCGCCGCCCTCGCCGCGCACGACGCGCTCGTGTTCGCCTCCGGCGCGCTCGCCACGCTGGCAGCGAGCCTCATGAAGATCGCGAACGACGTCCGGTGGCTCGGCTCGGGTCCGCGCAGCGGGCTCGGCGAGCTCGTGCTGCCGGAGAACGAGCCGGGCAGCTCGATCATGCCGGGCAAGGTGAACCCGACGCAGTCCGAGGCGATGACCATGGTGTGCGTGCAGGTCCTGGGCAACGACAGCGCGGTCAAGTTCGCAGGTACGCAGGGCAACTTCGAGCTGAACGTCTTCAAGCCGGTGATGATCCGCAACCTCCTGCATTCGGTGTCGATCCTCACCGACGCGTGCCGAACGTTCCGCGAGTTCTGCGTGGAGGGACTTCGGGCCGATCGCGAGCGCATCGCCGAGCTCGTCGGACGGTCCCTGATGCTCGTCACGGCGCTCAGCCCGTCGATCGGCTACGACGCCGCCGCCGACATCGCCAAGCGCGCGCACCACGAGGGCCGCACGCTGAAGGAGGTCGCCGTCGAGCTCGGCCATCTGACGCCCGACGAGTACGACCGCCTCGTGCGCCCGGAGGACATGGTCTGACCTGGGGAAGAACGGCGCACCGGGGCGGCAAGGAACCGCAAGCCGATGGCCCACGACGAGCGTATCTTGACGTGGAGGGGAGAGAGGGGTTCTCCATGCTGGGATCGGAGCCGGCCAGCCAGGAGCTGCCGAGCCCGCACCTGCAGCGGCGCATCCGCGAGGTGCAGGCCTTCATGCGCGAGAACCTGCACCGCGACGTCGACCTCAGCGGCATCGCCCGCGAGGCCTCACTCAGCCCGTACTACTTCTCCCGCGCGTTCACCGCGTACGTGGGCGTGCCGCCGTATCGGTACCTGATCCGTCTGCGGATGGAGCGCGCGCAGGAGCTCCTGCTGACGAGCGAGTACACCGTCACACAGATCTGCCAGAGCGTCGGCTTCAACAGCCTGAGCCACTTCACGACGACGTTCCACCGGCACACCGGCACGACGCCCACGGGCTACCGGCGGCGCCTGGACTTCGAGCGCGACCACCGGTTCAGCACCACCACCGACGCGCTCGTGCGGCAGCCCAAGCGCGCGAACATCTGAGGCCGGCCCCGGCCGGGGATTCACGCAAGCCCCGTCCGCGGGGGATACTTCCGACGTGGAGCCGGAGGATCTCACCGACGCAGCCGCCTTCGTGCACGAGACCTTGGTGCCCGAGCTCGAGGCCGACTGGAACACCCCGGCCGGCTCCCTCGAGTGGTCGTGCCGGCGGACCCTCGATCACGTCCTGGACTGCCACCTGTTCTACGCGAACCACCTGGCGCGGCGCGCCACGATCCACCTGCCGTCGATCCGCGACGGCGACGCGAGCGTCGGGGTGGCGGGCACGCTCACGAACCTGCTCGGCACGGCGGCGATCCTCGCCGACGTGGCCCGGGCCACACCGCCCGACGTGCGCGCCTTCCACACCTCGGGCATGGCCGACGCCGACGGGTTCCTCGCGATGGGCTGCGACGAGGCCCTCGTGCACGGGTGGGACATCGCCGAAGGGCTCGACGTGGACTTCGAGCCGCCGGTCGAGCTCGCCGAGCGCGTCCTGCGCCGCCTGTTCCCCTGGGCGCCCGAGGACGAGCACCCGTGGGACGCGCTGCTCTGGGCGAACGGACGCATCCCGCTCGACGACCTGCCGCAGTCGGATCCGGGCTGGGAATGGTGGGCGGCGCCGTTGGACGAGTGGGACGGCGAGGTCGCCCGCGGCTCGCAGCCCTCGGACTGGCGCTAGTTCAGAGGGCTCAGGTAGCGAAGCGATAGCCCACGAGTTGGGCTCGGGTAGCGAAGCGATAGCCCACGAGTCGGGCTCGGGTAGCGAAGCGATAGCCCACCAGCTCAGAAGCCCTCGGCGTACTCCTCGTCGCCGACGGGCTCACCCCACTCGGGGGCGCCGCCGCCGTTCACCGCGACGTGCACCATCGGCGTGTCGGGCCCGCCGCCGTGGAAGTGCCACTCGTCGCCCACGTGGATCACGTCCCCGGGCTCGAGGACGTGCCCGGCCTCGCCGCGGGTCCGCACACGGCCGCGGCCGGCCACGACATAGAGGAACTGGCCGCCGGCGTGCCGGTGCCAGTGGGTGCGTGCGCCCGGTGAGAAGTGCACGACGCCCACGTTCGTGCCGCTCTCGTCGGCCAGCGTCGAGCGGAGCCAGACCTCGCCGGTGAACCGGCCGTCGTCGCCGCGTTCGAACGACCCCTCGTCCGCCCTCGAGACATCCATGCGAGCATCGTACCGTCCGGGCCCAGGCGTCACGGAGGCGCCCGATCCGGGGGTAAGCTGGCCCGTCGGTCACCGACACCCGGGCCGGGGCCGACCGGACCGAGGAGGGCTCCCTGGAGTTCGAGCACCGGCTCCCGGCTCAGCTGAACGCCCCCATGCTCGCCCGTCAGCAGATCGGTCGGGCGCTGAAGGAGGTGCTGCTGCCGAGCCGCCTGCAGGACGTCCATCTCGCCGTGTCCGAGCTGGTCACGAACGCCGTGCTCCTGAGCCGCTCGTCCGATGCGGAGACGATCGGCATCACGATCAAGATCGAGGAGGCGCACGTCCGCGTCACCGTGCAGCAGCCCATGCGCCCCGTGCATCCCAGTGGCGCGTCGCCGTCGCAGGAGGCGCCGATGTTCTCCGAGATGATCCTCGACCACGTGACGGACCGCTGGGGCACCGATCCAGGTCCGCCGCCGCACGCCTGGTTCGAGGTGGATCGCAGGCGCCGGCGGCGGAGCGCCTAGCTCCGGCCGCCCTCGCGGCGGCGGCGCATCCGCTCCGGGTAGCCCACCCGGCTCGCGTCGAAGACGCGCATCCCCCGTACCTTCGCGAGCTCGCGAAGGTACGCGTCCTCCTTCAGCTCGAACCGCTTCGCATCGCCCTCGCCGTCCACGAACACGACCGACAGCGGGTGCATCACGGTCTTCGGCTCCACATAGGCCTCCACGCCCTCGTGCACGGCGAGCCAGTCGGTGATGGCGTCTCGGTACTCGGCGGGACCCGAGACGCCCTTGAGCTGGCGGGCTGCCTGGTCCAGCTTTCGGTCCCACTCGTACGAGCCGGGCCGGGTGCCGCCCGGGACGATCGACCGGCGGCGGCGATCGACGGCCGCCCTCGCCCGGGGTGTGACGAACTGGGCCACCGCGATCACGAGCAGGACCAGCACGCACAGGGGCAGGAGGTAGAGCATGCGTTCGGACGATATCCGAGGGGAACGACCCCGCGCCAGCCCGTCCGGGGCTCCGCTGGAGGGCACTGCTCGAGCGGTATGCTGGGGGTGCTCCGCGCCCGGCGGAGTGTGAGGCGGCCCCAGCCCCCGGCCGAAATCGGACGCAGCCTCAGTGACGGGCTGACCGACGAGGGAGACAGGGCCATGCCGCGATCGAACCCGCCATCAGCGATCCTCTCCGCGCACGGCGCTGCCGGGAACGGTCACACGCAGCTCTCGCCGCAGGACCTCCTGAAGGAGCTCGAGCCCACGGTCCGGCGAGGCCTCGAGACGCACCTGGCGCGGGCGACGGAGTGGTTCCCGCACGAGTTCGTCCCCTACGAGGTCGGGCGAAACTACGTCGAGGAGCCGTGGGAGGAGGCCGACAGCGATCTCAGCTCCGTCACGCGGACCGCGCTCGAGGTCAACCTGCTGACGGAGGACAACCTCCCCTACTACCACCTCGCGCTGTGGGACACCTTCGGCAAGGACGGTGCGTGGGGCGAGTGGGCGCGCCGGTGGACGGCCGAGGAGGGCCGGCACGCCATCGTGCTGCGCGACTACCTCACGGTCACCCGCGGCATGGATCCCGTCGCGCTCGAGCGCGGCCGGATGGAGACCGTGAGCCGCGGCTACTACCCGAACAACGGCGGGTCGTTCGCGAACCCGCTCGACGGCCTGGTGTACACCAGCCTGCAGGAGCTCGCGACCAGGATCGCGCACCGCAACACCGGCGCGTACACGAAGGATCCACTGATCGAGAAGCTCACGGCGAGGATCGCCGTCGACGAGAACCTCCACTACGTCTTCTACCGCGAGCTCGCGAAGGCCGCCCTCGAGATCGACCCCTCGGCGATGATGATGGCGATCCAGCGTCAGGTGATCGGCTTCGCGATGCCCGGCCTCGAGATCCCCGAGTTCAAGGCGAAGGCGATCGAGATGGCCAAGCACGGCATCTACGACCTGCGCATCCACCACGACCAGGTGGTCATGCCGGTGCTCTTCAAGCACTGGCGCATCGACCAGCTGACGGGCCTCTCCGAGGAGGCCAAGCAGGCACGGCAGGAGACCCTCGACTTCCTCGTCGGGCTCGACGCGCTGGCGACGATGTACGAGGAGAAGCGCGCCGCACGCGCCGACCAGTAGACGCCCAGGAACCGGCCGATCGACGGCATCCCGTCCGTCCCATGGGATTTCGCGTAGACTGAGGGTGCATCGGCGCGGTCCGTACCTGGGACCGAGGCCTCCCACGCCAGAGCTTCCGGCGGTGCACCAGACCCCCAGGAGTTGTGTGGGATCCTCCCGGCCGACGATCCATTCGGCGCCGATGCCTTTCGGAGTCGTTACCGCGCAGGCGTTCTGTCGCCGCGCACCACCATCCCCGAACGACCGACCTCTCAGCAAGGAGCACGATGCAGCACACGTTGAACGCACGTCCGAACCACCCGGCGACGCCCCAGACCCGTGATGACGGGTTCGCGGCAGCCGGCGTCTCACCCGCCATCGTCGAGGCCCTGACGATGCGCGGCATCCCAGCCCCGTTCGCGATCCAGACGCTCGTCCTCCCGGACGCGATCGCCGGGCGGGACATCCTCGCGCGCTCCCGGACCGGCTCGGGCAAGACGCTCGCGTTCGCGATCCCGATCGTCGAACGCATCACGCCCCGTGACGGGAGCCCGACGGCCCTCGTGCTGGTGCCGACGCGCGAGCTCGTTACGCAGGTCATCGAGGAGTTCCGCGTCATCGCCGACGTCCGGCGCCTCCGCGTCGCCCCCGTCTATGGCGGCGTCGCGATCGGCGCGCAGTCGAAGCGCTCCCGCGGGGCCGACGTGATCGTCGCCACCCCGGGCCGGCTGCTCGACCTCGTGTCGCGGCGCATGCTGCGTCTCGACCACGTGGAGCTCTGCGTCCTCGACGAGGCCGACCGCATGCTCGACATGGGCTTCCTGCCCGACGTCACCCGCATCCTCGAGATGCTCCGTCCCGACCGCCAGACCATGCTCTTCTCGGCCACGCTCGACGGCGAGGTCGGACGGCTGGCCGCGCGCTTCACCACCTCCCCCGTCTCGCACGAGGTCGCCGACGAGGCGCCTGTGATCGACGACGCGGTGCACCGCTTCGTCAGCGTCGAGCATCCGCGCAAGACGGACACGCTCGTGCGCGAGCTCGCCGCCGAGCGCGGCCTCACGCTCGTGTTCGTGCGCACGCAGCGCGGCGCCGACCGCCTTGCGAAGACGCTCCTCGCCCGCGGGTTCCGGGCCGACCGCCTCCACGGCGGCATGTCGCAGCCGCAGCGCGAGCGGGCGCTCGACCGGTTCGCCACCGGGAAGAACGACGTGCTCGTCGCGACCGACGTCGCCGCGCGCGGCCTGGACCTCGACGGCATCACGCACGTCATCAACTTCGACGCGCCGGCCGACGAGAAGGCCTACGTGCACCGCGTGGGTCGCACGGCCAGGGCCGGACGCGGCGGGGACGGCATCACGTTCGTGACGAGCGAGCAGCGGGGGGAGATCGGCCGGATGGCCGGCAAGCTCGAGCTCCACGCGGAGTTCGCGGCGGCGGGGATGACCGTGTCGAGGTCGTCCGATCCCCGGCCCGCCCGGCCGGCTCAGGCTCGGCGCCAGCGACAGCAGCGACAGCGGCGCCGCTGACCTACGTTGCGGCAGGCCTGCGAGGGTCCGTCTCGATGGCCGTGCGCGCCGGGTCGCCGGGGAGCTTCGCCACGATCGTGTAGCGCGGGTACTCGTGGCGGATCCCGTCGAACTCCGGGCTCTCATGGTCGACGGTGATGGCGAACTGTACGCCGTCGCTGCGCACGGACTCGTACTCGGCGCGCGTGAGGCTCACCGTGCTCGTACAGGTGTCATCGCTGCACTCGCAGAGGTAGCGATCCATCGGATGGTGTTCGCCGAAGCTGTCGTTCGATGCCTCGATCCACTCGTTCGTCCGGCGGGAACGGACCTCGTTGAGCACCTCGGTGTGACGCCAATCGCTCATGCGGACCCGGGCTTCCGGGTCAGGCCCGTGAGGGATGAGTCGTTGATCAGGTCCTCGTGACCGGTCAGCTCGAGGACGCGCCGGACGTTGGCGGAGCACCCCGTGATCGACAGCACCGGCCGCGACCGCGTGCCCTGGCCGGCCCCCTCCAACAGCGCCGCGAGGCCCGCACGATCCATGAACTGGAGCTGGGTCATGTCGACCACGATGTGCCGCCCGCCGGACGCCCGGTCGCGCTCGAGGACCTCGGCCAGCAGGGGTGCCGTCAGCATGTCGAGCTCGCCCCGGAGGCAGATCCGCAGGACGCTGCTGCTCCGTTCGGTCTCGATGCCGAGGTAGCCGGGCGCGGACGTCATCTCACGCATGGCACACCTCTGAGAGCGACTGCTGCGACGATCTGCGCGGGTCCATCCTGACCCCTTTAGGCTGCCGGTGATCCGCGAGCCCAGGAGTTGGGGGTCCGAAGGTGCGCCGGTTGCTCGGGCGCTCTGCCTGTGACGATACGCGCTTCCGGGGATTTGCACAAGAACAACGACACGTTGCAACGTCAATCGAGGACCTGGATCCGTCCCTAGACTCAGCCGAATGGCCGACACGCACGCTCACCCTGCCCTGCGGGAAATGGGCCCATTCCGTGGGGGATGCGCCCGAGTGTACGAGGTACGCTGACCGTGCAGGATCGGGGTGGGGGGTGCTCCGGGGATGATGGCGGAGGCTGAGCTGCGGGTCCTGATCGTGGGTGACCGCGCCGATCGCCGACAGCGCATCGCGGCTGCGGCGGCGGGACTTGGGCACGCGGTGGTGCTCGCCGACGCCGACCTCGACCAGATCGGCCAGTTGACCCGCTCCGAACGACCGGACGTGGCGCTCGTCGTCGTCGGCGAGAACGAGGGATCCCTCGCCATGATCGAGCGCATCGTGAAGGAGGCGGCCTGCCCGGTCATCGCCATCCTCGACGTGGAGGACCCGGCCTTCGTCGATCAGGCCGCCCGCCTGGGCATCTTCGCCTACATCGCCGACGGGATGGACGAGCAGGAGCTCCAGAGCTCGATCGACATCGCGCTGCGCCGGTTCGCGGAGTACCACGCGCTCGAGGGCGCCTTCGGCCGCCGGGCGCTCACGGAGCGGGCGAAGGGCATCCTGATGGAGCGCCACGACCTGTCCGAGCAGGAGGCCTTCAACATGCTGCGCGATCACGCCCGGCGCTCGAGCCGCAAGGTGGTCGACGTCGCGCAGTCCGTCGTCGAGAGCCGCTCCCTGCTGCCGGGGAGGGAGCACAGCTCCAGCGGCGGCGAGCCGGAGGGCGGGGCGGACTCCTAGGGCCTTCGAGGGGCCGGGGGGTCTTCGTTCTCAGAGTCGTTAGGCATCTGACGGTTCTCCGGCGTCAGACGTCGAACGACCAGTGGCTCCCGGCCCCCGTCCCCGAGCCGCCCGCGGACCCCTGAGAAACCACTCCGGATGACTACCCCGCTCGTGGGCTCGAACGCTCTATTTCCGGGCGGGTTTCGCCGATGCACGTCCTGACATGACAGACATCCGAGCGAACTGCCCAAGCTGCGGACAGGTGGGGATGAAGGCCGAGGCCATCTCCCTGGAGCTCGCCGACGACGGCGAGCAGGGCCACTACGCCTTCACCTGCCCCGACTGCAGCGCCGACGTCACCCGGCCCGCCGACCGCAAGGTGGTCGCCCTGCTGCTGGCCGTCGGTGTGAACACGCACGAGGCCCCCGCAGCGGCGGCCGAGGAGCCGACCCTCGCCCCCGAGGATCGGGACCCGGCGCCGCACGCGCCGGCGTTCACGCTGGACGACCTGATCGACCTGCACTTCCTGCTCGAGGACGACGCGTGGCTCTCCGAGGAGATCGCCGTCGGAGCCTCCCAGTCGTCCGCCCGCTAGGCCACGCCCCGATCCTTCAGAACCGGTAGCCGACCTCGCCGTGCTGCGACGCGTCGAGGCCCACGTCCTCGTGCTCCTCGGAGACCCGCAGCCCCACCGTGAGGTCCGTGACCTTCAGGATGGCCAGGGTCGCCACGAACGAGAAGACGACGGTTACGCCCGCCAGGACGCCCTGCTTCCCCAGCTGCGCGAGGCTCGCCGCCGCGCCGGCCGCGTTGACGGCCAGACTCGCGAACACCCCCGTCAGCAGCACGCCGATGATGCCGCCGACCATGTGGACCCCCACGACGTCCAGTGAGTCGTCGTAGCCGAAGCGGCCCTTCAGACCCACGGCCAGGTAGCAGACGATGCCCGCCGCCAGTCCGATCACGAGGGCGGCCATGGGTTGCACGTACCCGGCGGCCGGCGTGATCGTGGCGAGGCCGGCCACCGCCCCGGTGGCCGCGCCGATCGTCGTGACCTTCCCCGTCCGCATCCGCTCGAGGACGATCCAGCCCAGCAGCGCCGCGGCGGCACCCAGTTGGGTGTTGACGAACGCGCTCGAGGCCAGCGCACCCGATGTGAGCGCGCTGCCGGCGTTGAACCCGAACCACCCGAACCACAGGATCCCCGCGCCCAGGATGACGAACGGCACGTTGTGCGGCGACATGTCGTCGGAGCCGTGCCCTCGACGCCGTCCGAGGTAGATCGCGGTGGCGAGCGCGGCGGCGCCGGCGTTCGCGTGCACGACCGCCCCGCCGGCGAAGTCCAGCGCGCCCACCCCGCTCGCGCCGAGGAAGCCGCCGCCCCACTCCCAGTGCGCGACCGGGGCGTAGACCAGGAGCGACCACAGCCCGATGAACATCAGGTAGCCGGAGAACCGCATCCGTTCGGCGAACGCGCCCGCGATCAGCGCCGGGGTGATGACGGCGAACATCATCTGGAAGACCATGAATGCCGAGGCCGGCACGGTGGGCGCGTACGCGCTCGGCGCCGGCCCCACCCCACTGAGTCCCGCGAAGTCCAATCCGCCGATCAGCCCGGCCTTGTCGGGCCCGAACGCGAGGGTGTAGCCGACCAGCGCCCACAGCACGGTGACCAGCCCCAGCGCGATGAACGACTGCATGATCGTGCCCACCACGTTCTTCGACCGCACCAGTCCGCCGTAGAAGAAGGCGAGACCCGGCGTCATGAACATCACGAGCGCCGCAGAGACCAGCAGCCATGCGGTATCGCCGGAGTCGACGTGCACGCTTCACCCTCCCCGGATACGGCCAAGGACGCGGCCAAAGGCGGCCAAGAGCGCGGAGATGCGCTGGCCCGGAAGCCTACTCCCCCGGTTGGGTGGACGCGAGCAACCGCGGTCCCGACCCGGCTCCGCGATCTGCGGCGTAGCCTTACGCGCATGACTTCAGGGTGCGACGTGGCGGCGTGAGGCGATGAACGAGCTCGACGGCAGCGGGTCGTGGATCCGGATCGCGGCGCGCAACAACGCGGAGTGGTGCGACATCGTGTGCCGGTCGCACGGCGTGCCCGGGAGGTTCGATGCCGACGCGTGGGTGGACCCCCGACGCACACCGCCCTACTACCCCGATGCCGTCACCCTGGACCCAGCGGCGGTCGGCAAGCGAGTGCTCGCGCGCATCGACACGATCACGCCCGGTGCCTACGTCAAGGACAGCTTCGCGAACCTCGACCTCGCTCCCTTCGGCTTCGAGGTCGTACACGAGGCCGAGTGGATCCTCCGCCGGCCCGGGCCGGCACCGAGCACGCACGACACGGCCGTGCGGTGGATGCCGCTCGAGGCCGAAGCCGAGCTCTCGGCCTGGGAGGCGGCGTGGGACGCCGAGGGCGCCGGCCTCGGGCTGTTCGTTCCGGCGCTCCTCCGCGAACCGTCCGCCCAGTTCCTCGGCGGCTCCGTCGACGGTTCGATCGTCGCCGGGGCGATCGTGAATCGGACCGAGGACGTGCTCGGGGTGTCCAACGTCTTCACGACCCTCGGTGATCTCGACGACGTCTGGAGCGGTTGTGTCGCCTACCTCGAGCACACCCATCCCGGCTCGGCCCTCGTCGGATACGAGGCGGACGAGGACCTTGCCGCCGCTCGCCGCCACGGCTTCGGATCCGTCGGAGCCCTCCGCATCTGGTTCGAAGGTGAGCGGGGCTAGCGGGCCTCGGCGGCCGCAGCGCGCGTCTCGGCCGGGAGGTCGGCGGCCGCCAGGATCGAGGTCAGCAGCTCCGGCTCCAGGGTGAGCGCGCGGAACACCAGCGCGACCGTGACGTCGTGGTCCGGGCGGAACGACACCGTGATCGCGTCACCGGCGGTGACGTCGCCGGGTGTGACGACCCGCAGGTAGGTGCCGGGGATCGCCGCCTCAGCGAACGTCCGCAGCCAACCGCGCTCGGCGATCCACCCTCGGAAGGTGGAGCACGGCACCCGCGGGTCGGTGATCTGCAGCTCGAGCCGATCGCCGACGGTCCACCGTTCGCCGATGCGCGCGCCGTTGACGTCGATGCCCTCCGTCGTCAGGTTCTCGCCGAACGACCCGGACGGGAGCGCGCGTCCCAGCACCCCCTCCCAGTGGTCGAGGTCCTCGCGCGCGTACGCGTACACCGCCTGGTCGTCGCCGCCGTGATGCGCCCGGTCGCCGATCGTGTCGCCCTCGAGGCCGCTGCCCAACCCCTCGGCCTTCGAACCCGGCGCACGAACGTGGACGGGACCGAGCGTCGGGTGCTTGTCGATGCCCGTGATCGACGTCGTCTTGAACGGGTTGGGTCTGACCCGGGCGAGGTTCACGCTGACCACGCGGGCGTGCGTCGTCGGGGACATACGGCGAGGCTAGCAAGGATCAGGAGACCGCTACGACTGCGTCGCTCCGAGCGCGGCCTCGACGTCGTCGAGATGCTCGCCGCGGTGCGATGCACGCAGCGCGTAGAGCGGGCTGTCGGGATCGCGCGGCCACGCCCGGTCGACCGGCAGGGTCTCCATGCGTGCGTCGGTCTCCTCGGCGATCTGCAGCGCCAACCGGGCGACCTCGAGCGGCGGGATCGCGTGGATCAGCGGGCGCGAGGCGTCGTTGATCCAGTCGACGTCCTCCGGCTCGGCGTCCGACGGCGAGAAGGGCTCGCCACGATCGAGCTTGTCGACGAGCGCCAGCATCCGGGCGTCCCAGAACGCGATGTGGCCGAACACGGCCGCGACCGTCCAGTACTCGTTCACCGGGATGCGGAGCTGGACCTCGTCCAGGCGCTCGACCAGCGCGCGTAGTCGCTCGCGCTCACGCGTGTTCTGCTCGATGTAGTCGCGATCCTCCGACATGCCTCCGACGATACCGCCGAGGGGCGACCGGTCGTCAACCCGTGCCGGAGCCGCGCTACTGTACGCGCCATGACGGACCTTCCCACCGGCACCGTGACGTTCCTGTTCACCGACATCGAGGGGTCGACCCGGCTGCTCCAGGAGCTCGGAGCCGAGTACGGGCGGCTCCAGGACCAGCAGGCGTCGATCATGCGGGCGGCCATCGCCGACGGGGCCGGTGTGGAGATCCGCACGGAGGGCGACGCCTTCTTCGTGGTCTTCCCGACCCCGAGCGGCGCGCTGCGAGCGGCGGTGGCGGCGCAGCGGGCGCTGGCCTCGTTCCCGTGGCCCGATGGCCGGCCGATCCGCGTCCGGATGGGGCTGCACAGCGGCGACGGGACGCTGGGCGGGGACGACTACCTGGGCATCGACGTGAACCGCGCCGCTCGCATCGCCGCCACCGGACACGGCGGCCAGGTCGTGATCTCCGAGGCCACTCGCGCCCTCGTGTCCGACACCCTGCCCGAAGGTGTCTCGCTCCGCGACCTCGGCGAACATCGTCTGAAGGACATCGAGCATCCGGAGCACCTGCACGACCTCGTGGTCGAGGGCCTCCCGTCCGAGTTCCCCGCGCTGCGGTCGCTCCAGGGGCGCCGGACGAACCTCCCCTCGCATCGCACCTCGTTCGTGGGCCGCGCTCGCGAGATCGCCGAGGTCGACGAGCTCCTGAACGCAACCCGTCTCCTGACCCTCACCGGCCCCGGCGGCACGGGCAAGACCCGGCTCGCCGTGCGCGTCGCATGGGAGCGGCTCGATCGCCATCACGACGGGGCGTACCTCGTCGATCTGAGCCCGGTCAGCGAGCCGGACCTCGTGCTGCCGGAGATCGCGCGCGCGCTCCGGGTCCGAGAGACACCGGGGCTCGACCTCGCGGCCGCGCTCCTCGAGCATCTGCGGAACCTCGAGCTGTTGCTCGTCCTCGACAACCTCGAGCAGATCGTCGAGGCGAGCCCGCTCGTGGGGACGCTCCTCGACACCGCTCCTCACCTGACGGTGCTGGCCACGAGCCGCATCCCCCTGCGGCTGTCGGGGGAGCAGGAGTACCGGCTCGCGCCGCTGGCGCTGCCGGGGCGGGAGCTGATGGCAGATGCGGCGCGGCTCGGCTCCTTCGAGTCCGTGCAGCTGTTCATCGACCGCGCGGCGGCGGTTCGGCCGGGACTGCAGATCACCGACGCGACAGCGCCGGCGCTGTTCGAGATCGTGTCGCGGCTCGACGGCCTGCCGCTGGCGCTCGAGCTCGCCGGCAGCAGGATGCGCGTGCTGACGCTGGATGCACTCGCGCATCGACTCGAGCAACGCCTGCCGCTCCTCACCGGCGGCGCCCGGGACGCGCCCGAACGCCAGCGGACGCTCGAGGCGACGATCGCCTGGAGCCACGAGCTCCTCGACGCGGACGGGCAGCGGCTGTTCGCGCGGCTGTCGATCTTCTCCGGTGGATGGACGTTGGAGGCGGCCGAGGCGGTGTGCGGAGACGACCTCGACGTGCTCGAGGGCCTCGGATCGCTCGTGGACGCGAGCCTGGTCCGCCGCACCGAGCTCCCCGACGGCGGTCTCCGTTTCTCGATGCTCGAGACGATCCGGGAGTTCGCGACGGCCCGGCTCACCGACGCGGACGACGGCGAACGCGGGGCCCTCGACCGCCGGCACGCCGCGTTCGTCCGCGAGCTCGCGGAGGCGGCCGAGCCGAACCTCACCAAGGGCGACCAGGTGATCTGGCTCGCGGTCCTGGACCGGGAGCTCGACAACATCCGGGTCGCGCTGGAGCGCGCCGAACACTCGGAGGACGTCGAGCGACGCGAGGCGGGCATGCGGACCGCGGCGGCGCTCTGGCGCTATTGGTCGCAGCGGGGCCGGATGACGGAGGAACGCGCGCATCTGGAGCGGCTGCTGGCGGGCCCGGCCGCCGAGCGACGCGGTGGCCCGCGAGCGAGGGCGCTCGGCGCGCTCGGCAGCATCGCCTACTGGCAGTCGGATCCCGCTTACGTGGGGCCCTACCTCGAGGCACTGGAGATCGCGCGCGAGGTCGGGGATCGGCGTCTGCTGTCCGAGGCGTTGCTGAACCGCTCCTTCGTCCAGGACTACAGCGAGGAGGGCATGGCACAACGGCTGGCCAGCCTCCAGGAGTGTCTGGAGGTCACCGAGGACGACGACGTCTTCACCCGCGGACTGATCTACACCGCCCTCGGCTACCTGCGGCTGTTCGTCGGCGACCCGCCCGGGGCGGCCGTACAGCTCGAGCGCGCGGTGGAGCTCCAGCGTGCGACCGGCGAGACCTACGCCATGGCGGAGAGTCTCATCGGCCTCACCGGCCTCGCGTACGATGCCGGCGACCTCGTGAAGATGCGCGGCTACCTGGACGAGGCATCTCGGGTGGTCCTGCCCACCCGCAACCCGGTCGAGCTGTGCACGCTGCTCCTCCCCTTCGGGCGGATCGCGAACCACGAGGGCCGGTACGAGGACGCGGCGCGACTCATGGGCGCCTACCGCCGGATCGAGGACGACTACGACGTCCACATCCCCCGGATCGGCGTGGAGTACCTGGGCGACCCCGAGGTGCAGGCGAGGGCGGCGCTCGGGGAGGAGGCCTTCCGGGTGGCGCACGACGAGGGCTACGACTGGCCCCTCGAGCAGGCGTTCGTCGTCGTGGAGGGCGAGGCCGCGAGGAAGCCGAAGATCGAGGGCGATGCGGAGGGCGGGCTCGCCGGCGGATAGGTCGGCGGCCCCCGGACCCACCCGCAACGTCCACATGCGAAGATGCTCGACCGAACGCGGTTCGCAAGCCGGACGGGATCGCCTCGATGAGGATGAGGATGAGGATGAGGAGGCCAACGATGACCACGGCTCCAGCGCTAGCGACCAGGGGTCCATATCGAGGGCGTGCGTCACGATGACGCCTCCGAGTGACGAGACGGGCATCGCGACCAAAGAAGGTCCGACGTCGCGGTCCTGGTACTCCGTCGAGGCCTCGATCGTTGCCAAGGAGCTCGAGGTCGAGCCTGGACAGGGCCTCGGCGCCGGCGAGGCCGCAGAGCGGCTCAGGACCCATGGCCCGAACCGGCTGACCGCAGCGAAGAAGGAATCGGGGTTCCAGGCGTTCGTACGCCAGTACCAGGACTTCATGCAGCTGGTGTTGCTGGCGGCCGCCGTGATCAACCAACTGGTGACCGGGGACACCGCGACGACCGTCGTCCTCGCGGGCCTGACCGTCTTCAACGCGGTCGTCGGACTGCGGCAGGAGGCGAAGGCCGGGGAGAGCGTCAAGGCCCTCTCACAGATGATGAAGACGATCGCCCGTGTCCGTCGCGACGGTCAGGCGATCGAGATCGACGCCGAGGAGCTGGTCCCCGGAGACGTGGTCCTGGTCGAGGCGGGCAACCGGGTCCCGGCCGACGGCCGGATCACCGTTGCAGCGACGCTCGAGATCGAGGAGGGGGCGCTGACGGGCGAGAGCCTGCCGGTCGCCAAGGCGACCGAGCCGGTGCCGGGTGACGAGGTTGCCCTCGGAGACCGGACCAGCATGGCGTACATGAATACCTCGGTCACGCGCGGGCGGGGCGAGGTGGTCGTGACGGCCACCGGGATGCAGACCGAGATCGGCCACATCGCGGACCTGCTGTCGACGACCCTGGCCATCAAGACCCCACTGCAGAAGCAGCTCGACAGCCTGTCGAAGATCATCGCGGGGATCGCGGGGATCGCGCTGGTCGTGGTCATCCTGCTCGGTCTCGCGAACGGGGAGACGTTCGACACGCTGTTCATCACGGGCGTGGCGCTGGCCGTGGCCGCGATCCCGACGGGTCTGCCCGCGGTGGTCACGGCACTGCTGTCGATCGGCACGCGCGAGATCGCACGTCGCAACGCGATCGTGAAGCGCCTGCCTGCGGTGGAGACCCTCGGTTCGACCTCGGCGATCTGTTCGGACAAGACCGGGACGCTGACGCTCAACAAGATGACCGCCCGCCAGCTCGTCATCCCCGGCCAGAACCGTTTCACGGTCTCCGGCGAGGGCTACGCGCATCGAGGGAGAGATCAAGCACGTGGGCGGTGACAACATCGACCTGGACCCCTACCTGCTCCCGATGATCCTGTGCGCCGACGCCGTCCTGGACGGGGTCGAGCTGATCGGCGACCCGACGGAGGGCGCCCTGATCGTGCTGGGGGCCAAGGGAGGGCTCGACGTCGACGAGACCCGACTGGCCTACCCCAGGATCGCCGAGATCCCGTTCGACTCGGAGTACAAGTTCATGGGCACGTTCCACGAGATGCGGGGCGATGGACGGCGCCCCGGTCATCCGCTGCTACGTCAAGGGCGCACCGGACGTGCTGATCTCGCGGGGCGGCTCGTATCGGGCACCCGACGGCGCGCTCGTCCCCGTCACCGACGAGAACCGACCGCTCGCGCTCGAGGCGAACGACGGGATGGCCAAGGGCGGCGAGCGAGTGATGGTGGTGGCCCAGCGCGACTTCGATCCCTCGACGTTCGACGCCGGTGGGGATCTGCTCGGCCTGGTGCAGGACCTGACGCTGCTCGCGATGGTCGGCATCGTCGACCCGCCGAGGCCTGAGGCCAAGGCTGCGATCGCCGAGTGCAAGAGCGCCGGCATCCGGGTCCGGATGATCACCGGCGACCACGCGACCACTGCGGCCGCGATCGGCGGCGAACTCGGGATCGAGGGCCTCGCCCTGACCGGGGCCGAGTTCGCGGCGATGAGCGACGAGGAGCTGCTCGCGCAGCTCCCGGAGATCGGCGTGGTCGCCCGTGTCGCTCCGGAGGACAAGATCCGTCTCGTCCAGCTCCTCCAGCGGTCGGGCAACGTGGTGGCGATGACGGGGGACGGCGTGAACGACGCGCCCGCGCTCAAGGCTGCGGACATCGGCGTGGCGATGGGCATCACGGGCACCGAGGTGTCCAAGGAGGCGGCCGTCATGATCCTGACGGACGACAACTTCGCAACGATCGTGAACGCCGTCGAGTACGGCCGGGGCCTGTACGACAATCTGCTCAAGTACCTGCGCTTCCAGATGTCGACGCTCGTCGCGTACATCGCGTTGTTCATCGGCGCCGGCATCTTCAGCGTCGCCGGGGGCGTCCCACTGAACCCGCTGCAGATCCTCTGGGTGAACATGGTCATCGACGTCCCGATCGCGGTCGCGCTCGGCTTCGACGAGCCGACGGGTGGGCTGATGCGGCGCGCCCCGAGGCCGGTCGGCGCTCCCGTGCTGTCCGCGGCCAACTGGGTCCGCCTGTGCGTGCAGGGAGCCGTGATGACGATCGGATCGCTGGTGGTCTACCAGATCGCCGAGCCCGAGTACGGTGCGGCGGTCGCCTCGACGATGCTGCTGACGACGCTGTCGTTGTTCCACCTGGCGGGGGGCCTCCTCGCACGGGATCAGGTGAACACGATCTTCGACCGGTCGGCGATCCCGGGGACGATCCAGCTCCGGCGCTACGGGATCGCGCTGGTCGCGATCGTGGCCGTCACGGCGCTCGGGTTCCTGCAACGGATCTTCTCGACGGTGTCGCTCAGCTTCTCGCAGTGGTGGATCTGCATCGGCATCGCGGCGAGCCTCGTGATCGTCGAGGAGCTGATCAAGGTCTTCGTCCGCCGGCGGGCCGGGCGCGAAGCACGGAGCGAGAAGGAGGAGTGAGCGATGGCACGACGTGAACGCATCCTGAAGCGGGTACTCGTCGAGCCCGGCACGCCGGCCGGGTTGGCAGATCGAGACTCCGCCTGGAAGGGGGGCGAAGAGTTCGAGCAGCTCTCGGAGGCGAAGCTGAAGGGCACCGCCAAGGAGATCCTGAGACAGGGTGTGAAGGAGCTCTCGGACGCGCAGGAGCTCCTGTGGGCGAGCGACCGGTACGCGCTCCTCGTCGTGTTCCAGGCGCTCGACGCCGCGGGCAAGGACTCGACGATCGAGCACGTGATGTCGGGCGTCAACCCGCAGGGGGTGCAGGTCGTGTCCTTCAGGCAACCGTCGAGCGAGGATCTGGACCACGACTTCCTCTGGCGTATCAACAAGGCGCTTCCCGAGCGGGGCCGGATCGGGATCTTCAACCGCTCGCACTACGAGGAGGTCGTGGCGCTCCGGGTGCACCCGGAGTGGCTCGAGGGCCAGAAGCTGCCACCCGGGCCGCGCGGGAATCGGTTCTGGAAGGGACGCTACGACGACATCAACGCGTTCGAGCGGCACCTGGATCGGAGCGGCACGAAGATCGTGAAGTTCTTCCTGCACGTCTCCAAGGCAGAGCAGAAGCGTCGGTTCCTTGCCCGTCTGGACACACCCGGCAAGGAGTGGAAGTTCAAGGCATCCGACGTTGCCGAGCGTGCGTACTGGGACGAGAACATGCAGGCGTTCGAGGACGCGATCACGGCGACCTCGACGGCGTGGGCACCCTGGTACGTGATCCCGGCCGACAACAAGCACGTCATGCAGGCCATGGTGGCGCGGATCCTCGTCGAGACCATCGCGGTCGCTCGACCTGTCATGGCCCGAGGTATCCGACGAGGACCGCGCCAAGCACGCGGAGGCCCGCCGGCAGCTCACGGCCGAGTGAGCGACGGCTCGGATCACGAGGGTCCGTCCTCTCGATCCCTCGGTCGGCCGTCGTCGTCGAGGGAGTCGAAGGCGGTCACCGCGGCGTTGATGGTCGGGTAGAAGTGCGTCGGGATCGATCGTGCGCGTGAGCTCGTACCGGGTGATCTTGCTGTGGACCGGATCCTTCATCTCCGCGAACACCAGGGAGATGCCCCGATCGTTCAACCGTCTCGTCGAGATCCTCGAGCATGTCGGCGGCGGTCGTGTCGACATCGGTGATCGGCTCGGCGGCGATCACGATCCAGCGCACGCCCGGTTCCTCCGCGAGCTCGAGGACCCGCTCGCGGAACGTACGGGCGTTCGCGAAGACCAGCGGCGCGTCGAATCTGAACAGCACGAGCCCGGGCGTGGTCGTCGCGTTCGGATGTCCGGCGACGTCGTGGAAGCCGGGGAGGCTGCGGCGTGTCCCCGAGGATGGCCTGGTAGGGCCACCATGTCCGGCGGAACACGTTCAGGATCGAGAGTCCGACGGCGATCACGATGCCGGGGAGGACACCGAGGAGTGTCACTGCCAGGAACGCCGCGATGGCGAGCCACGCCTCGGTCTTCCGGATGCTTCCAGAGGCGAGTGACCCCGGGGACATCCGCGAGGGAGAGCGATGCCGAGATCACCACGGCCGCGAGGGCAGGCTGCGGAAGATCCTTCAGCAGTCCGGGAACGGCCACGAGCATCAGCACGATCGCCCCGGCTCCGACGAGGCCCGCGACCTGGCGTCTTCGCTCCGGCCTGCTCGGCCACCGCGGTCCGGGATCCGCTCGTGCTCACCGGGAACCCCTGGAACAACCCCGCCGCGAGGTTCGCGGCACCGATCCCGATCATCTCCTGGTTCCCGCGAACCTGGTCGCCGGAGCGAGCCGCGAACGCCGACGCCGTGGAGATCGTGTCGGCGAGCGCGACGAACGCGATGCCGAACGCGCCGACGAACGAGGAGGGAGATATCCGAGAGCGAAACGTGCGGGGATCGTGAAGGGCGGGAACCCGCTCGGGAGCGGCCCGACCACCGACACGCCCGATGCGGTGAGGTCGAACAGGTTCACGGCGAGGATCGCCAGCACGACGGCGACGAGGACCGCCGGGACCTTCGGCATCGCGCTCTGGAGGACGAGGATGAGGACGAGTGCACCGACCCCGACGGCCAATGCCGCCGTCACGGTCTCTCCTCCGGCGAGACCATGAACGAACCCCCTGAGCTCCGGGATGAAACCGTCGGCCTCCACCGAGAACCCGAACAGTTTCGGAAGCTGGCCGACGAGGATCGTCAGCGCGAGGCCGTTCATGTAGCCGATCTGTGTCGGCTTCGAGAGGAGATCGGCGAAGAACCCGAGCTTCGCAGCGCCGGCCAGCAGCATGATCGCCCCGACCAGGAGCGCCAACATCGAGGCGAGCATGACCGCTCTCGCCGGGTCGCCGTTCGCCCCGACGAGCGGGAGGATCGTCGCGGCGATCATCGGGCCGAGCGACGAGTCGGGGCCCAGGACCAGGACCTTCGAAGGCCCCGCCACCGCATACGCGGTCAGACACAGGATCGATGTATAGAGGCCGGTGATCGGCGGAAGGCCGGCGAGTTCGGCGTACGCCATCCCCTGCGGCACGAGCAGGGCGGTGAGCACGAGCCCGGCCACGACATCCTTGGCGAGCCAGGCTCGTTCGTACGTGCGGAGGACCCGCACGCCGGGGACCGACGTGGGCCTCATCCATGCCCCTTTCGCGCTGGATATCCCTCGAACCTCATCACGACCTGACGACGTCGCCGGTCAGCGTAGCCGCCGACACTCGTCGGCGGAGCGTAGTCTTCGGTGGGATCGTATGCAGCGGAAGGAGGAGTCATGTCGGCACAGGAAGACGCTGAGCTGGTTCGGAGGGGATACGAGGCGTTCATCGCCGGAGACATCGTGTGGCTCAACGAGCACCTGCACGAGAACGTCGTGTGGCACGCCCCCGGCACGAACCTGCTGTCGGGCGATCACCAGGGCCGCGAGGCCGTGCTGGCCTTCTTCGCACGGAGCGTCCAGGTCGCGTTGCCGGAGTTCCAGATCCACGACGTCGTCGCCTCCGACGACCACGTGGTCGGACTCTCGACGATCACGTGGCGCCGCAACGACAACCAGTCGACCTTCGTGGACCATGTCGCGCAGGTCTTCCACCTCGACGGCGGCCGCGTCCTCGAGGTCTGGACCATGGCGGAGGATCTCGCCGGCTTCGACCGATTCCTGGAGGGAGCGTCGGGGTAGATACCTCCACCCCGTCGGAACGACACCCGTCCTAGTCGGTTGACGTCACCGAGGCCGCGACACCGGTGCCGCTGGGCTCGAGGGCCTCACCCCGGTCGGGGAGCCAACGCAGCAAGGGCAGCAGGAGGAGCGTGCCGATCACGCCGGTGATGCCGCCGAAGGCGTACGCTCCGCGCCCTCCCACGATCGGCACGATCAGACCACCGAGCAGGAACGAGGCGACCAGGGACACGTGCAAGATCGCCTCCCATGCCCCCATGACTCGGCTTCGGACGTGGTCGGGCGTGCGCCGCTGCAGGAGGTTCTGCTCCACGACCTGCGTGGGTCCGTCGGCGAGGCCGAACCCCACGACCCACACGAGCACGAGCCAGAACCACGGGGAGAGCGCCACCGCGAACCCCGTGAGGGCAACGAGTCCGCTGAAGCCGAACATCCACCAGCCCTCGCGCTCCTCCCGGACATGGCGACCGAGCCAGGCACCGACGATCGTGCCGGCACCCCAGCAGGCCGTCAGGGCGCCGTAGCCGACCGAGCCGACGTGGAACTCGTCCGCGAGGACCGGATCCGCGATCAGGGTTCCCGCCATCCCGATGATGAAGACGAAGTACGACAGCAGCAGCTGCCGCAGGACTCGATCTCTGCGGATGAACCGGAAGCCGACCGTGAGCGTCTCGTGTCGCTCCTCGGCGTCGTTCGTCTCGTCCTGAGCGGAGAACGGCGCGTGGATCGACGCGACCAGGGCGGCCGAGACCACGAACGACAGGGCGTTGGCGAGGAAGACCCAGCGCGATCCTGCCGTCGCGACCAGCACACCTCCGACCAGTGGTCCCACGGCGAGTCCGGCGTAGCGACCCACACCGATCAGGCTGTTGGCCCACGACAGGTTCTCCTCGCCGGCGACGTTCGGGATCGCTGCGCCGGCGGCGGGCTGGAACGGCGACTCGATGACCGAAGAGGCGAACGCGAAGGCGAGCAACACCGCCGGCGACCCGACGAAGAGCGACGCGAGGACCCACGCGACGGCGCCGCCCAGCTCGGACACGATCATCACGATCCGCCGGTCGAACCGGTCGCCGATCGCTCCCGCCACCGGCGAGAAGAACCCACGGACCCCCCACGTGAGGAACAGGGACAACGCGACCCACCACGCGGAACCCGTCTGGTCGAACAGGGTGAAGTTCAGGGCCGTCCCCGCGGCGATGCTGCCCGTGAACGAGAGGAACCTCCCCACGGCCAGTTTCCTGACGTCGGAGCGTGCGGCGGTGGAGACGCTCGGTCTACTCGCCACGCGTCCGGACCCCCTCCCGCGGATGGTGCGCTCCGCGCACACCCTATCCGGCGGCCGGACGGGGAGCGGCCGTTACGTGTCGGACGCCGCTCGTTCCAACGCGGCGAGCAGGGTGTCCGGATCGTACGAGTCGTCGTGCCGCGTCCCGTTGATGTAGAAGGTGGGCGTGCCGTTCACACCGCTCCGGACGCCGCTCATGAAATCCTCGTAGACCCGGTCGGCGTGGACATGCTCGGTGAGCTCCTTGTCGAACCGTTCGACATCGAGTCCGAGCCGCTCCGCGTAGGCGAGAAGATCCTCGTCTTCCAAGTGTTGCTGGTTCTCGTAGAGGAGGTCGTGCATCTCCCAGAACGGACCCTGGACGGCGGCGGCCTCGGCGGCCTCCGCCGCCTGACCCGCATGTGGGTGTGAGGTCGTGATCGGGAAGTTCCGGAACACGAACCGCAGCCGCTCCCCCATGCGGTCCTGCACCTCCTTGACGATCGGGTACGCGGCGCCGCAGTACGGACACTCATAGTCGCCGTACTCGACGAGCGTGACCGGCGCGTCCGCCGCCCCTTGGATGTGGTCCCGATCCGGGTCCACCGGCAGGACCAACACGGCCTCCCACTGGGTGGCGTTCACGAGCCGCTCCTCTCTGTCAGGTTCTCGAGTGCTCGGAGGATCCCGTCGGCTCCGGGGTTGACGCCGACCGGCGACACGTAGCTCCAGGCCACAACGCCCTCGGCGTCGATCACGTACAAGGCCCGCTCGCTCGTGCCGTCGGCGGCTCGGTACACCTGATACGCGCGGGCGACCTCGCCCTTGGGCTCGAAGTCGGCCAACAGCGGGAAGTGCAGGTTCCGATCTTTCGCGAACGCCAGGTGACACCAGGCGCCATCGACCGAGATGCCCATGAGCTCCGCTCCGAACTTCTGGAACTCGGGCAGCACCATCTGATACAGCCCCAACTGGTCCGAGCAGACGGGGCTCCAGTCCTCGGGATAGAAGGCGAGGATCACGGGCTGGCCGCGGAAGTCCTCGAGCGAGACTTTCTGATCAGGTGTCGACGCGAGGTCGAAGTCCGGTGCCTTCGATCCGGGCGCCAACGGCGTCGCGCGATGGTGCAGGTTCGTGTCGCTCATGCCTACAGCCCCCTCAGCGGTCACGGAGCGGCGATGAGAACAGGTCCCACCCCAGGAGTTGCAGCTCCGCGAGGGGGATCGAACCCCAACCTACCTCAATCCTGGGAGGACTCTTTTGCCGACCTCCCGGCCTCGAGCGCATGCATCTGCTTCGTCAGCTCGAGGATCTGCCGCGAGAGGCCGAGCAGTTCTTGGTTCTGCTTGTCTTCGCGCTGCACCGTCGCCCACTGCTGATCGGCCACGATCTGTCGCTTCATGTCCGCGCGGTTCTGGCTGATCATCACGAACGTGGAGAGGAAGATGGCCTCGAGCGAGACGATCATCGTCAACAGGCCGAACGGGTACTGCTCGACCCTGAGCCCGATCCAGCATCCGAACCAGATGATGTGGATGTAGACGAAGGTCATCGAGCCGGCGAACACCGTGATCTTGTCCGCGATCCGGTTCTGGGCGCTCTGGGCACGCACCCGAGCGTGTTCTGCCAACGCCGGGTTCGGATGCAGATGCAGCCAGCTGCGCCCATCGGTGAGCTCCCCAACCGCGGCCGCTGTGCTGCGGGATCCGGACCTTCCTGTCCCTGCCATCTCGCCTCCGCTCGGTCGGACGGATCGGTCGATCTGTCGTGGGAACCCATCCTTCACCAAGCGCCGCAGCTTCGGAAGGCGATGACTGGAGACTTCTCAGATGGCTCCGGGGGTGGGACTCGAACCCACAACCTACGGATTAACAGTCCGCCGCTCTGCCGATTGAGCTACCCCGGAACGGAGTGCTGGGCAGCATACCAAGCACCCTCCTGCGGACCGCGGTAGCCTGTGCGCCCACATCGCTCACGGAGGGGACACGACATGAAGTTCCGCACCGGACTGCTGCTCGGCCTCGCGGTCGGCTACGGCCTCGCGAAGCGCTCCGCACTCACCGAGGACGATCCCGTACGTCGTGAAGGGACCGCAGCGGGAGCAGGCCTCGGGCCTCGGGACGAACACGGCCGTCCGTGCGGTCGGCGACCGGGCGCAGCGACTGGCCGATCAGGCCACCGTGGCGAGCCTCGACGTGATCCGCCGCACGCGTTCCGCGATCCAGAGCCGGCTGGGCGAGTCGTCCGGCGACGACGCGGCCTGGAACTGACCTACTCGAGGTAGTCGCGCAGCTTCTGCGACCGCGAGGGGTGCCGCAGCTTCGACAGCGTCTTCGACTCGATCTGCCGGATCCGCTCGCGGGTGACGCCGAACTCGCGGCCGACCTCCTCCAGCGTCCGCGGGTGGCCGTCGACCAACCCGAACCGGAGCTGGATCACCTTCTTCTCGCGCTCGCTCAGCGTGTGCAGCACGCCCTCGAGCTGCTCCTGCAGCAGGATGAAGCTGGCGGCGTCGACCGGCACGACGGCGTCGGAGTCCTCGATGAAGTCGCCGAGGTGGGAGTCCTCCTCCTCGCCGATCGGCGTCTCGAGCGACACGGGCTCCTGCGAGACCTTCAGGATCTCGCGCACCTTGTCGGCGCCGATGCCCATCACCTTGCCGATCTCGTCGGGCGTGGGCTCGCGCCCGAGGTCCTGCAGCAGCTGGCGCTGCACGCGCACGAGCTTGTTGATCGTCTCCACCATGTGCACGGGGATGCGGATCGTGCGGGCCTGGTCGGCGATCGCGCGCGTGATGGCCTGGCGGATCCACCAGGTGGCGTACGTGGAGAACTTGAAGCCCTTCGCGTAGTCGAACTTCTCCACGGCGCGGATCAGGCCGAGGTTCCCCTCCTGGATCAGGTCGAGGAACAGCATCCCGCGGCCCACGTAGCGCTTGGCGATGCAGACGACCAGGCGCAGGTTCGCCTCGATCAGCTTGCGCTTGGCGAGCTGGCCGTCGCGCTCGACGCGGTGCAGGAAGTCCATGAGCTCCGGCTCGGACTTGGGCCGGTAGCTCTTCGCGATCTTGTTGCGGCCGATCCCCTCGACCTTGCCGAACGCCGTCAGCTGGTGGTTGCGGATCTCCCACGTGCGCTCGACGATCAGCTTCAGCGCCTTCGGATCGGGCTTGGACTCCTCGACCAGCGCCCGCTGCATGGCGGTGGCGAACTCGCCGCCCTCGATCCGTCGCGCGAGGTCCACCTCCTGCGCGGCCGTGAGGAGCGGGACCTTGCCGATCTCCTTCAGGTACATGCGGACCGGGTCGTTGGTCGGCGCCTTCAGCAGGTCGACCTCGATGCGGACGTTGGTGGCGGGGTCGGCGTCCTCGCCCGGGACCTCGATGACCTCGATGCCCTCGTTCGTCAGATGGTCCTGGACCTGGGTGAGGAACTCCTCCACCTGCTCGGGCGTGAAGTCGTCGACGGGGACCGCTTCGAGGAGGTCCTCGGAGGTGACGAACCCGCGCTCGCGACCCTTGGCGGTGATCGTCTCCTTGACTTCGTCCAGGCTCATGAGTTCCCGAGCCGGTTCGCTCAAAGCTGCTCCTCGTGCGCCAGGGGAAGGATGCCCGGAAGTGTACGGAAAAGCAGGGGGCGTCGACCCCCGTCGACGGGAGCACGTCATGCGGGGTCGGGCGTCCCGTGTCGCAGGCGCCGCAGCTCGCCGTCGATCGTGACGAGCTCGTTGAACAGGCCGTCGTACTCGGGCTCGGTCGTGGGGTTGAGCTTCTGCAGGCGCATGCGCAGCGCGTCGCTGCGGCCCTTCAGCAGGAACTCGTGCAGTCGCGTCCAGACGTGCTCGGCGTAGTCCATCGTCGCCTCCCCGTCGAGCGGCTCCACCGCGAGCGACGACACCGTGGCGGCCAGCTTCTCGTCGGCGCCACCGGCGAGCGCTGCCACGTCGCCGCCCCCGTCGCGGATGGCGACGAAGGCATGCCGCGCCGCCTGCGAACGGAAGTGGTCCTCCGTGAGCTTGGGTTCGAGCTCGCGGTAGATATCGGCATCGCGCACGAGCAACTTCAACATCTCGCGCTCGACCCGCTCCTGCACGGTGCCGCGCTTCAGCGCCTTCGCGACCTCGGCCGGCCGGGGCGCGCCGCCGTGCTGGTCCATGGTGGCGAGGACGGAGTGCTCGGCGACGCCCGCGAGGTCGGCGACCATGTGCCCGTACTCGCTGCGCCGCACCGGATCGGTCAGGCGCTGCAGGATCGGCATGACCGACGGCCACCGCCGCGCTCTGGCCCTCGACCGTCGACAGGTCGTGGCGCCCGATCGTGCGGCGCAGCATGTACTCGACGAGCGGCCGGCCGTGCTTGGCGGCCAGGTGCACGGCCTCGGCGCCGTGCACGCGCACGAAGTCGGCCGGGTCCAGGCCCTGCGGCATGATCATCACGACCGCCTGCACCGGGTACGGCCTCCTGGAACGCGAACGCCCGCTCGGCGGCGCGCGCGCCGGCCTCGTCGGAGTCGAACGCGAGGATCGCCCGCTGCGCGAAGCGGCTCAGCAGCCGGAAGTGCTCCTCCCCCAGCGCCGTGCCGCAGGTGGCGACCGAGTTCTCGATGCCGGCCTGGTGCAGCGCGATCACGTCGGTGTAGCCCTCGACGACGAAGGCCTCGCCCGACTTCGCGATGGCGCCGCGCGCCCGGTGGAGGTTGTACAGGAGCTCGTTCTTCCGGTAGATCGGCGTCTCGGCCGTGTTCAGGTACTTCGCCTGCTCGCCGGCCCGAGGGTCGCTCGGCAGGATGCGCGCGCCGATGCCGACCCCGCGTCCCTGCAGGTCGTGGACCGGGAACGTGATGCGGCCGCGGAACCGGTCGCGCACCGTCCCGTCCTCGCCCGCGGGTGGCGACGCCGGCCTCGAGCAGGATCTCGGGGCCGAGCGAGGTGAGGCGGCGCAGCAGGAAGTCGGGGTAGGTGGGCGCGTACCCGATCTCGAAGACCTCGGCCGTGGGCGCGTCGATCCCCCGCTCGGCCAGGTAGGTCCGGGCCTCGGCGCCCTCCTTCCCGTCGACGAGCATCCGGTGGTACAGCGCCGCCGCCTCCTCGTTCGCGCGGTGCAGCGCGCGGCGGCGCTCGGCCTTGCGGCGCTCGGCCGGCGAGTCGCCCTCGTACCGGAGCGTGACGCCGGCCTGCGACGCGAGGCGCTCCAGCGCCTCCACGTAGGTGAGGTGCTCGAGCTCGCGCAGGAACGTGATGGCGTCGCCGCCCTTGCCGCAGCCGAAGCAGTAGAAGACCTGCTTGGCGGGGCTGACGCTGAAGCTGGCCGTCTTCTCCTGATGGAAGGGGCACAGCCCCGACAACGAGTCGTGCCCGGTCTTCTTCAGCGTGAGGTACTGCCCCACGAGCGTGGTGATGTCGGTCCGTTCCTTGACGGCCTCGACGTCCTCCTGCCGGATCCTGCCTGCCACCTGCCCCGTTCCTTCAGTCGAGGAGCCACTCCCGGGGAAGGAAGAGCTGCTCGTAGGTCCGCAGGGCGTACCGGTCCGTCATGCCGGCGATGAAGTCGGCGACGCGGGTCGGCAGGTCCCCAGGCATCCGATGGTACTCGGGCGGGAGATCGTCGGGATGGTCGAGGAACCAGCCGAAGAGCGCCCGCACGACCGCGATCGCCCGTTCCTGCTCGTCGCGGGCGCCGGCCCGCAGGTAGACCTGCTCGAACATGAAGTCCCGCAGCTCGTCGAGGGCGGCGAACACCGGTCGGCGACAGCCGGATCTCGGGCTGCCCGGCGCCGGTCGTCACGAGATCGGTCACGAGGGTGTTGATGCGCTCGGAGTGCGTGGCGCCGAGCGTGCGCAGCGGTCCGGCGGGGAGCTCCTGGACCGTGAGGACGCCGGCCCGAAGGGCGTCGTCCACGTCGTGGTTCAGGTACGCGATCCGGTCGGCGAACCGCACGACCTGGGCCTCGAGCGTGGAGGGCTGCGGCATCGACCAGGGGTGGTGCAGGATGCCGTCGCGGACCTCCCAGGTGAGGTTGAGCCCCTCGCCGTCGTTCTCGAGGTGGTCGACGACGCGGAGGCTCTGCTCGGAGTGGCGGAACGGCCGGTCGAGCAGCGGCGTGAGCGCCTGCTCGCCCAGGTGCCCGAACGGCGTGTGCCCGAGGTCGTGCCCCAGCGCGATGGCCTCGGTGAGGTCCTCGTTCAGCCGCAGCGCCCGCGCGACGGTGCGCGCGATCTGGCTGACGTCGAGGGTGTGCGTGAGGCGGACGCGGTAGTGGTCGCCCTGCGGCGCGACGAAGACCTGGGTCTTGTGCTTCAGGCGACGGAAGGCCTTGGCGTGCACGATGCGGTCGCGGTCCCGCTGCCAGACGGTGCGCAGCGGATCCTGCGGCTCCTCGCGCTCCCGGCCCTTCGTGGCGTCGGCGAACGAGGCGAGCGGGTCCAGCGTGAGCCGTTCGATCTCCTCGGAGCGCTCACGCGGGGTGGCCATGACGGCCATGGTATCGCCCGCCCCCGACAGTCCGGCCGGGCCGCCCGGGCGTATGGCTTACAGGACCGGAGACCGAGCGAGCCGAGCGAGGAGGGACCGACGATGAGGTTCGCACGATGGAGCGTGGCAACCGTGGTGCTGGTGGTGCTGGCGACGGCCTGCGCGAGCGACAGCTCGACGGTGCCGGGGAGCGGGAGCCCGAGCCCGGTCGCCACGTCGCCGGGGTCCTCGAGCGGCGGAGGCGGGGGCAGCGGCGGCTACGGCCAGGGCGGCTACGGCGGTGGCGGTGGCGGTGGCGGCGGAGGAGGCGGCGGCGGCGGTGCCTCGACGATGACCGTCACGCAGGCCAACTACTCGTTCTCGCCCTCGACGTTCTCGGTGGCCTCCGGCGACACGATCACGATCAAGAACAGCACGCCCAGCACGCCGCACACCTTCACGATCGACGGACAGGACGTGGACGTCGAGGTCAGTCCGGCCACCTCGCAGGACGTGAAGATCGACCTGCCGGCCGGGCACCTACCCGTTCTTCTGCCGGTTCCACCAGGCAGAGGGGATGACGGGAACGCTGACGGTCACCTGATCGGGGCGGTTCGAACGCTCAGCCGACCGGGACGCGGTCGACGGGGGCGCGGCCCTCGCTGACCTGGCGAACGCCGATCGCGAGGGCGACCTCCTCGGAGACCTCGCGCGCGATGACGACGGCGCCGATCACGCGCCCGTCGGCGGTACGGACCGGCCGGCAGTCGGAGGCCAGCACGACCTGTCGTCCGTCGGCGGGGCAGCGCATGCGGAGGAGCGATTGGCCGATCTCCTCGCCCTCGAGCAGCACCTGGGCCTCGGGGAGATCCTGCTCGGTGAGCGGGTGACCGGCGAGGTCCCGGATGTCGCAGACGACGATGACCTCCTCGAGCGTCATCCCTCGAACGATGCCGGTGAGCGCCGCGTACCGCCGGTTCACGCACAGGATCCGGCCGAGGACGTCGATCACGAAGGCGCCGTACGGGAGGGCCTCGAGGACGGGCTCGAAGTCGGTTCTGGGGTCGCCGCCGAGCCGGCCGACATAGGCCGTGTACGGCCCGCTCCAGGCCTCGTCCCCGTATGCGTGCTGTCCCATGGGCTCCGTCCTCCCACAGAAGCTTCGGCATCGACGCAACCACATCTATAGCGTCCGCTACCCGATCTTCGGTAGGCACGGATACCCGATCGCGGGAAGGGGCCCGCCGCTCAGCGGCCCGTGACGCGGTAGTAGAGGTACGCGAAGGTCTCGCGCACGTATCCGCCCAGGCGCGTCTCCTCGGTCGAGGCCGCCGAGGTCCACGTGGCCGACGCGTGCCCCTCGAACCCGAGGTCGGACGCCATCCGCTCGATCCGGAGGTTGTGCCACGGGTCCGACACCAGGAACGCCGAGTGGAGATCGCGCTCGCGCATCCAGTCGGCGAGCGCGCTCAGGCTCTCGAACGTCGTGTGCCCGACCGGCTCGGCGACGACGGACCCGGCCGGGACGCCCTTCGCGATCAGGTAGTCGCGGCCGGCCTCGGCCTCGGTGGTCCGGTCGCCGGGGCGGTTGCCGCCCACGACGACCACCTGGTCGGCGCGGCCCTGCGTGAACAGCAGGGCCGCATGGTCGAGGCGGCCGGCGAACACCGGCGAGGGGTCGCCGTTGTACTGCGCGGCGCCCAGGACGACGATCAGGTCGGCGGTCTCGACCTCGGCGGCGTCGTCGTGGTGCGCGGCGCGCCACACCGCGAGCGCGGTGACGCCCACCACCGCGACGACCGACAGCATGAGCGCGAGCGCGACGGCGACGACGGGGTGTCGGCGGAGGGTGCCCACCGGGCCACCCTACCAACGCCCCCGGCTCAGTCCGTGCACAGGACCTCGACCTCGACGCGGACGACCGGGTCGCGGTCCGTGCGCGCGACCAGATCGTCCAGCTCCGCGCGATCGGCCGCGACGACACCGAGCACGTAGCTCGACGCGTCGACGCCGTGCGGCAGGCCGCGCAGACACGAGGCCGGCGACACCACGAGCGAGCCTCCGAGCACGTCGGTGAGCGCCTGCGTGTCCGCGTCCAGCGCGTCGGGATCGCGCTCGACCCGCAGGACCGCGAGCCACGTGGAGGTCGCCGACGCCCTCGACGCCGTCACCGACGACGCCGCGGGCGTGCGCTCCCCCGCGCACGCGGCGAGCGACGCCGACAGACACAACACGACGAGGACGGCCGCCGATCGCCGAGTCCCGCTCATGCGGTCACCACCCAGCTCGTCGAGGCGTACGCCGGCAGCGCGGCGCGGAACGCGGCGAGGGCCGACACGCGCGATCCGCGTCGGCGGCGAGGGGCACGAACACGCCGTACGCCCCGGGCCGCAGGGCGTGCGGCGCCGTCGACGCGTCGACGGACCTCGCCCACGCGGCGGCGCCGCCGGTCGCCCGGATCGCCGTCAGGGCCGTCTGTGCGGCCTCGGGCGTGGAGAAGTCGCCGACGAGGATGCCGATCTCGCTCGTGGCCTCCGCCGAGGCCGCGGGGCCGGCATCGGGTGGGAGCGGACCGCGGTCGGGCGCGGCGTTGCCGACGCCGGCCGCGTGATCGGGATCGACCGCGTCGATCGGGTCCATCAGCGTGGCGCCGCACCCGATCGTCGTCCGGGTGCCGTCCGGCGCCTCCCGCACGAGGTCCACCCGCGCCGCGCCGATGTCGGGCACGTTCCACAGGCGCGCGCGGCCGTCGGCGCCGGCCAGGTACATCTCGCGATCGAGCGCGGCCACGCGGCGCACCCGGCCGCCCTCCAGGTGCATCAGCGAGAAGCTCGGTTCGACCGTCGCCGACCCCCGCCCACGCACCAGCACGAAGTCCACGCCCGCCGCCGGGCGAGGCCACCGGGGTGCGGACGGCGGTCCAGCGGTCCTCGTCGGCCGTGAAGGACGTGAGCCGGGTCCAGCGGCCGCCGGACGAGATGCGCCACAGGTCGTCCAGGCGGTCGTCCTCCGGCACCGCGCCGGTCGGCGGCGCGGAGACGGCGACGACGAGCCCGTGTCCGGCGAAGACCGGCGAGAAGGCGAGCGCGCCGGGGCGCGGGACCGGATACCCGACGATCCGGCCCGAGTCCGCGTCCCGGACGCGCACCGCCGTCCCGACCGACCAGGCGAGGTCGCCGGCCGGCGACAGCGACGGGTTCACGGCCTCGGCGTCCTGCGGGATCCGCACGGTGCCGGCCTCCGTCGCCAGCACGACGGTGTCGGTGCCGGCGCCGTCCTCGACGAACGCGGTGCCGACGCCCCGGACGCTCACCACGTGGCGGACGACCGTGCCGGCCGCCGCGCGAGGATCGGAGGCCGTCGCCCCCGACGGGTCGTCCACCCGCGCGAGCCGCCCGCCCGCCGCCGCCCAGATGCCCGAGCCCGCGGAGGCCGGCGAGGATCCGAGCGGCGCGGGCCGCCCCAGCACCTGCGGGCATCCGGTCGGCAGCAGCGAGGCCGGTGCCGGTCCGCCCGGTCGGCCGGCTGCCCCGGCCCCGAGGCCGCCCCCAGCGCCGCGGCGCCCACCACGCCCAGCAGGAACACGAGTCGACGGATCATGCGAACCCTCCTTCGATGAGTGGCTTCGATGTGCGGCGGTCGTGACTCAGTAGTCGGTGACGTACTGGAAGTGCATGGGGTCGGGGGTGGTGTCGAAGTTCAGACCCCAGAAGAAGCGATGGCCCGGGAACCCGCCGCGCCACACGTCGGGGATGTACGTGTCGTGGTCGATGCCGTCGGACCCCCGCCCGTTCCAGTGGTCCTGCCCCCGCGGGTTCCGCAGCCAGTTCGTGTCGATGGCGGCGCCCCACGAATGCACCGACCACGAGGTCGACCCGGAGATCAGCCGGCAGTTGTAGCCGCCGATGCCCGGGTACAGGGCGCCGTCCCGGTGCGCGGCGTCGATGTGGTTGCGGATGTTGTAGCCGACGTTCCGGGCGATGTAGGTGTTGTAGTACACGTACCCGCCGCCGTCCTCGGACTGGTGCGGCCAGTACGAACGGCCGTCGTTGGACCGGTCGATGCATCGATCGCCGAACAGCCGGTTGAGCTCGGCGAGGCCGCTGGGTCGCGGCGGGATCGCGTCGATGCTGTGGTCGTGCGTCCACCCCGACATGTGGGTCGCGAGCGCCGACGCCGACGGCGTACCCCACCGACATCGCCGACGCCAGCGCGACGACGGTGAGGATCGAACGGAGACCGCCGAGCCTGCGGATGCCGTCCATACCGCACCTCCATGGTTCACGGGGAGGCGGGAAGGACCGACGATCCTAGGGCAGCGGCACGCGCCCTCGCATCGCCGAAGCGGGGGGTTCGGCGCCGATCACGGCCGATTCGCCGTGCGGTCCGTCACGTTCGCGACGTCGCCGGCTACGTCGAGGCGTTCTCGGCGTCGCCGACCGCGGCCTGACCGGCGGCCAGGCGCGCCGTCTCCACCCGGAAGGGCGAGCAGCTCACGTAGTCCAGGCCGATCCGGTGGCAGAACATCACGCTGGCCGGGTCGCCGCCGTGCTCGCCGCAGATGCCCAGGTGCAGATGGTCGTTGGCGGCTCGGCCCTCCTCGCTCGCGATCGACATCAGCCGCCCGACGCCCGGCACGTCGATCGTGACGAACGGGTTCGCCGGCACGAGCTTGCGCTCCTCGTACATGCCGACGAACTTGCCGATGTCGTCGCGGCTGAAGCCGAACGCGGTCTGCGTGAGGTCGTTCGTTCCGAACGAGAAGAAGTCGGCCGACGCCGCGATCTCCGCCGCCGTCACGGCGGCCCGCGGCAGCTCGACCATGGTCCCCCACTCGAGGTGCTCGATCGTGACGCCCTCGCGCTCCTGGACCTCGGCGGCGACCGGCTCGAGCTCCGCGCGCATCTGCTGGAGCTCCGGCGCCGTCGCGACGAGCGGGATCATGATCTCCACGTGGGGTCGCCGCCCTCGCGCTTGACGCGGCAGGCGGCCTCGAGGATCGCGCGCACCTGCATCGCGTACAGGCCGGGCTTCACGATGCCCAGGCGCACGCCGCGCAGGCCGAGCATCGGGTTGGCCTCGTGCAGGTCGTTCACCTTCTGCAGCACGCGCTCCTGCTCGCTCACGTCCTCGCCGCGCTCCCGGCCGAGCGCGACCTCGACCGCCAGCGACACCTGGTCGGGCAGGAACTCGTGCAGGGGCGGGTCGAGCAGCCGCACCGTCACCGGCAGACCGCTCATGGCCGTGAAGATGCCGACGAAGTCGTCGCGCTGGAGCGGGATCAGCGACGTCGTAGGCCTGCTGCTCCTCCTCGGGGGTCTCCGCGAAGATCATCGTGCGGACGGCCATCACGCGCTCCTCGCCCAGGAACATGTGCTCGGTGCGGCACAGGCCGATGCCCTCGGCGCCGCGGTCGCGCGCGTTCGTCGCCTGGTCGGGCGTGTCGGCGTTCGCGCGCACGCGCAGGCGGCGGACCTCGTCGGCGCGGCGCATCAGCCGCTCGAACGCCTGCCAGATCTTCGCCGTGCGGGCCTCGTCGTCGCCGGCGCGCGCCTTCTCCAGGATCGACTCCTCCAGCGGCAGCTCGCCGACGAACACGCGGCCGGTGAAGCCGTCGATCGTGATGACGTCGCCCTCGGAGACGGTGACGCCGTTCGCCGTGAAGGTCTTCGCCGGCACGTTCAGCTTGATCGCGTCGGCGCCGCACACGGCCGGGATGCCCTCGCCGCGCGCGACGACGGCGGCGTGCGAGTTCGTGCCGCCGGCGCTCGTGAGGATGCCCTGCGCGGCGATCATGCCGTGGTAGTCGTCGGGCGTCGTCTCGCGGCGGACCAGGATCACCCGCTCCCCGCGCGAGGCCCACTCCTGCGCGTCGTCGGCGCTGAACACGACACGGCCGGTGGCGGCGCCCGGCGAGGCGTTCAGGCCCTGCGCGATCGGCGTCTCCTTCTTCGCCGCCTCCTCCGCGATCACGCGCTTGAACAGCTCCTCGAGGCGGTTCGCGTCGACGCGCGAGAGCGCCTCGTCCTGGTCGATCAGGCCCTCGTCGAGCATGTCGTGCGCCATCACCCACTCGGCGAACGCGGTGCGCTTGCCGATGCGCGTCTGGAGGAGCCAGAACGTGCGCTTCTCGATCGTGAACTCGATGTCGCACATGTCGCGGTAGTGGCCCTCGAGCGTGTCCATGGCCGCACGGAGCTCGCTTGTACGAATCCGGATCCAGCCGCTCCAGCTCGGCGATCCGCAGCGTGTTGCGGATGCCGGCGACGACGTCCTCGCCCTGCGCGTTCGGCAGGTAGTCCCCGTACGGCACCTTCTCGCCGGTCGAGGGATCGCGCGTGAACGCGACGCCGGTGCCGGAGTCGTCGCCCATGTTGCCGAAGACCATCGCCTGGACGTTCACGGCGGTGCCGAGATCGTCGGAGATCTTGTTCTGGCGCCGGTAGTCGATCGCGCGCCGTCCGTTCCACGACCGGAAGACCGCGTCGATCGCCAGGCGGAGCTGGTCCTTGGGGTCCTGCGGGAAGTCCTGCCCGGTGTGCTCACGGTAGATCGCGCGGAACCGCTCGATCAGCCCGGCCAGGTCGTCGACGTCGAGGTCCGTGTCCTGGGTGCCGGGCCCCTTCGCCTCCTTCGCCTCGTCGAGCGCGTGCTCGAACGCGTCGGCCGGCACGTCCATCACGATCTTGCCGAACATCTGGATGAACCGGCGGTAGGCGTCGTTCGCGAAGCGCATGTCGCCGCCGGTCTGCTTCGCGAGGCCGTTCACGGACCCGTCGTTGAGCCCGAGGTTGAGGACCGTGTCCATCATGCCGGGCATCGAGAACTTCGCGCCCGAGCGCACGGAGACGAGCAGCGGATCGTCCGGGTCGCCGAGGCGCCGGCCCATGGTCTCCTCGAAGCCGGGCCAGGTGCTCGCCGGCCTCCTCGAGCATCTCCGGAGGCGCTCCGTCGTTGGCGAGGAAGGTGAGGCATGCCTCGGTGGTGATCGTGAACCCGGGCGGGACCGGCAGCCCCATGTTCGTCATCTCGGCGAGGTTGGCCCCCTTGCCGCCGAGGAGGTCCTTCATGTCCTTGTTGCCCTCGTGGAAGTCGTAGACGTACTTGGTCACCGCATGCCTCCGAAGCCGATGGTCGTCGAGTGCGTCAGTCTACGGCGGCGGCGAGGGCCTCGAGGGTCGCGGGGTCCGTCGCGAACGCAACGTCGACGCCGTCCTCGCCGCGGGGCAGGACCTCGGCATGCGAGGCCCTCGGCCTCGGTCCACTGCCGCATCGCCTGGGCGAACTCCCGGGCGTCGCCGGGCGTGTCCCAGACGGTGCGCAGCACGCACCGCCGTCTGCCGTCCGTCGGTCCAGGCCCGGTAGATGCCGCCGTCCCAGCCCGGCGTCGCGCGCTGCAGCGACCGGACCGTCGATCCGCAGGGCCAGCGCCATCTGGAGCCAGGCCTCGCCGACCTCCATCACGTCGAGGTCGTGCCACCCCGGCCCGAGGTCCGCCGACAGGTCCGGCACGTCGAGCGGCTGGGGCGTGTCGTTCGGGTAGCGCTCCGGGTGCAGGATCTGCTCGGTCGACACGGGGAGGTGGCGAAGCGCCTCGTTGACGGCCGCCGTGCCGCCGTCGGAGTAGCGGGCCTGGATGAAGGCGGTGCCGGCCGTGTACGGCCACTGCTGCAGCGCCTGCACGAACGGCGGGACGGACTCGAGGTCGCCGCCGCCGACTCAACGGGTTCGGGCCGGTCGCGATCGGGCGCAGGTCCGGGATCGGCCGAGATCGAGAAGAACTGCGCGCTGCCCTCGACGGCGCCGAGCGCCGCCGCCGACCGCTCGTCGCGGCAGGTGGCGGCGAGCCGGTCCACGCGCACGAGGCCGAAGTGCTGGTCGTCGAGCGCGTGCGTGAGCTCGTGCGCGAGCACGACGCCGTCGACCAGGCTGGGATCGGCGTCGCTCCCGGTCGCGACGAGCTCGCCGGTCTCCGGCACGTAGAACCCGAGGACCTGCCCCCGGTAGTAGGCATGGATCGCGTCGGAGAGGTCGGCCTCGGGCGGGATCACGCCGATCGTCCGCCACGCCCGGGTGCGGCGCGCGAGCTGGTCCTCGGAGATCGAGGCGTCGAGGATCGAGCCGAGCCTCGCGTCCAGCTGGGCGTCGGTGCCGACGTCGACCGGCACGTCGTGCAGGAACTTCAGTCCCCGGTGCTCGGCCGCGATCTTCTCCACCACCTGGACGAACGGCGGCACCGGGCCGTGCTGCTCGGCCGGCGGGCCCACCTCGAGCTTCGGCACGGTGCAGAGCGTGTGGAGGGCGCTCAGGGCGGAGCCGCTCGCCGGTCGGGACCGGCGACGGCGACGGATCCGGCGAGGTCGGCGCCGGCGCGGAGGTGGCGGGCGCGGCCGGCGAGGCGGTGACGACGACGGAGCTCCCGCCCGTGCAGGCGACCGTGAGCGCGGCGGCGGCCAGCACCGCCGCCGCGACGGTGCGGCGCGACCTCATCGGCGCGGCAGCACCACCGACACGATCGCGACGAGGATCGCCAGCCCCGACAGCACGGTCGAGGTCCACAGCAGCCGCGTCGACGTCAGGAATCCGACCGCCGAGGCCGTCATGGCGGCGCCGGCGCCCACCAGCAGCAGGAACGCCAGCGCGTACAGGCTCACCCAGCCTCGAGGCCGGCTCGCTCCCCGGTTCGTCCATCGCGACATCTTCGCTCACAGGCGGTCCCGGAGGTACGGCACGAGTGTGTCGATCCCGACACGGTCCTGCGTCATGGTGTCGCGCTCGCGCACCGTCACCTGCCCGTCGTCGAGCGACTCGAAGTCCACCGTCACGCAGAACGGGGTGCCGACCTCGTCCTGGCGGCGGTAGCGGCGGCCGATCGCGCCGGCGTCGTCGTACTGCGACATCCACTCCGGCTTCACGAGGTCGTGGACGCGGCGGGCCTCGGGCACGAGCTTCTCGTTGCGCGACAGCGGCAGCACCGCCACCTTGATCGGCGCGAGCGAGCGGTGCAGCCCCAGCACGGTGCGCGTGTCGGTGCCGCCCTTCGCCGTCGGGACCTGCTCCTCGCGGTACGCGTCGACGAGGAAGGCGAGCAGCGACCGGTCGACGCCGCCGGCCGGCTCCACGACGTAGGGCAGGTACCGGGTCTCCTTCTCCTGATCGAAGTACGTGAGGTCCTGGCCGCTCGCCTCCTGGTGGGCGCGCAGGTCGAAGTCGGTGCGGTTCGCGATGCCCTCGAGCTCGCCCCAGCCGAACGGGAACTCGTACTCGACGTCGGTGGCCGCCTTCGCGTAGTGCGCGAGCTCGTCGGGCTCGTGCGGCCGCAGGCGGAGCTTGTCCTTCGTCATCCCCAGATCCACGTACCACTGGAACCGCTGCTCGACCCAGTACGCGAACGCCTCCTCGTCGGCGCCCGGCTCGACGAAGTACTCCATCTCCATCTGCTCGAACTCCCGCGTGCGGAAGAAGAAGTTCCCCGGCGTGATCTCGTTGCGGAAGCTCTTGCCGATCTGCGCGATGCCGAACGGCAGCTTCTTGCGCGCGACCGTCTGCACGGCCGTGAAGTCCACGAACATCCCCTGCGCCGTCTCGGGCCGCAGGTACACCACGTTGTCGTCGTCGGGCACCGGCCCCATGTGCGTGGAGAACATCATGTTGAACTGCTTCTCCTCGGTGAACGCCGTGCCGCCGCAGTTGGGGCAGGCCTTCGGATCGCCCTCGAGGTGGTCTGCGCGGAAGCGCTGATGGCAGCTCTCGCACTCGACGAGCGGGTCGGAGAAGCCGGCCACGTGCCCGGACGCCTGCCACACGAGCGGCGACATGATGACGGCGGCCTCGAGGCCCACGATGTCGTCGCGGAGCTGGACCATGCTGCGCCACCAGGCGGTGCGGATGTTGCGGCGGAGCTCGACCCCGAGGGGGCCGTAGTCCCACGACGAGCGCAGTCCCCCGTAGATCTCGCTGGACTGGAAGGCGATGCCCCGGCGCTTGGCCAGGGAGGTGACGGCCTCCATGAGGTCGGTCACGGCGTGCTCCTTTCGGTTCCCGGTCGCTGGCTGCGGCCGCTGGCGTGAGCGGCCATCGTACCGGGCGGGCGTCGTTCGGCCTCGGATGCCGCTCCGGCACCGATCGCGGCCGATGCTTCGCAGGCACGATGCCAGCCCCTTCGACCTGCCGGAACTGCGGCGCCACGCTCCCAGCCCGACGTGCGCTGGTGCGGCGCTGTGCTCGGAGGCCGATGCAGCGAGTTCACGAGCCGCGGCCCGGTGCACCGAGCCGCGTTCCGTCGGCACGCGACGTCGCCGCGGATCCGTGCGGACCTCGCGCTGGCGCAGGAGCGAACCGGCGGTCGAGCCACACGACGGCTGGCAGAAGACCGCCGATCGTCGTTCGGCCGCGGTCAGCCGGTCGGTGATCACGGCGGTGCTGCTCGGCCTGGATCGTCAGCGCCTTCTGCACGATGTTCGTGTTCTTCTGGCTGGCTCATCGCTGGCGATCGGCGGGTGGATCCTGAAGCAGGTGTGGCGGAAGGGATCGGCATCGACCCCGAGGAGATCGTCGAGTCCGGCGCACCGACGACGGTGCCCGCACCGACCACCGCGCCCGCACCGCAGTTCATCCCGTTGCGGACGAAGGTCGCGTGGGTGGGCCTCGGCGTGGTCGTTCCTCGGAGCCGCCCTGGGGTTCGCATACGGCAACGAGTCCGTGCAGTCGGTGGTGCTGATGGGCGGCGGCCTCACGCCTGCTCGTGGGATGGTTCGCGTTCGTCCTGCGGAGCTGAGGCTCAGTCGTCCTCGCACGGGACCGCGCCGAAGCGGCGGCTGCGCTTCTGGAAGTCGCGGATCGCCTCGAACAGGACCTCGCGGCTGAAGTCCGGCCAGAAGATCGGCGTGAACCACAGCTCGGCGTAGGCGGCCCGCCACAGCAGGAAGTTCGAGATGCGCTGCTCGCCGCTGGTGCGGATCAGCAGGTCGGGGTCGGGCATCTCGGCGTCGTACAGGCGGTCGGCGATGACGGCCTCGGTGATCTTCTCGATGCGCAGCTCGCCGGCGTCGTGGTCGCGCACGATCTGCTTGACGGCGTCGACGATCTCCGCGCGGCCGCCGTAGTTGAACGCGATCGTGAGCGTCATGCCGGTGTTGTCGCGCGTGAGCTCCTCGGAGGTCTCGATCTCCTTCAGCACCGAGCGCGGCACGCGCCAGTTCCGCAGGCCCATGAACCGGATGCGCACGTTCATCTCGTGCAGCTCGTCGCGGTGGCGCCGCAGGATCCCGCGGTTGAAGTTCATGAGGTACAGGACCTCGCCGGCGGGGCGCTTCCAGTTCTCCGTGCTGAACGCGTACACGGTCATCCAGCGGAGGCCGACCTCGACGCCGCCCTTGACGGTGTCGAACAGCGCCTCCTCGCCGGCGCCGTGGCCGTCGGTGCGCGGCAGGCCGCGCTGCTGCGCCCACCGGCCGTTGCCGTCCATCACGATGGCGACGTGCGCCGGCACGCGTTCGCGGTCGATGTCGGACAGGTACGAGCTCACGGCGCGGTCCTCACGAGCATCGGCAGCGACTTCATCCGCCGGTCGAGGTGGTACTCGGCGAAGCCGTACAGCAGGGCGCGCGCCTCCTTGCGGACGCGGACCTCGGGCTCGACATACGACCCGGCCTCCCCCATCTCGGTGAGCGCCAAACGCTGCAGCAGCGCGAGGGCGTCGCGGCTCACGGGACCGGCGCCCGGATCCGCGCAGCGGCTGCACACGGCCCCGCCCTGCCCGGCCGCGAACAGCTGCGGATCGGTGCTGCCGCAGACCGCGCACGCGGTGAGGCTGGGATGGAACCCGGAGAGCGACAGGAGCTTCAGCAGGAACGACTCGGCGACGGCGGACGGATCGACCGGCCCGGGCTCGAGGGCCCGCAGGCCGGCCAGCAGCAGGAGCGCGAGCCGGATGTTCTTCTCGTGCTCCTCGGCCACCTTGTCGACGGCCTCGAGCATGGTCTCCCCCGCCGCGAACAGCGCGAGGTCGTCCCGCAGCGCCCGGTGCGAGGCGATGATCTCGGCCTGCGTGATGGTGTCGAGCGACCCGCGGCCGCGGTAGAGCATCAGCGACACGTGGGTGAACGGCTCCAGCCGCCCCCCGAACCTGCTGGTGGTCTTGCGGATGCCCTTCGCGACGGCCCGGACCTTGCCGGCCCCCTGGGTCATCACGGTCACGATCTTGTCGGCCTCGCCGAGCTTGATCGAGCGCAGGACGATCCCTTGTTCGCGATAGGGGGGCATCTGGGAAGCGTAGCGCCGGGGGGTGTGCCGGTCGCGGAGGCGGTATGGCGAATCTGTGACAAGCCGTTGCGCCGCCGAGGACCGGGTGGGTGGGACGAGGAGCTCAGGCGCCGATCGGATGCCAGACGGTCTTGACCTCCATCAGCGCCGTCACCTCGTACGGGCTCTGGGCCTCGTCGGCGAACGGGTCGGCGTCGGGCGCGCGCACGACGCGCTTCACGTTCTCGGCCGCAGCGCGCTCCACCTCGGCGACCTGCTCGGGCGCCACGCCGGTCACGTCGATCGCGTTCACGTCCATGTGACCGGCCAGCCACGGCACCAGCTCGGCCGTGATGCCGGTGAGGATGTTCACGACGCCGCCGGGCACGTCGGAGGTGGCGAGCACCTCGCCGAGCGAGACGGCCGGCAGCGGCGAGCGCTCGCTCGCGATGACGACGGCCGTGTTGCCGCCGACGACGGCCGGAGCCAGCCGGCTCACGAGCCCGAGCAGCGACTGGTCCTGCGGCGCCACGATGCCGACGACGCCCGTGGGCTCCGGCACGGAGAAGTTGAAGTACGGCCCGGCGACCGGGTTCGACCCGCCGCGCACCTGCGCGATCTTGTCGGCCCACCCCGCGTACCAGACCCACCGGTCGATCGCGGCGTCGACGCCCCGGGCCGGGTCGGCCGCGCCGGCGTCGGCGAGCTCGGCCTCGAACTGCGCGCGCCGGCCCTCCATCAGCTCGGCGACCCGGTACAGGACCTGGCCGCGGTTGAAGGCGGTCCTGGCCGCCCAGCCGGCCTGCGCGCCGCGGGCGGCCTTCACGGCCTCGCGCAGGTCCTTGCGCGAGGCCTGCGCGGCGAACGCGAGCGGGCGGCCGTCGTGCGACGTCACCTCGTACGAACGCCCGGACTCGCTGCGCGGGAACTCGCCGCCGACGAACAGCTTCGCGGTGCGGCGGACGGGCAGGCGGTCGGTCACGGCGTCAGCTCCACGTAGGCCTCGAGGCCGTGCTGTCCGCCCTCGCGGCCGAACCCGCTCTCCTTGTAGCCGCCGAACGGCGAGGCAGGGTCGAACCGGTTGAACGTGTTCGCCCACACGACGCCGGCGCGCAGCCGCTGCGCCATCCACAGGATCCGCGAGCCCTTGTCGGTCCAGACGCCGGCCGACAGACCGTACGGCGTGTTGTTCGCCTTCTCGACGGCCTCCTCGGCCGTGCGGAACGTGAGGATCGACAGCACCGGCCCGAAGATCTCCTCGCGCGCGATGCGGTGCGACTGCGACACGCCGGTGAACAGCGTGGGCCGGAACCAGAACCCGCGCTCGGGCAGGACGCACTCGGGCTGGTAGATCTCGGCGCCCTCCTCGACGCCGCTCTCCACGAGCTCCTCGATCTTCGTGAGCTGCGCGCGCGAGTTGATGGCGCCGACGTCGGTGTTCTTGTCGAGCGGATCGCCGACGCGCAGCGTCTGCAGCCGGTCCTTCAGCTTCGCGAGCAGCGGCTCGAACACCGGCTCCTCGACGAGCAGCCGCGAGCCGGCGCAGCACACGTGCCCCTGGTTGAAGAAGATGCCGTTGATGACGCCCTCGACGGCCTGGTCGATCGGCGCGTCCTCGAACACGATGTTGGCGGCCTTGCCGCCGAGCTCGAGCGTCAGGCGCTTCGGCGTGCCGGCCGTCGCGCGCCGGATCGCCTTGCCCACCTCCGTCGAGCCCGTGAACGCGATCTTGTCGACGGGCGAGTCCACGAGCGCGGCGCCGGTCTCCCCCGCGCCCGGTCACGATGTTCACGACGCCCGGCGGCAGCTCGGCCTCCTGCAGCACCTCGGCGAGCAGCAGCGCGGTGAGCGGCGTCGTCTCGGCGGGCTTCAGCACGCAGGTGTTGCCGGTCGCGAGCGCCGGCGCCAGCTTCCACGCCGCCATCAGCAGCGGGAAGTTCCACGGGATGATCTGGCCGGCGACGCCGAGCGGCCGCGCCGTGCGCCCCGGGAACGCGTACGTCGAGCTTGTCGGCCCAGCCCGCGTAGTAGAAGAAGTGCGCGGCGGCGAGCGGCACGTCGACGTCGCGCGACTCCTTGATCGGCTTGCCGCCGTTCATGCTCTCCAGCACCGCGAACTCGCGCGAGCGCTCCTGCAGCAGCCGCGCGATCCGGTACACGAACTTCGCGCGCTCGGAGCCCGGCAGCGCCTGCCAGGCGGTGGAGGCGGCGCGCGCGGCCTCGACGGCGCGCCCGACGTCCTCGGGCCCGGCCTCGGCGATCTCGGCCAGCGGCTCCTCGGTCGCCGGCGAGATCGTCGTGAAGAACCGGCCGCTCTTCGGATCGACGAACTCGCCGTCGATGAACAGGCCGTAGCGGTCGCGCAGCCGCACGACGTCGGTCGACTCCGGCGCCGGCGCGTACTCGAACGGCGTCGCGCGCTCGATCGCGTCCATCAGTCCACCGTCACGTAGTCGGGGCCGTCGTAGCGGCCGGTGCGCTCCTTGTGGATCTGCATCAGCACGTCGTTCAGCAGGCTCGACGCGCCGATCCGGAACAGCTCCGGCGACATCCACGTGGGCCCGAGCGTCTCCTGCACCAGCACGAGGTACTGGATCGCGTTCTTCGACGCGCGAACGCCGCCCGCCACCTTGACGCCGATCCGGCGGCCGGTCTCGGCGTGGAAGTCGCGCGCCGCCTCCATCATGCAGAGGGCCGCCGGCAGGGTCGCGCTCACGCCGATCTTGCCGGTGGAGGTCTTGATGAAGTCGGCGCCGGCCGCCATCGCCAGGACGCTCGCCTGCCGGATCCGGTCGTACGAGCCCAGCTCCCCGGTCTCCAGGATCACCTTCAGGTGGACGTCGCCGGCGGCCTCGCGGGCCGCCACGAGCTCCTCGAACGCCTGCGCGTACCGCCCGCCCAGGAAGAGCGACCGGTTCAGCACGATGTCGACCTCGTCGGCGCCCATCTCGACGACGTCGCGGATCTCCCGCGAGGCGCGAGTCGAGCGGCGTGAGACCGGCCGGGAACCCGCCGGCGACGCTCGCGACGCGCACGCCGGTGCCGCGCAGCTGCTCGACGGCGATCGGCACGAGCTGCGGGTACAGGCAGACGGCGCCGACCGACGGGATGGACGCGTCGGTCGGGTCGGGGCGCACGGCCTTCGCGCAGATCGCGACGATCTTGCCCGGCGTGTCGGCGCCCTCGAGCGTGGTGAGGTCCATGCACCGGATCGCGAGGTCCAGCGCGCGCAGCTTCGAGTCCTTCTTGATCGAGCGCGTGGCGAGCGCCGCCGCCCGCTGCTCGAGGCCGACCGCGTCGACCGCCGGGACGCGCGCGACCAGCCGCGGCGCGTCCTTCGCGCGGGCGACGGGCCCGCCGACCGGCTGGATGTGAGCTGCCGAGGACATGCGCCTGCTTCCTGGTCGGGACCCGGCCATGGTAGCCGCTCCCTCAGCCACGCACGCCGGCGGCGGCTCCCCGCCGACGGGCGCCGCTGGGCTAGGCTTCGGCGGTCGGATCACCAGGCCGAGACGAGAGGGGACGCGATGCGCAGGGCACTGTTCGCGCTGGCGGCGATGCTGATCCTGGCCGGAACGGCCTGCAGCAGCAGCTCCAGCACCACCCAGCCGAGCGACAACGGAGGGCCGGTCATCACGGACAGCGGCAGCGGGGGTTGCACCGAGGCCAACGCCACCGACCTCACCGGCGACGACCCGTTCACGCTCACGATGGAGAACTTCCGGTGGAACCCCGACTGCTTCAAGGTCTCCGGCTCGTCGTCGATCACGGTCGTGAACAAGGACCCGCAGAACCACACCTTCACGATCCCCAACACCCAGGTCGACGTGCCGCTGGCGCCCAACAAGACGTTCAACGGAGAGTCGGCGAACCTCTCGCCCGGCACCTACCCGTTCCTGTGCACGATCCACCCGAACATCACCGGCACGATCATCGTGGTGTAGCGACCGTCTAGAAGCCGAGACGGTTCAGGGCCTTCGGGTCGCGCTGCCACTCCTTCAGGACCTTCACGCGCAGGTCCAGGTAGATCTTCGTGCCGAGCAGCGGCTCCATCTGGCCGCGCGCCATCGTGCCGATCTGCTTGAGGGTCGCGCCGCCGTGGCCGATCAGGATGCCCTTCTGCGAGTCGCGTTCCACGACGATCGTCGCGTACACCTTCGTGAGGTCGCCCTCGCGCTCGATCTCCTCGACGAGCACGGCGACCGAGTGCGGGACCTCCTCGCGCGTGACGCGCAACGCCTGCTCGCGCACGAGCTCGGCCAGCCGGATGTCGATCGGCTGGTCGGTCACGTCGTGGTCGGGGTACAGCGGCGGCCCCTCCGGCAGCCGCTCGACGACCAGGCGCAGCACGGTGTCGACGCCGTCGCCCGTGTACGCCGAGACCGGCACGATCTCGTCGAACTCCCCCAGCGCCGCGGCCAACTGCAGCTGCGGGATCGCCAGGCCCCGCTTCAGCCGGTCGATCTTGTTGACGACGCAGATGCGCGCGGCACCCTCGGCGCCGGCCACCTGCCGCTCGTACACGAAGCGGTCGCCGCGCCCGACGCCGGTGGCGCCGTCGACGACCAGCACGACCACGTCCACGCCCTCGACGGCGGCGGCGACGGCCTCGTTCAGCCGGGTGCCGAGCAGCGTGCGCGGCTTGTGGAAGCCGGGCGTGTCGGTGAACACCACCTGCGCCTGCTCGGTCGTCAGGATCGCGCGGATGTCGCGGCGCGTCGTCTGCGGCTTGTCGGAGACGATGGCCACCTTCTCGCCGACGAGCGCGTTCACGAGCGTCGACTTGCCCACGTTCGGGCGGCCGACGACCGCCACCACCCCCGAGCGGAAGCCCGCCACGCTAGGGCAGATCGCTCGGGCCGAAGGCGTGCGGCAGGAGCTCGGCCAGCGGCCAGCGCGCGCGCTCGCCCTTCAGCGTCACCGCGAGGACGACGGCCTCGGGGCCGAACTCCCACAGGCACTGCCGGCAGCCGCCGCACGGCGGAGTTGGCGTGGCGCCGTCGGTGACGACGGCGACGGCGTCGACGCGGCGCCCGCCGGCCGCCACCATCGCGGCGACGGCGTTCCGCTCCGCGCAGACGCTGATCGGGTAGCTCGCGTTCTCCACGTTCACGCCGGTGAACACACGGCCCTCGGCCAGCAGCGCGGCGCCGACCGCGAACCCGCTGTACGGCGCGTACGCCTGCTCGCGGACGGCGCGCGCGGCCTCGACCAGTCCCTCGAGCGCGGCCTCGTCCAGGGCCGGGCGGTCGACCGGCGCGGCCTCACTCACCGGCCACCTCCGCCTGCGCCGGCTGGGTCTCGGTCGTGTCGTCCTGCGGCACGCGCGTGATGAGCACCTTCGCGATGCGGCGGCCAAGGACCTGCTCCGCGCGGAAGCGCAGGCCCTGGAACTCCAGCTCCTCGCCGTCCTTCGGGATCCTGCCGAACAGGTCGAGCACGAACCCCGCGACCGTGTCCCACTCCTCGTCCGGCAGCTCGACGCCGAGGACGTCGTTCACGTCGTCGATCGAGGCCTTGCCGCTCACCCGGTACACGCCCTCCTCGACCTCGGCGATCTCGGGCTCCTCCTGGTCGTACTCGTCGGTGATCTCGCCGACGAGCTCCTCCAGCAGGTCCTCGAGCGTCACGAGGCCGCTCACCGAGCCGTACTCGTCGGTGACGATCGCGATGTGGAACTTCTCCTTCTGCATCTCGCGCAGGAGGTCGGCGATCTTCTTCGTCTCCGGCACGTAGTGGGCCTCGCGCACGATCTCGGCGAGGGGGCTGTCCTGCTTGCCCTGGTGCAGCGCCTTCAGCACGTCCTTCGCGTAACAGATGCCCACGATCTCGTCGAGCTCCTCGTGGAAGACCGGCACGCGCGAGTAGCCGTGCGTGAGCACGAGCGCCTGCACGTCGCGCAGGGCCTTGTCGTCCTCGACGGCGACGATGTCGGGGCGCGGCACCATGACCTCGCGCACGATCGTGTCGCCGAACTCGAAGATCGAGTGGATCAGGTCGCGCTCGCCGACCTCGATCTGCGCCTCGTCGGAGGCCACCTCGGCGTACGCGCGGATCTCCTGCTCCGTGACGTACGGGCCCTCCTTCAGGCCCTTGCCCGGCATGATGATGTTGGCGAAGCGCAGCAACAGCCTCGCGAACGGGCCGAGCAGGCCGCCGATCAGCCACAGGAGCGGCGCCGCGCGCAGCGCCACCCGGTCGGTCTGCTGGATCGCGAACGTCTTCGGCGTCACCTCCGCGAACACGAACAGCAGCAGCGTCATGACGACCGTCGAGATGATCTCGCCCGCCGTGTGGAAGTGCCGCACCGCGATGGACGTGGCGATCGTCGTGCCGCCGATCGTCGCCAGCAGCGTGATGAGCAGCACCACGTTGAGGTAGGGCGCCGGGTTCTCCGTGATCTTCACGAGCTGCTCGGCCGACCGGCTCTTGCGCTCCTCGACCAGCCGCATCGCGCGCACGCGGTTCGTGCGCGTGAGCGCGACCTCGGACGCCGCCATGACGGCGACGACGAGGATGCTCAGACAGCACGAGGACGATCTCGAACCAGTCGGTGCTCGTCACGGCGTGCGCACCCCGCTGTACCGCTCCTGGCGCGCCCACATGGCGGCGCGCTCGTCGGCGTCCTCGTGGTCGTAGCCGAGGACGTGCAGGATCCCGTGCACGAGCAGCAGCCGCAGCTCGGCGGCCGGGTCCTCGGGGTTGTTGCGCGCGGCGACGGCCGGCGCGATGACCACGTCGCCCAGCACGCGGACCCCGTGATGCTCCTCCTCGTCGAGCGGGAAGCTGAGGACGTCGGTCGGTCCGGCCTCGTCCATGTACCGGACGTGCAGCTCCTCCATCTCGGCGTCGTCGACGAACGAGACCGACAGCTCGACGGCGCCGAGGCCCTCGCCGAGCAGCGTCGTGCGCGCGAGGTCGACGAGCCCGGCCTCGTCGACCGGCAGGGTCTGCCGGTCGGAGACGAGGATCAGCGGGTTGCCCGGGGTCGTCGGTCATGCGAGGAAGGGTGCCACGTCAGCCCTCGGCGGTCGAGCGCCGCTGCTCGCCGAAGACCCGGTAGGCCTCCACGATGTCCTGCACGATCTTGTGGCGCACCACGTCCCGGGCGCCCAGGTGGCAGAAGCTGATGCCCTCGATGTCGCCCAGGATCTCCTCGATGACGCGAAGGCCGGAGGACTGCCCGGTCGGCAGGTCGACCTGCGTGGCGTCGCCGTTCACGACGGCCTTCGAGCCGAAGCCGATCCGGGTGAGGAACATCTTCATCTGCTCGGGCGTGGTGTTCTGCGCCTCGTCGAGGATGATGAACGCGTCGTTCAGCGTGCGGCCGCGCATGTACGCCAGCGGCGCCACCTCGATCGTGCCGCGCTCCATCAGCCGCGGCAGCGTGTCGGCGCCCGTCATCTCGAACAGCGCGTCGTACAGCGGCCGCATGTACGGGTCGATCTTCTCCGACAGCGTGCCGGGCAGGTAGCCCAGGCGCTCGCCGGCCTCGACGGCCGGCCGCGTGAGGATCAGCCGCGACACCTGGTGGTCCTGCAGCGCCCGCACGGCCGTCGCGACCGCGAGGTAGGTCTTGCCGGTGCCGGCCGGACCGATCGCGAACGTCACGGTGTGACCGCGGATCGCGTCCACGTACTGCTTCTGCCCGAGCGTCTTCGGCGTCACGCCCTTGCCGCGCGCGGTCAGCAGCGTGTCGCCGAGCACCTCGCTCGGGCGGGCCTCGTTGCCGCGGATCAGCTCGATCGTGTGGCCGACGGACGAGGCCGTCAGCTCGTGGCCCTTCTCGAGCAGGATCAGGAGCTCCTCGAACAGGCGCGCCACGTGTTCGGCCTCGTCGGCGGGCCCGCTGATCGTGATCTCGTTCCCGCGAACGAGGATCTGGGATTCGAAGGCGTCCTCGATGATCTTGAGGAAGGCGTCGCGCTGGCCGAGGAGGGCCACCATCGGCTGGCTGCCCGGGACGAGGATCTTCACTTGGGTGGTGGGGACGGCCAAACGGCGTTCGTGGGGGTCTCCCCCGCTCTCCTCTCCTCGACGCCCGGGTCGCAGGTGGCGGCCCGGTTGTTGCCTCCCGATGATTCTACCCGGGCGGCCACGCCATCCGTCGGCCGCCCAGCAGGTGGACGTGCAGGTGGAAGACGGACTGGCCGGCGTCGGGACCCACGTTCGTGACCAGGCGCCAGCCGCCCTCGAGGCCCTCGGTGTCGGCCAGGTGGGCGGCCGTCATCGCGACGTCGACCAGCACCGGGCCGTGGCGCTCCTCGATGTCGGCGATCGACTCCAGGTGCTCCTTCGGGATGATGAGGATGTGGGTGGGCGCCTTCGGGTCGAGGTCGCGGAAGGCCACCACGGACGCGGTCTCGTGCAGGATCTCCGCGGGGATCTCCCGGGCCGCGATCCGGCAGAAGACGCAGTCGGTCGAGAGGAGGTCGCTCATGGCGGCAGACTACTCTGAAGGCCCGCCGAGCCGATATCCTGTTCCACGCCTCGGCAACCTCGCACCCCCCGGTGCCCGCCCGTGAAGGAGATGATCGGCTCCATGACCCGAACCTCCCGTCTGCTCGTCGCGCTCGTCGGTGCGGCGCTCGTCTCGTCCCTCGCGATCGGACCGGCCGCCGCCGTCTCCCGTGCGCATGACCGCGCCGTGGCGCCGCTCGCGCCCGCCGGGTCCACGCCGGCCCTGATCGAGGCCGCCGTCGCCCGCGGCGAGATCTCCCGGGTCACCGCCGACCGCTACCTGGCGCAGGCGCTCGCGAACCCGTCACGCCTCCCCTCGCAGTTCGCCTCCTCCGTGCCGTGGCGCGGCACGCTGCCGCTGCTCCAGCTGCAGGAGCGCGCCGCCGCGCGCGGCACCACGGTCTCGCGACTGGCCGGCACGGCGCGCCGTGCCGCCGACAGCTGCGGCGGCTACTCCGACACCAAGCCGAAGAAGAAGGTCACCACCCACTTCCTGATCCGCTACGACCCGGCCGGCGATCCAGGGCGGCCTGACGATCGGCGACTACGCCCACACGCTCGAGACGGTCGTGGAAGACCGAGATCACCAACTTCGGCTGGCCCACGCCGCCGTTCAAGGCCAACGCGAACGGCCTGTTCCACGTCCGGATCGAGAACCTCGGCAACGCCCTCTACGGCTTCGTGACGACGAACGGCACCACCGCCGGCTACGTCGGCAACAACCCCAACACGGCGTGGGCCGATCACGACGCCTACGCGAGCTGCATGGTGCTGAACCAGGACTACCGGAACTTCCCCTCTCCTCCGCTCAAGTCCCTCCAGGCGACCGCGGCCCACGAGTTCAACCACGGCATCCAGTTCGGCGAGGGCGGTCTCACCGGCGTCGGCGCCCCCGACCTCGTGTTCACCGAGGGCGGCGCCACGTGGATGGAGGACGAGGTCTTCGACACCGCCAACGACAACTACTTCTACCTGTGGCCGCCCCTGGAGAAGAGCATGGGCGAGTTCGGCTCCGGCAACGACGTGTACTCGTACTGGCTGACCTTCCGCGCCATGACCGAGCAGTTCGGCACCGGCGTCGCCGGCGGCGGCGAGGACGTGATGCAGCAGTTCTGGGAGTCGACCAGCCGCGAGACGGCCAACAACCTGAACGCCCTGGACGCCGGCCTCGCGCTGAAGAGCGAGCAACCTGCCCGACGCGTTCCACGCGGCCGCCATCTCGATCCGCTTCGCGAGGACGTGCGGCGGCGGATACGTGTACCCGTACTGCCTCGAGGAGGGCGCCGCGTACCGGTCGCTCGTCGGCACCTATCAGAACGACGACGCGATCAACTCGATCGGCGGCGGCATCTCCGGCTCCGTCCGCGACGACTACGCCGCGCGCTTCGTCGGCCTGCCGAAGACGGGCGGCACGTACGACATCTCGCTGACGAACGACTCTGCCGGTCGGCGGCCAGCTGCGCGGGAGCGTCGTGTGCGACGACGGCAGCTCCCTCACGGTCGACCCGCTGTCGATGGTCGCCGGGCCCACGGAGGTCGCCACGCTGACCGGACTTCGACCCGACCGGCTGCACCTCGGTCGTCCTCGTCATCACGAACCAGGACCAGCACGGCGCGAACCCGAGTACGGCTGCAGCGCGGGCCTTCTCGGTCGACACGGCGTGAGGGCCGGATCAGCCCTCGGGTCGGCGAAGCTCCACCGTCGCCGGATCCTTCTTGGACGACCGCTCTCCGCGGGCCTCTGCGAGCTGTTCGAGCAGCTTGCGCTCGTCGCGCTTCAGGTCCTTCGGCACGGTGACGTGGACGGTCACGTAGAGGTCGCCGCGGCCTCGGCGGCTGAGGTTCGGGACGCCCTTGCCGCGCAGGCGGATCAGCTGGCCGGACTCAGTGCCGGGCTCGATGCGCACGTGCTCGCTGCCGTCGAGGGTCTCGAACGTGACGTCGGCGCCGAGCGCGGCCTGCGTGAGCGTCACGTCGAGCAGCGCGAACAGATCCTGCCCACGACGTTCGAACGCGAGCGAGGGCTCCACGCGGATCCCGACGTACAGGTCACCGGAGGGTCCGCCGACGAGCCCGGCGTTGCCGGCGCCGGTCACGCGGAGCTCGAGGCCGTCGTCGACGCCGGCGGGGATGTCGACCGTCACCGTGTCGGGTGCCGTCACGCGGCCGCTGCCTCGGCAGGTCGTGCACGGGTCGAGGATCTCGGCGCCGGTGCCGCCGCAGGTGCGGCAGGGCGAGGCGGTCATGATCGTGCCGAAGATGCTGCGACGGACCTCCTGGGTCTCGCCGGTGCCGCCGCAGGTCCGGCACGAGCTCGGCGCCGTGCCGGGCTCGGCGCCGTTGCCCATGCAGCGGTCGCACGCGACGAGCCGTTCGACCTCGATCTCACGGCGTGCGCCGAACGCCGCCTCGGTGAAGGTGAGCAGGATCTGCGTGCCGAGGTTCTCGCCGGCGCGCACGGGCGAGCGCGGGCCTCGCGAGCGGCGCTGGCCGCCGGCACCGCCGAAGCCGCCTGCGCCGAAGAACATGTCGAAGATGTCCTGGATGTCGCCGAACGGCGAGCCTGCGGGACCACCGGTGGCGCCGAACGTGTCGTAGCGCTGCCGCTTCTCGGGGTCGGACAGGATCTCGTACGCGCCGCTGACCTCCTTGAAGCGCTGCTCGGAGGCGGGATCGGCGTTCACGTCGGGGTGGTGCTGCCGCGCGAGGGCGCGATACGCGGTCCGGATCTCGTCCTGCGAGGCGTCGCGCCGGACGCCGAGGATCTCGTAGAGGTCGCCGACCGTCGCCATCGCTACTGATCCAGCTCCGTGGCCAGCTCGCTCAGCCGCTTCGCGACCGCGCGCACCGAGGCCATCGCCGTGACGTAGTCCATGCGCGTCGGGCCCGACCAGGCCGATCGTGCCGACCGTGTCGTCGCCGACCTTGAACGGGGCCGTGACGAGCGAGGCCTCCCACTCGCCGGTGGCGGGATGCTCGCCGCCGATCGTGACCGACACGCCCTGCTCGTCGTCGACGCGCACGTCCTTCAGGACCTCGAGCATCTCGTGCTCGCGCTCGAGGGCCTCGAACAGCCGTCGAACCGTCTCGCGGCGCCAGAGCTGGGCCTCGTCGGCGAGGTTCGCGACGCCGCCCACCACCATGTGGGTCTGTCCCTCGCGGCCGGTGCTGCGGAGCGTCTCGGCCACGTTCAGGATCAGTTCGTGCTCCTCGCGCGGCCCCTCTGCGGCCATCTGCAGCAGCCGGACCTGCGCGACGGAGTACGTGGTGCCGCGGAGCGGCGCGAGCCGCTGCTCGGCGGCCAGCAGCACCTTCGCGTCGACCTCGTTCGGCCGGTCGATGATCCGCTTGTCGACGCGGCCGTGCTGGCCGACGGCCAGCACCATGATCGTCGGGCCCATGTCGATCAGCTCCAGGCGCATGATCGGCTCGTCGGAGGAGCTCGGCGGCACCGCGAGGCCGGCGTACTGCGTCATGCGGCTGATCAGCTGGACGCTCCCCTTCAGGACCTCCTCGAGGTCGAGCATCGCCTCGGCGAAGTAACCGGCGATCGCCCGGCGCTGCTGCTCGCGCAGTCGCCCGCCCACCGGCAGGGCGTCGACGTAGTGGCGGTACCCGGCGTCGGTCGGGATGCGTCCGGAGCTCGTGTGCGGATGCTGGAGGAAGCCGAGCTCCTCGAGGGCCGCCATCTCGTTGCGGATCGTGGCGCTCGACACGCCCAGGCCCGAGCGCTCCGCGATCGTCTCCGAGCCGACGGCCTCGCCCGAGCGGACGTACTCCTCCACCACGGCGCGCAGCACCGCTGCCTTGCGTGGACCGAGCTCGGGGATCCCGTCCGCCATAGGCACATGGTACTGGCACTCTCTGCGCCCGAGTGCTAACCCGGTTCCCGGACCTCCGGGTGCCAGCTAGTCTGAACGAGACTAGTTCGAGTTCGCGGCGAGCGCGAGGACGAGCTCGTTCAGCAGCAGCATGCCGCGCTCGGTGGGGACCAGGGCGTCGCCCTCGAGCGTGAGCAGGCCGAGCTCGAGGTACGGCTCGGCGACCGAGGGCTCGATCCAGCTCGCCGGGATGCCCTCGAACGTGCGGAGGCGGAGGAACACCTCCTCGAGGTAGGCGTCGGAGGCCTCGAGCTGTTCGGCGCCGCCCTCGGGCAGCTCGCCGCGCTCGACGCGCGCGAGGTAGTCCTCGGGCGGGCGGACGTTCCACCAGCGGCGGGCCTCGCGGTAGCTGTGCGCGCCGGCGCCGAGGCCCAGGTACGGCCGCCGCTCCCAGTACCCGAGGTTGTGCCGGCACTCGTAGCCGGGCTTCGCCCAGTTCGAGACCTCGTAGTGCGCGTAGCCGGCGGCGGCCAGCACGTCGCAGGCGGCCGCGAACATGTCGGCCTGGAGGTCGGGATCGGGCGCCGGCACCTCCCCCGACGCGACCTTGCGGCCGAGCGGCGTCGCCGGCTCGATCGTCAGCGCGTACGCGCTCACGTGCTCGGGCGCGAGCATGACGGTCTCGCGCAGCGTGTCCTCCCACGAATCCAGCCCCTCGCCGTCGGCGCCGTAGATCAGGTCGAGGTTCACGTTGTCGTAGCCGGCCTCGCGGGCGGCGTCGAACGCGCGGCGCACGCTCTCCGGCGAGTGCAGCCGCTCGAGCGACCGCAGCACCGCGGGATCGAAGGACTGCGCGCCCATGCTGAGCCGGCCGAACCCGGCCGCGCGCAGCTGCTCCAGCCGCTGGCGGTCGACCGTGTCGGGGTTGGCCTCGGTCGTGATCTCCGCCTCCTCGGCGAACGTGAACCGGTCGCGGAGATGCGTGAGCAGCGACTTCAGGTCGGCCGGCTCCATCGTGGTCGGCGTGCCGCCGCCGAGGAACACGCTCGCGACCTCGACGTCCTGCCACGCCGGCGCCGCCAGCGAGGCCTCGGACACGAGCGCCCGCAGGTACCGCGGCTTCAGCTGGTCCAGGCCCGCGTACGCGTTGAAGTCGCAGTAGCCGCAGCGCGTGAGGCAGAACGGCACGTGCACGTAGATGCCGGCGGTGGTGGCGGCCTCGACGCTCACTTCTTCTTCGCCCCGGCGCCCTCGTCCACGCGCAGCGCGGCGATGAACGCCTCCTGCGGCACGTCGACCTTGCCGACGCGCCGCATGCGCGCCTTGCCCTTCTTCTGCGTCTCCAGCAGCTTGCGCTTGCGCGTGATGTCGCCGCCGTAGCACTTGGCCAGGACGTCCTTGCGCTTGGCCTTCACGGTCTCGCGCGCGACGATCTTCGATCCGATCGCGGCCTGCACGGCCACGTCGAAGAGCTGCCGCGGGATCAGCTCCTTCAGCCGCTCGGTCATCTGCTTGCCGTACGCGTACGCCTTGTCGCGGTGCACGATCGTGCTGAACGCGTCGACCGGCTCGCCGTGCAGCAGGACGTCGACGCGAACGAGGTTCGCCTCCTGGTAGCCCCACGGCTCGTAGTCGAGGCTCGCGTACCCCTTCGTGCGGGACTTCAGCTGGTCGAAGAAGTCGAACACGATCTCGGCGAGCGGCAGCACGTAGTGGATCTCCACGCGCTCGGGCGTGATGTAGACCATGTCGACCATCTCGCCGCGGCGGCCCTGCGAGATGTCCATGACGGCGCCGAGGTGCTCGGCCGGCGTGATCATCGTCGCCAGCACGATCGGCTCCTCGACGCTGTCGTACTCGCCGGGCGCCGGCATCTCGGCGGGGTTGTGCACGATCGACATCTCGCCGCCGCGGATCAGGTGGAACTCCACGTTCGGCGCCGTCGCGATCAGCTCGAGGTCGAACTCCCGCTCCAGCCGCTCCTTCACGATGTCCATGTGCAGCAGGCCGAGGAACCCGCACCGGAAGCCGAACCCGAGGGCGGTCGAGGTCTCGGGCTCGAAGTACAGCGCCGCGTCGGAGAGCTTCAGCTTGTCGAGGGCGTCGCGCAGGTCGGCGTAGTCGCTGCCGTCGGCGGGGAACAGGCCGGACCACACCATCGGCTTGGGCTCGCGGTAGCCGGGCAGCGGCTCGGGCGCCGCCTCCTTGCCGGCGAGCGTGATCGTGTCGCCGACCTTCGCGAGGTGGACGTCCTTGAGGCCGGTGACGAGGTAGCCGACCTCGCCGGGGCCGAGCGCGGCGATCGGCGTGGCCTCGGGCGACATCACGCCGGTCTCCTCGGCGTCGGACTCGACGCCGGTCGCCATGAAGCGCACGCGCGCGTTCGAGGGCAGCGTGCCCTCCTTCACGCGGACGTAGGTGATGACGCCGCGGTAGATGTCGAACATCGAGTCGAAGATCAGGGCCTGGAGCGGCCTCGTGGGGTCGCCCTCGGGGTGCGGCACCTTCTCGATGACGGTGCGCAGCAGGTCGGCGACGCCCTCGCCGGTCTTCGCGGAGATGTGCAGGACCTCCTCGGGCTCGATCTGGAGGAGGGCGGCGAGCTCCTTCGCGCGGGCGTCCGGCTCGGCGGCCGGCAGGTCGATCTTGTTGATGGCCGGCACGATCACGAGGCCGGCGTCCCGCGCGAGGTGGTAGTTGGCGAGGGTCTGGGCCTCGAGGCCCTGGGCGGCGTCGACCAGCAGGATCGCGCCCTCGCAGGCCTCGAGGCTGCGGGAGACCTCGTAGGTGAAGTCGACGTGGCCGGGGGTGTCGATCAGGTTGAGCTCGTAGCCCTCGTGCTGGAGGCGGACGGCCTGGGCCTTGATCGTGATGCCGCGCTCGCGCTCGAGGTCCATCTTGTCGAGGTACTGGGCGCGCATGTTGCGCCCCTCGACGGTGTGGGTGACCTCCAGCAGGCGGTCGGCCAGCGTGGACTTGCCGTGGTCGATGTGCGCCACGATGCAGAAGTTGCGGATGTGGGAGGTGTCGGTCGTTGCCACGGTGCCCCAATGGTACGGGGGCGGGGCCGGCCGCCGCGCTGGGGAGCCCGCATGCCCCCGCTGGTAGACTCCCCGGCTCATGGCGAACATCAAGTCCCAGATCAAGCGGAACAAGACCAACGAGCGCCGCGCCGTGGCCAACAAGGCCGTCCGCACGGCGCTCAAGACGTCCACGAAGAAGGTCCGCACGGCCGTCTCCGACGGCGACGCCGAGGCCGCCCTCCAGCGCAGCCGCGAGGCCGCCCGCGCCCTCGACAAGGCCGCCAGCCGCGGCGTGATCCACAAGCGCACCGCCGCCCGCCGCAAGAGCCGGCTCGCCAAGGCCGCGAACTCCGCCGCCGCCGAGTAGCTCGGCTCCGCCGGCCTACCGCTCCGCGATCGCCGCGATCAGCGTCGGCATCACGATGTCGCCGGTCGCGCCCGACTTCAGCGCCCGGTCCGCCTCGGTGACCCGGTCGTGGATCGCGACCAGGTCGGCCATGCTGAACCGGTTCGCCTGCTCGCGGTAGCGGCGCGCCTGCCAGTCGAACCGCAGCCCGGCGGCCCGCGCCAGCTCTGCCGGCGGCATCCGATCGGGCTGCGAGCGCACCTTCATCAGGTCGCGCAGGCGGCTCGCGATGCCGCCCAGCACCATCAGCGGATCGTCGCGGCCCTCCTCGATCGCGCGCAGCGAGCGGATCGCGCCCGGCAGGTCCTTGCCGAACGCGCGGTCGCACAGGTCCCAGACCTTCTGCTCCCCGAGGCCGCGGAACTGCCGCGCGACGAGCTGCGGCGTGAGCTTCTCCCCGGGGAACGCTGACGCGAGCTGCTCGAGCGCGCTCGCGAGCTCGCCCGGCTCCTCCCCCAGCGTCTCCACCAATGCCCTGGCCGCCGGCGGCGCGAGGTCGATCTCCCGTGCCCGCGCGCGCTGGATCAGCCACGGCTCGAGGTCCTTGCGCACGATCTTCAGCTCGCGGACCTCGCCGACGGGCTTCACCGCCCGCTCGAGGGCGACCGGCGGCTTGCCGCGCTCCGCGGTCTGGCAGCAGATGATCAGCGGCGACTCGGGATCCGGCGCGGCCAGGTACGCGACGAGCTCCACCATGGCCTCCTTCGAGAGGGCAGCGCGCGTCGGTGATGAGCAGCGCCCGGCGCTCACCGAACAGCGACGGCGTCGCGAAGTCCTGGAGCTCCCCGCCCTGCCACTCGGCGGCGTCGACCTCGGTGGGCCGCAGGGTGCCGAGGATCCGGAACGCGGCCTCGCGCAGGAGGAAGTCGTCCTCGCCCCAGAGCAGGGTGACGGTCTGACGGGCGGCGCTCATGCGCTGATTCTACGGGCGCCTCGGACGGGGGTCGGTCGGCGCGGCTAGCGCCAGGCGGCGACGCCGGGAGAGACGTCGTCGGCACCGTTGCCGTTCGAGGTCTCGCCACCGTTGCTCGGAGCTCGCGTCCGTCCCACGACGCCGGCGGCGGCCTCGGCGCGCTTGCGCGCCTCCTCGGCCTGCTCGACGCGCTTCATGAGCTCCGGGATCTGGTTGCGCAGCCGCTGCACCTCGGACTCGAGGCCGGGATCGCTCGACACGACCTCGCCGCTCTCCTTCGCGAAGCGCAGCGCGGCCTCGGCGGCCTCGGCGGCGGTGTACGCGCGCCGGGCACGGACCTCGGTCTGCTCGAGACGCTCCTCGAGCTCCGCGACGACGGCCGCGAGATCGCCGGAGCCGGCGGCGTCGCCCTCGAGGCGACCGCACCGGTCTGGGGACGGGATGCCGCCTCTTCGAGCTGTCCTTCCAAGTCCTGGATCCTGGCGGTCGCGCGCTCGAGCTCGGCCTGTGCGGCCGCTGCGGCCTCGTTCGGCTCGCCGGCGACGGCAGCGGCGCGGCACCGGCGGACGCGGCGGCCAGGTCGGCCTCCAGCACCTGCTGGCGCAGCCGCAGATCCTCCGCCTGCACGCGCACCACGTCGTAGACCTCCTGGAGCTGCTGCATGTTCGCCTCGGTGGCCGCGAGCTCCGCGGCGGCGGCGTCGACGCGCTCCTGCGCCGTGCGCTCCTTCGCCTCCGCCTCCTTCGCTCGCTCCTCGGCGCCCATGAGCGCCGTCTCGACCTCGACCAGGCGGGCCTCGACGGGCGTGAGACCGCTCGTGGACCTCGCCGGTGCGCGCCCGCTCCTGCAGCTCGCCGACGCGCGCCTCGAGGTTGTGGGTCCGCTCCATCTCCTTCAGCTTCTCGGCGGCGGCGGCGAGCTCCGTCTCGAACTGCGCCGTCCGTCCCTGGGCATCGCGCGCCTCGGCCTCCGCGGAGGCGAGCGCCTCCGACGCCTCGGTCGCCTTCTGCTCGGCCTGCACGGCTCGTTCCAGTGCTCGGCGATCTGCTGCTCGGCACGGTCCTGCGCCGCCTGGAGCTCGTCCACACGCGCCCGGAGGGGAACCTGGGACTCGTCGATCGCACGAAGGTCGTTCGCGGCGGTCTCGAGCTGTGCCTGCAGCTCCGCCACGCGGTCGCCGGTCTGGCCGGCGTCGGCGCGCAGGGTCTCGAGGGCCTGCTCGTTCTCGGTCGCGCGCTGCTCGGCGGCGTCGAGGCTCGCCTGCAGCTCCGTCAGGCGGGCCTGCAGCGGCTCCTGCGACTCCTCGATCTCGCGCAGACGGGTCGTGGCGGCCTCGAGCTGCACCTCGAGGTCGGCGGCGCGCGACTCGGCCGCGCGGGCGGTCTCGAGCTCCGTTCCGAGCTCCTGCACTCGGCGCTCGGTCTCGGCCGCGCGCTGGACGGCCTCGGCACGCTCGGACTCGATGGCCTCGCGCTCGCTCGCGGCGGCCTGGGACTGCTCCTGCACCTCGGCCAGCTCGGCGGCGATGCGGTCACGCTCCTCGAGGAGCCGGGCCCGCTCGAGCTCGGCCTCCTGCAACGTCTCGAGCGCACGCTCGGCATCCTCCGCCGCCCGCTGGATCTCGGCGTCGAATGCGGTCGTGCGCGTCTCGAGCTCCCGCTCGACCTCCATCAGTCGAACGAGCTCGCTCCTGGCGCCGTCCCGCTCGAGCTGGGTGACGGCGAGGGTCTCCTTCAGTTCCTCCGTCCCGGCGAGCCGCAGCTCGAGGTCCGCGACCGACAGGCCCAGCCGCTCGATCTCGGCGCGAGCGGTGGTCTCGGACTCGGTCAGGGTCTCCAGCCGCGAGCGCGCGTCGGCGAGCTCGGCCTCGAGGCCCTCCACGCGGTCGGCGGCGCTGCCGGACTCAGCGAGGCGCGCGCCGACGTCGGCGACCGTCGCGTCGGCGCGGACCGTGTGGGCGACCAGCTCGTCCTCGCGGACGCGGGCCGCCTCCAACTGTGCTTCCAAGATCTGGGCGCGCTCCTGTGTCTCACGGAGCTGCTCGGAGACGGATGCCATGTCGATCTCGCCGGTCTGCGCGGCGCGGGCGAGCCGTGCCTCGAGCTCGGCGACGCGGATCGCGAGCCCCTGTGCCTGGTCGTCCGACACGGGATCGGCGGATGCGGCGCCGGCCTCGCCGGCGGGCGCTGCCGCGAGCGCCTCCTCGAGCTCGGCGACGCGCGCCTTCAGCGCGGCCGACTCCTCCTGGGACTGCTCGAGCTCGGTCTGCACCGACTGGAGCGCCGAGAGCCTCGACTCCAGCTCGATCTCGATCCTGCGCCGATCGGTGTTTCTGGCCATGATGACTGTCCCGTCCTCGTCGTCAGCGTCGCGTCCCGTCGAGTGGTGCCCGACCCTCTTCGCATCGGCAACGGGGCCTAGAGCTTTAGGCGTACGTGAGGGGAAAATCCCGTGCGTGCGTGGTGCCTGGCCGAGATACCTACCGGGCGGGCTCGACGAGGGGCACGCCGTCGGCGAACCGGACCGTGATCGTGCCTCGCTCGTCCGTCCGCCAGACCTGGGCGCCCGGTGGCCCGGATGGCCGCCAGCGTGGAGGGGACCGGATGCCCGTAGGTGTTCTCCCCCACGCTCACGACGGCCACCTGCGCGTGCACGGCCTGGAAGAACTCGGGGACCGACGTGGCGGCGCCGTGATGCGGCACCTTCAGGACGTCGGCCGACAGGTCCACGCCGGTCTCGAGGAGCCACTCCTGCGCCGGCTCCTCGGGCTCGGTCGCGAGCAGCACCACGTCGTCGCCGCGCGAGAGCCGGATCACGATGGCGTCGTTGTTCGTGTCGGACTCGGTGCCGGTCCAGCAGCGGTCGGGCGACAGGACGTCCAGGCGCAGGTCGCCGACCGTGTACGTGGCGCCGGCGCGCGGGTGCTGCTCCGGCACGTGCTCGTCGGCGATCGCGTCGTCGAGCGCGGCCTGCAGCCCGTCGTGCTCGCACCCCGGATCGAGGATCAGACCGACCGGGATCCGGGCGAGCACGACCGGCAGCCCGATGATGTGGTCGGCGTGCGGGTGGCTCGCCACCACGACGTCGAGCCGCTTCACGCCGAGCGCGGCGAGCTCGGTCGCCACCTGCTCCTCGTCGGGGCCGCCGTCGATCAGCACCGTCGCGCCCGCTCGGCGACGTGACGAGCGCCGAATCGCCCTGGCCCACGTCGAAGAAGCGGACGGTGAGCCCGTCGGGCACGCCGGCCGACAGGGCCGAGGACCACACGACGAGCGGCAGCAGCGCGAGGCCGGCCACGACGGCCGAGCGCGGGAGCCGCCGGCCGCCGTGCAGCCACCACGCGGCCGCCACGAACGCGGCGAGGCCGCCCACCAGCACCCACGGCCCGCCGCGCGAGGTGACGTAGGCGACCGGCGCCTTCGCGAGCCGGTCGGCGATCAGCTCGAGGTAGCGCATCGGCACCAGCGCGAGGAACGCGACGAACCGGCCGAGCGGCATCAGCAGCAGGCCCAGCACCGACGCCGCGATGCCCAGCAGCAGCGCCGGCGAGACCGCCGGGAACGCGGCCAGGTTCGCCGCGATCGTCACTCCCGGGACCTCGTGGAAGTGGAACAGCAGCAGCGGCGTCACGCCGAGCTGCGCAGCGAGCGTCGTGCCGGCCGCCAGCGCGACGGGCGCCGGCAGGAACCGCAGCCGCTGCGCGAGCGGCGTCGCCATCGCCACCATCCCCGCCGTCGCCGTCACCGACAGCTGGAAGCCGATCGCCCACACGAGCCACGGGTCCAGCACGATCAGGAACAGCACCGCGCCGGCCAGGATCGAGCCGGTCGACCGGGGCCGGCCCATCAGCACGCCCGTCAGGGTGAGCGAGGCCATCACGCCGGCGCGCATGACCGAGGGTTCGGCGCCGGTCAGCACCACGAAGAACGCCACCGTGCCCAGACCCAGCGCGAACCGCGGCCACCGCGTGAGCTTCAGCACCATCGCGAGCCCCAGCACCGGCCCCAGCACCATCGCCACGTTCTCCCCCGACACGACGAGCAGGTGGCCCAGGCCGGTCGCCTGGAAGTCGCGCTCGAGTCCCGGGTCCAGCTGCGAGTCGTCGCCCAGCGCGAGACCGAGCAGCAGCCCCGCCTCCTTCGGCGGGAACAGCCGGGCGATCGAACGCCCGACGAACGAGCGGAAGACCTGGGTGGCGCGCAGGAACGGGTTGGTGGCGCCGCCCGTGCGCCGGAACGTGTCGAGCGTGAGCTCGGCCACCACGCCGCGGTGCCGGAGCGACTCCGCGAACCCCGGATCGTCGGGGACGCGCAGCGTGCCTTCCAGGAGCACGCCGTCGCCCCGGACCGCCCGCGGCACGTCGCCGTCGCCGCTCACCCAGACCGACTCGCGGAGCGTCCACGCGCCGCCGGCGCTCTGCACGCGCGTGACATCGACCGTCGCCGACCACCCGTAGCCGCCGAGCGACGGATCGGTGCGGAGCGAGCCCTCGATCGTCACGCGTTCCGGTGCGAGCCGGCCGAGCAGCTGCCCGTCGAGCCGCGCGTCCTGCACGCCGCCCCAGCCGCATCCGAGCGCGAACACGCCGACGAGGCCGAGCGCGGCCGCGGCCGGCGCCCCACGCCCGGGCCCTCGCGCTCCGGCCGCCACCACCGACACCGCCGCCGGCTCCGACGCCACGAGGCCGGCCCCCGCCAGGGCGTCGCGCCCCGCGATCCTGCGAGGGGCGGCGAGCCATGCGCCGGCGAGGGCCGACAGGCCGATCGCGATCGCCATCCACGGCGCGAGCCAGGGCCGGGCCGCCGACCACGCAACCAGGCCCGCCCAGAACGCGGCGGCGGCCGCCGGCATGGTCCAGACGCTCACACCGTCACCGCGTCGCGGATCGCCTCCAGGGTCGACGGGCCGATGCCGCTCACGTCCTCGAGCTGGTCGACGGACGTGAACGGCCCGTTCTGCGTCCGGTAGTCGACGATGGCGGCGGCGATCACCTCGCCGATCCCGTCGAGCGTCTCCAGCTCGGTGGCGCTCGCGGTGTTGACGTTCACGAGCGCGCCGCCGCCGCTCTCACCGGTGCCCGGGATCGTGGTGCCGGCGCCGGCCGGCGCCGCCCCCGCCTTCGGCACGAGGATCTGCGTCCCGTCGGTGAGCGGCGCCGCGAGGTTCAGCGCCGCGAGGTCGGCGCCGGGCCGCGCGCCACCGGCCGCGTCGATCGCGTCGATCACCCGCTGGCCGGTCGCGAACTCGTAGACGCCGGGGTGCCGCACCCACCCGGCAACGTCGACGAAGAGCGGCACGGGGCTCGGCGAGGGCGACCCGGCCACGGCTGCGGCGCCCGACGCCGCGACCGCGGCGGGCGTCGCCTGCACCGCAACGGGCTTGGGCAACGACCGCGTGTACCAGAGCCCGACCCCGCCGAGCGTCACCGCCACCACCACGGCGAGCCCCACGAGCTCGTTCCGCGACAGCGACGACAGCCGGTCCCCGATCGACATGTCGGCGAACCTACGCCGGTGCCACATCCCGAACCATGACGGACGTCACGTTCGGGGGAAGACGTCGTTCATCCAGGACGACGAGAGCGCGGACGAACGGCCGTCAGGCCGACTGCACGACGAGGTTCACGAGCTTCGGCGCGCGCACGATCTCCTTCACGACGCGGCCGTCGCCGATCGCGCGCTGCGCGCGCTCGCTCGCGCGCGCGAGCTCCAGCACGGAGGCGTCGTCGGCGCCGGCCGGCACCTCGACGCGGTCGCGCACCTTGCCGTTCACCTGGATCACCAGGGTGACCGTGTCCTCGACGACGAGCGACGGGTCGAACGTGGGCCACGACTGCCGGTGCACGCTCTCGGGGTTGCCGAGGACCTCGCGCCAGAGCTCCTCGGCGGCGAAGGGGGCGAGCGGCGCCAGCAGCAGCGCGAGGGCGGTCGCGGCCTCGCGCGCTCCTCCGCCGGCGTCGAGCGCTGTTCGCATCTCGTTCGTCAGCACCTGGAGCTTCGAGATCGCCGTGTTGAACCGGAACCGCTCGAGGTCCTCCGTCACGCCCTTCACGGCACGCGCGGTCGCCCGCCGCAGCTCGTCGGGATCGGGCGCGTCCGTGCCGACCGCGTCGTCGACCGCGTGGAAGACCCGGCCGAGCCACGCGTGCACGCCGGGACGCTTGTGCGGGTCGTCGCCGGCGATCAGCTTCCAGTCGATGTCGTCCTGGAACGGCCCGGCGAACAGGATGATGAGCCGCATCGTGTCGGCGCCCCAGCGTTCGACGATCGGCATGGGCTCGACCAGGTTGCCCTTCGACTTCGACATGCTGGCGCCGTCGTAGATCACCTGCCCCTGGTTCATCAGCCTCGGGAACGGCTCGGTGAACGAGACCAGGCCCATGTCGTGCAGCACCTTCGTGAAGAAGCGCGAGTAGAGCAGGTGCAGGATCGCGTGCTCGACGCCGCCGGTGTACTGGCCGACCGGCATCCACATCTCGACCTTCGCCGGGTCGAACGCCCGCTCCTCGTCGTGCGGCGAGCAGTACCGGTAGTAGTACCAACTCGAATCGACGAACGTGTCCATCGTGTCGGTGTCGCGCGTGGCCGGGCCGCCGCAGACCGGGCACTCCACGTGCAGGAACGCGGGGTGACGGGCGAGCGGTGACTCGCCGCCGGGCCGGAAGTCGACGTCGTCGGGCAGGATGACGGGGAGGTGGGCCTCGGGCACCGGCACGAGGCCGTCGACCGGACAGTGGATGATCGGGATCGGCGCACCCCAGTACCGCTGACGGCTGATCAGCCAGTCGCGCAGGCGATACGTGACGGCCGCGCGGCCGGACCCCTGCTGCTCGAGCCAGGCGGTCACCTTCGCGATCGACTCCGGGGAGCGCTCACCGTCGAAGGGCCCCGAGTTCACCATCACGCCCTCGTGCGGCAGCGCCTCGGTCATGCGCGTCGGGGTCGATCGGTTCGGCGTCCTCGGGCTGCATCACCACGCGGACCGGCAGGCCGTGCTGCCGTGCGAACTCGAAGTCGCGCTGGTCGTGCGCCGGCACCGCCATCACGGCGCCGGTGCCGTACTCCATCAGCACGTACGGGGCCACGTACGCCGGCACGCGCTCGCCGTTCACCGGGTTCACGATGTGCACGCCGAGCGGCACGCCCTCCTTCGTGTCGGCCTCCTCGCGCACCGTGAGCGGCGTGCTGCGCACCTTCTCGCGCAGCGGCTCGACCTGCTCGGTCGTGCCGCCGATCCTCGCCAGCTCCTCCACCAGCGGGTGCTCGACGGCGAACACGAAGAACGTGACGCCCCACAGCGTGTCGGGCCGGGTCGTGAACACGGTCGACCTGCTCGCCGGTCTCGGCGATCTCGAACGTGACCTCGGCGCCCTCCGACCGTCCGATCCAGTTGCGCTGCATCGTCTTGACGCGCTCGGGCCAGTCGGTGAGCTCGGCCATGTCGTCCAGCAGCCGCTGCGCGTAGTCGGTGATCTTGAAGAACCACTGCGTGAGGTCGCGGCGCTCGACGACGGAGCCGCAGCGCTCGCACCTGCCCTGGATCACCTGCTCGTTCGCGAGGACCGTCTGGTCGTGCGGGCACCAGTTCGTGGCGGCCGACTTCCGGTAGGCCAGGCCGCGCTCGAACAGCTGCAGGAACAGCCACTGGGTCCACTTGTAGTACTCCGGGTCGCAGGTGTTGAGCTGGCGCTCCCAGTCGAACGACATGCCCATGCGGCGGAACGAGCGCCGCTGCTGGTCGATGTTCGCGTAGGTCCACTCCTTCGGGTGGATGCCGCGCTTGATGGCGGCGTTCTCCGCCGGCAGGCCGAAGGCGTCCCAGCCGATCGGGTGCAGCACGTTGTTGCCCCGCATCGCCTGGTAGCGGGCGACGGCGTCGCCGCCGCTGAAGGCCTCCGCGTGGCCCATGTGCAGGTCCCCCGACGGGTACGGGTACATGTCGAGGGCGTAGAACCGGGGGCGGGGGTCGGCCGGATCGTCGGAGGCCCGGTACAGGCCCTCGGCGTCCCAGACCTCCTCCCACTTCGGTTCGAACTCGGTGGGCTCGTAGCGGCGCGCCATGGTCCGCAGATGCTACCGGACCGCTCTCACCTGAGCCCGCCCAACCGGCGGACGCGCTCAGTCCATGTCGGGCGTGAGCTTGCGCTGCGTCAGGGCGGGGATCTCGGCGGCCGGCACGGGGTGGCTGAACAGGAAGCCCTGGGCCAGGCGGCAGCCGTTCGCGCGGAGGAACTCGTACTCGCCGCGGGTCTCGATGCCCTCGGCGAGCGGCGTCATGCCGAGGGACTGCGCGAGCTGGATCATCGCGCGCACCATGCCGGCGAGGTCGCGGTCGCGGTCGACGTCGCGCACGAAGGACTGGTCGATCTTCAGGATGTCGACCGGCATGTGCTTGAGCCGGGCCAGCGACGAGTAGCCGGTGCCGAAGTCGTCGATCGCGAGCGTGAGGCCCCAGGCGTGCAGCTCCGACAGGATCCGCATCGTGCGGTCGGGGTCGGCCATCGCCGTGGACTCGGTGATCTCGACGACCACCTTGCCGGGGTCCATGCCGCCGGCCTGCAGCGTGCCGAGGATGTGCTCGGACAGGTTCGGCGCCCAGAGCTGGCGTGGCGAGAGGTTGAAGCTGACCTCCAGGTCCAGCCCATCCCGCTGCCACTGCGCCGACTGCGCGATGAACTCGTCCATCACCCAGTCGCCGATCGCCTCGATCAGGCCCATCTCCTCGGCCAGCGGGATGAACTCGCCCGGCGGCACGATGCCGCCGTTCGGATCCTGCCAGCGGACCAGGGCCTCGACGCCGACCATGCGGTCGTCGCCCAGGTCGAGGATCGGCTGGTAGTGCAGCACCCAGTGCTGCTCCTCGACGGCGCGCCGCAGCCGCGTCGTCAGTGCCAGCGTCTCCAGCGGGTCGCCGTCGTGCGCGGAGAACAGCACGTAGCCGCCCGGCGCGTTGCGCTTGCTCTGGTACATGGCGGTGTCGGCGTTCTGCAGCAGCGCCGCGGCGTCGTGCGCGTCCTGCGGGAACAGCGAGATGCCGAGCGAGGCCGAGGCGTAGAACTCGGTGCCGTCCAGGTCGAAGGGTGCGCGCAGGGCCTCGTGCACGCGGGTGGCGACGGACTCGGCGACGATGGCGGCGGCGTCGGTGCCGGGCTGCGACCCGGCCCCCCGCTCGAGGTCGGACAGCAGCAGCAGGAACTCGTCGCCGCTCTGACGGGCCACGAGGTCGGTCTCGCGCGTGCACTCGCGCAGGCGGTCGGCGAGCTGCTCGAGCATCCGGTCGCCGGCCGCGTGGCCGAGCGAGTCGTTCACGAGCTTGAAGTTGTCGAGGTCCAGGAAGATCACGCCGACGCCCAGGTCGTGCCGGCGGGCGCGCGCGATCGACAGGCCCAGCATCTCCTCGAACAGCACCCGGTTCGGCAGGCGCGTGAGGCTGTCGTGGTAGGCGAGGAACGCGATCTGCTCCTCGGCCTGCTTGCGTTCGGTGATGTCGAAGATCACGCCCTGGATCAGCCAGGGCTCGCCCCGCTCGTCGCGGACGGTCGTCGCCTGCTCGAGGACCCACTTCACCCTGCCGTCCTCGTGCACCATGCGGTACTCGTGGTTCAGCGTGGTGTGCTGCGTGTAGGCGTCCACGTACTCGTCCCACACGCGGTCGATGTCGTCGGGGTGGACGTGACGGCGCCAGCAGTAGGCGTCGGTGAGCCACTCGGTGGGCGTGACGCCGATCAGCTCGGTCACCTGCGGGCTCACGTAGATGCTGTCGGAGTTCTCGTCGACCGGGTCCAGGTACACGACGGCGGGGATCTCGTCGACGAGGGCGCGGTACTTCGCCTCGGCCTCGAAGCGGGCCTCCCGGCCCTCCTTGATCTCGGTCAGGTCGCGGAGCGTGACGACGAGGAGCCGGTCGGGACCGTCGATGTGGCCCAGGTGGACCTCGACGGCGATCGGGTCGGCGCCGGCGCGCCGGCACTGCGCCTCGAAGATGTTCTCGGTCGCGTTCGACAGGCCGTCGGCCAGGAGGACCTCGACCTGGTGGTCGATCAGGTCCCCCCGGTCGAACCCGGTGAGCTCCTGCAGGCGCCGGTTCGCGAACAGGATGCGGCCGTCGACGGCCGTGATGACCATGCACTCGGGCGTGGCCTCCAGCAGCGATCCGGGCTCGATGAGGCCCGCGAGGCCCTCGACCGGACCCGCGGTGCCGAACCCTGCCTCACTCAGGCTCTGGTCTGCTGCCATGCGTGCCTGCACCCCTCAGTGCGCCGTCGTCGTCTGAAGGCATCGTCACGGAGGGAACCGGACCTGAGCCCGAGGTCGGTCAGGCGCTCGCGGGGGGTCATCTCGGTGATGCCCCAGGGCGAGCCGTAGTCGTTCATCAGGTCGAGGAAGGGGACGGCGTCGAAGGCCTCGGGGCCGAGGACGCCGGCGCCGCTCCAGACCCCGGTCGCGATCAGCTCCAGCGCGATGACCGGGTTGATGGCGGTCTGCCAGGTGACCGCCTGGGTGCCGTCCTTCGCCCAGGTCTCCTCGGTGTCGACGACGTGGTGGACGTAGACCTCGCGCGGGGAGCCGTCGGTGCCGATGCCGCGCACCCACGTGCCGGCGCAGGTCAGGCCGGTCATCTCCTCGCCGAGGAAGGCGGGGTCGGGCAGCACCGCCGCCACCACGTCTCGGGGACTGACGAGCGTCCCGTTGACGCTCACGGGATCCGTCCGGTCCAGCCCGAGCGTGCGCAGGGTCTGCAGCACGTCGATGAACTCGTCGCCGAGGCCGTACTTGAAGGTGACGCGCGTGCAGTCGACCCAGCGCGGGATCAGCAGCACCTCCTCGTGCTCGACGTTCACGCACTCGACGTCGCCGATGCCGGCCGGGAACGCGAAGGTCTCGGGCTCGCTGAAGGGCGCCGTCGTGTACCAGCCGCGGTCGCGCTCCCAGATCACCGGCGGGTTCAGGCACTCCTCGATCGTGGTCCAGATGCTGAACGTGGGCGCGAACGAGTGGCCGCGGACCTCGAGGTTCGCCCCGTCCCGCACGCCCACCTCGTGGACCTCGCGGAAGAGGTGATCGGCGGCGTAGCGCGCGGCGACGTCGGAGAAGCCGGGCTCGGTCCCGCAGCCCACGAGGGCGAGCTGCCCCCGCGCCTCCCACTCGCCGCTCGCCTCGAACTGGGCGTCGCCGAGCTTCTCCCCGACCTGCTCGTAGGGACGGTCCGGGTGCGGGTGCGAGAGCGACATCGCCATGTCGACGTAGGTGGCGCCGGCGTCGAACGCGCCGCGGAAGACGCCCGGCACGAACCGCGGGTCGGCGGCGTTGAGGATCGCGTCGCATCCCTTCGCCTTCGCGACGGCCGCCACGTCGTCCGCGTCGGAGGCGTCCACGCGCGTCGCCGAGAACTTCCCGCCGCCGCCGAACCGGTCGACGACGCGCAGCGCGCGCCGCTCGTCGATGTCGGCGAACACGACGTGCTCGTAGAAGTCGCGCCGCGCCGCGATCGGCGCGAACGCGGCACCGACACCTCCGGAGCCGACGACCAGGATCTTCATGGCGGCGGAGTCTACCCGCTGCGGCCGGCGACGCTAGCGTGTCGCGACGACGATCGTGATGCCGGTGACGGCGGCGGCGGCGACCAGGACCACCAGCAGCGTCCAGCGGCTCTGCCACACGCGGAGGCCGACCCACACCGACACCACGAGGCCCACCACCGCTCCCCCGATCAGGCCGGCCGCCAGGTAGCCGAGCGCCTCCATCTCCTCGGAGCCCTTGTGGCCCACCACGCCGCGGTCGTACAGGGTCTGCAGGACCGCGACGCCGAGGACGCCGAAGGTCCCGACGCCCAGCACGGCGGCCGCGACCACGCCGAGGATCCGCAGGGCCAGGGGCGAGTCCGTCCTCGCGCTCGATCGGGTGGCCGTCTGCTCGCTCAATGGGTGAACGCGAACGTCGGCGGCACGGGATCGCAGAGCCGATGCACGCGGGAGCGCATCTCTGCGAGCTTCGCCGCGTACGAGGGGTTCTGCGCCAGGTTCTGGAGCTCGTACCGGTCGGTTGCGAGCGAGTACAACTCCTCGGAGCCGTTGCGATACTGCACGTAGCGCCAGGCCGAGGTCCGCACCGCGCAGTACGTGAGCCCGGGCCCGTGCTCGATCAGCAGCTCGTCACGCCAGCGCGGAGTACCGGTGAGCAGCGGCAGGAGGTCGAGTCCTTCGGCGCCCGGCGCCGCCACACCGGCCGCCGCCGCGAACGTCGGCGCGAGGTCCACGTTCGCCACGATCTTGGAGGAGGTCCGAGGGCCGGTGGCGAGCGCGTCGTAGCGGATCACGAGCGGGATCCGGATGCTCTCCTCGTAGGCGTTGACCTTGCCGGTCGTTCGGTGCTCGCCCAGCAGGTACCCGTTGTCGGAGGCGAAGACGATCAGGGTGGTACCCAGCCGGCCGCTCGCCGACAGCGCGTTCAGGATCGAGGCGACGGCCTCGTCGACGGCGCGGAGGCTCCGCAGCTCGTCGAGCCGGAGCTGGTCGATGGCCGCGATCTGGTCCGCCGTGAGCTTCGGCTTCAGCCGGATCGTCGAGGGCTTGTCGGAGACGTCGTCCTCGTTGAAGCTCGGCGGCCGCCACGGCGCGAGGTTCGAGTACAGGTGCTGGTGACGGATCGCCGGCACGGCCGGCTCGTGCGGCGCCTTCGGGCTGAAGTACAGGAACAAGGGCTGCTCCGGCGGCGTGGAGCCGATGAAGTCGACGGCCTCGGCCGCCAGTACGTCGGTCAGATACTGCGAGCTGTCGAACGTGGTGAGCGCGCCGTCGTCGCTCACCTGGAACCCGTAGTCGGTGCCGCCGTTGTCGAATCCCGCGAACCAGTGGCTCCATCCGGGCGGGATGTACGAGGCCTGTTCGGCGAAGTACTCGTTCATGTACTTGCCGATCAGGGCCGTGCGGTAGCCGTCGGCCTGGAGCCACGTCGCGATCGTGGAGCTGTCGTTGAACTTCCGGAACCCGCCGTCGGGGTACTCGTTCGTGTACACCCCGTGCGTGTGCGAGTACTGACCGGTGAGGATCGTCGCGCGGCTCGGGCAGCAGAGCGGGTTCACCACGAAGGCCTTCGTGAACTTCGTGCCCTTCGCGACGATCTGGGCCTTCACGGTCGGCATGGCCCACAGGGTGTCCCACCGCTGGTCGTCGGTGAGGATGAGCACGATGTTGGGGGGTGCCGCGACGCCGCGCGCCACGGGGGCATGGCCGGGTGCGACGCCACCGGCCGGCGCGGCCGCGAACACCAGCAGCGATGCGACGGCCGACAGCAGGGCGGGCGCGGCCCCGGCGGGGGTGCGGGCTCATGGCTCGCGAGTGAACCTCGCGCGGTCCCGCCGGGTCAAGGGACGCTCGCTAGCTCTGATCGAGCTCGAGGATCCGGTTGTCCCACACGACCGAGACGTAGATCGTGCCGTCGAGGCCGAAGGCGACGTCGAACGGCGCGTCCATCGAGGTCAGGCCCAGGGACGGGGCGTCGACGATGCCGCGCAGGGCGCCGCCCGGAGCCATCCGCACGAGGCGGTCGTGACCGGTGTCGGCCACCCAGATCGTGCCGTCCGGTGCCACGGAGACCCCCCACGGAGATTTGAACGGCAGCAGATCCTCCGTGGCCCCCGTGATGACCGACCACACGCCCGTTGCCGGGTTCCGCTTCTGCACCCGGTCGTTCTGTGTGTCGGCGACCCAGATCGTGCCGTCGGGCGCCACGTCGACGCCGGTCGGCGTCGAGAACTGCCCGGCGGCGCTCCCCTTCGTGCCGTACGAGGTCACGAACGTGCCCGTGCCGTCCGGGCCGATCGAGAATCGCTGGATCCGGCCGTTGCCGGAGTCGGCGACCAGCAGGGACCCGTCGGTCGGATCGAAGGCGACGCCCTGCGGGAACGTGAACGACCCCGGCGTGGTGCCGCGGATGCCCCACCGGGTGACGAATGCGCCCGCGGCGTCGAAGACCTCGATCTCGTGGCTCTCCCGGTTCGCGACGAAGACGGCGGCCGGTCTGCCGCTGCACCGCGGCGTCCCACGCGAAGTTGATCGAGCCCGGCTCGGCGGTCGTGCCACGGTGGCCCCACTTCTTCAGGTACGTGCCGCCGGCCGAGAACTTCTGGATCCGCTGGTTCCACCAGTCCACGGCGAAGATCGAGCCGTCGTCCGGATCGACGGCGATGCCGCGCGGGGCGTTGAATCCGGGCGCGGGCGGCGGCCCGCCGAACAGCATCCGCGAGAACGAGGCAGAGGTCCCCGAGGCGTCGATGCGGTACTCCTTCACGCCGAAGTCCCACTCGTCGGCGACCGCCACGATCCCGTCGTGCGTTACGGCGAGGCCGCGCGCGTCCGTGAGGTACTGGTGGCCCGTGCCGGTGTTGCCGAACTGAAAGAGGAACGTGCCCTGCGAGTCGAACACCTGCACGCGATGGTTGCCGTCGTCGCTCACGTACACCCGCCCGGCATCGTCGATGTCGATCCCCCGGATGTCCCCCATGAACTTCCCGGGCCTGGTGCCGCCGCCGCCGAACCGGAACCGCTCCACGCCGTGCTGGTCGAACACCACGATCTCGCGGTCGCGGGCGCTCACCACGTAGAGGTCGTGCGTGACGGGGTGCACGGCCAGCTGCCGCGGCTGGTTCAGCAACCCCTGGCCGAACTGGGCGAGGTACGTGCCGGTCCTGGTGAACTTCTGCACGCGGGAGCCGTCGGTCGTGTACACGACCTCGTCGGGTGCGTCGCCCGCGCCGAGGCCCGGCCCGACCGTGACCCCGTACACCATGCTGAACTGGCCGGGCCCGGTGCCGGAGGTCCCCCACATGCGGATGAAGTCGAGGTTCGGCGACAGCACCTGGATCCGGTTGTTCGGCGTGTCGGCCACGTAGACGTTGCCGGCGGCGTCGACCGAGACCGCGCGGGCGGCTCCGAACTGCCCCTTCGCGCGTCCCTGATGGCCGCCCCGGGTCGCGACGATCGAGCCGGTCGTCCGGTCGATCTTGCACACCCTGTAGCGACCGGGATCGATGACGTAGTACGAGCTGCCCGAGTCGACGACGTCGACCGGATACATGTCTGCGAGGCCGGGCCCCGCCAGCTGGCCCGTGAAGGTGACGGCACCGCCGCCGGGCACGGTGTCGGTGTCGGTCGCCGCGTCGTTCCCCGGCACGGGATCCGTCGCCGGCGCGCCCGTGATCGAGGCCGTCGTCGCGACCGAACCGGCCGCGTACGTATCGTCGAGGGCGATCGTCAGGCCGTACGAGACCGACCGGTTCGACGCGATCGCAGCCGCCGTGCAGGTGAAGACGCCGGCGGCGATCGAGCAGTCGGCCTCGGCCTCGGAGCCGCTCGTGCCGGCGGGGATCGGCACCGACACCACAACGCCGGCGGGCTCCTTCGCCGGACCTCGGTTGGTGACCGTGACCGTGTAGGTGGTGGAGCCGCCGATCGCGACGCTGGAGACGCCGTCGGTCACGGAGACCGCCAGGTCGGCCTCGACGACGACGGCGTTCGTGTCGTCGTCCGAGCCGTTGCCAGGCGCCGGGTCGGCCGTACTCGAGGTCACACTCGCCGTGTTCGTCTGTCCGCCCGTCGTCGCGCCCGGCACCGTGTACGCGACCGTGATCGACCTCGAGGTCCCGGCGGCGATCGTGCCGAGGTCGCAGGTGAAGTCCGGAGAACCGGCGCAGGAGCCGTTCTTGTTCGTGACGGTGCCGCGCACGTAGCCGGCCGGCCACGTGTCGGCGACCTGGACGGACTGCGCGTCCGACGGACCGGCGTTGGCGGCGGTGATCGTGAAGCGGCGCGTGACACCGTCGCCGGCGCGGACCGAGGTGACGCCGTCGTCCTTCGTCACCGACAGGTCGGCAGAGGTCGTGACCGTGTCCGAGTCGGAGGCCGTGTCGTTCGTCGTCGAGGACTCCGAGCTGGTCGTGGCCACCACGACCGTGTGCACCTGCGGCGTCGAGGTCGTGGCGGCCGGCACGGTGGCTTCGACGGTGACGGTGGCGGCGGCGCCCGCGCCGATCGTGCCGAGCTGGCACGTGAAGCTCGGAGCGCCCGAGCACGAACCCTTCGACGGCGTGACCGTGCCCTGCGCGAACCCGGCCGGCCAGGTGTCGGTGAGGGAGACGCCGCCCGCCGGGGCGGTGCCGATGTTCGACACGGTGATCGTGGAGGTGCGCGTGACGCCGTCACCGGCCGTGACCATCGAGACGCCGTCGGAGACCGAGACCGCGAGGTCCGCCTGCCTCACGACGACGCCGTTGGTCAGCACGACCTGGTTGCTGGGGTTCGCCGTGCAGAGGTTGTCCGTGTACGCGAGGACGTAGGCGTCGTAGGTGCCCGGCGTCGTGGGCGCGGTGACGGGGAACGTGCTCGTGACGGTCTGGTTCGTCGTGTTGGTGACGTCGACGCACGTGACCGTCCCGGGCGTGGTGGCGATACGCCATCCGATCGAGCCCACCCGGTCGGTGACACCCCCGCCTGCGGTGGTGGTGACGGCGGCCGTGATCGTCGCCCCTACCGAGACGGTGACGGCGGCGGCGCCGTTCAGGGTGGCCCCGTCCGTCACGGGCGCCGCCGTCGCGACGAGCGCCATCGGCCCGACGACCAGGGCCAGCGGGAGGGACAGGGCGATGAGGCGCCGGAGGGCGCCGGCTCTGGGGGGACTCATGTGCTCCCGTTGTCGGTCGGCCGACCCCCGGCACCCCCGCCCGAGGCCGGACGGGCTGCGATGGAGCCGAGGAAGCCTCGACCCTACCGGTGCCGATCGCCGGTTCGAATCAGACCTTCGGCCCCACGAGCCGGTGAAGGTCGTTGCGTTCCGAGCCATCCCTCGACGGAGGGAATGCCGCCGGGCGCGGTCAAGTTGGGACAGGCATGCGCTGGCTGGCCCTCCCTGCAGGCATCCTGATCCTGTCGCTCACGATGCTGGACCTGTTCCGGGTGCTCGTGATGCCACGGGCGGCCCGCGGCCGGTACCGGCTGTCGCGCCTGGTCTTCACCGGGTTGTGGCGGCCGTGGCGGTGGATCGCGCTGCGCGCCCGTACGGAGGCCGGGCGCGAGCGATTCCTGGCCGGGGCCTCCCCCTTCTCCCTGTTCGCGCTGCTGGTGGTCTGGGCCGGGCTCACGGTCCTCGCGTACGCACTCGTGCTGTGGAGCCCTCCGTTCGTCGACGGCGTGCAGGGGTCCGAGGCGACGACCTTCGGCACGGTCCTGTACCTGAGCGGGTCGTCCCTGTTCACCCTCGGGTTCGGCGACGTCGTGGCGACGGGGGCGACGCGAGCCGTCGTCGTCATCGAGGGGGCGAACGGTCTCGGCCTGATCGCGCTGGTGATCGGCTACCTGCCCGTGCTGTACCAGGCGTTCAACCGGCGCGAGGTCGGCATCCTGATGCTCGACGCCCGGGCCGGGTCGCCGCCGTCGGGGGCCGAACTGCTCCGCCGGGTCGGCGGACCCGGCGTGCGGCGCTCGCTGCCCCAGCTGTTCGGGGAGTGGGAGCGGTGGGCGGCCGACGTGCTCGAGACCCACCTCTCGTATCCGTTCCTCGCGTTCTTCCGCTCGCCCCACGACAACACGTCGTGGGTGACGTCGCTCGGCGCGGTGCTGGACGCGGCGACGCTGGTGCTGTCCACGGTCGACGACGAGCCGTGCACGGACGCCGCCGAGATGCTCTACGCAACCGGCACGCACGCGGTCGAGGACCTCTTCTACTACTTCCGGCTGCTCGAGCATCCCGAGGTGATCGAGCGGGGCGAGTTCGACCAGGTGCTGCAGGATCTGGCCGCGGCCGGCGTGCCGCTGAAGCCGGCCGACGAGGCGTGGAAGTCCTTCATCGAACTGCGCGCGGCGTACGGCGGCCGGCTGAACGCCCTCGCGCTGCGGGTCACGGCGCCGCCGGCGCGCTGGATCGGCGACCGCTCCACCGTGCCGGTCCCGCCGACGAACCGGGCGGCGCACCCCTGAGTCACGCGGGTCAACGGTGCGCCGAGAAGCGTAGGTTATGGACAGAGTGCCGGGCCGAGACCCGCCGAACCTCGCGGGACGCGCACCGATGCCCACCCGATCGCACGGGAAGGGGATCCATGGAAGCGCTCTACGTCCTCGAGCCAGGCGGATTCGGCGTGGCGCCGTTCATCTCGGGTCAGGAGCTCGCGTACGACCTCGACGACGCGGATGTCGGTCGGGAGGGTCGCCTGATCAACGGCCTCTACCTCGGGCACGACCAGCGGCTCCAGGTGCGAGCCGAGCTGCTCGGGGACAGCGACGGCCGGCGCGCGCTCGCATCCTGGGAGATGGGCGACCACACGTTGGCGCAGGAGTACGAGGACCGGCGCCAGGTGCAGCTCGACCACGAGGATGTCGACGAACATGCGGCCGCCGGCGACCCCGTCGCGAAGGAGCTTGCCGCCATCGGGTATCCCGCGTCGCGGAGCCACGAGTACTCGATGAGCTCGACGCCGGTCGCTCGCTGAACGAGCGCCCGCGGCTTCAGGGAAGAACGTCGTGGCTCGTTGTGTCTCTTCGACAGCTCTGTGGATGACAGGCGCGCGATCGACCCCAGAAATGAACTCCAGAGTTCGTGCGGTCCAATTCCCGGACCCAGTACGGCAGGATCCGTGTGGTGAACGTCTGTGGGGCGATCCGAATGAGCCTGGATCCCCAACAACAGAGCGACGACCCGAAGTCACCGTGGACGAGCTTCAGCGTCCCGTCTCGACGGAGGACGTGTGCCGTCGTGGGCCGGGTGAACCCCTCGGGCAGGAAGTTCACCCAGGCAGCGTTCCGGCGGAAGACCTCAGTGGGAAGTGCGCTGCGATCGAACCCAGGCCAGAACCCGATGGTCACCTTCAGACGCCCGTGATCAAGCTCTTTCACGTGCACCCACCGGATGTCCAGCGGCCCCCGCACATCGTGCGGATCCCAGATGGCGGCGGCCGGAGGCGGACTGACGAGCGACAGCGCGAGTGGCAGAGCGAGCGCGATGATGAACCGGCGCATCGGAACCCCCCAAACGTCTGGACCGCCAACATACGGGCGACACACCTGTCCAGATAGTGGGCCCTTGGCCCTACACGCCGCCATCGGTCTCGAGAAGTGGACCCAAGGGGATTCGAACCCGTGACCTCCTGGCTGCCAGGCATACCAGGCTAAGCGGTGTGCTGACCTGGGAGTTTGCAGGCCAACGACGAGCGGAAGCGGCGAAGTTGTCGGGTGAGGCTCCGGGCTCTCCCCTTCGAATGGACTGAGCATGGCGGCGGGACTCGGTGAGCTCGCCGAGGAACAGGACGCCGTGGCTCCCGGGTTGTGCAGACCTCTCATCTGGGCGCAAGATTGCGAGCAACCCACGAGCGGAGGTCCCGGTGCCTGACGACACGAGCATCCGACCGTTTCGAGTCAACGTTCCCGACGAAGATCTCGCGGAGCTGCACCGCCGGATCGCTGCCACGCGCTTGCCTTCCAAGGAGCTCGTCGCGGATCGGTCACAGGGCGTGCAGTTGGCGACGATCCAGGAGCTCGCACGCTACTGGGAGAACGAGTACGACTGGCGCCGGTGTGAGGCGCGACTGAACGCGCTGCCGCAGTTCACAACCGAGATCGACGGACTGAACATCCACTTCATCCACGTGAAGTCGCGACACGAGAACGCGTTGCCGTTGATCATGACGCACGGTTGGCCGGGCTCGGTGATCGAGCTGCTCGAGACCATCGGGCCCCTCACCGACCCGACCGCGCACGGCGGACGCGCCGAGGACGCGTTCCACCTCGTGCTGCCGTCGATCCCCGGCTACGGCTTCTCCGACGAGCCGACCGAACTCGGCTGGGGCCCCATCCGTATCGGGCAGGCCTGGCACGAGCTCATGCAGCGCCTCGGTTACGCCCGGTACGTCGCGCAGGGCGGCGATGTGGGCTCCCAGGTCACTGACGCGATGGGCCGCCTGTCACTCGACGGATTGCTCGGCATCCACACGAACCTTCTCACGCCGGCGCTGGGCGACCCCAACGCCCTGAGCGCGTCGCCACCCACCACAGAAGAACGTGCTGCCCTCGACCAGCTCGACGCATTCCACGCGACCGGCACTGGCTACTTCGTGGAGCAGGCAACGCGCCCGGAGACGATCGGCTATGCCCTTCTGGATTCGCCCATCGCCCTGGCGGCCTGGATGATCGATCACGACACCGACGCCTACGAGAAGATCGCCCGCGCCTTTGTCGACAAGGAACCTTCGGGAAATCTCACCCGGGAACACATCGTCGACAACATCACGCTGTATTGGCTGACCGGCACCGGGGCGTCCGCGGCGCGCTCGTACTGGGAGGAAGGACAAGAGGGCGTTCGTGCGGCCGGTCAGGCTCCCCCGCCGGTCTCGATTCCGGTCGGTTTCACGTCGTTCCCCGGGGAGATCTGGCGTACCCCGCGCAGCTGGGTCGAGCGGGCGTACCCCAACGTCCCCATCTACTTCAACGAGGTGGACAAGGGCGGTCACTTCGCCGCGTGGGAGGAACCGGACCTCTTCGCGCAAGAGTTGCGCTCCGCGTTCCAGTCGCTGCGATAGCGGATCCCTCGATGGACGGTCATGGCGAGAAGTGGACCCAAGGGGATTCGAACCCCTGACCTCCTGGCTGCCAGCCAGGCGCTCTACCAGCTGAGCTATGGGCCCGCGGGGTGGTCAGTCTACCCGGAGGACACGGCGCCGGGGTCGTCCCAGTCGACCTCGGGGGCGTCGCGCCACAGTCGCTCGAGGTCGTAGTACTCGCGGTCCTCTTCGGAGAAGACGTGCACGACCACGTCGAAGTAGTCGAGGAGCCACCAGCCGGCCTCGCTCTCGCCCTCGCGCCGCATGGGCTTCACGCCCATCTCGCGCGTCGCGCGTTCGATCTCGTCGATGACCGTGCGGATCTGACGGGTGCTGGACGCCGTGCAGATCACGAAGTAGTCCGTGATGACGATGGGCTCGCGCACGTCCAGGATCACGATGCGGGACGCCTGCTTGTCGGACGCGGCGCGGGCAGCCGCCACGGCCACCGCGCGGCTGTCCGGATCGGCGGACATGCGGGCCGCCGCCGTGTTCGTCTCCGTCAAGCCGTGAAGTCCTTCCCGATCACGATCGTGATGTCTGCCAACCCCGATGGTACCTCCGTGACGCCCAGCTCACCGACCCCGAGCGCCCGGCGGGCCCGCCGCGCGTCGGCCACATGGTCGTCGCCGCCGGCGATCACCAGCGTCTTCTTGTGGTCGAACGAGTCCGCGTTCGTGCTCAGCACGATCCGGAACCCCTCCGGCACGAGCAGGGCCGGGACCTGGGACGCGATGCCCGGGTCACCGACGCCGTTCTGCACGAGCACCGGCACCGGCGGCGTCGCGACGCCGAAATCGCTCGCCATCAGGGCGTCGAGCGCGTCGAAGTCCGGCACGCGGGACGAGCTCGCGCTCATGTGGGTCGGGAACGTGTCGATGCGCACGGGCGCGCCGACCGGCAGCAGCTTTGCGACGGCCTCGAGCTCGTCGCTCTGGCCCGTCAGGGACCCGCCGGTCCGCGCGGTCAGGAGCGCCGGCAGCACGACCTCCCACCGCGTGAAGGCGTTCGGCCCGTCGATGCCCAGGTACTCGCTCACCTGCGTGCCGTCCAGCGTGACCTGCCCGGGACCGACGACGCCGCCGGACAGCGTCACCGGCGCCCGGCAGCGTCACCGTGAAGTCCACCGGCCGCGTCGTCGAGGACCGCGATCTGGTGCAGGTCGAGCACCAGGTAGTGATCGATCCACGTGCCGAGCGTGTTCGACAGCGACGCGCGCATGCCCTCGGCGTCCTGGTGCGCGATGCCGGCCGTCGAGCTGTCGCCGAGGCCCGGGACCTCGAGCTGCATCTCGGGCGGGATCGTGAGCGCCGGGACGTCGCCCTCGCCGCCGACGTGGACGACGGCGATCAGGGGCACCGCGGCGTCCCGCACCGAGATCGCGAACGTGGTGGGGCCGACGGGCGGGGCCGGGCCGGGCTGGCTGCTGCCGGCTGCGGCCGACGGCGGGTTGTCCGACCCGTCGCCGGGCAGGAGCAGCCAGACGCCGGCCCCGACGACCACGAACGCGACGACGGCCGCCGCCAGCCCGTCGTCGCTTCCGCGCCGCGCCGCGTGCGACGCGCGAGCCCTCGCACCGGCGGCGTCGAGGTCTCCGTGCTCACCGGTACAGCCACACCTTCTCGATGTAGTACTCGACGCCCTCGGGCACGAGGTACTGGATCGGGCGCCCCTCGGCGACGCGCGCGCGGATGTCGGTGGAGCTGATGGCGAGCGCGGGGATCGGCATCACGCTCACACGGGCATCGAGCGTGCTCTTGTCCCCCTCGAACGCCGCCAGGTCGTACCCGGGCCGGGTGGCCGCGATGAAGTGCGCGAGCTCGAACAGATCCTCGGGCTCCTTCCAGTGCAGGATCTCCAGCATGGCGTCGGCGCCCGTGATGAAGAACAGCTCGGTGCCGGCGCCCTGCTCGTCCTGCAGCTGGCGCAGGGTGTCGACGGCGTACGTCGGCCCCTCGCGGTCCACCTCGATCCGGCTCACGTTGAACCGCGGGTTCGAGGCGGTCGCGATCACCGTCATCAGGTACCGGTGCTCGGCCGGTGAGACGTTGTCGTGCGCCTTCATCCACGGCCGGCCCGTCGGCACGAACAGGACCTCGTCGAGGGAGAACTGGGCGCGGGCCTCCTCCGCGGTGACGAGGTGCCCGTGGTGGATCGGGTCGAACGTGCCGCCCATGACGCCGAGGCGCTTGCCCACGACGTCCATCCTAGTGCCGGACCGCGGCCGCACCCGGCAGGCGCGGCGGCGGGCTCAGCGGCACCAGAGCCGCAGGTCGACGAGGTGCTCCTCGTAGTGGAGCGGGCCCGACTCCTCGAACCACTCGACGGCCGGCGGCGTGATCTCCGGCATCGTGCCGAACTCGACGCACCATGCGCGTGCGCGCGGCGGCGAACTCGGCCTTCACGATCCGCAGCTCCATCGTGCGCGACAGCTCGAACCACTCGCGGTTCTGGCGCTCCACGTCCTCGTGCGGCTCCTCCCACGTCCCCATGCGCATCCGCTCGAGCTGCACGCCGCAGTCGGCCGCCCAGGCCCCGATGTGGAAGAGCACGTCCTTCACGGACCAGCCGTCGGGCGTGAGACCCGGGCCGCTCCATCTCCTCGTCGGTCAGGCGCTCGAGCTCGACGCGCAGTTCGTGCCACGCCGCCTCCTCGGCGTCGAGCAGCGCCTCCGCGTCGACCGTCACCGCTCCTCGCTCTGCGCGCGCGTCTCTGGCAGGAACTCGAAGGCCTTGTCGGCGATCAGGACCTCGTCGCCCCGGCGCGCGCCGGCGGCCGCGAGCTGACGCTCGACGCCCTCGCGCACGAGCCGCCGCTGCAGCTGCAGCACGGTGTCCTCGTCCTCGAGGTCGGCCTCCAGGACCCAGCGTTCGACCTCGCGTCCGGTGACGCGGAACCCGCGGCCCTCGCGGCTGACCGTGAACCGGGGGCGGCCGGGCCGCAGCACCACGTGCGGCCGCCGCTCGGGCGCCGCAGCGGCCGCCCGCTCCGCCAGCAGGCCGAGCCGCGAGGCCAGCTCCTCGGTCCCCTCGCCCGTCATCCCGGAGACGACGAGCCAGCCGGGCTCCGGCGGCTCCGGATCGTCGACCAGGTCGGCCTTCGTGCCGACCACGATGGCCGGGCGGGCCGCGAGGTCCTCGTCGTAGGCGGCGAGCTCCCTGCGGAGGACCTCGAGGTCGGCGACCGGATCGGGCGAGGACAGGTCCACGACCAGCACGAGCGCGCGGCAGCGCACGACGTGGCGCAGGAACCGGTGCCCGAGCCCGCGTCCCTCGCTGGCGCCCTCGATCAGACCCGGGATGTCGGCGACGACGAAGCGGTCGTCGTCACCGCCGGTCACGCCGAGGTTCGGAGTGAGCGTGGTGAAGGGGTAGTTCGCGATCTTCGGCTTCGCGGCGGTCAGGCGTGCGAGCAGCGTGGACTTGCCGGCGTTCGGCAGACCCACGAGGCCGACGTCGGCGACCGTGTGCAGCTCGACGCGCAGCCGGCGCTCGTCGCCGCGCTCGCCGGCCTCGGCGGTGCGCGGCACCCGGTCGCGGGCGCTCGAGAGCGAGACGTTCCCGCGCCCGCCCCGGCCGCCCCTGGCCACGACCGCGCGCGAGCCCTCGCCCACGAGGTCGGCCAGCAGCCCCTGGTCGTCGAGGACGACGGTGCCGTCGGGCACCGTGATGACGAGGTCCTTGCCGGCGGCGCCGTCGCGCTTCGCCTTCTGGCCGCCGACCCCGTCGGCCGCCGCCTGGTGCGGATGGTCGGCGAGCCAGGACAGGTCCCGGGCACGGCGCGAGACCTCGAAGACCACCGAGCCGCCGGGCCCGCCGTTGCCGCCGTCGGGCCCGCCGAGGGGCTTGTACGGCTCGCTGTGCAGGGTCGCGGCCCCGTTGCCGCCCCGGCCCCCCTTCACGAACACGGTGGTCTCGTCGACGAACGCCATCCATGCAGACTAGGTGGTCGAGGGCGGACAGACCCGGCAAGATGACCGTCATGCCCCGACCCACGAAGGTCTGGATGGTCGCCCTGGAGCGCGCGCCGGTCGTCGAGATCGTCGGCGAGCTGCGGCTGGACGAGCACGGCCTGCTGTTCACACCCCGCGACGAGGAGACCCCCGCCACCCGCCTGCGCTTCGACACGGTGGCGAAGATCACGCGCCTGCGGGGCTCACCGGTCGTCATGGTCACGCACGCCGACGGCACCGGCGCGAGGACGAAGACGGCCTTCTACTTCACCCAGCCGCCGTCGCTCGCGCACATCGTGAAGTCCCGGACGCCGGAGCCGGCCGTCACCGACCTGCACGCGATGACCCGGCCCTCGCCGTTCGGTCTGGGACAGCGCAAGCCCTCGAAGCGCAAGTCGCTGCGGGCGAACGCCGCCTATCTCACCCAGGAGGGCACGAGCCGCAAGGCCGAGCTGCAGGCGTGGGTGGACGAGGTGCGCGAGGGGCTGCGGAGCGGCTAGGACTCGCCGTCGACGGAGGCGTACTTGCGCCCCCGCGACTCGTGGAACCGGACGGTGCCGGAGCGCAGGGCGAACAGCGTGTCGTCGCCGCCCTTGCCGACGCCCTCGCCGGGGTGGATCCGCGTGCCGCGCTGGCGCACGATGATGGAGCCCGCGGGGATGTCCTGCCCGCCGAAGGCCTTCACGCCGAGCCGCTTGGCGTTGCTGTCGCGGCCGTTCCGGGACGAGCCGCCGCCCTTCTTGTGTGCCATAAGGCCCCCAGGCTACCAACCAGGCCGGCCGGGCGCCCAGGCCCGGCCGTCGCGGGATCACTCCGAGGCCGCCTCGGCGGGCTCCTCGGCCTTCGCGGCCTTCTTCGCCGGCGCCCGCTTCGCGCCGAGCTTGATCTCGCCGACCTCCAGGAGCGTGTACATCTGGCGGTGGCCGGTCTTCTTCGAGTACCCGGTCTTGGGCCGGAACTTGTAGACCTTGACCTTGTCGCCCTTCTGCTCCCCGAGGGGCGTGGCCGTCACGGTCGCCTTCGCGGCCTCCTGGCCCACGTGCGTCGTGCCCTCGTCGTCGACGACGAGGATCGGCTGGAAGGTGACGGCCTTGCCGTCGTGGACCAGCTTCTCGACCTCGATCACGTCGCCGGCCTTCACCTTGTACTGCTTGCCGCCGGTCTTGATCACCGCATACATCGCTGCCTCCAGCCTCACGCCTCGTAGTTCAGGATGATGCCCCGGCCCTCGCAGGTGGGGCAGGTCTCGGAGAAGGATTCAACCAGACCGCCGGACACGCGCTTGCGGGTGACCTGCATCAGGCCGAGCGGTCCGATCTCGAAGATCTGCGACCGCGTCTTGTCGATGGCGAGGGCCTCCTGCATGGTGTCCTCGACTTCCTTCTTGTTCTTGTCGAGCAGCATGTCGATGAAGTCGATCACGATGATGCCGCCGATGTCGCGCAGCCGGAGCTGGCGGGCGGCCTCGCGTGCGGCCTCGATGTTCGTGTTCTTCACCGTCTCCTCGAGGTTCGTCTTGCCGACGCTCTTGCCGGTGTTGACGTCGATGATCGTCATGGCCTCGGTGCGCTCGATGATGAGGTAGCCGCCCGAGGGCAGCCACACCTTGCGGTCCAGGGCCTTGTGGATCTGCTCGACGACGTGGTGCTCCTCGAAGGCCGGCAGCTTGCCCGTGTGCAGCGAGATCTTCGGCTTGAGGTCCGGCGCGACGTCGTCGACGTACTCCATCACCTTGTCGTAGACCCGCTGCGAGTCGGTGACGAGGCCGCGGAACTCCTCGTCGACGAACAGGTCGCGCACGACGCGAACGGTGAGCTCCGGCTCCTCGTACAGCTCGGCCGGCGCCTTCGCCTTCTTCGCCTTCTTCTGGATCTCGTCCCACGCCCGCACGAGGCGGTCGAGGTCGGCGGCGAACGCCTCCTCCGGCGCGCCCTCGGCCGCCGTGCGGACGATGACGCCGTGATGCTCGGGCCGGATCTTCTTCAGGATCGCCTTCAGACGCTTGCGCTCGTCGTCGTTCAGGCGGCGGCTGATGCCGGACACGTCCTGGTCGGGCGCGAGCACGAGGTAGCGGCCGGGCATCGAGACCTGCGCGGTGAGGCGCGCGCCCTTGCCGCCCATCGGGTCCTTCGTGACCTGGACCATCACGGCCTGGCCGGACTTCAGGACGTTCTCGATGCGCGGCGCCGGGCCCTCGAGGTCCTCGGGCGAGTAGTTGACCTCGCCGGCGTACAGGACGCCGTTGCGGCCCCGCCCGATGTCGATGAACGCCGCCTCCATGCCGGGCAGCACGTTCTGCACGCGCCCGAGGTACACGTTGCCGACCATCGACTTCGCACCCGAGCGGGTGACGTAGTGCTGCACGAGGTCGCGCCCCTCGAGGATCGCGATCTGGTCGCGCTCGCCGTGCTCGGTGATGACCATGAGCTTGTCGGTGACGCGCGGCGGGATCGGGATCTGCTCGCGGCGGCGGCCGCGCGCGGTGCGGGTGCCCGAGTCGCGGCCGCCTCCGGTGCGGCTTCGGGAGCTGCGCAGGCGGGTGGGCCCGCCGGCGGCGACGTCGGCCTCGCGCGATCGCGTGGTCCGGCGGCTGCGCGGCTCGGCCTTGGTGCCGTCGGCCTTCGTGTCGGGCTTCGCCTTGGGCTCGGCCTTGCGTTCTGGGCTTCGGCTTCGCCGTGGACTTGGCCGCGGGCTTGGACCCGTCGGCGGCGGCGGACCGGCGCCGGGGCTCGGCCTTCGGCTCGTCGGTGGACGCGCGCGGCACCGCCCCGAGTGCGGGTCCGGGTCCGGGGCTTCGCCGGCTCGTCCTCCCAGTCTCTTGGCCGGTCTCTTGGCCGGTCTCTGGCCGCCTTCGGGCGGGCCGCTCGCTGCGGGCGAGGTCGTGCCGCCCGAGCGCCGGCGGCGGGCCGGGGCGGGCGTGGAGGTCTCGTCGGGGGTGGCGTCGTCGCGCTGGCTCTGCACCGAGTCGCCCTGCGGGGCGTCCTCGTCGACGAGCGTCACGTCGTCGCCGGCGGTGCCGGCGGGTCGGGAGGCGCCTCCCCTGCCCCGGCCGCGGCCGCCGCGCCGGCGGCGTCGCCGGGCGGAGCTGGTGGTGGTGCCGGTGGTGTCGTCGCCGGTGGTCTCACCCTCGCTGCGATCCGCCGTCGCCGGCGGTGTTCGCCGGCGAGTCGTCGGTCGCGGGGCGCCGGGTGCGGGGTCTGGTGCTGGGGCCGTTCGGTCGTGGTCTCGTCCGAGTCCTCGGGTGCCGCCGGCCTCGGGCGGGGCTGCCGCGGCGCCCGCGGCGGGCGCGGTGCCCGCTCGGGGGCCTCGGTCGTCTCCGGTCGCCTCGGGCGCCTCCGTGGACGAACCGGCTCGCGGCCTCGGGGCCGGGCGCTCGCGGGGGACGGGCCGCTCGCGCGGGATCTCCCGCTCCGGTGCGGTCACCCGTCGGTGACCGGTTCGGCGACGGGTGCCGTCGCCGTTGCGGTCGAGGCCGTCGTTCGCTGCCGTCGCTGTCCCGGGCGGGCGCCCGGTCGCGGGATCGGCTTCCCGCGGCGAAGCTCGCTCGAGCCAGCGCCGCGGGGTCGTCGGCGGGGATGTCCCCACCGGTTGGTTCGGTCGCGGTGGGTGCCGCGACGTCGTCGTTGCTCATCCGTACTCCCTTCGCATGGTCGCGCGGGAGAGCAGGCAGGGACAGGAGGACTCCGGATCGCGGTGCGAACCCGATGAGGGTTCGGTGGTACCGGTGCGCGCCCGGGCTGGGAGCTTGCGGTCCCTGCGCCGGGCCGCGCGCGAGATCGCGCACCCGAAACGTCCTTGTCCGGCGCCTGCGTTCCCTCGGTCCTCGGCTCGCCGCAGGAGTTCCGCGGGGCCGGCCGGACGAGGTTCGCGCGCCTTGTCGGTCTCTCGCCTCGGCGGTGCCGGGCGAGCAGGTCTGGACCAAGGATAGCAGCCGCCCAGCCTCGGATCCGCAGGCGGGCCGATCGGGCGCCGGAAAGATGGTTAGCCACAAAGGACTACGCGGGTCTGGGGTTGCTCCCCCGTGACGAACCGGCCCCTCTCCCGATAGCCATCCATCCCCCCAGGTCACCAGACTGGGCGGACCATGACTCGAGGGACTTCCCCCCCGGCTCGCCAGGCTCTCACCGACGCGCCGCCGGTGAAGGTGTTGGTCGTCGACGACAACCCCGGCTTCCGGGAGACGCTGGTGACGCTGCTCGACACCGGCGACCTCGAGGTGGTCGGGCAGGCGAGCTCCGGCGCGGAGGCCCTGGACCTCGTGGCCCTGCTCGAGCCCGACGTCGTGCTGATGGACCTGCGCATGCCGAAGATGGACGGCATCACGGCCACCCGCCACCTGAAGGAGCGCTTCCCCGAGATCGGCGTCGTCGCCCTCACCGGCATGGAGGATCAGCACGCCGTCCGCGACATGCTGGTGGCGGGCGCGTCGGGGTACGTGCTGAAGGACTCCGACGGCGACGCGATCCTCAACGCCGTCATGCAGGCGGCGGCCGGCGGCGGCCTGATCTCGCCCGAGGTCACGCCCTCGGTCATCGAGGAGCTGACCGCCGCCCTGAACCGCGAGCGGCGCCGCGCGCACGAGCTCGAGGAGGCCCAGGAGGCGCTGATCGAACGGGCCGCCCGCCGCCACGAGCTGATCTCGCGGCTCGGCCACGAGCTGCGGACGCCCGTCACCGTCATCCTCGGCATGGCGCAGACCCTGAATCGCTACGAGACGAACCCGGAGGAGCGCCGCGAGATGCTCGACCGGCTCGCCGCGCGGGCCGGCGACCTCGCGAAGCTGATCGAACGGCTGGAGGCCGCCGTCGAGTCCGGCCTCACCGAGTGGGCCGACGTGACGGCCGTCGCGCGCGAGGTCGCGATGGCCTACGACCACGTGCGCATCGACGCGCCGCGCGGGCCGTCGATGGCGTCCCTGAACCGCGTGGCGGCCCGCCGGATCCTCGAGGAGCTGATGGACAACGCCCTCGCGTTCTCGCCCGAGGGCGAGGAGGTCCTGATCTCGATCCGGAACGAGGCGGACTGGACCGAGGTGCGCGTGATCGACCACGGGCCCGGCATCGACCCGGACCTGTCGCAGCGCATCTTCGATCCGCTCGAACAGGCGGAGTCGCTCAACAGCCGCACGCACCAGGGCGTGGGGCTCGGCCTCACGATCGCGCGGATGTCGGCGCGGGCGATGGACGGCGACGTGACCCTCGAGCACCCGGGGCCGGGCAGCACGATCTTCCTGTGGCGTCTGGCGCCGGCCGGCTGAGCGCTCCTCGATCCGAGCCCGCCCGCTACGTGAAGCGCCGCATGTGGATGTTCAGCAGCAGCCCGACGGCGATGAAGTTCGCCAGCATCGAGCTGCCGCCGTAGCTGAGGAACGGGAGCGGGATGCCGGTGATCGGCATGATGCCGATCACCATCCCCACGTTCACGAACATCTGGATCGCGAACATCGCCGCGATGCCGGCGGCCAGGTAGGTGCCGAACGCGTCCTTCGACAGGAACGAGATGCGGATCGCCCGCCACATCAGGATCGCGAACAGCGCGAGGATGAAGGCGGCGCCGACGAAGCCGAACTCCTCCCCCGCCACCGTGAAGATGAAGTCCGTGTGCTGCTCCGGCACGAAGTCCAGGTTCGTGAGCCGCCCGTTCAGGTACCCCTGCCCCACCAGACCGCCCGAGCCGATCGCGATCTCCGCCTGGTTGCGGTTGTAGTTGGCGCCCTGCAGTGTCGTTGTTCGAATCGAGGAACGCGCATCAGACGGTCGCAGCTGGTAGTCCTTGATGATCTCCATCTGGAAGGCGCCGAACAGCAGCACGATCGAGGCGAGGGCGAGGATCGCCAGGTGCTTGGCCCGCGTGCCGGCGACGACGAGGATGCCGACCACGATGGCGACGAGCACGATCGTCGTGCCGATGTCGGGCTGGATGAACACGAGGCCCATCGGCACCAGGCCGATCAGCGTCACGCGCAGCACGTCGGTCAGGGTGGGCTCGGCGGTCCGGATCTCCGACAGCACGGCGGCGACCATGATGGCCAGCGCGATCTTCGCGAACTCCGACGGCGTGAGCTGGAAGCCGCCGAACGTGAACCAGCGCTGCGCGCCGGCCGGGCTCGCGCCGAGCGGCGTGCGCACCAGCACCAGTGCGACGACGGTGGCCGCGTAGATGAAGCCCGCGTACACCTTGTAGAAGCGGTAGTCGAACGCGGCGACGACGATCAGCATCACGAAGCCCAGCACCAGCGCCGTGAACTGCTTCTTCACGAAGGTGCCCGGATCCAGGTGCAGCGTCCGCAGCGACTGGTTCGTGGCCGAGTACACGAGGAACAGGCCGGCGACGGCGAGCAGCATCGTCGTCACCAGCAGCACCGGATCGAGGTGCCGGATCGGCCGGCGTTCGTCCGCCCACACGCGCCCCGCGACGAGGTCCATCAGTCCGTCGCCACCGTCCCGGCCGCGCCGGTCCTGCCCAGCTTGTACATGTCCTCGATGATCGACCGCACGATCGGCGCCGCCGTCGTGGAGCCGTGACCGCCCTGCTCCACCATGGCGACGATCACGTGCTGGTCGCCGGGCGGGCCGACGATGGCGGCGAACCACGAGGTGTCCTGGCTCTGGGTCTGACCGGCGACGGTCGTGAACCCGGGCCGCTCGGCCGTGCCGGTCTTGCCCATCACCGGCACCTGCGAGAGCGGGAACCCGGCGAACGCCGCCGAGGCCGTGCCGCTCCCCGGCGCCACCACCCGGCGCAGGCCCTCCTGGATCGAGATCGATCTCCTGCTGCGTGTACGGCAGGTCGCGGCAGTTCGACCCGATCTTGTGGACGCGCTTGCCGTCGGAGGTCTGGATCTGCTCGGCCAGGTGGGGCTCGCACAGCCGGCCGCCGTTCGCGATGGCGGAGTACGCCGTCGCCATCTGCATCGGGCTCGTCAGCACGTAGCCCTGTCCGATCGACATGAGGATGTCGTCGCCCGGCAGCCACCCGTACGGGAAGTTCTTCGGGTCCTGCTTGGACTGCTGCTCCTTCCACGCCGCGGTGGGGATGAACCCGGCCGACTGGCTCGGGACGTCGAGGCCGGGCTGGCGACCGAAGCCGAACCCCCGCAGGTCGTGCTGCAGGGGCTCGGAGCCGGCGCCCAGCTGGTTCGACCGCCAGCGGTCGTAGAACTCGCCGCCCCACTGGTAGAAGACGGTGTCGCACGAGACCTGGAGGGCTTCGGGGATCGACATGAAGCCCTGGTCGTACGTGGACCAGTTGTTGAACGGGTGGTCCGGGTCCAGTCGGTACGCCCACTGCGCGGGGCAGTCGGTCGCGGAGCCCGGAGAGACCACGCCGTTCTTGAGCGCGGCGAGCGCGATGAACGGCTTGAACGTCGACCCCGGCGCGTACACGCCCTGGGTCGCCCGGTCGAAGAGCGGGTCGCCCGAGGACGGGTTGCGGAACCGCTGCTTGTACTCCTTGGTCGTCATGCCCTTCACGAACTGGGTCGGGTCGTAGGTGGGCCACGAGGCCGAGGCCTCCACGCCGCCCGTCTTCGGATCCATCACGACGACGGCACCGGCGTTGGCGACGAAGTTCGTCACGGCGTTCGTGGGGTCCTCGTCGTTGAGCGACCGCGCGCGCTCGATGCCGGCCAGCAGGTCCCGCTCCACGATGCGCTGGGTCTTCGTGTTGAGGTAGAGCTTCACGTCGTCGCCCGGCACGGGGAGCTGGCCGCCGAGCTCGTCGAGGAGCGTGCCGGCCGGGTCGACGACGATCTTGTTCGTGCCCGGCGTGCCGTGCAGGAAGCGCTCGTAGGTCTTCTCCAGGCCCGGTCTTGCCGACGGTGTCGTCGACGCCGTAGTCCGCGTACGCCGGGTCCTTCACCTCGTCGGAGGTGATCAGCCCCACCGTGCCGAGCACGTGCGCGGCCAGCGGGCCGTCGGGGTATCGACGCGACCGACTGCTGTCCCCACCCGACGCCGGGGAAGAGCTTCGGGTGCTCGGCGATGTAGAAGATCTTGTCCTCGCTCACGTCGACGGCGACCGGGATCCGCTGGTAGTCGTAGTAGTCCGGATCGTCCATCTTCCTGACGATGTCCTTCTCCGGCACACCCAGGTGCTGGGCGAGCCGGAACAGGACGGCCTCGGGGTCGCTGCCCAGGAGCTGCTGCTGCACCGTCACGACGCGGCTCTCGCGGTTGTCGACGAGCGGGTTGCCGTTCGAGTCGAGGATCCGGCCGCGCTCCGGCTCCACCTGGAGCCACCGGAAGCTCGTGTTGTTCGCGATCTTCACGTAGGTCTGCGAGGCCAGCACCTGCAGGTACCACAGGCGCGTGGTGAGGGCCGCGAACATCAGGGTCACCAGGAGCGCCAGGATCTTCAGCCGCGAGGATGCCTTCTCGGTCAGAACCTCACCACCCGTCGCGGGCGCGACCCCTCGAACACCCGCCGCAGCAGCGGATACACGATCGGGGTGAGCAGCGCCGTGTACAGCGCGGAGAACAGCGCCATCCGCAGGAAGAAGACCGCGTCGGGGTGCAGCGTGTTCAACAGCACCGCGACGGTCTCGTAGAACACGACGCCGACGAAGGTGCCGGCGAACACCATCATCGTGGGCAGGAGCGGCGACGGCGACACGATGTACTGGCGCGCGAGGCCCACCGTGTACCCGAGCAGCGTGAGCGTGAGCGCGGTGATCCCCTTCGGCTGGTTCAGCAGGAAGTCCTGCATCATGCCGCCGACGAAGCCGACGACGGCGCCCTCCGACGGGCCCTCGAGGATCGCGAGCACGATGACGACGAGGTACATCAGCTCCGGCCTCGCGCCCAGCAGGCGCACCTCCGCGAAGATCGTCGACTGCAGCAGGAGCGCCGTGATCAGGATCGCCGCGATCGCGAGCGTGCGGCGCACCACTTAGGGCGTGCTCCCGGTCAAGCCCGCTGGTGTCGATCGTGGGCTTCAGCACCACGGCCACGTAATCGAGCGTGCTGAAGTCGACGGCCGGTCGCACGAAGACGAACGGCTCCGTGGTGCTGGTGGCCGGCACGTACCTGGAGACCTCTCCGATCGTGATACCGGGCGGATACAGCCCGTCCTGATACCCGTTCGTCTCCACGACCGCGCCCGGTTCGACCGGGACGCCCTCGTTGAGGAAGCTCATCTTCATGTCGGCGTCGCCCTGGCCCTCGACGAGGCCGGACTGCCGCGTGCCGGCCAGGCGCGCGGCCGTCGCCGCGTTCCGGTCGGTGATGAGCATGACGGTGCAGGCGTTCGCGGCGACATCGACGACGTGGCCGACCAGGCGCGCGCCGACGGGCCCGCCGGTGACGACCGGCATGTCGACCGCGATGCCGTCGGCGCTGCCGCGGTCGATCGTGATGACGTTCTCGAAGTTCGAGACGCCGGCGCTGATCACGAGGGCGTCGACGACCGGGTAGTCGATGCTGTTCTCGAGATCGAGGAGCTGCCGGAGGCGATCCACCTCGCCCTGCTGGGTGGTGCCCTGCTGGATCTGGGCGTTGGCGGCGGCGAGCTCCTTCGTCAGGCGGTCGTTCTCGGACGCCAGCGACGGCAGGTGCGCGACGCTGACGAAGAAGTTGCCGATCGGGCGTGTGATGCTCGTCACCGCGTGCTGCAGGGGCGCCATCAGCGAGATCGAGGTCCGCCCGAGGCCGGCGAGCGGGCCCTCGGGGCCCTGCCGGTAGTCGAGCGTGATGACGGCGAGGGAGATCGAGACGAGCACGACGACCAGGAGCCGCGTGCGGCGAGGTCTGGGACGAACGACCACGAGCGCGGCTACCGGCGGCGGCTCGGGCTCACCAGGACACGCTGCAGGACCTCGAACTCCTCCAGGCACTTGCCGGAGCCCAGCACGACGGCCTGGAGCGGCGTGTCCGCGATCCGCACCGGCATGCCGGTCTCGTGGCGCAGCCGCTTGTCGAGGCCGCGCAGGAGCGCGCCGCCGCCGGTGAGGACGATGCCCCGGTCCATGATGTCGGCGGAGAGCTCGGGAGGGGTTCGGTCGAGCGTGGTCTTGATGGCGTCGATGATGGCGTTGACCGGCTCCTCGATCGCGCGGCGGATCTCCTCCGCGCTGATCGTGATGGTCTTCGGCAGTCCGGAGACGAGGTCGCGGCCCTTGATCTCGGCGACCAGCTCTTCGGGCATCGGGAAGACGGAGGCGATCGCGAGCTTGATGGCCTCGGAGGTCCGCTCGCCGAGCAGCAGCGAGTACTCCTTCTTCACGTGCTGGATGATCGCCTCGTCGAGCTCGTCGCCGCCGATGCGGATGCTGGTCGACGTCACGATGCCGCCGAGCGAGATGACGGCGACCTCGGTCGTGCCGCCGCCGATGTCGACGACCATGTTGCCGGTGGGCTCGTGGATCGGGAGTCCGGCGCCGATCGCGGCCGCCATGGGCTCCTCGATGATGTACGCGCGGCGGGAGCCCGCCGCGATGGTTGCCTCCTCGACCGCGCGCTGCTCCACCCCGGTGATGCCGGAGGGGACGCAGACGACCACGCGCGGCTTCGCGAGCAGGCGACGCTTGTGCACACGCTGGATGAAGTAGCGGAGCATCTTCTCGGTGATGTCGAAGTCGGCGATCACGCCGTCCTTCAGCGGGCGGACGGCCTGGATGTGGCTCGGCGTGCGCCCGATCATCCGCTTGGCCTCGGCGCCGACGGCGAGCACGGCGCCGGTCAGCGTGTTGATGGCGACGACGGAGGGTTCGTTGAGGACCACGCCTCGTCCGCGTACGTAGACGAGCGTGTTGGCGGTTCCCAGGTCCACTGCCATGTCACGACCTAGGAACCCCAGAACCCCTTCTGCGCCCTGGGGTTTGGGCGCTGGGGACGAGGATCGTTGAACCCGTTCGGCCATGGGGCTCTGCACAGGTTCTACCTGAGGGCGTCGCGCCTGGCAACCTGAGGCACGCGCGCACCGGTCGCGAGGTGCTGCGCTCTGCGGCAACAGCGTTGCATCGCCGGGGCCGCCGACATGGCACGCTATGGCGATGTCCGATGCGTTGGGGGTCGCCGTCGTCTTCCCGGGGCAGGGCTCGCAGTTCGCCGGCATGGCCGACCCGTGGGTCGCGCATCCCGCCGGCCGCGAGGTCCTCGACGAGGCCTCGCGGGTGCTGGGGCGCGACCTCGTGGCCGACTGCCGCGACGAGGCGCTGCTCGCCACCACCGAGTTCGCGCAGCCGGCGCTGCTGGCGATCGACGTCGCCGCGTTCCGGGTGCTGGAGGCGTCCGGCGTGCGTGCGTGGGTCGGCGCCGCCGGGCACTCGCTGGGCGAGTTCGCCGCGCTCGTCGCGGCCGGCGTGCTGTCGTTCGCCGACGCGCTGCGGATCGTGGAGGTACGCGGACGCGAGATGCAGCGCGCGGGCGAGGAGCGCCCCGGCACGATGAGCGCGCTGCTCGGCGTCGGCGCCGCGGACGCCGCCGCGCTGTGCGACGAGGCGCGCGGCGACGACGTGCTGCTCGTCGCGAACGAGAACTCGCCGCAGCAGGTCGTGATCAGCGGCAGCGTCGCCGCGGTCGAACGCGCGGAGGCGCTGTGTGCCGAGCGGAAGATCCGCGCCGTGCGGCTGCGCGTCGCCGGCGCGTTCCACTCGCCGTTGATGGAGCCGGCGGTGGCGCCGCTGCGCGAGGCGATCGACGCCGCGACGTTCTCGGCGCCGCGGTTCCCCGTCGCGTCGAACGTGACCGGCGCGCTCGTGAACGAGCCCGGCGAGATACGCGAGCTGCTCGCGCGCCACGTCGTGTCGCCGGTCCGGTGGGAGGCGTGCGCGCAGGCGTTGCGGACCGCCGGCGCCGAGGTCTTCCTCGAGGCCGGCCCCGGCGACGTCCTGACGAAGCTCGCGAAGCGGGTGGTGCCGGGGGCCACTGCGGCGGCCGTGGGCTCGCCCGACGCCGCGGCTGAAGCCGTGGCGGGTCTGGCCGCCGGAACGTAGCAACGTCCTCACCGTGCCTGCGAGCTGCCCAGATCGCACGCCACGGCCTGCGGGGTCCGATATCCTCGCCTCGTGACACGGAACGCGACCATCACGGGGGTCGGGTCCGCGCTTCCGCCGCGCGCCGTCCCGAACACCTGGTTCGAGACCCAGATCGACACGTCCGACGAGTGGATCCGGGACCGCACCGGCATCGAGTCACGCCGGTTCGCCGACGAGGGCACGGTGACGTCGGACCTCGCGCTGGCGGCCGGGCGGGAGGCGCTCGACAGCGCCGGCGTGAGCCCCGAGCAGGTCGACATGATCGTCGTCGCCACGACCACCGGCGACATGCCCTTCCCCTCGACGGCCGTGTGGACGCAGCGCAAGCTCGGCGTGACCTGCCCCGCCTTCGACGTGCAGGCCGCGTGCGCCGGCTTCTCGTACGGGCTGTCGACGGCCACCGCGTTCGTGACCTCGGGCATGGCCGACACCGTCCTGCTGATCGGCGCCGAGGTGTTCAGCCGGTTCCTGAACTTCACCGACCGCGGCACGAGCATCCTGTTCGGCGACGGAGCGGGAGCGACCGTGATCCAGGCCGTCGACCAGCCCGGCATCATCGGCACCACCCTCGGCGCCGACGGCACGGCGGCCGAGATCCTGTGGGTGCCCGGCGGTGGCTCGCGCGAGCCGGCCTCGCACGAGACCGTCGACGCGGCCCGGCACGCGATCGCGATGCCGAACGGACGCGAGGTCTTCAAGCGCGCCGTCACGGAGATGGCGGCCGCCTGCCGCGAGCTGCTGGAGAAGTCCGGGTTCACGCCCGAGGACGTCGACCTGCTGATCCCCCACCAGGCGAACGCGCGCATCATGGCGGCCGTCGCCGAACGCCTGCACGTCCCGGCCGACCGCGCCGTCATCGACGTCGCCGAGGTCGGCAACACCTCGGCCGCGTCGATCCCGATCGCGCTGGACCGAGCGTGGCGCGCCGGACGCATCCGCGAGGGCGACCTCGTGCTGTTCACGTCGTTCGGCGCCGGTCTCACGTGGGGGGCGTCGCTCGTTCGCTGGACGATGTCGGAGCCGAGCGCATGACCGACGTCACGTGTCGCCGTCGTCACCGGTGCGTCGCGAGGCATCGGGCTCGCGTGCAGCGTCGCCCTCGCCGAGGCGGGATGGCGCGTCGCGATCGGCTACCGCTCGAACGAGGCCGCAGCGAAGGAGGCCGTCACCGCCCTCGAGGCCGCCGGCACGCCGGGCCTCGCCGTGTTCCTCGACACCACCGACGAGGCCGTCGTGCAGGAGGCCTTCCGCCGCGTCACCGACGAGCTCGGCCCCGTCACCGGCCTGATCAACAACGCCGGCCTGAGCCAGGACGGCCTGCTGCTGAAGTACAAGATGGAGACGTTCGACCGCGTGATGGACACGAACGTGCGCGGGGCCTTCCTGTGCTCGAAGGCGGCCATGCGCAGCATGCTGAAGGAACGCTGGGGCCGGATGGTCAACATGAGCTCGGCGGTGGCGCTGCGCGGCAACGCCGGCCAGACGGTCTACGCCGCAACCAAGACGGCGTTGGTCGGTCTCACCAAGTCGCTGGCCCGCGAGGTCGGCGCCAAGGGCATCACCGTGAACGCGGTGTGCCCGGGTCTGGTCGACACCGAGATGACGAGCCATCTCACCGACGCCGCTCGCGCCTACTACGTCGACCAGACGCCGCTCGGGCGCACGGCCACGCTGCAGGAGGTCGCGGGCGTCGTCCGGTTCCTGATGTCGGACGAGGCGTCGTACGTGAACGGCGCGGTGATCCCCGTCGACGGGGGTCTGACCGCATAGCGCTGGTCGCAGCGGCGGCTCGCCCGTAGGGTGTCGAGCCGAGGAGCAGGGGAAGACAACCGGAGACGAGAGCCGGAAAGACGTGAAGGGAGACGGCATGGACAGGTCGGAGATCGAGGCCCGGGTCAAGAAGGTCCTCGCGGAGCAGCTGGCGGTGGACGAGGCGCAGGTCGTGCCGGACGCCCGGTTCGCCGAGGACCTCAACGCGGACTCGCTCGACCTCGTGGAGGCGGTGCTCGCACTCGAGGAGGAGTGGAGCATCGAGATCCCCGAGGAGGAGATGGAGTCGGTGAAGACCGTGGGCGGAGCGATCGACCTCGTCGCCTCGAAGGTCGGCGCCGCCTGACGCCGGCCGCACCCCCTTCCCGAGCGGCGCCTCCCGCGAGGTGGGCGCCGCAGGATGAGCGGAGGAGTTGAGCCCGACATGAGCGAGCAGCGCAGGGCCGTCGTCACCGGCATCGGACCCGTCACGCCCGTCGGGATCGGCGTGGATGCGTTCTGGGCCGGCATGGTCGGCGGCCGCAACGGCATCCGCACGATCACCCGCTTCCCGATCGACGACCTGCCGGTCACGCTCGCCGGCGAGGTGGAGGGGTTCGAGCCGTCGGAGTTCATGGACACGAAGGAGGCGCGCCGCACCGACCGGTTCACGCAGTTCGGCCTGGCCTCGGCGCAGCTCGCCTGGCAGGACGCCGGCTCGCCCGAGGTCGTGGCGGAGCGCGGCGGCGTGATCTTCGCGACCGGCATCGGCGGTATCGAGACGCTGCTCACGCAGCACTCCGTGCTGCTGGAGAAGGGTCCCGGACGGGTCTCGCCGTTCATGGTGCCGATGCTGATGGCGAACGCGCCGGCCGGGCACATCGCGATGCGGTACGGGCTCACCGGCGCCAACTTCGCCACGATCTCGGCCTGCTCGTCCAGCAACCACGCCCTGTTCGAGGCGCTGCGCCTGATCCGCTCCGGCACCCTGGACCTGGTCGTGGCCGGCGGATCGGAGTCGGCGACGCTGCCGCTGACGGTCGCGGCGTTCTCGCAGATGACGGCGCTGACGAAGAACCCCGATCCGGAGACGGCCTCCCGGCCGTTCGACGCGGATCGCGACGGCTTCGTGCTGTCGGAGGGCGCCGTCGCGCTGATCGTGGAGAGCGAGGAGCGCGCGCTCGCCCGTGGCGCTCGCATCTACTGCGAGCTCGCCGGTGCCGGCGCCAGCGACGACGCCTTCCACATCACGGCGCCCGACCCGAAGGGCTCCGGCGCCGCGCTCGCCATGCGATGGGCGCTCGATGACGCCGGCGCCGAGCCGGGCTGACGTGACGTACATCAACGCGCACGGGACCTCGACGCCGCTGAACGACGCGGCCGAGAGCGCCGCCATCAAGGGCGTGCTGGGCGACCACGCGAGGGACGTGGCGGTGTCGTCGACGAAGTCGATGACGGGCCACATGCTCGGCGCGGCCGGAGCGACCGAGGCGGCCGTCTGCGCCATGGCCATCGCGGACGGGAAGATCCCGCCGACGATCCACTACGCCACGCCCGATCCCGAGTGCGACCTCGACGTGACACCGAACGTGGCGCGCGACCTGGACGTCACGTTCGCGCTGTCGAACTCGTTCGGGTTCGGCGGTCACAACGCCTGCGTGGCGTTCCGCAAGATCTAGCGCCGTCAGTCCATGAAGCTGCGCGCGTAGCTCACGGCGTTGTACTCGGCGAACTGCACCCGGTCGCCCACCACGGTGTCGAACCGGACGCGATCGGGGCTGTGCTCCTCGCCGACCCGCCACTCGCTCTCGTCGAGCCGGGTGAGCGGTGCCTCGTCGCTGGGCGTCGCGAGCCACAGCCGCCCGGCGCGGACGAACACGCGGAACCCGGGCGACCACGGGTTCCAGTTGCGGTAGGTGCCGACGATCTGATCCGCTCCGACCGGGGGTCTGGCCTCGGGCGTTGCGCGGGCGCCGGCGGCGAGGTACCGCGAGGGACCGTGCGTGAGCGCGACGACCGTGCCGTCGCGGCCGCGCTCGATCCCCAGCGCGAAGCGATCCATGTGCGCGCAGCGGCACCGCGAACCCGGGCTCGCCGTCGTGGGACTCCCAGAGCTCGCCGAGCGGCTCGAGCGTCACCTCGCCGTCGCCCGAGCCGTCGCCGAACAGGGCGACGAGCCGGCCGTCGTCGTCCTTCAGCAGGAACGAGGATCCGTCGGCGGCCGCGTACTCGCCGGCGAGCTCCGCGGCCAGCGGTGTCGCCAGTGGATCGGGCGCCGGCGGGACCGCCGGCAGCCGCTCCCCCGCCACGTGCGCGCGCGCCGCGTCCAGCGCGAACCGCACGCTGGGCTCGCGCTCGCCGTGTCCGTTCACCATCATGGCGGCGGCGACGCCCGTGTCCATGTCGCACCAGAGCAGCGCGTAGTGGCCGACCATGCCGCCCGCGTGTCCGATGTGAGCGCGCCCGTCCACCTCGAACACATCGAGTGCGTACCCGTAGGCGACGCCGTGGTCGCCCGTGTCGGTCATGTGGGGCGTCGTCATCAGGGCGAAGCTCTCCTCCGACAGCAGCCGGCCGCCGGGATGGGCGCCGCGGTTCAGCAGCATCCGCGCGTACGCCGCCATGTCCTTCGCCGTCGAGATGATGCTGCCGTCGGCCGTGCGGCTGATCGAGATGGGCGCGCGCACGAGCAGGCGCCCGCGGTGCGACGGGCGGTCGTTCGCCTCGCGCTGATGGGGCGTCGCGATGTCGGCCGCCGTGTCGTAGGTGATCTCGGGGTCCGTGCGGTCCATGCCAAGGGGCGCCAGGACACGCTCGCGCAGCATGTCGGGCCAGGGCTTCCCTCCGATCGTCTCCAGGATCAGCCCCAGCAGTTTGTAGCCGTCGTTCGAGTACCGGAACCGCTCGCCCGGAGCGGATCCCACCGATGTGCCGCGGAGCGACCACACCGGCGGCACGGCGTCGTCGGCGAAGTCCATGCCCATGATGAGGCCTGCCGAGTGCGTGAGCAGGTGGTGCACCGAGATGGGCCCGAACGACGAGCGGACCTCGAACCAGGGCACGTAGTCCGTCACGGACACGTGCAGGTCGAGGAGACCGGCCTCGACGAGCTGCATGGCGACGATGGCCGCGAAGGACTTGCTGATGGAGCCGATCTCGAACCGCGAGCCCTTCTTCACCTGCTCGCCCGTGAACGCGTCGCGCAGTCCCACCGGCACCGCACCGAGGAACCGCTCGCGGTCGGTGAGGCCGAGCACCGCCCCCGGCGCGTCCAGCCAGCCCGGCCGCCGGGACTCCACGAACTCGCCGACACGGCGACGGAGCTCGGTTCGCTCGCCCATCAACCGAAGAACAGCTTGAGCTCCCGGGCCGCGGACTCGGGCGAGTCGCTGCCGTGCACGATGTTCTCGCCGATCAGGGTGGCGAGATCCCCTCGGATCGAGCCCGGCGGCGCCTCGACCGGGTTCGTCGGACCCATCAGGGTCCGCCAGACCGCGACGGCCTGCTCGCCGCTGATCCGGGCCACCACGACCGGGCCGCCGGTGATGAAGTCGACCAGTTCGCCGAAGAACGGCTTGTCGCGGTGCTCGCCGTAGTGCTCCTCGGCGGTGGCGCGGTCGATCGTGAACATGCGCATCTCGTCGATCGTGAGGCCCTTCGCTTCCACGCGGCGCAGCACCTCGCCGACGAGGCCGCGGCGAACACCGTCGGGCTTCACGATGAGCAGCGTCGATTCCGTGGCCATGCGCAGGTTCTCCTACCGGCTCAGACGAGCGCCCGGCGGGCGTCCGCGACAGTGTACAGAGAGCCCGTCACCAGCACGCAGTCGCCGGGGTCGGCGGCCGCCGTCGCGGCGGCGAGCGCCTCCGTCACGCTGTCGAACAGCTCGACGGGCTTGCCCTCGGCGCCGAACCGCTCCGCGATCACCTCGGCCTCGCCGCTGCGGTCGCTGCCGTTGCGAGCGGCGTACGCGACGTCGGCGAGCGGCGCCAGCGGCCGGATCATCCCGTCGAGGTCCTTGTTGGCGCTGACCGCCAGCACCAGGTGCAGCCGGTCCCACGTGAAGAACTCGCGCATGGCGACGGCCAGCGCCTCGGCGCCGGCGGGGTTGTGCGCCCCGTCGAGGATGACGAGCGGCTGGCGGCGGATGACCTCGAGCCTGCCGGGCGAGGTGAGGCCGGCGAGGCCCTCGCGCACGGCGCCGATGCTCAACGCCTGGCCGAGCAGGGCCTCGAGGGCCGCGATGGCCGCCGCGACGTTGCGCGCCGCGTGTTCGCCGAACATCGGCACGAACAGGTCGTCGTAGCTGGTGTACAGGCCGCGCACGGCCAGGGACTGACCGCCGACGGCAAGCAGCCGCCGGTCGACCTCGAAGTCCTCGAACTCGTGCTTCAGCTCGGCGCCGACCGCCGCCGCGCGCTCCGCGATGACGGCGCTCGCCGAGGCGAGCTGCTCGCGGACGATCGCGATCTTGCCCTCCTTGATGATGCCGGCCTTCTCGGTCGCCACCTCGGCGATCGTGGAGCCGAGCTCGGGATGGTCGAGCGCGATCGGGCAGATCACGCCGACGTCGCCGGCGACGAGGTTCGTCGCGTCCCACGTCCCGCCCATGCCCACCTCGTAGACGCCCAGCCCGACCGGCCGGTCGGCGAACCACAGGTACGCGAGCGCCGTCAGCGCCTCGAAGTACGTCACCTGCTCCTCGCTCTGCGAGTCCACGAGCAGCAGGAACGGGAGCAGGTGCTCGTACTCGGCGGCGAACTCCTCGAGGGTCATGTCGACGCCGCACACCGAGAACCGTTCGGTGACGGACTCGAGGTGCGGCGACGTGTACAGCCCGGCGGTGATGCCGTGCGCGCACGCGAGCTCGGTGATCGCACGCGCCGTCGTGGTCTTGCCGTTCGTGCCGGTGACGTGGATCGTCGGGTACGAGAGCTGCGGGTCGTCCAGGAGCGTGGCGAGCTTCAGGATGCGCGCGAGGTCCGGCACCATCCGGGATTCCTTGCGACCCTCGAGCTCCGCCAGCGCCTCCGCGAACCGCACTACCCGAGCTCCCCGAGCTGCGCGACGAGCTGGTCGCGCTCGGCGGTGAGCCGTGTGAGCTTGTCCTGCTCGCCGGCGACGATCTCGGGCGCGGCCTTCGCGCGGAACCCCTCGTTCGCCAGCTTCGTGCCGGAGCGCTCGATGTCGCGGTCCAGCTCGCCCAGCCGCTTCGACAGCCGCGCGCGCTCGGCCTCGAGGTCGATCGCCCCCGCGAGCGGGATCTCCACGAACCCGCCGGACACGACCGCGCGCAGCGTGCCGTCGGCCTTCGGCGAGTCGCCCGGCACGATCGTCATGTCCGACGTGCCGGTCATCCGGCCGATCCGTTCGCCGAGCTCCCCCAGGACGGCCTGGTCGGCGTCGGGCACGCCGACGGTGACGGCGAGCGCCTGCGAGGACGGGATGTGGTGCTGTGCGCGGAACTGCCGCAGCGCCGTCACGACCTCCTGCACGAGGCCGAGCGAGGACTCCGCGCCCTCGTCGCGGTGCTCGGGGTGCGGCTCGGGCCAGGCGGCGATCGTGATGGACTCGCCGATGCCGAACCGCTGCCAGATCTCCTCGGTCACGAACGGCATCGTCGGGTGCAGCAGGCGGAGCGTCCGCTCGAGGACCCACGCCAGCAGGGCGGCGGCGTCGGCACGCTCCTGCTCGGTCCCGTCCAGCCGTCCCTTCTCCAGCTCGAGGCCCCAGTCACAGAGCTCCGACCACGTGAACCGCTGCAGCGCCTGCGCGGCGTCGGCGAACCGGTACTCGTCGAGGGCCGCGTCGACCTCGGCCAGGCAGGCCTGGTGCCGCGAGAGCAGCCAGCGCTCGGCGACGGTGCGGCGCTCGGCCGGCGGCAGCTCCGGCTCCCCGCCATCGAAGCCCCGCAGCACCAGGCGCGAGGCGTTCCAGATCTTGTTCGCGAAGTTCCGGCCGGCCTCGATCGCGTCCTCGGACAGCGGGATGTCCTGCTGGCCGCCGGTGGCGGAGCGGGCGAGCGAGAACCGCAGCGCGTCGGCGCCGTACCGGTCGATCATCTCGATCGGATCGATCACGTTGCCGAGCGACTTCGACATCTTGCGCCCCTGCCCGTCGCGCACGAGGCCGTGGATCACCGCGTTGCGGAACGGCACGTCGCCGACGAGGAACAGGCCCGACATGATCATCCGGGCCACCCACAGGTAGAGGATCTCGTAGCCCGTCACGAGGGCCTCGTTCGGATAGAACGATGCGAGCTCCGGCGTCTCGTCGGGCCACCCCAGCGTGGAGTACGGCCACAGCTGCGAGCTGAACCACGTGTCGAGGACGTCCTCGTCCTGCGTGAGCTCGGTCCTCCCGCACTCCGCGCACGCGGCCGGATCCTCGGCCGCCACCGTCACGTGGCCGTCCGGGCAGTACCACGCGGGGATCCGGTGCCCCCACCAGAGCTGGCGCGAGATGTTCCAGTCGCGCAGGTTGTCGAGCCAGTTCACGAAGGGACGCTGCCAGCGCTCGGGCGAGAACCGGACGCGCCCGTCCAGCACGGCCTCCTTCGCCGGACCGACCAGCCCGCTCACCTGCACGAACCACTGCAGGCCGGCGATCCACGGCTCGATCTCGCTGTGGCAGCGGTAGCAGTGGCCGACCGCGTGCACGTACGGCCGCTCCTCCTCGACCAGCAGGCCCTTCGCCTCGAGGGCGTCGCGCACGGCGGCGCGCGCCGCGTACCGGTCGAGGCCCCGGAACTCGGGCGGCACCGCGTCGTTCAGGGTGGCGTCGGCGTTCAGGATGTTCATGAGCGGCAGGCCGGTCCGCTGCGCGATGTCGAAGTCGTTCTGGTCGTGCGCGGGGGTGACCTTCACCGCTCCGGTGCCGAACTCGCGGTCCACGTGGTGGTCGGCGACGATCGGGATCTCTCGTCCGTCGAACGGGTGCGTGACGGTCCGGCCGACCAGTGCCGCGTAGCGCTCGTCGCCGGGATGCACGGCGATGCCGGTGTCGCCGAGCATCGTCTCGACACGCGTGGTGGCGACCTCGATGCCACCGCTGCCGTCGGTGAGCGGGTAGCGGAACGTGACGAGCTCGCCGGCCACGTCCTCGTGCTCGACCTCGGAGTCGGACAGGCCGGTGCGGTCGGTCGGGCACCAGTTCACGAGGCGCTCGCCCCGGTAGATCAGGCCGGCCTCGTACATGCGCACGAAGGCGACGCGCACGGCCCTCGAGAGGCCCTCGTCCATCGTGAAGCGCTCGCGCTCCCAGTCGCAGGACGCGCCCATCCGCTTGATCTGTTCGACGATCTCGCCGCCGTACTGCTCCTTCCACGTCCAGACCCGCTCGACGAAGGCCTCGCGGCCGAGCTCGCGGCGGTCGATGCCCTGGTCGCGCAGGAACCGCTCCACCACCACCTGCGTGGCGATGCCGGCGTGGTCCATCCCGGGGATCCAGCAGGCCTCGTAGCCCTGCATGCGCGCGCGCCGGATCAGCGTGTCCTCGATCGTGCGGCCGAGCGCGTGCCCCACGTGCAGGCGGCCCGTCACGTTGGGCGGCGGGATCACGATGCAGTACGGGGGCTTGTCGCTCGGCACGTGCGCGTGGAAGTAGCCGCGCTCGATCCACGTCCGCGTCCAGCGCGGTTCGACCTCGGTGGGGTCGTACTGCGGCGGCATCTCGGCGCCCGCCTGCGCCATCTCCTGCATGGGGCCGAGTCTACGGGACGGCCACTTCGGGCAGGTCGAGGATCACGACGGTGGCGTCGTCCTGGAGGTCGGCGGCCCGATGGTCGTGCACCGATCGCGTGATGAGGCGGGCGACCTCGCGCGGCGGCAGGTTCCGGGCGCCGTCGAGCAGCTGCGCGAGGGCCTCGAGCCCGTACACCGCCCCGCCGTCGGGCTGCGCCTCGATGATGCCGTCGCTGAACAGGGTGAGCCGGTCTCCGGCCTGCAACGGCAGCCGCTGCACGCGCCGCTGGGTGTCGAACGGCATGCCGAACGGCACCTCGGCCTCGAGCGGGAGCTGCACGGCGCCGGCGCCGGCGCGCTGGATGAACGGGTGCTCGTGGCCCGCGTTCACGACGACGGACTCGCCCGGCGAGCGCAGGTCCACCCGCAGGATCGCGCCCGTCGTGTATCCCTCGGTCTCGAAGCCGGGGCGCAGGGTCTCGTGGATCCGGGCGGCCTGCTCCTCCAGCGGGCGGCCCGCCCGGCGCGCGTTGCGGAACGTGGACACGCACAGCGCCGAGAGCCTCGACGCCCGCAGTCCGTGCCCCATCGAGTCGAAGATGCCCAGGGTCAGTTCGTCGTACCCGCACGCGTAGTCGAAGGCGTCGCCGCCGACCTCGTACGCGGGCTCGAGCGCGCCGGCGACGGAGACGTCACGGGACTCGAAGGCGGCGAGGGGCAGCAGGCTCCACTGGATCTCCGCCGCGAGCGTCATGTCCCGGCGGCGGCGCGCGAAGTGGAACTCGTCGGTCCACAGGTCGCCGGCCGTCACCAGATAGCCGAGCAGCACGCCCGTCGTCTCCACGACGTCGGCATGCTCGTCGGTCGGGTGCTCGGCGAGGGTCACCTCCAGCACGCCCTGCCGCTCGTGCCGGGCCGTGACCGGCGTGATGACGACCGGGCTGCCTCCGATCGCGGTCCGCTCGAGCACGCCGTCGGTGTACGCCCGCCCGTGCACGGACCCCTCGATCTCGATCTCCTGCGAGCTGCGGGACCTCGCCGGCCGCCAGGCCCTCGCGCATCTCGAAGCGGCGTGCCTCGACGTCGGCGATCAGCAGCCGGACGCCGACCGCCCCCACCACGTCGGACAGCTGGTCGAGCAGGGTCGGCATCAACCCGGACAGGCCGGCCGTATCGAGGCGTTCGAGCAGGCGCAGCAGGGAGCGCTCATGAGGTTGCATGCGCGACATCGTTTCCGGAGGGACCGCCGACCAAACCCCTGAGCCGAACCGGGCAGCTACGCGGAGCGTTCCTCGCGCTTGGCTCGTTTGGGCGCCGTGTGCGGCACGAGGGTGGGGTTCACGCCGGTGAGGACGGTCTCGCGGTCGACCACGCACTTCGCGATGCCCTCGGCGCTGGGCAGGTCGTACATCACGCCGAGGAGGACCTCCTCCATGATGGCGCGCAGGCCACGCGCGCCCGTGCCGCGCAGGATCGCGCTGTCGGCGATGGCGCTGAGCGCCTCGTCGGTGAACTCGAGCTCCACGCCGTCGAACTCGAAGAACTTGCAGTACTGCTTCACGAGCGCGTTCTTCGGCTTGGTGAGGATGTCGATCAGCGCCGCCTCGTCGAGGTTGTGCACGCTGGTGATGACCGGCAGGCGGCCGACGAACTCGGGGATCAGCCCGTACTTCAGCAGGTCCTCGGGCAGGACCTTGCCGAGGATCTCGCCGAGGTTCTTCTGGTCGGCGCGGCGGATGTCGGCGCCGAACCCGATGCCCTTGTTGCCGGTGCGGCTCTCGATGATCTTGTCGAGGCCGGCGAAGGCCCCGCCGCAGATGAACAGGATGTTCGTGGTGTCGATCTGGATGAACTCCTGGTGGGGGTGCTTGCGGCCGCCCTGCGGCGGCACGCTGGCCGTGGTGCCCTCGAGGATCTTCAGCAGCGCCTGCTGCACACCCTCGCCGCTCACGTCGCGGGTGATGGAGGGGTTCTCGGACTTGCGGGCGATCTTGTCGACCTCGTCGATGTAGATGATGCCGGTCTCGGCCTTCTTCACGTCGTAGTCGGCGGCCTGGATCAGCTTCAGCAGGATGTTCTCGACGTCCTCGCCGACGTAGCCGGCCTCCGTCAGCGCCGTGGCGTCGGCGATCGCGAACGGCACGTTCAGCATCTTCGCGAGCGTCTGCGCGAGCAGCGTCTTGCCGCAGCCCGTGGGGCCGAGCACCATGATGTTGGACTTCTGCAGCTCGACGTCGGAGTCCTTCGCGCCCACCTGGATCCGCTTGTAGTGGTTGTAGACGGCGACGGACAGGACCTTCTTCGACGTGTCCTGGCCCACCACGTACTCGTCGAGGAACGCGTAGATCTCGTGCGGCTTCGGGAGCTCGTCGAGCTTCAGCTCGGAGGTCTCGGAGAGCTCCTCCTCGATGATCTCGTTGCACAGGTCGATGCACTCGTCGCAGATGTACACGCCGGGTCCGGCGATGAGCTTCTTCACCTGCTTCTGCGACTTGCCGCAGAACGAGCACTTCAGGAGGTCCGAGTCACCGAACTTCGCCATGCCCCCGTGGCCTTCCTCTCTCAACGGTCGAGGCCGGAACTCGATCGAGCCCGGCCCCTCGCTAGCTGGATGAGATTCTACGCCCCTCCGGCGGCGGCGGCTGCAAGTTCCGGCGTGATCCCGCGGCTCGTGATGATCTCGTCGATCACCCCGTACGCCTTGGCCTCCTCGGCCGTGAGGATGTAGTCACGGTCGGTGTCCTTCGCGACCTTCTCGAGCGGCTGCCCTGTGTGCTCGGAGATGAGCCGCTCCAGCAGCTGCCGGTAGCGCGTGATCTCCTTGGCCTGGATCTCGATGTCGACGGCCTGACCCTGCGCGCCGCCGTGCGGCTGGTGCAGCAGCACGCGCGAGTGCGGGAGCGCGAACCGCTTGCCGGGCGCACCCGACAGCAGCAGCACCGCCGCCGCCGACGCCGCCTGGCCCATCACGATCGTCGACACGTCGGGCTTGATGTACTGCATGGTGTCGTACATGGCGAACAGGGCCGTGATGTCCCCGCCCGGCGAGTTGATGTACAGGTTGATGTCCTTGTCGGGATCCTCGGACTCCAGGTGCAGCAGCTGCGCCATGATGAGGTTGCCGACGTTGTCGTCGATCGGCGTGCCGAGGAAGACGATGCGCTCCTTCAGCAGCCGCGAGTAGATGTCGAACGAGCGCTCGCCGCGGCTCGTCTGCTCCACCACGACGGGAACCAGGTAGTTCTGCAGATCGGTCATGCGCTCTCCTCCGGTCGTTCGGGCTCGGGTGGGGACTCCGCCTCCGCCGCCTGCTCCCCTTCTCCATCGGTCGTGGGAGCCTCGGTCTGGATGTCGGCGTGCTCGACGAGGAGATCGAGCGCCTTGGTCCTGATGATATCGCTGGCCAGCGTTACGATCTGGCCGCTTCGGTCGAGTTGTTTGGCGAGTTCCTTCGCGTCGCGCTGGTACGCCTGGGCCAGCGCGTTGATCTCGGCCCCGATCTCGTCGGCCGTGACCTCGAGGTCCTCGGCCCTGGCGACGGCCTCCAGGACCAGGTCGCTGGTGATGGCGCGCACCGCGTGATCGCGGGCGTCCGAGCGGAACCGGTCCTCGTCCCAGCCCTGGCTCTCCAGGACCTGCTCCAGGGTGAGCCCGCTCCGCTCGGCGCGGGCGGTGGCCTCGGCGACGCGGTGCTCGGTCTCGTGGTCGATCAGCGACTCGCGGGAGATCGACCGGGGTGCGCGTGACGAGCGCGTCCAGCACGCGGTCGCGCAGGATGCCGACGGACTCGCGCTCCTTGAGCTCGTGGATCTTCTCGCGCAGGTCGGTGCGGAGCTCGTCGAGCGTGTCGAACTCGCTGGCCGTCTTCGCGAGGTCGTCGTCGAGCGGCGGCAGCCGCTTGGCCTTCACCTCCTTCACCAGCACGCGGAAGTGCACGGCGCCGGCGTCGGGTACCTCGAGCTGGGTGGGCGCGGCGTCGAACGTCTGGTCGAACTCGATGATGTCGCCGGGCTTCGTGCCGGGCAGCTCGCCGTCCAGCACGGGGCCGAACTCGCCCGACCCGATGCGGTGCAGGTAGTCCGTGCGGGTGAGCTGCTCGACCTCCTCGCCGCCGAGCGTGGCGCGGATGTCGATGACGGCGAAGTCGTCGGCCCTGGCGGCGCGCTCGGCCGGCTCCAGCTCGGCGAACCGCTCCCGCAGCCGCTCGACCCAGTCGTCGATCTCCTGCTCGGACACGGACGTGTCGGGCCGCTCGATCGTGACGCCCTTGTAGCCGTCGAGCTCGAGGCGGGGGCGGACCTCGACGGTGGCGGTGAAGATCAGCGGCTTGCCGTCCTCCGCCTGCTCGAGATCGATGTCGGGCTCGGTGATGGGCGCGAGGTCCTCCTCGCGGACGGCCTCGCGGAAGTACACCGGCACGGCGGAGGACAGGAACTCCTCCATCACCACGTCATGGCCGATCTGCGTGTCGATGATCCGCCGCGGCACCTTGCCCTTGCGGAACCCCGGGATCTTCACCTGGTTCGCGACGGACCGGTACGCGCGGTCGAGATCCTTGGCGAAATCCTCCGGAGCGACCTCGACGGTGAGCTTCACGGTGTGTTTCTCGGGACGTTCGACGGTCGTCTGCATGGATGTCGAAAGGGTAGCCGAGATCGGTGCGAGCGACCCCGCCGACCTGCGACGCTGCGGTCGGGTAGGGTGCCCAGCGATGTTCGAACGGGAGCTCGCCTTCGCTCACGAGACGGCCGACCGGGCCGCGGAGATCGGCCTCGACTTCTTCCGCAACGGCTTCGAGGTGATGACGAAGCCCGACCTGTCGCCGGTCACCGAGGCCGACCTCGCGATCGAGGCGATGGTGCGCGAGCGGATCGCCGACGCCTTCCCCGGCGACGCCGTGCTGGGCGAGGAGCAGGGCGGCGCCGACCTGGGCGGCCGCACGTGGATCCTCGATCCGATCGACGCCACGAAGAACTTCGCGCTCGGCATCCAGATCTGGGGGACGCTGATCGCGCTCCAGGTCGAGGGCGACCTCAAGGTGTCGGTCGTGTCGGCGCCGGCGCTCGGCGAGCGGTACGCGGCCGTGCGCGGCGAGGGCGCCTCGTGCAACGGTGAGCCGATCCACGTGTCGCCGGTCGCCCGGATCGCCGACGCGCATGTCCTGTACGCGGGCATCAAGGACTTCCTCCGGCCGCCTCGGAACGAAGCCCTGCTGTCGGTGATCGAGGAGAGCTCGCGCGCGCGGGGCTTCGGCGACTTCTGGGGCCACGTGCTGGTGGCGCGCGGCGCCGCCGAGATGATGGTGGAGCCGGAGCTCAACGTGTGGGACTACGCGGCGCCGCAGCTCATCACCGAGGAGGCCGGCGGGCGCGTGACCACGATGGAGGGCGGCCCCACGGTCGACGGCGGCAGCGTGCTGACGACGAACGGCCTGCTGCACGACGAGCTCGTCGAGCGGTTCGCCGCCGGCTAGAGGTCGATCGTCCGACCGGCGTCGCCGGCGCGCGCCATCACGACGTTCGCGGCCGCCACGTCCTGGACGCCGACGCCGGTGAGGTCGCACACGGTGAGCTGGTCCTTCGACGTGCGGCCGGCCGCCTCGCCGGCGATCAGCGCGCCGAGCTCGACGGCGCGCTCGGCCTGGTCCGGCGCGTGCTGCAGCTCGCCCAGCGACGCCGACTGCCGGCGCGAGTCCACCGCGATGACGTCGGCGGCGCGGAGGATCTCGGGGTCGAGCTCCTGCTTGCCGTCGCCGTCGGAGCCGACCGACGTCACGTGCGCGCCGGCGGCCAGCCATCCGAGTTCCACCAGCGGCTCGCGCGACGCGGTGCAGGTGATGACCACCTGCGCGCCGGCGACGGCCTCGCGGACGGTCGGGACGGCGACGGCCTCGCAGCCCGGCGCGGACGAGATCGGCGGCGCACGCGGCCGCCTTCGCGGCGTCGCGGCCCCACACGCGCACGTGCCCGAACCCGGGGCGGACGATCCGCAGCGCCTCCACCTGCCGGCGCGCCTGGATGCCGGTGCCGATGACGGCCACCTCGGCGACGGAGACCGGAGCGAGCTCGGCGGCCGCCACGCCGCCCGCCGCGCCGGTGCGCTGGTCCGTGATGAACCCGCCGTCGAGCAGGATGGCGGCCGGCGATCCGTCCCGGGCGTCGAACACGAGGACGAGGCCGTCGATCGCGGCCGGGTCCTGCGCGTAGAACCCGCTCGCCGCCTTCACCGCGTAGTACGGCGCGCCGTGGAGATGGCCGGCCTTCACGTGGATCTCGCCGCGGGTCTCCGGGACCTCGAGGTGGATCACGCCCGGCAGCTCGGCGCGTCCCGACGAGTACGCGACGAACGCGTCGCGGCACGCATCGATGCAGGAGGTCATGTCCAGCGCCGCCCGCACGTCGTCCTCGAGGAGGATCCGCACCGTCCGTCCCACGCGCCGCAGGGTACCCGTCCGGCCGACGGATGGAGAAGTTTCGCCGCCGCCGGTTCCGTCCGCGGAGATCGCGGGTATGTGCCGCGCGTTGTCGGGAGCGCCGGCGGACGCCGGCCAGATGGAGAGGGGGCGGGCATGCTCGCGATCGAGTGGGAACAGGGGTTGAACGACGCGTGGGCGCGCATCGCCACGTTCGTGCCGAAGCTCCTGGGGTTCCTGGTGATCCTGGTCATCGGGTACTTCCTGGCGAAGGCGCTGTCGCGCATCGTCGACGGCCTGTTGGAACGGGTCGGGTTCGACAGATGGGTGGAACGTGGCTCGTTGAAGACCGCGTTGGAACGCTCGAGGTTCGACGCATCGGACATCATCGCCGTGATCGTGTTCTGGGCGGTGTTCCTGATCGCCCTGCAGCTCGCGTTCGGCATCTTCGGCAACAACCCGGTGAGCGACCTGATCGCCGGCATGATCGCCTACCTGCCGAACGTGCTCGTCGCCGTCATCATCCTCGTGATCGCGGCCGCCATCGCGAAGGTCGTCACCGAGATCCTCTCGGCGACACTCGGCTCGGTGCAGGGCGGCGTCTGGATCGCTCGCGTCGCCGGCATGGCGATCCTCGTGCTCGGCGTGTTCGCCGCATTGAACCAATTGAAGATCGCGCCCGAGATCGTGAACGGCCTGTTCTACGCGATCCTGTCGCGGTCGTCGGCTCGACGATCGTCGCGGTCGGCGGTGGCGGCATCCGCACGATGCAGCGCTACTGGGAGCGCACGACGGCGAACCTGGAGCGCACCGGCTCGGACATCCGGCGCAACGCCGACCCCGAGGCGGGGAGGCAGGCCGCGCAGCAACGGCTGGAGCAGGAGCGGGCCCGCGCCGCCGGCGCCGAGGTCGACCTGCGTGAGGAGACGGTGCCGATGGCCCCGTCCACCGACGCACGCTGAAGCGCGGAGGACGCTCGTCGCCGGGCCGGTACCGTCCGGCCCGGCGACCGCGCCCTCCGGGTAGGCTGCGCCGATGGACGGCGAGCGCGACTGGTTCCTGCTGCCCGACGAGCGCGGGAACCCCGACACCGCGATCGACCGGCGCGTCCCCGACGGCACGGCGTGGACCGACGGCAACGCCGTCACGCCCCTCGTGCACGGACGCGTGTACTTCGAACGGCTGGTCGGCTGCCTGCGTGAGCTCCGCAGCGGCGACCGGATGTGGTTCACGGATTGGCGCGGAGACGAGGACCAGGTCCTGACACCGGACGGCACGCGGCTCGGCGACCTCCTGGTGGAGCTCGCCTCCAGCGGCATCGAGGTCCGCGGGCTCCTGTGGCGCTCGCACAGCAAGGCGATCGGCTACCAGGCCGAGGAGCACGTGAAGCTCGCCGACCGCGTGAACGAGGTGGGAGGGCGCGTGATGCTCGACGAGCGCGTGCGGCGCGCCGGCTCGCACCACCAGAAGATGGTGATCCTGCGCCACCCCGGCCGGCCCGAGCAGGACGTCGCGTTCGTCGGCGGCATCGACCTGTGTCACGGCCGCGGCGACGACGAGCGTCACCTCGGCGACCCCCAGCCGGAGGAGATGGACGCGGCCTACGGGCCGACGCCCGCCTGGCACGACGTGCAGACCGAGGTGCGCGGCCCGGCCATCGGCGACATCGCCATGACCTTCTGGGAACGCTGGAACGACCGCACGCCGCTCGATCGCCGCACACCGTTCAACCGGATGCGCGCCGCCTTCGGCAGACAGCCGGTGCGCACCGAGCCGATCGGCGCGCTGGACCCCGATCCGCCCCCGGCCGGAAGCGCGTCCGTGCAGGTCCTGCGCACGTATCCGTACAAGACGCCGGAGCACCCCTTCGCGCGCCGTGGCGAGCGCAGCGTCGCCCGCGAATATCACAAGGCGTTCGCTCGCGCGCGCCGGCTCGTGTACGTCGAGGACCAGTACCTGTGGTCGGCCGAGGTCGCGGAGCTCTACGAGGAGGCGCTGCGCCGCAACCCCGACCTGCACGTGATCTCGGTCGTGCCCCGCGTGCCCGACCGCAACGGCATGTTCAGCGGGCCGGGGCACCGGATCGGCCAGCTCGAGGTCATGCACCGCGTGCGCGAGGCCGGCGGCGGACGCATGGCCGTCTACGACCTCGAGAACGAGGCCGGCACGCCGATCTACGTGCACGCGAAGGTCGTCATCGTCGACGACGTGCTCGCGGCGGTCGGCTCGGACAACATGAACCGCCGTTCGTGGACCCACGACAGCGAGATCTCGCTGGCCGTGCTCGACGAGGCCCACGACGACCGTGAGCCGGCCGATCCGGCCGGCCTGGGCGACGGAGCTCGAGGCTTCGCGCGCCGGCTGCGGCTCGAGCTGATGCGCGAGCACCTCCAGGTCCCCTCGGACGACGGCCTGCTCGACCCGCTCGAGGCCTTCGATGCGTTCGCGAGGTCGGCGGCCGCCCTCGAGGCCTGGCATCGCGGCGGCGGCGTCGGCGCGCGGCCCGCCGGGCGCCTGCGCCCGCACCACCTCCGCGAGCTCCACCCGTGGGAGGTCTGGGCCGCCCCGCTGTACCGGACCCTCATCGACCCCGACGGACGTCCGCGCGACCTCCGCCGAGCCGCCGCGTTCTGAGCCCAGCTCTCAAGCCCCGCCCGCCTCTCAAGCCCCGAGCCGACGCCGGCGCCGAGACCTCCCCCGACGACCGCTCCCCCCGGAGGACCAGTGCGCACCGCTATCGCGAACCGGCTGCTGAATCCCGCTCGTGATCGCCCTGTTGCGCTCGCCGTTGCACCCGCTCACGAGCCGCACGAACGCGCTCGTCACGTGCCGGGGCCGGCGCACCGGCCGTACCTACACCGTGCCGCTCCGCTACGCCGAGGACGAGACCGGCCTGTGGCTGCACGCGGCGAAGCCGCACACGAAGACCTGGTGGCGCAGCCTCGAGGGCGGCGCCCCGGTCACGGTCCGGCTGCGCGGCCGTGAGGTCCACGCGCACGCCGAGGCGATCCGCGACGACACGTCGCGCGTCGCCGAGGGCCTGTGGGCCTACTACCGGCGCTTCCCCACCCTCGCGAAGTCGATGGGGCTGTCGTGGGAGCCCTCGTCGGTGGACCGCGCCGCCGCCGGCAGCGTGATGGTGCGGATCGAGCTCGCACCGCTGCAGCCCGCCCAGCTTCAGCCCGCCCAGCTTCAGCCCGCCCACCCGGCGGCCTGACCCCGAGTCGCGCTCGCCCGGTCGCACCCCGCAGGCGCCGGTGTTACGGTCGGCGCTCCGCCGGCCCCGCGAGGAGGTTCGACCCCATGGCGCGCATCGATCGGTTCGAGATGGAGCGGATGCAGTCGCTCTACTGGCATCTGGTCGACTACGACCTGTCCGAGAGCGGCGTCTCCCCGATGTCGATCGCGGAGCTGCTGGAGGGCACCGACCTCGGCGACCCGGCGACGTTCGCGCAGACCAAGCTCGGCTATCCCCTGTCGGAGGGCTCCGAGCTCACGCGCGAGCGCATCGCGCAGTGGTACCCCGGCGCCACGCACGCGAACGTGACGGTCGTCAACGGCGGCAGCGAGGCGAACTTCCTGACGCTGTTCACGCTCCTCGGCCGCGGCGACCGGCTCGCGTTCGAGGTGCCCAACTACCTCCAGGGGCCGGGCCTCGGGCGGCTCTTCGGCGACGGCACCGACACCTTCCGCCTGAAGCTGCGCGGCGGGCGCTGGGGCCTCGACGTCGACGAGCTCGAGCGCTCGGTCGGCAAGACGACGAAGGTCATCATGGTCTGCAACCCGAACAACCCGACCGGCGCCGTCATGACCGAGGAGGAGATGGACGCGGTCGTGCGGGTGGCCGAGCGGCGCGGCGCCTGGATCGTCGCCGACGAGATCTACCGCGGCACCGAGGTCGAGGGCGACGAGCCCTCGCCGAGCTTCTGGGGCCGCGCCGAGCGGGTCGTCGTCACGAGCGGCCTGTCGAAGGCGTTCGGACTGCCGGGATTGCGCATCGGCTGGGCCGTCGGCCCCGAGGCGTTCATCCACGACCTGTGGGAGCGGCACGACTACACGACGCTCACGCCCGGCATGGCGAGCGACATCCTGTGCGGCGCAGCGATGGAACCCTCGAAGCGGGCGGCGATCTTCGAGCGCACGCGCGGCATCGTCCGGTCGCAGCTCCCCCGGATGGAGGAGTGGATCCACACGCACGACGACATCTTCCGCTACGCGAGGCCGACCGCCGGCGCCATCGCGTACGTGAAGTACCGCCTGCCGGTGTCGAGCACGAAGCTCGTCGACCGGATCCGCGAGGAGCAGAGCGTGCTGCTGGTGGGCGGCGACCAGTTCGGCCTGGGCAAGGGGCTTCGGTTCGGCTTCGGGTTCGACATCGAGTACACGATGAAGGGGCTCGCGCGCGTCGACGAGACGCTGGCCGCCGTCGCGAAGCAGAGCTAAGGAACCGGGTAGACCGCTACTCGCCCTCGAGGCACTTGAAGGTCTGGGTCTCCACCGACCGCAGGACGTCGCCCCGGTCGGCGTCGAACCGGTCGGTGCCGGAGCCGCCGAACAGGGAGTCGTTCGCCCGGTGGTCCACCCCGTTCAGACATCCGTCGTTGCCCGGACCCGCGCGCATCAGGTCGGGGCCCCGGCCGCCGAAGAGGTAGTCGCTGCCGTAGTTGCCCTCGAGGAGGTCGCCACCGAGCTTGCCGTCCATGACGTCGCCCGCGCCGCCGCCGATCAGGTGATCGGCTCCCCGGCCGCCGGACAGGACGTCTGGCCCGGAGCCCCCGTACAGCACGTCGTTGCCGCCGAGGCCGCGGATGAAGTCGTTGCCGCCGAGGCCGCAGATCACGTCGTGGCCGCTCGTCCCCCGAAGGTCGTCGTCCCCGCTCGTCCCGGTGATCGTGCAGGCGGGGCCGGCGTCGACGGCGTGCATCGGCACCAGTGCGATCGCCGACATCATCAGGAGCACCATCGCGAACCGTCGCATGCCCTCCACCTCCCCGGATCGGTCGTCGGATGTTCTCATACCGCAGGGGAGCCTCTCGACGCAACCCCGGGCTCCCGGGCGCCCGCTTCAAGGGGGTCCCCCGATGGACCGATGCTTGAGCCCAAGAGCATGCAGCGCGTCCGAGCGACACTCGCGGCCCTGCCGTCGGGCCTGGTCCTGGCCTGTTCCGTCCTGCTCACCGATCGGGATCGGCGTCCTCGACTACGTCACCGGCACCTACCTGAGCTTCTCGCTGTTCTACCTGGTGCCGGTGGGGATCGTGAGCTGGCGCCTGGGCCGGAACATCGGCGTCGCGATGGCCCTGTTCACGGCCGAGGTCGGCCTCGCCGGCGACATGGCGTCCGGGACCGGCCACGGGATCGCGCCGCTGTGGAACGCCGGCGCCCGTCTCGGCGTGTTCATCACCGTCGCCCTGATCCTGAACCGGCTGACCGAGGCGCTGCAGGCCGCGCACGACCTCGCGCGCACCGACGCGCTCACCGGCGCCTCGAACGCGCGGTGGTTCGCCGACGTGGCGCGGCTGGAGCTGGCCGGGTCGCACCGGTACCGCACGGCGCTCACGCTCGCCTATCTCGACCTCGACAACTTCAAGAACGTGAACGACACGTTCGGCCACAGCGTCGGCGACGAGCTCCTGCGCACCGTCGCCGAGACGCTGTCGGAGCAGCTGCGGCCGAGCGATCTCGTCGCTCGCATGGGCGGCGACGAGTTCGCGGTGCTGATGCCACATACGACCACCGAGGAGGCGATGGCCGCCTTCGAGCGGATCCGCACCGTGCTGCGGCAGAAGATGACCGACCACGGCTGGGACGTGACCTTCAGCGTCGGCATCGCGTCGGTGACCCGCATGGTCGGTTCGATCGACGACCTGCTCGCCTACGCGGACCAGCTGATGTACCGGGCCAAGCGCGACGGCAAGGACCGGATCATCTGCGACGGCGCCCCGGCGGCCGACCCCCCGCTGCGGTCGGTGCTCTAGGCGACGGCCAGTCGCTCGATCGGGACGGCCCGCATCGCCAGCACGGCGATGTCGTCGGCGGGGGGATCCGGGCGGAAGGCCTCGACCGCGCGCACGATGCGTTCGGCGATGTCGGCGGCCGGCACGCCGTCGCACGACGCCAGGACGTCGCGCAGTCGGCCCTCGCCGAAGAACTCGTCGCCCTCGCGCTCCTCGACGACGCCGTCGGTGTACGCGACCAGCGCGTCGTCATGTGCGAGCACCACGTCGACGTCGCGCAGCGTCGGGGTCTCGAACATGCCCAGCAGCGTCCCGTCGGCGTTCACGTCCTCGATCCGGCCGTCGCTGCGCAGGATCAGGGGCCGCGGATGTCCGCCGCTCGAGACCGTCAGCCGCACGGTCTCGGCACCGGGCTGGATCCGCAGGAGCGTGGCCGTGCAGAACCGTTCGCTCCCCGAACGCAGCAGCGCCTCGTTGAGGATCTGGAGGATCTCGCTCGGACGCGAGCGGCCCAGCGCCGCCGTTCGGACCGTGTAGCGCGCCAGCGCCATGACGGCGGCGGCCTCGGCGCCCTTGCCCGAGACGTCGCCCACGACGGCGAACCAGTCCCGGCGGTCGCCGGCGAACACGTCGTAGAAGTCGCCCGCCACCTCGTTGCCGGTGCCGGCCGGCCGGTACTGCGAGCCGAGGTCGAGGCCGGGGATCTCCGGCAACCGCGGCGGCCGCAGGCTCGTCTCGAGCGTCTCCGCCACCCGGTTGCGATCCTCGAACAGCCGCGCGTTGTCGATCGCCGTCGCCGCCCGCCGCGCGAGGTCGACCGCCAGGCCGAGGTCGTCCTCGTCGAAGCGGCGCCCCGAGTCGCCGCACACGAAGCTCATGGCGCCGAGCAGGCGTCCGCGCGAGATCAGCGGCACCGTCATCACGGACTCGAGCCGGAGCGTGCGGATCGTCTCGTCCAGGTCGGGGTGCTCGCGCACGAACGCATCGATCAGCTCCTGGGGGATCACCGGCACCAGCTCGGGCACCCCGGTGCGGATCACCGCGCCGATGCCCGACGGGGCGTCGAGGTTCGGCGGGAACCGCTCGCGCAGGCTGCGCGCCATCTCCACCTTCGCCGGATCCACGTGCGTGACGGCGAGGGAGCGGAGCTGGCCGTCCGGATCGAGCAGCTCCACGGAGCACCAGTCGGCGAACTCCGGGACGGCGGCCTCGGCGACGCGGCCGATCGTCTCCTCGACGTCGAGCGAGCTGCTCAGGAGCTCGCTGGCCTCGGCGAGGAACCGCGTGCGCGTCGCGGCCACCTGCTCGGCATCGTGCGCACGGGCGCGCGCGAGCGCCTGGCCGACCTGCCGCCCGATCGTGAGCAGGAACGTCTCGCGGCCCGCCTCCTCGACGGGGTCGATCTCGAAGACGAGGACGACGGCGCCGACCGGCGCGGCGGCGCCGACGATCGGGAACGCCCACACCTCTGCGGGCGTGTCGGGCGAGATGAGCTGACGAGCGGCCCCGGGCGTCGGCCCCTCGGCCTCGCTCAGCGGCAGCCGAACGACACGCCGCTCGCGGACGGCGCGCGCGGCCGGCAGCGTGGAGGCCTCGACCGACAGGTGCCGTCCCTCCGGGAGGTAGAGCTCGTCGGGCAGGGTCGTGCCCAGGAGATCGAGCATGCCGCTCCGCCTCGTCCATGAGGTACATCGTGGCGGCGAGACCGCCGGTGGCCGCCACCAGCTGCTGGATGCCGACCTCGCCCGACGTCGCTGACCGTGAGGGCGTCCGACAGCGCGGACGTGACCTCCTGGAGCCGCGTGAGCCGCTCCTGGTTGATCGACCGCTGCAGCTCGAGCTCGACCCGCTCCGTCACGTCCATGGAGACGCCGACCAGCCCGACGGCGTTGCCGTCCGCGTCCTTCACGACGCGCCCCCAGCCCTCGATCCACCGCACGGCGCCGTCCGGGCGGATCGTCCGGTGCTGGATCTGATGCATGCCGCCTCCGTCGAGCGAGCGGTCGATCCGGCGCACGGCGCTCTCCCGGTCGTCGGGGTGCAGCCGCTCGAGGTAGGCCTCGTAGGTGCCGGGGAACGTGCCGGGCTCGAGGCCGTAGACGGGCCTCGGTGGCGGCGTCCCACTCGACCCGCCCGGTCGAGGTGTCCCAGCTCCACGTGCCCATGCCGCTCGCCTCGAGGGCCAGCTGCATGCGCAGGAGCAGCTCCTCCTGATCGAGTTCGAGATCCTTGTCGGTCACGTCGCCGAGGCTACGGGCTCACGCTCTGGACCGCAACGGGAGCCGCCGGTCTCGGCCCCAGGCGCAGCCGCCGCAGCAGTTGCGCGTTGGCGGCGACGACGATCGTCGACACGCTCATCAGCACGGCGCCGACCGCCGGCGCGAGCGTGACGCCGGCGAAGGCGAACACCCCCGCAGCCACCGGGATCGCGATGGCGTTGTAGCCCGTCGCCCACACGAGGTTCTGCACCATCTTCCGGTAGGTGGCGCGCGACAGGCGGATCACGTCGACGACGGCCCGCGGGTCGTCGCGCGCCAGCACGACGCCGGCCGACTCGATCGCGACGTCGGTGCCGGCGCCGATCGCGATGCCCACGTCGGCGCGGGCCAGCGCGGGGGCGTCGTTCACCCCGTCGCCGACCATCGCGACGACGTCGCCGGCGGCCTGCAGGCGCTCCACCGCGGCGGCCTTGTCCTCGGGCAGGACCTCCGCGACGACCTCGTCGATGCCGACCTCGGCGGCGACGGCCTCGGCCACGCGGCGGGCGTCGCCCGTCATCATGGCGACGCGGACGCCGAGCTCGTGCAGGAGCCGCACCGCCTCCACCGACTCCGGGCGGACCTCGTCCTCGAGGGCGAGCGCGCCGGCCACGCGGTCCTCGCGCAGCACGATACAGGACGACGGCGCCGCGCGCCTCCCACGTCTCGATCACGTCACGGAGCTCGGCGGGGGGCTGCATCGAGCGCTCGCGCAGGAGCGACGGACCGCCGACGGCGACGCGGACGCCCTCGACGTCGGCCTCGACGCCGCGGCCCGTCATCGAGCGGAACGCCGAGGCGGCCGGCACGGCACCCCGCTCGGATGCGGCCGAGACGATCGCGCGGGCGAGCGGATGCTCGCTGTCGGCCTCGGCGGCGGCGGCCAGCCGCAGCAGGGCGTCCCCGTCACCGTCGAGTGCGGCGGCGCCGGCCAGGACGTGCCGGCCGGCCGTCAGCGTGCCGGTCTTGTCGAACAGCACGACGTCGACCTGCCGCATCCGTTCCAGCGCAAGGCGGTCCTTCACGAGGATGCCGTGCCGCGCCGACAGCGACGTCGAGATGGCGACGACGAGCGGGATCGCCAGACCCAGCGCGTGCGGGCAGGCGATGACGAGCACGGTGACGGTGCGCTCGATCGCCGAACGCGTGTCGCCGAGGATCGACCACACCACGAACGTGGCGACGGCGGCCGACGCCGCCACGTAGAACAGGAGCGCGGCCGCCCGGTCGGCCAGCGCCTGCGCCCTCGAGCGCGAGGACTGCGCCTCCTCGACGAGCCGCCGGATACCGGCGAGCGCGGTCTGCTCCCCCACGGCCTCGACGCGGACGCGGATCGCCGAGTCGGTCGCGACGGTGCCGGCCACGACGCGGTCGCCGACGGCGCGCGCGGCCGGCCGCGACTCGCCGGTGATCATCGACTCGTCGAGCTCGGCGGCCCCGTCCACGATGACGCCGTCGGCCGGCACGCGTCCGCCGGAACGGACGAGGACCACGTCGCCGACGGCGAGCTCGCTCGCCGGCACCGTCCGCACGCCGCCGCCCGTCACGACCTCGGCCTCGTCGGGCAGGAGCGACGCGAGGGCCTCGAGGGCGCCGCTCGCCTGCCCGATCGCGCGCATCTCGAGCCAGTGGCCGAGCAGCATCACCGCGATCAGCGCGGCGAGCTCCCACCAGAAGTCGAGGTCGACCAGCCCGAACTCGGTCGCCCAGCTCGCCGCGAACGCGACCGAGATCGCGAGCCCGATCAACAGCATCATGCCGGGCTGCCGCGACCGGACCTCGGAGACCGCGCCCGTGAGGAAGGGCCACCCGCCGTAGAAGAAGATCACGGTGCCGAGCACGGCGGGGATCCACCGGCTGCCGGGGAAGACCGGCGCCTCGTAGCCGAGCAGGTCCTGGAACATCCGGCTGAAGAGCAGGACCGGAACGCTGAGCGCGAGGGTCAGCCAGAAGCGCGACCGGAACATCGCGGCGTGATCGCCGTGACCCTCGTGGCCGCCGTGACCCTCGTGGCCGCCGTGACCCTCGTGGCCCTGGTGGCCTTCGTGCTCGCCGTGGTCGGCGTCGTGCGCACGGTGCCTGGTCTCCTCCATCCCCGCAGGCTACCGGAGGGGGTGTCGACGCCCGGGTCCGGACCGGTCAGGGGCCGCGGAAGCCGACGACCTCGACGCCGGCCCGGCCGAGCCGCCACGTCATCTCGATGGCGAACGGGTGCTCCTCGACCGTGAGCTCGTCCGGATTGTCGACCAGGATGCGGGTCGACCGTCCCGCGTCGAACGACCGGTGCGCGACGCCGAAGCCGTCGACCACGCGGGACGCCGCCCCCGCGTCGCCGCTCGGCACGGAGAACCGGAGCGGCGCCTCGAACGGCGGGAGGGCGAGGGCGGCGCGGCGCGCCGAGGCCTCGGCGTGCACCCGCTCCGCCGACCCGATCGCGGGAGCCGGGAGTCCCCGGTCGTGGAGCCGGTTCGGCCCGAACATGGCGTTCCACAGGACGCGGTGCATCCCCTCCGGCATCCCCCGCCGGTTCGGGTCGCTCGGGAAGATCACCACGCGCCCGTCGCCCGCGCGCTGGTCCACGCACACCGCCGTCCCGGCGACCGATCGCGGATCGTCCGCGTACCCCGACACGAACCAGTCGCCGGAGTCGAGCTCCGGGTAGACGATCGGCACGTCGGCGGGACGATCCACCTTCGCGACCAGGTCGTCGTCGAACAACACCCATGCGAAGCGGCCGACGCCCGCCGCGAGCGGGCTGTCCTGCGAGAGGCGGGCACGCAGCAGGCTCCCCGGCACGTCGGCGGACGGGAAGTGCAGCGTGGCCGTCGACAGACCGGTCAATGCGGCGAGCTTGGCGCCGCCGCCGCGGAACCCCACGTACCGGCCGCCGCCGTTCACCCAGTCCACGAGGTTGCGCACGCCGCGGCGCTTCAGCAGCTCGAGCCCCTTGCTCGATCCGGCGCCGGACGCCACCAGCAGGTCGATGTCCTCGAGCGCGCCGTCGACGATGTCGGCCGGATCCAGCTGCGTGTACGGCAGCTCCCAGCGCGTGTCGAGCAGCCATCGCATCGAGCCCCACGACTCGGCCGAGTAGGTGCCCTTCGACATGCGGAACAGCCCGATCCGAGGCAGGTTCGACGGCGGGTCCGGAGGACCCGGGTCCGACATCGGGGGCACCGTCGAGGCGTCGGGATGCAGGCGTTCGCCGGACAGTCCGCCCTCGAGGTTGAACAGCAGCGGGCTGCTCCACCCGCTCAGGCTGAAGGTGTAGATCGTCGGCAGGTAGGTGTTCTCGTTCAGCATCGACTGGATCCAGTGCTTCTGCGGCTGCGCCATCGGGATCCAGTACGTGCCGGCCGGCAGCGTCCGGCGCCGGGCGGGCCGTCCGTACGGACGGAAGTCCGGCACCACGAGCGGCGACTCCAGCACCTTCACCGTCACGTCCATCCGCTGGAGGCGCCGGACCAGCCGCTGCACCTCCGGCGCCTTCCCCTCGTTCGGCAGGATGAAGTAGTGGCGCACCGGGCGAGGGTCCACCGGCATCCGGACGGGCTTGTCCGGGTGGTAGTAGCGGTGGTTGGGCTCCAGCACGCCCTGGCGGCCCTCGTCGACCGCCTTCGCGAGGATGCGCGTGCAGCTTCGCGAGCTTCGCCGGCACGTCCTGCGCGGCCATCGTGAGCGCGACCCACTGCACGGTGAGGTGGCGTGCGAACCGCCGGTCCAGCGTGGCGCCGTTGTACACCTCGATCGTCATGCCGGCGCCCTGGAAGCCGTGCGCGACGAGCGTGTCGTTGAACTGCGACGCGAAGAAGTCGTAGACGCCGCCGTGGAAGTAGTCCCAGCCCTCGACGTCGAAGCGCGCTCCGAAGGCGTTGCCGAAGGCGTCGATCCAGCGGATCACGGTCTCGTCGGTCTCGTGGTACTGCGGATCGTTGTTGGGCGGGAAGAACGAGCGGTAGTAGCCGAACTCGTGGTCGTCGAGCAGCATCAACGGCGGGTACTGCCGCATCAGCTCGACGCGCGCGTCGGTCTCGGGCTGCGTGCGGGCGAACGTGTCGCGGTTCAGGTCGAACCCGTACGCGTTGCGGCGGGTGTCGGCCTCGCGGCCGTCGGGGTTCTGCACGGGCACGAACACGACGATCGCGTGGTCCAGCACGCCCGTCACCACGCAGTCGTCGCGGTCGGCGAGCTCGTACAGGGTCTGGAGCGAGGCGTCGGTGCCGCTCTCCTCGTTGCCGTGGATGTTCGCCATCACCCACAGGATCGCCGGGGTCGTGGCGGCAAGCGTCGCGACCTCGTCGGCCGGCGTCTGTGGATCGCGGATCTGCGCGGTCGCGTCGCGGATGTCGGCGAGCGCCTGCGGCGTCACGTGCTCCGGGACTGCCCACGATCGCGTACCGGATCGGGTGTCCCAGCACGGAGGTGCCGACCACGTCCGTCACGACCCGGTCGCTCGCGGCCGCGACGGCGTCGAGGTAGGCGTCGGACTCCGCCGTCGTCACCTCGCGGTCGACGCCGAGCGGGAACCCCAGGACGTCCTCGGGGCTCGGCACGACGCCCATGAACGAGGCCGGGGTGTCGAAGGGATCGCACGCGCCGTCGCCGGCGAGCGCCGACGGGAGCTTGAACGGCAGCGAGGCCGCAGCGGCGGCCACCGCCGACGCCTGCAGGAACCGACGCCGGGTGAGCGGCCGGATCAGCGGATCCGGAACGCGCGGGTCCGTCATGCGAACGCCCTCCCTCCGGCGGCCACGGCACCGCCATCGCCGTGAGGCCGCAGCATGCACGAGGTGTGCGCCGGGTGCGCAATCCACAGGAAGCGGCGCGTGACTCAGGCCGACGACGTCCAGTCCGGCTGTCGGTTCGCGTACGCGGCGTCGTAGCGGAACGCCCGGCGCTCCGGGTCCCACCCGGTGATCTTGTGGAACGACGAGGTCGCGGGGCCGCGGGCACGCCGAGCCGAGGTGGGCGCGGAACTCCTCGCCGAACACCTGCACGACGCTCTGCATCAGCAGGCTCTCGCCGGTCGGGAGCGCGCACTTCTGTCCGTCGGTCGATCCCCTCGCGCGCACGAGGACGAGCTCGACGTCCTGGTCCGATCCACCGCCCGACTCGATCGCGTCCAGCGCCTTCGTCACCTCGCCCGTGCCGAACTTGCAGGCCGGGCACTGGCCGCAGGACTCGACCCAGAGGAACCGCGAGTACATGGAGGCGGCCCGCACCATGCAGGCGCTGTCGTCGAACACCGCGAACCCGCCGGCCCCCAGGCCCGAGCCCACCTGCCGCATCGAGTCGAAGTCCATCGGCGTGTCGAGCTGCTCGGGGATGATCACCGTGTTCGAGGCGCCCGGGAAGAGCGCCTTGACGGTCCTGCCCTCCGGCGCGCCGCCCGCGGACCCTTCCACCAGTTCGCGGAGCGTCGTGCCGAGCGGCAGCTCGTACACGCCCTCGCGTTGGACGTCCCCGCAGACCGTGAACACCATCGTGCCCGGGGAGGTCTCCGTGCCGCTCGAGCGGAGCCAGTCCGGCCCGTCGGCCAGGATGTGCGGGACGTTCGCCAGCGTCTCGACGTTGTTGACGAGCGTCGGGTTGTCGTTCGGCGGCTGGGCGAACAGCCCGAGCATGAACGGCCGAGCGAGCCGCGGCAGCGGCAGGCGGCCCTCGACGACCTCCTCCAGGCCGGTCTCCTCCCCGAACAGGTAGAGGTCGGGGCCGGTCACGACCTCGAACGGGATGCCGCCGAGCGCGTCCGCCGCCTCCATCTCCCGCAGCGCGCGGCGGACCGCCTCGACCTCGTCGGTGAACGTCTCCTTCACGCCGACGAAGCAGCGCTCGGCGCCGACCGCGTACCCGGCGATCGCGAGGCCCTCCAGCACCTGGTACGGGTTGATACCGAGCAGGTGCCGGTCCTTGAACGTCGCCGGCTCGCCCTCGGCGCCGTTGCACACGGCGAACCTCGTGCCGGTGCCGGTGCTGCGGATCGACCGCCACTTCTCCCCGGTCGGGAACCCCGCGCCGCCTCGGCCGCGGAGCCCGCTCTTCGTCACCTCGTCGATGACGGCGTCGGGCGCCGCGCGCAGGGCGACCTCGAGGCCGCGCCCGCCGCCGGCGGCCTCGTACTCGCCGAACGTCCGCGGCGCGATGTCGAGCAGAGCCATGCCGACACCCTAGCCCCGCGGGCGGCCATCGCCGCCGGCCGGATCAGCCCGCCGCGAAGCGGTCGGTCGCGCGCACCAGCGCCTCCGTGATGCCCGGATGGTCGTAGGCGTGTCCGGCCTCGTCGACGACGACGAGCTCGGCGCCCGGCCACACGCGATGCAACGCCCACGCGCCGCCGAGTGGGGCCTGCAGGTCGAACCGCCCGTTCACGATCGCGCCGGGGATGCCGGCGAGCGCGCCGGCCTCGCGCAGGAGCACGCCGTCCTCGAGCCATGCGTCGTGGGCCGCGTAGTGCGTGACGAGCCGCGCGAACGCCAGCGCGAAGGCCGGATCCTCGAACCGGCTGTCCAGACCGTCGGTGGGCGGCCAGTCGGGGCTCGCCGATTCCCACGTGCACCACGCGAGGGCCGCGCGCCGGCGCACCTCCGCGTCGTCGTCGAACAGCAGCCGGTGGAACGCCTCGACGGGATCTGCCTCCCTGATCAGGCAGCGCGTCCAGCAGCCGCTCCCACTGCTCGGGCAGGAACCGGCCGAGCCCGCCGCGGAACAACCAGTCGAAGTCCGCGCGCCCGGACGTCGGCACGCCCCAGAGCACGAGCTCGGTCACCCGGTCCGGATGGCGCTCCGCGTACGCGAGCGCGAGCTCGCTCCCCCACGAGCCGCCGAACACGAGCCACCGGTCGACGCCGAGGTGCTCACGGAGCCGCTCGATGTCGGCCAGCAGGTGCGGCGTGGTGTTGGTCGAGAGGTCGGCGTCCGGCTCGCTCGCGTGCGGCGTGCTGCGCCCGCACCCCCGCTGGTCGAACAGGATCACGCGGTACGCGCTCGGATCGAACAGCCGCCGCATCCGCGTCGACCGGCCCGAGCCCGGCCCGCCGTGCAGCACCACGGCCGGCTTCCCGTCCGGGTTCCCGCACGCCTCCCAGTAGATGGACTGGCCGTCGCCGACCTCGAGCATCCCGTGCTCGAACGGCTCGATCTCCGGATACAGCTCGCTCATGGTTCGCACACTAGTCCGTGACGGACTAGTCCTCCTCGATCACCGGGTCCAGGCGGCGCTTCGCCATGTACGCCTGGAGCTCCTCGTCGATGGCCGGGTCCAGGCCCGGATCCTCGTACGAGTCCAGCAGCTTCTTCCAGGCGGCGTTCGCGTTCTGCTCGAGGGTCGGCGCCCCCTGCCCCTGCCACGCCGCGAAGTCCGGCGTGAGGAAGAGCGGGCTCATGTACAGCCACTCCTTGAAGTGCTCCATCGTGTGCTCGGAGGCGAGGAACAGGCCGCCAGGGCCCATCTCGGCGATCGCGTCGTACGCGAGCTCCTGCTCGCTGAACGCGATGCCCTCGCGCAGCCGGCGGAACATGCTGAGCAGCTCCACGTCGAGCGCGAACTTCTCGAAGGACGCGGTGAGGCCGCCCTCGAGCCAGCCGGCCGCGTGCAGCACGAGGTCGGTGCCGGCCAGCATCGTCGCCCACAGCATCATCTGGGTCTCGGCCGCCGCCTGCCCGTCGACGCTGTTCGCGCTCGCCAGCCCGCCGCCGCCGCGGAACGGCAGCCCGTAGCGCCGCGCGAGCTGCGCGCCGGCGAGGATGCCGAACACGGACTCGGGCGTGCCGAACGCCGGCGAGCCCGTGCGCATGTCGAGCGCGGTGAAGAACGAGCCGAACATGCACGGCACGCCGGGCCGCACGGTCTGCGCGATCGCGACGCCGGACAGCGCCTCCGCCACCTGGATCGACAGCGCGCCGGCGACGCTCACCGGCGAGGTCCCCCCGGCCAGCAGGAACGGCGTCACGACGACGCCCTGTCCGGCCTCGGCCCACACCATCAGCGCGTCGGTCATGCGGAAGTCCCAGATCAGCGGGCTGTTCGGGTTCACGATGCCGAGCAGGGCCGGGCGTTCGGCGAGGGCCTCGCGGCCGCCGAACACGATCGCGGCGAGCTCCACCGCGTCGCGCGCCTTCGGACCGCTGGTGCCGTAGCACACGTACGGCTTGTCGGACCAGCGCAGCACCGAGTAGTCGCAGTCCATGTGCCGCGTGACGACGTCGAGGTCCTGCGGTTCGACGGCGCCGGACTGCACGAACGTCAGCAGGTCGCTCGCCTGCGTCATCTTCACGAGCGCGTCGTGGTCCTGGAGGCGGCCGCTGCGCCGCCCCTCGTCGAGGTCGCTCGCGAACGGCGGCCCGCCCACGTTCATGCAGATCGGCGGCCCCTCCCCGATCACGACCGAGCGCTCGGGATTGCGCGCCTGGATCGGGAAGGTGGCCGGCGCCTTCGCCACCTGCTCGATCACCCAGTCGGGGTCGTAGCGCACGCGCTCGTCCTCGACGCGCTGGCCGGCTGCGGCGAGGGCCTCGCGCGCCGGCTCGTGCAGCACGTCGGTGCCGATCTCGGTCAGGATCCGCATCGCCTGGTCGTGGATCGTCTGGAGCTGCTCCTCGTTCAGGACCTTCGGTGCGTCGTCACGATCGAACATGTGGACTCCTTCTATCCGCTGGGGGCTATCGCTTCGCTACTTGAGCCCCTCCCTACGGGGATCGGGCCCCGTCCATCAGTGGCGTGAGCAGGTCCTCGAGCGGGGCGATGCCGAGGTCGTGGATCTCCAGCGGCCGCTCCATCCACTCCGCGATCTCGCGCGCCTTGGCCTCGCGATCGGGGTCGGGGTGCTGCCGCACGAACAGGATGCGCGTGATGTTGTCGAAGTAGGTCTCCTTCAGCCACGGGAACCGATCGAGGCCGAGGCCGCCGATCACCGCGCGGTCCCAGTTCGTGACGAGCCAGTCGGTGAGGAAGTAGATGCCGATGTCGTCGGTGAACCGTTCGAACAGGTCGCCGGCGTACCACTGGAAGCAGTGCACGCCGGCGGGGCGCACGGCCGGATATCGCGAGAGGACCTCGTCCAGGCGGCCGCCGGTGCCGCAGTCGCCGTACACGACGATGACGCGGTCGTACTTCGGCGTCAGGACCTTCAGCTTCGCCTCCACCGCCGGCCCGATGTCGAGCGGCGTCATGTGCAGGTCGCTCGAGATGCCGTGGATGTCGGCGGCCCAGCCGTGCTTGTTCACGAGGAACGCGGTGTCCTGCGCGACGGCACCGCACGCGATGAACGCGACCCTCGCGCCGGTGGAGGTCATGCGGCGTGCACCTCGCCCAGCTCGGGGAAGCCCAGGTTCGCGATGAACATGTCGTTGAAGTCGGGCGTGCCGGACAGCTCGACGTACTCGATCACGCCCGGCAGCTCGACGGCGATCTCTCGCTCTCGGAAGCTCATCAGTGCCATCTTCGCGCCTTCCGAGGCCGTGTTGCCCACCGCCTTGATCCGCTCGACCGGCACGTCGGGCACGAGGCCCAGCACGCGGGCGCTCTCCGGGTTGATGTAGGTGCCGAACGAGCCGGCCAGGAGGACCTCGTCGAGGTCGGCGGCCGAGTAGCCGATCTCCCGCATCGCGACCTCGATGCCGGTCGCGATGGCGCCCTTCGCCGACTGCAGCTCGCGCACGTCGAGCTGGGTGAGCACGACCTCGTCGGTGATGGCGAAGACGCGCAGGCCGCCCTGGTCGCGCACGTGCGCGGCGAGCGGGTGGCCGGCCAGCTCCTCGTCGGAGCGGAACAGGCCGTTGGGCTTCAGCAGGTCGGTGAGGCGGAGCTGCGCGACGACGTCGATCAGGCCGGAGCCGCAGAGGCCGCGCGGAATCTCGTCGGCGCCCCCGATCACCTGGAGCTCGATCCGGCCGTTCGTCAGCACGACGCCCTCGATCGCGCCCTCGGTCGCGCGCATGCCGCACAGGATCTGGCCCGCCCTCGAACGCGGGGCCGGCGGGCGCCGCCGTCGCCACCACGCGCTCGTCGTTGCCGCAGACGATCTCGCCGTTCGTGCCGACGTCGACGAGCAGCCGCTTCTCCGGCTCCCGCGCGAGGCCGGTCGCCACCACGTCGCCCACGATGTCGGCGCCGACGTACGCGCCGATCGACGGGAACAGGGCGACGCGACCCTCGGGGTGGATGTCGAAGCCGGCGTCGGCCGCGCGCAGGTCCTGCGCCTCCAGGAACGTGGCGACGAACGGCGACAGGGCGATCGAGCGCGGGTCGATGCCGAGCAGCAGGTGCAGCATCGTGGCGTTGCCGACCACGACGGCCTCGTAGACGTGCCGGCGGTCCACGCCACTCGCCGCGAACACCTCCTCGAGGAGCCCGTTCACGGTCGCGTGCACGGCTTCCTGGAGCTGGTCGATGGCCTCGGGGCCGGTCATCGCGTGGCCCATGCGCGCGATCACGTCGGCGCCGAACGTCGCCTGCCGGTTGATCGTCGAGGCGACCGCGGCGACGGCGCCGCTGCGCAGGTCGACGAGCGTGGCCACGACGGTCGTCGTGCCGATGTCGAACGAGACGCCGAACATCCGCTCGCGGGTGTCGCCCGGCTCCACGTCGACCAGGTGGTCGCCGACGACGGTGGCGGTGAGCGTCGTGACCCCCTCCTCGAGCACGAGGGCCAGGCGCGGCAGGATCGCGGGGCCGTGCGAGACCTCGAGTCCCTCGTCGACGAGGGCGTCGTGCACGCGGCGAAGGTGGCTGCGCGCGTCCTCGAGGCTGGGCTCCTCGAGCTCCAGCAGCAGCTTCTGCACGTTCGGCTCCAGCAGCACGAACCGCCCGACGCCCATCGTGGCCGCCTTCGGCGTGCGCATCAGGCGCGGCACCTCGCACACGGTGTCCTCGTTCACCTCGGCCTGGCACGACAGGCGCCAACCCTCGTCGAGCTTGTCGGAGAGGTGTCGGTAGTCGGCGAGCGTGCGTTCGGCGTGGCCCTGCAGCACCTTCACGCCGCACTTGCCGCACGTGCCGCGACCGCCGCACGTGGAGTCGATCGGCAGGCCGGCCCAGTGCGCGGCGTTGAACAGCGTGGTGCCGGCCGGCACGTGCACCGTCGTGTCGCTCGGCAGGTAGGTGACGGCCAGCTTGCCCATGGCTATCCCGCGGCTGCCGCGACGGCCTGCGCCGCACGGTGATCGGCGATCCACGCCGAGCCGTACTCGTCCCGGCCCAGCAGCAGGTCGGCGGCCATCGTGGCCTTGCGCACGGCGCCGTGCAGCGGGTTCGTGATGGCGCAGTTCATGCCGGACAGGATCGACATCGTGAGGAACGCGGCGTCGATGCCCTGGCGGTCCGGCATGCCGAACGAGATGTTCGACGCGCCGCACGACAGGTTCACGCCGAGCTCGTCGCGGATCAGCCGCATCGTGGCGAACATCGAGGTGGCGGCGTCGGGCGCGGCGCCGATCGGCATCGTGAGCGGGTCGATGATGACGTCCTCGCGCGCGATGCCGTGGTCGGCGGCCGCCTCCACGATCTTGCGCGCGGCGGCGAGCCGCTCCTCCGGGTCCATCGAGATGCCCTCCTCGTCGTTCGCCATGCCGATGACGGCGGCGCCGAACCGCTTCACGAGCGGCAGCAGTCGCTCGAGGGAGTGCGCCTCGGCCGTCACCGAGTTGATGAGCACCTTGCCCTGCGCGAGCGGCACGGCGGCCTCGAGAGCCTCAGGTGTGGACGAGTCGATGCACAGCGGCACGCCGACGACCTCGTGCACGGCCTTGACGACCTGCGAGAGCATCTCGGGCTCGTCGAACCCCGGGACGCCGGCGTTCAGGTCGAGGATGCGCGCGCCGGCGGCCACCTGCGCGAGGGCGTCCGCCTGCACGGTCGTCATGTCGCCGGCGCAGATCTCGGCGGTGAGGCGCTTGCGGCCGGTGGGGTTGATGCGCTCGCCGATGATGGCGAAGGGGTGCTCGTCGCCGATCCGGACCTCGCCGCCGGGGCCCGACAGGACCGTGGTGGCGACGGTGGTCACTGCGCGAGTCCCACGAGCTTGCGCGCGATCTCGACGGCCTCGGGCGCGTTGTTCGCGTAGCCGTCGGCGCCGATCTTCTCGGCCCACTCCGGCGTGACCGGCGCGCCGCCCACCATGATCTTCACGCGGTCGCGCATGCCGGCGGCGACGAGCTTCTTGATGACGGTCTCCTGGTACGGGACGGTCGTGGTGAGCAGCGCCGACATGCCGAGGATCTGCGGGTGCAGCTCGTCGATCGCCGCCATGATCTTGTCGGCGTTCACGTCCTTGCCCATGTCGTGCACGTCGAACCCCGAGGTCCGCAGCATCGCGCCGACCATGTTCTTGCCGAGGTCGTGCAGGTCGCCCTTGACCGTGCACATCAGCACGAGGGCGTTCGCCTCCGCGTTCGGGTCCTTCTTCGCCAGCAGCGCCGGCTCCACCAGTTCGTTGCAGGCCTTGAAGATGGCGGCGGAGGCGACGACCTCGGGCAGGAACACCTCGCCGCGCTTCCACATCTCGCCCAGGTCGAACATGGCGACCGCCATGCCCTCCTCGAGGATCACGGTCGGGTCGACCTCGTTGGCGAGCAGGCGCTCCGTGGCCGCGATCGCGAGGTCGCGCTCGGCGCCGATCAGCGCCCGCTTGAGGACGTCGAGGTCTTCCTGCATGCGCGCTACCTCCGTGACCTGGGGTCACACTCGGGTTCGCCCTGACCGGTCGATGGTACGGCAGGTCAGAGGTGGGGAACAGCGGTGAGCGGCTCACGGTCGTGACCTGAGGTCACAGGTAGATGCTTCGGGATCGGCCCACTGGGGCGACTGCCCACGCGATCGGCCACGTCACGGCGATTGCGCGTCCGTGCACTTGACAGCACAGCCGGTGCGCACGGTAGCCTGACCCCCGGTCAGACAGAGAAGGCCCCGGTGTCTACGCTGGTGGCCGTTGGCGAAGCGGCTGGAGGCTCCCCGTATGAATGACTCGAGGTCACTTTCACGCAGCGCCCGCACCGAGGCGAAGCGTGACCGCATCGTGGAGACGGCCATGCGCCACTTCGCCGAGCACGGCTATCAGGGCGCGCGGGTGGACGACATCGCCAGCGAGCTCAGCATCGCGAAGGGCTCGATCTTCCAGCACTTCGGCTCGAAGTCGGGACTGTTCTTCGAGGTCTTCAAGACGGCGACACGAAGCCTGCCCGCCTGGCTGGACGCGCCGAAGGAGGTCCTGGACCGCGGATTCTTCGCCTGCGTGCAGTACTGGCTCGAACACACGGGCCACCTGGTCAAGGAGGACTGGGTCCCCAACCGCGTGGCGCTGATCGGCGCGTACGGGACCGACCTCAAGCTGAAGCACGAGATCAACCGCTGGCTCCTCAGCGAGGACCCGTACGGCACGCTCGAGTTCGTGGAGTTCGGCGTGCAGCGCGGCGAGGTTCGCGACGACATCGACCTCGAGCTCGTCGTGTCGATCCTGGACTGGCTCGCCGAGGGGTTCCAGGACGCGATCGTGAGCCAGGAGCTCGACCCCGGACTGTTCCACCGCTACAAGGTCGACCGCGAGGAGCGGCAGAAGGTCCGCATCGATCAGTTCGCGAAGGTCCTGCGCAGCGCGATCGGCCGGCCCCAACCGCTCGAGGTCGAAGCCACCGCCTAACGCCCGAGGCTCGGGGCCGGGCGGGTCCTCGTCCCGGCGCCGCCGCAGGGCCGCCACCGCGTCCGCCTCGGTCACCAACGTCCGTCGGTAGTTCCGGAGCGCGAAGCGGTCGCACGCGGTCTCCGCCGAGGACTTCCGGCCGAGCCGCTCCCGCAGGTACCAGTGCATCCACTCGTGGCAGTACAGGAACCGGATCACCTCGCGCGGCGTGTGGAACGTGATGCCCTCGGTGAGCCAGATGAAGCGCATCTTGCCGCGGCCGGGGCGGCGGCGTGCCGCGTACGGGACGATCTCACCGAACGGGAAGAACGGCTCCGGCACCTGGATCGTGATGGTGTGGTCGGTGAAGTCGGTCCACGCCGACAGGTGCGGCTTCTCGCGGTAGCGCAGGCACTTCACGTGCAGGTCGTAGCCGTCGGCGGACGGCAGGCCCTCGATGGCGACGGCGACGGCCTCGGGCGGGATCTCCGGGATCGCGGAGGTGACCTGCATGGGGGTGGGCTCCTGGCTCCGGGGCGCGGGCTCGCGTCCGGCCGCGGACCCTAGCATGTCCGTCCATGGACGATTCCGGAGCCGAGCCGAAGACCTACCGACACGGGGTGCGAGCCGTCGTGCCGATGGCGATCGCGGTGGGTGGCTTCGGCGTGTCGTTCGGCGTCCTGGCCCGAACGGCCGGGATGGGGATCCTGGCACCGGTCGTGATGTCGGCGACCACGTTCGCCGGATCCGCGCAGTTCGCGGCCGTCGCGATCCTGCGGGACGGCGGCACGGTGGCGGCGGCCATCACGGCCGCCGTGCTGCTGAACGCGCGGTACCTGCCGATCGGCGTGAGCGTCGCGCCGTCGCTGCACGGGAGCCGGCTCTCGCGGTTCCTACGGGCGCAGCTGGTCGTCGACGAGTCGTGGGCGGTGGCGGCCGAGGGCGACGGCCGGTTCGATCCGAAGGTGCTCGTGGGCGCCGGGCTGACGCTGTACCTGGCGTGGATCGTTGGCACGGTGATCGGCGCCGTGTTCGGAGAGGTGCTGGGCGATCCGTCGAAGCTGGGATTGGACGCGGCCTTCCCGGCGCTCTTCCTGGCGCTGCTGGTGCCGCAGCTGCGGTCGCGGCAGGCGTGGGGCGCGGCGGCGATCGGCGCGACGATCGCGCTCGTACTGACGCCGTTCACGCCGGCGGGCGTGCCGATCGTCTGCGCCGGCCTGGGGTGCCTGCTCGGGCTCCGAGGGCGTGGTGGTGCCGCGTGAGCCGCGATCTGGCTCGTGGTGCTGGCGGTCGGGCTGGCGACGGTCACCATCAAGGCGGCGGGGCCGGTGCTGCTCGGCGGACGGGCGCTGCCCCCGCGGATGGCGGCGGTGATCGCGCTGCTCGCGCCGGCGTTGCTGGCGGCGCTGGTCGCCATCAACACGTTCGGCGGCGAGCGTGCGCTGACGGTCGATGCCCGCCTGGCCGGCGTGGCTGCGGCCGGTGTGGCGATCTGGCGTCGCGCGCCGTTGCTGCTGGTCGTCGTGCTGGCGGCGGCGGTGACGGCGCTGGTGCGCGCTGCGGGGTGAGCGAGGGCCGGGCCGGCGGTTGGCTTGGTCAGGACGGCCGCACCGGCCGCTCGAGATGTCTGGTGTGAACGTGGCTGACGCGGAACGAGTGTCCCGTTCGCCACGGAACGTCAGACACTGACGGGTTGAGGACGTCAAACATCTGACATCGTCTCGCACACAAGGGACTGCTCACGTGTCAACACGCTGACACGGCATCACGCCCGCCTCCGCACGACACCGCCACGCGCACCCACCCTTCGGTACGCTTCGCGCGCCGTGACGAACCCGAACCCGTCCCTACCCAACCACGCCTCCCGCCCCCGCTACCGCGACCTCGGGCTCACCGTCGGGCTCCTCCCGCCGGGCCCCGGCAACGCCATCACCGACGTCGAGGGCGTGCAGGTCGGCACCACAACCCTCATCGAGGGCGAGGGTCCGCTGCGGATCGGCGTCGGCCCCGTCCGCACCGGCGTCACCGTCGTCGTCCCCCACGACGACATCGGCGCCCACCCGCTGTTCGCCGGCTGCCACCGGCTGAACGGCAACGGCGAGCTCACCGGCCTCGAGTGGGTGCGCGAGTCGGGCCAGCTCACCACCCCCGATCGCCATCACGAACACGCACAGCGTCGGCGTCGTGCGCGACGCGATCGTCGCCGCCGATATGGAGCGGCGCCCCGACCCGATGAACTTCTGGAGCCTCCCCGTCGTCGGCGAGACCTACGACGGCACCCTCAACGACATCAACGGGTTCCACGTCGGGCCCGAGCACCTCGACGCACGCCCTCGACGTCCGCCGCCTCCGGGCCCGTGCTCGAGGGCAACGTCGGCGGCGGCACCGGCATGATCTGCCACGAGTTCAAGGGTGGGACCGGGACGGCCTCGCGCGTGGTAGGCGGATACACGGTCGGTGCGCTCGTGCAGGCGAACCACGGCCGGCGTGAGCGGCTGTCGGTGGACGGCGTGCCGGTCGGCCGCGAGCTCGGCACCGACGTGGTCCCATCCCCCGTACGACGATCCGACCGACGCCGGCAGCGGCTCCATCATCGCGATCCTCGCCACCGACGCGCCGCTCCTGCCGCACCAGTGCGAGCGGCTCGCGCAGCGGGCCGGCCTCGGCGTCGCACGGGCCGGCGGCGGCGGCGAGCACTCGAGCGGCGACCTGTTCCTCGCCTTCTCCACCGCCAACCGCGGCCGCATCGCGAGCTACAAGGCCGACGGCCCACGGGAACCGGTGCAGCTCGACATGCTGCCGGACGCCGGCATCACCGACCTGTTCTGGGCCGCCATCGAGTCCACGGAGGAGGCGATCCTCAACGCCCTCGTCGCCGCCGAGACGATGACGGGCATCGACGGCGTCACGGCGCACGCCCTCGACCACGAACGCCTGCTCGAGGTCATGACACGATTCGGACGCGGGCCGGGCTGACGGTCGGGGCGGCCGGATTCGAACCGGCGGCCTCCTGCTCCCAAAGCAGGTGCGCTACCAAGCTGCGCTACGCCCCGTGCGTGCAATGCTAGCCGACCGGGCATCCGGACCGGCAGGAACGGCCGTTGGGCCGTTGCCCCGGACCGGCCGGTCCCGGTAGCGTCGCTCTCCGATGCCCCGACCACGCCTCGATCGCAGCTCCGACGCCGGCAACTCGCTGGTCGGCACGCTGCTCGCCCTCGGCCTGCTGCTCGCGATGGTGACGGGCGGCATCGCGCTCATGGTCTCGACCGAGAGCCAGACCGTGTCCGCCGCGGAGATCCGGATCGGCCCCGTCGCCTTCCAGCCGTGCCCCGACCGGATCACGCAAGGCCTCCCCCGACGGCACCGTGCACTGCGCCGGCCTGCCGGTGCTGAACAGCGGGCAGGCGCAGGGGCTCGCGCACTGCACGCTGTTCGACGGGACGAGCGGCACCGCCGTGTTCGACACGAACGGGACGCACGTCGGCAGCATCGAGCTGGGTCCGGGACAGACCGACGAACTGCTCGTGCGGATCGAGGGCGCGAAGAAGCCGACGTTGCCGATCGCCGAGTGCAGCTCGGTCCCCCTCCTGGCGGACTGACCGCCGGTGCGCCGGCGCGTACCATCACCGCATGCCGCGTGAATCCACCCTCGGCTGGACGGGCGGTTACGTCGGGCTCTCGCTGCTGGCGGCGCTCGTCACCCTGGGCGTGATGCTGATCCTGTTCACCGACGGCCGAAGTGCCTCGATGCGGATCGAGGTGGGCGACGTGCTCTCGCAGGCCTGCAACGGCGGCGACGCGAAGTTCGACGTGTGCTACGCCGTGGTCGTTCGCAATGTGAGCGACGCGCCCGTGAGCGGCACCGTGACGTGCACCGTGACCGACCCGGCCGGCGGCCGGGCGCGGTTCGTCAACGACCGGCGCGTCTACAACTCCGAACCGATCCCGTCCGGCGGCAGCGCCACCATCCTGATGCAGGTGCGGCCGGTCGACGGTCCCACCGATCCGCCGACCGTGAGTTGCACGCCGTCGGTGGTCGGCACGCCTACAGCCTGAACGCTCCCTCGCCGACGACGCGCACGCCGCCGCCGACCCTGACCGAGAACGAGTCGTCCCGCGGCGCGACCTCGAGGTGCAGGAAGCTGGGCCGCCCCACCTGCTCGCCCTGTGCGACGAGCGTCCGGCCGGGCATGCCGGCGACGCCGCGCGCGGACAGGTACGCGCCGAGCGGTCCGGCCGCCGAGCCGGTCGCCGGATCCTCGCCGATGCCGACGCCCGGATCGAACATCCGGGCCGTGACGCCGTCGTCGGTCGTCGCGAACAGGTACAAGCACTCGCCGCCGGCGCGCTCGCAGACCTCGCGGGTGGCGCGCCCGTCGCGCTCGGCGCGCCGCAGTGTGTCGAGGTCGCGCACCGGCGCCAGCAACGGCGCGAGGCCCGTCGAAACGACCTGCGCCGGCAGGTCGGGATGGAGGTCGCCCGCGTCGAGGCCCGCCGCCCCCGCGATCGCGTCGCGGTCGCTCGAACTCAAGACCGAACACCGGCGGGCGCTGGCGCATCCAGCCGAAGCCCTCCTCGACGTCGATCTCCACCGGCACCTCGCCCACCGTCGTCGTCTGGATCGTGGGCGAGGTCACCCTCCCCTCGGACACCATCAGGTACGCGGTGCCGAGCGTCGGATGTCCGGCGAACGGCAGCTCCTGGTCGGGCGTGAAGATCCGCATCGAGTACCGATCGCCGCCGGCCTCGGTGACGAACGTGGTCTCGCTGAACCCGATCTCGCGTGCGATCGCGTGCATGCCCGCGTCGTCGAGGTCCGCCGGCGGCTCCGGCACCACGCAGAGCTGGTTGCCGGCGAACGGCCGGTCGCAGAAGACGTCGAGCAGCCGGAACCTGACCTCCATGGCCCCGGAGTATCCCAGGGCCCGGTCGCTTGCTACGCTGGAGCGACCGCGGGTGTAACTCAATGGCAGAGTTCCAGCCTTCCAAGCTGGCTATGCGGGTTCGATTCCCGTCACCCGCTCCACCGAAGGATCGCGCCGCGCCGGTAGGCTGACGATGAGCGCCGGTAGCTCAGGGGACAGAGCGGCGGACTTCTAATCCGCGGGTCGCAGGTTCGAATCCTGCCCGGCGCGCCTAGGCGTTCTTCAGGATCTGGGCGGAGTGCGCGCCCAGGGAGATCGAGTTCGAATGGAAGACGCCCGACAGGTCGAGGTAACGGCGGCTCAGGCTGACCGAGTGGGACGAGGTGGTCGGATTCACGATCACCTTGCCGAACTGGAAGGTCCGGACGTACAGCCCGTTCGTGCGGAAGTACGAGCTGGTGGGGCTGCCGAGCACCACGTCCTCGTAGGCCGTGGTCTTCGTGAGGTCGTGGTCGGTGCGGAACTGGAAGTATGCGTGCCCCGGCCGGTAGCCGAGCAGGAACGATCCGAGCGCGTATCGGTGCCACGAATTGATCTGCGACGACGTCGCCTTGCACCAGACCTTCGTGACCGCGAAGGCGACGTTCCCGGTGCTGCGCTTGCCGGTATCGGCGAGCATGTCCACGTCGTTCTTCCAACCCGTCCTCGCCCTTGTACTTCGTGACGCCGGAGCTGGCGGAGCGGATGAACGCCTCCGACATGCCGCCGGTCGCGCCGTTCAGGAGGGCTTCTGTCGGTCCCGTGGAGTTGAAGTAGCCGGGCCCGTCGACGAGACCGTTCATCAGGGTCGGGGTCGGCGACATCGCGCTCTGGACCCGGTTCGCGACGGTCTCGGTCGCGGCCAGCCAGTTCCGTCTGGTGTACGCCTTCTTCGTCGACGGATCGATCGGCATCGACGAGACGGCCTCGCCGTTCACGCCGGTCGGTCCGAGCGAGTCCAGGAAGCATCCGTCGTAGTGACTGGCCGCCAGGCTCGCTCGGCATTCCGCAAGGCGATCGTCGCGCCAGCCGCTGCTCTTCGGATTCATGAGATAGGTCCCGAACGTCGTGGACCTGATCTTCCCGCCCGATCCGTTGCGCGCGTACCAGCTGTACGGCAGTCCACCCTCGGGCGTGAACATGCCCTGCACATACACGAACAGACGGAGGTTCGGGTTCACCGCCTTCATCGCCGACACGTAGTTGTCGTAGGTGCTCTCGTGCGCGATCACGATGTCGAACTCGGCCGCCTGACGCAGCGCGAGCGTGCGACCGGGATCGTAGTTCGTGTTGCCGCTGCCGTTCTTCATCCAGTCGGCGGCCCACACCGGAACGCCCGGTCCCGGGGGAGGGAGTGCGACGGCGGGTGACGACGGGACCACGGTGGCGAGCGCTGCCATGCACACCACGGCCAGGAACACGCATCGTCGGGGGATTCTCATCACGTTTCCCTCTCGGCTGATCGGGTACAACACCGGTTCGTCGGGTGGGTGTTGATGAAGAAGTTGTCCGACCCTATCGGGGGTCGGTGACACTCGCAACCACACCCTTCCCGCAGATGGCTTCGGCATCTCGCCGGTATCCCCTGAGCCCGAGGGGACCTCGCCGATCCGACTTATTTCTGACTCTCGGTCTCTGAGGGTCGATTTCGTGGTGCCCTTGCGGGCAACCCCTTGCCCGTCTTCGCAGGTCGTATTCACGCGCACGTTGAGGGCTTCGATCGCGAGCACATCGTACGCTCACGGTGTGCACGGATCGGCGATGACGGATCGGCGTGATGCTCGGCATGTCGGCTCGGACGGACCGGGGCGCGTGCCGACCTTCGACGAGGTGGTCGAGCACGCTCGGCACGTCGAGGACGCGGGTCTCGACTCGATCTGGGTGTGCGATCACCTGCTCTCGCATCCCACCGACGACGCACCGGCGGAGGGGATCGTCGAGGCCTGGACGTTGCTCGCCGCGCTGGCCGCACGTACCGAACGCGTCGAGCTCGGTCAGCTCGTCACGTGCGTGTCGTTCCGCAACCCCGCGATCCTCGCGAAGATGGCGACGACCGTCGACGAGATCTCCGGCGGCCGCGTGACCCTCGGGCTCGGCGCCGGATGGGACGACCGCGAGTACCGCGCGTTCGGCGTCCCGATCGATCATCGCGTCGACCGATTCGAGGAGGCGTTGCAGGTGATCGTGCCGCTGCTGCGCGGCGAGCGCGTGACGATCGACGGCACGTATCACCACGCGAACGACCTCGTGCTGCTCCCCCGACCAACACGACGGGTCCCGACATTGATCGCCGCCGACGGCCCTCGCATGCTGCGGCTCACGGCGCGCCACGCCGACGCGTGGAACACCGCGTGGTACGGGGCACCGAGCGACGCACTGCGGGCCAAGCTCGCCGAGATGGATGCCGCGCTCGAGGCCGAGGGCCGCGACCCCGCCGGCCTGCGCCGCACGGTCGGCATGAGCGTCGTGGACCCGGAGCGGCCCGGCACGAACGAGGTCGGACCCGGACGCCCTCGCCGGCACGGTCGAGGACCTCGCGCGCGCATTCGATGCGTACGAGGCCCTCGACATCGACGACCTGATCGTCCTGCCGGAGCCGAACGACGTGCGCTCGGTCGACCGGCTGGCACGCGCGACGCGCTCCGGGCCTGATCGCACCCCGCGTCGGGCCTAGGACGCTCGGCGGTTGACCCCTCAGCCATCATCGGGGAGGGTGGGGCTGACTGATGATCTCCCCCACGCGCCGTGCGCTCGTCGCTCTTCCCGTCGCATTCGCGCTGCTGGCGACGCTCACCGCAGCCACGGCCGGCGTGAGCAGGAGCGGCAGCGGCCGGGCGGCGCCGACCGCGAACTGGGTCGTGACGGAGAACGCCAAGACCGGCACGAGCGCGTGGCGGATCACGCCCGGGTGCGAGCAAGGGGATCGCCGGGTACGCCGACAAGACGAGCGCGAAGCTCGGCGGCACCGTCACCCTGTACGTCGACACCGGCGCGTCGAGCTTCCGGGTCGAGGCCTACCGCCTCGGCTACTACGGGGGGCTCGGCGGCCGGCTCGATCTGGACGTCGGCCTGGAAATCCGGCGTCGACCAGGCCGACGCCCACGGTGACTGCCGGGACGAACATGGTCGAGGCGCGCTGGTCACCCTCGATCACGTTCACGATGGGATCGGGCTGGGTGCAGGGCAACTACCTGTTCAAGCTCGTGTCGAGCACCGGCGGCGAGGCCTACGTTCCGTTCGTCCTGCGCGACGACGCAAGCACGTCCCCGCTCGTGCTGATGCAGGAGGCGACGACGTGGAACGCCTACAACAAGTGGGGCGGCTACAGCTTGTACAAGGGCTCGGACGGGACGTTCGCGAACCGGTCCCGCGTCGGGTCGTTCGACCGGCCCTACGGTGGGCGCGGCGCGAACGGCATGCTCACCTCGTTCCCCTACGTCTCGCTCGTCGAGAAGCTCGGCCTCGACATCACGTACTGGACCGATATCGACCTGCAGCAGCGGTCGACCCTCCTCGCGCGGCACCGGGCGCTGATCTCCCTCGACCACGACGAGTACTGGTCGCGCGAGATGCGCGACAACGCGCTGGCGGCGCGCGCGAACGGACTCAATATCGCGTTCCTCGGCGCGAACGCGATCTTCCGCAAGATCCGGTTCGCGTCGAGCCCGCTCGGCACCGCACGGCGCGTCGTGAACTACAAGATCGGTACCGAGGATCCGCTGTACGGCGTCGACAACCCGGCCACCACGCCGAACTGGCGGGCGGACCCGGTGTTCGAGCCCGAGACCGTGCTGCTGGGCGCCATGTACGAGTGCAATCCGGTGCACGCCGACATGGTGGTCGCTCGACGGCGACAACTGGGCGTTCGCCGGCACGGGCATCGCCGATGGCGGCCACATCCCGCTGGGTGTGGAGGCCGAGTACGACTCGGTGCACCCACCGGCGCCGACGCCACAGACGATCCAGGTCCTCGCACACTCCCCCGTCACGTGCGGCGGGCAGGAGGACTTCGCCGACATGACGTACTACACGACCCACAGCAATGCGGGCGTGCTCGACATCGGTAGCCAGGGGTGGGTGGACCTCGTGAAGTGCGGCGCACCGGTCGATGACGTGACGTGCGATCCGCGTGCTGTGCAGATCGTGCAGAACATCCTCGCCGCGTTCGGGGCCGGTCCCGCGGGCCTCGCGCACCCGTCGGCGTCGAACCTGGCCGACCTCGGGATCACGCTGCGCGACCCGATCGATCCGTAGAGAGGTCGTCGCTCGAGGGAGCGATCAGAGCATCTTCGGGTACTGGTACCCGTAGCCCTGCACGTCGCGGGCCTTCGTGGAAAGGGCGTAGCTGCGCGTGCGCGGGATGTCGACCTTCGCGTCGCATTTGCCGCAGGTGAAGGCCGTCTGCCAGCGCTGCGGGATGGCCTGGCGGTAGCCGCAGCCGCCGCACGTGTAGAACACGATCTGCGCGTAGCACGACAGACACAGGAACTGTGGCTCGTCGTCGGCCGCAGAGTTGGGCATGCGGCAGTCGGGACAGGTGAGGTATGCCATGTCCTACCGATGGTCGGTCGTCAGGGCCTCCACCTTGAGAGTGAGCCGCTCGGTCCGTTCGGCCGAGGCCGAACGGACCGTCACATGCCCCAGCTTGCGGCCGGGCCGAGACTCCTTGCCGTACAGGTGGAGATGGGCGCCCGGGATGGCCGCGACCTCGCGGGGATCCGGCACCGTGCCGATCAGATTCACCATGGCGCTGTACCCGATCGGGTCGGTCGGGCCCGAGCGGCATCCCGGTGACGGCGCGCACGTGGTTCTCGAACTGACTGGTCTCCGCGCCCTCGATCGTCCAGTGCCCGCTGTTGTGGACGCGGGGCGCGACCTCGTTCGCCAGGAGGCCGTCGGCGGTCTCGAACAGCTCGATCGCCAGCACGCCGACGTACCCCAGCCGGTGCAGCACGAGGTCCGCGATCCGGCGGGCCTCGGCCTCGAGGTCGGGGGCCACGTCGGCGGGCGCGCGGCTCGTGCGCAGGATGCCGTCGCGGTGGACGTTCTCGGCCAGCGGGTAGTGGACGGTCCGGCCCTCGAGGTCGCGGGCGGCCACGATCGACAGCTCGCGCCGGAACGCGACGAACCCCTCCAGGAGGTAGCTCCCGCCCGGCGGGCCCAGGTCGTCCCAGACGGCGTCGGCGGGCTCGCCGGCGCGCAGCACCACCTGGCCCTTGCCGTCGTAGCCCATCCGCCGCGTCTTCAGCACGGCGTCGCCGCCGCCGATCTCGGCGCGGGCCGCCGCGAGCGAGGCCTCGTCCTCGAAGGCGGCGAACGGCGCGGTGCCGATCCCGAGGTCCTGCAGCATCCGCTTCTCCGTCAGGCGGTCCTGCGTGGCCTCGAGGGCCGCCGGCGGCGGCCACACCGGCACCCGTTCGGCGAGCGCGGCGACGGCGGGGACCGGCACGTTCTCGAACTCGTAGGTGACGACGCCGGCGCCCTCGGCCAGGCGCTCGAGCGCGTCCGGGTCGTCGTAGGCGCCCACGATCTGCTCGCAGACCTGCCCGGCCGGCGAGTCCGGCGCCGGGTCGAGCACGCGGAAGCGGTGACCGAGCGGGATGCCGGCGAGCGCGAGCATGCGCCCGAGCTGCCCGCCGCCGACGACCGCGACGAGCATCAGTCGGCGGGATCTGGATGCGCGAGGACCGACTCGGTCTGCGTGGCGCGGAAGTGCAGCAGGCGGTCGCGGACCTCGTCGTCGTGCAGCGCGACGATGCTGGCGGCCAGCAGCGCGGCGTTCACGGCGCCGGCACGTCCGATCGCGAGGGTCCCGACCGGCACGCCGGCCGGCATCTGCGCGATCGACAGCAGCGAGTCCATCCCCTTCAGCGCCTTGGACTCGACCGGCACGCCGAGCACCGGCAGGTGGGTCTTCGCGGCCGCCATGCCGGGCAGATGCGCGGCGCCGCCGGCGCCGGCCACGATCACCTGCAGCCCGCGATCGGCGGCCGAGGCGGCGTACTCGAACAGGAGGTCGGGCGTGCGGTGGGCGCTCACGACGCGCGTCTCGTAGCGAACCCCGAGCTCCTCGAGGGTCTCGGCGGCGGCCTTCATCGTCTCCCAGTCGGACCGGGACCCCATGATCACGCCCACCTGTGGCTCGCCCATCGCGCGCAGTGTAGCGGGAGGGTGCGGGGCGGCTCCGCATTCCTCGGGGGCCGCCCGCTAGAGTCGGAGCCAGCCGGGCGAGGGGCCGGCACGGGGAGCGTCAGCGATGTCCGACCGGTACAGCCGCCTGTTCGCGCGCTACGCGGCGGGCCTGAACGCCGAGAGCCTCCCGCCCGCGACCGTGCACGAGATCCGTCGTCGGATCCTGGACTCCGTCGGTGTCGCCGCCGCCGGGTTCGACGAGGACGCCCCGGCCGCCGCACGGCGGTACGCGGCCGGCACGGGGGACGGCGCGACCCTGTGGGGCACGCGCGACCGGACCGGCCTCGAGGCCGCGGGCTTCGCGAACGGCGTGGCCGTCCGCTGCCTCGACTTCAACGACACGTACCTGTCACGCGAACCCCTGCACCCCTCCGACGTGATCCCGCCGCTGGTGGCGCTGGCCGAGGCCCGCGGCATCGCTCCCCGGGAGCTGTTCGCCGGCATCGCCGTCGCGTACGAGCTCGGCGTGAACCTCTGCGATGCCGCGAGCCTGCGCGCGCACGGCTGGGACCACGTGAACTACATCGCGGTCGGCGTGGCGGCCGGCGCCGGGCGGATGCTCGGCCTCGACGCCGAGCGGATCGAGCACGCGGTCTCGATCGCCACCGTGCCGCACGCGGCCATGCGGCAGACGCGCGCCGGCGAGCTCAGCATGTGGAAGGGCGCGGCGGCCGCGAACGCCTCGCGGAACG
>CAWHGC010000013.1:0-59543 GCA_963828885.1 uncultured Actinomycetes bacterium
CTCGGCGACGACGGCCGACTGCCACCGCGCCGTTCGCCGCGCCGGAGCAGGAGGCCCTCGACTGCGTACGTACCGCGGCCGGCGCATCGATCCCCGACGACGCCGTGCTCGTCCGGTTGATCGACGCGACCTTCCAGGGCACGCCCGCCACGATCGGGGTCTTCTCGCTCCCCGACGACACCGGCCTCGTGGTGGCGGCCGCGCGCGACGACTGCCGGCTCCTCGCCAGCGCCGTCAGCTGACCCGCGCCCACTCCCCCGGAATAGGCGAGCGTTCATGCCTGTGGGAGGATTCGACGACATGGCGGACACGAGGAACATGCTGATCCTGGGCAGCGGTCCGGCCGGCTACACGGCGGCCCTGTACGCGGCGCGGGCACGCCTGCGGCCGCTGGTCCTGAAGGGCCTGGCGGCCGGCGGTCAGCTGATGCTGACGACCGAGGTGGAGAACTATCCGGGCTTCGCCGACGGCATCCTGGGCCCCGAGCTGATGGAGCAGATGGAGAAGCAGGCCGAGCGGTTCGAGGCCGAGCTGCTCCACCAGGACGCCACCAGGGTCGACCTGTCCGAGCGCCCGTTCGGCGTCTGGGCCGGCGACCACGAGTACCGCGCGCACAGCCTCATCATCAGCACCGGCGCCAGCGCGAAGTGGCTGGGCGTGCCCGGCGAGGACACGCTCCGGGGCGCGGCGTGAGCAGCTGCGCCACCTGCGACGGCTTCTTCTTCCGGGACCGGGAGCTGCTGGTCGTCGGCGGCGGCGACACCGCGATGGAGGAGGCGACCTTCCTCACGAAGTTCGCGAGCAAGGTGACGATCGTGCACCGGCGCGACGAGTTCCGCGCGTCGCAGATCATGATCGACCGTGCCACGAACGACCCGAAGATCGAGGTCCGCTGGAACGCCACCGTCGAGGAGATCCTCGGCGACGGCGCCGTGCAGGGCGCGCGGCTGCAGGACACGGTGACCGGCGACACCGAGGAGGTGGCGACCGACGGCGTGTTCGTCGCGATCGGCCACACCCCCAACACCACGCTGTTCGAGGGGCAGCTCGACCTCGAGGACGGATACATCCCCGTGCAGGAGCCGCGGACGCTCACGAGCGTGCCGGGGGTCTTCGCGGCCGGCGACGTCGTGGACCGGATCTACCGGCAGGCGGTGACGGCGGCCGGCATGGGGTGCAAGGCCGCGATGGACGCCGAGCGCTTCCTGGCCGCCCAGGGCATCCACCACTGAGGGAATCCCGGCGCCACCGGGTACGTTGGAGACCGAGAGTGACGACGGCGGCCCGCACGTGCGGGCGTGCCTGGACGAGGACCCGAAAGGACCACCGCAGATGGCGAACATCGGAGACGTGACCGACCAGGAGTTCCAGGGCAAGGTCCTGGACTCGGAGACCCCCGTGCTCGTGGACTTCTGGGCCGAGTGGTGCGTGCCGTGCCACATGGTCTCGCCGACGGTGGAGGAGATCGGCGTCGAGCACGCCGACAGTCTCACGGTCGCGAAGCTGAACATCGACGACAACCCCGACGCCACCCGCAAGTACGGCGTCATGAGCATCCCCTCGCTGATCCTGTTCAAGGCCGGCGAGGAGGTCGCACGCGTCGTCGGCGCCAAGCCCAAGGACGCGATCCTTCGCGACCTGACGCCCCACCTCGACTGACCCCGGTTTGCCGCCCGCCGAGCCGGACGGCACACTCGACGGATGCGCATCTACCGACTGGGTGATGCCGGCCCGGAGATCCACGACATCCAGCAGCGGCTGACGGCGCTCGGCATCCCCGTCGACCCGGCCGAGCTCGAGGGCCGGTTCGGGCCGTCGACCGACACCGCCGTCCGCGGGTTCCAGGCCGGGCGGAGCCTGCGGGTGGACGGGCTGGTCGGTCCGGACACCTGGCACCAGCTGGTCGAGGCCGGCTGGTCGCTCGGCGATCGCACCCTCTACCTGCGGCAGCCGAGCTTCCGCGGCGACGACGTGCGGGCGCTGCAGCGCCGGCTGAACGCCCTGGGGTTCGACGCCGGCCGCGAGGACGGCTTCCTGGGCCCGCAGACCGACCGGGCCCTGCGCGAGTTCCAGCGGAACGTCGGGCAGGAGCCCGACGGCATCGTGGGACCGGACACGCTCGCCGCGTTCGACCGGCTGCGTCCCTCGTTGGACTCGCCGAGCCGAGCCGTCGTGCGGGAGGCCGAGTCCATCCGGGGCCTGCAGGCGGGCCTCGCGGGCGCCGTCGTCGCGATCGATCCCGCCGGGGAGGACGCCGACAGCTTCGCCGTCGCCACGATGCTCGCCGACGAGCTCGGGCGGCTCGGCGCCAAGCCCGCCGTCCTCCGAGGGGCCGACGAGCGTCCGACCGCCAGCGATCGCGCGCGCGCAGCCAACGATGTCGGCGCCGCCGCGTGCGTGTCGATCCACGTCGACCGCGACCGGGTGACCGCGGGTCCGGTGTGCTTCTCGTTCGGCAACACGTCCACGCACTCCCCCATGGGCATGCGGCTCGCGCAGCTGATCGTGGAGGAGCTGGCGCTCACGTTCGGCACGGCCGGCACCACCGAACGCCTGGCGGCGACCATGCTCCGGGAGACGAGGATGCCTGCGGTCCAGGTCGAACCGGCCGTGCACGGCGAGGTCGATCCGCTGTTGATCGCGCGCGCGATCGCGGCCGGACTCGCGCGATTCTTCGCGGCCGGGGGCTAGCGGACGGCGCGCGGGCGGCGAGCGAGCAGCACGAGCGACCAGCCCCAGGACGGCGCCGAGCGTCGACCGCGCGGCGGGCGCGCTCCTGCTCGGTGGGCTCTTCGGACCGGGGCTGCATGCGGCCGCTAGGGTAGCCTCTCGCGATGCGGATCTGCCTGATGCTCGAGGGCCAGGAGGGCGTGACGTGGGCGCAGTGGCTCGCGATGGCGGAGGCCGCCGAGCGACTGGGCTTCGAGGCCCTCTTCACCTCCGACCACTACCTCAGCGAGCAGGGCAACCGAGACCGCGGATCCTCCGACGCGTGGACGATGCTGTCGGCGTTGGCGGCGCGGACCTCGACGATCCGGCTCGGCACGCTCGTCTCGCCGGTCACGTTCCGTCAGCCCGCCGTCCTCGCGAAGGCGGCGGCGACCGTCGACCACGTGAGCGGCGGCCGCGTCGAGCTCGGGATGGGCGCCGGGTGGTGGGAGGAGGAGCACCGCACGCACGGGTTCCCGTTCCCGCCGGTCCACGAGCGGTTCGAGCGGCTGGAGGAGCAGCTCGCGATCGTGCACGGTCTCCTCACGCAGGAGCGCTTCTCGTTCCGGGGGAAGCACTATCAGCTCGACGACGCGCGCGTTCTGGCCCAAGCCCGTGCAGGAGCCGAGGATGCCGATCGTGCTGGGCGGCACGACGGTCGGCCCGTGGATGCAGCGGCTGATCGCGACCTACGCCGACGAGTTCAACACCGTCGGCGGGTCGCCGGAGGAGGTGCGGGGCCGCATCGAGCGGGCGCGCGCGGCGGTGGACTCGGCGGGCCGCGCGCAGGACTCGCTGACGACCTCGTTCATGACCTGGTGCTTCGTCGGGCGCACCGAGGACGAATGGCGCGGCCGCGCGGAGGCGGCGCACGCGCTGGATCCGGACGCGGGCCCGTTCGAGGACTCCCTGCGCGAACTCGAGGCCGACTGCATCCTCGGCACGCCCGACCGGGCGGCGGAGCGGCTGCGCGAGTACGCCGAGGCCGGCGTGCAGCGCGTGATGCTCAACCACTCGCTCTTCGACGACCTGGACATGCTCGAAGTCCTTGCGGCGGAGGTCATCCCCAGGGTGTCGGCATGAGCGCGGAGGACCGGCGACGGTCGGCGAACGCGTGGTGGTGGTGACCGGTGGCGGCGGCGGCATCGGCACGGCCGTCGCATCACGCTTCCTGTCGCTCGGCGACACCGTGGTGCTGGCCGACATCTCGGCCGGCGCGCTCGCCGAGCGCCGTCGACGGCCTGCCGGGACCGGTGACGTCGGTGACGGCCGACGTGCGGGTCGTCGCCGACTGCGACCGGATGGTCGCGCAGGCGGTGGAGACGGGCGGGCGGCTCGACGTCCTCGTGAACTGCGCCGGCGTGTGGGTGGAGGGCGACTCCTGGGAGATGACCGAGGAGCAGTGGGACCGAACGATCGACGTGAACCTCAAGGGCACGTTCTTCGCGTGCCGGGCGGCGATCCCGCACCTGCTGCGGACGGAGGGCTGCATCGTGAACATCTCGAGCGACTCCGGCCTCGGCGGCAACCCGGGCTGCGCGATCTACAACGCGTCGAAGTTCGGCGTGAACGGGCTCACGGCGTCGATGGGCCTCGAGCTGGCGCCGCACGGCGTCCGCGTGAACGCGGTGTGCCCCGCCGACGTCGACACGTCGATGCTGGCGGGCCAGGCGCGCGACTACGGCGGCGGTGACGAGCAGGGGTACCTCGACACGCTGCTCGCGAAGTACCCTGCGGCGCAACGAGCCCGGTTCATCCGGCCGGAGGAGGTCGCGGCGCTCGTCGCGTTCCTCGCGAGCCCGGAGGCGGCGCCCATCACGGCCGCGTGCATCCCGATCGAGTTCGGACTGACCGCCGGGTACTGAGCATCGGGTTCACGGGGCCTGACCTGCGCCGATGCTAGGCTGACCGTCCCCATGGCCGAGTTCTCGATCGACCGGTTCGTCGAGCTGTACGCGCAGCGCGCGGCCGGGATGTCCGCCTCCGAGGTCCGCGCGCTGTTCGCGGTGGCCTCGCGCCCCGACGTCGTGTCGCTCGCCGGCGGCATGCCGTACGTGCAGGCGCTGCCGGAGGCCGACGTCCTCGAGGTCGTCTCGCAGGCGCTCGCCGAGCACGGGCCGATGGCGCTCCAGTACGGGGGCGGCCAGGGCAGCGCCGCGCTCCGCGAGCGGCTGCTCCCGCTGATGGCGGCCGAGGGCGTCGAGGCCGACCCCGAGGACATGGTCATCACGACCGGCGCGCAGCAGGGGCTCGACCTCGTGGCGAAGATCTTCATCGACCCGGGGGACGAGATCGTGGTCGAGGCGCCGGCGTACGTCGGCGCGCTGAGCGCGTTCAGCGCCTACCAGCCGCGATACCTGCAGGTGGACCTCGACGACGACGGGATGATCGTCGAGCAGCTCGAGCAGCTGCTCGTGGGCGGCGCGCGGCCGAAGTTCGTGTACACCGTGCCCAACTTCGGGAACCCCGCCGGTGTGACCATGTCATACTCACGCCGGGAACGGCTGGTCTCGCTGTGCCGCGAGGCCGGCATCCCGATCCTCGAGGACAACCCGTACGGCATGCTGCGCTTCGAGGGGGAGGCGCTGCCGTGCCTGCGAACCCTCGACCCGGAGAACGTGATCTACCTCGGCACGGTGTCGAAGGTGTTCTCGCCGGGCGTGCGCGTGGGCTGGACGGTCGCCGAGCAGAGCGTCACGCAGCGGCTGATCCTGGCGAAGGAGGCCGCCGACCTGTGCGGCTCGTCGTTCACGATGGCGGTGACCGAGCGGTACTTCGCCGGCGACCGGTGGCGGGCGAACCTCGAGGTCCTGGTCGACCTCTACCGGTCCCGCCGGGACGCGATGCTCGAGGCCCTCACCGAGCACTTCCCCGCCGACGCCACCTGGACCCACCCCGCCGGCGGCTTCTACGTGTGGGCCACCGTGCCCAGCTACCTGGACACGCGGGCCCTGCTGGCCGCCGCCGTCGAGCGAAAGGTGGCGTACGTGCCCGGCACCGCCTTCTACCCCGACGGGCGCGGCGCCGACCGGATGCGGCTGGCGTTCTGCTACCCGCCCGAGGACCGGATCCGCGAGGGCATCGCGCGTCTCGGCGCGCTGCTCGAGGAGCAGGGGCAGCGGTACCGCTCCCTGCAGGGCTCATGAAGGTCGCCGTGCTGGCCGGCGGCCGCTCCCCCGAGCGCGAGGTCTCCCTCCGGTCGGGGCATCGGGTGGCGACGGCGCTCGGCTCGATCGGCCACGAGGCCGAGCTGATCGACCCGGGCGAGGCGCCGCTCGCGGAGACGCTCGCCGAACGGGCGCCCGACGTCTGCTATCTCACGTTGCACGGCAAGGAGGGTGAGGACGGGACCGTGCAGCGACTGCTGGAGCTGCTCGGCATCCCGTACACGGGCACCGGCCCCTACGACTGCGAGATCGCGTTCGACAAGGTCCTGGCGAAGGACGCCCTGCGGCGAGCCGGGGTCTCGACGCCGGCCTGGGCCGTCGTGGAGGACCGGGCGCTGCGCGACCTCGGGGCCGGGTCGGCGCTCGCCGCCGTCGTCGACCGGGTGGGCCTCCCCTGCGTGGTGAAACCGAGCCGCAGCGGCTCGGCGATGGGCGTCGGCTTCGTGGAGCGGGCCTCCGACCTCCCGGCCGCCGTCATGGCGGCCCTGTCGTTCAGCGGCGCCGCCGTGGTCGAGACCAAGGTCGAGGGGTCGGAGGTGGCGATCGGCCTCGTCGGGACCCCGTGGGAGGCGCTGCCGCTCGTGGAGATCGTGCCGAAGGGCGGCGTGTACGACTACGCTGCAAGGTATACGGCCGGTGCCACGGAGTACTTCGCGCCGGCCCGCGTGAGCCAGGAGGTGGCGGCGGCGTGCACGGCCGGCGCGACGACGGCGGCGCTGGCGCTGGGGCTGCGGGACGTGACTCGGGTGGACGCGATCGTCGATGCGGACGGCCGGCCGTGGATCCTCGAGGTCAACGTGGCGCCGGGGATGACGGAGACCTCGCTGCTGCCGATGGCCGCGCAGGCGGCGGGCCGTTCCCTCGCCGACCTGTGTGACGGCGTCCTACGATCGGCCCTCGCTCGTTGAGGGTTCCGCTCAGTCCGGCGCGAGGCCGGGCCCGGATCCGATGATCTCCGAGACGATCCGCTCGAGGTCGTCGGCGCTGCCGAACTCGATGACGACCCGCCCACGCTTCTTCGTGAACTCGATCTGCACCCGCGTGGCGAGCTGCTCGGACAGGATCTCCTCGACCTCGGCCATCGCGGTGTCCCGGCTCGGCGCCTCCTTCGGGGCGCCGGCGACCGGCTCCGGCTTCTGCGGCGGACCGTCGACGTAGACCCGGACGAGCTCCTCGACCTCGCGCACGGACAGGCCCTGGGCGGCGGCGCGCAGGGCCAGGGTGGCCTGCGCCTCGGCGTCGGGCATCCCGAGCAGCGCCCGGGCGTGCCCGGCCGTGATCTTCCCGTCGGCGAGGAGCTGCTGCACGGCCGGAGAGAGCTGGAGCAGCCGGATCGTGTTCGCGATGTGTGACCGCGACACACCGAGGCGCTCCGCGAGCGTCTCCTGCTTGAGCCCGAGGTCGTCCAGCAGCGAGCGGAAGGCCTCGGCGAGCTCGATCGGGCCGAGGTCCTCGCGGTGGATGTTCTCGATGATGGCCTCGCGGAGCGTGTCGGCGTCCTCGGAGTCGCGGATCGACGGCCGGGATCGTGGCCAGGCCGGCCTTCTTCGCCGCGCGCAGGCGCCGCTCCCCCGCGATCAGCTCGTAGCCGCCCTGCGCGCGGCGCACGACGATCGGCTGGAGCACGCCGACCTCGCGGATCGACGCGGCGAGCGAGTCGATCGTCTCCTCGTCGAAGTGCGTGCGGGGCTGCTTGGGGTTGGGGGTCACCCCCTGGATCGGGATCTCGAGCAGCCCGCTGCCGCCCTCCTCGACCGCGCCGGGGATCAGCGCGGACAGGCCCCTGCCCAGACCACCTCGTTTCGACATCTACTCGCCTCCCTTGCGGAACAGCCGCCACCGCTTCTTGTGGCCCCCGTCGTCCTCGAGCGTGGCGCCGACCCGCGCGCCCCCGGTCTGCGGTTCGCCCTCCGTACGTGCGCCGGCCGGCGGCGCCGGCGCGGGGATCACGGAGTCCTCGTCGATCACGACGACCCGCCGGTCGGCGGGCAGGTTGGGGGTCGGCCGCGGCCCGGCTGCGGACTCCGGAGGCTCCTCGTCCCAGACCTCGTCGTCCTCGAGGTTCTGCTCGGCCTCGGCCGCCGCGCGCGCGAGGACCTCGCTGGAGGTGTCCTTCGCCTTCCGCTCGGCCTCGAGGGTGAGCTCCTCGAGCCAGACGGCGGCCTCGGCGTCCTTCGCGGTGGCCTGGCCGGCCGCGGTGGGCTTCGCCGCAGGCACGGCGGCAGGCACGGAGGGAGCGGCGGCCGTGGGCGTCGGCGCGACCTTCGGCGCCGGCTTCTGCTCGGCCTTCGGCGCGGCGGCCTTGGGCGCTGGCTCGGCCTTCGGCGCAGCCGGGCCGGCCTTCGGGGCGGGCGCGGCCTTCGGGGCCGGCGCAGGCGGAGCCGCCTCCGTCGCGAGGCCGTGCACGGTCGGCAGGGTCTCCATCTCGGGGGGCTCGGCGGCCGGCAGCACCTCCGGCGGTGCCGGCGGCGCCACGACGACGTTGGGCAGATCGTCCATGGCCGGCATCGGCGCCGAGGGCGGCGGCTTCTCGTCGACCTCGCGGGCGAGCTGACGGTAGCTCTCCGCGCCCTTCGACTTGGGGTCGTAGACCGTGATCGGCTGGCCGAAGCCCGGTGCCTCCGACAGGCGCACGGTGCGGGGGATGATGACGTCGTACACGCGGTCGCCGAAGTAGCGCTGGACCTCCGCGACGACCTGCTCGGAGAGCTTGGTCCTGGGGTCGAACATCGTCATCACGATGCCCGTGAGCTGCAGGTTCGGATTGATGTTCTGCTGCACGAGGCCGACGTTGCGCAGGAGCTGCCCGAGGCCCTCCAGCGCGTAGTACTCGCACTGGATCGGCACGATCAGCTCGAGGGCCGCCGCCAGCGCGTTGATCGTGAGCAGGCCGAGCGAGGGCGGGCAGTCCAGGAGGATGTAGTCGTAGGTCGAGGCCTCGCGCAGGGGCTCGAGGGCCTTGCGGAGCCGGAGCTCGCGGGAGAACTGGCTCACCAGCTCGATCTCGGCGCCGGCCAGGTCGATCGTGGACGGGACGGCCCACAGGTTCGGGACCGGGGTCTGCACGATGGCCTGCTCGATCGGCGCGTCCCCGACGACCACGTCATACACGGTCACGTCGCGGGCGTCGTGGCGGATCCCCATCCCGGTGGAGGCGTTGCCCTGTGGGTCCAGATCGAGCACGAGGACCCGCCGGCCACCCTCGGCCAGCGCGGCCCCCAGGCTCACGGCGGTCGTGGACTTCCCCACCCCGCCCTTCTGGTTGGCGATGGCGACGATCCGGGTGCCCTTCGGACGCGCGGATGCCCCGGCGGTCATGGAGCCCTGCTTCGGGGACGCCGAACCACCTCGGGAGGTGGGGGACGGACCGGAACGAGCGACGGCGCTGGAGCCGGACTTCGTCACTGCCGGGTCATGATAACGAGCGGCCCCGCGTTGGCAAGCGGCGAGGTCGGCAGCACCGTGGCGGCGGCCGTCGCGGGCAGGTCACGGGCCGGATCGAAGGCCGAGCCGGCGAAGTAGACCAGCCGACCCGCCGGCGCCCAGGAGCATCTGGGCCACCTCCCAGGAGCCGCGGGCGTCCCGGAAGGCCCGAGCGAGGCAGGCGCCGGCCGGGCTCGGCGCCGTCTCCGCCCGGCCGGCGTGCACGGAGACGTTCCCGAGCCCCAGCTCGGCCGCGGCGAGCTCCAGGAAGGCGATCCGCTGGCGCCGGGACTCGGCCAGGATCACGTGGATCTCCGGCCGGGCGATGGCCACCGGGATGCCGGGGAGACCCGCCCCCGACCCCAGGTCCACGATCTCGGAAGCGCCCTCGGGGAGGGCGGGCACGGCTCGGAGGGAGTCCAGGATGTGGCGCTCCCGGAGGCGTCCCAGGTCGCCCTTGGCGATCATCCCCAGGGCGGCAGCGCGCTCGCGGAGGAGGTCCTCGTACCGCTCCAGCCGAGCGGCCTGCTCGACGTCCAGGGTCACCCCCAGGGAGGCCGCCTCGCCGATCAGACCCTCATGTTTCACGTGAAACATAGCCTTCCGGCAAGCACGGCCGCTCGTCCGGTCAGCGGCGGCGGATGACGACGCTGCGCTCGGGCTCCTCGCCGCGTGAGCTCGTCTCCAGCCCACCCAGGTCCGCCACGGCGTCGTGCACGAGCTTCCGCTCGTAGGGATTCATGGGGTCCAGGGCCTCTTCCTGCCCCGTCTCCAGCACCCGGCGAGCCACCTGGAGCGCCCGGTCGATCATCTTCTCCTCCCGGCGCTTGCGGTAGTCCTCGACGTCGATGATGACGCGGCAGCGCTCGTCCAGGCGCCGCCCGACGACCATCCGGGTGAGCTCCTGGAGGGCCTCGAGGGTGGCCCCGTGCCGGCCGATCAGCAGGGCCATGTCGTCCTCGTCGTCGCCGAGGATGTCCACGTACATGTGGTCGTTCACGACGTTCGGCTCGGCCGTGGCGTCGATGCCCATCTTGGCCAGGAGGTCCTCCACGAAGTCCGCGGCCAGGTCCGCCTGTTCCTCCAGGGCGTCCATGTCGAGCTCCTCGCGGGTCACCCGCACGCGGACGACCGCCTCCTGCCCGCCCACCCCCAGGAACCCGGCCTTCGGCTCCTGGAGGACCTCGATCCGGACCTCCTGCTCGGTGGCGCCGAGCTCGGCGAGGGCGACCTCGACCGCGTCCTCGACGCTCGGCCCTCGGGCCTCCGTGTCACGAGCCATCGGTGGTGCCTCCTCCCGGCTTCTTGGGGCGCGGCCGCTGCGGCGGCGTCCCCTTGGCGCCGCTCGGACGGGCGCCACCCCCGCCCTTGGAGCCCTGCCCGCGGTTGCCGCCGCCCTTGGATCCGCTGCCGCCCTTGGAGCCCGACGGCTTCGAGCCCGAGCCGCCCCGCGGCGTGCCCTTCGCCTGGGAACCGCGTGATGACGCCGTCGGATGCCGGAGGACTGCCGACTTGCGCTTCCGCTCCGCCTCGGCTCGGGCGATCATGCCCGAGAACATCCCCCCGGTCTTCGCGGGCTTGTTCGCGATCTCCTGCCGGCGACGCTCCAGGGCGTCGGGCCCGATGTGGCCGGCCCGCAGCAGGGCGGCCTGCTGGCCGATCTGCCACAGGTTCGAGGTGGTCCAGTAGACGACCAGCCCGGCCGGGAAGGTGAACCCGAAGATGCCGAACATCAGCGGCATGAACTTCAGGATGGCCTGCTGCTGCGAGGACTGGGCGCCCGCGGGGCTCGCCTTCGTCATCTGTCGCTGCTGGTAGAAGGTCGTGGCGATCATGAAGACCAGCATCACGAAGTAGGGGATCTTCACCGGGATGCCGGTTCCGCAGTCCAGGGTCGCCTTGGAGTCCCCGACCACCTGCTCCCCGATCTTCAGGTCCTTGCCGGCCTCGATCGGGTTGCCGGCCGTGTCCTTCAGCACCACCTGCGTGCCCGCCTGCGCGGCCGAGCACTGGAGGTTCATGAACAGGAAGTTCGTGCCCTGGTGGCTCACCACGTTGCGGAACAGGTCCGAGTCGACCGGCAGGTGGTTGTTGTGGATCTGGTAGGCCTGCACGGTGCCGGTCTGCGGCTCCGGGATCACCTGCGGCGCGCGGATCACCGCGTACATGGAGATGAGGATGGGGAACTGCAGCAGGAGGGGGAGGCACCCACCGAGCGGGTTCACACCCGACTCCCGGTAGAGCTTCATCGTCTCTTCCTGGGCCTTCGTCTTGTTCGTCTTGTACTTCTTCTGGATCTCCTTGACCTTGGGTTGGATCGCCTGCATCGCCTGCATGGACTTGATCTGCTTCACGCCCAGGGGCAGCAGGATCACCCGGATCAGGACGGTGAGGATGATGATGGAGACCCCGTAGTTGCCGACGATGCCGTAGATCCAGGCGAGCACCGCGCCGATGGCATCGAGCAGCCCCTGGAACAGCGGCGACCAGGGGAGTTCGGCCAGGAGCCTCATGCGGCCTCGTCTCGATGGATATGTGTGACACCCTCATACTCAGTCCCGGGGACGTGCTCGACGCCGCCGCGCCCGAACGGGTTGCAGCGCAGCACACGCCAGACGGCGAGGGCCGACCCGACCACCGCGCCGCGGGTCCGGATCGCCTGCTCCGCGTAGGCCGAGCAGCTCGGATAGAACCGGCACTGGCCGCCGAGCCAGCCCGACAGCGTGGCGCGGTAGCCCCGCACGAGGCCGATCAGCAGCCAGCGCAGCGGGGCGCCGAGGGTACGGAGCACGGAACGGACCGGTGTCACGGGCGCAACGACCCCCCACGCTGGAGCAGTTCGGTCATCTCGGCCACCAGGTCCTGGGTCATGGCGCCCCGGATGCCCTCGCGGGCCACCAGGACGACGTCTCGGTCATCGGTCTGCGGCGCGACCTGACGCCAGGCCGCCCGCAGGATCCGCCGGGCTCGGTTCCGCTGTACCGCGCCGCCGATACGGCGTGCGGCCACGAAGGCGGTCTGTCCCGAGCCGGGCGCGACAAACAGTATCACCCGCCCTCCGTGCAGGGGTTTGCCCTGATCGAGCACGCCTCGCACGCGCTGCGGGTGCACGGCTAGCCGGACAGGCGCGTTCGACCCTTGGAGCGCCGGCTGGACAGGATCGCGCGGCCGGCGCGGGTCTTCATGCGGTGGCGGAAGCCGTGCGTCTTCGCGCGACGGCGGGTGTTGGGCTGGAACGTACGCTTGGACATCGGACGGGCCTTTCGACAAGGACGCCGGCCCCGGGCCGGCACGCGCGCCAGTATACGAGCCGCCATCGGCGCAGGACAAAGGCCTTGACAACAGAAAGAGTGTCAAGACACCAGGCGCGGGGTGGGGTGGGGAAAACCTCGGTGCTACTATCCGCCCCGGCTTCCTCCCGGCGGCCACCGCCGCGTTCCGCGAGCGAGACGGCCGCACTTCCCCGAAGGTTTTCCACCGTTGTGGAAAGGGTCTGTGGATAGGTATGGCCATCGCATCGTCCGAGCATGAGGCACAACAGACCTGGTCACACGTCATCGAACGAGCGAGAGCGGCCCTTCCCGAGAGCACGATCGCGATGTGGTTCGCCGAGGTGCGTCCCTCCGCCCTCGACGGCGACGTCCTCGAGCTGTTCACACCGTCGGAGTACGTGCGAGATCGCTTGGCGCGCAACCATATCGAGCTGATCCGTGACGCCGCGTCCGAGGCCGCCGGCCACCCGCTGACCGTTCGGCTGGAGATCGACGAGGACCTGCGGGGCGGCCTCGACCTCACCGAGTACGAGGCGCCCGCGCCCGTGAGCACGCCGGACGCGCTGCCCAGGCCTCGAGCGGTGTTGCCGCCGACGCCGGCACAGCGCGCGATGGGCGCGCCCGGCCTGCCGTTCCCCGCGTACACGTTCGACGCGTTCGTCCCCGGACCGTCGAACCGGTTCGCGCACGCGGCCGCGATGGCCGTCGCCGAGGCGCCGCCCAGCAAGGCGTACAACCCGCTGTTCATCTACGGCGGCGTCGGTCTGGGCAAGACCCACCTGCTGATCGCCGCCGGTCACCACATGTACCGGCTGAACGTCGGCATCCGCGTGAAGTACGTGACGTCGGAGCAGTTCGTCACCGAGTTCATCAAGGCGGTCCGCGAACGCCAGGGCGACGCGTTCCGGCAGCGCTACCGCGAGGTGGACGTCCTGCTCGTCGACGACATCCAGTTCCTCGCCAAGCGCGAGGAGACCCAGACCGAGTTCTTCCACACGTTCAACCACCTGCACGGCGCCGGCCACCAGATCGTGATCGCGTCCGACCGGCCGCCGCACGAGCTGTCCGGCCTCGAGGACCGCCTGGTCAGCAGGTTCCGCTGGGGCCTGTGCGTGGACGTGCAGCCGCCGGACCTCGAGACGCGCATCGCGATCCTGCAGCTCAAGGCCGAGCGCGACGACATCCACGTGCCGCCCGACGTCGTCGAGTACGTGGCGTCGAAGTTCGACCAGAGCGTGCGCGAGCTCGAGGGCGCGCTCGTCCGCGTCGTCGCGTGGAGCGAGCTCACCGGCCAGCAGATCGGCATCGAGCTCGCCGAGCGGGCCCTGCAGGACCTGCTGCCGCAGACCGAGAACGAGATCCCGGCGCAGCTGATCATGGAGGAGACCGCGAGCTACTTCACGCTGTCGACGGCCGACCTCGTGTCGAAGAGCCGCTCGAGGCCCCTCACGCAGGCACGACACATCGCCATGTACCTGATCCGGGAGAACACGGGCCTGTCGCTCATCAAGATCGGCGAGGCCTTCAACCGCGACCACACGACGGCCCTCCACGGCATCAAGAAGGTCGAGGCCGACATGCGCGCCCGCGATGCCACGTTCCGGCAGGTCCAGGACCTCACCCGGATCATCCGCGGCCGGGTCCGGGGGACGACGTGAGCCTGGGGAAAACCCGTGCTCCCGCGGTGGGGTGCCGGCGGGTCCCCGACATCGGGCCCGGGCTGACGCTCGGTCGTCCACCGACGATCCACATGTCCGACACCCCCGCTACGCTCGGCAAAGGGGTGGCTTGTGCACCTTTCCACAGGCACTACTACTACTTTGATATGAGAAAGAACTTCAGAGACAGGGGGTGGGCACGGTGAAGTTCCGGTGTGATCGAGACGCGCTCTCCGAGGCGCTGCAGACCGTCCAGCGGGGGGTCTCCTCCCGGCCGGGGATCCCGGCGCTCACCGGCGTCCGCATGGAGGCGACCGAGGACGGCCGGCTGACGCTCATGACGACCGACCTCGAGGTCTCCGCCCGGCTGTCGATCGAGGTGCAGGTCAGCGAGCCCGGCGTGGCGCTGGTGCCGGCGCGGCTGGTCGGCGACACGGTGAAGTCGCTGTCGGACGCGCCCGTCGAGTTCGAGACCGACCAGAGCCAGGCGCGGCTGCGCTGCGCGGCGTACGAGGGATCGCTGCGGCTGCTGCCGGCCGAGGACTTCCCGGCGCTGCAGGAGCCCAGCGGCGTGCGGATCGAGGTCGAGGCCGGCCGGTTCGCCGAGGCCGTGTCGCAGGTCGCCCGGGCCGCCAGCCGCGACGAGGCCCGCCCGGTCCTCACCGGCGTGCTGCTCGAGGTCAGCCGCGAGGGCGTGGTGCTCGTGGCGACGGACTCGTACCGCCTGTCGATCCGGGAGCTCGTCGCCACCGCCGGCAGCGAGGCGAAGGCGATCGTGCCGGAGCGCGCGCTGACCGAGGCCGGCCGCGCGGCGGCGACGGACGAGAAGGGCGCGATCGAGCTGTTCGTCGACGAGTCGCAGGTCTCGTTCAAGGTCGGCGGCCTGACGCTCACCTCGCGGCTGATCGAGGGCGAGTTCCCGAACTACCGGCAGCTCCTGCCCGAGACCCACGAGAGCCGCCTGAGCGTCTCGCGCCAGCAGCTGCTCGACGCGGTGCGCCGCGTCGGGCTGCTCGCTCGCGACACCACGCCGGTGCGGCTCGAGTTCAACGCGCTCGGCGTGAAGCTCTCGTCCAGCAGCCCCGACCTCGGGCAGGCGGTGGAGACCGTCGAGGCGCGCTACGAGGGCGAGGACCTCACCGTCGCGTTCAACCCGCAGTACCTCGCCGACGGTCTCACGGCCGCGGTGGGGGAGACGGTGCGGCTCGACGTGCGCGACGGGCTGAAGCCCGGCGTGGTGCGCGGCGACGGCGACGAGTTCACGTACCTCGTGATGCCGGTGCGGCTGCCCGCGCCGGTCAGCTGAGAGGAGCTGTGGCGCAGGGCTCTGGCCAGGCTCGTGGCCCGGCCTCGGCGCGACGGCATGCATCTGAGCTGGGTCGAGCTTCGCGACTTCCGCAACCATCGGCACACCCGCGTCGATCCGGTGCCGGAGGGACTGGTCGTCGCGGTCGGGCCCAACGGCGAGGGCAAGACGAACCTGATGGAGGGCATGTACTTCCTGTTCTCGCTCACCTCACCGCGCGTGTCGGCGAACCTCCCGCTCGTCCGCGAGGGCGCCGACAGCGCGTACGCGCGCGGCGAGGTGATCACGCGCGACGGCAAGGTGCTCGTGGAGATCGAGATCCCGCGGCAGGGCGCGAGCCGCGTGCAGGTGAACCGCAACCCGGTCCGGCGCAAGCGCGACCTCCGCCGGCAGGTGCGCGGCGTGTTCTTCGGGCCCGACGACCTCGACGTCGTGCGGGGCGAGCCCGGTCACCGGCGCCGGTTCATGGACGAGGCGCTCGTGGCGCTGTGGCCGGCGAAGGAGTCGCTGCTGACGGCCTACGACCGCGCGCTGCGGCAGCGCAACCGACTGCTGAAGGAGTGGGACCGGGGCGGGACGCCCGCCGGCCTCGAGGCCTGGGACGAGGAGCTCGTGCAGGCCGGCGCCGCCGTGATCCGTGGCGCGGGCGCAGGCGGTGGCCGCCCTCGCGCCGCACGCCTCCGAGGCCTTCTCCTGGCTCGCAGGCTACGAGCTGGCCTGTGACTACGCGCCGAACCTCACGGCCGTCTCCGTGGACGAGGAGGCCGTGGAGGGGGCCTTCCGCGCCCGCCTGGCCGAGCGCCGCGCCGACGAGCTGCAGCGGCGCACCACCCTCGTGGGCCCGCACCGGGACGACCTCGCGCTGGCGGTGCGGGACCTGGGCGCCCGGAGCTTCGCGAGCCACGGCGAGGCCTGGGCGGCCGCGCTCACCCTGCGGCTCGGCCTCGCCGGCGCCGTCGAGGCCGAGATCGGCGAGCCGCCGGTGCTGCTCGTCGACGATCCGTTCAGCGCGCTCGACCCTCGCCGGCGCGACCAGGTGGGGGAGCACCTGGCCGGCCGCGGCGGCCAGGTCGTGATCTCCGTCGCCGACGAGGCCGACATCCCCCGCGGCGCCGGCACCATCTGGGACGTCCGCGCCGGCGGCGTCACACCCAGGGAGGGGGCCGCGTAGCGATGCCGCACTCGAAGGGATGGCAGGCGCGCAAGGATCCGCGCAGCCCGGAGTCCTCACCGATCGGGCAGATCGTCGACGGCCTCCTCGCCGAGGAGCTGTTCGCGCGCGGCCTCCCGGTCGGCCGGCTCGCCGCGATGTGGCCGCAGATCGTCGGCGAACGCCTCGCGGCGGAGACCGCGCCGGCCTCGCTCGAGGCCGGCGTCCTCATCGTCGAGGCCACGAACGGGCCGTGGGGAGCGCAGGCGAAGTTCCTGAACGAGGAGATCCGCCGGCACGCCGACGAGGCCCTCGGCGGCGGCTCGATCACCCGCGTGCACGTCGTCGTGAAGCCCCGCTGAGGGCCATCCGGGCCCGACCCTCGCCGGCGGGCCGGGCGAACGGCAAAACCGCAGGTCAGCGGCCGGATTTCGTGGGTCGAAAGCGGGTCGAACGTCACCCCCGATTGGTAGAATGTGCGGGTACGTGCGGCACCCGCCGCGCGCGGCCCTCCGCATCCCGCAGCGGGGCCTCGTGCGGCCCCGATCGGAGGACGTTTGGCAACGGCGAAGACGGCGAGAACGACACGAACCAAGAAGCAGGGCGGCTACGACTCCAGCAACATCCAGGTCCTCGAAGGACTGGAACCGGTCCGCAAGCGGCCCGGTATGTACATCGGCACCACCAGCTCCAGGGGCCTGCACCACCTCGTGTACGAGGTCGTCGACAACGCGATCGACGAGGCCATGGCGGGGTTCGCCGACAAGATCACCGTCACGATCCACCCCGACAACTCGGTCACCGTCTTCGACAACGGCCGCGGCATCCCCGTGAAGCCGATCCCGGGCGCCAAGGACCGCCGGCCCGCCGTCGAGGTCGTGCTCACCGTGCTGCACGCCGGCGGCAAGTTCGGCGGCGGCGGCTACGCCATCTCCGGTGGCCTGCACGGCGTCGGCGTCTCGGTCGTGAACGCCCTGTCCCAGAAGCTCACGGTCGAGGTCCAGCGCGACGGCTACACCTGGACGCAGTCCTACGAGCGCGGCAAGCGGCTCGCCGCCCTCAAGAAGGGCAAGGCCACCACGAAGACCAGCACCAAGATCACGTTCTGGCCCGACCCCGAGGTCTTCGAGGAGACCCTCGAGTTCCGCCGCGAGACGCTCGCCGAGCGCATGCGCGAGCTCGCGTTCCTCAACAAGGGCGCCGAGATCACGCTCACCGACGAGCGCGACGGCAACAAGGAGAGCTTCAAGGCCTCCGGCGGCCTCGTGGACTTCGTGAAGTACCTCGCGCAGGGCAAGGAGGTCGTCCACCGGATCATCCCCATCGAGACCAAGGGCGACGACGGCGAGGTCGAGGTCGCCATGCAGTGGAACAACGGCTACACGGAGTCGTTCTACTCGTTCGCCAACACCATCAACACGCACGAGGGCGGCATGCACGAGGAGGGGCTGAAGAAGTCCCTCACGAACGTGCTGAACCGCTGGGCGCGCGCAGAAGGGGCTGCTGAAGGAGAAGGAGGACAACCTGATCGGCGAGGACGTCCGCGAGGGCCTGATCGCCATCATCTCCGTGAAGCTCCGCGACCCGCAGTTCGAGGGACAGACCAAGACCAAGCTCGGCAACGCCAGCATGCGCTCGCTCGTCGAGACCACCATGAACGCGCAGTTCTCCACGTGGCTCGAGGAGCACCCGGCCGACGCCAAGCGCATCTACACGAAGGCCTCGGGCGCGGCGAAGGCGCGGCTGGCCGCCCGCCAGGCCCGCGACCTCACGCGGCGCAAGTCCTTCCTCGAGTCCGGCTCGCTGCCGGGCAAGCTCGCCGACTGCCAGCTGTCGGATCCGGCCGTGTGCGAGCTGTACATCGTCGAGGGCGACAGCGCCGGCGGCAGCGCCAAGAGCGCCAGAGACCGTGCGACACAGGCGATCCTGCCGATCCGCGGCAAGATCCTCAACGTCGAGAAGGCGCGGCTGCACAAGATCCTCGAGAACAACGAGATCCAGGCGCTCATCACCGCGATCGGCACCGGCATCGGCGACGAGTTCGACCTGGAGAAGACGCGGTACCACCGCATCGTGCTGATGGCCGACGCCGACGTCGACGGCGCGCACATCCGCACGCTGCTGCTCACGTTCTTCTTCCGCAACATGCCGCAGCTGATCGACGCGGGGTTCGTGTACCTCGCGCAGCCGCCGCTGTACCTGATCAAGGAGAACAAGCAGGAGCGGTACTTCTACACCGAGCGCCAGTGGGACGAGTACCGCAAGAACGCGAACGGTCGCAAGCTCGACCCGCAGCGGTTCAAGGGCCTCGGTGAGATGGACGCCATCCAGCTGTGGAACACCACCATGGATCCCGAGCACCGCACGCTGCTGCAGGTGACCCTCGAGGACGCCGTCGAGGCCGGCCGCCTGTTCTCGATCCTCATGGGCGAGGACGTCCCGGCCCGCAAGGCCTTCATCGAAGCCAACGCCAAGTACGTCCGCAACCTGGACGTGTAGAGGGGAGCTGAGCCACACCCATGCCGCAGGAGGGCCTGTTCGCGGGCAACGTCGAGAACGTCGAGCTGGAGGAGGAGATCCAGCGGTCGTACCTCGACTACGCCATGTCGGTCATCGTCGGGCGCGCCCTGCCCGACGTCCGTGACGGCCTGAAGCCCGTCCACCGCCGGATCCTGTGGTCGATGCTCGAGTCCGGCTACCGCCCGGACCGGCCGCACCGCAAGTCCGCCGCCGCCGTCGGCGAGGTCCTGAAGAAGTACCACCCCCACGGCGACCAGAGCGTGTACGACGCCCTCGTGCGCATGGCGCAGGAGTGGTCGCTGCGCGTGCCGCTCGTGCAGGGCCACGGCAACTTCGGGTCGGTCGACGGCGACCCGGCCGCCGCCATGCGGTACACGGAGGCGCGGCTGTCGCCGATCGCCATGGAGCTGTTGCGCGACATCGACGCCGAGACGGTCGACTTCGTCCCCAACTACGACGGGTACGAGCAGGAGCCCCTCGTCCTGCCCGCGCGCTGGCCGAACCTGCTGGTGAACGGCGCGGGCGGCATCGCGGTCGGCATGGCCACCAACATCCCGCCCCACAACCTCGGCGAGGTCTGCGACGCCGTCGGGCACTACCTCGACCATCCCGACGCCACGCCGGCGGACCTCATGAAGTTCATCAAGGGGCCGGACTTCCCCACGGGCGCAACGATCATGGGGCGGCAGGGGATCCGCGACGCGTACGAGACCGGCCGAGGTTCGATCAAGGTTCGCTCGGTCATCTCCATCGAGGAGGGCGCCAACGGCCGACCGCGCCTGGTCGTCACCGAGCTGCCGTACCAGGTGAACAAGGCGCGGCTGGCGGAGAAGATCGCCGACCTCGTGAAGACCGGCAAGGTCAAGGACATCGCCGACCTCCGCGACGAGTCCAACCGCCAGGGCATGCGGCTGGTCGTCGACCTCAAGAAGGGCGCCAACGCGCAGGTCGTCCTCAACCAGCTCTACAAGCAGACGCAGCTCCAGGACAACTTCGGCGTCATCATGCTGGCGCTCGTCGACGGCGTGCCGCGCACGCTGAACCTCGCGGAGATGGTCGGGTACTACGTCGACCACCAGGTGGACGTCATCACGCGGCGCACGCGCTACCAGCTTCGGCGCGCCGAGGAGCGCGACCACATCGTCCTGGGCCTGCTGATCGCCCTCGACCATCTCGACGAGGTCATCAAGCTGATCCGGGCCTCGGCCGACGCCGACACCGCGCGCAGCGGCCTCATGAAGAAGTTCAAGCTCAGCGAGATCCAGGCCAACCACATCCTCGACATGCCGCTGCGGCGGCTGACGAAGCTCGCCCGGACCGAGCTCGAGGCGGAGCACACCCAGCTCCAGAAGGACATCAAGTACTTCAACACCCTCCTGAAGGACCCCAAGAAGCTCCGCGGCGTGATCAAGGAGGAGCTCGCCGAGATCCGCAAGAAGCACGCCGACGCGCGCCGCACCAAGATCGGCGCCGACGAGGGCGACTTCGACATCGAGGACCTGATCGCCGAGGAGGACGTGATCATCACGGTCAGCCGCGCCGGCTACGTGAAGCGGCTGCCCGTCGACGCGTTCCGCCGCCAGGGCCGCGGCGGCAAGGGCGTGCGCGGCCAGAACCTCAAGGAGGAGGACGTGGTGAAGCACGTCTTCACCACGACCACCCACCACTGGATGCTGTTCTTCACCACGAAGGGCCGCGTGTACCGCGTGAAGGCGCACGCGATCCCCGAGTCGTCCAAGACCGCCCGCGGCCTGTACGCGGCGAACCTGCCGGGCGTGGCGCTCGACGGCGACGAGAAGATCAGCGCCGTCATCGATCTGAAGGAGTACGCGGAGGGGCGCTTCCTGCTGTTCGCCACCCGCAAGGGCGTCGTGAAGAAGACGAAGCTGCCCGAGTACGACTCGCCGCGCAGCGGCCTGATCGCCGTGAAGCTGCGCGGGGACGACGAGCTGATCGACGTGCGCCTGACCGACGGCAACGACGAGGTCTTCCTGGTCTCACGCGGCGGCCAGGCGATCCGGTTCAAGGAGTCGCTGGTGCGGCCGATGGGCCGCGACGCCGGCGGCGTGATCGGCATGCGGCTGGCCGAGGACGACGTCGTGCTGGGCGCGGGCCTCGCGTCCGACGGCGACGAGATGATCAGCGTGACCGAGCAGGGCTACGGCAAGCGCTCGAAGCTCGGCGACTACCCGATCAAGGGCCGCGGCGGCAAGGGCGTGATCGGGCACCAGCTGACGGCGAAGACCGGCCGGCTCGCCGGCGCCTACATCGGCTCGAAGGACCAGGACATGTTCGTGATCTCGTCCTCGGGCATCGTGATCCGCGTGACGGCCAGCGACATCCGGCGCGTCGGGCGCAGCAGTCAGGGCGTGCGCACGATGCGGGTCGAGGAGGGCGCCACCGTCGTGGCCCTCGCGCCGGTCATCACGCAGATGGACGACGAGGAGTAGCGGTCCTCCGGCAGCTCCACCTTTCGGAACGTCCTCCACAGCACCAGGTCGTAGACCGCACTTGATCGTGCCGGCGATCACGTACGGCGCACCGATCGCCACGTTCGCCATCAGCGGGCCGGCCAGGAGCTGGCCGAACGGGCGGGCCACGTACCTCGAGGTGTTGGTGAAGGCCGCCGCCGCCGTGCGTTCCTCGGGGTCGACCATCGCGGCGATGTAGGCCTGTCGCGCCGGCACGTCCATCTGGCTGATGGCGAACCTCGCCAACAGGCAGGCCACGGCCGGTCCGACCGACGGCATCAGCGGCACCGCGATCAGCAGCAGGTTCGACGGGAAGTGCGTCCACACCATCGTGTTCAGCAGGCCGAACCGCGCGCCGATGCGCGCCGCGACGATCGAGGAGCCGGCCTGCAGGAGTCCGGCGGCGAAGAACACCACGCTCATCAGCTCGAGTGACGCGCCGAAGCGACGCGAGAACCAGAAGACGAGGAACGAGGAGACCACCAGACCCGCCGGCGAACGCGTCGGTGGCGAACAGCGCCGACAGGCGCAGCACGTTGCCGCGCGACCGGACGAGGGGACGATGTCGGCGGTCCTCGCCGACCTCCATCCCGGGGCTCAGCCGCATCGCCAGGACGACGGCGAGGGTCGCCGACCACCGGGAACAGCAGGAGCCATCGCTGGTCGGCCGGCGCGCCGTGCCAGACGGCACGCAGGAACGCCGGCCCACCGGCCGCCGCGGCCCCGACCGCGCCGGCGAGGTACGCCACGGCGTTGTAGCGACCGAAGACCTGGATCCGGGCCTCGGCCGGCGCCTGACCGATCATCGCCTGCTCGATCGAGGTGATCGGTCCCGACTCGTTCGCCTCGGTCGAGATGGTGCCGCTGAGCCCGACGAAGCAGAGCACCCAGACGTTGTCCGCGAGCGCGAACACCACGCCGGCGACGCCCATCAGCGCCAGCAGGATCGCGTAGAGCCGCCGCCGCCCGACCCGGTCGCCGATCCACCCCACGACGATCGAGGCGATCGCCATCCCCGCCAGCATCGCGGTGAACACGAGCGTCACCTGCGCGTCGGACAGGCCGCTGCTCGGCGAGCGAGAGGCCGAGGACGACGACGCCGAACCCGTACACGAACGCGCGGAGGGCCTGGACCCACAGGATCAGGCGCAGGTCGGAGCGGACCGAGGACATTTCTGCCACCCGCGCACGATAATCGGCCCCGTGATGTGGGGTGCGGTGCTCGCGGTGGGCGGCCTGATCGTGGCCGCCTCGATGTTCCCCCTCCGCGGCCGCCTGTCCGAACCGGTCCGGCGGGCGGTGCTGGTGGCGGGCGGCGTGGTGGTCGGCCTCGGTGCGATCGGCCTCCAGGACAGCCCCACGACCGTGGAGTGGATCCTCACGCCGATCGTGCTCGGGGCACTCGGCGTGTTCCACGACCGTCTGCTCTTCGCAGGGGAGGGTCCGAGGCGCATCTAGGGTGGGGTTCCGGGGAACGCACCTCACCGGGACCGGGGGTCCCAGGGCGTACCCTTGTGGCTTCGTGGAACCCCGGGAGGAGGGTGGTGGCGCAGACCGTGGACGAACCGACGCCCGCCGATAGCGCGACGGCCGGCATGTCGGCCGCACCCGTGACGTCTCCCGTGACCGCTCCGGTGGGCCCGGCGTTCGAGGCCCACGAGGCCCTCGCGCCCGAGGTCCCGGCGACCGGAGCGCAGCCGGCGCCCGCGCGGCGTCCCCTCCTCCAGCGCCCGAGGCCCACGCAGCGCCGCACCCGCGTCACCGTTCGACGGGTGGGGCCGCTCTCGGTGCTGAAGTTCTCGCTGATCTTCTACTTCTGCGTGATGGTCGCGATCTTCCTGGGCCTGGTGTTCCTGTACCTGATCCTGCAGGCGGTCGGCGTCATCGCCACGATCGAGGACTGGGTCACGCAGATCTTCCCCTCGAAGGACGGGTCCACGTTCCACATCGAGGCCGGCTACCTGATGCCCCGGGTCTTCCTGCTGGGGTGCGGCATGGTCGTCGTGTGGTCGTTCATCAACCTGATGGTGGCCTTCCTCTACAACCTGATCTCCGACATCGTCGGCGGCATCGAGATCACGCTCGCCGAGAAGAAGTAGCGGCCGGCTCCGACGTTTGACACCCCTTCGCGGCCGTGGCTACGCTCGCCGCTCGTGGGGCCTGTAGCTCAGCCCGGTTAGAGCGCTTCCCTGATAAGGAAGAGGTCGATGGTTCAAGTCCATCCAGGCCCACACTACTGTCGGAGGCCGCTCACCAGACGAGGTCGAGGTTCACGCTTCTCACCAGCTGATGGGGGGCCAACGCGGCATCACCGCATCGCATACGCTCCGCCGATGACGGCGTGTCCCTCCTGCGGCACCGAGAACCCTGAGGGGCTCGAGTTCTGCAACGGGTGTGGCTCGCCGCTCGACGCCGCGCCCGCGCGACCGGTCGCGGAGGAGCGCAAGGTCGTCACCGCCCTCTTCTGCGACCTCGTCGGGTTCACCGCCGACCTCCGAGTCGGCCGACCCCGAAGACGTCGACAAGATGCTCGCGGAGTACTTCGCGATCGCCCGCAAGCAGATCGAGGCTCACGGCGGGGTGGTGGAGAAGTTCATCGGGGACGCGGTCGTCGGCGTGTTCGGGGTGCCCGCCGCCCACGAGGACGACCCCGAGCGCGCGGTGCGTGCGGGCCTTCGGATCTGCGAGGACGCCGAGCGGCTCGAGGCGCTCGGCGGAGCGCCGCTGAAGCTCCGCGTCGGGATCAACACCGGGGAGGCGCTCGTCCGCCTCGGCGTCAGCGCCGCGTCGGGCGAGGGGTTCCTGTCGGGGGATGCGATCAACACCGCCTCGAGGATCCAGTCGGTCGCCCCCGAGATGGGCGTCGCGGTGGGCCTCGGCACCTACGAGGCCACCGCCGCAGGTCTTCGACTACGAAGAACTCGAACCTGCCACGCTCAAGGGCAAGTCCGAACCGGTCCGGCTCTTCCACGCCAGGAACCCCGCTGGCTCGCTTCGGCACCGATCTCACCCGCACCCACGACACCCCGTTCATCGGTCGCGAGATCGATCTCGCGCTGCTGAAGGGCATCTTCGACAAGACGGTGGCGGCCACGTCGCCGCAGCTCGTCACCGTCGTGGGGGAACCCGGGCTCGGCAAGTCCCGCATCGTGGCCGAGCTCGCCGCCTACATCGACACCAAGCCCGAGCTCATCACCTGGCGCCAGGGTCGGTGCCTGCCCTACGGGGAGGGCATCACGTTCTGGGCGCTCGGGGAGATCCTGAAGGCCCACGCCGGGATCTTGGAGTCCGACCCGCCCGACGCCGCTCAGAGCCAAGCTCGAGACCGTGCTCCCCGAGGGTGCGGAACGTCCCTGGTTCCGCCAGCGCCTGTTGCCGCTGCTCGGGATCGAGGCGACCTCGACCGCCGAACGCGAGGAGCTCTTCACGGCGTGGCGACGGTTCCTGAGCACGTCGCCGAGCAGCACCCCACCGTGCTGGTCTTCGAGGACCTGCACTGGGCCGATGACGGCGATGCTCGCGTTCCTCGAGCACCTCGCTGACCAGGCGGAGGCGGTCCCGCTCCTGATCGTCGGCACCGCGCGTCCGGAGCTGTTCGAAGCCCACCCCGACTTCGGCCGATTGCGCAACGCCACCCCGATCAACCTCGCCCCCTTGTCCGAGGAGGAGACCGCGCGCCTCGTCTCGGCTCTGCTCGAGACGACCGTGATCCCCGCCGAGCTCCAACGACCGATCCTGGACCGTGCGGGTGGGAACCCCCTCTACGCCGAGGAGTTCGTGCGGCTGCTGAAGGACAAGGATCTGCTCATCAGGAAGGGGTCGAGCTGGGAGCTGCGGGAAGGGGTCGAGGTCCCGTTCCCCGACTCGGTCCGGGCCCTGATCGCCGCGCGCCTGGACACCTTGACGCCGGAGCGCAAGTCGATGCTCGCCGACGCCGCCGTCGTGGGAAAGGTCTTCTGGGCCGGGGCCGTCGCCGCGATGGGCGAGCGCGACCTCGCAGGAGGTCAGTCGAGACCCTGCGCGAGCTCTCCCGCAAGGAGCTCGTGCGTCCGGCCCGGCGTTCGTCGATCGAGGGCGAGGCCGAGTACGCGTTCTGGCACGTGCTCGCGCGCGACGTCGCGTACGGTCAGCTCCCGAGGGCCTCGAGGGCATCCCGTCACGTCGCGGCAGCGCGATGGATCGAATCCAAGGCCCCCGAGCGGGTGGAGGACCTCGCCGACGTCTTGGCCTACCACTACGCCACGGCCCTGGAGCTCGCTCGGGCCGCCGGACAGACCGAGCAGGCCACCGAGCTCGAGGCACCGGCGCTGAGGTTCCTCAGCCTCGCCGGAGAACGCGCGCTCGGCCTGGACACCGCCGCGGCGCTCGCGAACCTGGAGCGGGCGCTCGCGCTCGCCCCGGCGGGACACCCGGAGCGCCCCGAGGCGCTCGCCCGCTACGGTGAGGCCGCCCTCCAGGCCGGACGCTACACCGAGTCGGCCGAGGCCCTGCAGGAGGCGATCTCGTCGTTCCGGGATCGGCGGCGACGTGCCCGCCGCGGCGCTGCGCGATGGGCAAGTTAGTCAGCGTGCTCGGCCCACTCGGGGACCCACGGCGATGGACCCTCCCGGCGCAGGCCCTTGGCGCTCCTGGAGCCGCTCGGGCCGTCCCCCGAACTCGTCGCCGCACTCGCCGAGCGTGGCCACGGATCGATGCCGTCCAGGGGAGGACCGAGGAGGCGATCCGGGTCGCCGACCGGGCGCTCGGGCTCGCCTCAGAGCTCGGCCTCCCTCGGCCCGCGCGCACCCCTGGGCGTTCGGGCGTTGGCCCGCACCCAACGAGGCGATGCCGGAGGTCTCCAGGACTACCGCGAGGCGATCGACCTCGCGACCGAAGCAGGGCAGGGTCGCGAGGTGGGCCTGCTCCACAACAATCTGGGGTGGGCGCTCTGGCCCTTCGAAGGCCCCGAGGCATCCCTGGAGGTCCTTCGTGAAGGGATCGCCTACGCGAAGGCCCGGGGGCTCACCGACATGCTCGACGTCGCTCACGCAGAGCTCGCTCGACGTGCTCATCGATACCAGGGACCACGACGAGGCGCTCGCCCTCGCTGCCGAGATGGCTCCACGCCTGGAAGCGAGCGGGGACGTGTTCGACCTCGATCGCGGTCCGTGCCGTGCAGGCTCGGATCCTCGCCCTGCGGGGTCAGGGCGAGCGAGGTGGTCGGGTGGCTCGACTGGCTCGAGGCCGTCCTCCAGGGAGACTCGGAAGACCCGGAGGACATCGTCTTGGGCCTCGCCTCGGCCACCATGGGCCGCGCCAGCGTCGGCCAGGACGAGGCGGCGGCGGCGCTCCTCGCCGAACTCGAGTCCTACCCCGGGGCCCGCGACAACCAGAGCTACCCCATCTTGCTCCCGGCGATGGTGCGCACTGCTCTTGGGATCGGCCATCCCGAACTCGCAGAGCGGCTGGCGAGCCGGTCTCGAGCCCCTCACCCCCTACGCCGAGCACGCCCTCGTCGCGGCGGAGGCCGCCCTCACCGAGGCCCGAGGGGACCTGCAGGCCGCCGCCGATGCCTACGCCGACGCCGCCGATCGCTGGGAGCGGTTCGGGGTCGTCCCCGAGCAGGCGTTCGCGCTCCTCGGTCAGGGCCGGTGTCTCGTGGGGCTGTCCCGACCGACCGAGGCCGCAGCGGTCCTGCAGCACGCCCGCGAGATCTTCGAGCGGCTCCAGGCGACCCCCGCGCTCGCCGAGACCGACGCGCTCCTGCAGCAGTCGACCGCGCTCAGCTCATAGTGGCCGCTCGGTTGGTCAACACCTGGTCAAGGAGCCGACCGAACCAGGCAGGACTTGACGGTACTCGTGTGACAACTCGTCAGCCCTCTGAGCTGCAAAGACGCAGGTCAGAGCCTTGCGCTAGGCTTCCCTGATAAGGAAGAGGTCGATGGTTCAAGTCCATCCAGGCCCACCATCCGATCGATGCCCGAGCCGGTGCATGAGGAGATAACGCGCCCCGGGTCGCATCGCATACGCTCGAGCGGATGGCGGCCTGTCCCTCCTGCGGCACTGAGAACCCGGAGGGCTTCAACGTTCTGCGGCAGGTGCGGCGCATCCCTCGATGCGGCCCCCGCGCGACCAGTCGCCGAGGAACGCAAGGTCGTCACCGCGCTCTTCTGCGACCTCGTCGGGTTCACCGCGACTTCTGGAGTCGGCCGATCCCGAAGACGTGGACAGGATGCTCGCCGCGTACTTCGCGATGGCGCGCAACCAGATCGAAGGCCACGGGGGCGTGGTCGAGAAGTTCATCGGCGATGCAGTCGTCGGGGTCTTCGGGGTCCCGGCCGCGCACGAGGACGATCCCGAGCGCGCGGTGCGTGCAGGACTGCGGATCGCCGAGGACGCCGAGGAGTTGACCTCGATCGGCGGCGAGCCCCTGAAGCTCCGCGTCGGGATCAACACCGGGGAGGCCCTGGTCCGCTTCGATGTCACCGCGGCTTCGGGCGAAGGGTTCCTCGCCGGCGACGCCATCAACACCGCCTCGCGCATCCAGTCGGTCGCCCCGCGAGATGGGCGTCGCGGTCGGCCTCGGCACCTACGAGGCGACGACTCAGGTCTTCGACTACGAAGAACTGGAGCCCGCGACGCTGAAGGGCAAGTCGGAACCGGTGCGGGTCTTCCACGCGAAGGCCCCACGAGCGCGCTTCGGCACCGATCTCACCCGTACCCACGACTCCCCCTTCATCGGACGAGAGATCGACCTGGCGATGCTCAAGGGCATCGTTCGACAAGTCGCTTGTCACGCCGGGTCGGTCCAGCTCGTCACCGTCGTCGGCGAACCGGGGATCGGCAAGAGCCGGATCGTCGCCGAGCTCGGGGACTACATCGATGACGCAGCCCGATCTCATCACCTGGCGGCAGGGTCGCTGCCTACCGTACGGAGAGGGCATCACGTTCTGGGCGCTCGGAGAGCTCGTCAAGGCCCACGCCGGGATCCTCGAGTCCGATCCGGCCGACGTCGCACAGTCGAAGCTCGACGCGGTCCTTCCCGAAGGCGACGAACGCCCCTGGTTCCGCCAGCGGCTGCTGCCGCTGCTAGGGATCGAAGCGACCTCATCGGCCGAGCGCGAGGAGCTGTTCACCGCCTGGCGGCGGTTCCTCGAACACATCGCCGAGCAGCATCCGACCGTGCTCGTCTTCGAGGACCTTCACTGGGCCGATGACGCGATGCTCGCGTTCCTGGAACACCTGGCGAGTCACGCAGAGGCCGTGCCGCTGCTCGTGGTCGGCACAGCCCGGCCCGAGCTGTTCGAGCGGCATCCCGACTTCGCGGCAGGGCTGCGAAACACCACCATGATCGACCTCGCACCGCTCTCCGAGGAAGAGACGGCCCGCCTGCTCTCCGAGCTGACTGGGGGCCACGGTTCTCCCCGCCGAGCTTGCAGCAACCGATACTGGAGCGCGCCGAAGGCAACCCCCTCTACGCCGAGGAGTTCGTGCGCCTGCTAAACGACAAGGGCCTGCTCGTCGAGAAGGGCGCGAGCTGGGAACTGCGTGAGGGGGCAGAGGTCCCGTTCCCCGACTCGGTGCGGGCCCTGATCGCCGCGCGACTGGACATGCTGTCCTCCGAGCGTGAAGTCGATGCTCGCTGACGCCGCCGTGATCGGCAAGGTCTTCTGGGCCGGCGCGATCGCACAGATGGGAGAACGCGACCTCACCGAGGTGACCGCGACGCTCCGCGAGCTATCGAGGAAGGAGCTCGTCCGCCCCGCACGGCGATCTTCGATCGAGGGAGAGGCCGAATACGCCTTCTGGCACATCCTGTCGCGAGATGTCGCCTACGGTCAGCTTCCACGACCTTCACGGGCATCTCGACACGTTGCCGCGGCTCGTTGGATCGAGTCCAAGGCGCCCGAACGCATCGAGGACCTCGCTGACGTCCTGGCATACCACTACTCGACGGCCCTGGATCTCACGCGAGCAGCCGGGAACGTGGATGATGCGGCCGACCTGGAAGCGTCAGCGCTGAGGTTCCTCACCCTCGCGGGAGAGCGGGCGCTCGATCTGGACGCCGTGTCAGCCCTCTCGAACCTCGAGCGCGCGCTCACCCTCGCGCCCGTCGGGCATCCCGAACGCCCTTGGGCGCTCGTCCGGTTCGCCGAGGCGGCCCGGCAGGCCGAACGCTATCCGGAGGCGGCTGAGGCATTGGACGAAGCGATCGGGTCGTTCCGAGCGAGCGGGGATCTCCCCGCCACGTCCCGAGCCATGCGGAAGCTTAGCGGGGTCTATTTTCGACTCGGGGATCCGCGGTCATGGACGCTCCCTGCGGAAGCCCTCGAGCTCTTGGAGCCGCTCGCGCCCTTCCCCCGATCTCGTCGAAGCCCTAACCGAGGTGGCTGAAAGCGCTGCCGTCGAGGGGCGTTCTCAGGAGGGGATCAACTTCGCCGACCGGGCGCTTGCGCTCGCCTCCGAGCTCGGACTCCCTCGTCCCGCCTCTAGCCCTCGGTGGACGCGGCTATGCACGTGCCGATCTGGGGGATCCCGGCGGCATGTTGGACTTCCGTGAGGCGATCGCGCTGGCAGCCGATGAGGGGCAGGGGCGTGATGGCGCGCACCTCCTCGGAAACATGGGCTACAAACTCTGGCTCATGGAAGGCCCGGCCGCAGCTCTCGAGGTCATCCGTGAGGACATCGTCTACGAGCAGGTCCGTGGTCTGACGGACGGCGCCGAGTCGACCAGAGCGTTCACGCTCGCCCTCCTGTTCGATATGGGCGAGATCGAGGACGTGGTTGCCGGTATCGCTGCTTTCGGACTCAAGGAGAGCGGAGATGCGTTCGCTGCGCTCATCGTCCGCGCAGTGGCGGCACGCGTCGCGTGGCTTCGCGGAGGGGACGTCGTTGCCGATTCGCTCGATCGGCTCGAGCACGCCGCACGTGGAACGGAGGACCCGGACTCGGTCGTCGGTGTCCTGGGGTCGTCCGCCTTGTTGCGCGCGGAGCTCGGCCAGGAGAGCGCCGCTGCTGACGCTGCTCACCGAGTTGGAGGCGTACCCCGGCGCTCGTGTAAGCGAGGACTACCCGGTGTTGCTCGCCGCTATGATCCGAGCGGCCATGCGGATCGGGGATCGTGAGCTCGCCGAACGTCTCGTGGCCGATCTCGAGCCCTGGACTCCATACGCCAAGCACGCGCTCGTGGCGGCGGAAGCCGCGATAACCGAGGCGGACGGGGACTTTCATGCCGCGGCAGAAGCCTACGCGGATGCCGCTGATCGGTGGGAGCGGTTCGGGGTCGTTCCGGAGCAGGCATTCGCGCTCCTCGGGCAGGGCCGGTGCCTCCTCGGACTCTCACGACCGACCGAGGCCGCACCGGTTTTCCAGCACGCCCGCGAGATCTTCGAGCGGCTCCGGGCGGCGCCCGCGCTCGCCGAGACCGACGCGCTCCTTGCAGCAGGCGACCGCGCTCAGCTTATGAGGGCCGCTTGGTTGGTCAACACTTGGTCAAGGAGCCGACGGAACCAAACGGGACTCCCTGGTACTCCTGTGACACCCCAATACGAGCCCTGCGCAGCAGAAGCGCAGGTCAGAGGCTCGTGCCTAGTTCTCTGATAAGGAAGAGGTCGATGGTTCAAGTCCATCCAGGCCCACGAAGGAGCATGCAGGTCGGCGGGCAGTAGCGACCTACCCGCCGTTCAACCCGCCGATCGACTCCGCCCTCTGCAGGAAGCGCGCGCTCGGCCAGCATGAACATGAGCCGAGCGAACGATCGGCCGGGTCGTCCGCCACCGCTACGGGGGAGGGGCACTCTCGAGCACCGCTGGGTTCCCAGGCTGTGCGTCTGGAACCCGACGGGTGAAGAAGAGCGCGACCAAGGCGAACAGCGCTAGGAGCGCGAGGGCCGTGCGGATCCCGTCCACGCGGGCGTCTGCGTAGTCGTCCAACGACCGCCTTAGTCGTCTGCTCATCGACCCCGGCTTCCTGCAGGGCGGACTCGAGGTCGTGATCGGAGATGAATGGGATCCCGCTTCGAGTTCGATGTTCGCCTGCTCCTTGACCTCGGACGGCACGTCGGGGTTCGCTGCGATCCCGCTCAAGAACGAAGCCGTCAGCGAGGCGATGAGGACCGAGCCGGCGAGCGCCGTTCCGAGTGAGGCGCCGAACTGCGAGGCCGTGTTCTGGATACCGCCGACCTCGGGTGCCAACGCCTCGGGCGCCGCTGAGACGGTCACGGCGCCGAGCTGCGAGGCGAGGGCCCCGAAGCCAAGCCCGATCACCAGCATCGGGATCGTCACGATGCTCGCGGTCGCGTCGGCGTCCATCGCGGACAGGAGCGCCAGGACGCCGATCAGGACGGCCGCGAACCCGATCGCCACGACGCGTCGGGGCGAGGCCGTGGGGAAGAGCCTCGGCACGCCGGCGGCGGCGAGCAGCATCGTGATCGAGAGCGGTGTGATCTTGATCCCCGTCTCGATCGCCGAGAGCCCGAGCGCGACCGACAGGAACAGTGGGACCACGAAGAACAGCCCCATCATCACGACGTACTGGAAGAGGAACATCAGGGGTCCGGCGTTCAGGCCACGGTCGATCAGCGATGGGCTGAACAGCGGTTCCTTGCCCGCCTCGTCGAGTCGGCGGATGTGGATCGCGAACAGGCGAAGCAACACCAGCCCCGTGACGATCAGCCAGAACACGAGGGACATGCCGAAGACCGACGGGCTGTCCTTAGAGGGAAGGAACCACCCCCACTCCCCGGACTTCAGCACCCCGGTCACGATGAGCCCCATCGCGAGCGCCCACAGCACCGATCCCAACAGGTCAAGGTGAGGCCGGACCTGGACGGGCGCGTCCGTCATCCGCCGGGAGAACAGGAAGATCCCGACACCGATCAGCACCTCACCGGCGAACACCCACCGCCACGAGGCGTAGGTGGTAGCAAGCCCTCCGATCAACGGCCCGACGGCGATCGCGATCGCTCCCGCTGCACCGACGAGCCCGTAGGCCCGAGGTCGACCCTCGGTTGCGAAATTCCCCGCGACCAGCGCGACGATGGCAGGCATGATCAGCGCGGCCCCGATGCCCTCGAGGATCGACCAGCCGAATAGCAGCACGCCGAGGTTCGGTGCGAGTGCCGTCGTGAGCGAGCCCGAGCAGTAGATGGCCAGCCCGATCAGGAAGGCCCGCTTGCGGCCGATCATCGAGCCGGTCTTGCCGCCGGTGACCATCAGCATCGCCATGACCAGCGTGTACAGGACGATCGCGCTCTGGATGCCTGTGATGGACGTGTGGAGGTCGTCGGCGACGGTGGCGATCGAGACGTTCATCACCGAGCTGTCGAGCGCCATGAGGAACTGTCCAGCGCACAGAGTGAGGAGGACGATCCCGGCTCCCTCGGCCGCCTGTGCTTTCGTGGTCTCGCCGCTCACGCCGGGGACTCTAGCCTGTCGGGCCTGGGGCGCACTCACTCGTGCGGCGTCAGTAGGCTGAAGCCTCACATAGAGACGATGGTAGGCGGCATGCGACATCTCTGGCTCCTGCGTCACGCGAAATCGAGTTGGGACGACGCCGACCTCGACGACCATGACCGGCCGCTCGCGCCACGAGGCGAGCGGGCCGCGGCCGCGATGGCATCGCACCTGCAGCCTGCGGGCGTCCGACCTCAGCTCGTGCTCTGCTCGTCGGCACTCCGCGCGAGACGTACCCTCGGCATCGTCCTCGCCTCGCTCGGGGACCGGCTCGAGGTCGAGATCGATCCCGAGCTCTACACCTTCGACGCCGAGGTGCTGCTCGGGCGACTTCGGAGCGTTCCGGACGACGTGAGTTCGCTCCTGCTGGTGGGCCACAACCCGGCGGTGCAGGAGCTCGCCCTGCTCGTCGCAGCTGGCGGCGCCTCACGCCCTCGAGTGGCCGAGAAGCTTCCCACCGGCGCCCTCGTGACGATCGCGCTCTCCGACGACCCCTGGACGAGGCTCGGTGAGAGCGACGCCGAGATCGAAGGGCTCGTCGTCCCGCGCGATCTCGATCGGTGAGGTGTCGGCCTTGAGAGGGCGGAGGGATCGGTAGATCTCCACGCTGGTCAACATGTGGTCAAGGAGCCGACCGAACCAGGCAGGAACTTGAGCGGTACACGTGTGACGACTCTCGGGAGCCCCTGACGCTGCAAAGACGCAGGTCAGCAGCGTTGCACTAGGCTTCCCTGATAAGGAAGAGGTCGATGGTTCACGTCCATCCAGGCCCACAAGGAATCATGGTGACTCACCTATCAACCACCACCGCGGCGGTCCGTACACGATGAACGCCCCCGCCTCGATCACCATCACGCCGGTCCGCGTTGCCGACCTGCTCGCCGAGGGCGAGCGGATGCCGGTCTACGTGCACGTCATCGACCATCCCGACGCGCGCGTGCTGGTCGACACCGGCATGACGGAGCTGCACCCCGCGGTGGCCGACATGGATCCCCGCCTCCGTCCACTGAGCGAGCAGGACTTCGACCTCGCCGGCATCGACATCGTCGTCAACACACACCTGCACTTCGACCACTGCGGCGGCAACCACCTCTTCACCGGCAGGCCGATCTACGTCCAGCGTGCGGGAGCTCGACGACGCGCGCAGCGAGGACGACTACACCATCCGCGAGTGGGTCGATGCGCTCGGCGTGACGTACGAGCCGGTCGACGGCGAGCTCGAGCTGCTTCCCGGGCTCCGGCTCCTCCCGGCGCCGGGCCACACACGCGGCACGCAGGTAGTCGTCGTCGAGACCGGCGGGCGTCCGATCGTCGTCTGCGGCGACGTGGCGGTGTGGTTCGGCGAACTCGACGAGCCGCACACCGAAGGCCAACTGCTGGTGCGTGCGCTCGACCCCGAGCTTGTCTGGCTCGCGCACGCGCAGGAGCCGTGGCGACCCGCAACGTCTAAGGCATGACGCCGGCGCTCTGCGGGCCGTGCGCGGGATACCGGGACGGTCATTCGCGGCTCTGCGCAAGCTACGTCGCTACATGCCCTAACGGAAGTCATCGATGCCCGCACCGTCCTCGCGTTCCCAGCCGTATGCGGCCAGGTAACCCCAGCAGTCAGGTCGGCTGCCGTCGGTGTCGGCGACGTCGTACGCGTCGGCGAGCTGGCGCGAAGAGATGATCGTGCCGGCCCAGCGGTCGGCATCGCCTGCGCGGACGAGCGCGGCGACACCTCTGGCGACGTAGGTAGGCGACTCGGGAGATCGCAAAGCCCGGCGTCTTGGCGCAGGCGTCTCGCCAGTGTGGCCTCGGTGACATCGAAGCCTGTTCAACATCCGTTCTGACCGCAGCCAGCCCGGCGTCACGCCGACCGCCGTGATCGGCAAGGTCTCAAGCTCGGCGGTGAGGCCTTTCACGATCCGCTCGACGTTGGCCTTCACCAGGTCGTAGAAAAGACCGACGTTACGGCGGAACTCGGCGTTGGCCTGCGACGTGCCGTCGGTCATCTCCACTACCAGACCGAAGGTGCCGTACGCGGTAGCGGTGCGCAGCATCAGCGGGATCGCCCACCGGCAGGTGATCAAGTGCGTGTGCACGCCCATCTGCAACATCCGCAACCCGCCGTGCCAGTCGTGCTCCCACAGCGGTTTGTCCCACTGCATGTACCGGTCACCGCCGAAGATGTCATTCACCAGCACGTCGAGGCGCCCGTGCTCCGCGTCGATGTCCGCAACAAGCGCGGCCACCTGGTCGGGATCCTCGTGGTCAACGACGCGGACGGTGCCCACCCCGCCCGCAGCGCGGATCAGGTCACCGGTTTCCTCGATCGTCTCCGGTTCGCCGATCTCCGAAGCACCGGAGGTACGGCTGCTGCGGCCGGTCGCATAGACGAGGTACCCAGCCCGAGCCAGCTCAACGGCTATCGCCCGGCCCGCACCGCGGGTGGCACCCGCCACGAGGGCGACCCGCGCGCCGTTTGTCTCACCGATCACCAGATCAGTAAACACCGGCAGCCGGAGCACGGCGGCGCGTACTCGGTGAGCCCGGTCTTGGCTGCGGGCAAGCCTCGGCCTGGCGGGGGTAGGGCCTGCAGTAGGCTCGTCTGATACGGACGAGGTCGATCGTTCACGTCCATCCAGGCCCACCGCGCGTCAGCGCAGAGCGCTCAGTTCCACCAATGGCCGCATCGATCTGGGGGAAGAACGATGAAGGCGATCGTCCAAGACAGATACGGCTCGGCCGACGTGCTCGAACTCAGGGACATCGAGTACCGGTGGCCGGCAGCGGCGACGTGCTGATCCGCGTGCACGCGGCGAGCGTGTTCATCGGGGACTGGCACGTGATGACGGGCCTTCCGTACCTCGGCCGCCTGGCGTTCGGCCTTCGCGCCCGAAGCTGCGGGTCCGCGGGCAGGACGTCGCAGGTACCGTCGAGGCGGTCGGGGAGGGTGTCACGAGGTTCCGGCGTCGGCGACGAGGTCTACGGCACCTGCCGAGGCTCCTTCGCCGACTACGCGAACGCTCGCCAGGACATGGTGGCGCCGAAGCCGGCGAACCTGACGTTCGAGCAGGCGGCGACCGTTCCGATCACGGGGACCACCGCGCTCCAGGCCGTCCGCGACAGGGGACGGGTGAAGTCGGGGCAGGACGTGCTGATCATCGGTGCGGCAGGGGGCGTCGGGTCGTTCGCCGTCCAGATCGCGAAGGCGTTCGGAGCCCACGTCACCGGCGTGTGCAGCACGGCACAGGTTGACCTGGTCCGGTCGATCGGCGCCGACGAGGTCATCGACTACACCCGCGAGGACTTCGCAGAGTTGGGGCAGCGTTACGACGTGATCCTCGACATCGCGGGCAACCGCTCCGTGTCGAACCTCCGTCAGGCGCTGGCTCCGAAGGGGACGCTGATCATCGTCGGCGGCGAGGGCGGCGGAAGGTGGTTCGGTGGGATCAACCGCCAGCTCGGAGCGCAGCTCCGGTCGATGTTCGTCGGTCAGCGGCTGGGCACGTTCATCGCGAAGCAGAACGGCGAGGACCTGCTGGCGCTCACGGAGCTCATCGAGGCCGGCAAGGTCACCCCGGTCATCGGCGAGACGTTCCCGCTGCCGGAGGTCCCCGAGGCGATCAGGCATCTGACAGAGGGTCACGCTCGGGGAAAGGTCGTCATCACCGTCTGAGTTTGCGGATCGACTCCGAAAGCCAACCGTCCGGGCGATCAGCAGGGAGAGCAGAAGTGGATCGAGGAACCTTCGAACCAGGAACGCCGGGACAGCAGGTCGGCCGGGACGATGAGCTGTTCACGACCGAAACGACGGGACTCTCCGAGGCATCACGTGCGCAGGTCATCCGGCTCCACAACGGCGACCGATTCGATCTCAGCATCGAGCCGGTGCGCAAGCGGATCGATGACGCCGAGTTGCGGATGCTTGGCTACAACGGTTCGATCCCCGGCCCGACCCTCCACGTGGATCAAGGCTCGGAGATCACCGTGCAGGTGACCAACAACGGCGATGTCGAGGCGACGGTCCATTGGCATGGACTCCGGCTGGAGAACAAGTACGACGGCGTGCCGCACGACACACAGGCGCCGATCCCTATCGGGGGCACGTTCACGTACAAGGTCCAGTTCCCCGACGCCGGCTTCTACTGGTACCACCCACACATCCGCGAAGACTTCGGGCTGGAGATGGGTCTCTACGGCACTATCGTCGTCGAGCCGTCGGATCCCTCGTACTGGCCCGCTGCCGATCGCCAACTCAGCATCACGCTGGACGACCTGCTCGTCGAGGATGGCCACATCGCGCCATTCCATCGTTCCGGTCCCAACTACACAGCGATGGGTCGGTTCGGCAACGTCATGCTGATCAACGGTGAGACAGAGTTCTCGGGCGAGGCGCACGTTGGCGAGGTCGTCCGTCTCTACCTCGTGAATACGGCCAACACGCGGATCTTCAACTTCGCCCTCCCGGGCGCCCGGGCGAAGCTCATCGGCGGTGACAGCGGGCGCTACGAGCGCGAGACGTTCATCGACGAAGTGATGCTCGCTCCGTCCGAGCGAGCGGTCGTCGACGTGCTGTTCGACACGCAGGGTGAGGTGCGGCTCAAGCATCGGACGCCGGACCACGTCTACGATCTCGGCCGTTTCACGGTTGGAGCGGCATCGGTCAGCGATGCGGCTGCATCGTTCGAGACGCGTCGCGAGGATCCCGAACTCACCGCAGAGCACGAGTCGATCCAACATGACATCGAGCGGTCGCCCGACAAGGTGCTCGCGTTCGTCGCCTCGATGCCGCTTCTCTACGGAGGCAACGAGCAGCCCGCGAGCTCGTACGCCTGTCCCATGCACCCCGAGGTCACGTCATCAGAGCCGGGGACCTGCCCGAAGTGCGGAATGAAGCTGCTCCCTGTTCGTCCTACGGCTCCAACCTCGTACGCCTGTCCCATGCACCCCGAGGTCACGTCATCAGAGCCGGGGACCTGCCCGAAGTGCGGCATGAAGCTCGTGCCCACCGAGGCTCCGCCGCCCGCGCCCGCTGCGGCGGGAGACTCCCCTCATGCCGAGCACGAACACGAACAGAGTGACGGACTCGAGTGGGAAGACCTGATGCCGGAGATCAACCGCGCGTCGGAGCCCGGCAACATGAGGTGGATGCTGATCGATCGAGAGACAGGAGCGGAGAACGGGGCGATCACGTGGGCGTTCGCCGTCGGCGACCGTGTGAAGATCCGGCTGGTGAACGAGATGGAGTCGGATCACCCGATGCACCATCCGTTCCATATCCACGGCGCCGGGCGGTTCCTCGTCCTCTCACGCGAGGGAGTGCCGGAGTCCAACCTGGTCTGGAAGGACACGGTCCTGGTGCCGGCAGGTCGAACCGTGGACATCCTCCTGGACGTCTCGAACCCGGGGCTGTGGATGGCTCATTGTCACATCGCCGAGCACGCGCAGAGCGGGATGATGTTCAGCTTCGACGTTTCGCGTGGCAACGCGGCGGCCACGACGTGAGTTCGACACCCGACGCTCGCTCGTTCGACGTGGTCGTCATCGGCGGAAGCCAGGCCGGGCTGGCCGTGGGCTATCACCTCGCGAAACGCAGCCTCGGATCCGTGATCCTCGAGGCCGGCCCGGATGTCGGTCACGTCTGGCGATCCCGATGGGACTCGCTCACCCTGTTCACTCCGGCCCAGTACAGCGGTCTACCCGGGATGGCGTTCCCGGCCTCCAAGGACGAGTACCCGTCCAAGGACGACGTCGCGGCCTACCTCGAGGCGTACGCGTCGACCTTCGATCTGCCAGTGCGACTCAACGCAAGGGTCACCTCTCTCGCCAAGCGCGACAACAGCTACCTGGTGTCGACCGAGGATGAGGAATTCACGGCGAGCCAGGTCGTGGTCGCGACCGGGCCGTTCCAGACACCCTTCGCCCCGGCCATCGCCGATGATGTTGATGGGTCGGTGGCGCAGATCCACAGCGCGGATTATCGGAACCCAGCTCAACTCCCGGTAGGGCACACGCTCGTCGTGGGAGGAGGCAACTCCGGCTTCCAGATCGCCGAGGAACTCGCCGCAACCAGGAAGGTGGATCTCGCCGTGGGGAAGCGGATGCCTTCGCTCCCGCAACGCCTGCTGGGCAAGGATCTGTTCTGGTGGCTGAACGGGGTCGGCTTCATGAAGGTCAGCACGGATTCTCGTGTCGGGCGGCGACTGTCACAGCGGGACGTCCTCATCGGCTCCAGTCCCCGCGGCCTTCGTGCTGCCGGAGTGACGCTGAGAGCTCGGCTCGCGAGCGTCGCGGGGCGGCGTGCCGTCTTCGATGACGGGAGTGAACTGGACGTCGACGCCATCGTCTGGGCGACGGGCTATCGCCCCGAGTTCTCCTGGATCCATGTCCCCGAGATCAAGAGCAGGGGCGGCGGCATCGTCCACCGGCGTGGCGAGACGGACGCCCCTGGCCTGTTCTTCGTCGGGCTGACCTGGCAGCACACCCGGGGATCGGCCCTTATCGGGTTCGTGAAGGACGATGCCGCCTTCATCGCGGGCCGCATCGACTCCAACCGCTAAGCGCTCGGCGGTCATCTCGCAACAGGGGATCCGTAGTCCGATGGCCAGGCCGGCCAATATCCCAGAGACTCGGCCGCGCTCGCGGGTAGGGTTTCGAGGAACGCAGAGCGGCTGTTGAAAGGGGAAGTCAACATGGCGATGGTGACGGATCCCGTCTGTGGGATGCACATCGAGAGCGAAGAGGCCGCGGGAACCATCGAGTACGAAGGGAAGACGTACTACTTCTGCTCCCAGACCTGCCACGACGCCTTTGCGGCAGACCCGGGCACGTACGCCATCAGCTGATGTCGATCCCCCAGCCGTCCTCGGAGATCGTGACGCGAGGATGACCCTGGCTCGGCTCACCGAGGACGAGGTCGCGGAGCGCGCGGGGACGACTCCGGCGCACATCCGGCGCCTCGCCGAGCTGGGCATCCTGGAGCCGGAGGACGGCACCTTCCTGCCACGCGACGTTCTGCGGGCTCGTTTCGTCGCCGGCCTCGATTCGATGGGGGTCGACGCGGAGGCGGTTGCTCAGGCCCTCGCGTCGGGTGATCTCACGCTCGGGTACGTCGAGATCGGCGGGCTTCGGCCGCCCCGCTCCGACCGAACCTTCGCCGAGCTCAGTCTGGAGATCGACGTCCCGTTCCCGACGCTCGAGAGCATCTACGTCTCCTTCGGTTTGCCGCGGCCCACCCCGGCCGAGCAGGTGCGCGAGGAGGACCTCCGGCTCCTGAAGTTCATCCCCGTGCTCTTCGCAGCGGGCCTGAGCGAGGGCGAGGTCCTGCGGTTGGCACGGGTGTGGGGTGACAGCGCGCGTCGGGTCGCGCAGTTCCAGAGCCACTTCCTCCACCACTCGATCGAGGAACCGTTCCGGCGACGTGGATTGCCGGACAACCAAGCCTTCGAGTCGGCGCTCGCCGAGGTGGGCGTCCGAGCTGGCCGCTCCGGGGAGGATCTGCTCGGCTGGCTGTACCGGCGTCACTCCGAGGTGTTCCTCACCGAGCACCTGCTCGAGCACGTGGAGACCGCGCTCGAGCAGGCCGGCGTGCACAGCAGGGCGCCTCGGCAGGTGGAGGGGTGCGTGTTCGCCGATCTCTCCGGATACACGCGCCTGACCGAGGAGTCCGGGGACGAGGCCGCGGCGCAGGTGTCGCTGAAACTCTCCGCACTGGTCAACGACATCGCGTCTCGCCACCGAGGCGTGGTGGTGAAGATGCTCGGTGACGGCGTGCACTTCCACTTCAAGGATCCGCACGACGCGGTCATGGCATCGCTCATGATCGTCGACAGCGTTGGACCGGCAGGACTGCCACCCGCCCACGTGGGGGTGAACGCCGGGCCGATGATCTACGACGAGGGCGACTACTTCGGCAGGACGGTCAACCTCGCGGCACGTATCGCATCGCAGGCCGGGCCGCATCAGGTGTTCGTCGGGCAGGACGTCCTGCCCCACATCACGCCCAGAGGATTCCGGCTGGTCGAGGCCGGCGCCTTCGAGCTCAAGGGCATCGCCGGCCCGCAGACCCTGTACGAGGCCCTCCGTGACGGGGCCGAGGGTCCATGAGGCTGCGCGGTCGTTCCGGTACGCTGCGGAGCAGGCGTGGCCTCAGCGCACGGACGGCCATCCCGACCAGGCTCCCAACCCCGAGTCGTTGACCTCATCAACCGGATGGGAGACCAGTTATGAGCCCACTGAGAAGGACCGCGTTCGTCGCCGGACTGCTCTTCGTCATCACCTTCGTCGTCTCGATCCCAGCAGCACTCTCGCTCTACACCGTGGTGCTGGACCACCCCAACTACATCGTCGGCGCCGGCGCCGACACCCGCGTCGCCTTCGGAGCGTTCCTCGAGATGATCCTCATCGTCGCCAACATCGGCACGGCGGTCGTGCTGTTCCCGATCCTCAAGCGGCAGAACGAAACCCTCGCTCTCGGCTACGTCACCGCTCGCGTCATGGAGTCCGTCTTCATCGCCGTCGGCATCCTCAGCCTCCTGGCGATCGTGACGTTGCGACAGGACGTCGGGGCGCACCGGCGCGGACTCGCTCATCATCGCCGGCAGGGCGCTCGTCGCGATCCACGACTGGACGTTCCTGCTCGGGCCCGGCTGGGTCGTCGGCGTCGGGAACGGGCTGATCCTGGGCTACCTGATGTACCGATCCGGCCTCGTGCCGCGGGGCATGGCGATGCTGGGATTGATCGGAGGTCCGCTGATCATCCTGTCGGGGACCGCTCGTGCTGTTCGACGTCATCGAGCCGGGCTCCTCAGCGCAGGCCATCGCGACGATCCCGGAATTCTTCTGGGAGTTGTCGCTCGGCATCTATCTCATCGTCAAGGGATTCAAGCCGTCTCCCGATCACCGCCGGACTGGAGTGACCGGCCGCGGCGACGGCGTGATCCTCGCGGCGCCGGCATAGCTCGGGGCCGAGGCTTTCGGTTACCTCCTCCCGAATGCGGGTCGCGCCGTATCATCGCTCCGGTGTTCCCGGAGCGGCTGACCCGCCGCACCTTCATGAGCCGATCCGCGGCCGCCGCCGCCGGCGTCTTCCTCACGTCGTGTTTCGGACAGAAGCTGTCGACCTCGCCGACCCCCCGCCCGTCGTACGGGAGCACGCCGTCGTCGGTGGATACCCGGTGGCCGATCGACCACGTCGTCTACCTCATGATGGAGAACCGGAGCTTCGACAATCTCTTCGGGAGGTTCCCGGGCGCGAACGGGGCTCGGACGGGGAACCGCGGGGGACAGGAGGTGCCCCTGCGCAGGTGTCCCGAGTGGCTGCCGGGCGACCTGGCGCACGACACCCTGTCGTGGGGGGCGATGTACGACGACGGCAAGATGGATGGCTTCGGCATCGGCGCCTACGGAGCGGAGTTCGCGTACACGCAGTTCGCGGAGCAGGACATCCCGAACTACTTCCACTGGGCCAAGCGGTTCGTGCTGTGCGACAACCTCTTCGCGTCCGTGGCCGGTCCGTCGTACCCGAACCACCTGTTCCTCATCGCCGGCCAGGCGGGTGGCGCGATCGACAACCCGGAGAACATCCTGACGAAGCGCCTCAACGATGGCCGGGTCTTCAAGAGCTGGGGCTGCGACGCCTACGGCGACAACGTGTACGTCAACACGCGCGAGCGCAACGGCTCGGTCGTTCAGCATGCGTCCTGCTTCGAGTTCGAGACCGTCGGCCAGCAGCTGTCGCGGCGCGGGATCGACTGGGCCAGCTACTCGGCCGATCCGTATCAGGCCGGCTACATCTGGCAGGCGTACTCGTCGATCAAGCCCTTCTTCGAGGACAAGGAGCTCTGGGACGAGCACATCTGGCCGGTCGACGACCTGCTGCGCGACATCGAGGCGAACGCGCTCCCCGCGGTGACGTGGATCACCCCACGGTTCCAGCTCTCCGATCATCCGCCGTTCAGCACGAAGCACGCGCACAACTGGGTCACCGACATCGTGAACGGCATCATGCGCTCGGAGATGTGGGACCGGACCGCGATCTTCATCACGTGGGACGAGTGGGGAGGTCTCTACGATCACGTACCGCCCCCGAGCATCGACGGGGTCGTCCTGGGGTTCCGCACCCCGATGCTCGTGATCTCCCCGTACGCCCGGCAGGGCTACATCGACGACGCCTTCGCCGAGTTCTCGGCGCCGCTTCGGTTCATCGCCGACAACTGGGATCTCCCGTACCTCACGCCGCGGATCCGTCGATCGCACAACTTCGAGCATGTCTTCGACTTCAAGGGGAAGCCGCGCCCCCCGGATCCGCTGCCGCACGTTCAGGCGACGGGTCGCTTCTGGGACTTCCCCGAGACGTTTCCCGGTTGGCACGGCGTCCAGCCGGACGACCCGAAGATCCGCTACCCCTGATGGGGAGCATGCGGGTGCACCCACGAGGTTGATCGCGGATACGCCGGACGGCCTATGGAGACGAGCCCCCAAACGGCCGATACGGAACGCATGTTCACACCGCTCATCCGGTCGATCCTGCATCGATTGAAGACTCCGGATCATCAGGAGCCGTCCGACGCCGTGATCGAGGCGCAGGAACGCCGGGAGGCTCGCCAGGAACGGCGGGCCCAGCGGAGGTCAGGGAAGCTGCGGCCCTGACCAGCGAACCCTCGGTCACGGTAGCGGCACGGTCGCGCCGAGCGCCGTCGAAAGAGCAACCGGTTTGACACGGACCGCGAACGCGCTGACCTGCGTCGATGCACGAAGACGCGTGTCGGCGGATTCCGCTACGCTTCGGGGATACCGACGAGGTCGATGGCTCACGTCCATCCAGGCCCACCCCGGACGAAGGAGGCCCCACGACATGGCTGACGACACCGAGGACCAGGAGAAGAAGGGCGGGTTCTTCCGCAAGCTGATGAAGATCGCGTTCATCGCCGCCATCACGGCCGCGGTCGTGCAGTTCTTCAAGCGGCGCCGGGGCTCCGACCTCGACGACACCGAGTGGCAGGAGCTTCCTCCGCCCGCCGGCGGCTGAGCCGCGGTTGGGCGACTCTCCCTGGGCATCTGCACACGCCGCCGCCGCTGCGGCCGGCGTCTCCCTGCGCCCGCTGACCTCCGTCCGGGACGCCGACGGCGTCCTCGAGGTCATGATCGCGACGTGGGGCAACCATCAACTCCTGCCTCGCGAGATGATCGTCGCCCTCGGCGAGAGCGGGAACGCGCCGTTCGGCGCCTTCGACGACGAGGACCGGCTGGTCGGCTACGTGCTCGGCTGGGCCGGCATCGACGCCGACGGCCTGCACATCCACTCCCACATGCTGGCCGCGCTGCCCGACCGGCGCCACCGCGGGATCGGGACCGCGCTGAAGCTCGCACAGCGGGCGCAGGCCCTCGAGCAGGGGGTGCACGTCGTGCGGTGGACGTTCGATCCCATGGTCGCCCGCAACGCCTGGGTGAACCTCGGCAAGCTCGGGGCGGTCGCCGACCGGTTCCGGCGTGACTTCTACGGCGCCATGACCGACACGCTGAACGACGGCGAGCGCAGCGACCGGCTCGTGGTGCGGTGGGACCTCGACCGCGAGCCCGGCCCGCGCTCCGCACCCGACGACGCGGCGACGGTGACGGTGCCGCGCGACTACCCGGAGCTGCGCGAACACGACCCCGAGGCCGCCCGAGCCGCACGCGACGAGACCGCGGCCGCACTCGAATCGCAGCTCGGTGGGGACCGGGTCGTGGTGGCCTTCGACCGCGACCGCTCGGCGTATCTGCTCGCCGAGGAGGCTGGCGCGCTGCGGCGATCGACGACCGACGAGGCCGGCCGATGAGGGTCGCGTCGATCGAGCTCCGCATGATCGGCCTGCCGCTCGTGCGCCCCTTCCGCACCAGCTTCGGCACGGAGACCGAGAAGGTGTGCGTCCTGGTCCGGGTCGAGACGGCCGACGGCGTCGTCGGCTGGGGCGAGGGCGTGACCGGACCCGACCCCGGCTTCTCCGAGGAGTGGAACGAGGGCCTGTGGCTCATCGTGCGCGACTTCCTGGCGCCGCCGCTCTTCGCGGCTGGCGACCTCGCTGCCGAGGATCTCGACCGCGTGCTCGGCGGCGTCCGTGGCCACCCGATGGCGAAGGCGGCGCTGATCGACGCGGTACTGGACGCGCAGCTCCGCGAGGCCGGCCACTCGCTCGCCTCGTACCTGGGCGCCGAGCGGAGCCGCGTCGAGTGCGGTGTCTCGGTCGGCATCACGCCGACGGCGGGGGAGCTCGTCGATCAGGTGGCCGGCTACCTCGCCGACGGCTACCGCCGCATCAAGTTGAAGATCGAGCCCGGCATCGACGTCGAACGCGTCGGCGCGATCCGCGAGGCTAACCCCGACATCATGCTGTCCGTCGATGCGAACGCCGCGTACACGCTCGAGGACCTTCGCACGTTCCGGGATCTCGACGCGTACGGGCTGCTCATGATCGAGCAACCGCTGCATCACGAGGACCTCGTCGAGCACGCCGCGCTCCAGGGGCAGATCGCCACCGACATCTGCCTCGACGAGTCGATCCGTTCGGCCGCCGACGCCGCGGCCGCGCTCGAGCTCGGCGCGTGCCGCATCGTGAACATCAAGCAGGGGCGCGTGGGTGGCCTGCTCGAGGCCCGCCGCGTCCACGACGTCGTGCACGCGCAGGGCGCGCCGGTCTGGTGCGGCGGCATGCTCGAGACCGGCATCGGGCGGGCCGCGAACCTCGCGCTGGCGGCGATGCCCGGCTTCACGCTGCCCGGGGACACGAGCGCCTCGTCGCGCTACTTCCACGACGACATCACGGAACCGTTCGAGATGGCTCCCGACGGCACGATGGCGGTGCCGGCCGGGGCGGGCATCGGCGTCGAGCCGAGGCCCGACCGCCTCGAGGCCTGCACGCTGCGGGTCGAGACCCTGCGTCCCTGACGCACACGACGGTCCCCCGATGCGTTGCCGCCAGGGGCTACGCTGACGCCTCTCACACGAGGAGCCCTCCCCATGGACGATCAGCCGCAGGACCCGACCTCGCCGCAGGACCCGCGACCGCCGCAGGACCCGCCACCTCCGCCGGAACCGATCGTTCCGACCCCCGATCCCGCGGTCCCGCCGGCCGCACCGACCATCTCCTCCCCGCCCGGATCCCCGCCACCGCCTCCCGACCCGATCGCGTCGTCCCCGCCGGGACCGCCGCGCTGCCCCCCGACCCCGCGATGACGGCGCCGCCCTCGAGGCCTCGCGGCCGGCGCGTGCTGGTCGCCGTCGTCGCCGCCATCGTCGTGGTCCTGGGCGCCGGCGCCGCGGCCGCGTACTTCATGATGCGCGGCTCGTCCGAGCAGCTCACGGGCATCGTGCCCGCCGACGCCGACGTCTTCGCGACGGTGTACCTCGATCCGAGCGCCGGGCAGAAGGTGAACCTGCTGGCGCTCGCCGCGAAGTTCCCCAAGCTCGGTGAGGGCGAGGATCTCGACCAACGCGTGAACGACCTGATCGACGAGGCCCTCGCCGATTCGGGACTCACCCACGACGACATCCGTTCGTGGGTGGGCTCGCAGATCGGCGTCTCCGTCGACGTCGGCGACGACGGCCAGCCCCATGCTGCGGTGCTGATCGCCACGACCGATCCGGAGGCCTCGCGCGCGGCCCTCGCGAAGCTCGCCGACGGCTTCACGACCAGCACCTACGACGGCGTGCAGATCTCCACCGTGAAGGGAGGCGGCACCTTCGGGGGCGCCTATGCGATCGTCGACGACGTCGTGGTCATCGCGAGCGACGAGACGACGGTGAAGCGCGCGATCGACACCGCGCACGACACCGTGCCCAACCTCGGGAGCTCGCAGACCTATACGGACACGCTCGCCGGACTGCCGGAGGGCAAGCTCGGTGTGGCGTACGTGAACGTGAAGGGTCTCGTCGAGCAGTTCGGCTCCGACACGGCGGCCTCGGCCGCACTCGGCGCGGGCGGCTTCGGCAACCTCGAAGCGATCGAGAGCGTGGGCATCTCGCTGTCGGCCGAGTCCGACGGCATCGCCCTCGACGCCACGACGAACTACGACCCGACGAAGCTGACCAAGGCGCAGCGCGACGTGCTGGCCGCGCCCGACCACGAGAACGCCACGATGGCGTTCGTGCCGGCCGACGCGTTCGCCGTGGTGGCCGGCGAGCACGTCGACTCCGGGCTCCAGAGCACGCTCGACCAGATCGAGCAGCAGTCGCCGGACGCGACGGCCGCGATCGACCAGGCCGGCCTCCGCGATCTGATCGCGGCGATGACGGGCGACCTCGCCCTCGAGGTCGGCCCCGGCACCGACGGCCCCGTCTCGGGGGCCGTCTTGCTGGGCACCGACGACGAGGCCGGCATGCAGACCTTCCTCGACAGCGTCGGCACCCTGGTGTCGCAGCAGCTCGCCGGGGCGGCCGCGGCGTCGTCCATGCCCGACGACCTGCTGTCGCAGATGGAGGACTGCACGGGGACGCCCAAGCAGATCGTGCGTTGCCAGCAGGAGCTGATCCGCGGGCTCGACCTCGGCGGCACGCCCGAGCCCGTGCCGCTCGTCAAGGAGGAGTACCACGGCGTCACGATCTCCTCCTTCGACATCCCGCAGCTTCGATCGAACGGTTTCCAGCCCGCGTACGCGGTCGTCGACGGTGCGGGCGTGATCGCCACCTCGCCGGAGGAGATCCACCAGCTGATCGACACGAAGGCCTCGGGCGACGACGTGCGCACGAGCCCGGTGTTCACCTCGGCGACGGCGAAGGTGCCGACCGTCGAGGGCGCCTTCTTCCTCGACGTCCAGGCGATCGCGGCCACCGTGCGCGAGAACCTGCCGCCGGCCGACCAAGCGACCTACGACCAGAACGTGGCGCCGAACCTCGCCCCCATCACCGCGTTCGTCGTCGGGTCCGAGTCCGACGAGCAGCATCAGACCGTCCGGATGTTCCTGCAGATCGCGGGGCCGCCCGCGAAGGAGTGACACGATCGGCACCGCCCACTTGACCGGCGGGCCGCGAGCCTCATACCATCTCGGTGAGAGACCGTTGGGGCCCCCGGGTTCCGGCGGTCTCTCGCTCATGCGGCCACCCGTTTTCGGGGACGCTCCTTGAGGCCGGTCCGGTCGGGGGCCACACTAGCCCCCTCGTGAAGAAACGCGTCGTACAGGCGGAGACCTTCGAGGTCGTCGACGAGCAGGGCCGCGTCCGTGTGCGGATCGGCGTGTCCGGCGGCGACGAGCCCTTCGTGTCGCTGCACGACGACGCCGGCCGCGTGCGCGCGAGGTTCGCCCTCGGCGCCGACGGATCGGCCGGCCTCGCGATCGGCGACGACCAGGGCAAGACCAGAGCGACCTTCGGCCTGTCCTCCGACGGCTCGGCGAGCCTGGCGTTCGGCGACAAGAACGGCCGGGTGCGGGCGAAGTTCGGCCTCGCGCAAGAGACGGCGCCGACCTTCGCGATGCAGGTGCGGGAGGGCGGCGAGCTGCACCACGTGCTCACGCTGGCCGAGCAGGGCTCGCCGACGATGGGCCTGTACGACCGCACCGGCAAGGTGCGCGTGCGGTTGGGGCTCGCCGCCGAGGGCTCGCCCGTGCTCCGGATGCTCGACGCCGACGGCGAGATGCGGGCGGTGGTGGGCCTCGCCGACGACGGCACGCCGTTCGTGCAGTTCCTCGACGAGCACAAATCCGCCACACAGACGATCCGATGACAGGTGAGCGCTGATGACCGGCTGGTGGGCGGCCGCGTTCGTCCTGCAGTGGCTGCTGGTGATCGTGCTCTGCGTCGTCGTCGTCGCGCTCGCACGGCAGGTCGGCACGCTCCATCTCCGGCTCGGTCCGCGCGGCGCCCTCGAGGTCGACTCCGAGGGCCCGCCGCTCGGTGAGGCGCCGCCGCCGCGGCCGGCCGATCTCGACGGGGGAGGGCGCGTGATGCTCGGCGGTCCCGGCGTGCCCCGCCTGGTGCTGTTCGTCTCGCCGACCTGCCCGATCTGCGAGGAGGTGAAGCCGTCGGCGCCGGCCGCCGCCTCGTCGGCCGGGCTGTCGGCGCAGCTCGTACACGACGCCGACGCCGAACGATGGTGGAACGTGCCCGGCACGCCGTTCGCGGTCGTGATGGACCGGACCGGTGTCGTGCGAGCGAAGGGAACCGTCAACAACCTCGAGCAGCTCGAGGGGCTGGTCGACACGGCCGAGCGGCGCGGCGACGGCGACCTGCACCGGGAGGCGAGTTGATCCGCCCGCCGGCGGCCGTTGAGGAGGCCGGCCTGTCCCTCGCCCGGCGGACGAGCCGGCGCGGCTTCCTGGGCCGGGTGGGCCGGGGCGTCGTCGCGCTCGCCGGCGGCGGCTTCGTGGCGGCGGCGTTCGTCGGCGGCCGCGCGGAGGCCAACCACATCTGCGGGCACACGTACACGACGGCCTCGTGCCCGCATCCGTACGAGCCGTTGTCGCGCACCGATCGGTACGGGTATCCCGTGCACCCGACGCAGGGGTACCCGGTCGACGACTCGGGCGAGATCTACACCGATCCCGACACGCAGACCCGCAGCAAGACCTGCGAGGAGATCGTGCCGAGCATCTACGGGTTCGTGCACCATCCCCGATACGGCGGCGGGTGGACGCGGTGCTGCTCGGGCCGCCTGCGCCACATCCAGGATTGCTGCTCGCATTCGCGGATCCGGATCAACGGCGACGCGTCCGTTCGCGGCTACTGTTCGCCGAAGCTCCGCGTGTTCTGCATCACGTACCGCGAGCTCACCGTCACGTGCTGAGCGGGGCGGTCCTCGTCCCCCTCGTGATCGCGTCGGTCGTCGCCGGGATCTCCACGTTGTTCGGCCCCTGAGGCCTGTCGATGGTGGAGACCATCAGCCCCGTCGGGTACGGGGGACGGACGCGCAGATGGCTGGCAGCGGTCGCGCTGCACGCCGTCGGGGCGACGGCGACGGCGGCCGCGTTCGGCGCGGCGCTCGGCGCGATCGGCGCGCTGCTGCACGCGCCCTGGGGCGCAGCGGGTCTGATCATCACGGCCGCGCTCGCCCTCGCGTACGCGGTGCGCGAGGCGTTCGGGCTCCCGCTGCCGGTGCCGGCCGCGCGGCGGCAGGTGCCGGACTGGTGGCGGTCGTTCTTCTCGTGGCCGGTGGCGGCGCTCCTGTACGGCGCCGGCCTCGGCATCGGGTTCCTCACGTACCTGACGAACGGCGGTCTCGTGGTGGTGGCCGCCGCCGCCCTCGCGTCGGGACGGCCGGCCGCCGGCGCGCTCGTCGTCGGTGCGTTCGGCCTCGCGCGGGGGCTGTCGCCACTGGTCGCGTGGCCGGTCCGCACGAACGAGGCCGGCACGGCGCTCGTCGACCGGCTCGCGGCCGCCGATCCGCGGACGTGGCGCTTCGTCAACGCCGGTGCGCTCGCCCTCGTCGGCGGCTCCGCCCTCGCCGCGGTTCCGCGGGTGGCGCCGGCCGGCCCGGGGTCCGCCGCCGCCTGCACGGCGATCCTCGCGCTCGCGTTCGGTTGGTCGGGCGCGATGAAGCTCGCCGCGCCGGCTCGCTGGCGGGCGACGGTGGCCGCCCACGGCCTGCCGGACGGGCTGGGGGCCGCCGCGCGCACCGCCGTGCCGTCGCTGGAGCTCACGGTCGCCGGCGCGGCCGCCCTCGGCCTCGCGCCGGCCGCCGGCGCGACGGCGCTGATGCTGATGGCGGCGTTCTCCACCGCCATCGTGCGGACACGGATCCGCGGCGGCCGCCGCGTTGCGTGCGGCTGCTTCGGCGGCACGAGGAGCCGCGACTACCGGCTGCTGCTGGCCCGGAACGTGCTGCTGGCGTGTGCGGCGGCCATGACGGTCCGGGCCCCGGCGAGGCCGCCCGCGCTGTGGCCCGGCGTGCCGCAGGCCGGCGAGACGCCGCCCGCGGTCCTCGCGATCGGTGCACTCGTCGTGGCAGTCTTGACGCTGTGGCGCACGGCGGTCTGGCTCGGACGGGGACGAGGCGAGTGAGGGGCGGTCGGCGTGCCGTGGCGCTCACCGTCCTCGCGGTCGTGGCCGGCCTCGCGCTGCCCGTGCTGGCGGCCCGCCTGGTGGCCGTCGACGATCCCGCCGACACCCGCGGACTGCTCGACGTGCACGAGGTCCGCTTCGCCGACCCGAGGGACGGGCCGCCCGCCTGGACCGTCGTCACGTTCGACGAGTGGACGGTCCGCCAGATCTGGGATCGCGGCAACGTCCTGTTGCACCTCGATACCTTCGGCTCGGCCGAACCGGACTACTTCGTGCTCGTGAGGTCCGACCGGAACGCGCTCGTCGCCACCCTGTGGCGCGACCGGGCGACCGACCGCAAGCTGTTCGGCGTGCCGGTGCACAAACGGGGGAGCCACGGGGTCGAGGTCAGGGTGCCGCTTCGCAAGCTGACGATCGGGAGCAGCCGGTCGCTGTACCGCTGGTACGTCACCACGCTGTTCACCGGCAGCCACTGCCATCAGCCCTGCATCGACGAGGCCCCCGACGCCACGATGGTCGAGGAACCGCTCCCGTCGGCCTCACCGACCCCGAGCTGAGCGCGCCCGGGGGCACGCCGCCCGCATCAGGTCGGCCGTTCGGGGTCCCCCGGACGACCCGGTACAGGACCGCCCGTCAGCGGCCGAAGCCTCTTGGGGAGCCGGCCTGCCCTGGACGGCCCACGTTCGGTGAGGGAGATGCCTGATGAGCGGTAGCGGCAGGACCAAATGGGGAACGAAGATCGTGCTCGTCGCGCTGGCTGCGGCCTGCGTCGGCGGCGCCTGGTACGCCAGGGGACAGCAGGCGACGGTGGGCTCGCAGGCGGAATCCGAGGCGACGACCACGGCCGCCACCTACATCACCGTGGATCTGACGAAGGCGCTGAAGCGCTGGGCGCCGGGCCAGGAGCCCGACAAGCTCCGCCACGAGCTCGAGACCGTCGTCCTCGCGGACCCGAACGTGACCGCCGTGCGCGTGTTCGACACGGAGGGGGCGCTCGTGTTCTCGTCGGTGGCCTCCGACGCCACGGTCGCCGATCCGGCGGTCGTACAGGCGGCGCTCGCCGGCGCCAGCTCGGTCGACGATTCCGACAACGCGGCGCTCCGCACATATGCGGCCGCCGCCGGCTTCGTCGGTGAGATCGAGCAAGACGCGACCGAGATCCGCGGTACTGCAACGCTTCCCTGGATGATCGGGCAGTTCGGCGGCATCGGGATCGCCATCGTGCTGCTGGGCGCCGCGATGTTCGCCGGCAACGGGACGAAGGCGCCGAAGAAGAAGAAGACCCCGAAGCCGACGACGGACACCCCAGCCAAGCAGACGAAGAACGAACTCGAGGGCGAGGATCCCGAGCTCGCGAAGCTCCGCGCCAGGTCCGAGAAGGCCGAACAGTCGCGGCGCGCCATGGAGGACCAGCTGAACACGCTGCGTTCCCAGATCCTGTCGGGCGACGCCGGGGCGCAGGGCAGAGTGAACGAGCTCGAGGGGCATCTGAAGGATTCCCACTCGCGCGTGAGCCAGCTGGAGACCAGCAACGCCGTGCTGACGGCGCGCGTGAACGCGCTCGAGGCCGCCGCGGAGGACGCGGCGCCGGCCGTGCAGCGCGCCGCCGCCCTCGAGGCCGAGATCGCCACCGCCCGGACGCACGTGGAGGAGCTGGAGTCACAGCTTCGGGCCGCCGAGGCGCGCGCCGAGCGGGCCGAGACCACCGCCACCGAGGCCAAGGCCGCCGCCGCCACGCACGCGGGGCAGGCCGACGAGGCACGGGTGACGTCGCAGCAGACCGAACTCCAGGTGCAGGAGGCCGTCGATCGCGCCCTCGCCGCCGAGCGCAGGGCGGACGCGCTCCAGGCACAACTGGGCGCGAACGGCCAGAGCACCGACGAGCAGGTCCGGCAGCTTCAGGAGCAGCTGGCCGCGGCCGCCGCTTCGTCCGGTGGCGAGCACGATCGCGTCCTTCGGGACGCCGTTGCCCGCGCCGAGTCCGCCGAGCAGCTGCTGACGGCCGCTCAGTCACAGATCGCGGCAGCCGAGGCGCGGGCCACCGCCGCCGAGAGCGCCGCACGATCCGGGTCGGCACACGTCGCGCCCGCCGAGCCGGTGACGGAGGGCGGCGTCCGTGAGCTCGAGATCGCGCTCGCCGACGCCCGTGCCGCCGCCTGGGACGCACAGCCCGAGGTCGACGGCCCGTCCCTGGGCGTCGTGGAGACACACGCCGTGCCCGAGGACGAGGAGGCCGTGTCCGAGACCCCGCACCAGGAGCTCGGCGAGGCCGACGCGATCCGCGCGGAGCTCGAGCGGATGGGTCACATCGTCGAGCACGCCGGCGAGGCCGGCGACGTCGATGACCTGCGCGGCCGGCTCGCGAAGACGGCCGCCCGCAAGAAGGGCAGGTCGGCCGTGGACGATCGGATCTCTCGCTCCAGCTGATCTGAGAACGACGAACGCAGAACGGCCGGGCACCCCGAGGGGTGCCCGGCCGTTTGCGTCTGGGATCAACCGACCGGCAGCGCCTCGCTCCACCGCACCGTCGTCGAGGTGGTGCGGCTCTCGTCCGACCAGCTGTGACAGAACACGTCGTCCTGGCCGTTCGTGTCGCCGGCAACCATATCCGTGGACCCGGTCGCGAAGCAGGTGTGCACACCGTCGCCCGACATCGCGGCGTCGTAGCTCGCCTCGTCGGACCAACCCCCATCGGCGTTGGCCGACAGCCGGGCCAGGTCACCGGTCGCGAGCTCGTACTCGAGGACGTCGGTCAGCACGCCGTTGGCGTCGGGCCCGGGCCCGAGGTTCGTCGCCCAGGTCTGGAAGGCCATGTGGGAGCCGTCGTCACTGATCGCGCCGGCGAAGCTCTGGTTGTTGCTCTGCGTCGAGCCGTCGCGTGAGACGCGGATCGTCGTGCCGTCGGTCCGGTCGCGCAGGAAGACGTCCCCGGTGTTGTTGGTGTCGTTCTTCACGAGCGCCGAGTACGACTGCATGAGCACGTACCGCCCGGAGTTCGACACGTCCTCGAGCGAGGAGTCGTTCGACCCGAGCTGCTCGTCGCTGCGCACCGACACGATCGAGGTCTTCCCGGTCGACAGCACCTTCGCGAAGACGTCGCGGGTGCGGCTCGAGTCGGCCTTCACCAGGTTGATGGCGTTCGACGAGAAGGCGACGACGCTCCCGTTCGGCGAGATGACGGCCTGGAAGCTGTCGCCGTTGGCCTGCTTGCCGTTCGAGTCCGTCGAGACTCGTGTCGTCGTGCCGGCAGATACGTTGCGCACGAACACGTCCGTGCGGTTGTTCGAATCGTTGCCGACCAGGTTGGACGCCGCCGACGTGAAGGCGACCAGCGCGCCGTTGGTCGAGATCGTGGGCGAGTTGCTGGGACGGTTGCCCTGTGCGCCGGCGACGCCCTTGCGTGAGACCAGCTGGAGGGTGTCGTTCAACGCGTCGTACAGGAAGACGTCCGTGACGTCGTTGAGGTCCCCGGGCACGAGGTTCGTGGCGGCGCTGGCGAAGACCACCCATCGGCCGTCGCCGGAGATGTCGACGGCGACCGCCGGGCCGTCGGCGGGGTCGCCCGACACGGCGTTGTCGGAGACCAGGCGGATCGTGCCGAGGGTCGTGTCGACCAGGAACACGTCGGTGACGCCGTTCGGGTCGGCGGACGGATCGCCGTCGAGCAGGTTATCGGCGTCGGACAGGAACGCGACGAACCGGCCATCGGTCGACACGGCGGGCGCGTGGCTGGTGCCCGAGGACTGCACGACCTCACGAGCGGGCGCTCGGGCCGCGGCGACGCCGGGCACGGCGCACAGGGCGGCGATGACCACGACGGACAGGCTGAACACGGACAGGCGACGGTGCATCCTGGCCTCCCCCCTCGAAGACCGGCCCGTCCGGGACCCGCTCTCGTCATCGGCCCGGAACACCCGATTTCTTGAGTCCCCCGGTCGACCCACGCCGGATGCAGACCGGCCAACGCGGGCGCAATGTGGTTACATTCGCCCAACGATCGAAAGGACATTGGGATGGCCCAAGCGCTAGTGGTCGTATGTGACGTCTGTGGCTTACCGGCGGTCGAGACCGTCTCGCTGAAGGTGTCGGCCCGGTCGTACCAGAAGGATGTCTGTCAGAAGCACCTCGACGAGATGATCCAGGGAGCCCGGGCACCGCGACGCGGCCGTCCCCGCACGAAGTCCGCGCCGGTCCTCACGGGGACGAAGGTTGCGGCGAAGCGCACGACGTCGGCCAAGCGCAAAACGTCGGCCAAGCGGAAGACGTCGGCCAAGCGCAAGACGCCGCAAGAAGGCCAGCTAGCCGGGCATCAACCCCGGCGGCACAGGCGTCGCAGGCGTCGAGAGAAGGGCGCAGCTCGTCCGTACTCCTCCCCATCGATCGGGTCACGCGGCCCAGGGCACCCTGGGTTCACGCCCTCCCCATCCGCATGGCGCCCGTCAGGCTCGGATCGGACCGCTGCTAGGGTGCGCCGATGACGGTCTCCGAGGTCGCCGAGGCGGGGCCGGCGGCTCGGTCCGGCCCTCGGCCCGGTGGCCGGACGGCCCTCGTGGCCGCCAGCTTCTGCATGCTGTTCACCGAGCTCGCGCTGATCCGCTGGGCGGCGGCGTACGTCGTGTACCTCGCGTACTTCACGAATTTCGTGCTGCTGGCGAGCTTCCTGGGGATCGGCCTCGGGTTCCTGCGAGCGCAGCGCGCGGGCCGGTGGTCGTCGTGGGCACCGGTGGCCGTCGTCGGCGTGGCAGGGTTCGTGCTGCTCTTCCCGGTGCAGGTGGCGCAGGTCGACCGGGTCCGCGGCTTCGCCGGGTCGTTCGGGATGTTCGCGCTGCCCATCTGGGTGACGCTGCCGATCGTCTTCATCGGCGTGGTGGTGGCGATGGCGTGCATCGCGTCGCGGGTCGGGGAGTTGCTGGGGCGGTTCCCTCCGCTCGACGCCTATCGCCTCGACATCCTCGGCAGCATCGCCGGCACGGCCGCGTTCGCCGTCGCCTCGTTCTTCCAGCTGCGACCGGCCGTGTGGGGTCTCGTGATCGCGGCGGGTCTGTGGGTGGCCGGCGACGGCGTGACCCGGAAGCGGAGTGGAGACGATCGGCCTGGTGGCGGTGGTCGCCGTCTTCGTGCTCGGCTCGCTCGACCCGGCCGACTCGTGGTCGCCGTACTACCGAGTGACGACGATCGACACGACGGCGGAGGGCAGCGTCGCCGTGACGGTGAACGGGATCCCGCATCAATCGATCGTGCCGCTGGACAGGCTGGAGCAGGAGCAGCCGTTCTACCTGTATCCGTACCGCCATCTCACCGGCCCGCCGGGCAACGTCCTCATCGTCGGCGCCGGCACCGGCAACGACGTCGCGGTGGCCCTCGCGCAGGGGGCCACGCACGTCGACGCCGTCGAGATCGACCCGGTGCTGCAACGGATCGGGGAGGAACGGCACCCGAACCACCCCTACGACGACCCGCGCGTGACCGAGCACGTGAACGACGGCCGCGCGTTCCTGGAGAACACCGACACGCGCTACGACATGATCCTGTTCGCGCTGCCGGACTCCCTGACGCTCGTGTCGGGGCAGTCATCGCTGCGGTTGGAGAGCTACCTGTTCACGGTCGAGTCTTTCGAGGCCGTGGAGGACCACCTGCAGCCCGAGGGCGTGTTCGCCGTCTACAACTATTACTTCCCGATCGTGTTCGCGCGTCTGTCGGGCACGATGCAGACCGTCTTCGGCCACGAGCCGTGCTTCGACCACGGCGAGGACTCGATCGGCACCCGGCAGCAGTCGGTGCTGACGGTCACGCTCGCGTCGACCGTCGCCGCGTGCGACACGCCGTGGCATCCGACGGCGGAGTTCGGCACGCCGAGGCCGGCGACCGACGACTACCCGTTCCCGTACCTGCGCGGACGGACCATCCCGCGCATCTACCTGGTGACGCTCGCGCTGATCCTGCTGGCGTCGGTCGTCGGCGTGCGCGTGATCGGTGGCGTGACGGCGAGGTCGGTCGCCGGCTACGCCGACCTGTTCTTCATGGGCACGGCGTTCCTGCTGCTGGAGACGAAGAACGTGGTGCAGTTCGCATTGCTGTTCGGCACCACATGGCTCGTGAACGCGCTGGTGATCCTCGGGGTCCTGCTGGCCGTGCTGCTGGCCATCGAGGTGACGCGGCGCCTGAGGTTGCCGCCGCTGCCCTGGCTGTACGGACTCCTGTTCGTGTCGCTCGCCGTCGCCTGGTGGGTGCCGCAGGAGTCGCTGCTGTCGCTCAGCGTCGTGCCGCGCTTCCTGGCGGCGGCCGCCCTGGCGTTCGCACCCGTGTTCACCGCGAACCTGGTCTTCGCGGAACGGTTCCGCGAGACGGCCTCGGCCAGCACAGCGCTCGGCGTGAACCTGCTCGGCGCCATGCTGGGCGGTGTGCTCGAGTACGCGGCGCTGCTCGTCGGCTATCGCGCGCTGCTCGTGATCGCGACCGTGGCGTACCTGCTGGCGCTGGCGGCCTCGAACCGGATCAGGCGCGCGGCGCCCGTGCCAGCTCGCTGAGCAGCCCGTCCATCGCCGACCACTCGGGCGACCCGGCCCGCGGCAGGGCGCCGACGAACGTGACCGTCTGCGAGGCAAGGCGGACGGCCGCCCTCAGCGCCTCCTCCGGCGAGCGGCCGGCGCTCCGCCACGCGAGGTACGCCCCGGCGAACGCGTCGCCGGCGCCCGTCGCGTCGACGGCGCCGCTCGCGTGTCTGGCCGGCGTGACGGCGGGCACGTGTAGGCGAACGCCGCCGGCCGACACGGACGCCCCGTCCTCGCCGGCGGTCACGATCGCCTCGCCTGCGCCGAGCCCACCGAGCGACCCGAGGGCGGCCTCGATGCCGGCGCTTCCGAACAGCGCCTCGCAGTCGGCGGCGCTCGCGAACACGAGGTCGGCGCGGCCGGCGAACCTCGCGGCCTCGGTCGCCGCCGCCGAGCTCGAGGGCCAGCCGGCGGCCCGATGGTTGGCGCTGAAGGCGACCGTGCCGCCGCCGTCGCGGATCTCGGCCACCCAATCGGCCGCGCGGTCGCGGGCGTGTTCGCTCATCTGTTGCAGCGTGATGAGCGACAGGAACACGAGGTCGGGCGCCGCCCCGTCCGGCAGCCAGTCCTCGCTGTGGAACAGCTCGCGGGCGGCCGAGTCCCCGCGCCAGTACCACATGTCGCCGGTCAACGCGTCGAGCAGGTAGAGACCACACGCCCTGCCGGGCAGCCGGACCGATGTGTCGACGAGGCCGTGCTCACGCAGGGCAGCGGCGATGGTTGCGCTGAACGGATCGTCGCCCAGTCCCGTCCGGTAGGAGACCGCCATGGGGGAGCCCAGCGCCCGGCTCGCTCGCGCGAGCATCGAGGCGGTGTTGAAGGTGTCGCCCGCCGGGCGGGTCGTCATCGTGTCGACGCCGGTCGGGACGAGCTCGATCAGGCACTCGCCGACGACGACGGCGCGCACCGGGCGGTCCTGTGTCGCCGAGGTCCGCGCGCCCGTCGCGGGCAGTGCCACCACGCCGGTGTCCATGGTCGAGTCCCTCGGTCGGGTCCGGTCGGATGCGCGACCGGTCGACGGCGATGCTACGTCGCCCAGCTCAGGACGGCTGCGCATGTCTCGATGGAAACCCGGCGCATCGCAGGGGTTCCCTCCGAGCGCATACACTGCGTGGAGATGGGCCCGGGAGGGGCGGGTACGGGATCATGCCTGGAGCAGAGGTGGAACCCTGATGTCCCAGCAGCTCCGCCTGCTGATCGTGGAGGACTCACCCGACGACGCGGAGCTCATGGTCCAGGAGCTGCGGCTCGCCGGGGACGAGCCGACGGCGCGGCGCGTGGACTCCGAGGAGGAGCTCCGCGACGCGCTGGGCGCGGGGCCCTGGGACGTCGTGATCTGCGACTGGAGCCTGCCCGGCTTCTCGGCGCCGAGGGCGATCGCCCTCGTGAAGGAGTCGGGGTTCGAGGGCCCGATCGTCATCGTGTCGGGCGCGATGGGCGAGGAGTACGCCGTCGAGGCCATGCGCTCGGGCGCCGACGACTACGTGCTGAAGAGCAACCTCGGCCGGCTGTCGCCCGCCGTCGAGCGGGAGCTGGCCTCCCGCGCGACGGCCCGAAGCGCCGAGGGACGGCTGGTCGCCAGCGAGGACCGCCTCCGCCGTCAGGCGCTGATCTTCGAGAACCTCAACGACGCCGTCGTCGTCGTCGACCTCGAGGGTCGCATCGTCGATCTGAACCCGGCAGCGGAGGAGATGTTCGGCCGCTCGAAGGACGAGGCGGTGGGGCGGGTGCCCTCCTTCCTCGGTGACGCCGAGCTGATGGACGGCTGTCTCCGCGGTCGCACGCGACGGCCGGTGGTCGGGCGAGGTGCCGTTGCGGCGGACCGACGGCGCCCCACGCGTGGCCGACCTCGTGCTCGTGCCGTTGCGGGACGCGGCCGGCCAGGTCCTGGGGACGGTCGGCGTGTTGCGCGACGTGACGAGACACAG
>CAWHGC010000014.1:0-10576 GCA_963828885.1 uncultured Actinomycetes bacterium
GGCCGGCTGACGGAGAGCGACGAGGCGCGCCTGTCGGAGGAGACCCGCTCGTGGGCGTGCACCGTCCCCGGCGCGGTGCCGATCGCCGACGCGCCATTGCGAACGCCCGTGAAGGTCGCGGGCGTCGTGCGGCGCATCACCGTCTTCCCGATGGAGGGCAACGAGTCCCTCGAGGCCGTCGTGTCCGACGGCACCGGCGAGGTCTCCGTCGTCTTCATGGGCCGCCGCGTGATGCCGGGGCTCAACCTCGGCACGCGCGTGGTCGTCGAGGGCGTGCTGGCCCAGCAGCGCGACGGGAGCCGCAGGATGGTCAACCCCCGGTTCGACTTCAGCGGGTAACAGCCTCCCCCGTCAGGGCCGCGTCAGCGCCGCTCGCCGCGGGTGTCAAGGATGCGTCAAGACCGGGCACGTGCCCAGGCGTCGTTCCTACCGTGGCGGTATGGAGCTTCGCCGAACCGCCACCGTCCCCACCTGCCTGCCGGTCTCCGCCGTCGGAGCGGGGCCCGCCGTGGTCGCGGGGACGGTCGAGCGCCTCGTGTTCGTACCGGACGGCGGTGAGGGATACCTCGTCGCCACCCTGGCCGACGGCACCGGCACCCTCGAGGTCCGCCTCCCCCGCGGTCACGCCCGCGACTGGGCACCCGGCGCCGAGGTGACGGCCGAGGGCGAGATGCAGCCGTCGGGGTTCGCGGTGCGCGCGTACCTCGCGCCGCCGGACCGCGCCGGTGTGCGCGTCTGGATCGAGGTCGCCCCGCCGATGGCCGCCGCCGGTTAGCAAGAACCACGCCCCGGCCGCCCGAGCGGCTAGCCTCACCCCATGCAGCGCAGGTTCGACGCGGATCGGCCGTCGCCCTCCGCCGTCGTGCACGGCGGCCTGCCGCCGAGACGGCGGGCGATCGCGGTCGTCATGGCGGCCGTGGGCCTGCCCCTGATGACGGTCGCGCTCTCAGGGCTGCGCGACACGCTGGGCCTCGCGGGGATCCTGCTGATCTACCTCACGTTCGTCGTCGCCGTCGCGACGGTGGGAGGGCTGTGGCCGGCCATCGTGACGGGCCTCGCCGCGGCCCTGCTGCTGAACTGGTTCTTCACCCCGCCGCTGCACACCCTCGCGATCGACCACGCGGAGAACCTCCTCGCGATCGTCGTGTTCGTGATCGTGGCGGCGACGGTGAGCGTGCTCGTCGACCGCGAGGCCCGGGCTCGCGCCGAGGCGGCCGGCGCCGCCGAGCTCGTGGAGGTGAACGAGCTGCGCACCGCCATCCTCGCCGCCGTCTCGCACGACCTGCGCACGCCCCTCGCCTCGATCAAGGCCTCCGTCAGCAGCCTGCGCCAGCCCGACGTGCCGTGGACCGCGCAGGAGACCGGCGAGTTCCTCGCCACGATCGAGGAGGAGGCCGACCGCCTGAACAACCTCGTCGGCAACCTGCTCGACATGAGCCGGATCCAGACGGGGTCGGTCGCCATGGAGCGCCGGCCGATCGGCCTGGACGAGGTCGTGCCGAAGGCGCTCGCGAGCCTGCCCGACGGCGGTCGCGGCATCGAGGTCGACGTCCCGGAGTCGCTGCCGCGCGTTGCGGCCGACGCGGCGCTATTGGAGCGCGCGATCGCGAACGTGGCGGCGAACGCGCGCTCGTGGAGCCCGCCGGACGAGCCGGTGCGCATCCTCGGCTCGTCGTCGGCCGGCCGCGTGGAGCTGCGCGTCGTCGACCGGGGGCCGGGCATCCCGGCCGCCGAGCGCACCCGCGTCTTCGAGCCGTTCCAGCGGCTGGGCGACCGGCCGGCGGGAGGCGGCGACGGCGTGGGTCTGGGGCTCGCGGTCGCGCGCGGCTTCGTGGAGGCGATGGGTGGCGTGCTCGTCATCGAGGAGACGCCCGGCGGCGGCCTGACGATGGTGCTGGCCTTCGAGGAGGCCGCGTGACGGCGGAGAGCAACGGCCCCGTGACGCGCGTCCTCGTCGTCGACGACGAGCCGCAGATCCTCCGCGGCCTCGGCACGAACCTGCGGGCGCGCGGCTACGAGGTGGACACCGCGCCCGACGGCGAGCAGGCCCTCGAGCTGGCGGCGCGCCGGCGTCCCGACGTGGTGATCCTCGACCTCGGGCTGCCCGGCATCGACGGCGTCGAGGTGATCCGCGGCCTGCGCGCGTGGAGCAGCATGCCGATCGTGGTCCTGTCGGTGCGCGACCAGGAGCGCGACAAGGTGCGCGCCCTCGACGCCGGCGCCGACGACTACGTGACGAAGCCCTTCGGGATGGACGAGCTGCTCGCGCGCCTGCGGGCGGCCGTCCGGCGCAGCACGCCCGCCGACGAGGCCGCCGTCGTGACGACGCAGGCGTTCACGGTCGACCTCGGCGCCAAGCGCGTGACGACGCCCGAGGGCGACATCCGGCTCACGCCGACCGAGTGGCAACTCGTCGAGCTGCTGGTGCGCCACCCCGGCAAGCTGCTCAGCCAGCGCCAGCTGCTGCAGGAGGTCTGGGGCCCGCGCTACGAGGAGGAGACGAACTACCTCCGCGTGTACATGGCGCAGATCCGGCGCAAGCTCGAGCCCGATCCCGCCCGCCCGAGGTTCTTCATCACCGAGCCGGGCATGGGGTATCGCTTCGAGCCAGACGCCGAGCCAGACGCCGAGCCGACGAGCGAGCCCGGGCCAGATCCCGGGGGAGACGCCTAGATCGAGCCGGCGCCGTCGAGCCCGCTCGGCTGCCGGCCGCGCTCGCCCCCGTGGTTCGGGGACCCCTGCACGTCGCCGACCACCATGGTCCGCAGCTGCGACTCCGAGACCGGCGCGGTGAGCGCCACGACCTCGTCGCCGGCGGCCAGCACCGTCTCGGGCTGCGGGATCACGACGTGGCCGTCCCGCAGCACCGCCACGATGGCCGAGTCCGCCGGCAGGCGCACCTCGTAGAGCGGCCTGCCCACCGTCGGGGAGCCCTCGGGCAGCGTCATCTCGACGATCGAGACGCGGCCGCCCTCGAGCCGCAGCAGCCGCACGAGGTCGCCGACCGTGACGGCCTCTTCCACCATGGCGGTGAGGATGTGCGGCGGCGAGACGGCCGCGTCCACGCCCCACTGCGAGGTGAACAGCCACTCGTTCTTCGGGTGGTTGACGCGCGCGAGGACGCGCGGCACCGCGAACTCCTGCTTGGCCAACAGCGAGGTCACGAGGTTGTCCTCGTCGTCGCCGGTGGCGGCGACGACGACCTCGGCCTGCGCCATCTCCGCCTGCTCCAGCACCCACGGCTCGCACGCGTCGCCGTGGATCACGTTCACGCCCGGCGCCCATTGCTCGACCTTCGCGACGACGTCGGCGTCCTGGTCGATCAGCGTCACGTCGTGGCCGCGGTCGGCAAGGTCCGCGGCGAGGTGCCGCCCGACCGCGCCGGCGCCGCTCACGATCACGCGCATCAGTGATCACCCACCGGCTGCAGCATCTCGTCCAGCAGCGGCTCGCCGTCCTTCGTCATGATGACGGCCATGAAGTCGCCCTCCTGCAGCGTGCTGGAGCTGGTCGGGATGAACCCGCCGCCGCCGCGCGAGATGCCGACCACCAGCAGCTTGCCCTCCACGTTCAGCGACGTGGGCGACTTGCCGACCAGATGCGGCGGCACCGGCACGCGCAGGCGGATCAGCTCGCCGCCGGCGATCTGTTCGCGGATCTCCTTGCGGTCGTGGAACAGCATCAGCTGGATCTGCTTGATGCCCCACTTCACGGTGGCGACCGTCGGGATGTTCAGGCGCTCGTAGATCTCGGCGCGTCGCGGGTCGTAGATCCGTGCGATCACCTTGGGCACGTGATAGTGCTCGAGGGCGACCCGCGCCGACACGATGTTGGAGTTGTCGCCGCTGGAGACCGCGACGAACGCGTCGGCCTCCTTGATGCCGGCCTCCTCGAGGACGTCGCGATCGAACCCGAGGCCGACGACGGTCTTGGCGCCGGCGCCGGGCGGGTACTTGGAGAACGCCTCTGCTCGTTTGTCGATGACGGTCACGTCGTGGGGTGGCTCCGCCTTGAGGAGCTGCAACGACAGCTCCGACCCCACTCGCCCGCATCCCATGATCACGACCCGCATCCGGCTGCGTAGCGTACCGCACGCCGGGGCTAGGATACGCGCCGTGGTTTCGAGCGCTGACAGCTCCTCGGGAGGTCCCCTCCAGTTCCTGAAACGGGTGGTGGTCGGGCGCGCCCTCGCCTCGCACAAGCTGGAGCATCAGCTGCTGCCGAAGTTCCTCGCGTTGCCCGTCTTCTCCTCCGACCCACTGTCCTCGGTCGCCTACGCGACCGAGGAGATGATGCTGGTGCTCGCGCTCGCCGGCGCGGCGGCGCTGGCCTACAAGATCCCGATCGCCATCGCGATCGGGCTGCTGCTCGTCATCGTCGTCACCTCGTACCGGCAGACCGTGAAGGCCTACCCGCGGGGCGGCGGCTCCTACATCGTGGCGAAGGAGAACCTGGGCACGATCCCGGGCCTCGTCGCGGCGGCCGCCATCCTCACCGACTACGTGCTGACGGTCGCCGTCAGCATCACGGCCGGCACGATCGCCATCACCTCGGCGGCGCCGTCGCTCGCCCAGCACCGCGTCATCATGGCGATGGGTCTGGTGCTGTTCGTGACCCTGGCGAACCTGCGCGGCGTGCGCGAGGCCGGCATCCTGTTCGCGGTGCCCACGTACGGCTTCGTCGCCCTCGTGGCCGTCACCCTGATCGTGGGGCTTCGTGCGGTGCCTGGGCGGCTGCCCCGAGGCCGCCTCGGCGAACCTCGACCTCGCGCCACAGGTGACGCTCAGCCTGTTCCTGCTGCTGCGCGCGTTCGCATCCGGCGCCACCGCGCTCACCGGCGTGGAGGCGATCGCCGACGGGGTCCAGGCCTTCCGCCGCCCCCAGTCGCGGAACGCGGCGCAGACCCTCGCCATCATGGGCGCGATGGCCGTCACGATGTTCCTCGGCATCACGATCCTCGCCGACGCCCTCCAGGTGCGTGTCTCGCCGGATCTGCTGAACGAGAAGTCGGTGCTGGCGCAGATCGGCGAGACGGTGTTCGGCCACGGGTTGATGTTCATCCTGTTGCAGATCTTCACGGCAGGCATCCTCGTGCTCGCGGCCAACACGGCGTTCCAGGACTTCCCGCGCCTGGCGTCGATCCTCGCCCGCGACCGGTTCATGCCCTCGCAGTTCCGCAACCGCGGGGACCGGCTCGTCTTCTCCAACGGCGTGCTGATCCTGGCGGGCCTCGCCTGCCTGCTGATCTACGTGTACGACGCGGAGCTCACGCGGCTGATCCAGCTCTACGTCGTCGGCGTGTTCACGGCGTTCACGCTGTCGCAGGCCGGGATGGTGCGCCGCTGGTTCCGCCTGCGCGAGGGGAAGTGGCGCCGCAGCGCGATCATCAACGGGATCGGCGCCTTCACGACCGGCGATCGTGCTCATCATCGTCACGATCACGAAGTTCCAGAAGGGAGCGAAGATCGTCATCGCGGCGATGCCGATCATCGTGCTGCTCTTCCTCGCCGTGCATCGCCACTACGAGCACGTCGGCCGGCTGCTGCGCGGGCGCGGTCTCACCGCCGACCGCGAGGCCGCCAACACCTTCGTCGTGCTCGTGCGCGACCTCGGGCCGGCGACGGTCGACGCCATCGGGTACCTGCGCGCGATCCGTCCGGCGCACGTGGCGCCGCTCTACGTGGGGCCGGCGGCGGGCTATCCGGCCGCGGCGGCCGCGTGGGCGGAGCGCGCGCCGCGGCTGGGCGACCTCGAGATGCTCCCCGGCGCCCAGGAGCACCTCCACCGCGCCGTCCGCCGGTACGTGCGCAACCTCCAGCCGACGGCCGACGGTTTCGTGACGCTCGTGCTGCCCGAGCTGCTCACCGGCACCTCGTGGTGGCAGTTCGTCCGCTCGAGCAGCAACCTGATGCTGAAGACGAGGTTCCTGTTCGAGACCGGCGTCGTCGTCACCGACATCCCGCTCCTGCCCGTCGAGCTCGCGCAACAGCAGCACGCCGAGCGCCCCGTCGAGCCCGAACGGAGCGTGGTGCTGGTCCCGGTCTCGGGCGTGCACGACGCGGCCGTGCGCGCGATCGTGTACGCGAAGTCGCTGCACCCGGCGGAGGTGGAGGGCATCTACTTCGTCACCGATCAGGAGGACGTCCCCGACGTCGTCGAGGGCTGGCACGACCGCCGCATCGACGTGCCGCTGATCCTGGTCGAGGCCGCCTTCCGCGACCTCGGCGATCCGCTGCTGACCGAGATCCGCCGGCACACCGCGCGCCCGGATACCGTCGTCACCGTCGTGCTGCCGGAGCTGATCCCCGCGCACTGGTGGGAGAACGTCCTGCACAACCAGACCGCCTTCTACATCAAGCGGCTGCTCCTGTTCGAGCCCCAGGTCGTCGTGACGAGCGTGCCCTTCCACCTGCGTGACGCCGCCGCCACCGCTGCCTCCTCACCCTCGGCGACCGCGTAGCATCGGGACGCCCATGTCCGACGTTCCCAGCACCCCCGCCACACCCTCGCCGGGGTCCGTCGTGAAGCGGGTGCTGGTCGGCCGGGCCGTGTCCAGCGCCCACCTCGAACACACGCTGTTGCCGAAGTGGCTGGCGCTGCCGGTGTTCAGCTCCGACGCCCTCTCGTCGGTCGCCTACGCCTCCGAGGAGATCCTGCGTGTCCTGCTGATCGCGAGCGTCGGCGCCGCCGCCCACGTCACGCCCATCGCCATCGCGATCGGCGCCCTGATGATCATCGTGGTGGCCTCCTACCGCCAGACCGTGCGGGCCTATCCGAGCGGCGGTGGCGCGTACATCGTCAGCAAGGAGAACCTCGGGCAGACGCCGGGGCTCGTCGCCGCCTCGGCACTGCTCGTCGACTACATGATGACCGTGGTGGTGTCGGTCGTGGCCGGCGTCGTCGCCATGATCTCGGCGCTGCCTGCCCTGGCGCCCTACCGCGTGGAGCTCGCCGTCGGCTTCGTCGTGCTCATCACGCTCGCGAACCTGCGCGGCGTGAAGGAGGCCGGCACGATCTTCGCGATCCCCACGTACTGCTTCATCGTCGCCATCGTCGTGATGGTCGTGGCCGGCATCGCCCGGTGCGCGATCGGCGGGTGCCCCGTCTCGCATCTGCCGCCCGGCATCCACCCGGAGCCGGACCTCGCGACCGCCGTGCACGCGATCTCGCTCTGGGTGATCCTGCGTGCGTTCTCCTCGGGTGCGACGGCGCTCACCGGCGTCGAGGCCATCTCCAACGGCGTGCCGGCCTTCCGCCGCCCGCAGGCGAGGAACGCGGCCGAGACCCTCGCGATCATGGGCGGCATCTCCGTCACGATGTTCCTGGGCATCTCGTTCCTCACCACGCACATCCACGGGATCACGATCAGCGCGGACCGCTCGGTCGTCGCGCAGATCGCGGCGGCGGTGTTCGGGGACCGGACCGCCATGTTCTACGTGGTGCAGGCGTTCACGGCCGCGATCCTCGTCCTCGCCGCTAACACGGCGTACCAGGACTTCCCCCGGCTGGCGTCGATCCTCGCGCGCGACCGGTTCATGCCGCGGCAGTTCCTCAACCGCGGCGACCGGCTCGTCTTCTCGAACGGCGTGATCGGTCTGGCCCTGGGCGCCATCATCGTGATCATCGCCTTCGACGCCGACCTGAACCGGCTGATCCAGCTCTACGTCGTCGGCGTCTTCACCTCGTTCACGCTGTCGCAGACCGGCATGGTGCGGCACTGGCTCGCGGAGGGCCGCAAGGGCAGCGAGGCGATGAAGGGCTGGCGGTACTCGATCGTGATCAACCTGATCGGCGCCGTCACGACCGGCGTCGTCCTGGTCGTCATCACCGCCACCAAGTTCAAGGGCGGCGCCTGGCTCTCGATCCTCGTGATGGCGACGATCGTGCCCGTCTTCCGGTCGGTCCACCGCCACTACCTGTCGGTGCAGCAGCAGCTGCGCCGCGGCGTCGTCGAGCCGGGGCGCTTCGGGGCGAACCGAGTCGTGCTGCTGGTGCCCGATCTGTCGGCCGCTACCGCCGAGGCACTGGGCTACGTGCGCAGCGTGCGCCCGCCCGAGCTGCACGCGGTCTACATCGGCCCGGACCCCGTCACGCCCGACCTCCTGGAGCGGTGGCGGACCTTCAGCGGCGGCGACCTCCGCCTGAACGCGCTGGAGACGCAGGGCGGCGACCTGCTCGTTGCGGTGCGCTCGTACCTCGCCGGCATCCGGCGCGCGCCCGAGGACTTCCTCACGGTCGTGCTGCCCGAGATCGTGCACGAGGGCACCGCCCTGTACCTGCTCCGGCAGCGGCCGCTGGTCCGGCTGAAGTCGGGCCTCCTTCGTGAGGACAACGTGGTGGTGGCCGACGTGCCCGTCTGGCGCGAGGGCCACGAGGCCGCTGCCGACGTCGCGCGGCCGCTGATCCCGCAGCGAACGGTGACGCTCGTGTTCGTCTCGGCCGTGCACGACGCCACGGTCCGGGCCGTGAACTACGCCCTGGCGCTCGGTGCCACCGAGACGCGGGCCGTGCACTTCGACCTCGACCCCGACACCTCGCGCCGGATCGAGGAGGAGTGGTTCGACCGCCGCCTGGGCATCCCGCTCGATGTCGTGGAGGCGCCGTTCCGCGACCTCACCGGCCCGATGCTGGCCGAGGTCCACCGGTACACCGCGAGGTCCGACACGCTGGTGACGGTGGTGCTGCCCGAGTTCGTCGTGCCCAAGTGGCGCTTCCTGATCCTGCACAACCAGAACGCGCTGTTCGTGAAGCGGCTGTTCCTGTTCGAGGACCGTGTGGTGCTGTCGAGCGTGCCGTTCGTGCTGCACGACGAGCTGCCGGAGACTCCCGTCCCGGCGGCCGCCGGCGACGACTAGTCCGTGCCGGACTAGTCCAAGGACGGATCGGACTCGGGCGCGCCCGAGGAGGCGGGGTGGCGCTCGCCGAACCGCACGGCCGACAGCTCCGCCCCGTACAGCCACACGGACATCGCCAGGCGCAGGAAGGCGAGCATGCCGAAGAGCGACGCGACGGCGCCGTAGACCGCCGCCGCCCTCGCGATCGACCGTGAGAAGAACACGGTGCCGATCGTGAGCAGGAGCTGCCATCCCACCGCCATCAGGACCGCACCCGGCACGTGGTCGCGCAGCCCCATCGGACCGCCGGGCGTCAGCACCTGATAGCCGGCGAGGAAGAACCCGAACCCCACCACCGTCAACAGCACGAACGTGACGATCCACGTCAGGCCGCTCAGCGGCCCGTCGAGCCGGATCCCGGCGACGAGGCCGTTCGCGACCAGGGTGAGGATGAACAGCACCCCGAGCGGAACCATCGCGCCGATCGCGCGCAGCCGGCCGGCGACCGCCGACGTGTGCAACCCGAACACCACGCCGAGCGCCCTCGTCGCGCGGGCCGAGAGCGCCGAGGCGCTCCACAGCACGCCGGCGAGACCGAGCAATCCCAGCTGCAGGCGCGCGGCCTCGAGCGTGTCGAGCTGGCCGTTGACGAACGCAGCCAGTCCCGGGATCTGCAGTTCGGCCTGCTGGATCCAGGACGAGCTCTGGGCCCGCGGTGCGGCGAACCCCAGTACCGACAGCGCGAGCAGGACCAGCGGCAGCAGCGCGAGGAACGCCGTGAACGTGAGCGCCGCCGCCTGCGTCCCGAGGTCGTCCCCCACGGCCTTCGCCCGAACGGCGAACGCGACCCGGATCGTGCTTCGGATCCGCTGCTGGACGCCGGACGGCAGCCGCGAGAGGAGTCCCTCGCCGGCTCGGCGACTCCACGCCGCCAGTCGCTCGGCGGTTCCCCGCGCCCGCGCGGCCGCCCCGTGCGCTAGGTTTGCCATCGAGCACGCCAGCTTCTCACGGAGGGGGAACGACCCGGATGAACATCCGACCCGCCACGCGCGAAGACGCGGAGTTCCTGAAGACGATGCTGTTCGAGGCCGCCCGCTGGAACCCCGACTGGCCCTTCGAGCCCATGGAGACCGTGCTGGCCGAGCCCATGCTCGTGCGCTACCACGAGGACTGGGGACGCCCCGGGGACGGCGGCGCGGTCGCCGAGCTCGACGGCGTGCCGGTCGGCGCCTGCTGGTACCGCGTGTTCACGGCCGACGAGCCCGGCTACGGCTTCGTCGACGAGAAGATCCCGGAGCTCGGCCTCGCGGTCCAGCCGCTGCATCGGCGCAAGGGGATCGGTGAGGCGCTGCTGCGCGCCGCGAAGGTGCAGGCGCGCGAGGAGGGCTACCAGGCCCTGTCGCTGTCGGTCGCCGCGCACAACCGCAGCCGCATGATGTACCAGCGGTCGGGCTTCGAGAAGGTCGCCGAGGACGGCGACTCCTGGACGATGGTCGCGAACCTCTAATTCGTCTCCTGCGGCTCGCGACCCGGCCCATCCTGTGCCTGCTGCGCTCGGAGCGCGTCGAGGGCGGCGTACTCCGCCCGCACCGTCCGCCGGCGTCGGGACACATAGATGACGCCCAGCACCAGGATCGCCCCCGCTATCAGCCAGGAGAAGGGTTGGAGGGCCGCTTCGACCTTCACCCAGTTGTCGCCGGCCCGGTACCCGAGCCACGCGATGACCGACACGAACGGCAGAC
>CAWHGC010000015.1:0-184535 GCA_963828885.1 uncultured Actinomycetes bacterium
ACCCTCGCGCGCATCGGTCCTCCTCGACCGCTAGCCGGACGGCACCGCCTCGAGGCCGGACCCCTCGATCGTGAGCGTGCGCGCGTCGGCGTCGAGCGTCGCCGGCACCCCGAGCGGGATCGTCGCCAGGTGCTTGCCGTGTCCGAGCGGCAGCTTGTACAGCACCGGCACGCCCAGCGGTTGCAGCTGCCGCTCGAGGACGTCCTCGAGCGATCGGGTGCGGGGCGCCTCGGGCCGGGATTCCCGCCAGTCGCAGTGGAACATCTCGCCGACGACGACGCCGACCACGCCCTCGAGCTTGCCGGCGGACCGGAAATGGGTGAGCAGGTCGTCGAGCTGGTACGGCGGCAGGTCCACGTCCTCGAAGAACAGGATGCAGCCGTCCAGCTGCACCTCCCACGGCGTCGCGAACCCGTGCTGGAGCGTGTACAGGTTGCCGCCGACGAGGGGCGCGGTGACCCTGCCGGGCGCGATGGCGCGCACGTACGGGTCGTCGGGGTCACGGGGGACCGGGCCGTCGGCGTGGCCCTTGAACGCCTGCACGGCCGAGAGGAACGTGAAGTCCGTCCGCTCCTTGATGCCCATGGAGCCGAAGCCCGGGCCGTGGAACGTGGCCAGACCCGTCTCCTGCCGGATCGCCACGTGCAGGTGCGTGATGTCGGAGAACCCCATGAACGGCTTCGGATTCTCCGCGATCGTGCGGAAATCGATGTGGGGCAGGATCTCTGCGGCGCCGACGCCGCCCCACAGACACTGCACGGCGTCGACCTCGGGGTCGGCGAACATCGCGGTGATGTCGGCGCCGCGTCGCTCGGGCGTTCCCGCCACGTAGTCGTCGCGGTCCCACACGCCGTCGGCGAGCTTCACCCGGTAGCCGCGCTCCTCCCACCATTCCTTGCACCGGAGGATGTCGCTGCTGTTGAAGTAGGGACCCGACGGCGCCGGCACCCCGATCGTGCCGCCGTCGGGGAGCGGTGTGCCGAACACGGTCGCGCGGACGTGGGTCACTGGCGTGCGGGCTCCTTCCGTGCGGTCGTCAACGCAGCTCGGCGAGGTCGATCTCGACGTAGTCCTCTTCGCACGGGGCGCCGGGCGCCACCCACATCCGGCCGGCCTCGACGTCGGCGACCATGCTGAACATCACGGCGGAGGCCTCGTCGCCCTCGGCCGGATCGGGGTGCAGGCAGATCGCCTGCGGGCTGGAGTTGTGGTCGCGCAGGATCTCCATCACGTCCTCGGGCTCGGTGGGACGGCGCTCCTCGAGCAGCTGCGTGAGCCGGTCGAACCGTGCCCGGCTCCCCTCGGAGGGCGCCGGCGCCATCGCCGCCAGGTCGGGGTCGATGTAGTGGTTCGTGTGCACGTCGGCCTCGGGGTGCACGCGATGCTGCGTGGCCGTCGTCTCCACCACGAAGGTGTCGCCGCCGGCGAACGCGTAGACGTGGCCGTACCCGCCCGCACGGCCGGTGACGGCGGCGCGCCGGATCGCGTCGGCGCGATCGCGGGCCTCGAGGGAGCTGCGCGACACCAGGACGCGCGGCACGCCCACCGTGTCGTCGGAGGCCGTGAGCGAGCCGATGCCCTGCGCGCCCCCGCGCGAGTTCATGCCGACCGCCGGCAGGCAGCACACGACGGTCGGCGACACGACGGCGGGGCGGCCGCCGTCGGGGACGTCGATCACGACGGCGATGTTGCCGAGGTCGCCCGCGAGCCAGTGCTCGTTGTGCGCGAGGAGCGTCGTCCCGGGTACCGAGATGGTGAGGGACGAGCAGCGTGACGGCGGCGGGATCGATCCGGGGACCCGGGCGGCGGGGTCGATCCGGACGCCGGGTCGACCGGCGCCGGCGCCGACGTGTACCCCTCCTTGCGCTGCAGGAACAGCAGGCCGCCCTCGGGCGCCTCGAGCAGCGGCTCGAGCTCCTCGAACGCGTTGATGGCGAACAGCTCGAGGACGGGCACCATGGCCCCGACCGCCATCCCCTTCAGGACCGAGATGCCCTCCGGGTACGCGCTCTCCGTCGCCAGGAGGTAGGGGGTGAGCAGGTCCTGCAGCGTGGATGAGGACACGCCGCGGCGGTCCAGGTACCGGTGGTAGAACTCGATCGAGCGCTGGATCAGATCGGAGAGCTCGGCGCCGATCTGTTGGCCGCGCGCCGTGCCGTCGCCGTGCGCGCGCACCACCCGCAGCTCCGTCATCCGCGTCCTCTCATCGTGCGGCCCGCTGTCCAGTCTCTTGGCCGCCCTCTTGGCCCCTACCCGCCCGGACCGGCTATGAGGGTACGAGGTTTCGTGCCCGCATCCGGGAGGATCGGTCAGCTCGATCGGCCCTCGGGCGCGGCCCGGCGGACGAGCTCGTCGAACAGGCTCTGCTGGGCCGGATCGAGCGCGGCCGTGTCCTCCGGGTGCCACTGCACGGCAACCGTCCACCCGGCACCGCCGTCGGCCGGCTCGAGGGCCTCGACGAGGCCGTCGGCGCTCCGCCCCGAGGCCCGCAGGCCGTCCCCGACCCGGTCGACGCCCTGATGGTGGTGCGAGGAGCACGCCAGCGAGCGGGCGCCGGTCGCCGCAGCGCAGCAGCGTGCCGTCCTCGACCTCGACGTCGTGCAGCGACTCCGTATCGTCGACCGGCACACCGTGCGGGAGCAGCCCCGGCATGCCCGGCAGGTGCTGGTGCAGCGTGCCGCCGAACGCCACGTTGAGGACCTGCATGCCGCGACAGATGCACAGCGTCGGCAGGCCGGCGCGAACGGCCTCGAGCAGGAGGTCGATCTCGAACGTGTCGCGGTCGGACTCGACGCCGTAGACGGTGTCGCCGGCCTCGGCCCCGTAGCGCGCCGGGTCCACGTCGCCGCCGCCGACGAGGAGCAGCGCGTCGAACGGTTCGAGGATCTCGGCCGGGCTTCCCGGACTCGCCGGGCGCGAGGATCGCCGTACGTGCGCCGGCCGCCCTCGCGCGCTCCACGTACGGCGCCGGCACGCCGTAGCCGCCGCGCGGCCATCGCGACACCCGGTCGTCCGCCAGGTGGTAGGCCGCGACGGCGACGAGCGGGCGGTCCGGCCTCACGGCCGTTCCCGCATCACCTCGGCGAAGCGCCGGAACGTCTCGACGCCCTTCGCCTCATGATCGGCGAGTCGCGCGTCGGCCTCGGCGCGCACCGCCTCCGGCGTCTTGCCCCACGTGCTGAGCAGGTCGGCCTCCGCGGAGAACGCGTCGAGCCACGTCTCGATCTCCCCGCGGTCGATCTCGAAGTGCCACTGGACGCCCCACGTCACGTCGCCGACGCGGTACGCCTGGAGCGCGACCGCGTCGCCGGTGGCGAGGAGCTCCGCGCCCTCGGGCAAGCTCGAAGGTGTCCTGGTGCCACTGGAACACGAGGTCGCCCTCGACGTAGTGCGACAGCAGCCGATCCCCGGCGGCGGCCGGCGTCGGGTGCACCGCCTCGAAGCCCACCTCCTTGACGGGCGCGGCGGGCGCCGGCCGGTCGAGCGCCCGTGCCAGCACCTGTGCTCCGAGGCAGATCCCGAGGTACGGCAGGCCGCGCTCGACGGCCTCGCGCGTGAGATCCCGGATCTCCTTCAGGAACGGATGCCGGTCGGTGTCGTCCACGTTGTACGAGCTGCCGAACATCACGACGCCGCCCACGCCCTCGAGCGAGGGCCGCGGCGCGTCGGCGTCGATCGCGTCGAAGACCTGTATCGGCACGCCGCTCGTCTCGAACGCGCGCGTCGCGATGCCGAAGGTCTCGAACGAGTCGTTGCGCACGAACAGGACCGGATTCACGGCACCGAGTGTACGGCCGGCAGCGGCGCGGCGGCGGCCTCGAGCCACGACGGCATGCGCTCGTCGCCGGCGGTCCTCAGCAGGCGCTCGAAGTGCCGAGCCGCGTACTCCACGTAGTCGACGTCGAGGGTCGACAGCGCCTGCTGCACGACGCCCCACATGGCCTCGCGCAGGTCCGACATCACGCGCATGAGGCCCAGGCGCGCCCGGTGCCCGTCCGTCACCTCGCCGAAGTAGGCGCGCAGCAGCATCTCCTGCGCGCCGTCCGACATCCCGTTGTTGATCGACAGGTTCGCGAGGTCGAAGAACGGGTCGCCCATGCCGGCGTACTCGTAGTCGAGGATCCACACGTGGTCGCCGTCGCGCAGGAAGTTCGCGTTCAGCAGATCGTTGTGGCACGGACGGACGGCCAACGGCGCCGTCCCGACGGCGCGCTCGATCCGCGCGGCCAGGTCGTGGGCCTCCGCGTAGGCGGGCGGCACGTGCACGCCGCGCCCGCTCGCGAGCGCCGCGTAGTCCTCGACGATGCGGAAGACCGGGAACGACGACGGCAGGGGCGGGCACGCGTGGATCGCGCGCACGGATCGCACGACGGCGCCGACGATCTCCACCCGCTCGAGGTCCTCGACCGGGACGGGCGCGCCGTCGACGAACCGGGTGACCAGGCAGCCGGCCTCGGGCAGGAAGGCGAGGACGGGCGGCCCGACCCCGGCGTCGGCGGCCGCACGCGCGGCGACATCCTCGGCCACTCGATCGATCCCCAGCAGCTCGGTGTCCGCCCCGAAGACCCGGACCACCACGCGTTCGTCGCCGGATTCCAAGAGGTAGTTGCGGTTCGTGATGCCGGCGGACAGGGAGGTGGAGCGCACCGTGTCCGCGCGCTCCCATCCCGGGCAGGGCCTCGATCGCGGCCGTGAGGGCCGGCTCGCCCGTGTCCGCCCCGGTCAGCGTCGGCGGCACGTCAGCCCCGTTCGAAGTAGCGCTGCAGCTCCCAGTCGGTGACGCACAGGTTGTCGAAGATGATCTGTTCCTGCACGGCGGTGTTCAGCAGGTGCTCGAAGACGAAGTCGCCGAAGACCTCGCGCGCGACGCCCGATCCGCGGAACTCCTCGATCGACTCGTGCAGGCTCGAGGGCACGCGCGGCACGTCCTTCGCCTCGTAGGCGTTGCCGACGAACATCTCCGGCGGCTCCACCTTGTTGCGGATGCCCCACATCCCGGCGCCGATCGTGGCGGCGAACGCGAGGTACGGGTTCGCGTCGGCGCCCGGGATCCGGCACTCCACGCGCGATCCGGTGTGCTCACCGACCGTGCGGAACCCGCACGTGCGGTTGTCGCGGCTCCACACGATCGCGGTCGGCGCCCACGACCCCAGCTGATACCGCTTGTAGCTGTTCACGAACGGCGCGTACATCCACGCCATCTCGCGCGCCGTCGCCATCAGGCCGCCCATCCACCACCGGTAGGTCTGCGAGAGGTGGTGCGGTTCGTTCTCGTCGAACATCAGCGACTCCGTGCCGTCGGCGTTCCACACGCTGGAGTGCAGGTGGCAGCTCGAGCCGGCCTCGGCCATCGTCCACTTCGCCATGAAGGTGGCCGCCACGCCGTTCAGCAGCGCGATCTCCTTCACGCCGTGCTTGTACAGCGAGTGGTGGTCGGCGTTGGACAGCGCGTCGGAGTACGTGATGTTGACCTCGTGCTGTCCCTTGCCGAACTCGCCCTTCGAGAACTCGACCGGGATGCCGGCGCCGCGCATCCCGTTGCGGACCTGCCGGATGATCCACTCGTCGCGGGTGGTCTGCAGCATGTGGTAGTCCATGATGTAGGTCGAGCTCGGCCGCAGGTCGCGGTACCCGCCGTCGGCCATGTCCGTGTACGAGTCACGGAAGAGGTAGAACTCGAGCTCCGAGCCGGTCTTCACCGTGTAGCCCATCTCGGCCGCCTTCGCGACCTGGTCCTTCAGGATCTGCCGCGGCGAGACGCTGACGGGCGAGCCGTCCTCCTCGTCGGCGATGTCGCAGATCACCATCGCGGTCTTCTCGAGCCACGGGCACATCCGCAGCGTCGACACGTCCGGCACCATGCGGAAGTCGCCGTACCCGGTCTCCCAGCTCGCGTACTCGTAGCCGGGCAGCGGCTCCATCTCCATGTCGATCGCCAGCAGGTACAGACATGCGTGGAGGCCCTCCTCGCCGAGGATCTCCTCGAGGAAGAAGTCGGGCAGCACGCGCTTGCCCATGAACCGGCCCTGGAGGTCGGTGAACATGCACAGGACCGTGTCGATCTCGCCGGACTGGGCCTGCACCTCCAGCTCTTCGGTCGTCAGCATGCCCTGGCGTTCCATCGGTCCCCCCGTCCTTGGCCTGTCCTGAAGACGAAGATGGGCGCGGCGGCCGTCTCAGGCCACCGCGCCCGTCTCCCTACGCAACCTGCGTCAGCCGCTCGCCGGCGGCTGTGCGGGCGGCGGTGCCGGCGGGGCGGGCGTCCCGCCGCCGCCGCCGAGGATCGCCGCCTGCTCCTCGCGCGAGGTCGTGTACCCCTCCGCCTCCGGCACGCCGCGCTCGCCGGCGGTGAGCGCGAACTCCTCCTCCGGGGAGAGCACCAGGCGGTGCCGTCCGGCGATCGCGAAGTAGAGCACGCCGAGCACGTAGTAGATGGCGACCCCGTAGACACCCGGCCGGTAGGCGTCGTTCAGGAAGATCGCCACCAGGGAGACCGCGGCGATGATGCCCGCGATCACCGCACCCGGGATGCCCCACTTGCTCATGTACGGGCGCTCGATGTTCGGGAGCTTCTTCCGGCAGCGCGCAGCAGGACGAACGAGATCGTCTGCATGATGTACGAGATCATGGCCGCGAACACCGCCATGTTCAGCAGCGCGGCGACGATCTGCGCACCGAGCTCCTTCTGCTGCAGCACGTACACGAGCACGGCCACCGCGTAGCCCACGACCGCGCCGGCGATCAGCGCCACGTGCGGCGTCTTGCGCGTGCCGGACGTGAGCGACAGGAACTTCGGGAAGTAGCCGGCGCGCGACAGCGAGTACGTGTTGCGTCCGTACGCGTAGATGATCGTGAAGAAGCTGGCGACCAGCCCGATCAGGAACAGCAGGCCCAGCAGCTCGACCGCGCTGTTCTTGCCGAAGATCGCGTACAGACCGTCGAGGAGCGGGAACCCGGACGTCCCGAACAGCGCCGCACCACCCGGCAGAGCCGGTGTTGATGAACAGCGTCAGGATCGCCGCGATCAGCAGCGTGTGCATCGCCCGCAGCGAGCCCTTGGGGACGTCGCGACGCGGGTCCATCGACTCCTCGGCCGCGAGCGGCACCTCCTCGATCGCGAGGAAGAACCAGACGGCGAACGGCAACGCCTTGAAGATGCCGCCGACGCCGTCGGGGAAGAACGGACCGCCGCCGCCGGGCAGGACGCCGTCGCCTCCCTTCGGGATGTTCGTCCACAGGCTCGAGTCGAACTTCCCCGAGAACAGCGCGGCGACGAAGAAGAACGCCAGCACCGCGAGCGACAGGACCGTGATCGTCACGGTGAACCGCATCGTGGCCTCGATCCCGACGATGTTGATCCACACGAAGATCACGTAGAAGACCGCCCACCAGAACGGCAGGCTGTTCCACCAGGGACTGCCGGAGATGTCGAAGATGCCGGCGACGATCTCCTGCATCAGCAGGCCCATGGCGCCGACGACGACCGCCGGCGTGATGACGTACTCCATGTTCTCCGCGAGGCCGGTGAGGAACCCGCCCCACGGCCCCATGGCGGACCTGGCGAACGAGTACGCGCCGCCCGTGTGGGGAAGCGCCGGCGACATCTCGGCGATCGAATAGACGAGGCCGTAGTACATGATGGCGATGAAGATGGCCGCCACGAGCAGACCACCGAAGCCGCCGGTGTCGAGGCCGAAGTTCCAGCCGTAGTACTCCCCGGAGATGACGGCACCCACACCGAGCGCCCACAGGGACCACACTCCGGCGTGTCGGCGCAGACCTCGTTGCTGGAAGTACTCCTCACCGACCTCGCGGTAGGTGACCGACCCCACCTTGCGTTCCGGTTCCGACACTTCGGACCCCCTTCCGACAGCGCCCACCCAAACTTCGCGTATCTAGCAACATCGAGGCTTGTCTGTCAAACGGGTGGCCAAGAGGGTGGAGGGCCGATCGCGGCCTCCGTCGGCGTACGAGCGCGGTCGCCGCCAGGATGAGGATGATCGTTGCACCCCCGAGGATCCCCCACGAATGCACGACGGTCGCGAATCCGAGGCCGGCGAACAGGCAGAGCACGAGTTCGACCGCGCCGAGGCGTCGGCCCAGGACCGAGCGGATGAACCACAGCGCGAGCGCGATGCCGAGGAGGGGCCACCAGTCCCACGAGGCATCCGTGATCGGCGATCGCGGGCCGCCCACGGCGAGGAAGGCCATGCGTTCGATGATAACGATGGGTCCGGATCGGGCCGGGTCCGGTTTGACGAGGTTTGTCAGACAAATTACCCTGCCTGGAGAGCGGGCCGGCAGGGGGTCCACGCGATGGGAGGTTCTGTGAAGTGAAACGCCTATCGTTCCGGGTGCGCGACGAGATCGCGGATCGCATCGCCTCCGGTCGCATCCCCAGGGGCTCCAAGCTGCCGCCGGAGCCGGCCCTCGCCGAGGAGCTCGGCGTCTCCCGCCCGACGCTCCGGGAGGCCCTCCGTTCGCTCGAGGAGGACGGGTTCGTGACGCGGACGCGGGGAGCGGGCACGTACGCGACCCACCGCCCGCGGCTGCAGAACAACCTGGACGTGAACTTCGGCGTCACGGAGGCGATCCGCGCCGCCGGCATGGAGCCCGGCACGTCGGAGACCGCCGTGCACACCGAGGGTGCGAGCGAGGCGGAGGCCGCGGCGCTCGATCTTCGTCCGGGCGACCCCGTCGTCATCCTGGAACGGGTGCGCACCGCCGACCAGCGTCCGGTCGTGTTCTCCCGCGACGTCGTGAGCGTCTCGACGATCTCCGCGGCCGAGCTCGCCGGCATGCAGCTCGACGGTTCGGTGTACGCACTCCTCGAGCAGCACGGTCACGCCGTCGAGCACGGGGTGGTCCGCATCGAACCGGGCCGGGCCGACCGGACGCTCGCTCGGCGGCTCGGCGTGAAGTCCGGCGCGATGATCCTCGTCCTCGTGCAGGTGGATTACGGCCGGGAGGGCGATCCGGTGCTGCTGTCCGAGGAGTTCCACCTGGCCGACGCGTTCGAGTTCACCGTGGTCCGCCGCGGACCGGGAAGGGGATGACCGTGACATCAGACGTCGGGAAGGCGATGCGCTTGAAGCGAGTGATCGACGAGGCCGGGGTCTCGGTCATCTGCGCGCTCGATCACGGGATGACATCGCCGACGTTCCTGGAGCCGCTCGCCGACATCTCCGAACGGGCGCGGGAGACCGTCGCCGGCGGGGCGAACGTGATCATGATGAGCAAGGGGATGATCCGGATCGCGCACGAGGCCTTCGCGCCCACGACGTCCCTCGCCATGCTGCTGTCGGCGAGCGCCAACCCCGGCGGCGACACGCCGCGCATCGTGCAGATCGCCGACGTGGAGGAGGCGCTGAAGCTCGGCGCCGACGCCGTCGTCCTGTTCACCGCCCTCGAGGGCGACACGGAGGCCGGCATGATCGACACGCTCGCAGCCGTCGGCCGCGAGTGCGCCGTCCTCGGCATGCCGTTCATCGCCGAGGCCGAGTTCCCCACCACGTACGCGACGGTCGAGGAGCTCAAGCAGCAGTACGGGTTCGAGTACCTGCGCCGGAACGTCCGGCTGTGCACGGAGCTGGGTGCCGACATCGTGAAGACGAACTGGCCGGGCGACGCCGACTCGTTCGGCAGGTGCGTCGAGGCCGCCAACGGGATCCCGGTCGTGCTGGCCGGTGGCTCGCGACTGGAGGACGGCGAGCTCCTGACCCGGATGGAGCAGGCGATGGCGGCCGGCGCGATCGGCTGCTCGGTGGGGCGCAACATCTTCATGCATCGCGATCCCGAGGCCATCACGCGCGCCCTGTCGCGCGTGATCCGCGAACGCTGGACCGCCGAGAAGGCCCTCGCGTCGCTCCAGGAGGAGACGGCCTGATGCGCGCTGCGTTCATGACCGGCGTGAACGAGGTGGAGGTGCGCGACGACGTCGCCGAGCCGAAGCTCGATCCCGCCGGCGCACTCCTGCGCGTCGAGGCCTGCGGCATCTGCGGCACCGACGCGCGCACGTTCTTCAACGGCGATCCGAAGGCACCGCCGCCGTGGCAGCTCGGCCACGAGCCGGTGGGCATCCTCGAGGAGGTCGGCCCCGGCGCCGATCTGCCGGACGGGGTCGCGCAGGGCGACCGGGTCTTCCTGGGGTCGATCCTCACGTGCGGCGAGTGCCGCTGGTGCATGGAGGGGTTCCAGAACCTGTGCGAGCACCATCTGCTGTACGGCTACGACCCGTACCCGGGCGCGTACGCGGACCTCGCCTCGGTGCCGCCCATCGCCGTGAAGAACCTGATCCCACTACCGGATGACCTGCCGTCGGACCTGGCGACGGTCGCCGATCCGTTCGCGTGCGCGTTGAACGGGATCGAGCAGCTCGACATCCGGCTGGGCGACACGGTGGTGATCCTGGGCACGGGGCCGATCGGGTGCTGGCAGGCGGTCATGGCGCGCGACCGCGGCGCGAGCCGCGTGTTCCTCACCGACGTCTCCGCGGACCGGCTGAAGATCGCGATGGACGCGATCGGGCACGCGGTCGACGACGCGTGGGTGGCCGACGAGGACAACGGCGTCGAGGCCGTGCTGTCCCGGACCGGCGGGCACGGCGCCGAGCGGGTCAGCGTGGCGGCGCCCGCCAAGCCGGCGCAGCAGGCCGCGCTGGCGATGGCGGCCAAGCGCGGCCGCGTCGTGTACTTCGCCGGACTCCCCAAGCACGACCCGGTGAGCCCGCTCGACATGAACGAGCTCCACTACAAGGAGCTCGTCATCTCCGGCGCGTACGGCGCAACCCACCGCCAGTACCGGATCACCATGGACTACCTCGCCCGCCGCCAGGACGAGCTGGCCCGCGTCGTCACGCACCGGTTCCCGCTCGAGCGGATCGGGGAGGCGTTCGACACGATCCGGTCGGGCACCGGGCTGAAGATGGTCATCGTGCCGTGACGTCGGCGCACGTGATCGGCTGCGACGTCGGGAGCCAGGGGACGAACGCCGCGCTGTACGACGTCGACGGCACCCTGGTGGACTCGGCGTACGAGGCGTACGACCTGTCCTTCCCGAACCCGGGCTGGGCCGAGCAGGACCCGGACCTGTGGACGGACGCGGTCGAGCGGGCGTGCCGGCGGCTGGTGGCGTCCTGCCCCGGAGGGGCGCCGGCGATCCGGGCGCTGTCCTTCGGCTCGCAGCTCGACGGGATGGTCGTGTGCGACGACGCGTGGCGGCCGGTGCGGCCCTCGATGATCTGGATGGACCGCCGCGCGGAGGCGCAGGCGGCCGGCCTCGCCGAGCGGATCTCGCCGGCGGAGTTCTACGACGAGGTCGGCGCGAACCTCGACTCGTCGCACGCCGTGTTCAAGGCGATGTGGGTGCGCGACGAGGAGCCGGAGCTGTGGAGCCGCGCCGCGCACCTGATGCCGCCGGGGAGCTACGTGCTGCGGCACGTCGCCGGCGAGTTCGCGGTCGACTACTCGAACGCGTCCTCGCTGGCGCTGCTGGATCCGCGGTCCCGGTCCTGGTCGGCGAGGGTCCTCGATCTCGTCGAGGTCGACCCGGCGTGGCTGCCGGCGCTGGACGCCGCCACCCGGTCCGTCGGCACCGTCACCGCCGCCTTCGCCGAGGCGAGCGGCCTCGACCCCGCCACGCAGGTGGCGATCGGATGCGGCGACGAGATGGCCGCCACCCTCGGTGCGGGCGTCTACGCACCCGGCGACGTGTGCGACGTGGTCGGCACGGCCGAGCCCGTCTGCGCGGCCAGCGACGAGCCCCGGGCGGATCCCTCGATGCTCGTCGAATGCCATCCGCACGCGGATCCCGACGTCTGGCTGCTCGAGAACCCCGGCTTCGTGTCGGGCGGCAACCTCCGCTGGTGGCGCGATCAGTTCGCGCAGATCGAACGCGACGCCGAGGCCGTCGGCCTGGGCGACGCGTACGACTTCCTGTCGACGGAGGCCGGGCACGTGCCGCCCGGCGCCGAGGGACTCGTGTTCCTGCCGTGCATGCAGGGGGCGATGGCGCCGGAGTGGAACGGGGCGGCTCGGGCCGTGTTCTACGGACTGACGCTCGCGCACACGCGCGACCACATGACGCGCGCGATCCTGGAGGGGAGCGCGTTCGCGCTGCGCGACATCCTCGAGGCCATGAAGACCGCCGGGCTGGACGTCCGCCGCCTCACGATCGTCGGCGGCGGGGCGAAGGGGCCGCTGTGGCGCCAGATCAAGGCCGACGTGACCGGGTTGCCGGTCCGCGTGCCCGAGTCGGTCGAGACGACGGCGACCGGCGCCGCGATCCTCGCGGCCGTGGGCGCCGGCCTCCACTCGTCGGTCGCGGAGGCGGTCGACTCGTTCGTCCGGTACCGGCCCGAGTCCCACGACCCGGATCCGGCGACGACGGCCGCCTACGACGACGCGTACGCCCGGTACCGCTCGGTCTACTCGGCGCTGCGGCCGGTCTTCGGCACCTGAGCCGGACGGGCCGGCCGCCGCCGCTACTCGGGCGTCACGTACGCGGCCGTGATGCCGCCGTCGACGATCAGCGAGGCGCCCGTCATGAAGCTCGAGTCGTCGCTCGCGAGGAACAGCGCTGCCCTCGCGAGCTCCTCGGCCTGCCCGAGCCGTCCCATCGGGATGTGGACCAACCGTCGCTGTCGCTTCTCGTCGTCGGAGAGCAGCTGCATCAGCAGCGGGGTCTCGATCGGTCCGGGACAGAGGGCGTTGCAGCGGACGCCTCGGCGGGCGTACTCCACGGCGATCTCCCGCGTCATCGCCAGCACCGCTCCCTTCGACGTGGTGTACGCGGTCTGCGACGTGGCCGCGCCCATCCACGCGACGAACGACGCCACGTTCACGATCGAGCCGCCGCCGCTCGCGATGATGGCCGGCACGCCGTACTTGCAGCCGAACGCGACCCCTTTCACGTTGACGGCGAGCACGAGGTCCCAGATCCGCTCCTCGGTGGCGTCGACCGATCCGTCCTCGGGCGGCATCACGCCGGCGTTGTTGTAGAGGACGTGCAGGCCGCCGAAGCGTTCGACGGCCGCGTCCACCATGGCCTTCGCGTCGGACTCCTTCGAGACGTCGGCGTGCACGTAGGCGGCCTCGCCGCCGGCCTCGCGGATCTCCGCCGCGGTGGCCTCGCCGGCCTCGTCGGCGACGTCGGTGAGGACGATCCTCGCGCCCTCGCGTGCGAACAGGCCGGACGCGACCTTGCCCATCCCGCTCGCCCCGCCCGTGATCAGCGCGACCTTCCCGTCCAGACGCATCGCGGCTCCCTCCCGTTCGGACGAGGCGAAGGGTAGCGCGCGTCAGCCCAGCACGTCGGGGTTCAGGAGCGTCGGCGGCCGCTCGCCGTCGAGGGCCGCGAACACGTTGTCGACGGCCAGGTGCCCCATCGCGTCGCGCGTGTCGACCGTCGCGGAGCCGAGGTGCGGGATCACGACGGCGTTCTCCAGGCCGAGCAGCTTCGGATGCACGTCCGGCTCGTGCTCGAAGACGTCGAGGCCGGCCGCGAAGATCGTCGCCGGCCTCCAGCGCGTCGGCGAGCGCGGCCTCGTCGACGACGGGGCCGCGCGAGGTGTTGACCAGCACGGCGGTGTCCTTCATGCGCTCGAACTGCGCGGCGCCGAACAGGTGCCGGGTCTCGGGCGTGAGGTTCGTGTGGATCGACACGAAGTCGGCGCGCTCGAGGAGCTCGTCGAGCTCCACGCGCTGCGCGCCGGTCTGGGCCTCGACGTCGGCGGGCAGCTGGAAGGCGTCGGCGTAGATCACGTCCATGCCGAAGCCCTTCGCGCGGCGCGCGACGGCCTGGCCGATCCGCCCGAAGCCGACGATGCCGATCGTCTTGTGGTGCACGTCCTGTCCCAGCATCATCAGCGGCCCCCAGATCCACGGCGTGCCGGCCCGGAGGAACCGCTCGCCCTCGCCGACGCGGCGGGCCGCCGTCATGAGCAGCGCGAACGCGGTATCGGCCGTCGTCTCGGTGAGGACGTCGGGGGTGTTGGTGGCCATGACGCCGGCCGCCGTGCAGTCGGGCAGCGAGACGTTGTCGAAGCCGACCGCGTGGTTCGCGACGATCTTCAGCTGAGGCCCGGCGGCGGCCAGCAGCTCGGCGTCGACCCGCTCGGTCAGCATCGTGATGAGGGCGTCGTAGCCGGTCACCATCTTCAGCAGGTCGTCGCGGGGGATGCCGAAGTCGTTCTCGTCGATCGTGACCTCGCACCGCTCGCGGAGGCGCCGCGTGGGCTCCTCCTTGATCGGGCGCGTCACCAGCACCTTCGGGCGGTCCGTCATCGTTCCTCGCCTCCGTCCCGCATCGCGCCTTGAACGGTCGTTCAAACCGGGTCGCGACCATAGCGAGCACCGGCGATCGCAGGTCAAGTCGGCGCGCGGGCCCGCGCGCTCCGGCCGGTCGTACCATCCGTGCATGGGACGCTCCTCCGCGGATCTCGTCGACACCGGGCGCGACGCCCTGCGGCGGCACGCATGGCAGGAGGCATACGAGGCGCTCACCGAGGCCGACCGGCTGGGGCCCGCCACCGGCGAGGGGCTGCGCCTGCTCGCCGAGGCCGCGTACTGGACCGAGCATCCCGAGGACACGGTCGACCTGTTGGAGCGGGCGTTCGGGGCGTACCTGGAGGAGGGCGATCTCGCCGAGGCCGCCCTGACGGCGTTCCGCGTGGCCGAGCAGCACGGCATGCGCATGGACATCTCGCAGGCGATGGGCTGGGCGGCGCGGGCGCAGCGTATGGCCGAGGAGCATCCCGACTGGCCGGTGCACGGCTGGCTGGCGTGGATGCAGGGGCTCCTGGCATGGTTCCAGGGCGACTTCGAGGCCGCCATCGCCAGCTACGACGCGGCGCTCGAGATCGCCGCCCGGGTCGGCGACCGCAACCTCTACGGGATGAGCCTGCACGACAAGGGCCATGCACTCTGCCTGCTCGGCCGGGTCGCCGAGGGGACGGCGCTGATCGACGAGGTGATGCCGGCGGTCATCGCGGGCGAGCTGGATCCGGAGCCCGCCGGCTACGTGTACTGCGGGATGATCGGCCTCTGCTCCAAGCTCGGGGAGTACGGACGGGCGGCGGAGTGGACCGCAGCCACGCTTCGGTGGTGCGAACGGCAGTCGGTCCCGGCCTTCCCCGGCGTGTGCCGGATCCACAAGGCCGAGCTCCTGCGCCTCCGCGGCTCCTACGCGGAGGCCGAGGAGGAGGCGAGGCTCGCGTGCGAGGAGCTCCCACGGTTCAACTACTACTCCGGCACTCGGGCCCGCGAACTACGAGATCGGCGAGATCCGGCGCCGGATGGGTGACCTCGCCGTGGCGGAGGAGGCCTTCGCGCGAGCCCACGAGTTCGGCTTCCCCCCGCAGCCCGGCCTGTCGCTGCTCCGCCTGTTCCAGGGGAGGGTGGACGCCGCGGCCGCCGGGATCCGCCAGGCGTTGACCGAGACGAGCGGGAACCACTGTCTGCGCGTCCGGCTCCTGGCCGCGCAGGCGCAGATCGCCCTCGCCGCCGACGACCTCGAGACCGCCACGTCCGCGTCGGCCGAGCTCGACGGCCTCGTGGGCGGCGAGTCGGCCGCGTCGATCCAGGCGCTCGCCGCCGGCGTCCGGGGGGCGGTCCTCCTGGCCCGAGGCGACGCGGCCGCCGCGCTCCCGGAGCTCGAACGGGCCCAACGGTCCTGGCAGCAGCTGGAGGCGCCGTACGAGGCCGCGGAGCTCCGCCTGCTCCTCGCGCAGAGCCATCGGGCGCTCGGGAGTGACGACGCGGCGGTGATGGAGGCACGGGCGGCTCGCGACACGTTCGAGCGGCTCGGCGCCGCGCCGGCGGCGGAGTCGGCGGGGGCGTTCCTCGGCGAGCCTCGCGGTCGCCGGGGACGCGCACGAACGGGTCCGGCGCGCCTTCATGTTCACCGACATCGTGCGGTCGACCGACCTCGTGGGGGCGATCGGCGACGATGCCTGGGAGGATCTGCTCGCCTGGCACGACCAGACGCTGCACTCCCTGTTCGCCTCGTACGGCGGTCAGGTGTCCCACCACACCGGCGACGGTTTCTTCGTCGCCTTCGAGGATCCGCGGTCCGCGATCCGCTGCGCCGTCGCCGTGCAGCTCGCGCTCGCAGAGCAACGACGCGCGCACGGCTTCGCGCCCTCGGTGCGCATCGGCGTGCACGCCGCGGAGGCGACGCGCCGGGGCGGCGACTACAGCGGGGGAGAGGTCCACAAGGCCGCCCGGATCGCCGCGCTCGCCGAGGGTGGGGAGATCCTCGCGAGCGCCGACACCATCGCCGTCCTCGAAGGCGATGTGCGGGTCTCCGAGCCGCGCGCGGTCGATCTCAGGGGTGTGGCGGAGCCCGTCGAGGTCGCCGGATCGAGTGGCGATGATCGAGGCCGAGTATCTCGCCGGTTCGGACGGGAGGGGCGACGCGTGATCGAGCAGCTGTTGCTGGGCGGCGAGCGAGCGCCGGCCGCCGAGGGCCGGACCTTCGAGGTGCTCGAGCCCGCGACCGGCGCGCCGATGGCCGAGGTGGCCGAGGCCGGCCCCGAGGACGCCGCCCGCGCCGTGGAGATCGCCGCCCGCGCCTTCGACGAGGGTCCGTGGCGCCGCACGTCCGCCACCGAGCGAGGCCGGGTCCTCCTGCGCGCGTCCGGCCTCGTGCGCGACCGGCTCGAGGACCTCGCCCGGCTCGAGGCCCGCAACGGCGGCAAGCCGATCGCGGCCGCGCGCGGCGAGATCGGCCTGGTCGCGGCCGTCCTCGAGTACTGGGGCGGCGCCGCGAACAAGATCACCGGCGAGACGATCCCGATCCAGCAGCCCGGCATCGACCTGACGCTGCGGGAGCCGGTCGGCGTGTGCGCCCTCATCACGCCGTGGAACTTCCCGGCCGTGATCGCGTCGTGGAAGATCGCGCCCGCCCTCGCGTGCGGCAACACCGCCGTCGTGAAGCCGGCCAGCCAGACCCCGCTCACCGCGCTCGCGCTCGGCGAGATCCTCGCCGAGGCCGGCCTGCCCGAGGGCACGCTCAGCGTGCTCCCGGGCCCCGGCTCCACGACGGCCGGCGCGCTCGTCGCCGACCCTCGCGTGAGCAAGATCAGCTTCACGGGCTCCACGGAGGTCGGCACGCGCGTGATGCAGACGGCTGCGACGAACATCACCCGGGTCTCGCTCGAGCTGGGCGGCAAGTCGGCGAACGTCGTGTTCGCCGACGCCGACCTCGAGGCGTGCCTCGAGCCGTCGCTGTGGTCGGTCTTCGACAACGCGGGCCAGGACTGCTGTTCGCGGTCGCGCGCGTTCGTGCAGCGGCCGGTCTACGACGAGTTCGTGCAGCGGATCGCGGCGCTCACCGACGCGATCGCGGTCGGCGCGCCCCTCGAGGAGTCGACGCAGATGGGCCCCCTGATCTCGGAGGGGCAGCGGCGGACGGCGCTGGACTACCTCGAGGTCGGCCTCGCGGAGGGCGCGCGTCACGTGACGGGCGGCGAGGTGCCCGAGGGCCCCGGCTTCTACCTGCGGCCGGCCGTGCTCGCCGACGTCGACAACGGATGGCGGGTCGCGCAGGAGGAGATCTTCGGGCCGGTGCTGTGCGTGATCCCGTTCGACACCGAGGAGGAGGCGGTGCGCATGGCCAACGCGTCGCCGTACGGCCTGTCCGGCTCGATCTGGACGCGCGACCTCGGGCGGGCGATCCGGGTCGCGAAGGGGATCCGGACCGGCGTGATCGGCGTCAACTCGGCCAGCAGCGTGTTCACGGAGGCGCCCTTCGGCGGGTTCAAGCGCAGCGGCATCGGCCGAGAGATGGGCATGCACGCGGTCAACCTCTACACCGAGGTGAAGAACATCTACCTGTCGGAGGCGTAGACGGGTCCCGAGACCGAGGCCTGAGGCGGCTGATAGATTCGCGACATGCCCATCGACCTGCCGGAAGAGCTCCGCAACCGCCCGCCGCGCAAGGAGGGCCACGCGCCCACCGCCACGCTCACCCTCGAGGCCTATCACCGCCTGAAGGACGAGCTGGGAGAGCTCACCACGGAGGGCCGGGACCGCGTGGCCGAGCGGCTGAAGATCGCGCGCGAGCACGGCGACATCAAGGAGAACGCCGAGTACGACGCGGCGAAGAACGACCAGGGCATGATGGAGTCGAGGATCCGCAAGATCCAGCAGATGCTGCGTGACCCCGAGATCGTGGAGGCACCGGCCGCCGCCGACGCGGTCGGGCCGGGCATGCTCGTCACGATCCGGCCGCTCGACGAGGACGACCCCGAGGACGAGACCTACCTGTTGGCCGAGCACACCGAGGAGCGCGCGCCCGGCGCCCGCACGATCACCGTGACGTCGCCGCTCGGGTCGGCGCTGAACGGCGCCGCCCGCGACGCCGAGGTCGTGTACGAGGCGCCCGGCGGAAGCTTCCGCTACCTCGTCGTCGCGTTCGAGCCGCACACGGGCTGAGTGGCCGGCGCGGTGCGCGACCCGCAGCAGGACGCGCCGCGGGTCCGCGACCTGCCCGCGCCGCGGCGGAACCGCAGCGTCGCCGGTGGCACGCTCCAGCGCTCGCTGGCCTGGCCGTACCGCGCGATCCTCGCCTTCCTGCTGTGGACGCGGATCCGGCCGTGGCAGCTCACGTTGCTGTCGCTCGCCCTGAACGTCGCCTGCGGCGCGCTGATCCTGTCCGGCGACTGGTTCGCGGCCGGCGTCGTGCTGCTGTTCGCGGGCCTGGCCGACGTCTTCGACGGATCCGTCGCGCGCCAGCGCGGCACCGAGGGCCGGTCGGGCGCCTTCATGGACTCGGTGCTCGACCGCGTCTCCGACATGATCCTGTTCTCCGCACTGTTCTGGGTGCTGGCCGAGCGCGGCGACACCACCCCCGCGGCGCTCGCCCTCGTCACGTTGGTCGTGAGCCTGCTCGTCAGCCACATCCGCGCCGAGGCCGAGGCCGCCGGTCTGACGCTCACCGAGGGGATCTTCCAGCGGCTCGAGCGGGTCATCGCGCTGATGGCGGGGCTCCTGATCCCCGGTGCGATGCGGCCGGTGCTGGTGGTGCTGGCCGCACTCGGTGCCGTGACCGTCGCGCAGCGCCTGTGGTCGGCCGTTCGGCAGCTCGCGTAGGCGAGGGTAGGGTGAGACCGATGGACTTCTTCCGTGTGGGCGCGCTCGCCGAGGTCCCCGACGGGGAGCTGCGCGCGTTCGAGACGCCGGGCGGACGGGTCGCCGTCGCGCACTCCGAGAACCGCCTGTTCGCGCTCGGCGACGCGTGCACGCACGCGGGCTGCTCGCTCGCCGACGGCACGCTCGACGACGGCGCCGAGACCGTCGAGTGCGGGACCGACGGCAGCGTGTTCGACCTCGAGACCGGGGAGCCCACCGAGGGACCGGCCGCCGATCCGGTCCCGGTGTATCCGGTCCGCGAGGTGGAGGGCTGGATCGAGGTGCTCCCGCACCCGTCGGGGGACGGCTCCCCGTGAGCGCGCCTCCGCCGCAGGCGATCGTGATCTTCGGCGCCTCGGGCGATCTGACGAAGCGCAAGCTGCTGCCGGCCTTCTACCACCTGTTCCTCGAGGGCCTGCTGCCGGAGGGCTTCGTCATCGTCGGCTACGCGCGCACCGAGATGGACGACGAGGCCTTCCGCGAGCACGCGCGCCAGGCGATCGCCACGTACGGCAAGCGGCCGACCGAGGGCCACGCGTGGAAGAGCTTCGCCGAGCGCCTCCAGTACGTGACCGGTGAGTTCTCCGACGCCGGCGCGATGGACCACATCGTGCAGGTGCTGGCCGAGGCCGATACGCGGCACGGAACCGGCGGCGGCCGGTTCTTCTACGCGGCCACGCCACCGTCTGCCTATCCCGACATCGTCGCGCGCATCGGCGAGGCCGGTCTGGTGGAGGGCGCCAAGATCGTCTTCGAGAAGCCGTTCGGGTACGACCTCGAGAGCGCGATGACGCTGAACGCCGCGATCCACGAGGTCTTCGACGAGACCCAGGTGTTCCGCATCGACCACTACCTCGGCAAGGAGACGGTGCAGAACATCCTCGCCTTCCGGTTCGCGAACGGGCTGTTCGAGCCGGTGTGGAACCGCAGGTACCTCGATCACGTGCAGATCACCGTCGCCGAGGACATCGGCGTCGAGGGCCGCGGCCAGTTCTACGAGCAGACCGGGACGATCCGCGACATGGTCTCCACGCACCTGTTCCAGATGCTGACGTTCCTGGCCATGGAGCCGCCGGTGTCGTTCGAGCCCGACCGGCTCCGCGACGAGACCGTGAAGGTGCTGCGTGCGATGAGCCTCTGCGACCCGGCGAAGGTCGTACGCGGCCAGTACCGGGGCTACCGCGACGAGGAGGGCGTCGCCGACGACTCGCAGGTCGAGACCTTCGCGGCGCTCGAGCTCGAGATCGACAACTGGCGGTGGGCCGACGTGCCGTTCTACCTGCGCACCGGCAAGCGGCTGAAGGACAAGGTGACGGAGATCACGCTGAAGTTCCGCAAGGTCCCGTTCAACGTGTTCCGCGGCACGGAGGTGGACCTGCCGAGGCGTGATCACCTCACGTTCCGCGTGCAGCCCGACGAGGGCATCACGCTGGCGCTGAACGCGAAGACGCCGGGGCCCGGCCTCGAGCTGGGGCGCGTCGAGATGGAGTACGACTACGTCGAGGAGTTCGGCCGCGAGCTCGCCGACTCGTACGAGCTGCTGTTGCTCGAGGCGATGGAGGGCGACCACACGCTGTTCCTGCGCCAGGACGGCGTGGAGCGGTCATGGGAGGTGCTGGGGCCGGTCCTCGCGACGCCCTCGACCCTGACCGTCTACGAGCCCGGCACGTGGGGACCGCCCGAGGCCGACCGGCTGATCGCGCCCCGGAAGTGGCACCTCACGCGCGAGCACGGCGCGCAGGACACGTAGCGGCCGGCCGCTCGTGTCTGCGGCGCGTCGCTATCCGGTCGGCGACCGGAAGCAGAACCAGCACCCCTCGCTGTCGATGCCCATGTACGGCGGCACGACGACGCGGCGGTTCCCCGGCTTGCCCTCGCAGGATCACGCGACGCAGCGAGGCGTTGTTGTCCTGCGTGGTCTCGATCATCGATCCCGTCGGGTTGGCCTGGACCTGCACGTAGTAGCGGCCGTTCGGCAGGTGGGTGATGTCGAAGGACTGTCCGGCCACGTACTGGTAATAGGTGTCGCCCCAGCCGACCGGCAGGACCTCGCGGATCCAGATCGCGTCGCTGCCGCCGCACGCGGTGCTCAGCCGCCGCCGCCGCCGTACCACGACGGCAGCCACTCGGCCGTCGGCAGCCGCAGGTCGATCGGGTCCGTCGGCGCCAGGCAGAACGACTGCTTCGTCGACAGCACGACCTCGCTCTGGTCGGCGTTCAGCAGCGAGTAGCGCGCGAACTGCTCCATGTGCCAGTGGTGATGGCCCTTGCGGTCTGTCGAACTCGAACGTGCCGACCGGCGCACGGCCGACCGGCGTGTCGCCGTCGTAGAAGTACTCGTACGCGTCCATCACGTCGGAGTTCTGTCGGCGGAAGCCCTCGACGACCATCGGCGACGGCCCTGCGCTCCAGATGTTGGCGCCGAACGCGAGGAAATCGCCGCCGCCGCGACGGTGGTAGATGCCGATGCCGAACGCCGGCAGCGGGATCAGGTCGGGCACGGTCGACGGATCGGGGTTCAGGTCGGTCGGCACGCGCGGAGCCGCGTCGCCCGTCGGTGCGGACGGGGCCGCGCGCGGCGGTGTGACCCTTCTTCGTGGTCACCACGTGCACGGTCACCCTCGCCTTCCGGTCCTCGCGCGGGATCCCGAAGGCCTGGGCCACCGCTCGCGGGAAGGAGTACGTGACGTGGTACGCGCCGTCGTGACCGCTGATGAAGACGGGCTCGGAGCTCCCGTAGCGATCGCTCACCGGCGCCGCCCATCCCTCGTCGATGCCCCACACGGTGCCGAGGGTGAACGGCATCGCGTAGCAGCCGAACTGCGGCAGCCGCTGGATGTCGGGGCCCGAGTCGTCGACGCGCTGCATCCCGTAGCCGCCGGGACACCACGTCATGTCGCGGTCCTCGATCACGGTGCCGACCTCGTTCTTGATCTGAACGTGCAGGAAGCCCGCCAGACCCAGCCACCCGTCCACGAGCGACGGGTCCAGGTCCTGGACCTTCGCGCCGTCCGCCCACTGGCTCGCCGTGATGGGAGAGAGGTAGCCGTCGTCGCGGCCCACGTGGAACTCGAGGTCGCCGCCCACCGCCGTCACGAACACGCCGGCGTTGAGGAAGACCGGTCCGCTGTTGCGGCGGTGCAGGGTGATCTCGGAATACTGTGCGAAGAGCTTCGGTGTGCCGGCGGCCGCCCGGGCGGGCGATGCCGCGACCATCGTCATCAACGTCGAGGCGCATGCGGCCACGGCGATCATCCGTCCGATCCTGCTGCTACGTCGCACCGGGGTGCTCCTTCCTCGCGGACGGGCAGCAGGCGCCGCCCCTCTGGCTCCAAGACGCTCGGGAGCCCATTCTGGTTCCGTTTCCCCGGGACGCAAGTCTGGTCAATCCGTGCCGCGCACGGATTAGGCTCGGCCGCTCATCGTCGCGAGGAGGCTTCCCCATGAGCGAGGTGCGCACCCGGTTCGATCTCACGCCCGAGCAGATGCCGACGGCCTGGTTCAACCTGATGCCCGACATCGTCGGCGCCGGCATGCAGCCGCTGCCGCCTCTCAGCCCGCAGACGAAGGAGCCGGCCGGGCCCGCCGACCTCGCGCCGATCTTCCCCGAGTCGCTCATCATGCAGGAGGTCTCGACCGACCAGTGGATCGACATCCCGGGCGCGGTCATCGACATCTACCGGCTGTGGAGGCCGGCGCCGCTGTTCCGGGCGACGCGCCTGGAGCGCGCGCTCGACACGCCCGCGCACATCTACTTCAAGTACGAGGGCGGCTCGCCCGCCGGGTCGCACAAGCCGAACACGGCGGTGCCGCAGGCGTACTTCAACAAGGAGGCGGGCATCACCCGTATCGCCACCGAGACGGGCGCCGGCCAGTGGGGCTCGGCGATGGCGATGGCCTGCAACTTCTTCGGCCTCGAATGCACCGTGTACATGGTGAAGGCCTCGTACGAGCAGAAGCCGTACCGCCGGATCTTCATGGAGACGTTCGGCGCGGAGACGATCGCCTCGCCGAGCGACCGGACGAACAGCGGGCGCGCGATCCTCGAGCAGCATCCGGACTCGACCGGCTCGCTCGGCATCGCCATCAGCGAGGCCGTCGAGGACGCGGCCACCCACGACGACACGAACTACGCGCTGGGCAGCGTGCTCGGCCACGTCCTGCTGCACCAGTCGATCATCGGCCTCGAGGCGCAGCAGCAGATGGAGATGGCCGGCGAGCGGCCCGACGTGATCGTCGGCTGCGTGGGCGGCGGCTCGAACTTCGCCGGGATCAGCTACCCCTTCATGGCGGAGAAGCTGCGCGGCAACGTCGTCCACGCGGTTCCTGGCCACGGAGCCGGCGGCGTGCCCGACCCTCACGAAGGGCCGGTTCGCGTACGACTACGGCGACACGGCGCAGATCGCGCCGATCGTGCCCATGTACACGCTCGGCCACGACTTCGTGCCGGCGCCCGTGCACGCCGGCGGCCTGCGCTACCACGGCGACGCGCCGTCGCTGTCGCTGCTCGTGCGCGAGGGCTACATGGACGCGGTCGCGTACACCCAGAACCAGATCTTCGAGGCGGCGAAGCTGTTCGCGTCCACGCAGGGCATCGTGCCGGCGCCGGAGCCGAGCCACGCGATCAAGGGCGCGATCGACGAGGCGCTGGCGGCGAAGGAGGCCGGCGAGGAGCGCGTGATCCTGTTCAACCTCTGCGGCCACGGGCACTTCGACATGCAGGCGTACGACGACTACAACAACGGCCGCCTGCCCGAGGTCGAGTTCGACCCCGCCGAGGAGGAGGCCGCGCTGGCCAACCTGCCCGAGGTGTCGATCCAGGTCTGAGGCTCGCGCCGCACGCCGAGGGGGAGCGCGGCGGCGTGGCCCGATGGGCGAGACCGGGTGTCAGCCCGCCCGACATCGCTACTCCAAGCGCCTCGGTCAAGGGCCTCGTCGTGGCGCCGATACCAAGGCTGATGACACCAAGGTTCGGCGTCCTGACGCGCGTCGCGGCCGGAGTCTTCTTCATCACCGGGGTCGCAGCCCTCTACCCGGCCGTCAACGGGTCCGTGGTGGGCGACCGACTGATCCTGCTGTTCCTGGCTGTGACGTTCATGATCGTCGGCGCGGGGATCTGGATCGAGCGCCGGTGGGCGTGGTGGACGGGGGTCGGTGTCGCCGTCGCAACGGTCGTGCTGGCCCGCGTCGTCGATGTCCCTGCTGACACGGGTCCTGTATGGCCGGGGCTCATCGTGCTCTTCGCCATCACGGCGATCCAGGGGTCGCGCGACCGTTCCCGATCGAGGTTCGTCCTAGCCGCCCAGTTCGAGCAGCGCGTCGCTCGAGGAACGCGCGCTCCTGCGGGTTCGTCGCCAGCTCGAGCGCGCGCCGGTACGCGCGCTCCGCCTCGTCACCGCGATCCAAGCCGCCGCAGCAGGTCGGCGCGCGCGGCGTGGAACAGGTGGTAGCCCTCGAGGTCGTCGGCCAGCGCGTCGACGAGCGGCAGGGCCGCGTTCGGACCGTCGGCCATCGCGATGGCGACCGCGCGGTTCAGCGCCACGACCGGCGAGGGCTGCAGCCGCAGCAGGACCGTGTACAGGGTCGCGATCTGCGCCCAGTCGGTGTCCTCGGCCCTCGGGGCCAGCGCGTGCAGCGACGCGATCGCCGCCTGCAGCTGATACGGACCGGCCGCTCGCGCGCCCACCGCCGTCTCCAGCACGCGCACGCCCTCGTCGATCATCTCGTGGTCCCAGCGCGAGCGGTCCTGGTCCTCGAGCAGGACGAGGCCGCCGCCCGCGTCGACGCGGGCCTCGTGCCGGGAGTGCTGGAGCAGCAGGAGCGCGAGCAGGCCGAGGACCTCGGGCTCGCGCGGCATGAGCGTCGCCAGCACGCGCGCGAGCCAGATCGCCTCGTCGCACAGCTCGGTGCGCACGAGCGGGCCCTCGGTCGCCGCGTAGCCCTCGTTGAAGATCAGGTACAGGACGGCCAGCACGCCCTCGACGCGCTCGGGCAGCAGCTCGGCCGGCGGCACGCGGTAGGGGATGCCGGCGCCGCGGATCTTCCGCTTCGCGCGGACCAGCCGCTGCTGGATCGTCGGCTCGGTCGACATGAACGCGCGCGCGATCTCGCGCGTGGACAGGCCGCCGACGGTCCGCAGCGTGAGCGCCACCCGCGCGTCGAGCGGCAGCGCCGGGTGGCAGCACGTGAAGATCAGCCGCAGCCGCTCGTCGGGGATGTCGGTCATCTCGTCACCCATGGCCTCCAGTTCGGCGAGCCGCTCGAGCGTGTCGGAGCGGTCGCGCAGCCGGCGCTCGCGTCGGAGCCGGTCGATCGCCCGGTTGCGGGCCGTCGTCGTGATCCACGCGCCCGGGTTGTCCGGCACGCCGTCGGCCGGCCATCGCTGGAGCGCGATCGCGAACGCGTCCTGCACCGCCTCCTCGGCGAGATCGAAGTCGCCGAGGATGCGGATGAGCGTCGCGACCGCACGCCCGGACTCGCGCCGGAACAGACGGTCGACGACCTCGTGGCTGGCGGCGGTCCGGTCGATCGGCGGTCCCTACATGTCCACGATCGGGCGGACCTCGATGGAGCCGTACGCGGCTCCGGGGCACCGCGCGGCCGCCTCGATCGCGCGGTCGAGGTTCTCCGCCTCGATGACGTAGTAGCCGCCCAGCTGCTCCTTCGTCTCCGCGAAGGGTCCGTCGGTCGTCGTGGTCTTGCCGTCGCGAGCCCGGACCGTGGTCGCCTGGTCGGTGCCGGCCAGCGCGTCGCCACCGACGTACAGACCCTGGTCTCGGAGCCACTGCGAGTACTCGTTGTACTTCGCGAACTCCTTGCCCTGCTGCTCGGGGGGAACGTGTCCCAGACCTTCTCGTCGCCGTAGATGCCCAGCAGGTACTTCATGTCGTCATCCTCCTGTCTGACCACGCTGGCGATCCCGGTGACCGCCCTATCGATACGACGTCCGGGGACGGCCGATATGGACATCTTGACCCAGATCGCTCCCGATAGTCTGTCGCCCGTGACGGACCCCCTGGACCCCGCCGACCTGCTGGAGATCGATCGGCTGTTCTCGCCCGACGAGCTCGCGCTGCGGGCCCGGGTCCGCGCCTTCGTCGACGAACGGATCCGGCCGGACGTCGAGGGGTGGTTCGCCGAGGGGCGGTTCCCGACGGAGCTCTCGCGCGCGTTCGGCGAGCTCGGCGTGCTCGGCATGCACCTCGAGGGCGACGGATGCCCGGGCGGCTCCACGGTCGACTACGGCATCGCGTGCATGGAGATCGAGGCCGGCGACAGCGGGCTGCGCTCGTTCATGAGCGTGCAGGGCTCGCTCGTGATGTTCCCGATCCACACGTACGGCTCGCCCGAGCAGCGGCAGGAGTGGCTGCCGCGGCTGGCGTCGGGCGAGGCGATCGGGTGCTTCGCGCTCACGGAGCCGGGCGCCGGCAGCGACCCGGGCGCCATGACGACCTCGGCGCGGCGCGACGGCGGCGACTGGATCCTCGACGGCCACAAGCGGTGGAACACGAACGGGACCGTGTCCGACCTCGCGGTCGTGTGGGCGCGCACCGACGAGGGGATCCGCGGGTTCCTGGTGCCGAGCGACGCGCCCGGGGTCACGTTCCTGCCGATCGACGACGCGTGGTCGCTGCGGGCGGCGGCGCGTAGCGAGCTCATCCTCGAGGGCGTGCGCCTGCCGGACGGCGCCGTGCTGCCGGGCGCGACCGGCCTCTCGGCCCCGCTCTCCTGCCTGACCGAGGCCAGGTTCGGCATCGCGTTCGGCGCGATGGGCGCCGCGCGCGACTGCTTCGAGACGGCGCTGCGGCACGCCCTGACGCGCGAGCAGTTCGGGCGGCCGATCGGCTCGTTCCAGCTGATCCAGGCGAAGCTCGCGTCGATGGCGGTGGAGCTCGCGAAGGGCACGCTGCTGGCGCTGCGCCTCGGCCGGATGAAGGACGCGGGCGCCGCCGGTCCCGAGCACGTGTCGATCGGCAAGCTCGCGAACGCGCGGGCGGCGCTCGACATCGCACGCGACGCGCGCGCGATCCTCGGCGGCGACGGCATCACGTCGGCGTATCCGGTGATGCGCCACATGGTGAACCTCGAGTCCGTCCTCACGTACGAGGGCACGCAGGAGATCCACACGCTGATCGTCGGCGAGGCGCTGACCGGACTGCGGGCGTTCACGTGATGTTCGCCGATCCGCTCGACCCGCTGGCGCTGGACTCGCTGCTGTCCGAGGAGGAGCTCGCCGTCCGTGACGCCGTGCGACGGTTCGTCGACGAGCGCGTCGTGCCCGGCGTCGGCGAGTGGTTCGAGCGCGGCGAGTTCCCGGCCGAGGTCCGCGCCGGCGTCGCGGAGCTCGGCCTGCTCGGCATGCACCTGGAGGGCTACGGCTGCCTCGGCGCGAACGCGACGAGCTACGGGCTCGCGTGTCTGGAGCTCGAGGCCGGCGACAGCGGCCTGCGTTCGTTCGTCAGCGTGCAGGGCTCGCTCAGCATGTTCCCGATCCACCGCTACGGCAGCGACGAGCAGAAGGAGCGATGGCTGCCGCGCATGGCGACCGGCGAGGTCGTCGGGTGCTTCGGCCTCACCGAGCCCGACAGCGGTTCGGACCCCGCGCGGATGCGCACGAGCGCGCGACGCGACGGCGGCGACTGGATCCTCAACGGCACGAAGATGTGGATCACGAACGGTGGCATCGCGCAGCTCGCCGTCGTGTGGGCGAAGACCGACGACGGCGTGCGCGGCTTCCTGGTGCCGACCGACACGCCGGGGTTCTCCACGAGCGACGTGCACCGCAAGCTCTCGCTGCGCGCGAGCGTGACGAGCGAGCTCGTGATGGACGACGTGCGGCTGCCCGACGAGGCCGTGCTGCCCGGCGTCACCGGCATGAAGGGGCCGCTCTCGTGCCTGACCGAGGCGCGGTACGGCATCGTGTGGGGCGCGATGGGCGCCGCTCGCGCGTGTCTCGCGAGCGCGCTCGAGTACGCCGGAACGCGCGTCCAGTGGGGCCGGCCGATCGCCGGCTTCCAGCTCACGCAGGCGAAGCTCGCCGACATGACCGTGCAGTTGCAGGAGGGGCTGCTGCTCGCGCACCACCTCGGGCGGATGAAGGACGAGGGCCGGCTCCGGCCCGAGCAGGTGAGCGTCGGCAAGCTCAACAACGTGCGGGCGGCCCTCGAGATCGCGCGGACCTGCCGGTCGATCCTGGGCGCGAGCGGCATCACGCTCGAGTATCCGGTGATCCGCCACATGAACAACCTCGAGTCGGTGTTCACCTACGAGGGAACCCACGAGATGCACACGCTGATCGTCGGGCACGCCCTCACCGGTCTGCGCGCCTTCGAGTAGCCTGGATGCGTGCCGGCGGGAGGCGTCCGCCGGCGCCACCGAGCGGACTAGGGAGCAGGAGGAACGTCATGACGCGCGAGACCGACTGGGTTGTATTCGAGAAGGCGATCGAGGTCACCGCGTCGGCGGTCCGCGGCACGATGGGGTCCGAGGGGAGCAAGCCCGCGTCCTTCGTCGCCGACGTGTTCCGCGAGGTGCACGCCGCGCTGAAGGACGCCGCCGCGCAGATGCCCGACAAGGCCGGACCCGCCGGGTTCGGCAACCGCGACAGCTAGTCGGCGTTGCCCCGGCTGAGGTCGCGGAGGGAGACCACGCCCACGAGCGCGCCGCCGTCGAGCACCGGGAGGTGGCGGAAGCCGCCCTCGAGCATGCGGTCGATGGCGGCCGGGACGGTCGCGCCGGCCTCGATCGTGGCCGGGTCCTTCGTCATCCACTCCTGCACCGTATGAGCGGCGGCGTCGAAGTCCGAGCCCAGGGCGTGCAGGATGTCGCGCTCCGTGAAGATGCCGGCGAGCGACTCGTCCCCGTCGAGGACGATCGCCGAGCCCACGTGTCCGGCGCTCATGACGGCCGCCGCCTCCGCCACCGTCGTGTCCGGCGACACGGTGACGAGCTCGGTGCTCATGACGTCGCGGATGGTCGGCATGGTCCGAACGAAGCCTAGCGCGGCGGGCCTCGATCCGGGACCCGCGCGGTGCTGCACTGCTCGCGTGGTACCGGCCCACGCCCGCACGACTACCCGTGGCGCAGCGCGCACCCCGATCCGTACGCGGTGCTGGTCTCCGAGGTGATGCTGCAGCAGACGCAGGCGGCGAGGGTGGCGCCCGCCTACCGGGCGTTCCTCGAGCGGTTCCCCGACGTGCGGGCGTTGTCATCGGCCGCGCGCGCCGAGCTCCTGCGCGCCTGGGGCGGCCTGGGGTACCCGCGCCGCGCGCTCGCCCTGCGCGAGGCCGCCCGCGCGATCGTGCGCGACCACGACGGCCGCGTGCCGTCGGACCCGTCGGCGCTGCGCGCGCTGCCGGGCGTCGGGCCGTACACGGCGGCGGCCGTCGCCTCGATCGCGTTCGGCGTGCCGGTCGCCGCCGTCGACACGAACGTGCGGCGCGTCACCGCGCGCGTCGTGCACGGCACCGATCCGGTCGGCGTGTCGCCGCGGCAGCTGCAGGCCGACGCCGACGCGATGGTCGATCCGTCGTCGCCCGGCGAGTGGAACCAGGCGCTGATGGACCTCGGGCGGTTCGTCTGCCGCCCGGTGCCCCGGTGCGGCGAGTGCCCGCTGGCGAGCGGATGCCGCTGGAACCTCGAGGGCGGGTCGCCCCGGCCGGCGGGGCGCCGGCAGCCCGCGTTCGAGGGCTCGGACCGGCAGGCGCGAGGCCGCGTGCTCGCCGTGTTGCGCGAGCGAGGTGGGGCGTCGGTCGGGGAGCTCGCCGCCGAGACGGGCATGCCGCTCGAGCGGACCTCGAGGGCGGCGACCGGACTGGCGGCGGATGGGTTGGTCTCGATGGATGGCGGCGTCGACGACTGCCGACGATGTCATGGTCCGCATCGACTGAGAGAGGCTGTCCAGTCTGGAAACGACACCCTTGGCAAGTACTTGATGTTCCGAGCACGTCAGACATCTGACGACCGCGGAACCGCTGGATGCCGGCGATCCCAACTAGTCCGTAACGGACTAGTTGCCCTTCAGGGCGGGGATCACCTGCTCGCCGAACAGCTCGACCGCGCGCGCGGCCGTATCGAAGCTCATGCCGGGGTAGTGCAGGCGGACGACGAGGTCGAGGGTGCGGCCCTCGGCGAGGCTCTCCACCTTCGGCCGCAGGGCGGCGACCACCTCCTCGGGCGTGCCGGCCGGCGTCGAGGCGCGCAGCTCCTCGTCGGTGACGCCGCGCGGTTCCAGAGAGTCGTGGTCGGGCGTGTCGTCGCCCTCGTCCCACGCGGTGTACGCGCCGGTCTGGTGGAACACGCCGTCGCGCGCGAGCGACCAGGCGTCGGCTTCGGCGACGAACGCGTTCTGCATGATGGCGAGCGTGAGCGCCGACGGGTCGCGGCCGGCCTCGCGCGCGCCCTCCTCCATCAGCGCGGCGGCGTGCCGCACGGCCTCCACGTCCTCGGCGTCGGTGATGTGGCCGTCGCCGATCCGGCCCGCGCGCCGCATCGCCGCCTCCACGTAGCCGCCCAGCAGGATCGGCGGCCCGCCCTCCTGCGCCGGCGGCGGCGTCACGCGGACGCGGTCGTAGTGGAAGACCTCGCCGTCGAACGAGAAGCGCTCGCCGGTCCACGCGCGCCGCAGGATCTCCACGGTGTCGACGGTGCGCGCCAGGCGCTCGGAGAACGGCACGCCGAACATCCGGAACTCCTCGGGGCGCCACGCGATGCCGAGGCCGAGCGTGAGCCGGCCGCCGCTCAGCTGGTCGACGACGGCCGCGTCCTCGGCCAGGCGGAGCGGGTCGTGCAGCGGCGTCAGCACCACGCCGGTGCCCAGCCGGATCCGGTCGGTGGCGGCGGCGAATCCCGCCAGCATCGTCAGCAGCGACGGCAGGTAGCCGTCCGAGGCTCCGTGGTGCTCGCTCACCCACGCCGAGTCGAACCCGAGCGCCTCGGCCAGGCGGACGAGCTCCAGCGTGTCCCGGTACTCCTGCGCGAACGTGCGATCGGACCCGGCCGGGACCTGCCCGGTGAACAGCCCGATGCCGATGCGAAGCGTCACGGCGGGCAACGCTACACCGCCGAACGCGTGCGGCGCCTTGACCTCGAGGGCCGCCCGGGGCTAGGCTCCGGCCCATGAGTATGAGAACCATTCTCGCCGCCGACCACCTCTCCTTCGGGTACGGCCGGACGCCGGTGCTGCGCGACGTCTCGATCTCGGTGTCGTCGGGGGAGTTCGTGGCCCTGGTCGGTCCGAACGGGTCGGGCAAGTCCACGCTGCTTCGCCTGCTGCTGGGCACGATGAAGCCGCAGGAGGGCACCGTGACCCTGTTCGGATCCCCGCCGGCGGCCTTCCACGAGCGCTGGCGGCTGGGATACGTGCCGCAGCGGCCCGCCCTCGGGACCGAGGTGCCGGCGACGGTCGAGGAGATCGTCACCAGCGGCAGGCTCCGGCGCGGGCGATGGTGGCGGTCCCTGACCGATGCGGACCGGACGGCGGTGCGACACGCGGTCGAGTCCGTCGGCCTCGGCGAGCTCGCCGATCGCCCGCTCGGCGAACTGTCGGGTGGCCAGCAGCAGCGGGCGTTCATCGCGCGCGCGTTCGCGAGCGAACCCGACCTGCTCGTGCTCGACGAACCGATCGCCGGCGTCGACGCGGAATCGCAGCGGCGGTTCCGCGACTCCCTGGTGCACCTGATCGACGACCACGGCTCCGGCGTCCTCCTCGTGTCGCACGAGCTGTCGGCCGTCGCGAACGACGTGGACCGCGTGATCGTGCTGAAGGAGCGCGTCCTGTTCGACGGATCGCCGGCCGAGCTGGCCGAGCGCGGCGTGTCGCTCGGCATCCACGCGGCGGACCTGCCGCTGTGGCTGGAGGAGCTCCGATGATCCTCACCGAGCTGCCGCTGGCGCTGCCCCTGGTCGCGTGTGTGGCGATCGGCGCCTTCGCGCCGCTCATCGGCACGTTCCTGGTCCAGAAGCGGCTGTCCCTGATCGGGGACGGGATCGGCCACGTCGCGTTCGCGGGGGTCGGAGCCGGACTGCTGTTGAACGTCTGGCCCGTCTGGACGGCGCTCGCGTTCGCGGTCATCGGCGCCGTGGGCGTCGAGGTCCTCCGCATGCGGCGCAGGGTCGCCGGCGACCTGGCGCTCGCGCTGTTCTTCTACACGGGCCTCGCGCTGGGGGCCGTCTTCGCGAGCCGGGGGCAGCGCCTCGATCCCGAGACGCTCCCGTACCTGTTCGGCGATCCGTACGTGGCGTCGACCGTCGGCGTGACCGTCATCCTCGGGATCGGCGTGGCGGTGGTGGCGTGGGTCCTCGTCCTGCGCAGGGTGTTGTTCGCCGTCGTGACGGACGAGGACTGGGCCCGAGTGGCGGGGCTGCCCGTGGACGCCGTGAACATCGTGCTGGCCGGCGGCACGGCGGCGGTCGTCGTCGTGGGCATGAAGGTGGTCGGGATCCTCCTGATCGCCGCGCTCACGGTGTTGCCGGTCGCGTCGGCGCAGCTGCTCGGCCGGTCGTTCGCGCAGACGCTGCGGCTCGCGTGCGCGATCGGTGCGGCGTCGGCCGCCGTCGGCCTCGTGGGCGGACGGGCGGTGAACGTGGCGCCCGGAGGCGCGATCGTGATCGTGGCGGCGGCCGTCTTCACGGCGGTGGCGGCGTCGAAGCGCACGTCACCGCGCTCGCTCGCGATGGGGGAGGGCGAGCCGTGACGGCCGAGCTGCGATGCGAAGGTGGCCGACCGACTGGCGGCGATCGGACAGCGGTACACGTCCGGTCGCAGGCTCCTGGTCGACGCGCTGGTCCGGGCCGGTAGCCCACTCCCGCTGCCGGCCATCCTCACGCGGCACCGCGGGTTGAAGCAGAGCTCGGTGTACCGCAACCTCGCGGCCCTCGAGCAGGCCGGCGTCGTGCGGCGCGTGCTCACCGACGAAGAGTTCGGCCGCTACGAGTTGACGGAGGAGCTGACCGGCCACCACCACCACCTCGTCTGCTCGAACTGCGGAGCGGTCGAGGACGTGGACTTCGCGCCGGGCTTCGAGGAGACCCTCGAGTCGCAGCTCGCCGAGCTCGCCGACCGCACCGGATTCTCGACCGTGTCGCACCGGCTCGACCTGATCGGCCTGTGTCGCGCCTGCGCGGCCGCGGCCAGCGCCTGACCTACGAGCGCCTGACTACGGGTAGAGGTAGGGCCGCGACGGCCGCGGGATACCGGCGACGTCCTTCGCGTCGACGATGATCTCGCGTCCGAGCGGATAGATCAGGCCCGTCACGCGTCACCCACTGGTCCTGCTGGAACGTGCCGGCCGGCACGTCGACCACCCGGACCTGCGCGATCGTGGCGTCGGCCACGCAGCACGTGATGATGTAGCGCGTCAGCAGGATCTCGTCCGGCGGCGTGTCGGAGTACCGCATCACGAAGCCCTCGAACGTGACCCGCTCGCCGGCGCGCGCCACCAGCGCGTCGAGGCCCGCCGAGGTCGTCTGCGCGGCCGCGACGTCGATCAGCGTGAGCGAGCCCGTCGCGATGTCGCCGGCCGACGTGCTGACGCCGGCGCCGACGAACCCGGACCGGCGCCCGACCGCGTACGAGTTCAGCGCGGCCGGCGGCAGCACCAGGATGATCACGACCGGGAAGACCAGCAGCCCGATCGTCCACGTCCGGCGTGTGCCGAGGGGCTCGGGGTCGTGCTGCACGCGTGCGCTCGCGAACCGGCCGAGCGCCGCCGCGCTCAGGATCACGGCGCCGACCGGGACGAGCCACGAGGTCCGCGTCGACAGGTACAGCGCCCACCGCCCGCTGGCGAACAGGAACCAGAACAGCCCGGCCCACGCCGTCAGCACCAGGCCGACGGCAACGCGCCCGGCGCTCCAGCGCCCGGTCGTCCCCACCACGTCGCGAGCGTTCGCCGTCCGGATCATCCCCACACCACCTGGATCCACATGGTGCCGGCGAGCGTGACGGCGAAGACGGTGAGCATCAAGGTCCGCAGGAACCCCTTGGAGTACGTCCCCACGTAGAGGGCTCCCAGCTTCATGTCGACCATCGGCCCGGAGACCAGGAACGCGAGCTGCGCCGCCGGACCGAACTGCACGAACGAGGCCGCCACGAACGCGTCGGACTCGCTGCAGAGCGAGAGCAGGAACGCGAGCGCCATCATCGCGATGAGGTCGACCACGGGCGTGCCGGCCACCTTCCCGATCACCGACTGCGGCACGAACGTCTGCACGGCCGCCGCGATGGCGGCTCCCATCACCAGGAACCTCGCCATGAACACGAAGTCGCCCGACAGGTGGCCGAAGAAGCGGCTCCATCGCGGCTCGTCCTCGTCGGTGTCGAGGTCGTCGTCGCCCGGGCGCGGGCGCAGCAGGTCCTCCTTGCGGACGTTGCCGACGACCCAGCCGACGGCGACGGCGACGATGAACCCGAGGCCCATCCGCCCCAGCACCATCGTCCACAGGGAGTCGCGGCCGCGGTAGGCGACGTACGTCGAGGCCACGACGACCGGGTTCAGGATCGGCGCCGCCAGCATGAACGTGACGGCGGCGCTCGGGGCGAGACCCTTCGACACCAGGCGCCGCGCGACCGGCACCGAGCCGCACTCGCACACGGGGAACGCGATGCCGGCCATCGCCGCGGCCGGCAGCTGCAGCGGCCGGGGGAGCCGTGCGATCTTCGCGAACGCCGACGACGGGACGAAGACCTCGATGGCGGCGGAGACCAGCGCCCCGAGCATGATGAACGGCAGTGCCTCGACGAGCAGCGACGAGAAGACGATGAGGAAGTTCTGGAGCCACGCGAACTTCGAGGGGTCGAGCAGGCGCAGCAGGAGGCCGGCGCCGGCCAGCGTCGCGGCGACGGCGATCGCGTGGCGGGTCGACGACGCGGGCGCGCCGCCGCCCTCTGGTGCGGTGGTCTGGGGTTGGAGCGTGTCGACGGCCATCAGCAGTACCTCGCGAAGGACACGGCGAATCCCGGGAAGGCGTCCGTGAACACCTTACGCCCGCCCTCGGTCATGCCGAGCATCGGCCCCACGACGGCGCCGGAGGAGAGTCCGTCGGCGGCCAGCACGTCCTGGTCGAGGAAGAGCCCGCCGGGCACGGCGGCCTCGACGATCGGGCCCGAGGACCGCACGTTCGCGTTCACGTGCTGCGCGACGTCGGCGCCCGAGAGCGTGCCGTCGGGCGAGCGCGCGCCGGTGGCCGTCACGACGACGGTCGTGGCGGGAACCGCGGAGCGCACCGCCGGCACGATCGTGCGCAGGGCGTCGGCGAACGCGCTCGGCGGGCCGGCCACGACGACCGCGAGGACGTCCGGCGTGTCGTCGGCGCCGTAGCCGTCGGCCAGCATCGCGTCGACCGCCCCCGCCGGGTCGCGCCGTTCGAGGGTCACGTCGGCCACGTCGCCGGTCGCGTACCAGGTGCCGCCGACGATCCCCTGGTCGACGCGCGCGGCCAGCACCGCGCCCACCTTCGTCTCGGGATACCTGGCGACGAGGTCGTCCGGCAGCGTCGCGATGACCGACGTCGGCGCGCTCGCGCTCCACGGCGCCACCACGCGGCTCTGCTGGTCGCGGATCAGGGACACCGGTGATGCCGTGTTCCGACGGCGGCCCGCCGGTCCCGATCGTCGTGAGCGCGGCGACCGGGTCCAGCGGCAGCGAGCCGGTCGTGGCACGGGTGGAGGCGACGGCATCGTGCGCGGTCAGCTTGCGCCACGCCGCCGACGCCGCGGGGTCGGCCTCGAGCTCGGTCGTGCCGCCGCCGGTCCACACGACCTCGAGGACCAGCCGCGGCCGCGCGCCGCTCGCGAGGCCGGAGATCGACAGCCCCGACCGCACGTCGGGATGCGGCCGGTGGAAGCCGAGGATCTCCGAGAGCGTGGGCGCGATGCGGTCGAGCGTCAGCTGATCCGGGCAGCGCCACGTTCGGGTTCACACCGGTGCCGAGGAAGGCGAGTGGCACGCGGACGTCGGGCTGCGGTTCGGTCGCCGGCCAGGGCGTCGAGGACTCGCCGCCGCCGCTCCCGCCCGCGACCGGCATCGCGCCGACGCCGAGCACGTCGGGGGACCGCCCCGCGTAGAAGCCGTTCGAGATCAGCGTCCGCAGCTCGTCCGGCAGCGGGCAGAACGGGACACGCGCGTGCACGGTCTGGCCCTCGTCGCACGTCTTGCCGGCACAAGTGGCGCGCAGCACACCGGCCGGGAGCGCGACGAGCGCGCAGACGCCGAGCAGCACGAGGAGCCTCCGGCCGGTGGGCATCGAGCCACCGTAGCGCGTGGGTTGCCGTTTCGGGCGGCGTGTCGTTCACTGAGCGCTCATGGCTCCCCGGCGTCGCCGCCTGCTTCCGCTCGCCCTGGTCCTGGTCTCCGCAGCCGGGGCGCTGCCTACCGTCCCCGCCTCCGCCGCCGCGTCGGACCAGGATCTGGTCGCGCTCGCGTGCGGGATGCCGCACGACCAGCTGCTCCGGACCTGGCGCGGATGGAGCCCCGACCGCGGCGGCGATCTGCAGATGATCGCGAAGGAGCCGAACTTCGTGGGCTCGGGACTGCCGCACGTCGGGCCTTGGGACTACGTCCAGCAGGTGCCGATGCTCTGGTACGGGCCGGGGTTCATCCCGGCGCAGGGCGCCGTGAACCGACCGGTCACGTCCGTCGGCATCGCGCCCACGGCGGCGAAGCTGCTGCACTTCCCGTACACGGCGCCGGACGGCTCGCCGATGACCGAGGCGCTCCTGCCCGAGGCCCAGCGCCCCGACCCGCCGAAGCTGATCGTGACGGTGGTGTGGGACGCGGGCGGCCGCGACGTCCTGGCGGCGCACCCGCACTCCTGGCCGTACCTGAAGTCGCTGATCCCGAAGGGCACGTGGTACGACGACGCGAGCGTGGGCTCCTCGCCGACCAGCACGGCGCAGATCCACGCGAGCATCGGCACCGGCGCGTTCCCCGACGACCACCTGTTGGTCGGCCACCGGCTGCGCGTCGGCAACAACATCGTGACGCCGTGGGCGCAGGGTCCGAACCTGATCGTGCTGCCGACGCTCGCCGATCTCTACGACCGCGCGATGGGCAACAAGCCGATCGTCGGCATCAGCGCCACCGTCAACATCCACTTCGGCATGATGAGCCACGGGTCCTTCTTCAACGGAGGCGACCGCGACATCGGCACCACCCGCTCGGTGACCGACCCGGGGACCCTCACCGACGAGGGCTTCACGTGGAACCTGCCGCACCAGATCCAGCCGTACTACACGCTGCCGTCGTACGTGAACGACGTGCCGGGCTTCGCGAAGGACGTCGACGCCATCGACCGCGCGGACGGCCGCAAGGACGGCAAGTGGCGCAACAACTCGATCGACCAGTTGCTGCAGGGCTTCGACACGCCGGCGCGGATCCCGTATCAGGAGCGGGTCCTGGAGACCATGATCACGCGCGAGGGCTTCGGCCAGGACGACGTGCCCGACCTGCTGTACGCCAACTTCAAGGAGATCGACTACATCAGCCACATCTGGTCGATGAACTCGCCCGAGATGGACGATGCGGTGCGCCTGCAGGACGCGGCGCTGAAGCGATCTCGTCACCTTCCTCAACGCGCAGGTCGGGCAGGGACAGTGGGCGATGGTGCTGACGGCCGACCACGGGGCGATCCCCTCCCCGAAGGTGTCGGGCGGCTTCCAGATCTCGACGGCGCCGATCGGCGCCGGGCTGGAAGCGGCCTTCGACACCGACGGCGACGACGTGCCGATCGTGGAGCTGATCCAGCCGACGCAGATCTACGTGAACACCGACGAGCTGCGCCAGAACGGCGGCACGCTCGAGGACATGGCGCGGTGGATCATGGACCGGACGGAGGGGAACACGCACGGCCTCGGCGTCACCGTGCCGGCCGCCGAGCAGAACGACAAGGTCTTCGCGGAATCCTTCCCGTCCGAGCTCATGACCCATCTGCCCTGTCTGCCCGAGGCGCGGGGGTGAGACGGCCCCTCCGGGGCGCGGCGCTCGTCGTGGTTGCCATGGTTGCGGTGACGGGATGCACTGCGCGGGGAGGCGCCGCGGCAGCCGGCTCGCCGTCGCCCGGCAGCAGCGACGACGCCAGGACCTTCGCCGAGATCGCCTGCGGGCTGCCGCACGACTGGCTGCTGCGGACGTGGCGCGGCTGGCGCGCCGACCGCGGCGGCGAGGTCCAGATCCTCCCGCGCGAGTACTCGCTGATCGACGCCGGCCTCCCGCACGTGGGGCCGTGGGACTACGCGCAGCAGATCCCGATGCTCTGGTACGGCCCCGGCGTCGTGCCGGCCTCGCCCGCGCGCGACGATCCGGTGACGCTGGCCGACATCGCGCCGACGCAGGCCGCGCTCCTGCGCTTCGGCGGGTTCGCGGCGCCCGACGGCCGCGCGCTGATGGACGGCCCCGAGGCCGGCGCGCACCCCCCGACTGCTGGTGACCCTGGTGTGGGACGCCGCCGGCACCGACGTCCTCGCGCGGTGGCCGGACTCGTGGCCGATGCTCCGTTCCATGGAGTCCGGCGGGGTGTGGTTCGACGACGCCACGGTCGGGTCGTCGCCGACGCAGACCGCGCAGAGCCACGCGACGATCGGCACCGGGGCGTTCCCGCGCACGCACGGCGTCCTCGCGCACCGGCTGCGCGTCGACGGCCAGATGACGACGCCGTGGGCGCAGGGCTCGTCCACCCTCGACGTGCCGACCCTCGCCGACGTGTACGACCGCGCGAACGGGAACACGCCGAAGGTGGGCGAGGTGGCGACGCTCACGATCCACCTGGGCATGCTCGGACACGGCGCCGCCTCGCCGGGCGGCGACCGCGACATCGCGATGCTGCACGAGGCCTCCGGCGCCACCACCCTCGGGCCAGGAGGGCACCACGTGGAACCTCCTGCCGGCGGTGGCCGGCGACTACCGGATGCCGGCGTGGGCGAACGACGTGCCGGGCTTCCGGGACGACGTGGACGCGCTGGACGGCGCCGACGGCCAGCGGGACGGGCGGTGGGGCGACGACGACATCGCGCAGCTCCTCCAGGGCTGGGACACGCCGGCGCGGATCCCGTACCAGACCCGGGTGATCGAGGAGCTGATCCGACGCGAGCGGTTCGGCGCCGACGCCACGCCCGACCTGCTGTTCGTGAACTACAAGGTCACCGACTACGTCGCGCACACGTGGGGCGTGGGGTCGCCCGAGATGCGCGACAGCCTCCAGGCGCAGGACGCTGCGCTCGCCGAGCTCGTGCGGTACCTCGACGACCGGGTCGGCACGGGCCGCTGGGCGATGGTGCTGACGGCCGACCACGGCGCGGCGCCGTCGCCGTCGGAGACCGGCGGCACCGTGATCTCCTCGGCGAAGCTCACGGCCGCGATCGAGGCCCGACGTTCGGCGCGTCGGTCGTGGATCTGGTGCAGGCGACGGAGATCTACCTCAACACCGCCGCGCTGGCCGCGAACGGCCATTCCGTGCCCGAGGTCGCGCGCTTCGTCGCCGGTCTGACCGCGCGCGAGGTCGCCGCCCCCGGGCAGGACGCCCCGCCCGACCAGCGCGTCTTCCGCGCGGCCTATCCTTCGTCGGTGCTCGACCATCTTCCCTGTCTGCCGGAGGCCGCATGAGCCTCCGGCGCGTTCGTCCCCGGGCTCGCCTCCTGCTGTCGGCGGCGGCGCTCGCGGTCCTCGCGCCCGGGCTGCCGATGGCGCCGGCGCATGCGGCGACCGACTGGGCCGCCGTCGCCTGCTCCCTGCCGCACGACCAGCTCCTGCGCATCTGGCGCGGCACGGAGGAGGACCGCTCGGGCCAGATCCTGGTGGTGCCGCAGCAGCCGAACTTCCTGGGCTCGAACTTCCCGCACTCCGGACCGTGGGACTACCTGCAGGACGTGCCGATGCTCTGGTACGGGCCCGGCTACCTGAAGCCGCAGCCGGCGGTGCAGCGCCCGGTCACGATCGCCGGCATCGCGCCGACGACGGCCGGGCTCCTGCAGTTCGACGGGTTCGACGCGCCGGACGGCTCGGCCCTGCCCGAGGTCCTCGCCGCCGCCCCGGACACGCCGCCGAAGCTGATCGTCACCATGGTGTGGGACGCCGGCGGTCGCAGCGTCCTCGACACCTGGCCGAAGGACTGGCCGGTGCTGAAGTCGCTGATCCCGAAGGGGATCTGGTACGAGCACGCCAGCGTGGGGTCCTCGCCCTCGATCACGCCGGCGACGCACGCGACGATCGGCACCGGCGCGTACCCGCGCACCACCGGACAGGTCGACGCCGAGTTCCGGGTCGGTCCCGCACCGACCCTGACCCGTGCCGGCGAGCTGGGCCCGACGCTGCTGGACTCGGCGACGCTCGCCGACGTCTACGACCGTGCCATGGGCAACGCGCCGATCGTGGGCGACCTCGCGAGCGTCACGTGGCACCTGAACATGATGGGACACGGCGCCATGTGGAACGGCGGCGACCGCGACATCGCGGTCCTGCGCATCAGCGAGGACACGAACGAGGGCGCCGAGGGCACCGCCTGGAACATCAAGGGCAAGAACGAGCCGTACTACCGCTTCCCCGAGTACGTGAACCAGCTGCCCGGTATCCAGACCTACACCGACGCGCTCGACCGGGCGGACGGCGCGGCCGACGGCAAGTGGCGCTCGAACTCGATCGAGCAGCTGGCGAGCGGGTGGGACACGCCGGCGCGCGTGCCCTTCCAGGACCGGCTCTACGCCGAGGTGATCAAGCGCGAGGGCTTCGGCGCCGACGACATGCCGGATCTGCTCTACATCAACTCCAAGATCATCGACCACGTCGGGCACCTGTGGAGCGTCAACAGCCCGGAGATGCAGGACGCGCTGCATTGGCAGGACGCCGGGCTCAAGGAGTTCATCGGCACGCTGAACAAGGAGGTCGGTCACGGCAACTGGGTGATGGTGGTGACGGCCGACCACGGGCACCAGTTCGACCCGGCCGTGTCCGGTGCCTTCCAGATCACGCCGTCCGCCCTGCTCACCGACCTCGAGGCCCGGTTCGACACCGACGGCGACTCCACATCTGTCATCGTCGGCGTGCGCACCAGCCAGACGTTCCTGAACATGACCGAGCTCAGACAGAACGGGCTCACCGTCGAGGAGGTCGCGGATTTCATGCTGCACTACACGAAGGAGCAGGCGTCGTCGGATCCCTCGAGCCTGTCGCCGGACGAGCGCGGCGACGACGTCTTCGCGGCCGTCTTCCCGGCGTCGGTCTTCGACCACCCGCTGCCCTGCCTGCGGAGTCGGGCACGTGAGGCGGCCCGGGGTCGCCGGCCGCCGCGCTCCTGCTCCTCGTGGGCGCCTGCTCGTCGGGGAGCACCACCTCCTCGCTCGAGCCCGCGGCCCAGAGCTCCTCCAGTGCAACGGCATCGCCGTCTCCGGCCGGCGCGGCGACGCAGGCGCTGATCAAGCAGACCTGCGCCGACAACACGCACGAGGTCCTCCTGCGCACCTGGCGCGGCATCATGCCCGGCCGCTCCGGCGACCTCCAGATCATCTCGAAGTTCCCCGACTACATCGGCACGGGGAACACGCACTCCTCGCCGTACGACTACACGCAGGAGGTGCCGTTCTTCCTGTACGGACCCGGCTACATCAAGCCCGGCACGTACGACAAGCCGGTCACGCTCGCCGACCTCGCCCCGACGACGGGCGCGCTGTTGCACTTCCCGTTCGACGCACCGGACGGCACGGCGCAGACCGAGGCGCTGCAGCCCGGCCGCCCGTTGCCGAAGCTCATCGTCACGTTGGTGTGGGACTCGGGCGGCATGGACGTGCTGAACACCTGGCCGAAGGACTGGCCGTACCTGAAGTCGATCATGGGCAAGGGTGCGTGGTTCACGCACGCGACGGTCGGCGCGTCGCCGTCGAACACGCCCACCGGCCACGCGATGATCGGCACCGGTGCGTTCCCCGCCGACAACGGCATGGTCGACGAGTACGTGAAGGTGAACAACCGGATCGAGAAGCCGAACGCGAACGGGCCGGCGTTCATGGTCCTGCCGACGATCGCCGACCTCTACGATCGCGCGATGCACAACGAGCCCATCGTCGGCGGCCTCGCGACGCTGTCCGCGCACCTCATGATGATCGGCCACGGATCGGAGTGGAACGGCGGCGACAAGGACATCGCGGTCGCGCGCGAGAAGGAGGACGCGGCGACCGGCGGCGACGACTCCGCCGTGTCGTGGAACCTCACCACCGCCATGAAGCCCTTCTACGACATGCCGAAGTACGTGAACGACCTGCCGCCGATCGACCGGTTCAACGCGCAGCTCGACGCGATGGACGGCGCGCGCGACGGGAAGTGGCGCCAGAACTCGATCGCGCAGTTCAACAACGGCTTCGACACGCCGGCTCGCACGCCGTTCCAGACGCAGCTGTTCGAGAAGGTGATCTCGGAGGAGGGGTTCGGCGCCGACGACGTGCCCGACCTGCTGTACCTGAACTACAAGGCGATCGACGTGATCGGCCACGCGTTCAGCGCGAACGGCATCGAGATGTCCGACGCGCTGAAGGTGCAGGACGAGCACCTCAAGATCCTGATCGACTTCCTGAATCGAGACCGTCGGGAACGGGAAGTGGGTGCTGGCGCTCACGGCCGACCACGGCACGAACATCGACGCGGCGGTCTCCGGCGCGTTCCAGATCGACAACACCACCATCGAGAACCTGCTGAACCAGAAGTTCGACGACGGCGACAACGTGCCGCTGATCGACAAGTTCCGAACGACCGAGTTCTGGTTCAACGAGAGCGAGCTCGCGCAGAGCGGGCACGACCTCGTGGACGTCGCGAACTACCTGATGAGCCTCACGGAGGCGCAGACCGCCAAGGCCGGCCGCCCGCCGCTGCCGGGCCACGAGAACGACCTCGTGTTCGCCGGCGCCTTCCCGACGTCGCTGATGGACCAGCTGCCGTGCCTCCCCGAGGCGCGGGCCTCCTCGTAGACGGCGCCATGCAGGCGACAGGGACGGATCGCCTCGGCCGGGTGCCGTGGGCCCGGCGCACCGTCGCCGTCGGCCCGTGGTCGACCGACGCCCTGACGGCCGCGCTGCTGCTGGTGCGCGTCGTCGTCGTGCTGACGGTGATCGCCGACGTGCCGCACTTCCCGTCCTCGGCGGCGACGCGGTTCCACGAGATCGCGCACGCCGCCGGCACGCCGTACCGCGACGTCGCCGTCGAGTATCCGATCGGCGAGCTCGGCCTGATCGAGGTCGTGGGCCGGTGGTCGGTCGGTATCGCGCGCGCGATCCTCGCGCTCGTGGCGTTCGGCGCCGACCTGGCCGCGTTCGCGTGCGTGCTGGCCGGGTGGGGCCGCGAGGCCGCGCGCCGCTACCTCCTGATCGGTGCGCCGCTGCTGATCTTCGTGTACCGGCGGTCGGACCTCGTGGCGGTGGCGCTCGCCGTCGCCGGGATCGTGCTGGTCCGGCGCCGCGCCGACCGCCTCGGGGGCGTCCTGCTCGGTCTCGGGGTCCTCTCCAAGCTGTGGCCGGCGGTCCTGCTGCCGATCCTCGTGCTCACGCGCCGCACGCGGGCGCTGTGGGCGACGGTCGTCACGGTCGCCGCCGGGGTCGCCGGGTGGCTGGCGCTCGGCGGCCTCGAGGGCGTGCGCCAGGTCGTCAGCCTCCGCGGCGCCTCCGGGTGGGAGCTCGAGTCCACGGTCGGCGCCGTCGTGTGGCCGCTCACCGGCTCCTACCGCTACGAGCAGGGCGCGAACCGGACGGGCGACATCCCCGGCTGGGCGAGGGTCGCCCTCGCCGTCCTGCTCGTCCTCGGCCTCGCGGCGGTGTGGTGGCGCGCGCGCCGCGCGCCGGTGGATCCGGCTGGCGCGCCCGCATTGGCCGCCGTCGCCACCCTGCTGGTGCTGTCACCGGTGCTGTCGCCGGGGTACATCGCGTGGCTGCTGCCGTGGGCGGCCGTGTCGTCGCTGGACTGCTCGCCGCCTGTTCCGCCTCGCCGTGGCGCCCTGCGTCATCACCGGCGGGATCTTCGCGCTGTGGTACCTGGACGCCGGGATCGGGCGCCCGGCCAACCAGGCCGTGATGATCCTGCGGAACGTGTCGGTGCTGCTGATCCCGCTCGCGTGGCTGCTCGGCGACCGCCTCGAGCGGGACGTCGAGGGCGGCTGAGATGCCGCGCCCGACGCTCGGGGTCGCGGCGGCATCCGTCGTCTATCCTGGGGCCGCCTTCCGCCGGGGGGAGCCCGTCCGGGATCCCGGCAGGCGGTTCCGACGCATCTCGGCACCGAGATAGGGAGACCGGCAACGATGGCGCGAACCGATACCGCACGGCCCGTGGAGGCTGCCCCGCCGGAGGGCTCGCGCGGCATCCTGTCCTCGCCGTGGGTCCTGGTCATCGCGATCGCCATCGGCCTGCTCGCCTTCGGCTTCGGGTTCCTGCGCGACCCGTCGATCAGCGCGCCGACCCGCGACCCCGCCTGGTACACGTGGCGCTCGAACCTGATGATGCACGACGCGCCCAAGCTCCTGGTGGGCGACTGGGGTCCGTTCGCGATGTTCGGCGGCGGCTACCGCGTGGCCGTGCCGCTGTACGGCTCGATCATGCAGCGGGTGGCCGGCATCGACCTCTACACCTTCAGCGCCATGATGATGGTGGGCGTCCCGATCCTCACCGGCCTCGCGCTGGGCGCGTTCAGCTACCGGAAGCACCGCGACCCCATGCTGTTCCTCATCGTGATGCTCGCGACCGCGGCGATGTTCATGACGACGCCGTACCAGGGCTACCTCGACAACATCACGGTGCTGTTCCTGCTCTGCTTCCTGCTGGCGTTCTGGGAACCCGCGCGCACCTCGTGGGGTGCGCGCACCGCCGTCTTCCTCACGGCATGGGCGGCCGCGTACGTGCACCCGACGACCTGCGTGGTCTTCGGCGTGTCGCTGATGGCGGTGTTCGCGCTGCACTTCGTGACGAGCCGGTTCTCGCTCGGCTCGGCGCTGAAGACGGACGGGCCCGCGCTGCTGTCGACCGGCTTCGGCATGATCTTCGGCCTCGCGACGTGGGTGATCGGGCCGTGGGGCGCCAGCGGCTCGCTCGCCGACGCCGCGCTGCCGCCGCCGTACACGCAGGAGGTCTTCACGGCCCGGCTCGTCGACTGGGTGAAGTCGATGCAGCCCGTCATCATCGTGCCGCTGATCCTGCTCGCGATCGGCTCCGCGATCTGGACGGCGCGGAAGCGCCGCGAGCCCGGCGACATGTTCGTCGTGCTGCCCACGATGTGGCTGATCCCGCTGCTCGGCGCGCTCGGCTTCCTCGCCGGCGCCGCGTACCCCTACTACCGGTTCTTCAACGCGACCGGCGCGCTCTTCGCGCTGGTGGGCTTCGGCGCGTGGGTCGCCGTGCGCTGGTTCCTGCGCCTCGAGGGCGGTCTGAGGATCGTCGGCGTGATCGGCGCGCTCGGCATCATCGCCTCGCTCGTCTTCGTGTTCTACGGCGGCCGCGAGGCCTCGAAGTGGGCCGACCCCGCCAACCAGTGGATCGACCAGCCCACGCGGACCTCGCTGGCCGCGGTGCGCGCCGTCGTGGAGACCGAGCCCGGCCGACCGATCGTGTTCGTCACGAACTTCGACGACCGCTACGTCTCGTACGGCTGGGCGAAGACGTACACGAACGTCTCCCGCACCGGGCTGCCGGGCGACGCCGTGAAGCGCGACTTCAGCTACTTCGGCGACGTCGGGCGCTTCGCCGAGCTGGCGGCGGCCGGCTTCCCCGGCTACGGCGAGGGCCCGCTGCTGCTCACCGACCCCACCTACAACAAGATGACCCTCGGGTTCTACGGCGAGATCCAGGCGATGAACCGCACCTACGACCAGCCGCCGATCGCGTTCCTCGTCCGCCAGTTCAACGAACACACGCCGAACGAGACGGCGCTGGACGCCGGCGGCGCGAACCTCGTGTCGCTCTCCGACGACGTCGCGGTCGTCACGGGACCCGGGCTCACGACGCCCTCGGACGCGGCCGTCGCCGCCGCGCACACGGCCGAGGCCGAGACCGCTGCGCTGTACTCCGACCACCCCGGCCCGCTCGGCAACCCGCTGCACAACCTGCGCGTGATCCTCGGTCTCGCGATCCTGCTCGTCGTGCCGGGCGCGATCGCCGCGCGCTGGTTCGAGCTCGAGGGTCCCTGGATGCGGATCGCGCTGGTGCCCGGCATCTCGATCGTGCTGACGATCCTCGCCGGGTTCATCGTCGACGTCGGTGTGGCGAGGTCCGTTCTCCACCGGCGCACGGCTGGGCCTCGATCGGCCTCGCCACGGTCGCGGCCGTCGGCCTGCGCACCGGAGGCGGCGGACTGCGACGTGTGCTGGACAGCTTCGCCGGCTTCTTCAACAAGCTGTTCGGGGTCTTCTCGATCCGCGACTACTCGGTGCTGATGGGCGTGCAGTTCCTCGTGCAGACCGGGCAGGGCGTGATCCAGGGCGCGATCGGCAAGTCGATCGCGTTCGGCGGCGAGAAGGGCTTCGACGTCTCGACCGTGCCCTCGGCCGACTACCTGCTGAAGGTCGTGCTGGCGCTCTACATCCCGTACTCGCTCGTGTCGCCGTTCATCGGCGTGTTCATCGACCGCTTCCAGCGCAGGAGGGTGCTGGCGTGGGCGAACATCCTCACGGCCGCCGTCGTGGCGGCCGTCGCCGTCGGCGTGATGCTGCCGCTCGGCAAGGAGAGCTCCGAGGGCAACGTGACGGCGACGATCGCGCTGATCGTCGGCCTGCTGATGATCCAGGCCTGCGTGCGCGTGGCGCTGGCCGTGAAGTCGGCCGCGATCCCCGACGTGCTGTCGGGCAAGGACCTGATGCAGGGCAACGCGCTCTCGCAGGCCGGCGGCGCGCTGTTCCAGATCGTCGGCATCGCAGGGGCGCTCGTCGGCGCGAGCCTGCTGCCGTCGTGGCTCGTCGTGGTCGGCGGTTGCGGCATCCTCATCGTCGCCGTGATCGTCGGCAGGCAGCTGCAGCACGCGGAGACGCGACCGCACGACAGCACGTTCGGCCAGGAGGCCCGCCGCGTGATCTCCACGATCGTGGCCGGCCTGAAGGAGGTCTGGTCCCGTCCGCCGGCGGCGCTCGGCCTGCTGAGCTTCCAGATGCTGCGCTACCAGTTCTGGGGCTTCGGGCTGTTCACGTTCGCGCTGTACGCGAAGAACCTGGTCGAGGGCGGCGACGCCAGCAACGTCGCCCTGGCCATCTCGGGCGCCGGCGGGTTCGTCGGCGGTGCGCTCGGCCTGGTGCTCGCGCAGAAGTGGAAGGACAAGGTGCCGCCGATCCGGCTGCTGCTGGCCTCGATGTTCGCCCTCGGCGCCGGCGTGCTGGTCTTCGGCGCGTTCGTCTCGCTCGCCGGCTTCGCCGCCCTGCTGTTCGTCGGCTTCTTCGCCTTCTTCATGGGCAAGATCTCGGCCGACACGATCATGCAGCAGGCGATCCCCGACGACTTCCGCGGCCGCGCGTTCGCGCTGTTCGACATCGCCTACAACCTGGGCTTCATCGTGCCGGCGTTCATCCTGTCGGTCGTGTGGATCGAGGGCAGCGAGTCACGGACCCGCGTGATCCTGATGGTGAGCGGCGCGGTGTTCCTGGGCCTGACGTTCATGGTGGCGGCATGGTCGAGGAGGATCCGCGACCAGTTCGCGCCGCAGGACGATCTGGTCTAGTCCGCCGGCTTGTCGATCTCCGCTTCGAACTCGGGGAAGTAGCCGCTGATCTGGCTGATGTCGAACGTGCCGAGGATGCTCTCCTTCGGCTCCCGTTCGAGCAGGAAGCGGAAGCACGCCTCGACGAACTCCTCGGGGGAGCGGTAGTTGCCGCCGAGCCGTTCGTAGTCGGCGCCGGACAGCGTCACGACGTGGCTCACGACCTCGTCGCCGTCCTTCACGCGCACCAGGAACCGCGACAGGAACTGCTCGACGTCGGCGCGGCTGACCTCGATCTCCGGCACGCGGCCCCTCCCTCCGGCTCCGGTTGAGACACTAGCCTACGTCCCGCATCGCTCCGGAGGAACGAGGTCCATGCCCGAGGTCCGCACCGACGACGCCGTCCTGCACGTGGAGATCGACGGCGAGGGCGAGCCGGTCACCGTGCTCGCGCACGGGCTCACGAACTCGAGCCAGGAGCTCGCGGCGTTCACGCCGCTCGTCGCCGGCACGAAGGTTCGGTTCGACTTCCGCGGGCACGGGCGTTCGAGCGTGCCGGAGACGGGCTACGGGTTCGCGGACTTCGCGCGGGACCTGGACGCGGTCGCGAACGCGTACGGAGCCCGCAACGCCGTCGGTACCTCGCTCGGGCGCCGGCGCGATCTGCCATCTGCTCGGCGAGGACCCCGCCCGGTTCGAGCGCATCGTGCTGCTGCTGCCGGCGGCGCTGGACGTGGTCGTCGGCGGCGAGGGCTTCCTGCGCACGGCCTCGATCCTGGAGTCGATGCCGCTGGATGAGGCGATCGACACGCTCCTGTCCGAGCCCGGCCGCGCCGCGAAGTACGCCGAGGCGCCGTGGCTGCGCGAGCTCGACCTCCTGATGTGGAAGGACCTGAACGCGGCCGGCGTCGCGAAGGCGCTGCGCGGCATCGTCGGCGACGTGGCGATCCGCGACCGTGAGCTCCTGCGGAAGGTCGACGCGCCGGTCCTGATCATCGGCCGCGAGGGCGACCCGATCCATCCGGCCGAGGTCTCGCGCGTCCTCGCCGAGCTCTTCCCGAACTCCGAGATGATCCTGCTGCCGGGCGAGGAGGAGCTGGTCGCCTCGATCCCGATGCTCGTCGACCGCGTCGGCTCGTTCCTCACGGGCGCCGGATGAGCGGACCGCCGAGGCGCCGCCGGCCTCGCGCCGGGCGGTGACGCGCCGCGACGAGCTCGTGGGCGCCGGCCTCACCGTCGCGATGGCGGTGCTGTTCTCCGGCGTCGTCATCTTCGGCAAGGCGATCCTGGACGGGGACCTGCCGTTCGTGATCCTGTCGATCCGGTTCGCCGGCACCGCGGCGGTGCTGGTGATCCTGGTGCGGCTGACCGGCCGGCCGCTCCTGCCCGAGCCCGGCGAGCGCCGGGGCCTGATCCTGGCCGGCATCTTCGGCTACGGCACCGAGTCGGCGCTGTACTTCTCCGCGCTGAACCACGGCAGCGCGGCCGCCGTCACGCTGCTCTTCTACACGTACCCGGTCATCGTGATGCTGGTGTCGATCGCCGTCGAGCGGCGCGCGCCGGCCGGGTTGCTGGTGGCGGCGCTCGGCCTGGCCGTCGCCGGCAGCGCGATCGTCGTGGTGGGCGGCAGCGGCGTCGACATCGAGCCGATCGGCATCGTGCTGGCGCTGGCGTGCGCGACGGCGTACGCGGGGTACCTGCTGGGCACCGACCGGGTGCTGAAGCGGACGAACCCGATGACGGCCGGACTGTGGCTCGCCGGCAGCGCGGCGATCGCGAACGTCGCGTACGCGCTGGCCTTCCACGCGACGGAGCTGCCGAGTGGGGGCGGCTGGTGGCAGCTCGCCGGCATGGTCGCGTTCACGGCCGGCGCGTTCGTGTGCATGCTGGCGGGTCTGCAGCGGATCGGCGCCGTGCGCAACGGGATCATCGGTGTGCTGGAGCCGCTCTCGGTCGCCGTGCTGGCGTGGGCGTTCCTGGGCGAGCCGATCAGCGCGCCGGTCGCGATCGGCGGCACGCTGATCCTGGGGGGAGCGGTGTGCGCGACGCTCGTCCGGACGACGAGCGTGCAGGAGCCGGTGGTCTGAGGGCCGGGAGACGGTGGGCGTGGGTTGCCGGTTCCGATGTCAGTGGGCTGACGCCCGGACGGTCGTCGGCGCCGATCCTCGTCAAACACTTGACGTGTTGACACCGTCAAGCATCTGACTTCTCGCAGCGAACAACTCCTCCGTTCCACGTCAACCGGCTGACACACGCTCCCGCGTCGAACGCGAACGCCCGGCGTGAACGCGGCCGACCCACGCGTCGCCGCCTCGTGCGGTACGGTCACGCCCATGACCACCGACGACCTGTACTCGCGCGACGCGTACCTGCCCGCCACCGACGCCACCGTCACCGAGGCGACCGACGACGGCCTCGTGCTCGACCGGACCGTCTTCTACCCGCGCGGCGGCGGCCAGCCCGGCGACACGGGCACCATCTCGTGGCCCGGCGGCGAGGTCCGCGTTGCCGACACCGTCAAGCGCGGCGCCGACGTGCTGCACGTCCTCGACGACGGCCAGACTCCGCCGCCCGGAAGGCACCCCCGTCACCGCCACCATCGACTGGGACCGCCGCCACCGCCTGATGCGAACGCACACCGCCCTGCACGCACTGTCCGGCATCGTGTTCACCGACTACGGCGCGCGCGTGACCGGCGGCAACATGGAGCCCGGCGTCGCGCGCATGGACTTCGAGCTCGAGCAGATCTCGCAGGAGTTCGGCCGCGAGGTCGAGCAGAAGCTGAACGCCGCCCTCGCGCAGGACCACCCAGTCCACGTGAGCCTCCTGCCACGCGCGGAGGCGCTCGCCGATCCCGACCTGATCCGCACGAAGGTGAACCTGATCCCCGACCACGTCGATCCGATCCGCGTGATCGACATCGAGGGCCTCGACAAGCAGGCCGACGGCGGCACGCACGTGCGGTCCACGGCCGAGGTCGGCACCGTCCGCGTCGTGAAGACCGAGTCCAAGGGCAAGGGCTTCAAGCGGATGCGGATCGAGTTGCAGGACTGAACGCCCCATAGCCGCTCGCCGGCTCCGGGGGTACGGTGGAGGGGTCATGTCCCCGACCCCAGAGCGCCTCTCGTCCCTGGACGCCTCCTTCCTGTACCTGGAGGGACCTGCCGTCCACATGCACGTGGCGGCCCTCTCGGTCCTCGATCCGCGTTCCGACGGCCCGCTGCTCTTCGACGACGTGCGGCGGGTCATGGAGGCACGGATCCACCGCGTCCCGCGCCTGCGGCAGCGGGCGCTCCAGGTGCCTGGCAGCCTGGGCCGGCCCGTGTGGGTCGACGACGAGCGGTTCGACCTCGAGTTCCATCTCCGCCGCTCGGCGCTGCCCGAGCCCGGCGGCCACGGCGAGCTGTCCGACGCCGTCGGCCGCATCCTCTCGAGGCCGCTCGATCGGGCGAAGCCCCTGTGGGAGTTCTACGTCTTCGAGGGGATGGAGAAGGGCCGGACGGCCGTCCTCATGAAGCTGCACCACGCGATGGCCGACGGGATCGCCGGCATGGCGATCGGCTCGGTGCTGTTCGACCTCGAGGCCGGCGCGCCGCTCGGCGAGCCGGAGCCGTGGACCCCGCAGCCCACGCCGGGAACCGCCGAACTGATCACCGGCGCCCTCGAGCAGGCGGTGCGTGACCCCCTCGAGAGCATCCGCACGGTCGTGCGCGCCCCCGCACGCGCCGTCGAGGCCGCCTCCGAGACCCTCGCCGGCGCGCGCGTGATCGCCGGTCTGGGCCGGCGTCCCGAGGGCCCGTTCGACGTGAAGATCGGTCCCGAACCGCCGATTCGCGATCACCGACGTGCCGTTCGACCGACTGCGCGAGATCCGAGCGAAGCTCGGGGGCACGATCAACGACGTCGTGCTCTCTGCGGTCGCCGAGGGACTGCACGACCTCCTGCGCCTGCGCGGCGAGCCGGTCCGCGGCCGCGAGCTGCGCGTGATGATGCCGGTGTCCGTTCGATCCCCGGAGACGGACGGCGACGAGGGCAACCGCGTGGCGCCCGCCTTCGTCGACGTGCCGGTGGGGCCGCTGACGCCCAAGGGCCGTCTGGCGCGCGTCCGGCGCGCGACCGCACAGCTGAAGGACTCCGGCATGGCCGAGGGCGCCGATCAGATCATCGCCCTGGGGGCCTATGCACCGCCGGCGCTGCACGCGGCCGCCGCGAGGCTCACCTCTCGCGGCCGGTGGTTCAACCTCGTGGTCTCGAACGTGCCGGCGCCGCAGGTGCCGATGTACCTGGCCGGCGCGCCGCTGCTGGCGAGCTACCCATCGATGCCGCTCGGCGAGAACGCGGCGCTGTCGATCGCGTGCACGTCGCTCGGCGGCACGATGGCGTTCGGCCTCACCGCCGACTGGGACGCGGTGCCCGACCTCGAGGTCCTCTCCCGCGGGATCGAGCGCGCGATCGACCGGCTCACCGACGCCGCCCGCGACTGACCGCTCACAGGTCGGCCGCCCAGTCGGCGACGGCCGCCAGCCACCGCCCCGGCGCCTCGATCTGCGGCACGTGGCCGAGGTCGCGGAAGATCCGGCCGCGCCACGCGGGGTGCGCTCGGAGCGCTGCCTCTGCGAACGCCACCGGCACGAGCCGGTCTCGTCCACCGTGGAGCACGAGCACCGGGCACCGGACGGCGGCCATCGCGCGCGCCGCGACCGCCGGCCGCCGTCCGAGCCGCAGCATCGAGCGGGCGGCGTCGAGGAACGCGGGCCCGGCGTCGGGATCCTTCGCCCGCGCCCGGATCTCCGCCGCCATCAGGCCGATCAGCTCGTCCGGCACCGTGCCGGGGTCCGCGGCGATCATCCGCATGCTCAGCCGCACCGCGCGATCCGCGTCGACGGCCCCGAAGCGGCGGCGAACGAGCCACTCGCCGGCCACGGGGCTCCGATAGGCGGCGAACGCCGTCAGGATGAGCGGATGCGGGGCGCCTCCCCGTGCCCATGGGAACACCGAGCTCGTGAGGATGAGACCGTCGGCGGTCTCGGGTTCGACGGCCGCCGCCAGCATCGCGACGGCGCCGCCCATCGAGTTGCCGCCGAGGATCACCCGGCCCGTGCCGAGTTCGCGCGCGAACGCCGACACCAGGCGCCGCTGATCCATCAGCCCCGAGCCGCGGCCGGCTCTAGGCGTTCCACCGAAGCCCGACAGATCGAGCGCGAGCACGCGCCCGAGGCCGGCGAGCCCCGGCGCCGCCTGCACCCAGTTCAGGTGCGTACCGCCGAGGCCGTGCAGGAGCACGAACGTGGTGTCCTCCGGCCCGTCCCACGCGCGATACCGCACGGGACCGTCGAGGTCGACGATGCGCAGCTCGGGCAGGTCGAGTTCCACGCCGGCGAGCCTACCTGCGCACCTGCGATGATGAGCCACCGTGGACAGCACCGACGACCTGCGACTCCTCCTGGCCTCGCGTCATCCCCTGATCGTCGCCGCCATGGAGGACGAGTCGCGGTTCATGACGTTCGTCCGCCGCGCCTCGCAGCTCTGCGGATTCCCGGTCTGGACCTGGTCGCTCACACAGGGTCTGCACCGGGACGGCATGACGATGCAGATGGGCACGCAGGATCCGAAGCAGGCGCTCGCGTTCATCGCCGACATCGACGACGCCGGTGTCTTCGTGATGAACGATCTGCGCCCCGCGCTCGCCGACCCCGCCGTCGTGCGCCGGATCAAGGAGATCGCCCTCGCCGCCCGCCCCGGTCAGTCGATCGTCATCACCGGCGCCACCGCCGAGGTGCCGGTGGAGCTCGACGGCATCGCGCTGCCGTGGACGATGGAGCCGCCCTCCAAGCACGAGGTCGAGGCGCTCGTGCGCCGGGTCGTCGCCGACCTCACCGCCCGGAAGTTCGCCGTCGCGATCCACGACCCCGAGGTCGAGGGCCTCGTCGAGGCCGTGCAGGGCCTGTCCCTGCCCGAGGCCGAACGCCTGATCCTCCGCGCGGCCCTCGCCGACGGCAAGCTCGACCCGAGCGACGTCGCAGGGGTCCGCAACGCGAAGGCCGAGCTGCTGGAGTCCGACGGCGTCCTCGAGCTCGTCGCCACCGACGTCGGCAACCTCGATCAGGTCGGCGGCATGGACAACCTGAAGGCGTGGCTCGCGATCCGCGGTCGGGGCTTCGAGGCGAAGGCGAGGGAGTACGGCCTCGAGCCGCCCAGGGGCGTCCTGCTCACCGGCGTGCCGGGCTGCGGCAAATCCCTGGTGGCGAAGACGCTCGCCCGCACGTGGGGCATGCCGCTCGTGCTGCTGGACCCCGGGTCGATCTACGGCAGCTTCGTGGGGGAGTCCGAGGCGCGGCTGCGGAGCGCGCTCGATACCGTCGAGGCGATGGCCCCCGTCGTCGTGTGGCTCGACGAGATCGAGAAGGGGTTCGCAGCCGGCTCCGGCAGCGGCGACTCCGGCGTGAGCCAGCGGGTCCTCGGCACGTTCCTGCGCTGGATGCAGGAGCGGCCGCCGGGCGTGTTCCTCGTCGCCACCTCCAACGACGTGGACAAGCTCCCGCCTGAGCTGTTGCGGCGCGGGCGCTTCGACGAGATCTTCTTCGTGGACCTGCCCCGCTCCGACGAGCGGCGGGCCGTGTTCGAGCTGCACCTGCGCAAGCGCAAGCGCGATCCCGCGGCCTTCGACCTCGAGGCCCTGGTGGCGGCCTCCGACGGGTTCAGCGGGGCCGAGATCGAGGGCGCGATCGTGGGCGCGATGTACCGGTCCTACGCGGCCGGCGCGGAGCTCGCCACCACGGACATCCTCACGGAGCTCTCGCAGACGACGCCGCTGTCACGGACCCGGGCCGAGGACATCATCGCGATGCGTCTGTGGGCGCAGGGCCGGGCGACGCCGGCGACCAGCCCCGAGCAGTGACCGCCGGTCGGGGGTCCGGCCGGCGTGGGGCGTGACTGCCGCCCCCAGGGACCGGGTATGGGGAACATCGAGCGGCCTGAGAGCGTTATCTACCAGCAGGAACGAAGAAAGGGTCGACGTGATGCCTGGATCCGATCCCCGGTGGGATATGGGTCCGTGGAGGCCGTCGTCACGAGACCTCCATGAGGTCCCGCCTTTACTTTTCGACCCAATCCGCCTTACCATACGTACCTGCGGCTGCCAAGGCCTGTGTCTATGCGTGCCTGGCCACCGCTCGCCGACCATCGAGGTCCCGAAGACCGGCGAGGGCTGCACCACGGGGTCCGATCGGCTTCGAGGGGGAGAGTGATACGGAATGCCTGAACCAGCGCGCCCGCTGGGAACCGACGACGCCGACGACCTTCGGCTGTACCTGGAGGCCGCCGCGCGCGAGCCACTCCTCACCAAGGAGGAGGAGGTCGAGCTCGCCATGACGATCGAGAGCGGCAAGGAGGCGGAGGAGCGTCTCCGCGCCGGCCGCCTGCGCTCGGAGAAGTCCATCGTGCGTTCGCGCGGCGAGGTCCGCAAGGCCGAGGCCGCACGCCAGCGCTTCATCATGGCCAACCTCCGTCTGGTCGTGTCGGTCGCCCGCAAGTACCAGGGCCAGGGGCTTCCGCTGCTGGACCTGATCCAGGAGGGCAACATCGGTCTGATGCGTGCGGTCGAGCTGTTCGACTGGCGCCGCGGGTTCAAGTTCTCCACGTACGCCACGTGGTGGATCCGCCAGGGCATCACGCGCGCCATCGCCGATCGCTCGCGGTCGATCCGGCTGCCGGTGCACATCCACGACCGGCTGCGCAAGCTGAACCGTACGCGGTTCCAGTTCGCGCAGAGCATGGGCCGTGAGCCAAGCCGCGAGGAGCTGGCGAAGGCTCTGGACACCACGGTCGAGGAGATCGACGACCTCACCGAGATGGGCCGTCGCGAGCCGCTGTCCCTGCAGTCGCCGGTGGGCGAGGACACGGAGCTCGGCGACCTGATCGAGGAGGTCGACTCCGACGCCGCGTTCAACGAGGTGGAGGACGCTTTGCTCCGCGAGGAGATCGGCGGCGCCGTCGACCGCGTGCTCGACGAGCGCGAGCGTCACGTGGTGGCGCTGCGGTACGGGCTCGAGAACGGGCAGCCGCTCAGCCTCCGGGAGACCGGCAAGGTGCTGGGGCTCTCCGGAGAGCGGGTCCGCCTGATCGAGCGCGAGGCGTTGCGCAAGCTACGCGACTCGAACCTGATCAGCGCCGTCGCCCTGGGGTAACCCGGGAACACGACCGAACACCGGAGGGGCCGCCGAGAGGCGGCCCCTTCGCTGTGTCCGCTCCCGGTCGTGGGGCTCACGCCAGGGCCCTCGCGCGCCGGACCTGCTCCTCGAGCGCGACGCCGACCCGCCGACCGAACGACTCGAGGTCGTCCTTCGGATGCGGGTGCACGGCCGGGCCGTACACGATGGCGAGCGGCTCACGATGCCACAACCTCGACCAGTTGGGCCCCCTCCAGGGCCACCGCCGCTGGGCTCCCCACATCCCTACCGGGATCACGGGCGCGCCGGTGGGCAGGGCGATGCGCGCGCAGCCGCTGCGGATCCGTTGGAGGCCCGCCTCGGGGTCCTCGCCCACGCGGCCCTCGGGCGCGATCGCCGCCAGCGCACCCGCGCGCACCGTCTTGACGGCCGAGTCGAGGGCGCGCGCGTCCTGCGCGCCCCGGCGGATCGGGATCTGGTCGAAGTGTCGCAGTACCCAGCCGTAGAACCAGTGGCGGAAGATCTCGGCGGCGACGAGGAACCGTACCTCGCGCCGGCGGCGCCTCGCGGTCTCGATCGCGAGCGCCGGTCCGTCCAGGACGCTCACGTGGTTGAAGGCGAGGATGCCCGGCCCGGAGGCCGGCACGTGCTGGATGCCCTCGACGCGCACACGGAACAGAAGCCGCTCGATGGCGAGCGTGGCGGCGGAGCCGATCGCCCACCAGGCGTTGAAGTCTTCGGGCACGCGCGGATGCTACCCCGGCGCTACCGATCCAGGAGCGTCACCGGGTTCGTAGCTTGGGATTGAGGATGTCGTCGAGCGCGTAGCCGATCATCGTGAACGCAAGCACGAGCAGGATGATGGCGACGCCCGGCGGGATGATCCACCACCAATAGCCTGCGAACGCGGCGCCCTGTGCGAACGCCTGTTCCAGGATCGTCCCCCAGGAGATGTTCACGGCCGGATCGGGGCCCAGGCCGAGGAACGACAGCGTGGTCTCCGTGAGGATCGCCGCCGCCACGATGAGGATCGTGTTGGCGAAGATCAGCGGGCCCACGTTCGGAAGGATGTGCCGGGTGATGAGGTGCCAGTCGCTCGCACCGAGGCCGCGGGCTCGTTCCACGTACGCTCGGGTCTTCAGGGACAGCACCTGCGCACGGATCACACGGGCAGTGCTCGGCCACGTCGTGATCCCGATGACGAAGATCACGGTGTAGAGCGATGGTTTCAGGATCACGGCGAGCACGATCGCCAAGGGGAGGAACGGGATCACCAGGAACCAGTCGGTGAGCCGCATCAGCGTGGTCTCTCTCCACCCGCCGTAGTAACCGGCGACGAGTCCGACGACCGAACCGATCACGACGGTGATCAGGGTCGCCGCGAGCCCGACGATCAACGATACCTGGGTACCCCAGATCGTGAGAGAGAGCACCGAGCGCCCCTGGTAATCCGTCCCCAACCAGAATCGCGCCGACGGGGGGTCCAGCACCGGGTTGTCGGGGTGGCAGATGGGCGAGAGATCGCACTTGCTTGCGAGCAGCGGCGCGAAGATCGCGACGAGCACGAAGAAGATCATGACGACCAATCCGGCCATCCCGATCTTGCTCCGGCGGTATTGCCGCCACACCCGACGGAGGGCGTCCTTCCGTCGCTTGCGAGTGATGGCCTTCGCATCCTTGATCCCTTCGGGAAGCAGGATCGCGGGCTCGGTCGGCTTGTGGGTCACCACTTCCTCATCCCGCCTTCACGCGCGGATCGAAGTAGGAGTACGTCAGATCGGCGACCAGGTTGGCGATGATGACCGCGGCGCTGAAGACGAGGAACAGTCCCTGGAGCAGGGCGAAGTCCTGATTCCCGATGGCCTGGTAGGTGAGGCGGCCGAGACCGGGCCAGGAGAAGATCGTCTCGATGACGATCGCGCCCGACAGGATGTAGCCGAGCGACAGGATCGTGACGGTCATCGTCGGAAGCAGCGCGTTGGGCACCGCGTGTTGCCTACGCACCTGCTTCTCTCGCAGGCCCTTCGCCCGTGCGGTCATGATGAAATCGTCGCCCAGGACCTCCATGAGCGACGATCGCATGATGAGTGAGTATTCGGCCAGGTAGGAGACCGTGAGCACGAAGAACGGCAACGCGAGGTGGTTCAGAACGTCGGTGACCAACGTCGAGCCCGTGCAGGTCCGTGGCGGGCGTCTGCATCCCGCCCGGGGGGAAGATGTTCAGCGTGACCGAGAAGAACATGATCATCAGCAACCCGAACCAGAATTCGGGCATCGCGTAGAGCACGAGCGTCCAGCCGAGCGTGACCTGATCGAACCTCGATCCCCACCGCCACCCCTGCGCGATACCGATCCAGATCCCGAACAGGATCGACCCGATCGTCGACGTCCCGATGAGCAGCACGGTCGGCCAGACGGCGGCCGCGATCGCCGAGGAGACCGGCTGATTGTCGAACGTGTATCCGAGGTTCCCTCGCAAGGTCTCTCCGACGTAATGGATGAACTGCTGAGGAAGGGGGAGGTCCAATCCCATCTGGGACTGCAGCTCGGCCAGCGCGGCCGGCGTCAGGTTCCCTCGCTGCTTCGCGAGCAGCTGCGTCGGATCACCGAGCCCTCGGAAGAGGAAGAAGTTGAACGCGAGGACGAACGCGAGGGTGAGCACAGCCTGAAGGATCTTGACGAGCAGGTACCGGCGGTTACTCACCCTCGCACGCTCTCGGCGTCCTCTCTGATGTCGGTGTGGCGACCCTAGGCGACGTTCTCGTCGTCATCCTGCCTGCGTCGCGACCACATGACACCGACGATCACGATGATCACCAGCGGCGAGGATGGCGATCCATACCCACGTCGGGATGCCGCTCGAACCGCTGGTGGTGCCCGCGGACGATCCGCTCACCGGTCGCAGGCTGATGAACGACAACGGACCGTAGGTCGCCAGGACGTCGCCCTTCTCCCCGGCCGGCTGAGGCAGGAACCCGGTCCACTTCGAGCTGTACCCCTCGAGCAGGGCGTCGTTCCACAGCACGATGTACGGCTGGTCACGGTAGAGGATCGACTGCATCTGGTGGACGATGTCCGCTCGCGTGGCGGCGATCGGTCTCCGTCTGCTGTTGCTCGTATCAGCTTGTCGTACTCCGGGTTGCAGTAGTACGAGTCGCTGTTGCGATAGGTATCGGCGTCCGGCGGACGCTGGGCGCACGTGAAGATGTCCAGGATGTAGTTCGGATCGGGGTTGGGATACCAACCCCATTCGAACAGGTCGTAGTCGCCGGCCAGGATGATGTTGCCGAGCTTCGCGGAGCTGACCGTCTGAGGATCGAGCTTGATGCCGATCTGCTCCAACCAGCCGGACACGTAGGGGACGATATCGATCGACGGTTGGTCGGATCCCCTGCTGTAGAAGCGGAACTCCAGCGGCTCCTTGGTCTTCGGGTCGATGCGGATCCCGTCCGGGCCCATCGTGTAGCCGGCCTGATCGAGCATGTCGTTCGCGGCCTGGATGTTGAACGAGAGATCGGGATCATCGGGGCCGGGCTGCAAGGCGCCCGTCGTCGCGCCGGGCTGGACGGGCGAGATGCCCGGCGTTCCGTAGCCCAACAGCACCTTGTTCACCAGGCTCTCGTTGTCGACCGCCCGGCGGATCGCCTGGCGCACGACCGGATCCGTGAGTGTCTCGGACCCGTCGCCGTGCGGGGAGAATCCTCCGGTGGTGTCGGTCTGGTACGCCGAGCCCGTGTTGATCCCGATCTCGCCGAAGCTGGGGATCGTGGCGCCGCGGGTCTGGAGTCCGCGCGCCTTCAGGGTGTTCAGGATGCTGGCCGAGGTGAAGTAGGCGAAGTCGATCTTGCCGGACTGCAGGGCCGCGGCCATCGCGTCCTGGTTGCCGAAGATCTGATAGACGACGCGGTCGACGTGGGGCGTGAGGCCCACGGAGTTGCCCCAGTAGTTGGGATTGCGGTCGAGCTCGACGAACTGGTTCTTCACGTACTTGGTGATGATGAACGGGCCGGATCCGACCGACGGCGCGTTCGTGACCTGCTTCGCGGCATGGTAGTCGTTGTCGTACTTGCTCCAGATGTGCTGCGGAAGGATGTACTCGTAGAGGAAGACCGTCTTTCCCGAGTACAGCGAGGTCGGCTCCTTGCTCGTGATGACGACGGTGGTTGGGTCGGTCGCGACGGCCTTGTCCATCAACGCGAGATCGGACGAGTAGTTGGGCACGTTGTTCTTCTTGTAGTAGTTCAGCGTCCACGCGACGTCGTCGGCCGTGAAGGGCTGACCGTCGGACCACTTCATGTCCGGGCGCAGATGATAGGTGAAGGACATGTTGTCCGAGCTCACATCGACGCTCGTGGTGATCGAGTGTTCGAAGTCGGGGCTGAAGTCGGTCGTGCTGAAGTTGATCAGCAGGTCGTAGTTCATGGCCCACAGCGTGTAGTCCGTGCCCAGGTAGCCGACCATCGGATTCAGGGAGCTCGGTTCGCTGACGTCCGCGTACGTGAAGGTCACCGGCTCCTGTGGACGCCCGAGGCGGTGCTGGATGCGCTCTGGGCGAGCGCGCTCACGGCCGAGGTCACCGTCAGGACGACGGCCACCGCTAGAACCGTTGCACGTCGGCGATCTACGGGTCCTCTGGTCGTTCCCTCCCATGGTGCCGCCCCCTTCTCGATGATCCCTCGACCGGTGCTACGAGGAATCAGCATCGACGTCGGGTGACCTGCATTTCAGGTTCCTGACTGGTGTTCGAACACATGATGCGGTACATAGCACGGATGGGCTAGGCAGTTCCAACTCATCGGCTCTGACCGATGGTCAAGGTTGTACACCAGCGAGGCCGGGAGCGGAACCCAATGACCGGTCCGGAAGGGGTGGCCACCTATACTTCGGCCGTGGATGTCCCGGCCCTGCGCTCCATCGTCGCGGCCTCCTCCGAGGCCTTCGTGGAGGACCTGCGGACCATGGTGAACGTGGATTGCGGGTCGTACACGCCCTCGGGGGTGAACCGGATCGCCGACCTGTGCGAGCAGCGGTTCGGCGCCGGCGGGTGGACCGTCGATCGGACGCCCCACACATCCTGAGGGCAACGAACCGCAACTGGGCGACCTCGTGATCGGACGTCTGGCCGGCGCCGGGGGTCCGAAGATCCTGCTCGTCGGGCACATGGACACCGTCTTCGACGAGGGCACGGTCGCCCAGCGGCCCTTCCGTATCGACGGCCAGACCGCGTACGGGCCCGGCGTGTCGGACATGAAGGGCGGGCTGCTCACGGGGTTCGCGGCCGTGGAGGCCCTCCAGGAGGCCGGCTTCGACGGATTCGGGCACATCACCTACGTCTGCAACCCGGACGAGGAGGTGGGCTCGCCGTTCTCCGGCCCGGTGATCCGCGACCTCGCGCCGCAGCACGACGTGGCCTTCGTCCTCGAGGGCGCGCGTGCGAACGGCGACATCGTGAGCGCGCGCAAGGGCATCACCGACTTCCGGATCGACGTGACGGGCCGGGCCGCGCACGCCGGCGTGGAGCCCGAGAAGGGCCGCAACGCGATCCTCGAGGCCGCGCACCTGACGATCGCGATCCAGGCACTGCACGGGCGGTGGCCGGGCGTGACCGTGAACGTCGGCGTGATCCGTGGCGGCACGCGCACGAACGTCGTGCCCGAGCACTGCGAGCTGCACGTGGACGTCCGTTCGCCCGAGGCCGAGACCCTCGACGCCGCCGTCGCCGAGGTCGAGCGGATCTGTGCCGCGCACACGGTGCCCGATGTGACGGCCGTCGTGCACGCCAACGGCTGGCACCGCCCCATGGAGAAGCGCGACGGCGGCGCCAGGCTCGTCGACATCGCCGTCGAGGTGGCGGCCGAGCTCGGGTTCGAGGTGCGGGACGCGGCGACGGGTGGCGCCAGCGACGCGAACACGACGTCGGCGGCCGGGACGCCGACCCTCGACGGCCTCGGCCCGGTCGGCGGCGACGACCACGCGCCGGGCGAGTGGCTCGACCTGTCGAGCGTCGTGCCTCGCGTGTCGCTCCTCGCGGGGATCGTGACGCGGCTGTGAGCGACGAGGTCCGCCCGCACCGGCTCGACCCCGACGCGTACCGCAACCTCGTCGAGGGCGTGCCCGCGATCCTGTACATCGACGAGGTCGACGACGTGTCGACGAACCGCTACACGAGCCCGCAGGTCAGCGCCCTCCTGGGGTTCACGCCCGAGCAGTGGTCGGGCGACCCCGAACTGTGGCTGAACCGGCTGCACCCCGACGACCGGGACCGTGCGATCGCCGCGCACCGCCGGTCGAACGAGACGGGCGAGCGCTACCAGGCGGAGTACCGGCTGCTGGCGCGCGACGGGCGCGTGGTGTGGCTCCGCGACGAGGCCGCCCTCGTGCGCGACGCCTCCGGCACGCCGCTGTACTGGCGCGGGGTGATGCAGGACATCACCGACCAGAAGCAGACCGAGGAGCAGCTGCGGTGGAGCCTCGAGGTCCTTCGCCGCACCGTCCAGCAGCGGCGCGAGCTGTCGAAGCGGCTGGAGAGCGCGCAGGAGGAGGAGCGGCGCCGCATCGCCTCCGACATCCACGACGACTCGATCCAGGTGATGAGCGCGGTCGACATGCGGCTGCAGATCCTCGCGCACCTCGGCCCCGAGGGCACGACCGTCGACGAGGTCAGCGACATCCAGGCGACGGTGCAGCAGGCGATCGAGCGGCTGCGCCACCTGCTGTTCGAGCTGCGTCCGGCCGCCCTCGATCGCGACGGCCTCGTGGCGGCGCTCGAACAGTACGTCGAGCACACCGGCGCTCAGGCCGGCTGGACGTGGGAGGTGACCGACGAGCTGACCGAGGAGCCGCCGCCCGAGATGCGCGCGATCGTGTACCGGATCGCGCAGGAGGCGATCGGCAACGCCGGCAAGCACGCGGCGGCCTCGCGCATGGAGGTCGTCGTCTCCGGCGACCGACACGCGGTCTCCGTCACGATCCACGACGACGGGCGCGGGTTCGACGCCGTCGGGGCGGCCGCCGAACCCGAGCCCGGACATCTGGGGCTCACGACGATGGTGGAACGGGCAGAGGTCACCGGCGGGCACTGCCGGGTGACGAGCGCGCCCGGCGCCGGCACCACCGTGGAGATCTGGCTGCCGCTCGACGCCGAGCCGGTGCAGGCCGGCACTCCCGGCCAGGACCGAGCACAACGCCTGAGGCTCAGCCCACCGCTGCCGGGCGACGCGTCTCGATCGCACGCCCGGTCGCCGGATCGAAGAAGTGGAAGCGCGACGGGTCCACCGACAGCAAGACCGACGCGCCCGGCGTCGCCTGGCTCCTCGCGTCGACCCGCGCGACGAACACGGTCCTCGGATCCTCGTCGGCGAGGATGATGCCCTCCTCGCCGGCCTCGTCGGCGATGGCCGCGAGGAGCTCCTCGGTCGCGACGGGCGGCGCGTCGATCGTGAAGATCACGTTCACCTCCGACCCGAGCTCCTCCGTCACGTCGGCGCGGACCTCGATCGTCGGCAGGTCCTGGTTGCGCCAGACCGCCGCGTCCTCCATGTCCGAGGGCCGGATGCCCAGGATCACGCGGCCCCCGTCGAACGCCGACAGGTCGGTCTCGGGCGCGAGCTGCATCTCGAGGCCGCCGAACGCCAGGGTCCGGCCGCGGACCTCGGCCTCGACGAGGTTCATCGGAGGCGAGCCGATGAAGGCGGCCACGAAGAGGTTCTCGGGGTGCTCGTACAGCCGCTGCGGCGTATCGACCTGCTGCAGCACGCCGTCGCGCAGCACCGCGACCCGCTGCCCGAGCGTCATGGCCTCGACCTGGTCGTGCGTCACGTACACGGTCGTCGTGCCCAGGCGTTCGTGCACGCGTGCGAGCTCGGCGCGCATCTGGACGCGCAGCTTCGCGTCCAGGTTCGAGAGCGGCTCGTCCATCAGGAACGCGACCGGCTCCCGCACCATCGCGCGCCCCATCGCCACGCGCTGGCGCTGGCCGCCGGACAGCTCCGCCGGCTTGCGGTGCAGGAGCGGCTCCAGGCCGAGGATCTTCGCGACGTCGTGGACGCGGCGCTGGTACTCGTCCTTGGGGATCTTCCGCAGCCGCAGTCCGAACCCGAGGTTCTGCTCGACGGTCATGTGCGGATAGAGCGCGTAGTTCTGGAAGACCATCGCGATGTCGCGGTCCTTCGGCGGCAGGTCGGTCACCTGCTTCTCGTCGATGTAGAGCTCGCCGGCCGTGACCTCCTCGAGCCCGGCCAGGATCCGCAGGATCGTGGACTTGCCGCAGCCCGGAGGGCCCGACCAGCACCATGAACTCGCCCTCCCCGATCTCGAGCGAGACGTTGTTCACCGCGATCACCTCGTCGCCGAAGACCTTCGTGACGCCGTCGAGCACGATGTTGGCCATGGTCAGCGCTCCTTCCGTCGGGGCCGAGTGTGTGGCGCCAGGCGTTCGTCGGTCAAGGCGGCGCGCAGCCGTCGCCGCGCCGCGGGGCGAGCCCCCACCAGGTCGAGGCCGATCAGCGCCGCGCCGACCACCGGCGGCGCGCTGAGCGGCACGATCGAGGAGGCGGGGGCGATCCGCAGGAGTCCCTCGCGGATCCGTTCGAAGAAGGACGGGTCGCGGTTGCGGAAGATCCCGCCGCCGAGCACGACCTCGACGTCGAGCTTCGTCATCCTGAGGCGGCGGATCGACGCACCGGCCATCGTCACGATCTCGTCGGCCTGCCGGTTCACGATGTCCTGCGCCAGCGCGTCACCGTCCATCGCTGCCTGGAACACCAGCGGGGCGAGCTCGGCCAGGCGCTCCTCGCTGATCCGCTCGAAGTACATCGCCTCCGTGAGCTGGCGCGGGCGCCGGAGCCCGAAGTACTCGCGGCACGAGGTGTTGCAGCACGGTCTTCTCGCCACGGCCGTCCTCGGACCGGACGGCGTACCACGCCGCCATGCTGCCGATCTCGTTGCCGCCTCCCCAGTCCCCGGAGATGGGCCCGACCGCGGGGAACCGGGTGACGCGTCCGTCCGGCGACACGCCGCTGCAGTTCGTGCCGTAGCCGCAGACGACGGCGACGCCCCACGGCCGGTCGGTGCCGGCGCGCAGGACCGCGAACGTGTCGTTGTGCACGCGGGGCTGCTGGACCCAGCCGCTGCCGCGCACCCATGCGAGGAGCCGGCGCTCGTCCGCCGGCAGGTCGGCGCCGGCGAGACAGAACACGCCGATGTCGGCGACCGGCTCGCCGTCGGGCTCGAGTCCGGCCTGCCGCGCGACCTCGGCGATCGCGCCGCCGACCGGCATGAGATGGCGCTCCTCGATCTGCGGCTGGATGAACCACGTCGAGCGGTCGAGGTCGCCCAGACGCACGCGGGTGGCGCCGAGGAGCTCGCCGTCGGGCCGGATCAGCGCGACGTCGACCTTCGAGCCGCCGCCGTCGACGGCGAGGATCGCCCGGCGCCGCGTCACGGCAGCCGCTCCAACGCGTCGACGCCGACGAGCTCGGCGCCCGCTGCCCGCAGGCCCCGGATGATGCCGGGGACGGCCTCGGCGGTGGGCGCGGGCCACGTGTGCAGCAGCACGACCGCGCCGTCCCCGTGCTCGAGGGCCGCGCCGACGACGTCGCGCTCCACCTCCTCGCCGGTGCGCCAGGGCTCCCAGTCGTCGACGACGACCTGGTAGTAGACGTTGCGATAGCCGAGCTCCTCGAGCAGACCGAGGATCCTGGGGTCGTCGTGGCCGGCCCCGAACGGGCACCGGAACCACGGGCGCGGGTCCACACCGGTGGCGGCGATGATCGCCTCCGCACCCTCGCGCAGATCCTCGCGGACCCCTTCGTCGTGCAGCAGCGGCATGCGTGCGTGGTACTTCGAGTGATGGCCGATCAGATGGCCGTCGTCGGCGATCCGGCGCGCGAGGTCGGGGTAGGCCTCGGCCCACCGACCCTGCACGAAGAAGGTGGCGCGGACCGACTCGTCGCGGAGCGCGTCGAGGATCCGGTTCGACGTTGCCGGGCGGGCAGCGAGGACGGTCGGGATGCTCGGCGTCGAAGGTGAGCGCCACCCGCAGCGGGCCGGTGTCACCCACCGACGGGACCCCCGATGAATGGGTCAGGAAGGTTTCCTAACGATTTCATCCGGCGAAGTGTACGATGCCGCTCCTATGGGTGTGAAGGTGGCGGTCGTCGGGGGCGGCAGTACCTACACCCCCGAGCTCGTGGAGGGGTTCGTCACCCGCGGGGACCGGCTCCCCGTCGACGAGCTGGTCCTGCTCGACATCGACCCCGAACGGCTCGCCGTCGTCGGCGGCCTCGCGGAGCGGATGCTCAAGCGGGTCGGGTGGTCGGGGTCCCTGGTGCTCACGGGCGACCGGCACCGGGCGATCGAGGGCGCGGACTTCGTGATCGTGCAGCTGCGCGTCGGCGGCCAGGCGGCACGCCTCCAGGACGAGACGATCCCGCTCCGGTTCGGGTGCATCGGGCAGGAGACGACCGGTCCCGGCGGGTTCGCGAAGGCGCTGCGGACGGTGCCCGTCGTCCTCGAGCTGGCGGAGGAGACCGCCGAGCGCGGGGCGCCGGGGGCGTGGTTCGTCGACTTCACGAACCCGACCGGCCTCGTGACGCAGGCGCTGCTCGACCACGGCCACCGGGCGCTCGGGCTGTGCAACGTCGCCATCGGCTTCCAGCGGCGGTTCGCCGGCCTGTTCGACGTCGAGCCCGCGCGCGTGCAGCTCGAGCACGTCGGACTCAACCACCTCACGTGGGAGCGGAAGGTCCTCGTCGACGGCGTCGACCGGCTGCCGGAGATCCTGGCGAGCTCGCTCGACGAGGTGAGCGAGGAGACGGACCTGCCCGCCGAGCTGATCGCCTCGCTCGGCGCGATCCCCTCGTACTACCTGCACTACTACTACCTCACGAGCCGCGTCCTGCAGCAGCAGCGCGAGGGCCGCACGCGCGCCGAGGAGGTGATGGAGATCGAGGCCGGGCTGCTCGAGCTCTACCGCGACCCGGCGCTCGACACCAAGCCGAAGCTCCTCGAGGAGCGTGGCGGTGCCTTCTACAGCGACGCGGCGGCGGCGCTCGTCGCCTCGCTCCACGCCGGCACCGGCGACGTCCAGGTCGTGAACGTGCGCAACGACGGCGCGATCCCGGACCTGCCCGACGACGCGGTCGTCGAGGTCTCCGCGCGCGTGGACCGTGACGGAGCCCACCCGATCGCGGTGGACGCGCTGGCTCCGGAGATGGCCGGGCTCGTGCAGCATGCCAAGGCCTACGAGCGCCTCGCGATCGAGGCCGCCGTGACGGGCGACAGAGGGGTTGCGCTGCAGGCGTTGATGGCGAACCCGCTGGTGGGCGACTACGACGTCGCCGGCCCGCTCCTCGAGGCCCTGCTCGAGGCCAACGCCGAGCGGCTGCCGCGGTTCTTCCCCGGCTGATCCAGGCTGAGCGCGCGGCCGGCTCAGCCGCCGGGCAGTTCCGCGGCGTTGCGCTGGATCTTCGCGATCGCCTCGACGGCCTGGTCCACCCCGAGGTCGCCGGCGCGGAACACGTTCTCGTCCACGTACACCGACTCGCGCAGCCCGGCCGCCTCCGCGACCGGGAACGACATCCGCGCCGGGTCCAGGCGCGCCGCGTGCTCGACGGCGACCGGCAGGCGGGAGAGCGACGGCTGGAACAGGTCGTAGTTCGACATGGGCTCGTAGCCCGTCCACGCACCGACGCCCTCGGCCTCGAGGGCGTCGCACACGGCCTGGTTCGTGTGGCCGGCGAAGGCGTCCGGATCGATCGCGAGGACGTACCGGTAGAAGCTCCATCGCGTGATGCGATCGTCGTGCTCGAGGACGCGTACACCGGGCACGTCCCGCAGCGAGCCGCTCGAACCGGGCCGCCGGCCTCGGCGCGGGACTCCTGCTGCGACGGGAAGCGATCCATCGCCACGCACAGGAGCGCAGCGTGGAGCTCCCCGAGGCGGTAGTTCGCGCCGAACGTGTACTCCTGCTCGCCGTCGTCCTTCGGGCGGCCGCAGTCGATGAGGGAGTGCGCCAGGCGAGCCAGGCGGTCGTCGTTCGTGAGGAGCGAGCCGCCCTCGCCGGCGGTCATGATCTTCGAGGACTGGTGGCTGAAGGAGCCGAAGTCGCCGATGCAGCCGGCGCCCGTGTCGCGCCAGCGCTGCCCGTGAGCGTGCGCGCAGTCCTCGACGACCGCGAGCGAATGCTTCCGCGCGATGTCCATGACCCGATCCATGTCGGCCATCTGGTGCCCCAGGTGCACCGGCATGATGGCGGCCGTCTTCGGCGTGATGGCGGCCTCGACCTGGTCGGGGTCGATCGTCCAGGTGCTCGGCGTCACGTCGACGAACACCGGCAGCGCGCCGGCCGCCATGGGCGCGTACGCGGTCGCCGAGAAGGTCAGCGCCGGCACGATCACCTCGTCGCCCCAGCCGATGCCGAGGGCCTTGAGCGCGACCTCCATCGTGACGGTGCCGTTCGACATGAGCACGCCGTGCGTGGCGCCCTGGTACGCGGCGAACCGCTCCTCGAACTCGGCCGCTCGCGGACCGGGCTCGGGGAAACCGCCCCACCGCCCGCTGCGCACGACCTCGGTGACGGCGGCCACGTCGTCGTCGTCGCCCTTCGGCCACTCGGGGTACGGCTCCGACCGCACCGGCGTTCCGCCGTTGATCGCGAGCTCGCCCATCCGTCTGCACCCTCCTCGTTCGTGCCGTGGACCGGTAGCTTGACTCCTGTCGCAGCGCGAGCGTAGCATTCGGCGCCAATAGTTAGGAAAGTTTCCTACGCTTCGCGAGGTCGAACGCTGACGAGTGCTGGGTACGCACCGGTCGGGACGCCCCGCCTCCTTCGGGCGATCAACGAGCGTACGGTCATGGGACTGATCCGGGATCGGGGACCCGTCTCGCGGGCACAGATCGCGCGGGAGACCGGATTGTCGAAGCCAACCGTGTCGCTGGCGCTCACGTCGCTCGAGTCCTCCCGCCTGGTCCGCGAGGCCGGGCGCTCGTCCGGCGGCAAGGGCCCCAGCGCGATCCTGTACGAGCTCAACCCCTCGGCCGGCTGGGTGGTGGGCATCGACGTCGGCCGCCACTGGCTGCGCGCGGCGATCGCCGACCTGACCGGCCGGATCGTGTCGCGCCGGGACGAGCGTGCCCGCGTGAAGAGCGCGGCGGAGCTGATCCGGCAGATCGGCGAGGTCGCGCACGCGCTGGCGACCGATGCCGGCATCCGGTGGCGGCAGGTGACGGTCGCGACCGTGGGCAGCCCCGGCGTGTTCCACCCCGAGATCGGCCAGGTCGCGCTGGCGCACAGCCTGCCGGGGTGGGGGCGGCAGGGACTGGTCGAGGCCGTGCGCCGCGAGCTCGGCACCAACGTGCTGCTGGAGAACGACGTGAACCTCGCCGCGCTCGGCGAGCAGTGGCACGGGCTGGGCAGGGGCGTCGACGACTACGTGTACCTGCACCTGGGGACCGGGGTCGGCCTGGGGATCGTGATCGGCGGCGAGCTGCACCGGGGGCACTCGGGCGCGGCGGGCGAGGTCGGCTACCTGCCGCTCGTGGGCACGGATCCGGTGCAGCCGAGGAGCCGTCGTCGCGGCGCGCTCGACGAGATGGCGGGCGCATCGGCGCTCGTCGACCGCGCTCGCCGGATCGGGATGACGCCGCCGCTCACCGCGAAGAGCGTCTTCGAGTCGGCACGGGAGGGCGACGCGAAGGCGCGCAGGATCGTGGAGTTCGAATCGGACCGGATCGCCCTGACGATCGCGGCCGTGACGGCGGTCCTCGACCCGGAGCTGGTGATCCTGGGCGGCGGGATCGGCTCCAACGGCGACCTCCTGCTCGAGCCGGTCGTCGCGAAGCTCCGGGCCGTGTCGCCGTTCCGCCCCCGAATCGAGATCTCGTCGCTCCGGCAGGATGCGACGTTGCACGGCGCTGTCTGGCAGGCGTTGCAGGCGGCGCAGGACCAGTTGTTCGACCGCGGCGAGGTGTCGGCATGATCCTTCCGGCGCCCCGTTCCCGTACCACTCGACAGGATCTGACGGCACCAGCCGGGACACGTTCCCGGGGGAGAGGAGGGCGTTGAGATGAAGCGATGGGTGGTGGTGCTGAGTACGTTCGCGCTGCTTGCGGCGGCGTGCACGGCCGGGGGCGGGGACGCAGCCCCGTCCGCGATCGATACCAGCAGCAACGCGTCGCACGCTCCGGTGACGCTCCAGATCTGGGGCGCGTGGACCGGACGCGAGCTGGAGCAGTTCAACTCGATCTTCGACGGCTTCACCGAGAAGTACCCGTGGATCACCGTGGAGAGCAAGGGCGGCGTCGGCGACCCGAAGATCATCGCCGCCATCAACAGCGGCACGGCGCCCGACGTGGTGCTCTCGTTCACGCTCGACAGCGTGGGGCAGTTCTGCGAGTCGGGGGCGTGGCAGGACCTGAACCCCGTACATCGAGCAGAGCGGCTTCGACGTCTCGCAGTTCCCGCCGTCGGTGGAGGCATACACGAGCTTCGCCGGCAGCCGGTGCGCGTTCCCGTTCCTCACCGACGCGTACGGGCTGTACTACAACACCGACATGTTCGACGAGGCCGGCATCACGGACCCGCCGACCACGCTCACCGAGCTGCAGGACGACGCGAAGAAGCTCACCGAGTTCAACAGCGACGGGTCGATCAAGCGGGCCGGCTTCGTCCCGTGGCTCGGCTACTACGAGTTCAGCGTGCCGAACCTCGGGAACATCTTCGGCGCGAAGTGGTACAACGACGACGCGACCCAGTCGGCCGTGGCGACCGACCCGCAGTGGAAGGCGGCGTTCCAGTGGCAGCACGACTTCATCGCGGATGTCTACGGTGAGGGAGACTTCCAGACCGGAGCCGACCGGCTCGAGCGGTTCGTGGCCGGCGCCGGCGACGAGTTCTCGACGGCGCACGACATGTACACGGGCAGGATCGCGATGAACCTGGACGGCGAGTGGCGGACCGCCTTCATCGACGACGAGAAGCCGAACCTGCCGTACGCGACGGCGCCGTTCCCGCTGCCGGACGACCAGGCGGACCAGTACGGCCGCGGTCAGATCGGCGGGACGATCATCGGCCTGCCGAAGGGGTCTCCGCACCCGGCGGAGGCGTGGCTGCTGCTCCAGTACATGGCGACCGACACGCCGACGCTGGTCTACATGGCCAACAACGTCCGCAACGTGCCGACGACGCTGGACTCGCTGCAGTCGCCGGACCTGGACGTCACGCCGCAGTTCCAGACGTTCCTGGACATCTTCGCGGACCCGAACTCGCACTATAAGGAGCCGTCCGCGATCGGCGCGGCCGACCAGAACACGCTGCAGCTCTTCGCATCGAAGTGGCAGGTCGGCAAGGAGACGGATCTGGACGCCGGGCTCGCGGACGCCGCCAAGCAGATCGACGACCAGCTCGCGCAGGCGGCGATCTAAGAAGGAGGAGCGTGGCCGCAGCACTGACGACCGAGCAGCACGTCGGGCCGTTCGCCGAGGCCGCCGCCGTTCCGCGGCGGCCTCGGCGACGGAACCTGAAGCACGGGCTCACCGTGCTGCTGTTCATGTCGCCGTGGATCGCCGGGTTCCTGGGTCTGATCATGTACCCGATGCTCTCGAGCCTGTTCTTCTCGTTCACGAAGTACAGCCTGCTCGAGGATCCGAAGTGGATCGGGACGCAGAACTACTCGTTCATGTTCACGAAGGACCCGCTCTTCTGGCTGGCGTTCCGCAACACGGTCTGGATCATCCTCATCGGCGTGCCGCTGCGGATCGTGTTCGGCATCTTCACGGCGTGGCTGCTCACGCTGCCGAGGTCGGGCTCGAAGACGTACCGCACGCTCTACTTCCTGCCGACGATGGCGCCGCCGGCGGCGGCGGCGCTCGCGTTCGTGCTGATCTTCAACCCGGGCTACGGGCCCATCAACCAGCTGTTGCAGGGGGTCGGCATGAAGAACCCGCCGTTGTGGTTCTACGGCCCCGAACTCCTCGAAGTGGGGCCTCGTGATGCTCGGCCTGTGGGGGGTCGGCGACGCCATGATCATCTTCCTCGCGGGCCTCCTCGACGTGCCCAGGCAGCTGTACGAGGCCGCCGACATCGAGGGCGCCACCGGGCGGCAGAAGTTCCGCTTCGTCACGCTGCCGATGATCTCGCCGGTGATCTTCTTCTCGCTGGTGATCGGCGTGATCTACGGGTTCCAGCTGTTCACGCAGGCCTATGTCGCGAGCCTGGCGGCGACGGGGAGCAGCGTGACGGACGCCGCGGCGAACCTCGGCGCGCCGCAGGGATCGCTGCTGTTCTACTCGATCTACCTGTTCCAGCAGGGCTTCCAGGACTTCCGCATGGGCTACGCGTCGGCGCTGGCGTGGATCCTGTTCCTCATCACGATGCTGTGCACGCTCGTCATCATCCGCGGGTCGCGCCGCTGGGTGCACTACCAGGGTGGAGGTGGGTTCCGATAGCCGCCCCCGTCCAGCAGACGCAGCCACAGCGGGTGGCACAGGCAGCCGCATACGCGGTCCTCGGCCAGATCGGCCGCCGGCCGATCGGCCCCGAGGTCCGCAGGAAGCGCTTCCTGCTCACCATCGGGAGGCACGCCGGGCTCATCGCGGTCGCGGCGATGTTCGTCGCGCCGTTCATCTTCGTGGTGCTGACGGCCGTCATGACCGACGCCCAGGCCGTCACCCCGTCGTTCTGGCCCCGCCCGTTCGTCTGGCACAACTACGTCGAGGTCTTCCACCGGATCCCGATCATCCGATACACCTGGAACACCGCGCAGATCGGGATCCTGTCGACGGTCGGCATCGTGGTCTCGTGCGTGCCGGTCGCGTACGCCCTGTCGCGGATGCGCTGGCGGGGCCGCCAGGTCTCGTTCGTGCTGGTCCTCGCGACGATCATGCTGCCGATCCAGGTCACGATCGTGCCGCTGTACGTGCTCTGGGTCCGCTTCGGGCAGATCGGCCATCTCACGCCGCTGATCCTGCCGAGCTTCCTCGGCGACGCCTTCTCGATCTTCCTGCTCCGCCAGTTCTTCCTCACGATCCCCGACGAGCTGTCGGACGCGGCGCGCGTCGACGGCGCCAACGAGTTCCAGATCATGATGCGCGTCATCGTGCCGCTCGCGAAGCCGGCCATCGCGGCCGTGGCGCTGTTCAATTTCCTCTACAACTGGAACGACCTGTTCGCACCCCTGCTCTTCCTGGGCGAGAATCAGAAGCTCTGGACGCTCACGATCGCGCTCACGGAGTTCCAACAGCGACACGGCACGGAGTGGAACCTCACGATGGCCGCTTCGGTACTCTTCATGCTGCCGGTGATCATCCTGTTCCTGCTCTCGCAGCGGGTGTTCGTGGAGGGCGTGACGCTCACCGGCGTGAAGGGCTGACGCACCGGAGAGGGGGCCGATGACCCGCGTTGCGCTGTTCGGCAGCGGGTGGATCCAGGACTTCCACGCGCGCGGCGTCCTGGCCCATCCCCACGGGGAGCTCGTCGCCGTCGCCAATCACCGGGAGGAGAGCGCCCGGGCGCTGGCCGAGCGCCACGGCATCCCGCGTGTCACCACGGACTGGGAGGCCCTCGCGCGGGACCCCGAGATCGACGCCGCCATCGTCGCCACGCCGAACGCCCTGCACGCGCCGCAGGCCGTCGCCCTGCTCGAGGCGGGCGTCCACGTCCTCGTCGAGAAGCCCATGGCGACGTCCGTCGCGGAGTGCGACCGGATGGTGGCGGCGGCGCGCACCTCGGGCGCGTCGCTGATGGTCGCCCACTGCTGGCGGTTCCGCAGCGAGGTGATCGCCCTGCGCGACCGGATCGCCGCCGGCGACCTGGGCGAGGTCGTGAAGACCCGCGGGTACGGCGTGCACGCGAACTGGGGCCCCGAGGGCTGGTTCACCGACCCCGACCTGGCGGGCGGCGGCGCGCTGCCCGACATGGGCGTGCACGCGATCGACACCGCACGCTTCCTCCTCGGCGACCCGGAGCCGGCGCGCGTGTGCGCGGCCATCGGCACGCGGTACGCCCAGGGCCGGTACACCGTCGACGACGACGACATCCTGCTGATCGGCTGGTCGAACGGTACGAACTCGATCGTGGAGTCGGGGTGGTGGCAGCCCCACGCGGGCGGCCTCGAGGCCGACACCGAGATCTACGGCACCGGCGGGTACACGCGGATCTGGCCGCCCGAGGACCCCGGCGAGGGCTACGAGCACGGCTCGCAGCCGATGTACTCGGCGCAGGTGGCCGAGTTCCTGGACGCGATCGCCGAGGGCCGGCCGCCGCGGCCCTCGGGCGAGGACGGGCGCGTCGTCATCGAGGTCGTCGAGCGCGCGTACGCCTCGGCGCGCGAGGACGCACGGACGTGACGACCGTCCTGGGACTGGACGGGGGTGGCACGAAGACCCACGTGGTGATCGCCGACGACGAGGGCGGTCTGCTCGGCGCGGCGACCGGCGGCGCCTCGAACTGGGAGGACGTCGGCATGGAGGGCGCCGCCCAGTCGATCCGCGCGGTGGTGCTGGAGGCGTTGCAGGCCGCCGAGATCGAGCCCGAGGCCCTCGACGCCAGCGTGTTCGGGCTCGCCGGCAACGATTGGCCCTCCGACCTCACGCGGCTCGCGACGATCCCGGCCTCCCTGAACCTCGGCGGCAAGCAGGAGATCGTGAACGACGCGTTCGTCGCCCTGCGCGCCGGCGCGAACCACCCGTGGGGCATCGCGATGATCGCCGGCACCGGCTCGGTGGTGGCGGGTCGCAATCAGGCGGGCGAGGAGTTCCGCACGCTCGGCCTCGGACCGCTCTACGGCGACTGGGGCGGTTCGACGGAGATCGCCGACGAGGGCCTGCGCGCCGTCGCCGAGGCGTTCACCGGCCTGGGTCCGCCCACGGCCCTGACGGCCGCGTACATGAACGCGCTCGGACGCTCGAGCGCCGAGGACCTGCTCGAGCATTCGAGTCGTACCCAGCCGCCGCTGCCGCATCTCGCGAGCCTCGTGCTGGAGGCCGCCGACGAGGGCGACGCCGCCGCGCGCGCGATCGCCGAGCGGGCCGGCACCACGCTCGGCGCGAACGCCGGTCTCGTCGCGCGCAAGCTCGACATGCAGGAGGCGAGCTTCGAGGTCGTCATGGCCGGCGGCGTGCTGCGCTCCGGGTGCCGCACCCTCGAGCAGGCGCTGAAGAAGGAGCTGCGCCGGTCGGCGCCGTCCGCCTTCCCGGTCCGCCTCGAGGTCCCGCCGGTGGTCGGCGCCGCGCTCCGGGCGCTCGAGAACATCGGGACCGAGCCCGGCGGCGGCGAGCACCTGCGACTGTCGATGGAGACGATGCAGGCGCTCCACTACGGGTTCGTGTAGCGAGGGACCGGTCGTCGCGGTGCACGACCTCCCGGCTCAGCGGTAGCGGTCGTCGGGCTCCGAGGAGAACTCCTCGGTGGCACCGGCCAACACCCACACGGTCACGGCCTCGCCGGCGGGCGAGGTCACGATCGGGTGCGGGCCACTGCGGATCCGGCGGACCTCGCCGTCGGTGACGACCTCGGCGCGCCGACCGCCCTCCCGGTTCTCCAGGACCTGGATCGCGAAGCCGTGCGGGTCGGAGAGGCGGTACAGGAACACGGCCTCGTGGTCGTGCGTGTGGGGTGGCCACGAGGCCCACCCGCCGGGCTGGTGCAGGGTCTCGCCGCACACCAACGGGCCCTCCTGCACGTAGGTCCGGATCGCCCGCCCGTCGTCGCCGGTGCCCTCCTGGACCTCGTCGGGCGGCAGAGCCCGGGGCTCGATGTCGGTCCCCCACGATCGTCCGGCGATCGTGTACCGGAGGTTGCCCCGGATCGCGAACCGGGTCTTCGGCCCCACCAGGACCGACCAGCCGGGCCCGTCGAACACGTCCTCGCGGCCGCCGACCTCGACGCGGAGGGCGCCGGCGGCGATCTCGCCCTCGCCGCCCTCGACCGCGATCCATGCGAAGGCGGGCCCGGTGGATCCGGTGGCGGAGCCGCGACCCCTCGCCATGCCGATCCGGGCCCGGGGCCCCGCGCGGATCAGGTATTCGAACGAGCCGCCGAGATCCGCGATGACGTTGACGAGCGCCACGGCGCTACTCGATCCGGTAACCGGGCGCCACGGTGTTCCCCAGGGTCATCCACGACAGCAGCACCTGATACATCTCGCGTACGTCGTCGGTCTCCAGGCGGAGGGTCCTCGGCGCCGGTCGTTCGGTCCGCAGCTGCAGGCAGGCCACGTCGGCGATCCGCGTGTTCAGCACGTCGACCTCGAGGGTGTACGGCGGTCGCGGCTGGAACGGGCGGAGGTCGCCGGCCTGGCGGATCGCCTCCTGCGACGCAGCACGGATCAGCGTGCGCGCCAGCTCGGGCGACTGCGACCGGCCGGACGTGGAGCCGTATCCCTCCTTCACCGAGAGGGTGCGGACGCCCTCCAACTTGGCGGCGGCCTGTTCGCAGCAGGCGCGGTCGCCCACGACGAGTGCCACCGGCACGCCGAACGTGCCGGCGAGGGCCGCGTTCAGGTGCGTCTCGTTCCAGCTCTCCCCGTTCACGCGCACGTCGATGATGAACCCCGTGTACGTGTGGTCCAGGATCGCGCCCTGTGTGCCGGCGCCGGCGTGGTACCCGAGGAACAGGGCGCACAGGAATCCGGCCTCGATGCCCGACATCATGCTGTAGGGGACCTTCGGTGTTCCCTGCGCGAGCTCGGCGCGCTGGTCGAGCTTGTGCGGCAGCAGGTTCCCCATGTCGCCGTGGGAGTCCGACACCACGATGCGGTCGATGCCGGCGTCGAACGCGCCGGCGATGGCCGCGTTCGCCTCCTCGGTCATGAGCTCACGTGCCCAGACGTAGTCGTCGGTGCCGCGGTAGGTCTGGCGGAGGGTCGTCACGCCGGCGACCCCTTCCATGTCGATCGAGATGAAGACGTCCACGTCGGCTGGTGCCCCCTCGGTCCGGTGAGGGGCCATCCTAGCCCGCCGCGTCAGACGGGGGCGACCGTTCCGTCGGCGGTCTCCGCCGGCACGACGATCAGGGGGTGGCCGAAGACGCGCCGGAACCGCTGTGCGACGCCGCGAGGGCGCCAGCCTGCAGGGACCGGAGCGATGACCTCGAACCCCTTGGGCCGCAGGGTGCACGACAGGATCGGCGCCACATCGGGGTGCATCCGCCGGTTGAGCTCGTCGGCGAGCGCCAGCGTGGTCGCGGCCCGCAGCACGGCCGTTCGCCGGTCGGCCTCGACGAGCCGCCCGTACGGTCCCAGGCGGATGTCGTCGTCCGCCTGTCGGAGGATCGCCGTGAGGAGTCCCAGATCCGCATGGGAGAACCCGGCGAGGTCCGCCGAGGTCACGATCATCGCCGCATGCTGGAAGCGGTCGTAGTAGTCGATCGCCCTGCCGATGTCGAGGACGGTGGCGGCGTGGCCGAGCATCTCGCGGACGCCGTCGGGGGACTCGGGGTCCGTGGCCTCGTGCAGGATGGCGGCGAGCTGCGCGCGGCGGCTGCCGGCGGCGGCCGACCAGGTGGTGAACCTCGAGGCCAGCGTCGCCACCGAGATCGTGCGCACCCACCACGCCGGCGGGATCTCGCCGCCGAACCGGTCCAGCGCGAGGCCCTCCCGCAGGCCTCGGCTCGACACCATCACCTCGGCGGCGCCCACGTGGTCGAGGACGCCCTGGACGATCAGCGCGCCGCCGACGATCGTGTCGGCGCGGTCGGGGTTGAGGCCCGTGATGCGCGCGCGGCGCGACATCTTGCGGGCCGCGAGGTCCTCGCTCATCTCGCGCAGCCTCGCGTGGGTGAGGACGAATCCGTGCAGCAGCGGCAGCGGGTACTCGCTGCGGCGCATCTCGATCTTCGCCAGGTTGCGGATCGTGCCGCCGATACCCACCAGGGTCTCGTCGGCGCCCAGGGTGGGGAGGCCGCGCCGCTGTGAGGACGGCCGAGATCTCATGGCGTGCGCGCTTGAGCTCCTTGTCCGTCGGCGGGTCGCCGGGCAGGTGCTGGTCGCTCACCCGCAGGGAGCCGAGGCCCACCGTCCACGAGTGCACGAGGTGCCGGTCCCGGAACAGCGAGAACTCGGTCGAGCCGCCGCCGACGTCCATCGTGAGGCCGCTCGCCACCGGCAGGTCGTGCACGGCGCCGAGGAAGCCGAGCCGGGCCTCGGCATCGCCGTCGATCACCTGGAGCGGGATGCCGATGTCGGCGGCGCGGGCGAGCAGCTGTCCGCCGTCGGCGGCGTCGCGCACGGCCGACGTCGCCACCGCCGTGATCGTGGCGGCACCGGCGCCCTCGGCGACGGCCCGGAAGTCCCGCAGTGCCTCGAGCGTGCGCTCGATCGCGTCCTCGCCGAGCTCGTCGGTGCCGCGCAGCGCGCGCGCCAGGCGGAGCGGCGCGCGCGCGTCCTCGAGGACGTCGAGATGGCCGCCCTCCTGGAGGCGGAAGACGATCATGCGCCCGGAGTTGGAGCCGATGTCGATGACGGCGAAGGGCCGGTCGTCATCCGAGGCTCGCCTCAGGGGTTGCACGCTCACCCCCCGATGGTCGCACACGGCGGCCGAGCGGACCCACGGGTGCGCCTACGTCACACGCGCGACGTCGATCACCTGCTGTTCCGGCAGGGTTCGCTCCCAGTCGCGGATCGCCTCGGCGAGCTTCACCACCATCGTGGCGGCGCCGGTGACCGTGAGCAGCCGGCCGATCGGGGACGCTCGCAGGCCGGGGATCCGCAGCACGAGCGGCACCGAGATGATCAGGCCGGTCGCCAGCACCCAGCGCAGCCGGCGTCCCGCCGGCGAATCGAGGAACTCGAGCACCTCGTCGGACGTGGCATCCACGCGGTCGGCGATCTCCTGCAGTCGGTGATCCATGGACCCGAACCCTATCTCGCGGGCGAGCCCGCGGCGGCGGGCGCGACGGCCGGGTCGGTGGAGCGATGACCACATCGCGGACAGATCACGTCGCCGACGGGCCCCGCGCAGCCGTGGAAGCCACATCGCGGACACGAGACGAACACCCAGAGCTTCACCGGCCCTCCCAGTTCATCCGGGATCGGAACCTTCCCGACGAGCGCCGGATCCAAACCGCCGTGCCCTACGTGGCGCGTCGGGGAGCCTTCAGCTTCGCGACGACGCGGTCGCGACGGAGCTCCTTCAGCACGACGGTGGAGGCGTTCTTCCCGTTGACTGCGCTGACGCCGCCGCCGGGGTGCGTGCCGGCGCCGCACAGGTACAGGCCGTCGATCGGTGTGCGGTAGTCGCCGAAGCCGGGGATCGGCCGGAACGAGAACATCTGGTCGACCGTCATCTCGCCCTGGAAGATGTTGCCGCCGATCAGCCCGAACCGCTCCTCGATGTCGGGCGGCGCCAGCACCTCCATGTGTTCGACGGCGGCCTCGAGGTTCGGGGAGAACGCCCCGAGGGTCTCGATCACGCGACGGCCGTACGCCTCCCGCTCCGTCTCCCACGAACCGTCCTTCAGCTCGTAGGGGCCGAACTGCGTGAAGGCGAGCATGATGTGCTTCCCCTCGGGCGCGATGCCGGCCTCGTGCGCGGTCGGGAACACGGCCTCCGACGTAGGGATGCTCCGAGGTCCGGCCGTACTTCGCGTCGTCCCACGCGCGCTCGAGGTAGTCGATCGAGGGCGACACCGCGACGAGGCCGCGGTGGACGTCGCCCTCCTGGTCCCAGGACGGGAACCGCGGCAGCTCGCCGAGCGCCACGTTCACCTTCACCGAGCCGGACCGGGTCCGGTACCGCCTGACGGCCCGCACGACGTCGTCGGACAGATGCTCCTCGCCCACGAGGTCGAGGTACGTCGTGACGGGATGGGCGTTCGAGACGACGCGGTTCGCTCGGATGACCGATCCGTCCTCCAGCTCCACGCCGACGGCGCGGCCGCCCTCGACGACGACGCGCCGCACGGGCCGGTCGGAGACGATCTCGGCGCCGGCGGCCTGCGCGGACGCCGCGAGGGCCGCGCTCACGCCGCCCATACCGCCGTGGACCCATCCCCACGCGCCGGCCTGCCCGTCGACCTCGCCGACCCAGTGGTGCACGAGCACGTACGCGGAGCCGGGGCTCATCGGCCCGGACCACGCGCCGATCACCGCCTGGGTCGCGAGGGCTCCCTTCACGCGTTCGTCCTCGAACCACTCGTCGAGCAGGTCGGCGGCGCTGATCGAGAAGAGCCGCACGAGCTCGGCGATGTCCCCGCCCGTCCAGCGTCGGAACCTTCCCGCGAGCGCGAGCCATCGGGGAAGGTCGCGCAGGCTCAGGTTCGGCGGGACGACGAAGAGCATCTCCTTCAGCAGCGGTGCGATCCGCGCGAAATACCGATCGAACTCGACGAAGGCGTCGGCGTCGCGCCTCGAGAACCTCGCGATGTTCGCCGCGTCCCGTCGAAGGTCGCCCCAGAGCGTCAGCGAGCTGCCGTCGGGGAAGGGCGCGAAGTAGTCGGGCGCGATGAGCGAGACCCGGTAGCCGAACCGCTCGAGCTGCAGCTCCCTGACGATCCTGGGTTCCATGAGGCTGACGACGTACGAGGCCGAGGAGACCCGGTAGCCGGGCCACGGTTCCTCGGTGGCGGCGGCCCCGCCCAGGACGTCGCGCCGCTCCAGCACGAGGACGTCGACCCCCGCGCGGGCGAGGTACGCGGCGCACGCGAGGCCGTTGTGACCGCCGCCGACCACGACGACCTCTCGCTTCCTCGTCTCCATCCGGGCGCGCTCCTCATGGGCCACGACCGGCCCGTCGCGGCACTGTACTGCGAGGGCATGAACGGAACGAGTGGTGACCCGGCAGCTGGGTAGAGGTATCCGCTGGCGTTCATGTCCATGAGGGGAGGCCGACGATGGCGACGTTCGCGTTGATCCACGGCGCCGGCGATGTCGGTTGGTACTGGCACGTAGTGGAGGCTGCACTGCGTGAGCGGGGCCACGACGTCGTGGCGCCCGATCTCCCGTGCGACGACGACTCCGCCGGCATCTCCGAGTACGCGGACACGGTGATCGAGGCGATCGGTGAGCGAACCGATCGGGTCGTGGTCGCGCAGTCGCTCGGAGGCTTCACGGCCCCGCTCGTCGCCGAGCGGGTGCCGGTGAAGCTGCTCGTGCTGGTCGCGCCCATGATCCCCGTCCCGGGGGAGGCTCCCGCGGACTACTGGAAGGACACCGGGTACGACGACGAGGTGCGGGAGCACTACGACGACGCGGTCGCCCTCTTCTATCAGGACGTTCCCCCGGAGCTGGCGTCCGAGGCTCTGAAGCGAGGAAGGAGGCAGTCGGAGACCCGCCTGGGAGAGCCGTCGCCGCTCACGGGATGGCCGGACATCCCCACACGAGTCCTGCTCTGTCGGAACGACCGCCTGCTCCCCGCGCACTTCCTTCGCCGCGTCGCCCGCGAGCGCCTGGCCATCACGCCTGACGAGATCGACAGCGGACACACACCCGCGCTCAGCCACCCTCGGAGCTGACCGACTACCTCGAGGCGTCGGCGGCCGAGCTCGGCATGGCGAGTGGGTAGCTACAAGAAGGCGAGTTGTCCGCAGATCGAGGTTCGTTCCGGTGTGCCCTTTCTCCAACGTTCCGCTGGTACGGCGTGGCGGAGGCGGACGGGAATCGAACCCGCCTGGGAGCTCGCGCCCCCACTACGGTGTTGAAGACCGCGGGGCCCACCAGGAACCCTGACGCCTCCGCCGCCGAGCATACCGGCGAAGCTTCACCCGGCCCTCCCCGTCGCTTTACCGGCCGCTAACCCGTGCACGGGCAGCATGGTGCGTGTCCGATAGAGAGGGGTCCCACGGGGCCACGGAGCAAGGAGGGCACCATGCGAACGATCATCAGGTTGGCGGTGGCGGGGCTGCTCGCAGCCGCACCGCTCGCGATGTCGGCGCCGGCCGCGCAGGCCGGATCCGGCGACGTGATCCGCACCGGCTCGTGCAGCGGCGCCAGCGACTGGAAGCTGAAGCTCTCGCCCGAGGACGGCCGCATCGAGGTCGAGTTCGAGGTCGACCAGAACGTCGTCGGCGACACGTGGCGGGTGCGCTTCTTCCGCAACGGGACGTTGTTCGCGACCGCACGCGCGACCACGACGGCGCCGAGCGGCTCGTTCGAGGTCCGCAAGCTCGCCAACGACGGCTCCGGCACCGACGCCTTCCGCGTCCGCGCCGCGAACCTGAGCACCGGCGAGGTCTGCGTGGGCCGGGCGTCGATCTGACACCTGCCGGAGCGCTGTGGAGCCCGGGCCCCGAGGCCCGGGCTCCTCCGTGTTCGACGATCACTCAGCTCCGCGCAGCTCCGCGTACCGGAAGCACGAGCGGCACGTGGTCGTTGACCATGCCGGTCGCCTGCATGAACGCGTAGCAGACGGTCGGCCCGACGAAACGGAACCCGCGGCGCTTCAGGTCCTTCGACATCGCGCGCGACTCGTCGGTCTCGGCCGGCAGGTCGGCGAGCGAACGGCGCCCGTGCACGATCGGCCGCCCACCCACGAACGACCACAGGTACGCGTCGAGCGAGCCGAGCTCGGCCTGCACGGCGAGCACGGCGCGGGCGTTCGCCACCGTCGAGGCCGACCTTCAGCCGGTTGCGCACGATGCCGGGATCGGCGAGCAGCCGCTCGACCTTCGCGCGGGCGGAACGCCGCCACCTTCACGGGGTCGAAGCCCGCGAACGCGCGGCGGTAGCCCTCGCGCTTGTCGAGGATCGTCTTCCACGACAGACCGGCCTGGGCGCCCTCGAGCGTGAGCATCTCGAACAGGTGGCGGTCGTCGTGCGCCGGCACGCCCCACTCCTCGTCGTGGTACGCGAGCATGCGCGCGTCGCCCGGCGACGCCCACTCGCATCGTCTCGGCGCACCCATCGGGCGAGGGTACCCGTGTCCGGGCGCGCGCGCCGATGCGCTAGACTCCACTAGTCCGTCACGGACTAGTGCCGAGAGCGAGTGAGAGCGAAGGAGTCGCGATGCCGGTGTCGAAGGTCGAGGTCGTGGTGCTCGGGCTGCTCGCCGAGGAGCCGCTGTACGGCTACGGCGTCCTCGAGCGGTTCCGCGCGCGGAGCATGGGGTTCTGGGCCGAGGTCGGCAAGGCCTCGGTGTACCAGGCGCTGCGGCGCATGGAATCCGCCGGCCTGGTGACCGGCCGCGCGCAGGAGGGCGACGAGGGTCCGGATCGCCGTGTGTTCCGCATCACGAAGACCGGCCGCGACCGGCTCCGCGCGGGCCTGGCCGAGCGAGCGGCCGACCTCTCCCCGTACGAGACGGACGCCGGCCTCTCGCTGGGATTCGCGCACCTGCTGCCGGCGACGGAGGCGCGCCGCGCGATCGACGCCCGCGATCTCGCCGTGCGCGATCTGCTCGACGCGATCAAGACCGAGCGTGCGCGGACCTCGGCCGATCGCGGCGCCGGCCGGCTGGTCGCCAACGCGATGCTGGACCGCCAGGAGGGCCTCGCGAAGGCGGAGCTCGCCTGGCTGGGGCGGTTCCGCTCGAGCCTCGCGAAGGTGCGGCGATAGGGCTCAGGGCGGCGGCGTGTCCGGCCGACGTTCTACGATGGGAGCACCGATGGAAGCGGCCTTCTTCGACCTCGACAAGACGATCGTCTCGCGGTCGTCGTCGCTCGCCCTGTCGCGGCCCATGTACCGCGCCGGCATGGTGAGCCGCGGACAGCTGATGCGCGGCGCGTACGCGCAGCTCGTGTACCTGCTCGTCGGCGCCGACGAGCGGAAGATGCAGCGCCTGAAGGAGGGCATGCTGGCGCTCACGAAGGGCTGGGAGCGCTCGGCCGTCGAGCGCCTGGTCGAGGACGTGATCCTCGAGGTGATCGACCCGTACGTGTACCAGGAGGCGCTCGACCTGATCGAGCTGCATCGCAGCGAGGGCCGCGCCATCTACATCGTGTCGAGCTCGCCGGAGGAGATCGTGCGCCCGCTCGCACGCCACTTCGGCGTCGCCGGCGTCATCGCCACCCGCGCGCAGGTCGGCACCGACGGGAAGTACACCGGCGACCTCGCGTTCTACTCGTACGGTGAGTCCAAGGCGGAGGCCATGCGCGAGATCGCCGAGCGCGTCGGCATCGACCTCGCCGGCTCGTACGCGTACTCGGACTCCACCACGGACATCCCGATGTTGTCGGCGGTCGGCAACCCGGTCGCGGTGAACCCCGACCGCGAGCTCCGGCGACACGCCGAGGAGCATCAGTGGCAGGTGCGCGACTTCCGGCGGCCCGTGCGGCTGCGCTCGCGGTTCGGCGGCACCTCGCCGCGCTCGTCGATCGCCGCCGTCGCGGCCGTGGCCGCGGTCGTCGCCATCGCGGCGATCTTCGGCTGGGTCGTGATCCGGTCGCGGCTGGCCGGTCGCGCGGCCGGGTGACGGCGGGTTTGCGCGGCCCTCGGGCCGGGGTGTAGGTTCGCAGAAGGTCGTCTTCGAGCGACCACGGGGGGAGCAGAACCCACGCGCGTCATGCCGCGGGAGGCATGCTCAGGACCCGGGGGCGGATCGCCGCCCGGCTCCCGAGCACGTGCAGACAGCGCCTGCTACCTGCTCCCTCCGTCATGTCCGGGCCAAGGTACGTGCCGGCGACGGGCTACGCGGCCGGGGCCGCCGGCCGGCGGTACTCGAAGTGGTTGCCGTCGGGCACCACGAAGTCGCCGCCCCACGTGAACCCCCAGCGCTGCAGGAGCTCGACCAGCCGCGGATCCTGATGAGGCGGCTGGCCGAACCCGTTGCCGTCGATGTTGCAGTCGAACGCCACGCCCCACGTGTGGTGGCTGATGCCGGCCGTCGGGATCCGGTTCACGAAGCGCGGGACGTAGCAGCCCAGGTACGAATGGATCAGCCTCGACAGGCCCGCGTCCTGGAGCTCCTGCATCGCGCCCCGGAGCTGCGGGATCAGCGCGCGGTTGCAGGTGACCCGGCCGAGGACCGGCAGCGTGACGGTGACGATGTGCTCCTGCACCCATCGCGGATCGACCTGCAGGAAGCCCGGGCTTGCCGGCACCGGCCGGGCGGCGAATTCGCCGAACAACGACTTCAGCAGCACGGGCGGCAGCACCGCGTCGCCCTGCCGCATGTACGGGGTCTCGCCGGGCGCGCGCACCTGCACCTTCCGGTCGACCGGGTCGATCGAGGCGGGTAGCAGCGGCCGCAGCAGGTGCGTGAGCCTCGCGGAGGTGGGAAGGTGCGTCGCGGAGGGCCGCAGCAGCACGTAGCGGTCGGTGTCGACCCCGATGGCCACGCCCGCCTGCCGCGAGACCATCAGCTCGGCGGCGCCGACCAGCTCGTCGGGCAGCACGGCGGCGATGCGGATCTTCGCCCCCGTGTCGAAGGTGAGCGTCGCTCCCGGCCCCAGTCCGCGCAGCTCGGCGGAGGTCGAACCCAACACGCCCTCGCCGCGCGCGAGCGCGGCCGTCACGTCGCGGTCGGCCGGCGGCAGGAACTCGCCGAAGGTCTGCGGATCGACGGCGGCCGCGTCGATCGGGATCATGAACGGAGCCGTCGGCCGGTCGGCCACCTCGCCGGACGCCGTCGTCGACCGCACGAGCCAGGTGTTGTCCTCGGCGACGACCGTGAGGTTCGCGATCTCCGGCAGGGCGGCGGCGCGTTCGCCGAAGTCGGCCGGCAGGCCGTTCGGCGTCCAGGCGAGGAACGTGTCCGGGCGCTCCGGGACGATGCGCTCGGTGGCCGGGCCCTCGCCGGTGTTCGGACGGTTCGGCTCGACGGCGCCCCCCTGCACCGCGATCGTGATGGCGGCTCCGGCGACGAGGCCGACGACGAGCCCGGCGGCCGCGCGCAGGCTCGAGCTCGCCCTCACGCCGAGGCCTCGACCGCGGCGCCCACGGCCGTCAGGGTCTCCAGGTCGAGGCCGGGCCCGTCGATCGAGCGGACCACGCCGTCGGCGATCCACTCCAGGTGACCCTTCGACGGCGTCCATCGCGCGTCGGCGGCGCCGAGGGCGACGGTCTCCTGCCCGGTGGCGGCGGCCGGGGGAAGGGCGTCCGCCGCCTCGAGGTGGATCCGGATCGGCCCGGCGCCCAGGTCGGAGTCCTGCTGGCGCAGCATGAGCGTGATGCCGTCGGTGCCGCGCACGACGGTGCGCTCGACGCTCGCGAGGACGTACCCGCCGGGGAACGGCGGGGGAGACGTCGAACGTGAACGATGCCCGAGCCTGCGCCTCCTCGAGGGTGAGGCGTTCGGTCGTTTCGCGGTGGGTGCGCTCGACGCTCCACGAGGCCGGGATCGGCCGCCCGCTGAGCGGCAGCGAGGCCGCCACCGCCAGCAGCTCATCGCGCGACAGGTTCGTCTCCAGGTAGATGTTGGTGTCGTCGGTGTGGATCGCGAGGCGGCGCCCCTGCTTCGTGCCGGCGGGCTCGTAGTACACGATGCCGCCGCCCAGGTCGACACGTTCTGCGTCCTCGCCGACGGGGCCGAAGAGCCCGCTCGCCGTCCCATCGCGGTTGCTCCACGACGCGCAGGTACGTGAGCCCGTTCGAGTACGTGAGCTGGCTCTGGTTGCCGCCGCCGTCGACGCGCGGGGCCGCGGAGGAGGTGAGCCGCAGGTCCTCGGTGGCGGTCGGTGTGACCGGTTGGAAGCCGGCCCTGTCGGCCAGCTGGCTCACCGGCACCTGCCGCGCCGGATGCGCCGCGGCGAACCGCCGGCGCGTCGGCGTGCCGTGGTCGGTCTCCGTCGCCGTCACGTCGATGATCGCGGTGTCGGTGGGTTCGGGCGGCAGGCCGAAGCGCAGCTCCCAGTCGGCGCGGGCGGGGTCGTCGGCCGGGAAGACGGTCCACCGCAGCGGCGACCAGTCGGCGGCGTCCACCCAGAGCTCCACGCGGTCCTCGGGGAAGAAGGGCCGCCAGTCGCCACCCATCTGCAGGAACGGGAACATCGGCGCGGCGCGCGCGAAGGTGGTCTCGACGAGCACGGCCGGACGTCCCAGCACGACGCCCGTGCGCTCGACGGTGAGGCCCCGAGGGCTCACCAGCACGTCGAGCGGGACGACGAGGTCGGCGACCGCCGGCGCCGCCGTCGAGTACGGGAAGCGGTTGCTCTGGGTGGGCGGACATCCGTCGGCGGGCGGCCCCGCGGGACAACCCGGTGGGCGCCTCGGTGTACAGCGCGGTGCCGGCCGCCACGTAGCGAAGGTCGGTCGGCGTCCAGGCGTTGCTCGGGTAGTGGGTCCGGTCGCGGACGTCGAGGCGGTAGCGCCCGGGTGCGGAGAACCACAGCTCGGCCTGGAGGGTGCGCTCGGGCACCGGCGCCGGCAGCCCCCGCTGGGTGATGGTGTAGACGGCGTGGTACGCCTGGACGGTGCGGGCGGCGACGCGCACGCCGGTGATGACCTCGGCCGCGGAGGCCGACGTGTTGGCGGGGTGGTCGCGCCACGGCCCGCCGACGACGAGGCTGCCGGCGACGAGGCCGACCGCGAGCGCGGCGGCGGTCGGCGCGACGATCCACGCCCGCCGGGCGGAGCGGTGGCGGCGGAGCGGGCGCCCGGCCGGCGAGCTGCGCGCGACCTCGGCCATGATCGGGTCGACGAGGTCGGGGATCCGCTCGGCGGGGCGGATCCGTACGGTGGTCCGGACGCGCGAGGCCCGCTCGACGAACGTCCGGCAGTTCGCGCAGCCCTCGACGTGCGCGTCGACGGCCGTCGTGACGCGGCCGGGCAGGCGCTCGCCGTCCATGCGCTCGGAGATGGCGGCCTGCGCGCGATCGCAGTTCACCGGGCCTCCTCCTGCTCGTCGTCGGCGAGGGCGCGGCACAGCGCCTGTCGCGCGCGGTGCATCCGGCTCTTCACGGTGCCGACGCGGATGCCCAGCACGTCGGCCGCCTCGGCGTAGGACAGGCCGAACACCTCGATGAGCAGGAACGGCTCGCGATGGTCGGGCGTGATGGCGCGGAGCGCCGCATCCAGCTCGGCGCGCGCGACCGGGTCGGCGATGCTGCCGGCGCGCAGGTGCTCGTCCTGGTGCCGCGCGATCTGGCTCTTCTGCTTGCGCAGGGTGTCCATCGCGCAGTTGCGCACGATGCGCATGATCCAGCTCGAGAACGGCGAGTCGCCCCGGTAGGAGCGCAGGAACCGGAACGCGCGGATGAAGGCGTCCTGCGTGACGTCCTCGGCGGCCGTCCGGTCGCGCATGAGATGCCACGCGAACCGGAACACGTCGGCCTGATACAGGCGGACGATGTCCTCGAACGCGGCGAGGTCGCCCTCACGGGCACGCGCGAGCACTCGGGGGTCGGGATCCTGCACGCGGCTCCCTCAGTCCAACCGGCTGTCGGTCACAGCCTAGGTGACCGGGCAGGCCGGGAGGAAGTTCCGTCGCCGTGCCTGAGTGTGCCTGCGCGGCCCGGCTACGAGCCGAGCGCGGCGGGGTGCTCGAGGCGGTCGGCCAGGCGCTCGGCGAGCTGCGTGGCGCGCTCCGGGTTGCCGGCGCGAACGGCGCCGCTGATGGCGAGCAGCTCGGCGGCGACCGACGGGGGGAGCCGGTCGCCACGGAGCCGAACCAGGGGATCGAGCCGGCCGATGGCGCCGTCCAGGCGCTCCATGGCCGCGGCGAGCGGCCGGCGGCGGGCCCGTGCTTCGGCGAGGTCGATCACCTGTCCCATGGGAGCCATGATGGACCGCCCCTCTGACACGGCCCTGACCTGCGGGGATGCCGCGACGGGCTAGGCGAACCGGACCGACGTCACCGGCGCCAGGTACTCGGCGGCCGCCGCCCAGGTGCTGCCCGCGTCGCCGCTGGCGAACACCGCACCCGACGTGGCGCCGAACGCGAGCTGCATGTCCGAGCCCTCACCGGCCGTGCCGAACGCCTGCCGCAGGATCGTGAGCCACGCGTCGGAGCCGGGCAGGCCCTTGTCGAGCGTGTCCCAGGTGGCGCCGGCGTCGCGCGTCCGGTAGACGCCGACGTGACCCTCGGGCGTGACGCGGTCGAAGTCGCCCGACAAGCGGGATCACGAAGGCGGCGTCGGGGTCGGCCGGGTCGATCGCGATGGGGAAGCCGAACCCGGACGGTAGCCCGGCCGCGATGTCGTTCCACGTGGCGCCCTCGTCGTCGGAGCGATACACGCTGCCGTGGAACTGCAGGAACAGCCGCTCGGGACGCAGCGGCGCGCGGTGCATGTTGTGCACGCAGAGCGCGTGCGTCTCCTCCTGCGATTCCTCGGGCACGTACAGCGGCACGAGGCCCTTGTAGCCGGTGCGCCAGCTCTGGCCGCCGTCCTCGCTCAGCCACACGCCGGCGGCGCTGATGCCGACCGCGAGCCGCTGCGGGTCGCCGGGCCACGGGCAGATCGAGTGCAGCGCGAGGCCGCCGGCGCCCGGGTTCCACTCGGGGCGCGTCGGCACGTTCCACAGTCGCGCGGTTCAGCTCCCAGGTCTCGCCGTTGTCGGTCGAGGAGAACAGCGCCGCAGGTGCCACGCCCGCATACAGGAGGCCGTCGGCCTCGCCGGGCTTGATCGATCCAGATCCGCTCGAGGGTCGCTCCGGTGTCGTCGGGGAACTCGAGGCCGGTGGACTGGCTCCACTCGCCGGCGTCGCCGTCACGGAAGAACACCTTCGGTCCGTAGTGGCCGTGCGTGACGCTCGCGAAGGTCCGCCCGGTGCGCGGATCGCGCATGGCGAACTCCACGACCTCGCCGGCGAAGTCCCGTGAGGCGACCTCGAAGGCGTCGCCCGGCTCGCCGCGGAGCGTGAACAGGCCCTTCTTCGTGCCGACCAGCAGTTCGCTCATGGTGGTCATCCTCCCGAGATCGAGGCGAGGACGTGCAGCCGGTCCGAGGGACCGACGCCGGCGTCCTCCGCCATCCGTTCGCCGTTCACGAAGACGTTCACGTGCCGCCGAACGTGGCCCTGCTCGTCGAGGATCCATCCGCGCAGCTTCGGGTGCTCGGCCTCGAGGGCCTTGATCACCTCGCCGACGGTGTCGCCGGGGACCTCGATGTCGGTCTGTCCACCGGCGAGATCCTTCAGCGGCGCGCGCAGGGTCACGGTCGCCATGCGGGGCAGTCTAGGCCCGCCCTCCGACGTCCGGCGACCCGAGTTTCGGATGCTTGCCTAGCAGCTCACGAGAGCGTCGGAGCCGGGCCCGCCCTGGCACTGGTCGTGACGCCGGGCCCTCCGTCCAGGCGGTCGTTCCCGTCCCGCCGAAGAGCTGGTCGTCGGCAGACGAGTCCCCGGATCACGTCGTTCCCACCGCGACCGGCGAGGATGTTCATCAGGCTCGAGCCGAGGATCAGATCTGCGAACGGGCTGCCGATCACCGCCTCGAACGCCTCGAGCCGGTCGCCGTCGGAGACCTGGCCGGTGCTGCAGATCCACCCGAACACCGTGGAGGAGCGTTCTCCAGCGAGTAGGTGTCGAGGCCGTCCGCCTCCGTCCAGCACTGAAGGTGCGTGTCCACCGGCCACGAACAGGTCGTCCGCCGCGCGTGCCGACGATGCCGCTCCATGCCGCGGAAGTAGGCGTGCGTCCCGCCGCCTCGCCCGCGGCCGTGCTCGACGATCACGACTTGATCGGGCGTGGACTGCGACGGAAGGACGATGACGTCGTGACCCGCGTCCGCCCGTGACGGCGGTCGTCCCGACTCGTCGACGACGATGACGTATCGCGAGCCCGCCAGAGCGTGGACGATGGCATACGGCCAGGCCGATCGTGGCTACGTCGTCCAGTTGCGTCGTCCTTCACCCGTTCGATCGACGGTCAGGCTGCTGGAGGGGCCGACCGTGGGTCCCCGACGATCGACAGTGCGTCTGGTCGCTCAGCGAGGCGGATCGGATCCAGTGCTCGTCGCGTACGACACGGTGTCGTACGCCGTCGACCCCCGTCGACCTGGACGTCGCCGACGTCGGCGCTGCGGAACAGGTCCGCTCCGTCACCGCCGAGGACGTGCGCCTCCGTAGTGCGGCGATCTCGACGCATGTCGTCACCTGCGCGTCCATGTCGATCATGCGCGTACGTCGGACGAGCTGTCCGTGCTGACGTCGTCGTCTACGGACTGACTCGTCGGCGTTCAGATTCGGCACGTTGGTCAGACCGTCGGCTGTCCTTGAAGTCGTCGATCGCGATGTGGTCGACCTGGTGCCGACCCAACGGATCGATATGTGCGAACCTCTGTCGACGGTGATCTCGATCTCGCTGCTGCCGTCGCCCTCGTCGCGTGGCTCCCGGAGCGAACGGGCCCGCCGGAGAGGTCGAGCGTGAACGATCTCGAACCCGTCGGGGGAGGTCACGGCGATCAGGTCGGTGTTGAGGACGGTGGCGGTGTCGCACGGAGCTGCCGTTGAGACTCGATGGCGAGCCCGAGCGCGACGAGGGTCGCGCTCACGCCCGGAGGACAGGTGATCGATCACGGTGCCACCGGCGAATGAGCATGGAGCCGCCAGACTCCCGCCGGCGCTGGTGACGGCGTAAGCCCGAGAGGATCACCGCAACGAGCTCGCCGATGCGCAGCGCTACAGCGAGACAGATCGGCCGTCGCAGTTGCGCAGGTGTCGATCGCTCGAGACCACCATGACACTCGTCGAGGAGACGCTCCGTCGGTTGCGGATCGACCCTGCGATCGGCATACGACCTTTCGTCGATGGATTGCGCGATGCTACAACCCTCGACCGTCGAAAGATAGGCTTCGAGGGATGCAGAACGAGGACTCACCGGGCGAAACGTTCCCGACCGACGAGATGGAGCTCACGCGGCTCCTGGTCGTGCGCGACATCGAGGTCGCACGCGACTGGTACGTGGACGTGCTGGGCGCGACCCTCGAGGGCGAGTACGGCGGCACGTCGCTGGTGCTGAAGATCGTGGGGTCGTGGCTGCTCGTCGTGACCGGCGGGGGACCGACCGAGGACAAGCCGACCGTGACGTTCGCGCCGCCCGAGGACCCCGACCGCGTGAGCGCCGAGCTGATCTTCCGGGTGCCGGACTGCCGGGCGGCGTACGAGGAGCTCTCCGGCCGCGGCGCGAGCTTCCTGCACGAGCCCGTCGACAACGGCTACGAGGTCCGCGCCTTCTTCCGCGATCCCGACGGCCACCTGTTCGAGATCAGCTCGCTGCACGGCTAGGGGATGTGCACGCGGCCGTCCTCGCCGATCGGGAACCCCGGGTTCCACGCGATCTCCCACAGGAACCCGTCGGGGTCGGCGAAGTAGCCCGACAGCCCGCCCCAGTCGGCGCGCGTGGCCGGCTTCACGAGCGTGGCGCCGGCCTCGACGGCGGCCTGCAGAGCCGCGTCCACCTGGTCCTCGGTCTCGACGTTGATGGCGAGCGTGAAGCCCGGGTACCGCTGCAGAGGCTCGTCGGGCAGGCCGGCGTCGGCGGCGAGCTCCTCGCGCGGGAACAGCCCGAGGTTCGTGTCGGCGGTGTGGAACCAACAGATGACGCCGTCGATGGACGATGCGGCACGATCCCAGCCGAGCGCCTCGTAGAACGCGATGGAACGCGCGAGGTCGGCGACGCCGAGCGTGACCAGGCCCAGCCGTGCGGGGATCGGACTCATGTGGCGGCCCCTCTCGTGCGGTGGAACCTCCAGTCAATCAGCCGCCTGCGACACGCGCGAACCCGGGCAGCAGCAGGGCCGGTCCGAGGACCGGCCCTGTCCGTTCTTCCCCTCGCCCGGCGAACGGCTGCCGGGTATCCCAGGATCTATGGGTGGAGCTTGACCGCCGTGCCCTCGCTCCCGACGAGCGACCCGCGAGTCGCAGCCCGTTCGTCCCGCAGCCCCAGCCGGTGACGGCTGGTGACCGTGGCCCGCCCGGGCATGAACGCGCCGGCGACGGTGGTCACGGGCGCGGCGAAGTCCGTCGAGTCCGGCGTGCAGGCGACCTCGACGGAGAAGGACCCGTCGGGCTTCCGCTGCTCCAGCGTGCCGGCGACGTCGACGAGCCCCGGCCGAGGTGCACCCGACCGTGCCGTGGAGCGTGACCTCATGCGTCCTGGGGTTGGCCGAGCCAGCGGTGAAGCGACACGTCGAACGAGAACGGAGGGCCGGGCACGTCGGCGTGGACGACGACGTCACCCGACACTCCGTCCTCCGGACGGCAGCATCCCCCGACCATGAAGTGGTAGGTCGTGCCCGACGTGACGTCGAAGCTGACCTGCGACTGGAGCGTGTTGTTCGCGTCGTCGTTGCAGGCGACCAGCGTCAGCGATCCCTCGGTCCCGGTGTAGGCGGACAGCAGGGTGTCGAAGGAGCTGCCGGACGTGTCGAACGTGAGCGTGCCGTTGTGCGACGCCGTGTAGGCGTACCAGACGGAGTGGCTGCCGCCGCAGCCGGTCGAGTCCGTCGCCTGGGACGTCGCGTCCGCGGTGTTGACCGCGTCCGTGAACGGCGTCGCGGAGATCACCGTGGCGTTCGCGAAGTCGTCGTTCGTGGGGACCGCCGCCATGGCCGGTCCTGCAACCGTCATCGTGACGCCCGCCGCCAGGATCGCCGGCAGCGCCAACCGTGTGATGCCCCTCATCCCAACCTCCCAGCCGTGTCGCGTCTTCGGTCCCGCTCGCGGGTGGTGGCCCGGAGGCTCGTGGGGACTCCGGAGTGACCGTTGACTAGGTTGTTCGAGCTATCGGCATTTCGGGGGACAAAACTTGATGACCAGCTCCCGGACTCCCGTTCTGACCAGCGGAGGTCGGCCGTCTTGACAGGTGACCATTCGGTCACATATCCTGCCAACCGTGAACGACGATGACCGTGTGTTCAAGGCGCTCGCCGATCCCACGCGTCGCTTCCTGCTCGACCGGCTCTTCGCGCGTGACGGCCGCACGCTGACGGACCTGGAGGCCGGGCTGGAGATGACTCGGTTCGGCGTGATGAAGCACCTGCGCGTCCTGGAGGACGCCGGCCTCGTCGTCGCACGCCGATCGGGGCGGGAGAAGCTGCACTTCCTGAACCCGGTGCCGATCCGGCTGATCCACGACCGGTGGATCGACAAGTACACCGAGCGCCGGGTGTCGGCGCTCGCCGACCTGAAGCACGAGCTGGAAGGGGATGAGACGGCATGAGCACGACGACCGCATCGACCGTGACCACCCAGGTCTACCGCGTGTACATCAAGGCCACGCCCCAGGCGATCTGGGACGCGATCACGAAGCCGGAGTGGAGCGAACGCTACGGCTTCGGGGGCCGGGTCGAGATCGACCTTCGTCCCGGAGGCGTGTACCGCGTGCCGACGACCGAAGCGATGCATGCCGCCGCCGCCATGATGGGCTGTCGAGGTCCCCGACGTCATGCGTCGACGGAGAGGTCATCGAGGCCGATCCCCCTCACAAGCTCGTCCAGACCTGGCGGATGTTGATGGACGCCGATACCGCGCGGAGGGGTTCACGCGGCTCACCTACGAGATCGCGGAGGGGCCCGGGCGGCGTCTCGAAGGTGACGCTGATCCATGAGCTCGAGGGCGCGCCCAAGGTCGCCTCGCTGATCGCCGGCGAGCAGGAGGAGCGGGCGCCGGCGGCGGCTGGGCCTGGATGCTGAGCGACCTCAAGTCCCTGCTCGAGACCGGCCTCGATGGATGAGGACGCCTGAATCCAGGGCTGATCGAACCATCTGCGAGGGAAGGCCGCCCGGGGGCGGAGGTCGTCGAACGAGACGAGCTCCGTCCCCGCCTCGCGTCCGGGCTCGTGTCGGCGGCGGACGCTATCGTCGCCGCTCCTCCTCCTTCTGTCGCGCGAGATGCGCACGGGCGAACGGGGGAGCGCAGATGGACGACGTGGCGCGGGTGGTCCTCGGGCTGGAGGAGCACGACGTGGCCGAGGAGGTGATGCACTTCCTCGACCGCACCGGACGGACCCGCGTGGTGGGGACGGCCGGCGACGCTCGGCAGCTCGCCGAGGCCGTCCGCCAGCTCGAGCCCGATGCCGTGGTCGCGCAGCCCTCGGTGGCGGCCGGCGCACAGCTCGACGGCAGCTCCCTGCTGGCGCTCGAGACGCGCGAGTCGGTCGCGTCGTTGCGCGCGGCGATCGCCTCGGGCGCGCGTGGCTACTACCTCTGGCCGACCGAGCGCGAGGCCCTCGCGGGCGCGGCCGCCGCCGCACGCACGCTCCCCGCCGCGCGGGAACGGCGGGCTCGGGTGGTCGCCGTGCACGGCCCGCGCGGCGGCGTCGGGGCCACGTTCGTCGCCACGCATCTTGCGGCGGCGCTCGCACGACGGGTGCGCAGACCGCGATCGTCGACCTCGACCTGTGCTTCGGCGATCTCACGGCGGCGCTCGGCGCCGGCGACGAGGCCAGGTCGATCGCGCAGCTCGCGCCGCTCGCCGCCGAGCCGTCGTTCGCCGACGCCGTGTGGTCACATCCCGATGGCTTCCGCGCCGCGTTCGCGCCCGGCCCGGACGAGGAGACCGAGGCCCGCGACGCCCAGGACGTGGTGACGGCGCTCGCCGCCGATGAGGACGCGCTGGTGCTGCACCTGCCGCGGACGCCGGACGACCTCGCGCGGTGGGCGTTCGGGTTCGCCGACCGCGTCGTCGAGGTGCTCTCGCTCGACGTGCTGTCGTTCCGCGCCGCCACCCGGGCGCTCGCCGTGCTCGGCGACGACGAGCGGGTCGGGTTCGTCGTGAACCGGTCCTCGCGAGCGGAGATCACGGTCGCCGACGTGCAGCGGGTGTTCGGGCGTGAGCCGCTCGCCGTCCTGCCGGTCGACCGTGGGGTGACGGCCGCGCAGGACCACGGCCGGCTGCTGCCGCGCCGGGGCCGCACCGGCCGCGCGTTCGACCGGCTCGCGGCCACGTGCCTCGCGGTGGAGGAGGAGCCGGCGTAGCGCGTTGCTACGATGCCCGGATGGGCGCCGCCGACCCGCAGATCTTCCCGCTCCACCTCGCGAAGCTGCACCTGCCCGAGGACGAGTCCTGGCCGGCCGGCATGCCGTTCCCGGTCGTCGCGCACGCGGTGACGCATCGCGACGGCGTGTTCCTGTTCGACACCGGCCTGGGCACGGGCCGGCCGGAGATCGACGAGGAGCTCTCGCCGGAGCGCGTGCCGCTGCCGGAGGCGCTCGGCGCGCACGGCATCGAGATGGGCGACATCACCGCGGTCGCGAACTGCCACCTGCACGTCGACCACAGCGGGCAGAACGGCCTGTTCCCGGACCGCCCGATCTTCGTGCAGCGGCGCGAGTGGGCGATGGTGCACGAGCCGGACTACACGATCCCCGAGTGGGTGGACGTGCCCGGGCTCTCCTACGAGGTGCTGGACGGCGAACTCGAGGTCGCACCCGGTCTGCGCGTGATCCCGACGCCGGGGCATGCGCCCGGACACCAATCGCTCGTCGTCGACACCGCCGAGGGCACGGTGCTGATCGCCGGTCAGGCGTTGCTGTCGCTCCTCGAGTGGGACGGAGAGGCGGACGAGTCGTTGTCGGGGGAGCCGCCGGCCGACGACGAGCGGCACGAGGCCTACGTCGCCTCCGTGCGGCGTCTCCGCGAGCTCGACCCGGTGCGGGTCCACTTCGTGCACGACCCCGAGGTCTGGACGCGCGGGTAGCCGGCCGGCCTCAGAGTTCGATCATGCCCGCGTTCGTCGGTACGAAGCCACACGCGTCGAAGTAGAACGGTCGCAGGTGGTCCTCGAAGTCGACGTGCAGCCACTCGCACCGGCGCGGCGCGCCTCGGTCACGGCGACGGCGACGAGCTCGGTCCCGATGCCGCGCCGCCCGTGGCTCGCCGCCACCATCGTGTCGAGGACGAACGCGCGCACGACCCCGTCCCACGGCACGTTCACGAAACCCACGAGTTCGTCGCCGTCCCGCGCACACACCCACCCGAGGCTGTGTCCGAGCTGCTCGGTCCAGTTCCACTCGTCGTCCGGGTAGACCTCGTGGCCGAAGGCCTCGGCGTGGAGGGTGTTGAGTTCGGCATCGCGGACGTCGCCGCGCCACTTGTAGGTGATGGTCACGTCGACGATGCTAGCGAGATGCTCGGAGGGAGGGGGTGTCCGCGATGAGGCGGGTCGGACGGGTCGTCCACATCGGTGTCGTGTACGTGTTCCTCTCCTGCGTGGTCCTCCAGCCGTTCCTGATCGGGCTGTGGCTGTTCGGAGCCGTGGCGACCTCGGATCTGCACACCGGCGCTGGGGTACCTCCTCCTCATCCCCGGGTGTCCCCTGCTGCTCATCGCGGCGCTCGTCGGGTGGCTGCCGAGACGCCAGATGCTGCTGACGCTGGCCGTGATCGTCGACACGTTCGTGCAGGTGTCGCTCCCCAGCTTCCGAACGGACCTGCCGGCGATCGCCGCGCTGCATCCGGTGAACTTCCTCCTCCTGGTCATCATGCTGTGGACGCTCGGAACGTGGGATCGACTCCTGATCCAGGGAGACGCCGGCGCCTCGAGCTCAGCCCCTGCGGACCGGGGCATCTGAGCCGCCGCCGAACGAGACGCACCGCACACCGTGTCCCCATCGGGTTGTCACACCCGTCCCCCATCGATGACGGGGAAATCGGCTGCCCTGGGGATGTTCGCGGCGCGTCCCGGCGCGTAGCGTTCCACCCATCGAGAGCGGCGCCACCGCGGACCGCCCGACCTCTCCCTCGCTCCTCCCCACGGGTGTCACTTCCCCCGGACGGAAGGACGAGTCGTGGTTCGAAGCGTGCACGGCGGAGCGGCCGCGGCCGCCGACGCGATGGCGCAGGTGCGTCGCGATCTCCGCGAGCGGCTGCTGCAGCGGGTGGACGCGCGCGGCCTCGCGACGGCGCCGCGCACCGAGCGACGCGTGCTGGTGCGCGAGGAGGCGCTCGCGATCCTGCGGGCGCAGGGCCACATCCTTCCCGCAGCGCGACCTCGCGCGCGTCGTGAACGAGGTCTCGGACGAGGTCGTCGGGTTCGGTCCCATCGAGTTCCTGCTGAAGGATCCCGAGGTGACCGAGGTCATGGTCAACGGGCCCGACGACGTGTACGTGGAGCGGAAGGGGCGGATCGAGAGGGTGGACGACGGTCTATTCGAGGGGGAGGAGGCCGTCGTCCACCTGATCGAGCGCATCGTGGGGCCCTTGGGCCTCCGGGTCGACGAATCGTCGCCATGGGCGGACGCTCGACTCCCGGAGGGCAGTAGGGTCCACGCGATCATCCCGCCCCTTTCGCTCCGCGGTCCCGTGCTGACGATCCGGAAGTTCTCGCAGGTGCCGATCGCGCCGCGGGATCTGGTCCGGCTCGGCAGCATGGGTCCGCGCATGCTGGAGTTCCTGGCCGCTTGTGTCCGCGCTCGGATGAACGTGATCGTGAGCGGCGGCACCGGCAGCGGCAAGACCACCATGCTGGGCGTGCTGTCGGGCTTCATCCCCGACGACGAACGTCTGATCACGATCGAGGACGCCGCCGAGCTGCGGCTCGCGAAGCCCCACGTGATCGCGCTCGAGGCCCGCCCGGCCAACGTGGAGGGGCGCGGTGAGGTGACGGTGCGCGATCTGGTCCGCAACGCCCTGCGCATGCGGCCCGATCGGATCATCGTCGGCGAGGTCCGCGGCGGCGAGGCCCTCGACATGTTGCAGGCCATGAACACCGGCCACGACGGCTCGCTCAGCACCGCACACGCCAACGGCCCTCGCCACGCGCTGTGGCGCCTCGAGACCATGGCCATGATGTCGGACGTCGACCTCCCGGCCGCGCACATCCGCAACCAGGTGGCATCGGCGATCGACGTGATCGTGCACCTCGCGCGGCTGCGCGACGGCCGGCGCGTCGTCTTCGACATCTCGGTCATCGAGGGCATGCACGACGGCGAACCGCTGCTGCGGCAGGTGTTCGCGTTCCGTCCTCGCGCCGGCCTCACGGGGACGTTCGAGGCCGCCGGCGGCGAGCCCGTCATGGCGGCGCTGCTGGCCGAGCGCGGTGCGCCGGCCGATCACGGCCTGTTCGACCCGGGGGAGGACGCGTGATGACGCTCCTGATCGCCGCGGGGTTCGTGGGCCTCGGCTGCGTCCTGTCGGGACGGGCGGTCGCGGCCGCGATGCACGCCGGCGTGCTCGCCCGCGCGGGCGTCGTCGTCGGCCCGGGCCGCGCGCCCGGGCGTCCCGCACTCGATCTCGCGAGGCTCGCGCGATGGGCGCTGCCTGCCGGCGCCCTCGTCGGGTGGCTGCTCGCGGCCGCGCCCGGCGCCGTGGCCGGCCTCGCGGCCGCCGTCGCCGCACCCCGCATCTGGGAGCGCCGTCGTGCCGTCGCCCGCGCCGCCCTGCTCGAGGACCAACTCGCCGAGGCCGTCTCCTCGCTCGCCGCGGGGATGCGCGCGGGCCTCTCGCTCACCCGAGCGATCGCCTTCGCCGCCGACGAGGCCGAACAGCCGCTGGCAGCGTCCCTCGCGTCGGTCGCCGACCGCACCGACCTCGGCACGCCGCTCGACGTCGCCCTGCAGGAGTGGGCGCACGCCTCCGGCAGCTCCGACGCGCGCCTGCTCGCCGGGGTGCTGGATCTGCACCGGCGCACGGGCGGCGAGCTGCCGGCGGTGCTCGACGGGGTGGCCTCGACCCTGCGCGAACGGCGCGCCGCCGCACGCGAGGTCCGCGCGCTCACCGCGCAGGCTCGGTTGTCGGGCGCGATCCTCGGCCTCCTGCCGATCGGGTTCTTCCTGTTCCTCTCGGTCACCTCACGCGACGACATCGCGGCGGCCTTCCACTCGCCGGCGGGGATCGCCGCCATCGCGCTCGGCTTCACGATGCAGGGCGGCGCGTTCCTGTGGATCCGGTCGCTGCTGCGGGTGGAGCCGTGACCCCGGTCGTCGCGGGGATGTGCGCGGCGGCGTGCGCGGCCCTGTTCGTCGAGCGCCGCCGTGCGGTCGCGGCGTGGGCGACCCGAGCTGCCGGCGCGGCCCCGGGCGCCGCAGCCGGTGTCCGGGCGGACGCACGTCCGATACCTCGTGGCCGGATCGCTGGCCGTCCTGTGCCTGGTGGGTCCGGCGCCGGCTCCGGTCCTCGCGCCGGTGGTCGGCCTCGTCGCGTGGCGGGGTCCCGTGTTCGTCGCCGGACGTGCGGCGCGGCGGCGGCGTGCTCGCGCCGATGCCGAGATCCCGCAGCTGCTCGACCTGCTTGCGGCCGCGTCGTCGGCGGGGCTGTCGGCGTCGCTCTCGCTGCGCAGAGCCGCCGGCGCGCTCGAGGGGCCGCTGGCCGAGGAGCTCGCCGGCGTGATCCGCGCGGTCGACCTCGGGGGTCGATGGCGGGACGAGCTGCGCGCGACCGCGGAGCGCCTCGCGCTGCCGGACCTGCGGCGCACCGTCGCGGCGCTCACGCGTACGGAGACCCTCGGATCCTCGCTCGCCACCTCCATGCAGGAGCTCGCCGAGCGCGTCCGGGCCTCGCGCCGCGCCGCCGTCACCGAGCGCGCCCGCACGGCGCCGGTGAAGATGTTGTTCCCGCTCGTGTTCCTCGTCCTCCCCGCCTTCCTCCTCCTCACGGTGGTGCCCGTGTTGCTGAGCACCTTGCAGTCGATCCGGTGAGAGGAGGTGGTGCGGTTGTTGCTCTCGTGGTTCGTTCGCGTCCAGCTCGCCCTGCGGCGTGAGGAGGGTCAGACCACCGCGGAGTACGCGCTCGTGATCCTGGCGGCGGCGGCCGTCGCGGTGGTCCTGATCGCCTGGGCGAAGAGCTCGGGCAAGCTGCCGGCGTTCTTCAACGACATCATCGACAAGGTGACGGGGAGTGCCGACGGCGTCTAGCCGCCGCCGGTCGACGGCCGGCGCGGAGCGTGGCACGGCCACGGTGGAGTTCGCGCTCGTGCTGCCGCTCCTGCTCGTCATGTGCCTGGCACTCGTGCAGGTGGGGTTGCTCGCCCGTGACCGGTTACTGGTGGAGGCGGTCGCGCGCGCCGGGGCGCGTGAGGCCGCCCTCCAGGCGGACGAGGCCGCGATCCGCGAGGCCGCCCTCGCGGCCGGACCCGGTCTCGATCCGGGCGCGGTGACGATCGGCGTCACGCGCGCGGGGTCGGTCGGCGACCCCGTCACGGTCCGCGGTCGACTACGCCGAGCCGATCCGTGTGCCCTTCATCGACTGGCTGTTCGGCGACACGGTGTCGATGGGCACCAGCGCGACCGACCGGCAGGAGTTCGCCTCGTGAGCACCCACGGCGAGCGGGGCTCGGTGTCGATCGTGGTCGTGGCGCTCATGGCGGTTGCGCTGGTCCTGGCGATGGGTGCGGCCGACCTCGCGCGCGTGCTGACCGGCGCCGCGCGGGCCCAGACGGCCGCCGACGCGGCCGCGCTCGCCGCCGCGCAGGAGCTCGCGGTCGGGTCGTCGGGGTCGGCGCCGGGCGACCTCGCGGCCGAGTACGCCGGTCGGAACGGCGCCGTCCTCACCGCGTGCTCGTGCGACGCGGGCGGCACCGAGGCCGTCGTCACCGTGACGGTGCAGGTGGGCGCGCTGCTGCTGGCGCCCGACGACCGGGTCGTGACCGCGCGCGCCCGCGCGGTCGTCGACGTCCCCGCGCCGTGAACGCTCGGGTCAGGCGATCGTCGTGATGTAGGCGCCGACGAGCGTCGCCGTCTGCTGGTCCACGCCGCCGGCGCGCCGCTCCTCGTGGCCGTCCTGGAAGTGCGCGAAGGACGCGGTCGACGCGATCGGATTGACCTCGTCGTCGCCGTGATCGTGGAAGGACACGTGCAGGAACGAGTCGTCGGCCAACCGCAACACGAGGTAGCTCACCGTGTCGGGCTTCGTCGCAGCGAGTTCCTCGAACACGCCCTCGATCCGTCGCTGGTTCTCGTCGGCCGCCTCGGGGGACTGCGTCGCGTAGCGCGTCACCAACCGCTTGTGCATGGGGAGCTCCTCACGTCGGTCCGAGCCCGGCCGCTCCGGCCGAGCTCGGACCAGTATCCCTGTTCGACGTGTCGACCTACGAGACGAGGTCGATCTTGACGTTGGTCCGGTTCCGCTCGAGGACCCAGTCCTGCGGGAGCTGGTACCGGAGCGTCTTCATCCCGTCCATCTTCAGCTCGATGACGAGGTCGTAGGTATGCGGACCGTTCTCGAGCCGCTTGACCACCTGCTGGATCGTGTCGCCCCTCGTGAAGTAGGGCGGGTAGCCGTTCTCGATCTCGAGCCGGCCGTTGCCGGTCACGGTGTTCGGGACCGGGATCGACAGGTTCGCGTGAACGATCGGCGACCCGTCGAGCGGCGCGATCGGGACCTGGACCTGGATCGTGTCGCCCGGCTCCACCTGGAGGCGGTGGTGGTGGTCGAGGGGCTCGAGCGAGCTCCCGGTGCGCGCCCGGCGGATCGCCGCGAGGTCCTTGGCCTCCGTCACCGTCGCGCTCACGTCGATCGACGTGAGCTTCGCGTGTCCGAACTCGTTGTTCTGCAGCGACCGCATCTCCGAGTAGAGCTCGTACGCGGCCTCGTAGTAGAAGCCGCCGCCCGAGTACTCGTTGTCGCGGTCGAGCGTGAACTGATCGCCGTTCGCCTTGCCCGTGATCGTCCAGTGGATGTTGACGGTGCCGCTCCTCGCGTCCAACGCGCCGAGCAGGTTCTCGTACACGTGGTAGTAGGCGACATATCGGGGCCAGTATCCGCTCGCCACGACGTCGCTCTCACGGACGAGCTCCCTGCCGGTGTCGAGGTTCACCACGTCGGACGTGATCGGCAACGTATGCACCGTCACGCCCTGGACTCCCCGGATGCCGGCGAGCCGGTCCTGGTCGATCGCACCGATCGGCTCGGCGACCTGCGCGACGTCGAACCCGCCGACCAGCCCCGAGGGATCCGGGACCACGGTCAGGATGTCGGCCGCGTTCTCTCCGTTGGAGATCCCGCCGCCCTTGAGGTTGAACGCGTGCCCGAACGCCACGGCGTAGTCGCCGCAGACGAGCGTCGTCATCCCGACCCCGGCGAACGTGATCGTCCCGTAGCTCAGCACCTCCGCGAAGGGCTGGCCCGGCTGCAGCGGTGTCGTCGAGAGCGTGGACGACGTCGGCCTCGACGCGCTCCCCGCCGCGTAGGCGGTCGCGTTCATCCCGTGCTTGTCGAGCAGGCCCTGGAGGTCCAGCTGGTTCGTGGCGGCGAGGCCCGACGCCGCGAACGGCGTGGGGATCTTCTTCGCCGTGGAGGCGAAGGACTCTGCGGAGACGCCGGCCGCCGCCGCCGCGGCCGCCCGCAGGCTCTTCGACAGGTGCACGCTCTTCGCCATCGGCACCGACGCGGAGGTCGGTGCGGGGTAGTCGAGCAGATCGACCATCGGCTGCGCCGGCGTCATGCCGCCGATCGTGTGGTCGCCGTAGTAGAAGGTGTAGGCGATCGCGCCGGCGAGCTTGCCGCCCACGTACACGGGAGAGCCCGAGAAGCCTTCTGCGATGCCGCTGGTCTTGTCGATCACCGGACCGGAGACCTGCACGAGGATGAAGTCGATCCCCGGCGCGATCCCGTCCTGCTGGATCCCCAGGACCTCGACGTCGAACGAGACCGGCGTGCGGCCCTTCACCGTCGTCCATCCGGTGCCCATCGTGCCGTCGGTCAGGCTGGACTCCGGCGTGATGGCCGGCGGGGTCGTACACGGCGTGATCGCCGCCCCTGCGCTCGGCGCGCCGGGCATACCGAGGGCGAGCACGGCGGCGATCGTGGCCGAGGCCGCGACGCGCCGGAGCCCTCCGGACCTCGAACCGTGCAGGAACCGGACCACCGAGGTGCGCTGCATGTCGTCCCCCTTCTCGAGCTCCGTCTGGGCGGAGCCTAGCCCGTTTCGCGTTCCTGCAATAGACCTCACCGTGGGCCGTCGCGGGTCCGACCGATCGGACGACCTCGTCCGGACCGTAGACTGCGCCCCATGCCGGTCGACGTGCGGTACCTCGTGGACGACGTGGAGGCGGCGGCCGCCTTCTACCTTCGCCACCTCGGGTTCTCCGAAGAAGGGGACTGGGAGGGCGCCCCGTTCCGGATGCTCCGCCGCGGCGACCTGCGCCTGTGGATCAGCGGCCCCGGCAGCTCGGCCTCGAGGCCCATGCCCGACGGCGCCACACCCGAGCCGGGCGGCTGGAACCGCTTCGTCGTCGAGGTCGACGACATCGAGGCCGAGGTCGCGCGCCTGCGCGACGCCGGCGTTCGGTTCCGCAGCGAGGTCGTCTCGGGCCCCGGCGGCAAGCAGGCCGTGCTCGACGACCCCGCCGGCAACCCGGTCGAGCTGTTCCAGCCGGCCTAGGCGCTGAAGGCGCGGATCTGCTCCTCGTGCTCCTCGTAGTGATCGAAGGTCTCGTCCCCGAACAACTCCAACGCCTTCGGCGGGGGATCGGCGAACGCCGAGAGCGCCGCCCGAACCCGTCCGCGACCCTGCTCGGCCTGACGCAGGATCTCGTCCCAGTCGGTCGCGCGTCCGGTGGCGAGGACCTCCTCGTCGGGCACGTCCGATTCCGGGGGGTCGGGGTCGCCGCCGAGGATCCGCTCGAGGACGTCGCCCGCGTCGGCGGCCCAGTACACGCAGTGCCACGCGACGTCGTGGACCGACCACCCGGGGACGACCCCCTCGACTTCACGTCGCTCCGGTGGTACCGCCGCGAGGGCGTCGGCGAGCCGCGCCCACGCCGTCTCCTCGCGCTGCAGCAACTCCTCGGTGCTCATCGGTCCCCCTCCTGGTCGTCCGGTCCGAGCACACTACCGCCAGCGGCGTCAGGGGAGACCTATTCGAGGTCGTCCGCACGGGGATCCCGTGCCACGGGCTCCCGGTAGTCGGGGTCGCTCCGCGCGACGAGGAACTCGACCCCCGCCCAGATCATCTTCGATCGCGGGTAGAACCACAGCGGCATCAGCACCATCACGACGAGGCTCAGCCCCAGCAGCAGCGGCACGGGTACGTCGGGCACCGTGAGGATCAGCACCACCACCAGCAGCACGATCCACACGAAGATCGCGACGAGCCAGTTGAGCGTCAGCGCGCCGAGGAACCCGCCCTCCTCCTTCGCGAAGCGCAGGTGGCAGCGTGGACATTCGCTGCGCATCTGGAAGTACGTCACGAACACGTTCCGCTCGCCGCAGCGCGGACATCGTTTGCGCAGACCTCGCAGCAGGGCCACCGAGCCGCCGACGGGTGGGTACAGCGGCGGCGCGGCCGGGCGGCGGGGCTCCTCGTCGGAGCCGAGGTCCCCGTACGCACCCGGGCTGCCGCCGTCACTCGCCGTGATCGACCGCCCAGAGCTTCAGCACGGGACTCTTCGCGCGCCACTCGGCCCTCGAGCCTCGGGGCGTGACGAGCACGTCGCCGGGGCCGGCCGACAGAACCTCGCCGCCCTCGAGGGCGACGTCGACCTCACCGCGGAGCAGGCATGCGACCTCGTGGTAGGCGCTGAGGTCCATCGGGCCGGTCTCGGGGACCCGCCGCCACAGGCCCACCGACGCCCGTCCGTCGATCGTGCGGAAGATCACCGTCTCCTCGCCGGGCTCGTTCGGATCGCCGGGCTCGGTCGGGATGACGCTCCACTCGTGGTCGTCCGAGTTGGCGTCGACCGTCCGGATCGCGGTGTCGCCGACCGCTCCGCCCTCGACGATGACGAAGCACTTCGTGAGCGTCTCGGCGATCCGCCAGGTGCCCTTCGCTCCGTTCGGCGTCACGACGACGGTGCCCGGGCCGGAGACGGTGCACCGTGCCGTCGTCGGCCTCCATCTCCGCGCTGCCCTCGAGGATCAGCGCGACCTCGTCGTAGGGCCGTTCGAACGACCACGTGTCGGGCTCGCGGGTCCACAGCCCGACGGTGAAGGCACCGTCGGCGCTCGTGAACGCGGTCGTCTCCGCGCCACCGGTGCCGGCCTCACCCGGCGGATCCACGAGCGGCGTCCAGCTGCCCCGCTCGGACGAACGCACGACCTTGATGCCGGAACCGCTCATCGGAGCCCTCCCTCGGTGGTTCGGAACCCCTAAGGCTACCTCCGGCCAGGAGGCGGACCGAGGGGATCCACGGAGGGGTAGGTCGTCCGGCGGGTTCCCTCGTCGGAGGTCGGGAGTACAATCGCCCGACGATGTCGAGGACCGACAGGACGCCGCTCGGGAGCAGCCGCCGCGCGCAGCTCGGCGTGGTCGACTACACGCTGCAGAAGCGCGCGCTCCTGCGCGACGCGCGCGACGGTCTCCTCGCGCTGACCGATCTGTGCGACGCGCACCCCGAGCTCGTGCGGGCGGCCCGCCACGTCGGCGAGCCCACGCAGCGCGACTGCCCGATCTGCGGCAAGGACAAGCTCGTGCTGCTCGCGTACGTGTACGGCGACGGGCTGAAGACCGAGAACGGCCGGGTCTGGTCGCTCGCCACCGGCATGAAGATGGCGGCCGCGCACCCGGGCGCCTGCTGCTACGTCGTCGAGGTCTGCCGCGTCTGCAACTGGAACCACCTGTCCGAGGCGTTCACCGCCCGGACCACCGCCGCCATGTGAGGCGGCCGGCCACCGTCACAGGATCGCCACAGCGCCGGGCCTGCCGCTTCACGTTTCCAGCGCGAACCGCTCGGTAGGATGGGCCATCGTGTCCCTCGACACAGCAGCTCCCCGCAGGGGTGCCCGCGGCGGGAAGCATTCCCCCGGGAAGCCTCGAACGAAGAAGCCCGCCAAACAGAAGGGCTTCTTCCGCCGATGGTGGTGGCTGATCGTCGGACTGCCGCTGCTGGGGCTCCTGGTGATCGGCGGCACGCTCGTGTGGGTGTACATCCACCTGGAGCTGCCGGCGACGCTGCCGCCGCTGCAGTCCACCTACATCTACGACCGCAACGGCGACCTGCTCACCACCTTCCACGGCGCCGTCGACCGCACGACGATCGCGCCCGGCAAGATCACCGACACCGTGAAGCACGCGATCCTCGCCGCCGAGGACGACGGCTTCTACCAGCACCCGGGCATCGACCCGCTCGGCATCGCGCGCGCCGCCTGGACCGACCTCGTGCAGCACGCCACGGTGCAGGGCGGCAGCACGATCACCCAGCAGGTCGTGAAGAACGTCTACGCCGGCACGTACTCAGACCGATGCGGACGGCGTCGTCACGTACACGGTGCCGCCGCGCTCGATCGGGCAGAAGGTCCGCGAGGCGCTCCTCGCCGTCAAGCTCGAGTCCGAGCAGACGAAGGACCAGATCCTCGCCACGTACCTGAACACGATCTACTTCGGACACGGCGCGTACGGGATCCAGGCGGCGTCGAAGACCTACTTCGGCGTCGGCGAGGACCAGCTCACCGTGGCGCAGGCCGCCCTGCTGGCCGGCCTCGTGCGGTCGCCCGGGTTCTACGACCCGGCCGTCAAGGGCAACGAGAAGGTCGCGAAGGACCGCCGCAACTACGTCCTCGACCAGATGGTGGAGAACGGCTGGCTCGACGCCACGCAGGCCACCACGCTGAAGTCGCAGAAGATCCAGCTGCACCTGGCGCCCGACACCTTCAACACGCCCGGCGACTCCGAGTACTTCGTCGAGTACACGAAGCACCAGCTCACGGAGCGCTACGGCGGCGCGAAGGTCTTCGGCGGCGGCCTGCGCGTGACGACCACGATCGACCTCGCGCTCCAGCGCGACGCCGAGGCGGCCGTGCAGCAGCACCTGCCCACGCCCGGGGATCCGGCCGCCGCCGTCGTCACGATCGACGCGCAGACGGGCCAGATCCTGGCGATGGTCGGCGGGAAGAACTTCGCCAGGAGCCAGGTGAACCTGGCCACCGGCGAGGGCGGCACCGGCCGGCAGGCGGGCTCGGCGTTCAAGCCGTTCACCCTGGCCGCCGCCATGGCCGACGGCTACGACCTGCGCAAGTACTGGAGCGGGACGTCGCCGATCACGATCCCCGACAAGGAGTGCTACACGGACGGCAAGCCGTGGACGCTGTCGAACGCCTCCGACGAGGAGAGCGGCACGTTCACGCTGAAGGACGCCACCGCGTACTCCGTCAACACGGTGTTCGCGCAGGTGATCGCGCAGCTCGGTCCGGACCGCGTCGTCGACATGGCGCACCGGCTCGGCATCCGGTCGCACCTCGAGTCCGTGTGCTCGGTGACGCTCGGCACCCAGGCGGTGAACCCGCTGGAGATGACGAACGCGTACGGCACGCTCGCCGATCGCGGGGTGCTGACGCGCGCGACGCCGCTGATCTCCGTCGAACGACCGGCACAAGCAGCCGGTGCCGACCACGTCCGGCAAGGCCCTCAACCCGCAGCCGCAGCAGGTGCTCCAGCAGAACGACGCCGACCTCGTCACGTCGGCGTTGCAGGGCGTCGTCGACTTCGGCACGGGGACGGCGGCCGACATCGGGCGGCAGGTGGCCGGCAAGACCGGCACGGCCCAGGACTACGTGGACGCGTGGTTCTGCGGGTACCTGCCGGCGCCGGCGGCCCGCGCGGCCGCGCCGGACGGGTACGCCGCGGCGCCGCAGCTCGCCACCTGCGTGTGGGTCGGCTACCCCAAGGACGAGATCCCCATGAACAGCGTCGAGGGCGTGTCGCCGGTCTACGGCGGCACGATCCCGGCCGCGATCTGGCACGACTACATGCTGAAGGCCGTCGACCACCTGGGCATCGCTCCGACCGAGTTCCCGATCCCGTCGAACGAGGGCCACGACAAGGGGCCGGCGACGCCGGCGCCCGCGCCGTCCTCGCCGACCGAGACGCCGAGCCCGACCGACACGCCGAGCCCGACCGACGACGCCCAGCCCGACCGACACGCCGAGCCCGACCGACACACCGACGCCCACCGACACGCCGACGCCCACCGAGCGGCAGGTGGGCACCGTGCGGCTGCGCGGCCCCTAGGCCTGCGCGTACTCGCGCGCCGGCGTGGTGTCGATCGGCAGCGTCGCCGTGATCGTGGTGCCCTTGCCCGGCGTCGCGTGCACGACGAAGGTCCCGCTCGCGAGCTCGACGCGCTCGCGCATCGACGCGAGGCCCACGCGCCCCATCCGCAGGTACTCGCGCACGAGCTGCGAGTCGAAGCCGATGCCGTCGTCGGCGATCTCGATGTGCAGCTGCGTGGCGTCGGCCTCGACGTGCACCGACATGTGGGTCGCCCGGGCGTGCTTGCCGGCGTTCGACAGCGCCTCCTGCACGACGCGGTAGGCGAGGGTCTCGAGGTCCTGCGGGAGCTGCTGGTGCAGGGAGCCGGTGAACTCCGTCGTCACGTCGTGGTCGTGGCCGAAGCGCGTGAGCGTCTCGCGGAGCGCCGGGATCAGCCCGCGCTCCTCCAGCACCGGCGGGCGCAGCCCCGACATCAGGCGGCGGAGGGCGTCGGCCTCCCCGGCGAGCTCGCCGCGGATCTTCGACATCACCTCGAGGCCGCGCTCGGTCTCGCCGGCCTTGATCATGAGCAGGGCGGCCTCGAGCGAGAGCGACGCGGCCGACACCCCCTGCACGGGGCCGTCGTGCAGGTCGCGCGCGATGCGGTTGCGCTCGGACTCGAGCAGGGCGTTCGTCTGCCGCGCGATGCGGGTGCGGTCCTCGTCGCGGTCCTGGAGGAACTGGAAGAGCGAGCGGATCGTCTGGTCGGCCACGCGGCTGGCCGTCACGTCGCGCACCAGCAGCAGCCGGCGCTTCGGCGTGGTGGGGATCTCGCTCAGCCGAGACTCGAGGTACAGCGCCTGCCCCTGCCGCTGCACGGTGCCCTGCCCGGTGTGCGGCAGCGTCGCGAACGACGGATCGGCGCCGGCGGCGGCGGCGGCGAGGGCCGTCCACGGCTGGCCCTCGACCATCTCGCGCGAGAGCCCGATCATGCCGCAGAACGCCTCGTTGGCCCGCAGCACCGTGTCGAGCTCGTCCAGCTCCACGATGCCGTCGACGGCGGCCTCGAAGACCAGCCGGAGGTGCTCCTCGGACTCGCGCAGGGTCTCGTTCGTGTCGCGGACGCGGTCGAGCGCGGAGTCGGTCTCGGCGAGCGCCGCCTCCTTCTGCTCGAGGGCCTGCCGCGCCCGCTCGTTGGCCTGCCCGGAGCGGATCTGGTTCAGCAGGATCCGGGTCGCGATGCCGATGGCGAGCACCGCGATCACGACGGTCGCCTGTCTCGGGTTCATGCCGTAGGAGGTGTGCAGGTCGGCGACGAGGCCGAGCGTCACGCAGGCCGCGGCGACCGACACGCTCGTCAGCACCGGCCGGCCCCAGCGCGTCGGCGTCTTCACGGGACCCGTGTGGATCCGACGCGGGAAGAAGGTGACGAGCGCGGCCAGCGCCAGCATCCCGAGCGCGAGCGGCAGCACGACCGTGGGCTCCGCACCCGTGTACGAGCCGCGCACCCACAGCGAGCCCAGGTTCGCGGTGGCAGAGGAGAAGGCGCCGAAGACGATGAACTGCAGCACGTGTGCCGGCGTCGGCACCCACAGCGCGAGCGCGGCGTAGGTCGTGAACATCGTGGCGGCGATCGTCGCGAAGACGAGCGTCGACATCGACGTGACGGCGTCGGCGTGCATCGGGCGCAGCAGCATGTACCCGAGGAAGGCGAGCGAGGCCGTGATGAGGGCGACGTCGACCGAGATCTCGCGGCGGTCCTCCCGGCGGAAGTGGTCCGCGTACTCGGCCCTCGCCGGCAGGATCACGGCGACGAGGAACAGCAGGAAGGCCAGGTCCCACATGCTCGGCTGCAGGCTCGGCGCGCCGGCGATGTCCCAGACGACGAGTGCGCCGGTGCCGAGCGCGGTGAGGGTGAGGCCGGCGGCGAGCGCCCGCCCGCTCTGCCATCCGTCGGCCGACCGGTTGTTGCGCCAGACCACGACGGCGGCGACGGCGGCGGCGACGAACAACGTCCCGTGCCCCAGGATCGCGCGCGCCTGACGACCGTCGGGGACGAGCTGGAACACGAGGGCCGACCCTGCAGCGGTCGCGAGCAGGGCGAGGCCCACCGGCCAGCGGGAAGAGGAGGCGTCGGTGGTCATGTGCTGCCTCCATGATGGCGCGCGCACGGGCACGGCTCCATCACCCATCGAGCGCCACGGACCGGCCCGGAAGGACTAGGCCGCGGATGGGCCGTCGGAGGGACGCACCCTGGGTCGAACGGCTATTCGATCAGCCGTCGCCGCAGCGCCTCGGCCACCGCCGCGGTGCGGTCGGAGGCACCGAGCTTCTCGAAGATGTGCTCGAGGTGGGTCTTCACGGTGTCGGGCGAGATGTACAGCCGTTCGGCGATGTCGCGGTTCGTGTGGCCGAATGCCAGCAGCTGCAGGACCTCGATCTCGCGCGCGGTGAGGGTCTCGGCGCGGCGGTCGCGCTCCTTGGCGGTGGACAGCTCCTCGGCGAGGGCGACGACCAGCTGCGGGTCGATCACCATGTTGCCGCCGGCGACGAGGCGGACCGTCTGGATCAGGTGCTCCGCGTCGCGGGCCTTCAGGACGTAGCCACGAGCGCCGCTGCGCACGGCCTCGACGACGAACTGCCGGTCGTCGTACGCGGTCAGCATGATGACGCCGACGCTCGGGTGCTTGTCGCGGAGCTCGCGGGCGGCCTCGAGGCCGTCCATCTCCGGCATCCGGATGTCGACGAGCGCGATCTCGGGCTGGGTCTCCTCGACGAGCTTCAGCAGCTCCTGGCCGTTGGCGGCCTCGCCGACGACCTCGATGCCGTCGGCCATCTCGAGGTAGCGCCGCAGGCCCTGCCGCACGAGGGAGTGGTCATCCGCGATGGCAACCTTGATCGTCACCCTGCCCTCTCCCTCCGTCGCATCCATCCGTTGTCCGCGCTGTGCCTGAGGCTCAGCCTCGAGGGCCGAACCCCGGCCCGAGCCCGGCTGGCCCCCAATCCTAGTGGGTTTCGGCGGTCGGCGGTCAGAAGATGTCGTACCAGTTGACGAAGAGCACCGTGCACAGGGACAGGCCGCCCGCCAGGACCGCCACCACCGCCGCACGGGGGAGCCGCCGGCGCTCGATCAGATCCGCGAGCACCCAGAAGGCCGGGAAGATCACGACCGTGAACCGCGGCATCGACAGCAGCGGGCGGCTCGGGAAGGGGTAGGCGAGCGGCACCGCCAGGCTCGCCCACATGTAGACGCTGTAGGCCGGGCGCAGTCGCCACAGCCCGACGACGGCGCAGATCACGACGACGCCGACCACGAGGACGTCGAGCAGCCACACGTCGAGGTAGCGCCACGCGCTCGACACCGCGTCGACCAGCGTCCGCAGCGGGAAGGTGGCGACCCGCTCCCACCGGCGCTGTGCGTCGATGGGGGCGGTCGGGTCGTCGAAGGCGGCCCGCCAGTACAGGAAGACGAGCGCGGGACCCAGCAGCGTCGCCAGCGCGGCGCCGGCCCGCGGGACGAGCGGGACGCCGCGTTCCCGGTGCTGTTGCACGGCCTCGACCAGCAGCGCCGGCGCGAGGACGATCCCGATGCTCCGCGTCATGGCGGCGAGCGCGGCCGCGAGGGCGGCCAGCGCCCACCGGTCGCGCCGCGCGCACCAGCACGCCGACACCGCCAGGAACAGGAAGGTCGACTCGCTGTACGGCGCGAGGAAGAAGAACGAGGTCGGGAAGACCGCGACGAGCAGGACGGCGGTCCGCGCGTGCGCCTCGGAGAACTCGAGCGTCGTGAGTGCGTACAGCACGACGAGCGCGCCGAGGAAGGAGAGGTTCGAGACGATGATCCCGGCGAGGAGCGTGCGGCCCCCGCTCAGCACCGACAGCACCCGCACGAGCATCGGGTACAGCGGGAAGAAGGCGGCGCTGCCGTCGTTCGCACGGTAGCCGGTGTCGGCGATCCGAAGGAACCACAGGGCGTCCTGACGCTCGAGCCCCCACAGCGCGTTCTGCCAGCCCGGCACGACGGGCGGCGCCGGCCACCCGGGCACGCCGACGCCGCTCTTCAAGGGCGGGATCAGGCCGATGCCGAGGACCGTCAACAGCGAGACGGCGACGCGCAGGCCGAGGAAGACGAGCACGCAGTAGCGGAGGCCCGCGCGCAGCCGCGGTCCGTCGCTCACGCCGGCTCCGGCTCCGGCTCGGGTTCGGCTCCATGGCGCGGGAGCGACCAGCGCGATCGCCGTCACCGGGTCGGGTCGGCGGAGCACCCAGATCACCAGGCAGGCGAGGAGCACCACCGTCCGTGCGATCACCGCTCGCTCGAAGCGCCATTGGTACGCCTCGCTCGGGAAGTGTCCGAACCACGTGAACCGCGTCACGAAGACGGCGAGGTCCGTGACCGAGAAGGCGATGAACGCCCACAGGTTGGGCAGGGCGAGGGCGAACAGGGGAAGGAGCCAGAGTCCGTACTGGGGGGAGTAGACCTTGTTCGTGAGCAGGAAGGCCACGACGAGCGGGAAGACGAGCGTCCAGCGCGGGAACCCGGGTCGCAGACGCGACTTCGCGAACCACACGAGGCCGAACACCAGCACGAACGCGGCGGCCGACAGGAGGTTCACCTGGGTGATGGGCGGGCAGGAGCCGTACCCGCGGTGGCGCCACGCGATCGACCACAGGCTGTCGAAGTCCGCGCACCGCTCGGAGTTGAAGCGGAAGAACGTGAGCCACGAGCTCGGTGAGGCGATGAAGAACGGCAGGTTGAGGGCGAGGTAGCTCCCGACGGTCGCCCATCCCAGCCGGATCGCGCGATCGGGCTCGCGGTCCTGGAGACGCTGCGCGATCAGCGGCACCACGAGCATCGCCGGGTAGAACTTCGCCGACGCACCGAGCCCGAGCAGCACGCCGGCCAGGACGTCACGGCGCCCGAAGAACGCGGCGATGGCCGCCGTCGCCAGCGCGACGGCGAGCAGGTCCCAATTCATGACGCCGTACACGAGCAGGGTCGGCGCGAGCGCGAAGTACAGGGCGCGGTTGCCGACGACGGCGTACAGGGCGATCGTCGTGACGATGGCGGCGAGCCACAGCAGCGCCACGTTGGCGCCGAAGTACACGGGGTAGTCGGTCTCGGAGACCCATCCGGCCATCCGCATCAGGTACATCGTGAGCACCGGGTACTCGTCGCAGTTGGCCGCCGTCTGGACGCAGGGCTGGAGGAAGGGGAGGCGGCCCCCCGCCAGTTGCTCGGTGGCGAGCAGGGGCACGATGTCCGTGTAGCACAGCTGCCGGTACTGCTGTCCGGTCCACACACCCGACGAGCAGGGCAGCCTTGGAGACCGCCCCGAGGATCAGGGTGGCGCCCAGGCACAGCAGGATCAGGCCGAGTCCGATCGGGCGTGCGCCGCGCGGCAGCCGGCGCTCCGGCTCGGCGGCGTCGGTCGGCGATTCGGGCAGCATCCGGCGCGCATCGTACGCCCGGGCGGGTCCGTCGGCCGGTGCGGCCGCCGGCCGGGTGAAGCTTCGAGCGAACACTCGTAGAGTGAACGGTCGTGAGGTACCGCGTGGAGCAGCTCGCCGCGACCTGCGAGGTGTCGGTCGACACCGTTCGCTACTACCAGTCGCTCGGGCTGCTGCCGCCGCCCGAGCGCGAGGGCCGCGTCGCCTGGTACGGCCCCGTCCACGCCGACCGGATCCGCGAGGTCCGCCGGCTGCAGTCGAAGGGCCTCACGCTGGCCGCGATCCGGCGCGTCGTCGCCGGCGAGCTCGGCCCCGCCGACGAGGACCTCGCCGCCGCGGTGGCCGCCGCCCGCGGAGACGCGTCCGACGGAGAGCGGTCGCTCACCCTCGAGGCCTTCTCGCAGGAGTCGGGCGTGCCGGCCTCGCTGATCCAGGCCGTCGAGCGCGAGGGCGTCCGGCTGGGCCGCGAGGTCGACGGCCAGACGCGGTACACGACCGGCGACATCGCGATCGTCCGGGTCGCCCTGCGCATGCTCGAGTTCGGCCTGCCGCTCGGCGACCTGCTCACGCTCGCGCGCGACACCGACGCCGCGATGCGGGGGGTGGCCGAGCGCGCCGTCGAGCTGTTCGACGACCACGTGCGCAAGCCGATCCGCGACACGTCGGGCGACGACGCCGCGGCCGCCGAGCGGCTCGTCACCGCCTTCCGCGAGCTGCTGCCGGCCGTCACGACGCTGGTGTCGCACCACTTCCGGCAGGTCCTGCTCGAGGTCGCGGAGGCCCACATCGGCCGCGTCGGCGGCGAGGCCGAGGTCGAGGCCACCCGCGCCGAGGCCCGGCGCATGGACGGGGACGGCGCGTGACGCGCGCCGACGCTCCGCTGCCCCAGGGTGAGGAGAAGGCCCGCGTCGTGCGGCGCCTGTTCGACACGATCTCGCCGCGCTACGACCTGGTGAACCGCGTCATGACGTTCGGCATGGACGTGGGGTGGCGGCGGCGCACGGTCCGCGAGCTCCGGCTGCCCGGCAGGTCGCTGGTGCTCGACCTCGCGTGCGGGACCGGCGATCTCTGCCGCGAGCTGGCGTCGGCCGGCTACCGGCCGGTCGGCGTCGACTTCTCCCACGGGATGCTGACGGCCGCGCGCACCGACGCCCCGTTGGTCGAGGCCGACATCCTGCGGCTGCCGGTCAGCGACGCGGCGGCCGACGGCGTGACGTGCGGCTTCGCGCTGCGCAACGTGGTGTCGCTCGAGGCGTTCTTCGGCGAGACGGCGCGCGTCGTGCGGCCCGGCGGGCGAGTGGCGCTGCTCGACGTGAGCGAGCCCGACAACGCGGCGCTGCGCGCCGGCAACGCCGTGTACTTCCGGCGGATCGTGCCGCTGATCGGCGGGCTGCTCTCCGACGGCGACGCGTACCGGTACCTGCCGCGCTCGACCGCGTACCTCCCTCCGCCCGACGAGATGCTGCGGATGCTGCGGCAGGCCGGGTTCCCGGACGCGGTTCGCCATCAGCTCACCGGCGGTCTCACGCAACTCCTGGTGGGGACGCGCGGATGACGGAGCTCCGCGCCGTGCCGGGCGAGCCGGCGCCGGCCGGGCGGGTCCGCGTCTCGGAGCTCGGCCCGTCGTTCGACCTGCTGGCGGCGGTCGGCGAGCGAGGGTTCCTGATGGAACGCGGCGGTGTCGGCGTCGCCGGCTCCGCCGACGGCGGGTTCGACGTGACGCTCGAGGGCGGCGCGTCGGACCTCGAGGTGACGCAGCGTTCGATCCGGAGGGTGTCCAGGTCGGTGCTGCGGCGGCTGCGCTCGCTCGACCGGGATCGGGCGGCCGCGTCGCCGGTGGCCGTCGGCGCGCTGCCGTTCATCGGCGACGAGGTGACGTTGTTCACCCCTCGTCGCACCGTGCGCCGCGACCGTCCGGGCAGGACGAGGCTGATCGAGACCCTCGATGATCGCGAGGACGCGGCCGCCTTCGTGCCCGACCCAGTGCGGCACGCCGCGGTCCCGCACGAGGCGTTCTCCGACCTCCAGCTCACGCCGGTGCCGACGCCGGAGGGGTACATGGACGCCGTTCGCGCTGCCACGCAGGAGATCCGGGCAGGGGAGCTCCGGAAGGTGGTCCTCGCGCGGCAGATCCGGGTCGAGGCCGGGCGCGTCCTCGACCCGCGGCTGCTGGCGGCGAGGCTCCGTGCCGTCGACCCGGACGCGTACACGTTCATCGCGCCGACCTCGCGCGGGGTCATGGTGGGCGCGTCGCCAGAGCTCCTCGTCTCCAAGCACGGCGCGGAGATCCGCTCGAACCCGCTCGCCGGTTCGGCGCCGCGCTCGGGCGATCCCGATGAGGATCGGGCCAACGCGGAGGCGCTGACGGATTCGAACAAGGACCGCGAGGAGCACGCGATCGTCGTCGAGGCCGTCGCCGAGACGTTGGGCGCGTTCTGCGAAGAGCTGCGCTGGGATCCGGAGCCGGTGCTGCTGGCGACGGCCAACGTGTGGCATCTCTCGACGAGGTTCCACGGTGTGCTGCGCGATGCGGCGACCGACGTGCTGCAGCTCGTCGGCGCGCTCCATCCGACGCCGGCCGTCGGTGGGTCGCCACGCGAGGCCGCGCTCGACACGATCCAACGGCTGGAGCCGTTCGAACGAGGCGCGTACGCCGGCCCGGTCGGCTGGATCGATGCCGAGGGCGACGGCGAGTGGGCGATCGCGCTGCGATGCGCGGAGCTCTCGGGCGACCGCGCGACCCTGTTCGCCGGCGCCGGCATCGTCGCGGACTCCGACCCCGAGGCCGAGCTCGACGAGACCGAGCGGAAGTTCCGGGCGTTCCTCGACTCGCTGCGCTGGGGCTGAGCTAGCCGTCGGCGGCCGCGTACTCGTCGGCGCCGAGGAAGTGCAGCGACACGTACGGCTCGTCGCCGACGACCCAGCTGTCGTGTCCGGGCGGCACCGCGAAGACGTCCCCCGGTTCCACGATCACCTCCGGGCCGTCATCCATCGCGATGGCCGCGCGGCCGGACACCACCATGCCCAGATGCTCGACCTGACAGGTCGCGGTGCCGGCCACCGGGCCGACGTGCTCGGACCACCGCCAGCCCGGTTCGTAGACGGCGCGACCGATCGTCATGTCCCCGATCCGCAGCACCTCGAAGGTGCCGTGCTCGAACGTGCGTGTCTCGTCGGGTCGATCGAAACGACGGATCTGCAGTTCCATCGCGGTGCCTCCTGTCGTCATCATGGTGCGGGGCTCCCGGGCAGGTTCAACGTCATCGGCCCGCCGTCGCGACCGAATCCGGCGCGCGCGTAGAAGCGCTCGGCGTCCTCGCCGGGGGCCGGCCAGCACAGGATCGTGCCGACGCCCTCGGCCTGCGCCCATTCGCGGATCTCCGTCAGCATCCGGGTGCCCAGTCCCTCGTTCCGGTGCCCGGGCTCGACGTAGGCGTTCGTGAGGTAGCCGATCGGCCGGCCACCTCCGGCTCGGATCGGCTGCGGGATCCGCTCGACGACCTCGATCCACATCGTGGCGACGATGCGCCCTCCATCGCGCGCCACCCACGCCCGCCAGCGCGGGTCGGCGAGCGCCCTCGACGCGAAGGCGCGGAAGGCAGGGAGGTAATCGGTGAAGGGGAGGTCGGCGTCGCCGTACTCGTCGTACAACGCATGCCGGAGGCGGGCCAGTTCGTCGATGTCATCGGGTGAGGCGAGCTCGATGGCGGCGGGCACGGCCGCGAGCCTACCGAGGATCGAGCGACGAGACCGAGCGGAAGTTCCGGGCGTTCCTCAACTCATTGCGCGGCGGCTGAGCCGGACCGGAGGAACCCAAGGACGCCGAACGGTGTAGCGAGGTTACGACTCCTTGAGGGGCGACCGCCGTGAGGACGAAGATCGTCGTTGGATTGTCCTGCCTCCTCATTTCGGCCTGCGCGGCAGGGGCCAGCGAGCCAGGGCACGTCGCTCCCCAGGCCTCGTCGACCGACCCGAACATCTGCCCCGTGACCGTCCCTCCACAGCCGGCCTTCGTGCCCCCTGAGCCCTATCCCTCCGAGCCCCCGTTCGGTCAGGTCTGGTACGGAACCGCCGAACTCTGGACGATTCTCGACGCGAATGGTGACGTGTGGAGAGACCTACCGGCTGGAAAGGACGGCAGCGTGGGTGACAAGACGTTGTGGTTCAGCGAACGCTTCTCGACCGCAGAGGACGAAGACTTCACCGGCAACGCAGACATCGCCCTCACCGCAGAACGTCTCGACGGGCCCGCACACAAGGTGGTCGCTACTCGGCCGGGATCGCTGCCCACCGACGGCGGAGTGCCGTCCTTCAATCGAGACATCAAGAACTTCATGCTCGTTGGCCTCATGCTTCCAAAGCCGGGATGCTGGGAGATCACCGCCAGCTACCGAGGGGCCGAGCTCGCGTACGTGCTTCAGGTGGCGGAATGAGGATCGATGCCGGCGACCGCCGCGTCGACGGCCTCGCGCAGCTCGGCGCGCCGGGCTCGATCGCGATCGGCGTCGATCGACACCTGCACGACCTGAAGGCCGCCGGCTGCCGCGGCCGCGTCGAGCGCCGGCACCAGTTCTGACGACCGCTCGACCCGCGTGTGTCCGGCGCCGGCCGCCGAGCAGAGCCGCTCGAGGTCCACGCCGTGCGGCGTCACGAACAGGCGCTCGAGCTCGTCGGCCGGCAGCGCGCGCTGTCCCAGTCCCGGCGAAGATCTGCCCGCCGGCGTTGTCGTTCACGACGACCACGAGGTCGATGCCCGCGCGACGCGTTCCACAGCAGCGCTCCGGCGTCGTAGAGGAACGACAGGTCGCCGAGCAGCGCGAACGTCGGGCCGGTGCCGGACGCGGCCACGCCGAGCGCCGTCGACAGCAGGCCGTCGATGCCGCTGGCGCCGCGGTTGCCGAGCACGCGCAGCCCGTCGCGCGGCGCCATGAACGCGTCGAGGTCGCGCACCGGCATCGAGTTGCCGACGAACAGCGTGCCGCCGTCGGGGATCGCGGCCGCGAGGTCGCGCGCCACCCGCATCTCCGAGGGCTCGTCCCAGGAATCGAGCAGACGGTCGACGGCGGATCGCACGGCCGCGTCGGCCGGTTCGAGCCAGGTGTCCTGCCCGTGGGCGAGGCCGTCCCGACGACTCGGGTCCGCGGATCCAGGCCGCTCAAGCCGGGCGTCTCGATGCGCAGATCGTGGCGATCCCCTCCGGATCGGGGTCGAGTTGATCCGTCGTCCGACGACGACGATCCGATACCAGGAGGCCGCGATCAGGCCCTGGGTGGCGCGGCTCGTCGGTGTGGCGCCGAACTAGCACGATCACGTCGGGGGCGAGTGTTCGCTCCGCCAGCGGTCGGTCGCCGACAGCGCGACGCCTGCCGTCATCGCCGAGGCGGCCGAGGTCGCGCTGCCGCCCGGCGCAACCCCGAGATGGGTTCCGCGAGCACGGGAACGCCGAGCGCCGCGCCGAGATCGAGGAGTCGCGTCCCGTCGGACGATCCGAGCGGCCGCCGACGACGATCAGCCCCTGCCGGACTCCAAGCAGAGTTCGGTTCGATCTCCGGACGGTGCTGGTACGTCGAGCGGCTCGAGGTGCCGCGGTCGATTCTGGCGTCGACGGCTGTCGGGTCGCCTCGGCAACCTCGGGGGTGAGTGGCTCCTCGAACGGGCAGTTCACGTGGACCGGTCCGCTGGCGGATGCATCGTCTCGTCGCTGGGCGCCGCGGCTCCCGCGGCGGTCTCGACGGCCTCGCGCGCCGATCGATCGCCATCGCTCCGACCGTCGCTCGTTCGAGGGCACGGGCGCCTCCAGCGAACGCACCGCACGTACCTCCCGTAGAGCTCCACCTGATCGATCGTCTGGTTCGCGCCGGTGCCGCGCAGGCGCGGCGGCCGATCCGCGGTCAGCAGGATCAGCGGCACGCGGGACTGGGAGGCCTCGACGACGGCGGGGAAGAACTCGGCGGCGGCCGTGCCGCTCGTGCACGCGACGGCGACCGGCTCGCGCAGCGCCTTCGCCAGTCCCAGCGCGAAGAACGCGCTCGATCGCTCGTCGAGGTGCACGTGCGTCGTCACGCCCGGATGCCGGTCGAGCGCCAGCGCCAACGCGGTCGAACGCGAGCCGGGGGAGACGCACGCGTGGCGCACGCCGCCGCGCACGAGCTCGTCGACGAGCGCCCACGCGTACGCGAACGAGACGTCGGCCCTGTTCACGCCACGCGCTCCAGCAGCAGGCCGAGCGCGAGCAGCGCCGCGAAGGCGGCCTCGAGGGCGGCCGTGCCGGTCAGCACCGGGATCAGCTCGCGGCCGGTCGCCGACCCGACCGCGTCCATCGGCTTGATGGCGAGCGGCCACGAGGCCAGCGCCAGCAGCGACCACTGCGTGATGCCGACCGACTCGTCGGCGATGAACACGAGCACGCCGACGCCGATCACGGCGAAGGCGCCGACGATGCACGCGCGATACAGGAGCCGGGTCCGCCGTTCGCCCAGCCGGACGGCGAGCGTTCGCTTCCCGGCAGCCTCGTCCGTGTGGACGTCGCGCAGGTTGTTGGCGACGAGGATCGCGTCGGCCAGCAGGCCGAGCGCCGCGCCGCTCCACCACGCGGCGGCCGTCACCGATCCGCCGACCACGAAGGACGTGCCGCAGGTCGCCATGAGCCCGAAGAACAGGAAGACCATGAGCTCGCCGAGGCCCAGTCCCGCGTACGGCCGCGGACCGCCGCTGTACAGGAGCGCCGCGATCAACGCGAGCGCCCCGATCGCGAGGATCGGCACCGGCGAGGTCGTGAGCGCCAGCGCGAGGCCGGCCACCGCCGCGACGGCGAGCGACGCGAGCGCCGCCGCCAGCACCGCTCGCGCCGACGCCGCTCCGCTCGCGACGAGCCGCGGCGGGCCGAGCCGCTCGGCGGTGTCGACGCCGCGCATCCCGTCGAACGCGTCGTTCGCGAGGTTCACGCCGATCTGCAGCGCGGCAGCCACGACGAGCGCGGCGGCGAACTCCCACTGCCACAGGCTCGCGCCCGAGGCGGCGCCGCCGACGACGACCGGGCGCGATGCCGGCGACGAGGGTGCGCGGGCGCGCCCCGCGCCACCAGACGCGCGCGGTGCTCACGGCCGCTTCGGGAACTTCGAGAAGTCGGGCGGGCGCTTCTGCACGTACGCGTCGCGGCCCTCCTGCGCCTCCTCGCTCATGTAGTACAGGAGCGTGGCGTCGCCGGAGAGCTGCTGCACGCCGGCGAGGCCGTCGACGGCCGCGTTGTAGCCCGCCTTCAGCAGGCGGAGCGCGAGCGGCGACTCGGCCAGCATCTCGCGGCACCACGCGACGGTGGTCTCCTCGAGCTCGTCGAGCGGGACGACCGCGTTCACGAGGCCCCACGCGAGGGCGGTCTGCGGCGTCGTACTGGCGGCACAGGAACCAGATCTCCTTCGCGCGCTTCTCGCCGACCTGGCGAGCGAGCAGCGAGATGCCGTAGCCGCCGTCGAAGGAGCCGACGCGCGGTCCGGTCTGTCCGAAGCGGGCGTTGTCGGCGGCGATCGTGAGGTCGCAGCAGACGTGCAGGACGTGGCCGCCGCCGATCGCGTAGCCGGCGACCATCGCGACGACCGGCTTGGGCATGCGCCGGATCTGGACCTGGAGGTCGAGGACGTTCAGCCGGCCGGTGCCGTGCCTCGTCGACGTACCCGTCGTCGCCGCGAACACGCTGGTCGCCGCCGCTGCTGAAGGCGTCGGGGCCCTCGCCCGTGAGGATGACGACGCCGACGCTCGGGTCGTCGCGCGCGACGTCGAAGGCCCGGATCAGCTCGCGCACGGTGAGGGGCCGGAACGCGTTGCGGACCTCGGGGCGGGCGATCGTGATCTTCGCGATGCCCTCCGCCGTCTCCGAGCGGATGTCGGTGTACTCGCCTGCCGGTTGCCAGTCCATATCGTTCGACCGATCACTCCGAGAGCGCCAACTCACACGATCGGGGCTAGCCTACCGGATGTGGACGCGCGCGAGCACCTCCGCGGCACCGGCCCGGGCGACCTCGTGGCGGTCGTCGCTGCCGCCCGGCCCGGCGTGGCTGCCGCTGCTCGAGGAGCTGTGGGCCTCGGGCGCGGCGGTGCTCCCGCTCGACCACCGGCTGCGCCCGGCCGAGGTCCGCTCGATCGTCGACCGTGCGCGGCCGGGCCTCGTGCTGGACGCGGACGGCGCCACCGTGCACACGGAGGGTGCGCCGGTCGAGGCGGGCACCGGCCTCGTGCTGGCCACCTCCGGCACCGCCGGGATGCCGAAGGTCGTCGAGCTCGCGCGCGAGGCCGTCGAGGCCGCCGTCGCCGCGAGCGACGAGGCCCTCGGGATCGGACCGTCCGAGTCGTGGCTCTGCTGCCTGCCGCCGGCGCACGTGGGCGGCCTGCTCGTGCTGATGCGCGGCGTGCTGACCGGCGCGCCGGTCGAGGTCCACCCCGGGTTCGACCTCGAGGCCGTCGCGGGCGCGGACGCGCGACCACGTCTCGCTGGTGCCGACGATGCTGTACCGCCTGCTCGAGGCCGGCGCCGACCTCGGGCGCTTCCGGACGATCCTGGTCGGCGGCGCGGCGCTCACCGACCCCGCCGCGGAGGCCGCCCGGCCACGGGGCACGCGCGTCGTCACGACCTACGGGCTCACCGAGACCTGCGGCGGCGTCGTCTACGACGGCCGGCCGGTGGGAGAGGCCGCCGCACGGCTCGGCCTCGAGGGCGAGCTCCAGCTCGCCGGACCCACCCTGATGCGCGGGTACCTCGGCGACCCGGCCGCCACCGCCGCGGCCTTCACCCTGGACGGATGGCTGCGCACCGGCGACGCGGGTTCGATCGGCGACGACGGCCTCGTGACGGTGGCCGGCCGGCTCGACGAACGGATCCGGACCGGCGCCGAGACCGTGTGGCCCCAGGAGGTCGAGGCCGCCCTCCGCGACCATCCGGGGGTCGCCGAGGTCGCCGTCGCCGGGCGGCCGGACTCGGAGTGGGGCGAGCACGTGGTGGCGTTCGTCGTGCCGGCGCGCATCGACGGGGCGCCGACGCTGGAGGAGCTTCGCGACCACGCGGCCGAGCGGATCGCACGGTTCAAGGCACCGCGCGAGCTCGTGCTCCTGCCCGAGCTGCCGCGCACGGCCTCGGGCAAGGTGCGGCGCGCCGAGCTGCGCTAGAACTCGACGTCGGCCGGCGGCGTGACCTCGTTCACGGCCGTCGTCGTGCAGGCGTTGCCGGCGACGTCGGTCGCCGTCGCGCTCGGCGTCCACGACATCGTGCCGGCCACCGTCTCGGTGAGGAACGTGTTGGACGGCGTGCCGAGTGTGACGTCACGACCGTGCCGCCGCCCGACATCACCATGGTCGATCCCGTGAAGCTGCGGTTGCCGTTCACGTAGTTGCCGGTCAGGCAGAGCGTGCCCAGGTTCACGCCGACGTGACCGCGATCGTGTCGCTGGCGCCGCAGCCGCCGTTGGCGAAGGCGACCGCGACCGTCGTCGACGTGCCGTCCCACGCGGCGAGGATCGACGCCGGGTCCATGGCCTCGCCGAACGTGAACGTGACCGTGTCGCCGGTCTCGGCCTTGCCGGCCGTGCCGCCGGACGCGTTCGCCGTCTGGACGTTCGAGCCGCCGGGCGCCGTCGCCGTCGACGACCACGCTGAAGCTGACGGCGCCGCTCGAGTTGCCGGCGACGTCGTCGGTCGTGACGGTGTAGGTCTTCGAGCCGGCCGTGAGGCCGACGTCGGAGGTCTTCGAGGCCGATCGGTAGTTGTACGCCAGCCCGCTCATCGTGTACGAGCCGGAGACGAGCGCGACCGAACCGCAGGCGGCGGTCGTGATGTTGCACACGTTCGCGTTCGCCGTGTTCACGCCCGATGCCGGGTTCCCGCCGTCGGTGATCTGTGCGAAGACGTAGTACGCGACGTTGGCCTTGATCCTGCCGCCGGCCGTGGCGGTCGTGCGCGCGATCTCCGAGCGCACCACCGTCGGCGCCTCGTAGTCGGCCTTCACGCCGAAGCTGTTCCCGTTGTTGGACGTGGTGGCGCTGAAGGCCGCGTACGTGCCCCCGGTCATGCCGGCGAGCAGCCCCACGACGATCAGGGCCGCCAGGCGCCGCGAACGACGGTCACGCAGCCGCTTCATCGTCCTCGTCCTCCTGGTCGCCGGACGGGTCGGGCTCGCCGGGGCCGTCGCGCTCGTCCTCGTTCGCGGGCCGCCAGATCCGCCACAGCTCGAAGCCGCCGAGCATCAGCGCCGGCACGACGACCATCCCGAGTCGGCCCAACGGGGAGCGGATCCAGAACATCAGGTAGCCGAGGCGCCACACGTGGTATCGCACACGGCCGATCGTGCCGCTGGTGTTGATCTTCCAGTGCTCGACGCTGGTGTTCGCGTCGCCCTTCGTGACGAACGCAACCTCGGACCCGTTCACGTCGATCTCCCGCACGCGGTGGGTGATGAGCCGGCTCGCGTCCTCGGGGTCGCGGAAGGTCACGATGTCGCCGACGCGGACCTCGAGCGGGGGGACCTGGTCGACGACGACCACGTCGCCGACGTGCAGCTGCGGCTCCATCGAGCCCGACAGCACCGTGAGGCTGCGCTCGCCGAACAGGTACGGCACCGACACCGACAGGAACAGGCCCGCCATGACGCCGAGCACCGACCAGGCGGCGAGGACCATGAGGCGGTGCGCGAGGCGGCGGATCATTGGTTCCTCGCCTCCCACGTGAAGCTCGTCGTCGAGGTCAGCCCCTGCGCGCCCGTGTTGTTCTGCAGCGTCACCGTGAATCGGTAGACGAGCGTGTCGTTCTGGTTCCACTGGGTCTGCGCGCCGGGGTAGGCGCCCACGCCGTTGCCGTAGGCGTTGTTCGAGTTCTTGAAGCCCTGCACGGTGCCGGAGTAGATCGTCGACTCCGAGCTGAAGCCCGTGCAGTTGGGGAAGGTCGTGCCGCCCGGCATCGTGCCCTTGTCGACCGAGAGGTTCAGGTACTGGTCGACCGTGTTGACCGCCGACGCCGAGTAGAGCTTGACGTCGGCGGCGAGCGTGCCCGTGTAGGACAGCCGGATGCAGGTGGTGACCGTGTCGCCGGGGATGCGGTTCGTCACGCTCCACATCGCCGATCCCGCGTCGTTGTCGGCCAGCGCCACGGTGCCCGCGGCGAAGGTGTTGCCCGCGTTGCCCGAGGTGGCGGAGAACGCGGCGAACGTGCCGGCGCCGGCCACGAGGCCGACCGCTCCGACGATGAGCACCGTCGCCAGGATCGCGCGCAGCCGCCTCATGCCGCCGCCTCCGCCGCCGTGGAACGGAACTCGAGGTCCACGGTCGCGATCCGTCCCGACCAGCTCTGTCCGCCCTGCGGGTCGAGCCAGGTGGTGACCTGGACGTCGCTCGTATCGCCGGAGGCCAGCGTGAACGTGCCCGAGGACCAGTCGCGGAACTCGCTCAGCATGCCGTCGAACACCGGCGCGTCGCCGGCGACGATCCGCACGTGCAACAGCGCGTCCATGTCCGCCGTGGAGGGGACGCCGCGCACCTGGACGTCGAGGGCCACGCCGGTCTGGTTCGTGACCTCGAGGTCGCCGGCCGGCACGTCGTGGTCCGAGGGCGAGAGGTTCGTCGCCGACAGGAACGGTCCGATCGGGGAGACGCCGAGCTCGCCGGTGGGCGAGGAGGCGAGGATCACGTCGGCGCCGAGGGTGCCGGTGCCGGGTGGGATACGGCTGGACAGCACCAGGGACGCGGCGGCTGCGAGGCCGAGGATGAGCCCCAGCACTCGCAGCACGGTGTCCCCGTTGCTCTTCATCCGTTCCCCTCCCGAGGAAAGCCGGCGATGGGAGCGGGCGCCGAGCGCCCGCTCCCATCGATCGCCGGTCTTACTGGTTGCGTGCCTCCCACGTGAAGTCGTGGGCGCCGGTGGTCAGGGCCACGGCCCCGCCGTTCGCGGCGGCGTTGTTCTGCAGCGTCAGCGTGAACCGGTACACGACGGTGTCGTTCTGGTTCCACTGGGTCTGCACGCCCGGGAAGGCTGCGATCCCGTTGGCGTAGGAGTTCTTGGTGGTCGTGAAGTTCGCCAGGGTGTTGGAGAAGACGTTGCTCTCCGACACGAACCCGGTGCAGTTCGGGAAGGTGGTCCCGCCCGGCATCGTGCCCTTGTCGATCGACAGGTCCACGTAGGTGCCGAGGGCGTTGACGGTGGAGCTGGTGTACAGCTTCACGTCGGCGGCCAGGGAACCCGTGTAGGTCAGGCGGATGCACTTGGTCGTGACGTCGCCGGGCTTCTGGTTCGTCACGTTGTACATGGCCGATCCGGCGTCGTTGTCGCCGATGTAGACCGTGCCGGCGGCGAACGTGTTGCCGGTGTTGTCCGTGGTGGACGAGAACGCGGAGAACGTCCCCACGCCTGCGAGTGTGCCGACCACGCCCAGTACCAGCAGCGTGACGAGCGTCTTGCGGAACTTGCTCATACTGTCCCTCCCTCAGGAGTCCGCGGCGGGTCTTGGGCCACACCGTCGTCTGGTGGAGGTGTCGGCGTCGGGGCTCCGATTCCGCATTCCCGTGCGCCGGTACTTCCTGCTACCGGCGCCTCGGTACTCGGACCGATGCGAAGGAGGGGTCCTGCGTACCGAGGATCAGGTAGGCGGGCGAGGGCGTCGCGGGTGATCGGCGCCGCCGGAGCCGGACACGCAGGAGGCCCGGGTCCGGGAGGGGTGGACTCGGGCCTCCGCAACGGGTGGACATGCCGCCCGAGCTGTCTGCGTGTTCGCCTGTTCACAAGCAGGTGTCGGCCGAAGTGGCGTCTCGGTGCATACCCGCTCTCGGGTAAAGGCGGCGGGTCAGACGGTGATGGCGCCGTGCTTGACCGCGAAGGAGACGGCCTCGAGCTTGGAGTGCACGCGCAGCTTGCCGAGGATGTTGCGGACGTGCGTCTGCACCGTCTGCGGGCTGATGAACAGCTTGCTCGCGATGTCGTCGTTGCGCAGGCCCTCGGCCAGGAGCTGCAGGATCTCCCGCTCGCGATCGGTGAGGTCGCCGAGCAGGGCGTCGGCGCTGCTGCGGGCCTCGCGCTCGATGGCCACCTGGTGCAGCAGGCGGGTGAGGATCGTGGGGTCGATGAGGACCTCGCCGTCGGCGGCGGCCTTCGCGGCCGCGAGGACCTCCTCCGCGGCCTCCTCCTTGCCCAGGAACCCGGAGGCGCCGGCCTCGACCGCCTCGACCAGCAGCCGCTCGTCGTCGTGCGCGGTCATGATGACGACCTTCGTGGCCGGCGAGACCTCCTTGATCTTGCGGGTGGCCTCGATCCCGTTCATGCCGGACTTGAAGACGATGTCCATCAGGACGACGTCGGGGAGCTGCTCGGCGGCCAGGGCGATGGCCGACTCGGCGTCGTGGACCGGGGGGCCGACGAGGATCAGCTCGTCGTCGCGCTCCACGACCATGGCGAGCGCATCGGTGAGGATCTTGTGGTCGTCACAGATCAGCAGCGAGACCTTGCGGTCGGCGGTCAATGCCCGTCGCCCTCCATCGGGAGCATGATTCGCAGGATGGTACCCCCTCCGGGCGGGTCCTCAACGGATATCTCGCCACCGTGCGCCCGGATGTGCGCCCGGCAGATGAACAGCCCCAGGCCGGTCCCGGAGACCTCCTCGTAGCCGGGCGGACGCACGTGCGCGAACCGCTGGAACACCAGATCCCGATGCTCGGGCGCGATACCGGGGCCGGCGTCCTGGACGTCGATCAGGACCGACGCACCGTCCCGGCGCGCGCGCACGGCGATCGGGGCCTCGGCGGGGGAGAAGTGCGCGGCGTTCTCCACGAGCTGGCTGACGGTCTCCGTCATGCGCAGGCGGTCGAGCGGCAGGCGGACCTCGGGTTCGGTCTCGACCTCGACGGGGTGGTCGCCGGCCTCGGCCTTCCTGGCGCCGTCGGCGACGACGACCGCGAGGTCCTCGGGCCGGATGTCGTAGGACAGCGTGCCCGCATCGATCTTCAGGGCCATCGAGGTCTCGTCGACGATGTGCAGGAGCCGCCGCGCCTCCTGGTCGATCAGCTCGAAGAACTCCTTCTTCTCCGGGTCGCCGAGCGAGTCGTAGTGCCGTGCGCCGGTCGTCGCGAGGCCCTTCACGGTCGACACGGGCCCACGGAGCTCGTGCGCGATCATCGAGGCGATCTCCGCCCGGCCGCCGGTGATCTGCTGCGCCCGGTCGGTGACGCGCCGCATCCGCGAGGCCGCGACGCCGCCCGAGGCGACGAACCCCGCGAACGCGATCACGGCGGCCAGCGGCGGCAGGACGGCGCCCGGGATCAGCAGGGGCCGGAACTGGACGGGCCAGGCCAGGTACAGCACGAGGCCGCCCACCGCGACGAGCCAGGCGGCCGGCAGCCACCCGTGCACGGACTCGGGATCGGGCGCGGGACGCCGCTCGCGCTGCCACGGCGGCGAGCAGCAACCCGGCGGCGCAGATCGTGAGCAGCCGATGCAGCCACGTCGCGTGCGCGAACGGGGCGTCCAGCCGCAGCGCCTCCCCGGTCACCGTGCCGAACGACCGCCGGGCGACGGCGAGGACGAGATCACCGCCCAGGAGCGCGCCGGCGGCGACGGCGGCCACCACCAGGGGGCGGATCGGCGGACGGCCACGGCGTTCCCACCACGGCACGGCCAGGAGGAAGCACAGACCGGCCAGTACCCAGGCCCAGATCCACGCGAGCGAGGGAAACGGGCTGGCCTCCCACGCCGGGTTGTCGGCCCGGCCGAACGCCGTCGAGTAGCCGGCGAACAACGCCGTCTGCGCCGCGAGGATCGCGAACCCGGTCCCGACGAGGAGCGCGTGCGGGTCGCGGGTCGAATGGTGCCGCGCCAGCGCGAGGCAGGCCGTGGCCAGGAACGCGGCCAGGGCGAACCCGTCGACGAGCTGCCGGCCCCCGAACGGGTTGTACGGATGCACCCCGACGGTGGCGAGCATGGCGACGGTGACGACCCCCGCCGCGATGACCAGCGGGGTCGCGCGCACGCGCGCTGCGGATGCGTCGCTCACGCGGCGAGCATAGGCCCGCGTCCGGCGCCTACCGGTAGCTGTGCTCCTCGTCGGGGAAGGTGCCGGCCTCGACGTCGTGCGCGAAGTCGGCGACCGCCCGCGCGATCGTGCCGCGCAGGTCGGCGTACGCCTTCGCGAACTTCGGCTCGTGCTCGTTCAGCCCGAGCAGGTCGTTGATGACGAGGACCTGCGCGTCGGTGCCCGGTCCGGCCCCGATGCCGATCGTGGGGATGTGCAGCTCCGCGGTGATGGCGGTACCGACGTCGGCCGGCATGCCCTCGAGGACGATCGCGAACGCGCCGGCCTTCTCCAGCGAGGCCGCCTGCTCCAGGAGCTTCGCCGAGGCCTCCTCGCCGCGTCCCTGCACGCGGTACCCGCCCATGCCGTGCACCGATTGCGGCGTGAGCCCCACGTGCGCCATCACCGGGATGCCGAGCTCGACCAGCTTGTGGATCAGCTCGATCTGGGGGCCCTCGACCTTGACGGCCTGCGCCCCGCCCTCCTGGAGGAAGCGGGCCGCGTTGCGGATCCCGTCGGCGACGGAGATCTGGTACGAGCCGAACGGCATGTCGCCGACGACCATGGCGTTGCGGACGCCGCGCGTGACGGCCTTCGTGTGGTGCAGCATGTCCTGCATCGTCACCGGCAGCGTCGTCTCGTAGCCGAGGACGTTGTTGCCGACGGAGTCACCCACCAGCAGGACCGGGATGCCCGCCTCGTCGAGGATCCGGGCGGTCGGGAAGTCGTAGGCGGTCAGCATGGCGAACCGCTTGCCCGCCTGCTTCCACTGCAGCAGATCGTGGATCGTGATGCTCATCTCGCTCGCGCCTCCTTCGAAGTGCACGGCAGTACCGTGGATGATATCGCGGGTCGCGGCAGGCAGCGCGCGGACCCCCGATGTCAGAGGCGGGTGCTAGTGTCCGCGCTGGTCACGTACACTCTGGAGGCTCTCCCGAGAACTTCCTGCTCCCCCACCGTGGGGGGGCCGTCCAGACCAGAGGAGGTGGGTTTGCGACCGTACGAAGTCATGTTCATCCTGCCCGCCGAGGCCGACGAGAAGCTCGTCACCACGGCGGTGGATCGGATCACCAAGGCCATCGAGCCAACGGGCGGTTCGGTCCTCAACATCGACCGATGGGGCCGTCGTCGGTTCGCGTACGAGATCGATCGCCAGAACGAGGGCTACTACGTGGTCGTGGCGTTCGACGCCGAACCCTCCGTCATCGCCCCGCTCGAGCGTTCGCTCGTGCTGGCCGACGAGATCATGCGGGCCAAGGTCACGATCCGCCACCCACAGAAGCCGGGGCGGCCGGGCGAGACCTCCGCGGCATCCCGTCGGCCGACATCGCGGCCCGCCCCGGAACCGCAGGTCTCGACCCCAGACGACCGAGGCCAGCGACCGAGCCGGCGGCGACGCCGGAGCAGGCCGCACCCCCAGCGCGGCAGAGCCCCAGCCCGAGGCTTCGGCGCCCGAGTCCCAGCCGGACGCCGAGGGTGCCTCCCCCGAGACATCCGATGAAGCAACTTCCCCCGCTCCCGCGTAGGCGGAGTGCGGACCCAGAAAGATAGGTGACAGCACCGATGGCGAACGAGAACTCGGTCACCCTCGTCGGCAACCTGACCGACGATCCCAGAACTGCGGTACACCCCCAACGGGGCGGCCGTGTGCAAGTTCCGCATCGCCGTGAACCGGCGGATCCCCGACGGCAGCGGCGGATGGAAGGACGGCGAGGCCTCCTACTTCTCCGTGAACTGCTGGCGGGGTCTGGCCGAGAACGTGGCGGAGTCCCTGACGCGCGGCACCCGCGTCGTCGTGGCCGGCCGCCTGCAGTACCGGGCCTGGGAGAACCAGGACGGAGACAAGCGCAGCGCCGTGGAGATCGAGGCCGACGAGATCGGTCCCAGCCTGAAGTGGGCGACGGCTCGCATCGAGCGCAACCCGCGCTCGGGTGGGGCCGCCACCTCCGGCAGCGACTGGGGCGAGAAGGTCACCGTCCCCGCCGGCGCGACCGATCAGGAGGAGACACCACTGGATGCCGGGTAAAGCGAAGGGAAGCAGGCGCCCCGCCAAGCGCGAGAAGGACGAGAAGGCCTGGCAGAAGAAGGGCAAGCGCAAGATCTGCATCTTCTGCAAGGACCAGGCCGACCACGTCGACTACAAGGACGTCATGACGCTGCGCAAGTTCGTGTCCGAGCGGGGCAAGATCCGCGCCCGCCGGGTCTCGGGCAACTGCGTGCAGCATCAGCGCGACGTCGCCACCGCCGTGAAGAACGCGCGGCAGATGGCCCTCCTCCCGTACTCGAGCCGATGAAGGTCCTGCTCCAGAAGCCCGTCGACAAGCTCGGTGAGCCCGGCGACATCGTCGAGGTTGCCGACGGCTACGCGCGGAACTACCTGGTGCCGCAGGGGATGGCCGTCAAGGCGGCGAAGGGCACGGTGAAGCAGGCCGACTCCCTGAAGCGCGCCCACGACACCCGCCAGTCCAAGCAGAAGACCGAGTACGAGGCCGTGGCCTCCAAGCTGATCGCCGCCGGTGGTCTGCGGATCCCGGCGCGTGCCGGCGAGGAGGGCAAGCTCTTCGGCTCCGTGACGGCCGGCGACATCGCCGAGGCCATCGCCTCGCAGGCCGGCGTCGAGGTCGACCGCAAGGCCGTGCACCTCGACGAGCCGATCCGCTCGCTGGGCACGCACGAGGTCAGCGTCCGGCTGTTCACGGACGTCGAACCCGTGGTCACGGTCGAGGTCGTCGCGCAGGACTGAACGCCTGCAGCTCATCGCAACGCTGGAGGCCGGGGCTTGTCCCCGGCCTCTTGCGTGGGCGACCGGGCTGCGCGCCGAGGGGGGAGGGGCGCGCGGCTCGGGCGGCTCGGACGGCGTGCAGTCACCGCTGGTCGGGATGCTCACCGCGCCGTACACGCCGCCTCGTCGACGCCCGACTCCGCGTCGGCCCCGCCCTCATTCGGACCTCAGGCGGGCGCCCTGCCCGCGAGGCCGCGCCCCGTCCCGACTACGGCGCCGTGAGCTTCGGCAGGCGGTGCGTGCGGCGCTCCGTCCGCGCCCGTTCCTTCGAACGACCGTGAAGTTTGCGGGGATCCCGCGGTGACGTGCGGCGGAGGTCGGTCGGAACGCTCGTCCGGCGACTGAACGCCCGTGGGAGGGGTCTCGGCAGGGCGTCGACGAGGCGGCGAGTACGGTGCGGGAACTGAGCGATGGGCAGTGACCTGCTCGCCGTCCGAGCAGCCCGGCCGAGACCCCGACCCTCGGTGCGCCAGCCCGTCGGATGAGCGCATCCGAACGTCGTAGCCTTCGAATGTCACCCGTGTGATTCACAATTGTCCCCATGGTTGTCCACATGGGGAGATCGCTGGTCAGGGCCGGAGTGACAAGGTTTCTCGCTTCGCGACCTGCGGCTCGGCAATCCACACCGGTTATGCACTGGTTCCGGCCGCGGGGAAGCGTACCTTCGGGTGAGTTCGTCGGGGGAGGGGGTGACCGTGGTTCGGGCTGCTGAGGATCTGCGCGTGGTGCGGGGCGATGCCCGCGTGCCTCCGCAGGCGGTGGATGCCGAGGAGTCCGTGCTCGGCTCCATGATGCTGTCCTCCGACGCCATCGCCGACGTCGTCGAGGTCCTGCAGCCGGAGGACTTCTACCGCTCCGCGAACGGACGGATCTACGCCACCCTGCGCGGGGTCTACGCGCGCGGGGCGCCCGTGGACATCATCACGGCCGTGGAGGCCCTCGAGCGGGAGGGGATCCTCGAGGACGTCGGCGGCCGGCTCTACCTGCGCGACCTCGTGGACCAGGTGCCCACGCCGGCCTCGGCCGGGCACTACGCCACGATCGTGGCGAAGGCGGCCCTCCGCCGCCGCCTGATCTCCGCCGCCGCCGACGTGATGGAGATGGCGTACTCGTCCCAGGGCGAGGCCGAGCAGGTCGCCGACGACGCCGAGCAGCGGATCTACGACGTCGCCCGCCGCGAGGACAAGGAGGAGATGGCGTTCCTCAGCGATCTCGTCGACAAGGCGATGATGGACCTCGAGTCGATCCAGAACCGCGACGCCACCTACACGGGCATGGCCACGGGCTTCCGCGACCTCGACGACCTCACGTCGGGCCTGCAGCCCGGCAACCTCATCGTGATCGCGGCGCGGCCGGGCATCGGCAAGTCCTCGCTCGCCATGAACATGGCTCGCAACGTCGCCGTCGACGGTCACCCGGTCGCGGTCTTCTCGCTCGAGATGTCGCGCGCGGAGATCGGCATGCGCGTGCTGTGCGCGGAGGCGAAGGTGCCGTGGGACCGGATCCGCGCCAAGCGCGTGGGACCGCAGGACTGGACGAACATCGTGTACGCGGCCGAGGTCCTGCACGACTCGCCCATGCACATCGTCGACTCCGGCAACGTGAACATCGTCGACATCCGCGCGAAGGCCCGCCGCATGCGCACCAGCAAGGGCGGCCTGGAGATGATCATCGTCGACTACCTCCAGCTCATGACGAGCCCCAACGCGCGCCGCCCCGACAGCCGCCAGCAGGAGGTCGCCGAGATCAGCCGGAGCCTGAAGCTCCTCGCCAAGGAGCTCAGCATCCCGATCGTCGCGCTCAGCCAGCTGAACCGAAACCCGGAGGCTCGCGCCGACAAGCGGCCGCAGCTGTCGGACCTGCGCGAGTCCGGCGCCATCGAGCAGGACTCCGACCTCGTCATGTTCATCCACCGCGACGACGCCGACCCCGAGAAGAAGCGCGAGGCCGAGCTCATCATCGCCAAGCACCGCAACGGGCCCACCGGCTCGGTCCGGCTGCACTTCGAGCCCTCGCTCACGCAGTTCCGCAACGCGGCGCGCGACAGCCCGGTCCGTGAGCCCGGGCGCTCCCGCCGACGCGCCCAACGCCACGCCGCGTCGCGTGCGCGCGATCCACGCGCGACTCCTGAAGCGGTTCGGCGAGCTCGTGCCGCCCCGCAGCGTCGATCCGCTCGACGAGCTGATCCTGACCGTGCTCTCGCAGCACACCAGCGACCTGAACGCCGGGCGCGCGTTCGCCGACCTGCGCGCCGCGTTCCCCGAAGGGATGGGAGCAGGTCGTGCGCGCGCCGACCGAGCCGGGTGACCGACGCGATCCGCAGCGGCGGCCTCGCCAACACGAAGGCGCCCCGCATCCAGGAGATCCTGCGCGAGGTCAAACGCCGCGAGGGCGCCTACGACCTCTCGCGTCTCACCGAGATGACCGACCGCGAGGCCCGCGACTACCTCACGTCGCTGCCCGGCATCGGTCCGAAGACGGCCGCGGTCGTGCTGAGCTTCGCCCTGGGGCGCGACGCGCTGCCGGTCGACACCCACGTGCTCCGCGTCTCGCGTCGGCTCGGGCTCATCCCGCCGAAGACCTCCGCCGAGCGGGCCGACCGCATGTTGCACGCGCTGGTGCCGGACGGTCTTCGGACCTCGCTGCACGTCGCGCTGATCCGGCTGGGACGCGAGATCTGCAAGGCACCGGTGCCGCGGTGTCGACAGTGCCCGCTGAAGGACCTGTGTCCGACGGCGCCGAGGTATCTCTGACGCGAGCGCAGGGTGGACGATGTCGTCCTTCTCCAACGGTGACGACGGGTACTCTGGACTGATTGCGGGTCCTTGGAGACCCTGTATCGATAGGAGGCTGGAATGGCGACAGAGCCATCACCGACATCCCGGCCGGGGGTCAGCGCCGGCCCCACCAGCGAGTTCAGTCTCTTCTTCCATGTCACGCCCGGCCATGGAGATGACGTGCGGGAGGCCCTCCGGACGCTTCAGGACCATCCCGGTTATCGGCCCGGTGAGCACCACATGGCGATCGCCACGATCCACGAAGCGAGGTTCGTGCTCTTCGACGACGACACGCGGCTGCTGTTCGCGACGAGCTTCGACGGCCCATGGGATGCCTACATGGACGACTTCTTCACGTCGGGGCCGACGCTGCAGCTCTTCGACTCGGTCTTCCAGCACGTCGAGGGGTACGAGGGCCTTCCAGACCTCGCGGCGGTGAAGGCGTTCGTCCTGAGCGCCCAGGAGACGGCGGCTGCGTACGCGCGGAACTACGGCGGCACGGTGAAGGAGATCCGGAAGGCTGAGCGTGTGAACGCGGCATTCCAGAAGGTGCTCGACGATCCGGAAGCCGCAGCCGCATTGCAACAGCCGGCCCTGACGCCGTTGCTCGACGAGGCAGCCGACTAGGCACCGGCGACGATCGGAGAGCGTCGCGATGTCGGATCACATCTCGGGACCGCGGGCGCTCGCTCGAGCCGATCGCGGACATCACCGATGTGTACGCCTTCCCCAGCCCGGAGCGGTCCGGCCGGCTCGTCCTCGTCATGAACACGCTGCCGTTCGCCCAGCCGTCCGACCGGTTCTCGGACGGACTGGTCCTCCGGTTCCGGTTGCGACCGCTCACACCGGGCGCTGCGAACGACCCGGCGCCGTTCACCGCCGCCGAAGAGGAGCTCGTCTTCGACTGTGTGTTCTCGACCCCGAACGGCGACGACACAGGATCCGGCACAAGAAGGCACGTGCACGACGCCGAGCGGCGAGACGGTCTCCTTCAGCCTGAACGACGAGCGAGGCGGCTCGGCCGACGGTGTTCGCGTCTTCGCCGGGCCACGGTGGGATCCGTTCATCATGGATGCTCCCGCCGCGCTGAAGACGATCGCGACGGGGAAGCTCGCGTTCACCGACCCGGGCGCGATCTACCTCGACGGCAAGAACGTTCTCAGCCTCGTCGTCGAGTTCGACTGCGCAGATGTCCTCAACGGTGTGCAGCTCGTCGGGGTGGTGGCGGAGACCCTGATGCGAGGCAAGCTCAACGTTCGGATCGAACGCGTGGGCAGGCCCGAGGTGAAGAACATGATGCTGGCGCCGAAGCAGTTCGACCCGGTGAACCGCGATCTCGAGATCCGCGATCTCTACAACATGGAGGACGCGTTCCACCTGGCCGATGGATACGTGGGCGCATATCGCGCACGGCTGAACGCGAACCTCGCGTTCTGGGACGGCCTCGACGGGAAGATCGACTGGCCCGTCGACGGCGACGGGATCCACCCGCTGACGGAGCTCGTGCTCGCGGACTACCTCGTCGTCGACGTCACGAAGCCGTACGCAGAGCAGGGCTCCTTCTTCGAGATCGAGCGCGCCACCCGCGAGGGCCGCGCACACGAGACCTGCGGTGGGCGGGCGCCGAACGACGATGTGATGGATACCATCTTCACGCTGCTCGTCAACGCCGGGAACGGCCCCGTCATCCGCGACGGCGTCGATCGGGCGACGACGCCGGCGTCGAACACGTTCCCCTACCTGGCACCGCCCAATCCGACGCCCCCGAAGCCTCCCGAGCACCTCTGACGATGGGAGGCCCGTGGACACCCTGACCGCTGCCGAGACCAACAAGCTCGAGCTCGACGACATCCAGAGCGGGGCACTGCACGAGCGACCGTCGCCGTACGTCGGCAGGTACCTCCTCCTCCGCGTCGACGACCGCAGAGCGGGCCGGGAGCTCGTCCGGCGGCTGCACCCCGTCGTCGATTCGGGCCGGCCCTCAACCGACCCGGCGCGCGACGCATGGATCACGGTCGCCTTCACGTATCACGGTCTCGAGGCCCTCGGCGTGCCGCAGGACTCGCTCGACAGCTTCGCGCCGGAGTTCAGGCAAGGCATGGCGGCTCGCGCGGCCGAGCTGGGCGACGTCGGGGAGAGCAGCCCCGAGCGGTGGGAAGAACCGCTCGGTACGCCGGACGTCCACGTCGCGTTGGCCGCGCTGTCGCCCGACGCCGAGCGGCTGGAGGCCGTCGTCGAGCGGGCACGCCGGGCCCAGGAGGAGCTGCCCGGCGTCGAGGTCATCTGGCAGCAGGACTGCTACCAGCTCCCGACGGGACGCACCTCCTTCGGCTTCAAGGACGGCATCGGGCAGCCCGCGGTGGAGGGCAGCGGCATCCCCGGCTCGAACCCGAGGGAGCGACCGATCAAGGCCGGTGAGATCATCCTCGGCTACCCGGACGAGACCGGCAGTCGTGCCGCCGATGCCGACCCCGGAGGTGCTCGGCCGCAACGGCACCTACGTCGTCTTCCGGAAGCTGCACACGCGGGTCGCCGCCTACCGGCAGTACCTCCGCGCGAGAGCTGCGAGCCGCGAGGAGGAGGCGCATCTCGGCGCCAAGATGGTCGGGCGCTGGCAGAGCGGTGCGCCGCTCGCACTGGCCCCGGACCAGGACGACCCCGCGCTCGGCGCCGACCCGAAGCGCAACAACGACTTCGGCTACGGGGACGATCTGCGTGGCTTCAAGTGCCCGGCCGGCGCCCACGCGCGTCGCGCCAATCCTCGCGATGCGTTCGACGACGAGGGAGGCGTCGACGTTCGCCTCCACCGGATGATCCGGCGCGGCACCAGCTACGGCCCGATGCTGCCCGACGGCGTGCTCGACGACGACGGCGTTGACCGGGGCATCATCTTCGTCTTCGCGGGTGCGCACCTGAAGCGCCAGTTCGAGTTCGTCAAGACGCAGTGGCTGAACGACGGCATCTTCATCGGCGCGCCGACGGATAAGGACCCACTGGTCGGCGCGAACGACGGCTCCGGTGTGTTCACGATCCCGCAGCGCCCGATCCGGCGTCGGCTCGAGAGCCTGCCGCCGTTCGTCGTCACCCGCGGCGGCGAGTACTGCTTCGCGCCGGGCCTGCGGGCGTTGCGCTGGCTGGCGGAGCTCGAGACCTGAGACGATCGAGAGGAGGACGACATGGCAACGACCCCGACAGGCACCGATCGCTGGAAGGTGCTCAACTTCAGCCCACCATCATCGGATCAGGCAGAGCCCGATCAGCCCGTGCTGGTCGAGTACTGGCGGGCGAGCGGGTGGCGCGGATCACCCTGAACCGGCCGCACGCAGATAACGCGATCACGACCGAGATGGGCGCTCGTCTGACGGAGATCCTCGAGACGATCGCGGTGCGTCCGGCGATCCGCGTCGTCATCATCACCGGCGCCGGCGACCGCGCCTTCTCCGTCGGCAGCGACCTGCGCCAGCGCAAGGACATGACGAAGGAGGACTGGCTGCGCCAGCGGCAGGACTTCGATCGCACGCTCTACACGCTGCGTCAGCTGCGGAAGCCGATCTTCGCCGCCGTCAACGGGGTCGCCTACGGCGGGGGCTCGGAGATCGCCCAGAGCACCGATTTCATCATCGCGTCCGAGAACGCGTCCTTCGGCCAACCCGAGTCGATGATCGGACTCGCGGCCGGCGGGGGCTCCCCGGTCCTGCTTCCGCGCCTGCTCCCGCCGGGGAAGGCGCTACAGATGCTGATGACGGGCGATCCGATCAGCGCGCAGGAGGCTTACCGGCTGGGGATGGTCAATGACATCTACCCCAAGGGCGACCTCATGGATGCCGCCGAGCGCATCGCGGAGAAGATCGCGAGCAACTCCCCGACGGCCGTGCAGGCGGTCAAGCGGGCCGTTCGCATGGGCGAGGGGCAGCCGATCGAGCAGGCGATCGCGATCATGATGGAGGCGCACTGGCGCTCGGCCGTCCACCCCGACCGCATCGAGGGGATCGGCGCCTTCAACGAGGACCGGGAGCCGACCTTCCAGGATCCCGACTACTGATACTTCGCTCGCACGATCAACGCACGGATGAGGAGGCAAGGACATGGCAGCAGACGACCTCGAACAGGCGCGCTCCGCACTGCAGATGATCAACCCGGCACCCTTCAACGCAGAAGCGCCGCCGGAGGCACTGGCCGGGGACATCACCCCCACGCAGTTCCACTACGTCCGCAGCAACTTCGCGGTGCCGGCCCACGACGGCACGCTCGAGATCGGCGGAGCCGTCGAGACCCCGACCACGCTCACGATCGACGATCTGCGCGCCATGCCGGCGACGGAACGGGCGGTCACCCTCGAATGTGCGGGCAACGGCCGACTCGCGACGAGGCCGCTGCCGGTCGGCGAGCCGTGGGGTGACTACGCGGTCTCGACCGCCCGCTGGACGGGCGCACTCCTGCACGACGTGCTGGAGCTGGCACACCCGACAGCGGAGGGCGTCGAGGCTCGGTTCGAGGGTGCCGACCACGGCAGCTATCACCTCCAACCCGTCCTTCCCGAGACCGACCGGCACGACCTGAGCTTCGTGCGCTCGCTGCCCATCGCCCTCGCGACCGATCCGGCGGCGGAGCTCCTGATCGCCTACGAGATGAACGGCGAACCGCTGGGCCCCGACCACGGGGCGCCGTTCCGGCTCATCGTGCCCCACTGGTACGCCGTCGCCTCCGTGAAGTGGCTGAAGCGGATCGACGTCCTGACCGAGCCGTACACCGGCGAGTTCCAGACGGGTCACTACATCTACGAGTGGCCGGATCGAGCCCACGAACCCGTCGCCTTGATGCGCGCGCGCGCGCGCATCACCGACCCCGCTCACGGCGCGACCATCGCCGCCGGAACCTACACGGTGCGCGGAAAGGCCTGGTCCGGAACCGGACCGATCACGAAGGTCGAGATCAGTCTCACCGGCGAGGGAGCATGGTATCCGGCGCGACGTCGATCCCCCGAAGGGCGCGTACCAGTGGCAGGACTGGTCGTTCGCCTGGGAGGCGACCGATGTCGGACGGCACAGCCTCCGCGCCCGCGCCACCGACGCCGCGGGAAACGTCCAACCGGACGTTCCACCCTGGAACCGGCTGGGCTACGGAAACAATGCGGTCGAGGTGATGTACGTCGACGTTCACTGACGGCGAACGAGATCACGTCCGCAAGGGCCGAACGAACACCTCGAGAGAGCGGGTGAGGGGAATCGAACCCCCGTCTCGAGCTTGGGAAGCTCACGTTCTGCCATTGAACCACACCCGCATATGCCGGCCGCCGGGGCGGACCGGACCGTCAGTGTAGCGAGCGGCGGGTCGCGCCGGGAGGCCGCCTGCTAGCGTTCGGCGGACCATGAGCGAGGACCGCTGGCCCCAGATCCTCACGCGGCTCGCCGCCCGGGAGACCCTCACCGCCGACGAGGCCGCCGACGCGATGCGCGGCATCATGAGCGGCGAGGCGACGCCCGCTCAGATCGCCGGCTTCCTGATGGCGCTCCGAACCAAGGGCGAGTCCGCCGACGAGCTCGAGGGCTTCGCGCGGACCGCCCTCGAGTTCGCCAATCCCGTCGTCCCGCCCGCGCCGGTCGTCGACACGTGCGGCACGGGCGGCGACCGCAGCGGCACCTTCAACATCTCGACCGTCTCCGCCATCGTCGTCGCCGGCGCCGGCGTGCCGGTCGCCAAGCACGGGAACCGCGCGGCCTCGAGCCATTGCGGATCGGCCGACCTGCTGGAGGCCCTCGGCGTCGCCATCGACCTCGACGCCGAGGGCGTGGAGCGATCGCTCGCCGAGGCCGGCATCGCGTTCATGTTCGCGCCGGTCTTCCATCCCGCCGCCCGTCACGCCGCCCCGGTCCGCGGCGAGCTCCGCGTGCCGACCGTCTTCAACTTCCTGGGCCCGCTCACGAACCCGGCCCGTCCGTTCGCGCAGGTGGTCGGCGTCTCCGACCCCCGCATGCTGCCCCTGATGGCGGAGGTCCTGGCTCGCCGCGGCGTGCGCGCGAAGCTGTTCCGGGGGGAGGACGGCCTCGACGAGCTCACGACGAACGGCCTGTCGACCGTCCTGGACGTCCGCGACGGCGAGGTGCGCGAGGGGCATCTCGATCCGCAGGAGCTGGGCCTCGCGCGCGCGAGCGCCGACGACCTGCGGGGCGGCGACGCGGCGGAGTCCGCCGCCATCGCGCGCGCGATCCTCGCCGGCGAGGCCGGCCCGCACCGCGACGTCGTGCTGCTGAACGCCGGCGCCGCCCTCGAGGTCGCCGGCGCCGCCGCCTCGATCGCCGAGGGGATGGAGCTGGCCGCCCGCTCGATCGACGGAGGGCTCGGCCGCAGGCGTCCTCGAGCGCTGGGCCGCGGGCGGCGCGAACCGGTAGCATCCCGGCGCGATGATCCTGTCCGACCGCACGATCCGCGAGCAGATCGCGTCCGGCCGCATCGTGATCGACCCGTTCGATCCGGCCTGCGTCCAACCCTCGTCGGTGGACCTGCACGTCGACGCCGAGTTCCGCGTCTTCCGCAACAACCGATACCCGTTCATCGACGTGAAGCAGGAGCAGGACCTCACCGAGCTCGTCGAGGTGAAGCCCGACGAGGCGTTCATCCTGCATCCCGGGGAGTTCGTGCTGGGGTCCACGCTGGAGCGCGTCGCGATCCCCGACGACCTCGTCGCGCGCCTGGAGGGCAAGTCGAGCCTCGGCCGGCTCGGCCTGCTTGATCCACTCGACGGCCGGCTACGTGGACCCGGGCTGGGACGGCTACCTGACGCTCGAGCTCTCCAACGTGGCGAACCTGCCCATCACGATCTACCCGGGCATGAAGATCGGGCAGATCAGCTTCTTCCAGCTCACGACGCCGGCCGACACGCCCTACGGCGAGCGCCGGCAACAAGTACCAGGGGCAGCGTGGACCGACGGCCAGCCGCATCCACGAGGAGTTCACGAAGGACCGCTGAGCTACGGCGGGTCGAGGTGTGCCAGCGCCTCTTTGGCGAGGATCACGATCTCCGGGTCGGGGTCGTGGCCCGCGAGCTTGCGGAGCGCCGGCACGGCCCGGCGGTCGCCGAGCTCGCCGAGCGTCACGATCACGCGGATCCGCACGGGATCGTCGGGATCGTCGAGGCATTCGATCAACGCGATGACGTCGCTCGCGTCGACGATGTCGCCGGCAGCGTCGGATCCGTCGCGTCGGCGGCGCCTGCCGGACCGCCGCGCTCTTCATCGTGCGGTACCAGTCCTGCTCGTAGGCCTCGGACCCGTGCGTCATCGGCCCCCCTGCGGTTCACGGTCGCTCGTCTACCTGTTCGTGCGCTCCTCGCCGTGCAGTCCGGCGCCGAACCCGTTGCCGACCGGATACGGGCCGACCCCCATCGAGACCGCGGCCATGGCGGCCTGGGTCCGGTTCGTCACGCCGAGCTTGCGGAAGATCGCGGCCAGGTGCGCCTTGACGGTCTTCTCGGACAGGTACAGCGCCTGCGCGATCTCGCGGTTGCTGCGCCCCTCGGCCAGCAGTCCCAGGATGTCGTTCTCGCGCTGCGTGAGGCTGAACTCCGAGCGACGGCTGCCGTTCAGTGAACCGGACTCGGCGTCGTCGAACAGGTTCTGGATCACGCGCGGCGACAGCACGTTGCCGCTGCCGGACATCGCGACGTTGATGGCCTGACTCAGGTCCTCGGGGGTCGCGTCCTTCAGCAGGTAGCCGGAGGCGCCGTCGGCGAGCGCGCGCTTCACGTACGGCGCGTTCTCGTAGGTCGAGAGCATGATCACGGGGATGTCGGGCCACTCGGCCTTGACCGTGCGCAGCAGCTCGAGCCCGTCGAGGTCCGGCATCCGGACGTCCACGAGCGCCAGGTCGACCTTCTCCGCCCGCAGGACCACGAGCGCGGCGGCCGCGCCCTCGGCCTCGGACACGTCGGCGTCGGGGAAGCCCTCTTTCACCACATAGCTCATGCCACGCCGAACGAGCGCGTGGTCGTCCACGATCAGGATCCTCATCACTGTCACCTAGCCCTTCCGACGGGGAGACGCGCGACGATGCGCGTGCCGTCTCCGGGCGTCGATCCGATGTCGATGGTGCCGCCGACCTCCTCGGCCCGGGACCGCATCATGCGGATCCCGAAGTGGGGAATGCCGTCGGCGACGCCGGCGATCCCACGTCCGTGGTCTTCGATCTCGATCTGCAGCCAGTCGAACCTCGTGTGCACGTTCACGACCACGTCCGGCGAGCCGGCGTGCTTCGCGGCGTTCGTCACGCCCTCGTGCACGATGCCGAGCGCGGCGTCCATGACGTCGCGCCCGAGCGTTCCCAGAGCGCCCTCCACGTACACGCGCGCCTCGATGCCCCACCGCTCGGCCACCTCGCGCACGGTCGTGACGAGCGGCGCCTCGGGTGCGTCCACGTCGGCGGGGAAGGTCCCCTCCGTCAGACGGAAGAGCACGTCGCGGATCCGCTCGAGGTCGTCGCGGATCGCGTCCTGGATCTCCTTCAGCCCGTCCAGCGCGGCCTCGGGGTCCACGGCCATCCTCGACCGGAAGGCCTGCAGCTCCAGCACGGCACTCGTCACGGACTGCGTCAGGCCGTCGTGGATCTGCATGGCCCAGCGGGCCCGCTCTTCGGCCAGGCGTGCCTCGACGATCTCCGCCACCTCCGGCGCCGAGACCGTCAGGTCCCGGTTCCGGACGTGCAGGGCTGGAACGCTCATTCCCCGTCCTTCGGTCGTTGGGTCTAGTTCCTTTTCGGTCGCCGAAGGGCGGGCCTTGACCGGGTATTCGGTGGAGGTGCGTGCTCGGTGTGGGCCGGACCGTGCCCGGGTCGGGCTACTCCGGACGGTCCGGCAGGGGGTCGGACCCCGCGGCGACCTCCGGCGGGGCCAGCGACCGGCCCACGACCTGTGCCACGTCGAGGACCTCGATCGGCGTGCCTCCCCGGGCCTTGGCGCCGTCGTCGAGCATGATCAGGCAGTACGGGCAGGCGACGCCGACCGTCTCGGCGCCGGTCGAGGCGGCCTCGTCCATGCGCTCGGCGTTGATCCGCTTGCCGATCCGCTCCTCCATCCACATCCGGGCGCCGCCGGCCCCGCAGCACAGGCCCCGATGCCCGTGCCGCGGCATCTCCACCTGCTCGACGCCCGGCACCGAGTCCAGCACGCGGCGGGGCGGCTCGTAGATCTCGTTGTGGCGCCCCAGGTAGCAGGGGTCGTGGTACGTGAGCAGCGTCGCGACCTCCTCGGTCGGCGTGAGGCGGCCCTCCTCGACCAGGCGTGCGAGCAGTTGCGTGTGATGCAGGACCTCGTAGTCGCCGCCGTACTGCGGGTACTCGTTGCGCAAGCGTGTTGAAGCAGTGCGGGCAGTTGGCGACGATCGTGCGCACGCCGACGGCGTTCAGCGTCTCCACGTTCTGCTCGGCGAGGGTCTGGAACAGGAACTCGTTGCCCATCCGCCGGGCCGGGTCGCCCGTGCAGAGCTCCCGGGGACCGAGGATCGCGAACGAGACGCCGGCGCGGGCGAGCAGCTCGGCGACGGACCGGCTGATCTGCTTGGCACGGTCGTCGAACGAGCCCGCACAGCCGACCCAGTACAGGACCTCGGGCGCGCTGCCGTTCACGAGCGGCACGCCGAGGCCCGCCGCCCAGTCGGCGCGCGTGGACTGCGGCTGCCCCCACGGGTTCGAGCTGTTCTCGAGGTTACGCAGCATGGCGCCGGCCTCGACGGGGAAGCGGGACTCGCCCATGACCAGGGCCCGGCGCAGGTCGACGATCGTGTCGATGTGCTCGATGTCGACCGGGCACTCCTCCACGCACGCCCCGCACGTCGTGCACGCCCAGACGGCCTCGTCGTCGACGACCCCGGGCACGAGCGCCTGCGGCTCGAACGCCTCGCCGGCCGCCTGCGCGGCCAGGATCGCCGGTCCCTCCGCGAGGGCGTGGTCCCGCAGGTCCATGATGAGCAGCTTCGGCGACAGGGGCTTGCCCGTGTTCCATGCCGGACAGACGCTCTGGCACCGGCCGCACTCGGTGCACGCGCCGAGGTCCAGCAGCGACTTCTGCGTGAGGCCCGGGAGCGTCTCGGCGCCGAGCGACTGCTCGCCGGCCTCGAGCGCCGCCATGTCGATCCGCAGCGGCTCGAGGGCGCCGTGCGGGCGCGTCGATGCGACCCACACGTTCAGCGCGCTCGTCGCGATGTGCAGGTGCTTCGAGTACGGCAGGTACACCAGGAAGCCGAGCACGATCGCCAGGTGCACCCACACGAGGATCCACATCCACGCGCGGGCGCCATCCGGGGACATCCACGTGAACAGGTGTGAGGCGGCCGTCGACAGGGGCGTCCACGAGGTCGGCGACTCCGCGACGCCGGCCGCGATACGCGCGCCGTTGTAGAGCAGCAGGGTCGCGACGATCCAGAAGATCAGCCCGAGGATCCGGTAGGCATCCAGCCGGTGGCTGCCGACGAACCGCTCCGGCCGCTGCACGAGCCGGATCCCGACCGCGATCGCGAGCCCGACGAGCACGCCGCCGGCGAACACGTCCTGCACGAGGCCGAGCCACCCCGTGCGTCCGATCCACGGGAGCGCGAAGTCCGGGTCGATCGCCTGCCCGAGGGCCTCCACGATCGTCGTGAGCAGGACCAGGAAGCCCCAGAAGATGAGCGCGTGCATCACGCCCGGCAACGCCCGCTGGAGGAGCTTGCGCTGGCCGAGGACCTCGGTGGCCTCGCGGGCCACCCGGACGGGCACGTCGCCGGACCGGTCCACGGGACGCCCCAGCCGCACGATCCGAGCCAGGAGTCGGGTCCGCCGGGCGAACAGACCCCCCGCCAGGGCGAGGGCGAGCACCAGCACGGCGGCCCGGGCGATCATCGACGGCGAGTCTAGCGGTCCCGCCCGGCGGCTGCTCGGGGTGCAGGGGGGCCAAGGTTCGTGCTCGGAGCGAGCCTGAAGTTGACAACAAGGCACTCAGGTTTCTATGGTGCATGGAAGCGTAGAGCGCATCTGGTCGGGTGCCCGCCGAGGGCACCCCGGACATCCTGGGAGGCAACACATGGCACGAGCGGTCGGGATCGACCTGGGCACCACGAACTCCGTGGTCGCCGTCCTGGAGGCCGGCGAGCCGGCCGTCATCCCCAACAGCGAGGGGCAGCGCACGACCCCCTCGGTGGTCGGGTTCAGCAAGAACGCCGAGATCGTGGTGGGCGAGGTCGCCAAGCGGCAGGCCATCACGAACCCGGATCGCACGATCCGGTCGGTGAAGCGCCACATCGGCGACAAGGACTGGTCCGTCGACATCGACGGCAAGCGGTGGACGGCGCAGGAGATCAGCGCCCAGATCCTGGGCAAGCTCAAGCGGGACGCGGAGTCCTACCTGGGCGACTCGGTCACGCAGGCCGTCATCACCGTGCCCGCGTACTTCGACGACTCGCAGCGCCAGGCCACCAAGGAGGCGGGCCAGATCGCCGGTCTCGAGGTCCTGCGCATCATCAACGAGCCGACGGCCGCCGCGCTCGCGTACGGCCTCGACAAGCAGGAGAGCGGGGACCACACGGTGCTCGTCTTCGACCTCGGGGGCGGGACGTTCGACGTGTCGCTGCTCGAGATCGGCGACGGCGTCTTCGAGGTGAAGGCCACCCACGGCGACACGAGCCTCGGGGGCGACGACTGGGACCAGCGGGTCATCGACTGGATGGTCACGCAGTTCAAGAACGCCCACGGCGTCGACCTGTCGCAGGACCGGATGGCGCTGCAGCGGCTGAAGGAGGCCGCCGAGAAGGCGAAGATCGAGCTCAGCCAGGTCACCGAGACGACGATCAACCTGCCGTTCATCACGGCCACGTCGGACGGCCCGCTGCACCTCGAGCTGAAGCTCACGCGCGCCGAGTTCGAGCGGATGACCGAGGACCTCGTGCAGCGCTGCCGCACGCCGTTCGAGCAGGCGATCACGGACTGGGGCAAGGACGCGTCGGCGATCGACCACGTGATCCTCGTCGGCGGATCGACCCGCATGCCCATGATCCAGCAGCTCGTGAAGGACCTGACCGGCGGCAAGGAGCCGCACAAGGGCGTGAACCCCGACGAGGTCGTCGCGGTCGGCGCCGCGATCCAGGCCGGCGTGCTCAAGGGCGACGTGAAGGACATCCTGCTGCTCGACGTGACCCCGCTGTCGCTCGGCGTGGAGACGAAGGGCGGCATCTTCACGAAGCTGATCGAACGCAACACCACGATCCCCACGCGCAAGTCGGAGATCTTCACCACGGCCGACGACAACCAGACCACGGTGGAGATCCACGTCCTGCAGGGCGAGGGGGAGACCGTGAGCTCGCCGGCCGTGAAGTCGCTCGGGCGCTTCCACCTGATGGGCATCGCACCGGCGCCCCGCGGCATGCCGCAGATCGAGGTGGCGTTCGACATCGACGCGAACGGCATCGTGAACGTGAGCGCGAAGGACCTCGCCACCGGCAAGGAGCAGGCCATGACGATCACCGGCGGCACGGCCCTGTCGAAGGACGAGGTCGAGCGCATGGTCGCCGACGCGGAGAAGTTCGCCGCCGAGGACCACGCCCGCCGCGAGGCCGCCGAGGCCCGCAACGAGGCCGACCAGCTCACGTACCAGATCGGCAAGTTCGTCGAGGAGAACGGCGACAAGATCGCCGACGGCGACCGGGCCGAGCTCGTGGCGAAGAACGACGAGCTCGCGCAGGTGCTGAAGGCCGAGGACGCCGATGCGGACAAGCTCCGTGCCGCCACACAGGCTGCGATGCAGGTCTTCCAGCGCGTCGGCCAGGCCATGTACGAACAGCAGCAGCAGGCGCAGTCCGCGCCGGGCCCCGACGCCGGCGCACCCGGCGATCAGGCCGGCGCCGCTGAGTCCGAGCCCGAGTCCGACGACGACGTCGTCGAGGGCGAGATCGTCGACGAGGGCGGCGCATGACCGGCCCCGGCGAGGACCGGCGCGAGGAGAGCGCCGTCGAGCGCGGGGAGGCAGCTCCTGCGGAGCCCGTCATCCCCGAGCCGGCGGCCGACCCGGCCGTCGACGTCACCGATATGCCGGAGGACGCGCCGACGGACGCCACCGGGAGGAGTCCGACCTCGAGCGGGCACAGCGGGAGGCGGCCGAGTACCTCGACCATCTCCGGCGGCTGCAGGCGGAGTTCGACAACTTCCGCAAGCGCACGCTGAAGCAGCAGAGCCACGCGGTGGAGCTCGCCGCGCAGCCCGTCGTGTCGCGCCTGCTCGAGGTCCTCGACGACTTCGACCTCGCGCTGATGTCGGCCGAGCAGCAGCCGGACTTCGAGAGGTTCCGCAAGGGCGTGGAGCTCGTGTACGCGAAGCTCCGCGACGCGCTGCGCGCCGAGGGACTGGAGCGCATGGAGGCCGAGGGCAAGCCGTTCGATCCCGAGCAGCACGAGGCGCTGATGCAGACCGGCGAGGGCGAGGGCGAGCTGACGGTCGCCGACGTCCTGCGCCCGGGGTACACCCTGAAGGGCCGGGTCATCCGCCCGGCCGGCGTCCGCGTGCACAAGGGCTGACCCGTGGCCGAGGAGGTCCGCCGGGAATGGTTCGACAAGGACTACTACTCGGTCCTCGGCGTGCCGAAGAACGCGTCGGCCGCGGAGATCAAGAAGGCCTACCGCAAGCTCGCGCAGCAGCACCACCCGGACGCGAACGCCGGCAACGCCGAGGCCGAGGAGCGCTTCAAGGAGATCTCCGCCGCCTACGACGTCCTCGGTGACGAGGAGAAGCGGAAGAGCTACGACCAGGTGCGCGAGATGGGCGCCTCCGGCTACGGCGCCGGGGGCTTCCCGGGCGGCGGCTTCCCCGGCGGTGCCGGCAACGTCCGCTACGAGCAGGTGGACATCGGCGACCTCGAGGACCTCTTCGGCGGCATGTTCGGGGGCGGCGGCGGGTTCGGCGGCGCCGGACGGCGAGGGCGGACGCAGACCAGGGCGCAGCAGCGCGGCGCCGACCTCGAGACGACGGTGACGATCTCGTTCGACGACGCGATGGCGGGCACGACCGTGCCGGTGCGCATCACCGGCCCGGCGCCGTGCCACACCTGCCACGGGTCGGGCGCCGCGCCCGGCACCGAGCCGATCACGTGTCCGCAGTGCGGCGGGGCCGGCACCGTCAGCGTCAACCAGGGCTTCTTCCAGATGGCGCAGCCGTGCCCGCGATGCCACGGTGCGGGGCGGATCGTCGAGCACCCCTGTCCGACCTGCAAGGGCTCGGGCGTCGAGCGCCGCACGCGGCGGTTCAACGTGAAGATCCCGGCGGGCGTGAAGGACGGTGCCCGGATCAAGCTCGCCGGACGCGGCGAGCCCGGCCAGCAGGGCGCGCCCGCCGGCGACCTGTACGTACGCGTGAAGGTGGGCGAGCATCCGGTCTTCGGCCGGCGCGGCGACGACCTCACCCTGGAGCTGCCCGTCACGTATCCGGAGGCGGCGCTCGGCGCGCAGGTGCCGGTGCCCACGCTCAACGGACCCGTGACGCTGAAGGTGCCGGCCGGCACGCCCGACGGCAAGACCTTCCGCGTGCGCGGCAAGGGCGCGCCCAAGAAGGGTGGCGGCCACGGCGACCTGCTCGCGACGGTGAAGGTCGACGTGCCGCGCAAGCTCTCTCGCCGCGAGAAGGAGCTCCTGAAGGAGCTGCAGGAGACGGGCGGATCGAACCCGAGGAGCCACCTCGGGGTGGAGGGATGAGCATGGACGAGCGTGACCACGACGAGCGCGCGGTGTACGTGATCAGCGTCGCCGCCGAGCTCGCCGGCGTGCATCCGCAGACCCTGCGGATCTACGAGCGCAAGGGGTTGCTGCAGCCGAAGCGGACACAGGGCAACACCCGCCGGTACTCGCAGCGCGACATCGAGCACCTGCGGCGGATCCAGGCGCTGACGCAGGCGGCCGGCGTCAACCTCGCCGGCGTGAAGATGATCATGGAGATGCAGGCGGAGATCGAGAACCTCCGGCTGCGGCAGGAGGAGCTCGAGCGCGAGGTCCGGCGCCACCGGCGCGCCGCGCGCGAGCGCGTCGTCCGCAGCGAGCCCGGCGCCTCGATCCTGCCGCTGCGCAGCGTGCTCGTGTTCCCGTGGGAGGTCCGCGCATGATCGAGCTGCGGGGCGAGCGAGTGACGGTCCGGCCGCTGCGGCCCGAGGAGATCGACCGGGTGATGGAGGATACGGTGCCGGCCTGGGTGGCGTGGGGCTCGGACCCGCAGGAGGCGCGGCGGAAGATCCGCGACCGGCTCGAGCGGTCCGGGGAGCTCACCGAGCGCGGCCTCGACCTCGGCATCGAGGTCGACGGCCGGCTCGTCGGCGACGTGCAGGCGCGGATCGACTCCCTGCCGACGGGCGCCTTCGAGCTCGGCATCGGGCTGTTCGACGAGCGCGATCGGCGGCAGGGCCTGGGCCGCGAGGCGATCGAGCTGATCACCGCCCATCTGTTCGACTCGCTGGGCGCCCGCCGCGTGCAGCTCAGCACCGACGTCGCGAACGTGGGGATGCGGCGCGTCGCCGAGCGCATCGGGTTCGTGCACGAGGGCGACCTCCGCGCGTTCTGGCCCGAGGACGACGGCGACCACGACTACGCGATGTACGGCATGACGCGGACCGACTACGAGCGAACGCAGTACGAACCCGACAACGTGGTCCGCGATGCGGGCCCCGACGGGGACCACGATCGACGGAAGGAAGTGCGGAGATGGACCTCAACAAGCTGACGATGAAGTCGCGGGCCGCGCTCGAGGGTGCGCAGCAGCAGGCCATCGCGCGCAACCACCAGACGATCGAGCCCGAGCACATCCTGTTCGCGCTGCTCTCGGACCCCGAGGGCGTCGTGTACCCGCTGCTGCACCACCTGGACATCACGCCCAAGACGGTGCGCGACCGGGTGGACGAGGCCCTCGAGGCCGTGCCGAAGGTGTACACGCAGGGCGGCGAGCTGCGCCTGGGCGTCCGCGCCGCCCGGCTGCTCGACGCCGCCGGCACCGAGGCCGAGCAGCTCACCGACGAGTACATCTCCACCGAACACCTGCTGCTGGCGATGCTCGACGGCGACGGCGCGGCCGCGCGGATCCTCACGGAGGCGGGCGTCGACCGGGACCGCGTCCTCGCGGCCCTCGCCGAGGTCCGCGGACGCCGCCGCGTGACCGACGAGAACCCCGAGGAGAAGTACCAGGCGCTGGAGCGCTACGGCCGCGATCTCACGGAGGCGGCTCGTCAGGGCAAGCTCGACCCCGTCATCGGCCGCGACGAGGAGGTGCGGCGCACGATCCAGGTGCTGAGCCGCCGCACGAAGAACAACCCGGTCCTGATCGGCGAGCCCGGCGTCGGCAAGACGGCGATCGTCGAGGGCCTCGCGCAGCGCATCGTCGGCGGCGACGTGCCGGAGTCCCTCAAGAACAAGCGCGTGATCGCGCTCGACCTCGGCTCGATGGTGGCGGGCTCCAAGTACCGCGGCGAGTTCGAGGAGCGGCTCAAGGCGGTCCTCGAGGAGATCGCCGGCTCCGAGGGCGAGATCATCACGTTCATCGACGAGCTGCACACGATCGTCGGCGCCGGCGCGGCCGAGGGCGCGATGGACGCCGGCAACATGCTGAAGCCGATGCTCGCGCGCGGTGAGCTCCGCGCGATCGGCGCCACCACGCTCGACGAGTACCGCAAGCACATCGAGAAGGACCCCGCCCTCGAGCGGCGTTTCCAGCCGGTGCTGGTGGAGGAGCCGAGCGTCGAGGACACCATCGCGATCCTGCGCGGCCTGAAGGAGCGCTACGAGGTCCACCACGGCGTGCGCATCCAGGACCCTGCGCTCGTGGCCGCCGCCGTCCTGTCCGACCGCTACGTGAGCGGACGGTTCCTGCCCGACAAGGCGATCGACCTGATCGACGAGTCGGCGAGCCGCCTGCGCATCGAGATCGACAGCATGCCGACGGAGATCGACGAGGTCGAGCGGCGCATCAAGCAGCTCGAGATCGAACGCGCGGCGCTGAAGAAGGAGACCGACCCGGTGTCGATCGAGCGGCTCGAGCGCCTCGAGCGAGAGCTCGCCGACCTCCGCGAGCAGTCGGCCGGCATGCAGGCGCACTGGCGCGAGGAGAAGGAGCACATCGACCGGATCCGCGAGCTGAAGGCGCAGGCCGAGTCGGCGCGCGGCGAGTTCGAACGTGCCGAGCGCGAGGGCGACCTCGAGCGGGCGGCCGAGCTGCGGTTCGGCACCCTCGTGGAGCTCGAACGGCAGATCGAGGAGGAGAACCTCAAGCTCGAGGAGATCCAGAAGGACAAGAAGATGCTGAAGGAGGAGGTCGAGGAGGAGGACGTCGCCGAGGTCGTCAGCCGGTGGACCGGCATCCCGGTCAGCCGCCTGATGGAAGGCGAGATGTCCAAGCTGATCCACCTCGAGGAGGCGCTGCACGAGCGCGTGGTCGGCCAGGACGAACCCGTGGAGGCGGTGGCGAACGCGATCCGCCGCAGCCGCGCCGGCATCTCCGACCCGAACCGCCCGATCGGCTCGTTCCTGTTCCTCGGCCCCACCGGCGTCGGCAAGACCGAGCTCGCGCGGGCGCTCGCCGAGTTCCTGTTCGACGACGAGCACGCGATGGTGCGCATCGACATGAGCGAGTACCAGGAGCGGCACGCGGTGTCGCGGCTGGTCGGCGCGCCGCCCGGCTACGTCGGCTACGAGGAGGGCGGACAGCTCACAGAGGCGGTGCGGCGCAGGCCGTACAGCGTGCTCCTGCTCGACGAGATGGAGAAGGCGCACGCCGACGTGTTCAACATCCTGCTGCAGCTGCTCGACGACGGCCGGCTCACCGACGGGCAGGGCCGCACGGTCGACTTCCGCAACACGATCGTGATCATGACGTCGAACCTGGGCTCGACGGTGTTCAACGACAGCTCGCTGTCGCCGGAGAAGCGCAAGGCCGAGGTCCTCGAGGACGTGCGCGGGTACTTCCGCCCCGAGTTCGTGAACCGCGTCGACGAGATCCTGGTGTTCGACCCGCTCGTCGCGAGACCAGATCGCGAGGATCGTCGACATCCAGCTCCGGTCGCTGCGCGAGCGGCTTGCCGAACGCAAGCTCACGCTGACCCTGACCGACGCGGCGCGCGAGTACGTGGCCAACGCCGGCTACGACCCGGCGTTCGGCGCGCGGCCGCTGAAGCGCGTGATCCAGCGCGAGATCCAGGACAAGCTGGCGCTCGCGCTGCTGTCGGGCGAGATCCACGACGGCGACGAGGTCGTGATCGACACGGGCGAGGGAGGCCTCGTGTTGAAGGCGTCAACGCCGGACTAGTCCGTAACGGACTAGTGCTCGGCCGGGTCCTTGCCTCAGGCTCCGGGGTCGGGTACCGATACCCCCGACATGGGATTCGCGTGGATCTTCGTCGTCTTCATCGTGGTGGCAGGCGGCATCGCCTACCTCAGCTACTACCTGAAGAAGAAGCGGCAGCAGGGGATGGCGTTCGCGGCCAAGCAGCTCGGCATGCAGTTCGCGCTCACCGATCCGTTCGACACGCTGGCCGAGCCGTTCGATCTGCTGAGCAAGGGCGACGGACGCGGCGTCGAGAACGTGATCTGGGGGACGTGGCAGGACATCGAGTGCCGGCTCTTCGACTACTGGTACTACGAGGAGTCCACCGACTCCAAGGGCAACAGGTCGCGGACCTACTACCGCTTCAACTGCGTGATGTCGCCGGTCGACGCGGCATGCTCGCACCTCACGCTCGGTCGGGAGAACATCTTCACGCGGATGGGCGACCACCTGGGGTTCCGCGACATCGAGCTCGAGTCCGAGGAGTTCAACCGCACGTTCACGGTGCGCTCGCCCGACCGCAAGTTCGCCGTCGACTTCTGCGACGCACGGATGATGGAATGGCTCCTCGCGCACGGCGAGGGCTACGGCTTCGAGGTCGTGGGCGACCGGCTGCTGGCCTCGTGCAAGCAGCTCGGGCCGAACGAGCTGATCCCGCTGCTTGGGCAGCATGAAGGGCTTCCGGGACCAGATCCCCCGGGTCGTGTACTCGCTGTATCCGAAGCCCGGCTAGGATGCCGGTGACCTCGGAACGAAGGGAAGGCTCACCGTGTCCCCAGTGATCTGGATCGTCCTCGGCATCATCGTGCTGCTCGTGATCGCGACGATCGTCTCGTACAACCGCTTCGTCTCGCAGAAGAACCTGATCCGGGACTCGTGGGCGAACATCGACACCGAGCTCCGGCGCCGGTACGACCTGATCCCGAACCTCGTGGAGACGGTGAAGGGCTACGCCTCGCACGAGCGCGAGGTCTTCGAGGAGGTCACGCGCGCACGGTCGGTGGCGGCCGGCGCCACCGGCACGCCCGCCGCAGCAGGCCGCCGCCGAGGGACCGTTCGTCGCCGCGCTCGGCAAGCTGTTCGCCGTCGCCGAGGCGTATCCCGGACCTGAAGGCGAACCAGAACTTCCTGGCCCTGCAGGCCGAGCTGTCGAACACCGAGGACCGGCTGCAGACCTCGCGGCGCTTCTACAACTCGAACGTGCGCGACTACAACCGGCGCGTGCAGTCCTTCCCGAGCGGCGTGATCGCGCGCTCGTTCGGGTTCGAGCAGGCGGAGTTCTTCGAGGTGGACGAGGCGCTCCGCGAGGCCGGCGCCCCGCAGGTGAACTTCGGGGCCGGTCCCGGCGGTGTCGTTCGGCGGTGGCGACACGCTCCGGATGCCGGTGGGACGACGACGCCGCCGCGCCGCGCCGACCACCGCCGCCGCGCCGCCGCCGGCCACGCCGCCGCCGCCCGCGACCCCGTGACGGCGGCTCGGCGCTAGACGCCGCTCAGCACGTAGACGTCGAAGTCGAACGTCCGGCACGACACCCTGGACAGGTACAGGTCCACGGTCGCCGACAGGTTCGGGTACGCGAACAGGTCGACGGCGTCGACGCCGCGCGGGAACGAATAGACGGTCGACATCGTGGTGCCGTCCGGCAGGACCTTCACGATCTTCGTGTGCTGGCCGCACGAGTTCCCGCTGCGGACGTAGAAGACCGTGCCGTCGCTCGTGACGGCGGGGCTGTACACGACCGGCACCTCGGCCGGCATCTTGATCGTGGTGTCGGTGCGAGATCTGGTAGCGCCAGATCGAGCAGGTCGAGCGCGGGCACTTCTGCCACACCACGTAGTCGCCGCTCACCCAGCCGGCGTTCACGAGCCCCCGGTCGGTGTGAGCGAGGACCTGCGGCGTGTCGGTCGCGAGGTCGTACAGGATCACCGTGTCCGCGTACGGTGAGCCGCTCCTCGGCCCGCGCGCGAACAGGAGGTGGTCGCCGGAGACCGACGGCTCACGCTCGGCCCGGGGCGTGTTGATGCCGGCCGGAACCGTGAGCGGGGTCGCCCGTCGCCGAGATCGGTGAACGCGAGGTCCCACGCGTCGCGGTGCCCCTTCGACCAGACGAGGACGTCGCCCAGGTGCGTGTTCGCCGATGTCGATCCCCGGGTGCGCGCCCGAGGTCGAGTCCGTCGTCGCGCGCCAGCGGTGCCCGACGTCGGGCTTCACCCAGAGGTCGAAGTGGCCGGGGTTGCGGATCGAGTTCTGCGTGTACGCGAGGTAGCCCGCCGCCCTCGTGGACTCCCACTCGATCGCACGGGTGCTGACGACCGACGTCGGCGTGACGGCGAGCGCACTGGTCGCGGACAGGAGGACGAGCGCGAACGTCACGATCCCGAGCGAACGGCGCACGTGCGGCTGGCTCATGACGGTTCCCTTCGGAGGCGGATCGGGCCATCTTGGCGGTCGGTGTCCACCGGGGCAACCTACGTGGCGACACCCACCGGCCCCAGCCCCTCCACGAGCGTCCGGCGCCGGATGTCGCGTGTGAGCACCCACCAGGTGGCTCCCCACGCCAGCGCGACACCGCCGAGGCCGATCACGGCGGGGCGGGGGCCGACGGTGTCGGCGAGCCAGCCCGCCAGGAGGCTCGACAGCCCCAGCGAGAGCGTGACCAGCGCGTAGTCGAACGCGAAGATGCGCCCGCGGATCCGGTCGGGCGTGAGCCGCTGCAGCCCGTACGTCGACAGCGTCCACTGCGCGCCGCCGCCCAGGTGCGCGCACAGCACGATCGGCGCCGCGACCAGCAGGGACGGGCTGAATCCGAACAGCATGTACGACGTGCCGAACACGGCGAGCGCCAGGCCGATCGCGGAGAACAGCCGCCGGTCGTCGGCGCCGGCGATCGAGCGACCCAGGAACGGGCCGATCAGCGCTCCCACGCCGCGGCTGGCCATCAAGAGGCCGATCCCGATGTCGCCCTCGTGGAACACGTCGGTCGCGAACACCGCGATGAGCACCAGCACGCCGGCCGCGAGGCCGAAGCCGGCCTTCACGCCGAGCAGCGCCAGCACGCGGTGGTCCCGACGCGCGTACGCGGCGGTCTCGCGGGTGGCCTCGAGGACGCCCGGGTGCTCCACGTGCTCGTCGCGCTCCTCGGAGAACGCCCGGTGCACGCGCCACAGGAGCCACGCCGACACGAGGAACGAGAACGAGTTGCCGAGGATGGCGGCGTCGCGGCCGAACAGCGTGACGACGAGGCCGCCGAGCGCCGCGCCGACCGCGAGCATCGTGCCCCAGGCCGAGCCCACGAGCGAGTTCGCGGCCGCCAGGTCCCGGTCGTCGACCACGTTGGGGATCGCCGCCGAGGAGGCCGGCTCGAAGCAGGCCGTGAACACGCTGATCGACGCCAGCAGCACGAACACGAGCCACACGGTCTCCTCGCTGTGCACGAGCAGCAGCGGCAGGCACAGGCCCGCGCGTGCGAGGTCGGCCACGATCATCAGCCGGCGGCGGTCCAGGCGGTCGGCGAGGGCGCCGCCGACCGGCGAGAACAGGAAGAACGTCAGTTCGGGCACCGTGATCGTGAGGGCGACGAACACGGCGGAGTGGGTGAGCGAGTGCACGAGCCCGAACAGCGCCACCGTCATGAACCAGTCGCCGCCGAACGAGATCAGCTGCGCGGCGTACAGTCGCCGGAAGTCCGCGTTGTGTCGCAGCAGCGCGAGACTAGCTCGGGCGCCGGTGGGTACGGGTTCGGTCACGATGGTCGGTCAGCGTACCCGTGCGGAAGGAGGAGCGATGCTGGAGCAGATCACGTGGTTCAAGCAGGCGGCGCTGCGGTGGGCCGGTGACGGACCCACGGTGTACATCGACCCGTGGGGGGTCGGGGACGACGATGCCCCGGCCGACCTCATCCTCATCACGCACGCGCACGCCGATCATTTCGACCGGGACGACATCGCGAAGGTGACGGGGCCGCGCACGAAGCTGGTCGCTCCGTACGACGTCGCCAAGGAGCTGAGCGGGGACGTGACGGCCGTGGCGCCGGGCGAGTCGCACGAGGTCGCCGGCGTCCGGTTCACGACCGTGCCCGCCTACAACATCGTGGAGGAGCGCCTCGAGAAGCATCCCCGCGAGAAGCGGTGGGTCGGCTTCGTGCTGGAGCTCGGCTCGCACAGCTATTACCACGCCGGCGACACCGACCATCTGCTGGAGCTCGAGTCGCGTCGAGGCCGACGTCGCGTTCCTGCCGATCGGCGGGACGTACACGATGGACGTGGAGCAGGCGGCCGGCCTCGCGCGGGCGATGGCGCCGGGCGTCGCCGTGCCCATGCACTACGGGTTCGTCGTGGGCACGGCCGGCGATGGCGAGAAGTTCCGGGACGCGGCGTCGCCGGTACCGGTGGAGATCCTCACGCCCGTCCGCCCGTTCGAATGCTGAGGGGATCAGCAGACGCCCGGGGCGGCCGCCGACCAGGACCGATAGCATCGGGACCGAACCCGACCACAAGGAGGGCAGCGCCATGGCGCTCGGCTACGACGGGACGCTCCACCATCCTCGCGTTCGACCACCGCGGCTCGTTCCAGAAGAAGTTCTTCGGCGTGCAGGGCGAGCCGAACGAGCAGGAGACGGCCACGATCGCCGACGCGAAGGGCGTGATCTACGAGGGGATGCTGGCGGCGCTCGCCGAGGGCGCCCCGCGCGACTCGGCCGGGGTCCTCGTCGACGAGCAGTTCGGCGCCGAGATCGCGCGCAAGGCGAAGGCCGAGGGTCTGAAGCTCGCGATGCCGGTCGAGAAGTCCGGCCAGAACGAGTTCGACTTCCAGTTCGGCGAGGACTTCGGCGAGCACATCACCGAGTTCGACCCGAGCTTCAGCAAGGTGCTCGTGCGCTTCAACCCCGAGGGCGACGCCGAGATGAACGATCGCCAGGCGAAGCGCCTGAAGCGGCTCGGCGACTGGCTGCACGCGAACGACCGCAAGTATCTGTTCGAGCTGCTGGTGCCGGCGGAGCCGCACCAGCTCGAGGCCGTCGGCGGCGACGAGAGCCGGTTCGACCTCGAGGTCCGCCCGGCCCTGATGCGGCGCGCGATCGCCGAGCTGCAGGAGGCCGGCATCGAGCCCGACATCTGGAAGATCGAGGGCCTCGACCGGCGCGAGGACTGCGAGACGATCTCCGAGCAGACGCGCAGCGGGCCCGGCCGCGAGGGCGTGGTGTGCGTGGTCCTCGGGCGGGGCGCCGACGACGACGCCGTCGACCATTGGCTGCGCACGGCGGCCGGCGTGCCCGGCTACGTCGGGTTCGCGATCGGCCGTTCGATCTGGTGGAACCCGTTGAAGGGCTACGTCGACGGCACCACGCCGCGCGAGGACGCGGCCCGCCAGATCGGCGAGAACTACCGGCGATTCATCGGCGTGTACGAGGGGGTGTGAGCATGGCCGTCATCAAGACGATCGACCTGGTGGGCGTCAGCACCGAGTCGTGGCGCGACGCCGCCCAGCAGGCGCTGGCCGAGGCCGCGAAGACGATCCGGGGCATCGAGGCGATGGACATCCTGGAGACGAGCGCGAAGGTCACCGACGGGGCGATCAGCGAGTACCAGACGCACGTGCAGATCCGCTTCCGGATCGAGCGCTAGGTCACTCCTGCACGAGCAGGCCGCGGCGCGTGCGGATGCGCCGGTCGAGCTGGTTGAACACCAGGTAGTCGACGGCCGTGCCGATCGCCACGATGACGGCGACGGCGGCCAGCAGCGCCGGCACGTCCTGCTGGTTCTGCGCGAGGAGCTGCCCGAGGCCCGTCGCCTGCACGCCGGTCACGATCAGCTCGCCGGCCATCAGGGACTTCCACGCGAAGCCCCACGCCTGCTGGAGGCCGGCCACGTACCCGGGCAGGGCCGCCGGGAAGATGACGGATCGGTACAGCGCCCACCCCTGCGCGCCCAGGGTCATGCCGGCGCGCCGCCACAGCGGCGGGACCTGCCGGAAGGCCGACATCGTGCCGAGCGCGACGGCGGGGAACGCGCCGACGATGGCGACGAACACCACCGCGCGCTCCGACAGGCCGAACCACACGACGGCCAGGGGCAGCCACGCGATCGGCGGCGCGATCTGCAGCGCCACCACGAGCGGCCGGATGCTCCGGCGGGCGAACTCGTTCAGCGCCAGGCCGAACCCGATCGCGGTGCCGATCGCGATGGCGACGGCGAACGAGAACGCGAGCCGGATCAGGGTCTTCACGGCCGCCTCCTGGATCGTGCCGGCTCGCAGCCCGTCCAGGAACGCGCGCCAGACCTCGAGCGGCGAGGGCAGCGACGAGGAGTCGACGAGGGCCGCCACGACGGCCCAGATCACCACGAGCCCGGCGATGCCCGCGAGCGCCGGGCCGATCTCCCTAGCGACCCATCTCGCGCGAGACATCCTCGTCCACCTCCTTCATGAGGGAGGCGTGGATGTCGGAGACCACGCGCTGCACGAGGACGTCATCGAGGTCGCGCGGCCGCGGCGCGCCGATCCGCTGCTCCTCCAGGAGCCGGCCGGGCGCGCGCGTCATGAGGATCACGCGGTCGGCGAGCAGGGCCGCCTCGCGCACGTTGTGCGTGACGAACACGAACGTCTTCGTGCCGTTCGACTCGACCCACACGCGCTGCAGCTCGTTCTGCAGGAGCTCGCGCGCCTGTGCGTCCAGGGCGCCGAACGGCTCGTCGGCCAGCAGCACGTCGGGGTCGCACGCGAGGGCGCGCGCGAGCGCGGCGCGCTGTCGCTGCCCGGCCGACAGCTCGTGCGGCTGCGCGTCGGCGAGGCCGGCCAGCCGGACGTTCTCCAGCCAGTGCATCGCCCGGGCGCGGCGGTCGGCGGGCGCCACGCCGACGAACCGGAGCGCGAACTCGACGTTGCCGACGACCGACAGCCAGGGGAACAGCGCGGGCTCCTGGAACAGGACGGCCCGGTCGGGACCGGGCCCGGCGATCGGGCGGCCGTCCAGGAGCGCCTGCCCGGAGGTCGGCGCGTCGAGGCCGGCGAGGATGTTCATGATCGTCGTCTTGCCGCAGCCGCTCGGCCCCAGCAGGCAGACGAACTCGCCGACCCCCACCTGGAACGACACGTGGTCGACGACGGTGACCGACTGCCCCGTCGTGGAGGTCCGTATCCGCACGAGGTCGCGGACATCGAGCTTCACCGGCGCGGCGCCCCGGGCGGCCGACAGATCGACGAGGTTGCGCGCGGCGCTCATCGGAGCCGGAACTTCTCCGCCATCTCGATCTGCACGACCTTGCCGTCCTGGATCACGAGCACGACGGTGCCGTAGTTGATCTTGCGGACGATCTCGGCCACCCGCATCAGCACCTCCTGCTCCTCGGGGGTGAGGGGCACGGGTTCGCCGGCCGGCGCCGCGGGTTCGGGTTCGTTCGCCACGACCAGGAGTCTAGGCCGCCCGCGGGCCGCTGTCTCATCAGCCCGGCGTGCCCGCGACGAAGCCGGAGAGCAGGAACGTGATCGGCAGCAGGAAGAGCGTGCCCACGAACAGCACCAGCCGACGGTTCGAGGCGAGCAGCCAGTCGTCCAACCCGATGACGAAGCGCTTCACGGGTTGGTAGGCGAACGCGAGGATGCAACAGGGAGACGATCGTCACCCCGATCGCCTCGGCCAGGACGATCTGCGCGGCGACGGGCGTCGTCTGCAGCATGGCGACGACGAGCGTGTCGGCGAGCGTCGTGATGTTGGCGCCCATGATGTACGGCAGGGCCTCGTCCCGCTTCACGAGGCCCTTCGCCGCCAGCGGCACCAGCACGGTGAGGGCGACGGAGACCGACAACGTGAGCGTCGCGACCAGGCAGCCCAGCAGGAACATCGTCCACGGCTTCTTCAGCCACGCGGCTCGCTTCGACTCGGTCGCGTCGCTGCTGACCGCCGGCAGGACCCGGTCGATCAGGTTGAACGAGACGAGGATCACGCCGAGGCCGATCAGGAAGAGCGACCATCCGGGCACGTTCGCCTCGACACGGGTCGACGATCGGTCCCCACAGGGTGCCGAGCACCGCGTTGAGCTTGCCGGAGGCGTGCAGGTCGAACCCGTCCAGCAGACCGGCTCGCATGATCGAGTAGCCGATCAGCATCCCCGGCAGGTACACGATGGCCGTCATCGTCATCGCCTGGATGCCGATGCCGATCGAGTTGCCGCGCTCCTGCTCCCGGTTCCGCCGCGCGTAGAGGAAACCGGTCAGCAGCACGATGAACGACGCGCCCAGCCGCGAGCCGGACAGCATCGTGAACGCCTGGAGCTTCGTGAGCGTGCCGGCGCCGAACAGGCTGATGGCCGTGGCGGCCACCGGGGATCCCGACAGCACGAAGTAGGCGCCGAGCCACCCCGCTCCCAGGGTGGAGACCCCGTTCGCGAAGGGGAACTGGCCCTCGATCTGCGGACCGACCGCCTGCGCCCCGGCCTTCATCAGCTGGACGGCCAGGATGAACAGGAACATCGCCGGGACGAACAGCAGCACCTTCTGGAGGACGTACCAGGTGCTGCGCTCGACCTCGAACGGGCCCAGTTCGATCACATGCCGTCGCTGGTTGTCGCCGTGGGGGACGCAGAACTCGCCGTCGACCTCGATCAGGTCGGCGCCAGCGACGTCGAGCGTTCGTCTTGGCCATGTCGTGTTCTCCCTGAGATGCACGAAGGCCGCGGCACATGCGTATCGGTACGTCGCGACCTCCGGTCGTCCGGTCAGCTGCACGGACGAGGCTACGCGGCTGCCGGCCGGCCGGTCAACGGGCCGTTCGGCCCTATCCGGGCATCGACATCGGATCGCGACATGTCTCCTCAGACCCGCCCGCCCGGCCCGCCCGGGCGCTCGGTCTAGACTGGCCGCATGCCAGTCACGATCGTGCTCGGGACCCAATGGGGGGATGAGGGCAAGGGCAAGGCCGTGGACTATCTGGCGGACCGGGTGGACCTCGTGGTCCGGTATCAGGGCGGCAACAACGCCGGGCACACCGTCATCGCCGAGGGGCGGCTGCTGAAGCTCCAGCTGATCCCGTCCGGCATCCTCTACGACCACATCACGTCGGTGATCGCCGACGGCGTGGTGGTGGACCCGCGGCACCTCCTGAAGGAGCTCGCCGACCTCCACGAGATGGGCATCGACACGAGCCGCCTCGTCGTGAGCGGCAACGCGCACATGATCATGCCGTACCACCTCGAGCTCGAGAAGGTGACCGAGCGGTTCCTGGGCCGCAACGCCCTGGGCACGACGAAGCGCGGCATCGGGCCTGCGTACGGCGACAAGGCGGCGCGGATCGGCCTGCGGATCCAGGACCTGTTCGACGAGAAGATCTTCCGCGAGAAGCTCGAGGTCGTGCTCCGCGAGAAGAACCTGATCCTCACGAAGATCTACAACCGGCTGCCGCTGGACGCCGACGCGATCGTCGACGAGTACCGCGAGCTGGCCGGCCGGCTGGAGCCGCACGTCACCGACACCTCGATGCTGATCCACCGCGCGCTGCGCGACGGCAAGCGGGTGATGTTCGAGGGCGCGCAGGGCACGCTGCTCGACCTCGACCACGGGACGTATCCGTTCGTCACGTCGTCGAACCCCGTCGCCGGCTACGCGCTGGCCTCGGCCGGGTGCAGCCCGCTCGAGGTCGACCGCGTCGTCGGCATCGTGAAGGCCTACGTCACCCGCGTCGGCGCCGGTCCGTTCCCGACCGAGCAGCTCGACGAGGTGGGCGAGCGACTTCGGGGTGCGCGGCAAGGAGTTCGGCACGGTCACCGGCCGCAAGCGCCGCTGCGGATGGTTCGACGCCGCCCTCGGGCGGTACGCGGCCCGGCTGAACGGGCTCACGGAGATGTTCATCACGAAGCTCGACGTGCTGTCGGGGTTCGACACGGTGAAGATCTGCACCGGCTACCGCGCCGGCGGCGAGGTCTTCGAGGACTTCCCGCCGCACCAGTCCCTGTTCCACAGCGCCGAGCCGATCTACGAGGAGCTCGACGGCTGGAACGAGGAGATCGACGAGGCGCGCTCGTTCGAGGATCTGCCGAAGAACGCGCAGGCGTACGTGCGCCGGATGGAGGAGCTGGTCGGGGTCCCCGCGAAGGTCGTCTCGGTGGGTCCGGCGCGCGAGCAGAGCCTCGCGGTCGCATGAGGCTCCTCGTCGTCGGCGGCGGCGGCCGCGAGCACGCCATGATCTGGCGGCTGGCGCAGAACCCCACGGTGGACCGGCTCTTCGCCGCGCCCGGCAACGCCGGCATCGCGCGCGAGGCGACCTGCCTGCCCGTGGCGGCCGACGACATCGGGGGCATCGTGCGCGCCGTCGAGCGCGAGGGGATCGATCTGACGGTCGTCGGACCGGAGGCGCCGCTCGTCGCCGGCCTCGCCGACGAGCTCGAGGCCCGCGGCCATCCGGTCTTCGGCCCCACGCGCGACGCCGCGCGCATCGAGGGCTCGAAGGCGTGGGCGAAGGAGCTGTGCGAGCGGCACGGCATCCCGGCCGCCCGGTCGCGGACCTTCACGGAGCTCGGTCCGGCCATGGACTTCGTGGACGAGCTCGCCGCCGGCGGACCCGTCGTCGTCAAGGCCGACGGCCTGGCGGCCGGCAAGGGCGTGACCGTCGCGCCGGACCGCGACGTGGCTCGGGCCGCCCTCGAGGCCTCCCTCGTCGACCGCGTGTTCGGCGACGCCGGTTCGCAGGTGCTGGTCGAGGAGTTCCTCGAGGGACCCGAGGTGTCCGCGTTCGCGCTCACCGACGGCCGCGACGTGCTGCCCCTGACCCTCGCGCAGGACTTCAAGCGCGCCGGCGAGGGCGACACCGGCCCCAACACCGGCGGCATGGGCGCGTACACGCCGCTGGCGTTCGTCGACCCCGACACCGAGCAGGCGATCTGGAGCGGCATCGTCCGCGCGACGGTGCGGGCCATGGAGGCCGAGGGCGTGCGGTACCGGGGGCTCCTGTACGCCGGCCTGATGCTGACCGCCGACGGGCCCAAGGTCCTCGAGTACAACTGCCGGTTCGGCGACCCGGAGACCCAGGCGATCCTGCCGCGGATGCGCAGCGACCTGGGCGAGCTGCTGCTGGCCTGCGTGGAGGGCAACATCGGCAACTACAAGGCGCTGTGGAACGACGACGCATGCGTGACGGTCGTGGCGGCCTCGGGCGGCTACCCGGGCGACTACACGACCGGCGCCGAGATCACCGGGCTCCGGGACGCGGAGCGCACCGAGGGCGCGCTCGTGTTCCATGCGGGCACGGCCATGCGGAACGGTAGAGTGGTCACCGACGGCGGCCGGGTGCTCGCGGTGAGCGGGCTCGGTCCCACCCCCGCCGGCGCCCGCGCCCGCGCGTACGAGGCCCTCGAGCGGATCTCGTTCGACGGCATGCAGATCCGCACCGACATCGCCGCGCGCGCGGCGGAAGGGGAGTGACGTGAGCGACGAGACGCCGATCGTCGGGGTGCTGGCCGCGTCCCCGTCCGAGCTGCCGATCATGCGCCAGGCCGGCCTGATCCTGGAGAAGTTCGACATCCCGCACGAGGTCCGCATCATGTCGTCCTCGCGCAATCCCGACCTCGTGGACGAGTACGCGCGCACCGCGTTCGAGCGCGGGCTGAAGGTCGTCATCTGCTCGACGGGGATGTCCGGCCACCTCGCGGCCGCGATCGCCGCCCGCACGGTGCTGCCGGTGATCGGCGTGCCGATCGCCACCTCGCCGCAGATGGTCGGCAACGAGGCGCTCGCCATCACCGCGCAGATGCCCATGGGCGTGCCGGTCGCCACCGTCGGCGTCGAGGGCTCGGTGAACGCGGCGATCCTCGCCGCGGAGATCATCGGTGTGAGCGATCCCGACGTGCAGAAGGCGTTGTGGCGCTTCAAGGACGACCTGGCGGAGGGCCTGAAGCTGTGATCCCGAGGTACAGCCTGCCGGAGATGGCCGCCGTCTGGTCGGACGAGGCCCGGATGGCGAACTGGCTGGAGATCGAGATCCGCGCCGTCGAGGCCTGGGCCGAGCTCGGACGCATCCCGCCGCAGGACGCGGCCGCCGTCCGCGAGCGCGCGGCGTTCACCGTGGACGAGGTGCTCGAGCGCGAGCGCATCACGCACCACGACATCGCGGCGTTCGTCGACGTCGTCGCCGCGTCGGTCGGGCCCGAGGGCCGCTGGGTCCACTTCGGGCTGACCTCCTCCGACGTCCTCGACACCGGCATGGCGCTGCAGCTGCGCGCGGCCGCCGACATCGTGCTGGGCCGCCTCGAGCGGCTGCTGGCCGCCGTGAAGCGCCTGGCGCTCGAGCATCGCGACACCGTGATGGTCGGGCGTTCGCACGGCGTGCACGCCGAGCCGATCAGCTTCGGGCTGAAGCTGGCGGTGTGGGCCTTCGAGCTCGACCGCGACCGCGAGCGGCTGCGCCGCGCGCGGGAGACGGTCGGCGTCGGCGCCATCAGCGGCGCCGTCGGCACGTACGCGATGGTCGACCCGCGCGTGGAGGAGATCGTGTGCGCGGGCCTCGGGCTGAAGAGCGCCGAGGCCTCGACGCAGATCGTGCAGCGCGACCGGCACGCCGAGTTCATGACGGCGCTCGCCGTCACCGCCTCGTCGCTGGACGCGTTCGCGACCGAGGTCCGGCACCTGGCGCGGACCGAGGTGCGCGAGGTGCAGGAGCCGTTCGCCGAGGGGCAGAAGGGCTCCAGCGCCATGCCGCACAAGCGCAATCCCATCGCGAGCGAACGCATCTCCGGACTCGCGCGCGTCGTGCGCGCGAACGCCCAGGCGGCGCTCGAGAACGTGGCGCTCTGGCACGAGCGCGACATCTCCCACTCCTCGGCCGAGCGCGTGATCGTGCCGGACTCCTGCGGCCTGCTCGACTTCATGATCGACGAGTTCACGAAGGTCGTGGAGGGGCTTCGCGTGTATCCGGACCGGATGCGGGCGAACCTCGAGGCCGACGGCGGCCTCGCGTTCAGCCAGTCCGTGCTGCTCGCGCTCGTCGACGCCGGGCTGTCGCGCGACGACGCGTACCGCATCGTGCAGAAGGCGGCCGCCGACGCCTGGGACCGCGAGGCCGACTTCCGCGCCGCCCTCGGGTCCAACCCCGAGGTCCAGCGCCTCCTGAGCCCCGAGGAGCTGAACTCGCTCTTCGACCCCGCGCGGTTCCTGCGCAACCTCGGCGGCGTGTTCGCGAAGCTCGAGAAGCTCCCCGTCGAGGGGGCCTGACGCCGCCGATGGGCGTGACGGGCGAGCTGCGGTCCAGCGGCAAGGTCCGCGATCTGTACGACGCCGGTCCCGACCGGCTGCTGCTGGTCGCGTCGGACCGCATCAGCGCGTTCGACGTGATCCTGCCGACGCCGATCCCCGACAAGGGCCGCGTCCTCACCGGCATGTCGCTGTTCTGGTTCGAGCGGACCGCCGACCTCGTCGCGAACCACCTCGTGACGGCGGACGCCGGTCGCCGGCGCCTTCGACGCCGCCCTGGCGGGGCGCGCCATGGTCGTGCGCCGCGCCGACGTCGTGCCGCTCGAGTGCGTCGCGCGCGGCTACCTGTCCGGCTCCGGCTGGTCGCAGTACCGCGAGACGCGGCGCCGTGTGCGGCGTGCCGCTGCCGTCGGGACTCGTGGAGTCCGACCGGCTGCCGGAGCCGATCTTCACGCCGACGACGAAGGCGGCCGAGGGGCACGACCTGCCGGTCTCGCCCGAGGAGGCGGCCGACCTCGTCGGGCGCGGGCTCGCCGAGCGCCTGAAGGAGCTCACGCTGACCCTGTACGAGCGGGCGGCCGGCATCGCGCTGGGCCGCGGCATCGTCCTCGCCGACACGAAGTTCGAGTTCGGGTTCTGCGACGGCGAGCTGATCCTCGTCGACGAGGTCTGCACGCCCGACTCGTCCCGGTTCTGGCCGGCCGACGCGTACGAGCCGGGTCGCGCGCAGCCGAGCTTCGACAAGCAGTACGTGCGCGACTGGCTCGACGCGAGCGGATGGGACCACGAACCGCCGCCGCCGGAGCTCCCGGCCGAGGTCGTCGCCGCCACCGCCGCCCGGTACCGCGAGGCCTACGACCGCATCACCGGCGAGCCGTTCGCCGACTTCCTGCAGCCGGATGGGGGTGGCCGGCGCATGACGGCGTTCTCGTTCGAGGTGCTCGTGTCGTTGAAGCCGGGGCTGTCCGACCCGCAGGGCAAGGCCGTCGAGGGGTCGCTGCCGGCGCTCGGCTGGACGAACGTCGGCGACGTGAAGGTCGGCAAGCACATCCGGCTGACCGTCGACGCCGACGACCGCGGGACCGCGCGCGCGCAGGTGGCGGAGATGGCCGAGCGCCTCCTGTCGAACCCCGTCATCGAGGACTACCGGATCGTGGAGGAGCCGCCGGCGTGAGCACCGCCCGAGGCCCGCGCGTCGGCGTCGTCACGTTCCCGGGCTCGCTCGACGATCGCGACGCGCTGCGAGCCGTCGAGCACGATGGGCGGCACCGGCGTGCCGGTGTGGCACGCAGCGGCCGGCCTCTCGCGACGTCGACGCCGTCATCCTGCCGGGCGGGTTCAGCTACGGCGACTACCTGCGGTGCGGCGCGATCGCTCGGTTCGCGCGCGTGATGGACGAGGTCCGCGCGTTCGCCGACCGCGGCGGCCCGGTGCTCGGGATCTGCAACGGCTTCCAGATCCTCTGCGAGTCCGGGCCTCCTGCCGGGCGCGCTGATCCGCAACCGGTCGCTGCGGTTCGTGTGCCGGCGCGTGCATCTGCGCGTGGAGACCTCGCAGAGCGCCGTGACCGGCGGACTCGTCCCCGGCGAGACGCTGGAGGTGCCGATCAAGCACGGGGAGGGCCAGTTCGTCGTCCGCGCGGACGAGCTGGAGCGTCTGGAGGGCGAGGACCGGGTCGTGTTCCGCTACGCCGCGCCCGACGGCACGGTCGGCGACGCCCACAACCCCAACGGCGCGGTCGCGAACATCGCCGGCGTCCGCAACGCCGCCGGCAACGTCGTGGGGCTCATGCCGCATCCCGGAGCACGCCGTCGATCCCGACGTCGGGCCCACCGGCGGCCAGCCCATGTTCGCCTCGCTCCTGGCCGCCGCCATGTCGAGGGTCTGATGGTGGCCGTCGAGGAGCCCCTGCACCGGCAGCTCGGTCTGCGCGACGACGAGCTCGAGCGGATCCGCACGACCCTCGGCCGCGAGCCGAACCGCACCGAGCTCGCCATGTACGCGGCCATGTGGTCGGAGCACTGCTCGTACAAGTCCTCGAAGGTGCACCTGCGCACGCTGCCGACGGAGGGCCCGGCCGTGCTCGTCGGCCCGGGGCAGGACGCCGGCGCCGTCGACGTCGGCGACGGCATCGCCGCCGTGTTCAAGATGGAGTCGCACTCGCACCCGAGCGCGATCGAGCCCTATCAGGGGGCGGCGACCGGGGTGGGCGGCATCGTGCGCGACATCATCTCGATGGGTGCGCGCCCGGTCGCGCTGCTCGACCCGCTGCGGTTCGGGCCGCTCACCGACGCGCGGAACCGGTACCTGTTCGAGGGCGTCGTCGCCGGCATCGGCGGCTACGGCAACTGCATCGGCGTGCCGACGGTCGGCGGCGAGGTCGGCTTCGCCGAGCCGCACAGCGCGAACCCCGCCGTCAACGTGATGTGCGTCGGCTTCGCGCCGGCCGACCGGCTCGTCACCTCCACCTCGCTCACCGTGCACGAGGGCTCGCTGATGGTGCTGTACGGCGCCGCCACCGGCCGCGACGGCATCGGGGGCGTGAGCGTGCTCGCGAGCGCCACGATCGAGGAGGGGAGCGAGGACTCGCGGCCGAGCGTGCAGATCGGCGATCCGTTCGCCGGCAAGCTGCTGATCGAGGCCTCGCTGGAGATGGTCGAGCGCGGCCTGCTGGAGGGGCTCCAGGACCTCGGCGGCGCCGGCCTGTGCTGCGCGGTCAGCGAGTCGGCCGCGCGCGCCGGCATGGGCGCGGTGCTCCAGCTGCAGCACGTCCCGCTGCGCGAGGCCGACATGGAGCCGTTCGAGATCCTCACGAGCGAGTCGCAGGAGCGGATGCTCGCGATCGTGGCGCCCGAGCGCCTCGACGACGTCCGCGAGGTCTGCGACACGCTGGGGCCTCGAGTCCTCGGTCATCGCCGCCCTCGTGCCGGGCGACCGGCTGCGCGTGCAGGTGGGCGACGAGCCGGTCGCCGACGTGCCGGCGCCCTCGCTCGCCGACGAGGGGCCGGAGTACGAGCGGCCGATGTCGCCGATCGAGCGCTCCGCCGACGACGATCCGACCTTCATCCCGTACGACGGCGACGTGCGCGAGGCCTTCCTCGCGGTGCTCGGCTCGCCGAACGTCGCCAGCCAGCGCTGGGTCTGGGAGCAGTACGACTCGCTCGTGCAGGGGCAGACGATCGAGTCCTCCGGCGGCGACGCGGCCGTCGTGCGCATCCCCGGCACGCTGCGGGCGGTGGCGCTGTCCACCGACGGGAAGGGCCGGTTCGGCCGGCTCGACCCCTACCTGGGCGCCGCGCACGCGGTGGCCGAGGCGGCCCGCAACGTCGCCGTCACCGGTGCGCGCCCGCTCGCCGTCACGAACTGCATGAACTTCGGCAACCCCGAGCGCCCCGAGGTGATGTGGCAGTTCGCCGAGTCGATCCGCGGCATGCGCGAGGCCTGCCTCGCGCTGGAGACGCCCGTCACCGGCGGCAACGTGAGCTTCTACAACGAGTCCGGCGACTCCGCGATCTGGCCCACGCCCGTGATCGGCATGCTCGGCCTGCTCGAGGACCATCGCCTGCGCGTGCGGGCCGCGTTCGGCCGGCCCGGCCTCGCGATCTACCTCCTCGGCGAGACCTTCCCGGAGCTCGGCGGGTCCGAGTTCGCCGACGTGCTGCTCGGCTCGAGCGGCGGGCGTCCGCCGGCGCTCGACCTGGCGAGGGAGCGCGAGCTGCACGAGGTCCTGCTCGCCGCCGCGCGCGAGGACCTCCTCGCGAGCGCGCACGACTGCAGCGAGGGCGGACTCGCGGTGGCGCTGGCCGAGTCGGCCATCACCGGCAGCCACGGCTTCGCCGTCACGGTGCCGGGCGACCTGCCGGCGCACGTGGCGCTGTTCAGCGAGTCGGCCTCGCGCGCGGTCGTGTCGGTCGTGCCCGAGCGGGCCGACGAGCTGGTGGACCTGGCCGGCCGTCACGGCATCGCGTGCACCGCCCTCGGCGAGACCGGCGGCCCACGCGTGGTCTTCGCCGGCCTGTTCGAGACCACGGTCGAGGAGCTCCGCGACGTCTACGAGGGCGCGATCCCGCGCCTCCTCGGCGAGCCCGCCTGAGGGACGTTTCACATGGCGGCCCCCGCGCGCGTTGTTCGGGACGTGCGAACAACGATCCCGCCGTTCCAGGACCTGCTGGACGCCCACCGGACCGTCGTGTACCGGTTCTGCCGGGCGGCGGTCGGGCCGGGCGAGGCCGACGACGTCTTCCAGGAGACGTTCCTGGCGGCGCTGCGCGCGTACCCACGGCTGCGGGACGGCGAGCACCTGGACCGCTGGCTGCTGCGGATCGCCTCGCGCAAGGCGATCGACCATCACCGGGCGCGCGGCCGGCGGCCGATCCCCAGCGACGACCTGCCGGAACGGCCGGCGGCGGCGGGGCGGGGATGCGGACGACGAGCTGTGGGCGGCCGTCGCGGCGCTGCCGCCGCGGCAGCGCGTGGCGGTCGTGCACCGGCACGTGCTCGACCGCCCGTACGCCGAGATCGCGGAGCTGATGGACGCGACCGAGGAGACCGTGCGAGCGAACGTGTACCAGGGCATCAAACGACTCAGGGAGCTGATCGCATGAAGACGAACGAGCTGAAGCGCCTGGCGGCCGGGCGACGGGACGACCGCGCCCGACGAGCTGGCGGGGACCGGCGTCGCGCGCCGAGGCCGCCGGCCGGGGACTGCTGGACGTGGCCGTCGGCGAGGTGGACTCTCCGATCGGCCGGCTGCTGGTGGCCGTGACGCCGCGAGGCCTCGCCCGCGTGGCGTTCGAGGACGAGGACCGCGACCGCGTGCTGGCCGAGCTCGCGAGCCGGCTGTCGCCCAGGATCCTGGAGTCGGCGGCCGTCACCGACGACGCCCGTCGCGAGCTCGAGGAGTTCTTCGCCGGCGAGCGCACCCGGTTCGGCGTGAAGGTGGACCGGCGGCTGATCCAGGGCATCGCGCGCGACGTGCTGCGGGCGACCTCGAAGATCCCCTACGGCGAGCTGTCGACCTACGGCGGGGTTGCCAGGCAGATCGGCAGGCCCACCGCCGCGAGGGCCGTGGGGCGGGCGCTGGGCTCCAACCCGATCCCCGTCGTGATCCCGTGCCATCGCGTGATCGGCGCCGGCGGCGCCCTGACCGGCTACGCGGGTGGCCTGGACCGCAAGGTCGCCCTGCTGGAGCTGGAGGGCTCCCTCCTGCCCGGCTGAGGCCGATGCGTAGGTCTCGAGCCGGTGGGGTAGACCCCCTGCATGGAGGAGGCACCGAGCCCCTTCGTCGAACCCTGAGGAGGCCAGCCATGGACCTGAAGGACCGAGCGACCGTGCTCACCGACTCCGCCAAGCACCGCCTGGCAGAGCGTCACACCGACCACCTGGAGCGCGAGAACGACCGTCTGAAGGTGGAGAACGCGACCCTGCGGAGCCAGACCGAGCGCGAGGCCGACAAGATCGAGAAGCTCCTCGACTCGTTGGAGAGCGCCAACTCCGGCGCCCAAGACGCACCGTCTCCGCCGCCTCGTGACGCTGACGGTCGCCGCCGGCGGCGCGTACATGATGGGCGCGAAGGCCGGCCGCGAGCGCTACGAGCAGGTCAAGAACTGGTGGGCCGAGCGGCGCTCGAACGGCATGGGCCGCATGAACGAGTGGGGCGAGGACGTCGGCGCCCGCGCGAGCGACGCCGTCCAGGGCGCGTCGCAGCGGGCCGCCGAGAAGGTCGCCGAGACCGGCGACGCCGTCGCCCGCAAGGTGGACCAGGCCGCGACGAAGGCCGCCGGCACGGTCGAGCAGACCGGCACGAAGGCGGCGAAGGCCGTCGGCGACACCACGGGCACGCAGCGCATCAGCTGACGCGAGCCGCATTCGACGTTGCACACCGGGCCGGCCCCACGTGGGCCGGCCCGGCGGCGTTGCGGGAGCGACGTGGCGTCCGATCCCCGCGAGGGCGCCGGGTACACTGGTGGCCTCGTGGGGGCGGAATCACCGAAGGACGAATGCGGGCTGTTCGGGGTCTGGGCCCCGGGCGAGGACGTGGCCCGCCTCACCTACTTCGGACTGTTCGCCCAGCAGCACCGGGGTCAGGAGTCCGCCGGCATCGCGGTCAGCGACGGCCAGAACGTCCTCGTGTACAAGGACCTCGGGCTCGTGTCGCAGGTCTTCTCCGAGGCCACGCTCACCACGCTGAACGGCGACCTCGGGATCGGGCACACGCGCTACTCCACCACCGGGTCCAGCACGTGGGAGAACGCCCAGCCGGTGTTCAAGACCGACGGCGTGCACTCGATCGCGCTCGGCCACAACGGCAACCTCGTGAACACGCGCGAGCTGCACGAGCGCGTGGGCGCGCACGGCACCGCCACCACCGACACCGACCTCGTGGCGACGATGCTGTCGGCGGCCATGGACGGCCGGGGGCTGGAGGGCGCCGCCCTCGAGGTCCTCCCGCAGCTCCAGGGCGCGTTCTGCTTCGTGATCATGGACGAGCGGAGCGTGTACGCGGCCCGTGACCCCCACGGTGTCCGTCCGCTCAGCATCGGCAAGCTGCCGACGGGCTTCTGCGTGGCCTCGGAGACGTGCGGCCTCGACATCGTGGGCGCGGTGCCGGTCCGCGACGTGGAGCCGGGCGAGCTGATCAGGATCGACGAGCGCGGGCTGCACTCGGTGCGGTTCGCCGAGAGCCCCCGTACGGCCGTCTGCGTGTTCGAGTACGTGTACCTGGCGCGCGCCGACTCGAAGATCGCCGGCGTCACCGTGCACGAGGCCCGCCGCGAGATGGGCCGCATCCTCGCGAAGGAGGCGCCGGCCGACGCCGACATGGTGATCGCGGTCCCGTCCACCGGGCACTCGGCCGCACAGGGCTACGCCGAGGTCTCCGGCATCCCGTACGGCGACGGCCTGTACAAGAACAACTACGTGGGACGAACGTTCATCCAGCCGAGCCAGCTGCTGCGCGACCGGGGCGTGAAGCTGAAGCTGAACCCGATCCCCGACGCCGTGCGCGGCAAGCGCCTGGTCGTCGTCGACGACTCGATCGTCCGCGGCACCACCACGCGGCAGATCGTGCAGGCCCTGCGCGAGGCCGGCGCCACCGAGGTGCACACGCGCATCACGTGCCCGCCGATCAAGTGGCCGTGCTTCTACGGGATCGACATGCCGACGCGGCAGGAGCTCGTCGGCTCGGACCTGTCCGTCGAGCAGATCCGCGACTACGTCGGCGCCGACTCGCTGGGGTACCTCTCGCAGGAGGGCATGATCCGCGCCACCGGCCAGCCGCCGGAGTCGTTCTGCGCGGCGTGCTTCGACGGCGACTACCCGATCCCGGTGCCGGAGCAGGTCGGCAAGTACCTCCTCGAGGACCAGCTCCCGCTGCTGTGAGCGGCGCCGGGGTGATCGCGTGAGCGACGCGTACCGGCGCGCCGGCGTCGACACCGAGGCGGCGGCGAAGGCCGTCGCGCTGATCGGCGACCTCGCCGCGCAGGCCCGCCGCCCCGAGGTCGCCGACGAGATCGGCGGGTTCGCGGGGCTCTATCGGCTGGGGGAGGGCAGGCTGCTCGCCGCCGCCACCGACGGCGTCGGAACCAAGCTCGAGATCGCGCGCATGACCGGCCGCCTCGACACCGTCGGCATCGACCTCGTGGCGATGTGCGCCGACGACGTCGTGTGCACGGGCGCCGAGCCGCTGTTCTTCCTCGACTACCTCGCCGTGGGCCGCGTGGTGCCCGAGCGCGTCGCCTCGATCGTCGAGGGCGTCGCCGAGGGCTGCCGCCGCGCCGGCTGCGCGCTGCTCGGCGGCGAGACGGCCGAGCATCCCGGCGTGATGCCCGACGATCAGTTCGACCTCGCGGGGTTCTGCGTCGGCGTCGTCGACGAGGCCGACCTGCTCGGCCCGGACCGCGTGTCGGAGGGCGACGTGCTGATCGGCCTCGCGTCGAGCGGGCTGCACGCGAACGGCTTCAGCCTCGTCCGCCAGGCGCTGCTCGGGCAGGTACCAGCTCGAGGACACGCCGCCGGGTCTGACGCGGCCGCTCGGCGAGGAGCTGCTGGAGCCGTGTGCGATCCACACCCCGGTCGTGCTGCGACTCGCGCGCGCCGGACTGCTGCACGCGGCCGCGCACATCACGGGCGGCGGCTTCACGGAGAACGTGCCGCGGGCGCTGCCGCCGGGACTCGGCGCGCGGGTCGACCTCGGGTCGTGGACGGTGCCGCCGGTGTTCGATCTGATCGCCGAGACGAGCGGCGCGAGCCCCGACGACCTCTACGGCACGTTCAACATGGGCGTCGGGATGGTGCTGGTGGTGGCGGCCGACCGCGCGCCGGAGGTCCTCGAGGCCGCCGGCCCCGGCGCCGCCCGCATCGGCGAGGTCGTGCCCGGCGCAGGCGTGCTCCGCGCCTGAGCGGCGCCTACGTACGCATCGGCTCCCTGGTCACGCGTGACTAGACGCATGTCCCCCGGCCCGGGCCGGACCCCCGACCTCTGTCAGGACCAGGCGGTACGGACGAAACCGCCCGTCCGGCCCATTCAGGAGTTGGCATCGGTAGCCGTACTTTCAAGAAGCATGGGCGAGCACGATCACACGAGCGTTCTGGTTGTCGACGACGAGCCTCAGGTCGTCTGGGTCCTGCAGTTCAGCCTCGAGGCCGAGGGCTACCAGACCTTCTCCGCGCGCGACGGCGTCCAGGCCATGAGCGCGATCGGTGAGCACCACCCCAAGCTCATGGTGCTCGACATCATGATGCCGAACAAGGACGGGTGGTCGGTGCTCGAGGAGATGATGCAGATGCCGCGGGAGGATCGACCTCGCGTGGTGATCGTCTCGGCGCTCGCCAGTCTGCGCGACCGCGCGAAGGCCGCCGAGCTCGGCGCCGACGCCTTCGTGCCGAAGCCCTTCAACGTGGACGATCTGCTCGGGGTGCTGCACGACCTCGAGGACGCGTCCTAGCTCCCGTCCCCTACGCGAGCGTCCGCGCCAGCAACGCGACGGTGCCGCCGACGAACACGATGGCCGCGACCGGCGCCGTCACCCTGACCCAGCGCCTCGACCGGATGATCGTGAACCCCACGAGGACGCCGGCCGCGTCGATCAGACGCCGTTGCAGCACCCAGTTCGCGGCCTCCAGGCGAACGCCGTGAGCGCCCGCGCAGAAGCCGAAGAAGCTGAGCGTGGTGCCGGGCGGGCAGGTGAGGCTCGGGATCCAGCTCGCGCCCGCCACCACGCCGACGGTGAAGATGACGCTCAGGCCGAACCGCCACGCCGCGCTCGCCTCGGGATCCGTCGGTCTGATGAGGATCGCCCGGAAGAGCGCGATCGCCGCGACGAACGGCACGGCGACCACCATCATCACGAGCCCGCCGAGCCCGGGCTCGTGCTCGCATACCCCGGTGCACAGCGCGATCCGAAGGGCGACGACGAGCCAGGCGGCGCACCCCACGATCACTGCGCCGGTGGTGGTGAGGCCGGCGATCCGTCCCTCGGGCGCGATCGGCGGGGGAGGGGGCCACCGCTCCTTCCGCTGCCGGCGCATGAGATCTGGCACGGCGGTGAGCGGCTCAGTGGGCGAAGCGCTGATGGTCGGCCGGCACCACGGTGGTGCCGACGGCGGTACACGTGAGGATCGGCTCGGCCAGGAACTCGGCGGCGCTGTCGCTGATGTCGGTCCGTGCGGCGCCGATCTTCCACACCTCGAACTCGCAGCGGCGGCTCGACGTCCCGGTGCTCACGATCTTCCCGCGGGCCTCGATCCAGTCGCCGGCGTACAGCGGCGCGAGGAACTCCACCGACTCGTACGCGCGGAACAGGCCCTCGTCGCCGTCGTAGCGCATCGCGAGCTCCGTGATGAGGTCGCCGATGATCTTCAGCTGCGTGGCGCCGGCCACGAGGTTGCCGCCGTAGTGGGCGTCCTCCTGACCCAGGCGCAGGCGGATCATCGACGTGGGCAGCTCATCCGTGGCCACTCGGGACCTCCTCCGGCTCAGCTCGCGGGGTCGGGCACGACCTTGCCGAACCGCACCCCGCGGGCCGGCACGCGGACGACCTCGCCGTCCTTCCTGCGGACGAAGTAGGTCTGCGCCTCGGCGTCCCATCGCTCGAGGAGCCCCACGACCTCGGACTGGAACCCGTTCGGCAGCTCGAACTGGAACGACACGCGCCTGCCGAGGTCCTCGGGCGTCACGAGGTTCGTCTGCATGCGCGGAGGATATCGGACGGGCCTCGCCTGGCGCTCGCGCAGCTGCTGTCGACGTCGGTCAGCGGCCCAGGCGCGAGATGCCGCCCTTGGGTGGTTCCGGGTACGCCTCGGGATGCGCCGCCCACGCGAGGATCTCCAGACCGTCGACGATCCGCGGACCGGGACGCGAGAAGAACGAGGTCGCGTCGACGGCGAACACGTTGCCCTCGCGCGCGGCCGGCGTGTCGGCGAAGTCGTGATGGTCGAACAGCCGCTCGCCCTCCTCCTCGGCCTCCTCGAGGTAGTAGCCGCACGGCATGAACACGATGACCTCGGGCGTCTCGTCGTGGATCTCGCGCCACGTCACCTCGCGCGACGGCTCGCCCTTCGCGCCCAGCAGGTTGACGGCGCCGACGGCCTCGACCATCTCCGGCACCCAATGCCCGCCGGCGAACGGCGGATCCCCCCACTCGAGCGCGAACATCCGGATCGTCGGCAGCCGGAGCGCGATCTCCTTCACGCGCGCCACGCGCGAGCGGAGCATCGAGGCGATCTCCGCGCCCTTGTCGGCGCGATCGAGCAGCGAGCCCACGGCCTCGATCGTGGCGATGACCTCCTCGACGGTGTGCGGATCGAGCGAGAGCACCTTCGCGTCCGGCAGTCCGAGCTCGTCGAGCGCCTGCTGCACCTGCCCGCTCGGTACCGCGCATACCCGGCAGAGGTCCTGCGTGAGGATCACGTCGGGCTGTTCGCGCCGCAGCAGCTCTCGGTCGAGGACGTACAGCGGCTGCTTGTCGGCCATCTTGCTCCGCACCGCGTCGTCGATCTCGCGCGCGGAGAGCGGCCGCCCCTGCGGCAGGGTGCTGCGCGAGACGATCGGCTTCGTGACGGCGTCGGGCGGGAAGTCGCACTCGTCGGTGACGCCCACGAGGTCGTCGCCCAACCCCAGGGCGTAGACGATCTCCGTCGCCGACGGCAGCAGGGAGACGATCTTCATGCCGGCAAGTCTCGCAGCCGATCCGCGTCCTGCAAGATGCCGACGAGCTCCGTCAACGCCCGCCCCGCCGCCGCCCCGTCCAGGACGCGATGATCGAACGTCAGACTCAGCGTGCACGCCGGCCGCGCCACGACCTCGCCCTCCACGACCAGCGCCCGCGGCGCGATCACCCCGACCGCGATGGTCACCGACGACCCCGGCGTCAGGATCGGCGTCCCCGCCTCGCTCCCGTAGCTCCCCGTATTGCTGATCCCCACCGTCGCCCCATGCGTATCCGCCGGCGCCAACCTCCCACCCCGCGCCAGCTCCGCCACCCGCTTGATCTCCGCCCCCAAGGCGCCGATCCCCATCGCCTCCGCACCCCGCACCACCGGCACCATCAACCCGTGCTCCGTATCCACCGCGATCCCCAGATGCACGGACGCCCGCATCACGATCGCATCCCCCTCCCAGCGCAGCGTTGATCAGCGGATGCACCGCGATCGTCCGACACAACGCCGCCGCCACGACGGGCAACGGCGACACCCCCATCTCATGCCGCAACGCCCTCGAGCTCGGTGCAATCAACCGTCCGAAACGTGGTGACCTGCGGAATCGCCGCCTGCCTCGTCAAGTGTCTCCGCCACCGCCCTCCGAACGGGCTGACCGGCACCCGCTCACGCCTCTGTGCCGTGCTGGACGAGCCCGCGCGCCGCACGTCATCCTCCGTGACCCGCCCTCCGGTCCCGGTGCCGGCGACGGTGCCGATCTCCACGCCGAGCTCTCGCGCCAGCCGCCGCACAGCAGGCGTGGAGACCGTGCCGGCAGCAGGCGGCGGCGAGGGCGCAGCAGGGGGCTCAGCCCCACGCTGTGACCCGATCTGGGTCTGACCTTGGTTGGCGGCGTCGACGTGAGACCGGGCTGCCCCCCCTGCGGAGCCGTCGCCGTCGCCGCCCACGTCGAACGTCACCAACGGCTCCCCAACGGCGACAGACGCCCCAGCCTCGGCGTGGAGTCGAACGACCACGCCCGCATAGGGCGACGGGATCTCGACCACGGCCTTGGCGGTCTCGACCTCCGCGATCGCCTGGTTCAGCTCCACCGTGTCCCCCTCGCTCACGAGCCAGGCGACGACCTCGGCCTCGGTCAGGCCCTCGCCCGGATCCGGCAGCAGGAAGACGCGCTCGGTCATCAGTACTTCACCGTCCTGCGGACGGCCTCGCAGATCCGCTCGACGCTCGGCAGGTAGTGCTGCTCGAGGGCGGCCGGCGGGTACGGCACGTCCCACCCCGTGACGCGCGCGACCGGGGCCTCGAGGTGGTCGAACGCCTCCTCCATCACGAGCGCGGCGACCTCGGCGCCGAGCCCGAGGGTGCGCGGGGCCTCGTGCACGACGACGACGCGGCCGGTCTCGCGCGCGCACCGCCCGATCAGGTCGACGTCGAGCGGCGACAGCGATCGCAGGTCGACGACGCGCGCGCCGACGCCCTCGGCCTCGAGGGCGTCGGCGGCCTCGAGGCACCGCGCCACCATCGCCCCGTACGCGAAGACGGTGCAGGCGTCGCCCTCGCGCACGACCACGGCCTCGTCGAGGCCGGGACCGTCGGCCGAGAGCACACCCTCCTCCTTCGCCCAGTACCGCGCCTTCGGCTCCAGCACGATGACCGGGTCGGGGTCGGCGATCGCGAGGCGCAGGAGCCGGTACGCGTCCAGCGCGCCGGAGGGCGCCACCACCTTCAGCCCCGCCGTGTGCACGTAGTACGTCTCCGGGCTCTCGCCGTGATGCTCCTTGCCGCGGATGCCGCCGAACGAGGGGATGCGCACCGTGACGCCCATCTCGACGCGGCCCCGCGTGCGCTCGCGCATCTTCGCCACGTGGTCGATGATCTGCTCGAGGGCGGGGTAGCTGAACGCGTCGAACTGCATCTCGATCACGCTGCGCCACCCCGCGAACGCCAGCCCGACCGCCGCGCCCGCGATGCCGGCCTCGCTGATCGGCGTGTCGAAGACGCGGTCGGCGCCGAACTCGCCCTGCAGTCCGTCCGTCACCCGGAAGACGCCGCCCATGCGGCCCACGTCCTCGCCGAACAGCAGCAGACGCGGGTCCTCGCGCAGGGAGTCCCGCAGCGCCGCGTTCAGGGCGCCGGCCATCGTGATCGACTCAGCCATCGCCGAGGACCTCCGCGCGCTGACGCAGCAGCGCCGCCGGCGGGTCGGCGTAGGCCCAGTCGAACATCCACTCGACGGGCGGCGCGGGCTGCGCCACCACGCCCGCGCGGATCTCGCTCACGCGCTCCTCGGCCTCGGCCTCGCAGGCGGACACGAACGCCTCGTCGGCGTGCCCGGCCGCGAGCAGCCACGTGCGGTACCGCGCGATCGGGTCGATCGCGCGGGCGGCGTCGACCTCGGCCTCGTCGCGGTAGCGGCCGGCGTCGTCGGCGGTGGAGTGTGCGCCGATCCGGTAGGTCCGGGCCTCGATCAGGGTCGGGCCGTCGCCGGCGAGCGCGCGGTCGCGGGCCTCGCGCGTGACGCGGTAGACGGCCAGCACGTCGTTGCCGTCGACGAGGACGCCGGGGAAGCCGAGCGCCTCGGCGCGCCGCCAGATCTCGCCGCGCGTCTGCTCCGCGGTCGGCAGGCTGATCGCCCAGCCGTTGTTCTGGCAGAACAGGATCGACCGGCGCCCGGAACACGCTCGCGAGGTTCGCGCCCTCGTGGAAGTCGCCCTCGCTCGCGCTGCCGTCGCCGAAGTACGCGACCGAGCACGCCGCCGCGCCGTCCAGCCGCAGGCCCATCGCGTAGCCGACCCCGTGCACGATCTGGGTGGCGACCGGGATGCAGATGGGGCCGAACCGCGTTGCGCGGGGGTCGTACGGCCCGCCGTGCCAGGTCCCGCGGTGGTACGCGAGGTACTGCACCGGGTCCACTCCGCGCACGAGCGCCGCCGCCAGCTCCCGGAACGTGGGGAACACGAAGTCGTCGGGCCCCAGGGCGGCGGCGCTGCCGACCTGGGCGGCCTCCTGCCCCTCGAACCCCGGATACACCGTCAGCTCGCCCTGCCGCTGCAGCGCGATGCACTCGCGGTCCAGGCGCCTCGCCAGGATCATCCAGCGGAGCAGGTCGCGCAGGCCGTCGGCCTCGAGGCCCACCTCGGTGTCGCCGGTCGCCGAGCCGTCGGGCGCGAGCAGGCGGAACGGCTCCGAGGCCTCCTGCGCGCCCACCCTCACCTCCTGCCCGCCGACGGCCGAGAGCATAGGGGATGGACGAGGCGACTAGACTGCCCGACATGGTGCCCTCGGCGTACCTGCGCGTGTTCCAGCCCCTCGATGCCTTCGCCGCCGAGGAGCAGGCGCACTGGGAGCGCTACCTGCTGCAGGGCGCGCGCTCGCCGGCGATCCGCGCCGGTACCGGGACCGCGTCCGCGACGACCTCGGCGTCATCATGCCGGCCGACGGCGAGCACGCCGACGTTCGCGTCGTGGAGGGGCGGACGTTCGTGAGCCCCTGGCGCATCCGGCTGCGGGTGCTGGCCGGCATGCTCGCCTTCCGGGAGTCCTCGCCCATGGAGGACCTCACCGACCGGTTCGTGTCGAAGGCGGACGCGCGGAAGGCCGGCCGCGAGCTCGCACGGATGCGGCGGCGCAACCCGGACGCCATCTCGTTCGTGCACCAGAGCCCGTGGCACGTGCCGATCCGCTGGTTCGTGCTGTTCGACGATGCCGAGCGGCGTCTGCACGAGGACGAGCACGGCCGCCTGCGCCTGCGCTACCGCACGACCGTGCGCAAGGCGATGCGCCGGGCCGAGGACGCGGTGCCGGCGCTGCGGCGGGCCGACCTCGGGCCGATCAGCGAGTACATCCTGGACCTGCACCAGTGGATGGCCGCCTTCGACCACCAGTCGATCCTCGAGCTCGACTACGCGTCGCTCAGCGACCTCATGACGTGGGACGAGCTCGACGACGACCGGAGCGTGCGCGAGCTCCACGAGGCCCTCGAGGCCCTCCAGCGGTACGACTACGCGCCGGCCGCCGACATCTACCAGGGCGTGCTCGGCCGCTGGGCCGAGATCCGCAGCCGCGAGATCCTGAACTAGCGGCGCGGCGGCCGTACGGAGTGGCCAGGGGCAGAATCGAACTGCCGACACCGCGGTTTTCAGCCGCGTGCTCTGCCAACTGAGCTACCTGGCCCGGACCGGCGCGGACCCCGGGGACATCGCCACCGAGGTCACCACCGGCGCGTTGCAGTGTAGCGAGTGGAGGTGGGTCCGGGCTCGGGAACGCGATCCCGGCCTGGGGAGCCCCGACCAGGGAGAGGTTCGGAGTTGCCGGAGACCTTCGTCCCGATGATGAGCAAGCCTCGATCGATGTCACAGGGCGGCACGGGCAGGAACGTCGCCGGATCGCGGCTGGTCGCCGGTCGCCTCAGCGTGGTCGCAGCTCGACGACCGATCGCCGCCCACCGCTTCCTCGATCTCCGCGTCGGTCGGGATCTGGTCTCCGATCACCTCGAGCCCGATGGCCAGCTTCGCCTTCGAGGAGCTCGACCCTCGGCAGCAGCGCGCTGTAGACTCTGCGCCACGTCGTGTGGGTCCTCGATCAGATTCCGCCCGCATCGGGATCTGACGCCCGAGGTGCTCGACCTCCACGTCCGCGCCACCTGTGAGGTTGACCCTCCACGGGCTCGCCGTCAGCACCACGCCGTGTCCGTCGAGCTCGTGGTAGCCGACCGGGACCGTGTACAGCCGACCAGACCTCCGCCCCGTGAAGGACAGGAGCGCGAGATCGTCCATCCGCCTCCCCAACCGAGAGCGAAGGGGCGCCGAGCGGGCGCATGAACGTGTTGCCGATCCGCATCAGCGTTCGGAACCGAGCCGTCGGCTGGAAGGACCGGACGATTGGTTCTCTGGTCTGTGTCTGCATCGCACGTCACCTCCCGCGGGATCCGGCCGGAGCGCCGTCCTCCATGAGGCGTCCCTGCCATCCCGCGGAACCAGGACAACCGCACACGGGGGTCATCGCCCAGGGCCGGAGGTCCCTGGAGCGAGCGGGCCCGTTCGCGTCGCGAAGCCGGATCGGTCGCAGAGTCCGGCTCGGAGGAGACCGCCCGGCCTGGCCACGACTCGCGAGGCCCGACGGCCGGCCTCGGTACGATTCAGGTCCCGATCTTCGAGAGCCGTTCGGCCCTGTCAGCCGCGATGCGATGCGTCCGATGGTGCAGGAGAACGATCTGGAGGTGGGTGTCTGCACAGTGATCGTGAGCGAACGTGCGGAGAACAGCGTCCAGCCCAGATCGGGACCGCGTGCACCGACGCGAATGTGAACGGTGTCGAGACTGCGGCTGTACACCCATATCGGGATCGCGCGCCCCGACCCGAACGTCGACTTCGACGGAACGTGTCTGTGTGATCCGTCGAAGGTCGCGTAACGACGTTTCGACGTGCGGTCTGGCGGGCTAGCCCTCTCGGGCTGACTCCGGTGTCGCCGCCGGAGGTCGCTCGGCGGAGGAGGGGTTGCGTCTTCTCTGACCCCGTCACGTCCGCCCTTCGGGCCGTGCGTTCGGAACGCGTCCATCACGTCCATCGGCGTGTCGAAGTAGGCGTCGTGCCCGACCTCATCCGTGACGCCGTAGCGATCGAGTTGCCCGTGGACATCGTCGGTCATCTCGGCGAAGACGAGCCGCGTGCCCGCCTGCTGCATCTCGGCGACGAGGTCGAGCAGCGTCTGCCCGCCGGAGAAGTCCACGTCCCCGATGCCGCTCGCCTCGATGCAGAACCAGGACGGCGGGCCTTCCGCACGACCCAGCACAGCTCGGACCTCCGTCGTGAACCGGTTGGCGTTCGCGTAGTACAGGCTCGCCGAACCGGTAGATCACGAGACCGGGGAGCGCGTCGGCGTTCGTCGCCGTCTCGGATCCCTCTTCGGGGACCGTCATCGTTCTCCAGCGGCCGGCCTCGCTGCGTACCAGGAAGGAGTCGTGCGGATGATAGCTATGCCGGATGTGGGCGAGCAGCGAGAGCACGATCGCCAGCAGGATGCCCTGCTCGACACCGAACACCACGACGACCACCGCCGTCAGCGCGCGCCACGACGAGCTCGTCGACGCGCCACCGGAAGATCGTCCGCATGCCCACGATGTCGACGAGTTCGACGCCGATCAGGAAGACGATCGAGGCCAGCACCGCGTCGGCATGTAGGAGAGCGGTTTCGTCAGGAACAGCGGCACGATCAGGACGATGACCCCGGTCGTGAGCTGCGAGATCTGGCTGCTCCCACCGGCGCCATCGACCATCTGGGTCTTCGTGGGGCTGCCGTTCACCACGAAGGTTCCCGAGAGACCGGCCGACGCGTTGCGCGAACGCGAGCCCGACGAGGTCGACGTTCTCGTCGAAGGATTCCCGGTACTTGCGCGGCATACGCGCGCGAGGTGGCAGCGCTCTGGGCGAGGACGACCAGGAAGATCGATGCCGCGGTGGGGATCAGCGTCAGCCATTCGCTCCAACCCGGCGAGGGGATGCCGAAGGAGGGCAGGCCGCTCGGTACCGTGCCGAGCGTCGCGACGCCGTGCGCGGACAGGTCGGCCCACTGGCTCACCGCGATCGCGCCGATCACCGCGATGAGCGCGCCCGGGACCTCTTCGAGACCACCTTGAGCACGAGGATCACGCCGAGCACGGAGGCGGAGACGGCCGCGTAGTCCAGCTCGCCTGGGACGGGATCTGGCCCAGGGTCTCGAAGAACTTGCGTATCGGGACCGCCCTCCGTGCCGCCCGGCACGCCGAACATGCCCGCCACCTGCCCCATCGCGACCTGGATACCGACGCCGGTCAGGAAACCGATGAGGACGCTTCGCGACAGGAAGTCCGCCAGGAACCCGAGCCGTATCAATCGCGCAATGAGCAGGATCCCGGCGGTCAGGATCGCCAGGATCCCAGCCAGCGCGACGTACTCCGGGGAGGCAATCGTCGCCAGGCCGGCGAGTCCGGCCGCCATGATCGCCGCGGTGGCAGAATCGGCGCCGACAACGAGATGCCGAGATGATCCAAGAATCGCGTAGATGGCGATCGGAATGAGGATCGTGTAGAGGCCGGTAATCACCGGCATTCCCGCGATCTTCGTGTAGCCCATGACTTCGGGGATGCCGAGCGCGGCAAGCGTGACCCCGGCGACGACGTCGGCGGGCACCCGTGCTCGGTCAAGGGGCGGATTCCTTGGAGTACGGGCAGGCGGACGGATACCGGCTATCCGTGCGTCGATGCCGATCTCGATCCTCCGGGTCGAGAGCCGATCCAGCATCGCGCTACGGCACGCGCGAGTCTCGCACGTCCGACCGGAGGGCGCGAACGCCCACGTGGA
>CAWHGC010000016.1:0-136668 GCA_963828885.1 uncultured Actinomycetes bacterium
GGATGAGGATGCGATACGGATCGACGCTGGCGGCTGCCCTGCTGATCGCGACGGCCTGCAGCAGCAGCCCGGGCACGGCCGCGACGGGCGTGGCGGGGGACGGCACGATCGTCACGAGCGAGAAGGACTTCGGCATCGCGTTGGAGGAGACCTCGACGCCGGCGGGCTCTATCACCTTCGACATCACGAACGACGGCCCCTCCACGCACGAGTTCGTCGTGTTCAAGACCGACCTCGCCGAGGACGCCCTGCCCGTCGACGGCTCCACCGTGACGGAGGAGAGCCTCGACCTCGTCGACGAAGCAGAGGACATCGCGCCGGGCGTAGGCACGTCACTCACGGTGGACCTCGAGCCGGGCTCCTACGTCGTGATCTGCAACATCGAGGGTCACTACACCGCCGGCATGCACGCGGCACTCACCGTGACGTAGCTCGAACGGGTGTCATCCGGATGGGTCAAGCACGCACCCCCGCCTGCCGATGACTTTCCGGGACGTTCGGTCCCGAACCGTCCAGGGAGTCGAGGGTGGGAGTGACGACACAGGACACGCCGGAACCGTCCGCTACGGGGCTCCTCGTGCCCGGCTTCGGCGCAGACCTCGGGGCGCTCGAGCGCCCGGAGCTCGAGCGCGCCCTCACCGACCTCCAGGCACGGTACCGCGGGCTGATCGACCACCTGCCGGCCGTGATCTACCTGTACCGCTTCGGTGACGGCACTATGGTCGAGGTGAGCCCGGGCATCCGCCAGCTGCTCGGCATCGAGCCCGAGGCCTGGCTCGACGATCCCGAAGGGTGGTACGCGTCGATCCACCCCGACGACCTTGCGCGCGTGGTGGACGAGAGCGGCCGATGCATCGAGGCCGGCGTCCCCTTCCGCCTGCAGTACCGGGCGGTGCGCTCCAACGGCGAGACGATCTGGATCAAGGAGGAGACGGCGATCGTGCCCGACCAGGACGGCGCGCCCGCCTACTGGCTCGGCCTGATGCTGGACGTGTCGGAGTTCGTGCAGACGCGTCAGAAGCTCGACGATGCGCAGCGCAAGTACGGAGCGCTCGTCGAGCAGATCCCCGCCATCGTGTACGTCGACGTGGCCGACGAGGACATGTCGACGAGCTACGTGAGCCCGCAGATCTTCGACCTGCTCGGCATCACGCCCGACGAGTACGTGGCCGACCCCGACCTGTGGACCAAGCACCTGCACCCGGAGGACCGCGACACCGCCCTCGCCACGTACCTGAAGGGCCGGGCGTCCGGCGAGCCGTTCACGTTCGAGTACCGCCTGCTCGCGCGCGACGGGCGCGTCGTGTGGTTCAGCGACAGCGCGATCGTGGTCCGCGACGCCGACGGGGCAACGCAGTACGTGCACGGCGTGATGCTGGACATCACCGACCGCAAGGCCGCCGAGGAGCAGCTGGCCTACCTCGCGTACCACGACAAGCTCACGGGCCTGCCGAACCGGGCGATGTTCGACGAGCTGGCCGACCTCGCGATCGCGCGCGCGCGGCGCACCGACCTCGGGGTGGCCGTGGTCCACCTCGACCTCGACGACTTCAAGCTCGTGAACGATTCCCTCGGACACGAGGCCGGCGACGCCCTGATCCTCGAGCTCGCGGAGCGCCTGAAGGAGGCGATGCGCGACACCGACCTGATCGCGCGGCCGGGCGGCGACGAGTTCCTCCTGCTGCTGGCCGACATCGAGCGTACGCCCCCGATCGCCGGCGGCGCGGACGGCGAGATGCTGGTGGCCGAGTCCGTCACGGTCAGGATCCAGGAGTCGCTGCGGGTTCCGTTCGTCCTCGACGGCAACGAGGTGTACATGAGCGCCAGCATCGGCGTGAGCCTGTTCCCGCACGACGCCGACGACGCCTCGACGCTGACGCAGCAGGCCGAGGCGGCGATGTTCCGCTCGAAGAAAGCCGGACCCGGCGGGTACACGATGCACGTGGAGGGGGACGCGGACGCGATGTCCCGCCTGTCGTTCACGACCCGCCTGCGCAAGGCCGTGGAGAACGAGACCTGGACGCTGCACTACCAGCCGCTCGTCACGCTCGAGGACGGCGCCATGATCGGCGTCGAGGCCCTGATCCGGTGGCTCGAGCCCAACGGCGGCATCGTCCCACCGGGCGAGTTCATCCCGCTCGCCGAGGAGATGGGGCTGATCGAGGCGATCGGCGACTGGGTCGTCGAGGAGATGGGCCGGCAGGACGAGCTCTGGCGGGCCGAGGGCCTCGAGCTGGAGATCGGGTTCAACCTGTCGCCGCGCCAGATGTGGCAGCCCGACCTCGTCGACAAGATCGTGACGCGCCTGGACCGGTCCGGCATGGACCCGACGAAGGTGGTCGTCGAGATCACCGAGTCGACCGCCATGACCGACCCCGACCGCACGCAGCGGATCCTGTTCGACCTGCACGACCGCGGCCTGCAGCTCGCGATCGACGACTTCGGCACCGGCTACTCGTCCCTCGCGCGGCTCAAGCACCTGCCCGTCGACATCCTGAAGATCGACCGCTCGTTCGTGCGCGACGTCGACAACGACAAGGACGCCGCCAACATGGTGAGCGCGATGATCGCGCTGGCCACGAACCTGGGCATGACTCCGCTGGCCGAGGGCATCGAGACCGAGGGCGAGTGGCAGTACCTGGCCGCCCGCGGATGCCCGCTCGGGCAGGGCTTCTACTTCTCCAAGCCGGTCCCGCCGGGCGACATCCTCGCCATGCACCGCCGCTCGTCGATCCACCTGGTCGGCGACGCGAGCTAGGCCGTTCAGGGCCGCCGAACGGCGGGCTCAGCGGCGACGTGGGGCTCAGCGCCGGCGCGTGGGCTTGCGCAGGCCGCTGCGGCGGCCGCCCTTGGATCCGGAGAACACCATGCGCGGCGGCGCCACCTTCATGCCCTCCTCCTGGAACTCGTCCGCGAGGTCCAGCCGTCGAGGCCATCCGGCTCACGTCGCCCTGCTGCTCGGCGGAGACCAGCGTGATGCTGGTGCCGCTGCGGCCGGCCCGTGCCGTGCGGCCGACGCGGTGCACGTAGCCCTTGTCGTCCTCGGGCGGGTCGTAGTTGATCACGTGGGTGATGGCGTACAGGTCCAGGCCTCGCGCGGCGACGTCGGTCGCGATCAGCACGTCGCACTTGCCCTCCTCGAACCGCTTCAGCGCCCGCTCGCGCGCCTGCTGCGTCATGTCGCCGTGCATGGCGGCCGCGTTCACGCCCTTGTTCTTCAGCTGCTTGACGACGCGGTCGGCGCCGCGCTTCGTGCGCACGAACACCAGCGCCAGCTCGCGCTCCTCCTCGTGCAGGAGCTCGATCAGCTTGTCCACCTTGTCGTGGGCGCCGACCGGCACGAACCGGTGGTCGATCATCTCGGCGGTCTTCGAGTCGCTGATCACCTCGTGGCGGATCGGGTCGCGCGTGTACACGGCGGCGATCCGCCCGACGTCGCCGTCGAGGGTGGCCGAGAAGAACATCGTCTGGCGGTCCTTCGGCAGCTTGCGCACGATGCGGTCGACCTGCGGCAGGAAGCCCATGTCGAGCATCCGGTCGGCCTCGTCCAGCACGAAGGTCTCGACGCCGCCGAGCTCGATGTCGCCGCGCTCGACGTAGTCCTGCAGGCGGCCCGGCGTGGCGACGACGATGTGCGCGTCGTTGAGGCCCCTCGCCTGCTCGCGGACGCCGGTGCCGCCGTAGGCGACCGCGAGCTTCAGCCCCTTCGCCTTCGCGATCGGCGTGAAGTCGTCCCGCACCTGCACGGCGAGCTCGCGGGTGGGCACGAGCACGAGGGCGCCCGGCCCCTTCCTGGCGGCCCGGTCCAGGCGCTCGACGATCGGGATCGCGAACGCCAGGGTCTTGCCCGAGCCCGTCTCGGACTTGGCAAGCACGTCGGCACCCGACATGGCATCGCGCATCACCAGTGCCTGCACTGGGAATGGGGCGACGACGCCGACGGTCTCGAGGGCGTCCACCACGGCGTCGGAGACGCCCAGATCCTGGAACGACTTGCTCATCTGTACCGAGGTTACAACTCGAACGAGCCGTCCAGCGCCCCGACCAGGTGCGACACGATGAGGAGCTGCGCCAGCGCGAGGGCCTCGCTGCGGCGCTCGCCGAACTGGAGGGCTACCGCTTCGCCACTCGAGCCCGCCCCGGGGTGGCGGTAGCGGCCGATCCGGTCGCGCTGCAGGCGGTCGTCGGGGTGGAGGTAGGACCAGATCACGGCCTCGAGCTCGGCCCCGACGTCGGGCGGGCAGTCGCCGTCGATGTCGAGCACCGACATCGGGCCGCGGCGGTCGGTGGCGGCCGACCACCGGATCGGCTCGACGCCGCCCGCCGACAGCCGGCCGACGAGCTCGCGCAGGCCGGGGTAGGGCAGCGTCGGGCGGATCACGAGCCGTGCCGCCAGCGGGGCGTCGGCGGCGGCGCCCTCCTGGCGGTGGAACCGGACGACGATGTCGGCCAGGTCGCGCTGCGGGCGCACCCAGGCCTCGGCGTCGGCCTCGCGGCGGTTGATCTCGGCCACGACGTCCTTCGGCGAGTAGCCGCGCTCGAAGACATCGCGCTCGAGCTTCCAGCGGCGGCGCAGCTCCTCCTCGGGGTCGAGGTAGACGGCGACCTGAAGGGCCTCGCGCACCTCGCGCGACTGCAGCGGCAGCAGGCCCTCCACGATCAGGATCTCGGGCGGATCGAAGGGCACCGGCTCGCCGAACGTACCCGTCTGGTGGTCGTACACGGGCTTGTCGACCGCCTGGCCCTCGCTCAGCGCTCGCAGCTGCTCGCCCATCAGGTCCATGCGGTTCGCGTCGGGCACCAGCGGCGTGATGCCGAGCTCCGCGCGCTCCGCGCGGTCCCAGCGGTGGTAGTCGTCCGTGCACAGGCGGGCGACGCGCTCGGTGCCCAGCACGTACTCGATGCCGAGCGACAGCGTGCTCTTGCCGGAGGCGCTGTCGCCGGCGAGGCCGAGCAGGATCGGCCGGACCGAGCCGACAGGGTGGACGAGGTTGAGCTCGAGCGGCCTCACGGACGCATCCTCTCCCATCCGGGGCCTGCCACGGTACCGCGGACGCGCCCGCGCGGGACGGGCACCCCGTCATCGACCGTCAGCGGGAGCGGTACGCTTCCGTCGAGCGGGCCCGCCCGCTCGACCACCCACTCGTGAGAGGGAACGGACGATGGACACGAACGGCTGGAAGGAGCTCGCCGCACAGCTCCGCGTCGACAGCATCCGATCCACCACCGCCGCCGGCTCGGGGCACCCGACGTCGTCGATGTCGGCGGCCGACCTCGTGGCGGTGCTCATCGCCGACCACCTGCGCACCGACGTCGCCGACCCGAAGTCGCTCGCCAACGACCGGTTCATCCTGTCGAAGGGGCACGCCGCCCCGGTGCTGTACGCGGCCTTCAAGGCGATCGGCGCGATCGACGACGAGCAGCTGCTCTCGCTCCGGAAGATGGGCTCGCCGGTGCAGGGCCACCCGGCGCCCGTGCCGGAGATGCCGTGGGTGGACGTGGCGACCGGCTCGCTCGGCCAGGGGCTGCCGATCGGCCTCGGGATGGCGCTCGCGATGCGGCTGGACGGCGCGCCCGGCCGCGTCTGGTGCCTGATGGGCGACTCCGAGACCGCCGAGGGCTCCGTGTGGGAGGCGATGGCCGGCGCGAGCTACCACCGGGTCGACAACCTGATCGGCATCATCGACATGAACCGCCTGGGCCAGCGCGGGCCCACGATGCTCGAGTGGGACGGCGACACGTACGTCCGGCGCGCGCAGTCGTTCGGCTGGCTCGCCCTCGAGGTCGACGGCCACGACGTCGGCGCGATCGACGAGACGTATCGGGCGGCCGAGGCGGCCGACGGACCCGTGATGATCGTCGCGCGAACGGAGAAGGGCCACGGCGTCTCGTTCCTCGCCGACCAGGAGGGCTGGCACGGCAAGGCGTTGGACGCGAAGCAGGCCGAGCAGGCGATCGCCGAGCTCGGCGGGGAGCGCAGCATCGTCGTGACGCCGCCCTCGCCCGAGGCCTTCAAGCCCGTCCAGCTCGGCGAGCTGACGGCGGCCCCGGCGCCCACGTACCCCGAGGGCATCCCGACGCGCAAGGCGTTCGGCGAGACCCTCGCGTGGCTCGCCGGCCACCGCCCCGACCTCGTGGTGCTGGACGGCGAGGTCGGCAACTCCACGCACACCGAGGACTTCCAGGCCGTCGCGCCCGAGCGGTTCTTCCAGATGTACATCGCCGAGCAGGCGATGGTCGGCGCCCAGGTCGGCATGCAGGCGCTCGGCAAGGCCGCGTTCAGCGCCACGTTCGGCGCCTTCTACACGCGAGCGCAGGACTTCGTGCGCATGGCCGCCGTCAGCCGCGCGAACCTCAAGCTGTGCGGCTCGCACGCCGGCGTGTCGATCGGCGAGGACGGCCCCTCGCAGATGGCGCTCGAGGACCTCGCGGCCATGCGGGCCGTGCACGGCTCGACCGTGCTGTACCCGGCCGACGGCAACAGCACCGTGAAGCTCGTGACGGCCATGTGCGACCTCGAGGGCATCAGCTACCTGCGCACGACGCGGGAGAAGACGCCGATGCTGTACGGCCCCGACGAGGAGTTCCCGATCGGCGGCTCGAAGACGCTGCGCCGCTCGGCGGAGGACCGCGTGACGCTGGTCGGCGCCGGCATCACGCTGATCGAGTCGCTGGCGGCCGCCGACGCCCTCGAGGCCGAGGGCACCCACGTGCGCGTGATCGACCTGTACTCCGTGAAGCCGGTCGACGCGCAGACGCTCCGCGAGGCGCTGATCGAGACCGGGCTGATCGTCACGGTCGAGGACCACTGGCCCGAGGGCGGGATCGGCGACGCCGTGCTCGACGCGCTGGCGTCGGCCGGCGACATCGCCGGCCGGATCGTGAAGATCGCGCCGCGCGAGATGCCGGGCTCGGGCTCGCCGCAGGAGCTCCGGGACTGGGCCGGGATCAGCGCGTCACGGATCGCCGACCGGGTCCGCGACGAGCTGCTCTGAGCCCGAGGCCGTCTCGGCGACGACGCGGCCGGTGCGGTGCCGCTCGATGATCTCGTCGCCGGTCACCGGCCTGGAGAAGTAGTAGCCCTGGCCGAGGCTGCACCCCCGCTCGGCGAGGAACCGCCACTCCCCTTCGGTCTCGATGCCCTCGGCGAGCGTCGTCATGCCCATGCCGCGGCCGAGCTCGATGAAGGCCGTCACGATGGCGCCGGCCTGCGGGTCGGTGTCGACGTTCATGACGAACGTCCGGTCGATCTTCAGGATCTCCACGGGCACCTCGCGCAGGCGCGACAGGTTCGAGTAGCCGGTGCCGAAGTCGTCGATGGCGACGCGGAGGCCGCGCATGTGCAGGTCCCACAGCACCTGCTGCGCGCGGTCGGGATCCATCATGGCCGAGGACTCCGTGATCTCCACCATGAGGCGGCCGGGATCGAGGCCCCCGGCCTCGATGCGCGACAGGATCCGGTCGGACAGGTCGGGCTGCCAGAACTGGCGCGGCGACAGGTTGAACCCGATCTCCAGGTCGAGGCCGTGCCGCCGCCAGATCTTGTCCTGGCGGCCCATCTCGTCCAGCACCCAGTCGCCGATCGACTCGATCAGGCCGAGCTCCTCGGCGAGCGGGATGAAGTCGTTCGGCGGGATCACGCGCCCGTCGGGCCCGAGCCAGCGGATCAGGGCCTCGACGCCGACCATCGTGCCGGTCATGAGCTCGACGACGGGCTGGTAGTGCAGCACCCACTCCGACCGCTCGACGGCCTTGCGCAGCCGCGTGACGAAGGAGAGCTTCGACCTCGGGTCGGCGACGCCGTGCGACGACACCACGTACCCGGCCGGCCCGGCCTTCTTCGATTCGCGCATCGCGGTCTCGGCGTTGCGCATGAGGGTGCCGACGTCCGGCGCGTCCTGCGGGAACAGGCTGACGCCGACGCTCACGCTCACGTACAGCTCGGTGCCGTCGATCTCGAACGGCTCGCGCAGCGACTCGTGGATCCGCTGGGCGACCGAGCCGGCCCGGATCAGCGCGGCGTCCAGGTCGCCCGATCCCTCGCGCTCGAGGTCGGCCAGCAACAGCAGGAACTGGTCGCCGCCCTTGCGGGCCACGAGGTCGGTCTCCCGCGTCGCCACGCGCAGCCTGCCGCGCGACCAGCGTGAGCAGGGTGTCGCCGTTCTGGTGCCCGAGCGAGTCGTTCACGAGCGAGAAGTCGTCGATGTCCACGTGCACGACCGCGACCGATCCGTCGTGCCGGCGCGCCCGCGCGATCGACAGCTCCAGCAGCTCCTCGAACATCGCGCGGTTCGGCAGCTCGGTCAGGTCGTCGTGGTACGCGAGGAACGCGACCTGCTCCTCGGCGCGCTTGCGCTCGGTGATGTCCATCATCACGCCCTGCGAGCGCAGCGGCTGGCCGCGCTCGTCGCGGATCAGCACGGCCTCGTCGCGAAGCCACACGGTCCGCCCGTCCTTCGCGATCACGCGGTACTCCAGGGCGAACGGCTCGCCGGTCTCGTTGTGGCGCTCGTTCTGCGCGATGGCGAGCGCGCGGTCGTCGGGGTGCAGCACGCGCGGCCACATGTCCTCGGTCGTCGTCCACTCCTCGGGCGTGTACCCGAGGATCGCCTCCACCTGGGGGCTGATGTAGATCGTCGGCGCGTGGTCCTGGACGGCGTCGACGTAGGAGATGGCCGGCAGCTGCTCGATCATCGCGCGGAACCGCCGCTCGGCCGCGCGGCCCTCGCGGTCGGCGACCTCGCGCTCGATGGCGGCGCCGAGCGCTCCGGCGGCCGCGCGCAGCGCGTCGGTGTCGACGGCCGACCACTCGCGCCCGGCGTGGCAGTCGTCGAAGCCCAGGAAGCCCCACCACTCGCGGCCGACGAAGACCGGCACGATGCAGTGCGTGACGACGCTCTCCGACTCGAGCATCTCGCGCTCGATGTCGGGGGAGTCGGCGACGGCGCCGACGATGACGGCGCCGCTGCCCAGGATCTCGATCCATCGCGCGAAGGTGGGCGCGTACGGGAACAGGTGGTTCTCGGCGTCCTCGAACAGGGTCGGCGCCTCCGGCGCGCACCACTCGAACCGCAGATCCATCGTGAGCCGGCCGGCCTCGTCGCGCACGTTCTGGAACAGGTACGCGCGGTCGGCCTCGGCCGCGAGGCCCGAGGCGTTCGAGGACCTCGTCGATCCGGTCGGACCACAGGTCGTCGCGCAGGAAGCCTTCGGTGGCGAAGGCGACGGCGCCCAGCACGGCCTCACCGGCCTCCCACGTGCATACCAAGCGTCTTCGGCCGAAGCGCCGTGCGTCTGAAGTGCGTTGCGCCGGTGGGCATCCCTTGCGGCCGGCCCACACCGACGCGGCGGCCGCCCTCCTGTGGGCTCGCCCTGTTACCCTTGCCGCCCATGCCTGACTACAAGGAGGTCCTGCACGAGCGCCTGTACGTCCGGGTGCCGGGCACGGACAAGCTGCGCAAGACCGCCGCCGCGCGGATCAAGCACCTCCTGGCCAACGGCTGGCGGGAGACCGAGCGCGACCAGCGCCCCGACCACGTGATGGTCCGGTTCGAGCGCACGGGCCACGCCCCGATGCGCGCCCGGCTGCCCAAGGCCGTGCCCGAGGTGAAGTTCGAGCGCCGCCCCCGCGGCCAGGGCCGCGGTGGTCCGGGCGGGCCCGGCGGCCGCGGACGCCGCTAGGCACCCCGCTCACCGTCTCGAACCGAAGGATCTTCGGTTCGCGGCATGTTCTTCCGGACGACGTCCGGGTATCATGGGTGTCCGGACTCGATCCGTCCGGACGTCGCCCGCACGGCGGCCCGATCCCCTTCGGAGGTGCACCCCATGAGTGACGAATCCCGTCCGCACCCCTCGAACGTCCGTCCCGGCCACCGCGAGGTCCACGCCCACGCGTCCGAGGACCAGCCGTTCCACTACCCGCTCAAGCGCGAGTTCGCCGAGCCCGACTGGACGCGCCTGCCCGGCTACCGGGACGTCACGAAGGATCAGTGGCTGAGCGCGCAGTGGCAGCGGGCCCACAGCGTGAAGAACCTCAAGGAGTTCTCCGAGGCGCTGGGGGAGTTCCTCGACGACGACCTGCTGGCCGACATCGAGGCCGACCAGCGCGAGCGGGCCACCATGTCCATGCTGCTGCCCCCGCAGATGATCAACACGATGGAGGAGCACGACCTCCGCAACGACCGCGTCCGCCGCTACATGGCGCCGGCGCTCAGCGACCGCGAGGCCGAGTGGGCGAGCCACCCCATGGCCTCACGCGACTCCCTGCACGAGGCCGACATGTGGGCGGTCGAGGGCCTCACGCACCGCTACCCCACGAAGGTCCTGGCCGAGCTGATCCCGACCTGTCCGCAGTACTGCGGGCACTGCACGCGGATGGACCTCGTCGGCAACGACACGTTGCAGGTCCTCAAGTACAAGTTCGAGACCAAGCAGAACGAGCGCTGGGACCAGATGCTCGACTACCTGGGACGGACGCCGCAGGTCCGTGACGTCGTCGTCAGCGGCGGCGACATGGCCAACGTCCCCGTCAAGCGCCTCGAGGACTTCGTCATGAAGCTCCTCGACATCGAGAACATCCGCGACATCCGCCTGGCGACGAAGGGCCTGATGGGGATCCCGCAGCACTTCCTCCAGGACGACGTGCGCGCGGCGTTCGGCCGGATGGGCGCCAGAGCCTTCGAGCGCGGCGTCGACATCGCGCTGCACACGCACGTGAACTGCGCGCAGCAGGTGACGCCGCTCGTCGGCGACGCCGCGAAGATGGTCCTCGAGGCCGGCTTCCGCGACGTCCGCAACCAGGGCGTGCTGCTGCGCGGCGTCAACACCGCGCCGAACGACCTGCTGGAGCTCTGCTTCATGCTCACGGACCACGCGAAGATCATGCCGTACTACTTCTACATGTGCGACATGATCCCCAACGCCGAGCACTGGCGGACGTCGGTCGGCGAGGCGCAGGATCTCCAGTACCAGCTGCTCGGCTACATGCCGGGGTTCGCGACGCCGCGCGTCGTGTGCGACGTGCCGTTCGTCGGCAAGCGCTGGGTGCACATGGTGAAGGACTACGACCGCACGCGCGGCATCAGCGAGTGGACGAAGAACTACCGCACCGGCATCGAGTTCGACGACCCCGAGGCCCTCACGCGCCGCTACCAGTACTACGACCCGATCTACACGCTGCCCGAGGAGGGTCAGGCCTGGTGGCGCGAGCAGATCGACAAGGGCCTGCCCGGCTTCGGCGAGCTCGAGGCCCAGACGGCCTGAAGCGGCGCGTCAGGCGATCCCGCCGCCGGAGAGGTCGAGCCGCAGCACGATCTCCCCGTCGTCGATCTCCCCGGTGGGCTCGAACCCGAACCGCCGGTAGAACGGCCACGGCTCGCCCTCGCCCGGGTGGTAGCTCGTCAGCAGCTCCCGGACGCCGTCCGCGCGCAGCAGATCGACGACCTGCGTCAGTGCCTCGCGTCCGAACCCCTGCCGCTGGTGGCGCCGGTCGATCAGGATCCGCCACAGGAAGTACGGGCCGAGGATGCCGGGGGCCGGCGTCGCATCCCAGCTCAGCATCACGAAGCCGACCGGCTCGTCGTCCGCGTAGATCGCCCGGTACCAGGGCGCGCCCTCGGGCGTGGCGGCGGCCTCCTCGAGCGACTCGGCGACCGAGCTGACGAAGCGCTCCTGCGCCAGGATCGACGACCAACGCGCAGACCGCGTCGCGGTTCTCGTCGGTGACCTCACGCAGGCTGACCGTCATGACGCCAGCCTACGAGCCCGGCGGCTGCGCTAGTTCCCCTCGACGACCTGGTCGAAGATCTCGATGTAGGTCTGCAGCTGGTCGGGCGTGAACGTCGGCGTCGGGTGCAGGTTCGCGGCCTGCAGGTCGTCGGGCGGGAACAGCAGCGGGCTCGTCGCCAGCGTCTGGTAGTACGTGCGGTTCCCCGCCGACATCGAGGTGTCGTCGGCCTTCGCCTGCATGATCTCCTGCACGCCCTTCACCGGCGTCATGTACAGCACCCAGTCCGTCACGAGCGCCGCCATCTGCGGGTCGTAGTACCAGTCCATGTACGCATGCGCGTCGCGCGGGTGCTCGGCCTTCGCGGGGATCTCGCTGCACGTCGCCCAGATCAGCGCGCCGGTGTCGGGCACGACGAACTCGAGGTCGGGCGCCCCGCCCAGGTACTTGTAGTAGAAGATGTCGCCCGACCACGCCATCGAGGCCCACAGGTCGCCGCGCGTGAGGTCGTCGATGTAGTCCTGCCCGTAGTACTTGCGCAGCACGCCGGAGTCGCGCTGCTGCCGCAGCTTGTCGGCGGCCGCGTTCGCGTCGTCCTCGGTGGCGTCCTGCGGGTCGATGCCCATCGACAGCCACGTGAGGCCGAACGTGTCGACCATCTCGGTCAGCATGCCCGACGTGGTTGGCGAGCTTCTCGTCGAACAGCTGGTCGAACGACGTGATCGTGCCGCCGACCTTGTCGGGGTAGTACGCGATGCCGGTCAGGCCGCCCTGCCACGGCACGCTGTAGCCGTTGCCCGGGTCGTACGCGGGATCCTTGAACGCCGGCAGCATGTTCGCCGAGGCCGTCGGCAGGAGCGACCAGTCGAGCGGGTCGAGCCAGCCCTGCTCGGCCATGCGCGTCACGACCCAGTCCGACAGCGAGATGATGTCCCAGCCCGTCGCCTGCTCGGACTGCAGCTGCGGCACGAGCTCGGCGAAGAACGCCTGGTTGTCGTTGATGACGGTCTGGTAGTCGACCTGGATGCCGGTGGCGTCCATGAACTTCTCGAGCGACGGGTGCGTGCCGCCCTTCTCCCGGTCGATGTACAGCGGCCACTGCGCGACCGAGAGCTGTTTCGCGAGGGGCGGCATCTCGCTCGGGCTCGCGCTGCCGCTGCTGAGGCCGGAGCTGGTGTCGGCGCCGCACGCGGCCAGCAACGACATGGCGGCCAGGCCCATGCCGCCGCGGCCCGACATGCGCAGCAGCTCGCGGCGGCTCATGCGCCGCATCGGCATGAACGGATCCCGGTGCTCGGTCATCTGGCGATCGCTCCCCCGTGTCCGGATGCCCGCCCCTGCCGGCCGGGCCGCGTCTCGGGGCATCCTGCAACTAACCGAGCGCTTGGTCAAGATAGTGACCGGTGGTAACGTCCCGGCCGTCATGAGCCGCCCGCTCTCGGTCCTCGGGTTCCAGCTTCGGCCGGTCGCCTACGACCCGGCCGGCACGCTCGACCGCTTCGAGGGGTACGCGAACCTCGCCCGGCGCGAGTTCCCCGGCTCGGACCTCTACCTGTTCCCCGAGCTGTACCTCACCGGCGAGGACCCCTTCACGCTCGATCCCCCGAAGGACTTCATGCGCGAGGTGGCCCAGGAGATCCCGGGACCGCTCACCGACCGCGTCGGCAAGATCGCCGCGAAGGTGCGGCGCTGGATCGTGGCCGGATCCGTGTTCGAGCGCGAGGGCTCCGAGGTCTACAACACGGCGCTCGTGTTCTCGCCGGAGGGCGACCTGGTCACCACCTACCGCAAGCTGTTCCCCTGGCAGCCCTTCGAGACCAGCACGCCCGGCGACGCGCCGCCGCCGGTCTTCGACATCCCCGGCGTCGGGCGGGCCGGCCTGATGATCTGCTACGACGGCTGGTTCCCGGAGGTGGCGCGCGGCCTCGCGCTGCGCGGCGCCGAGGTGATCCTGCACCCGACGCTCACCAGCACGCCCGACCGCGAGGAGGAGCTCGTGCTGGCGCGCGCGAACGCCATCGTGAACCAGTGCTACGTCGTCAACATCAACATGGGCGGCACGATCGGCGGCGGCCGCAGCACCGCCGTCGACCCCGAGGGCAGGGTCCTGTACACGGCCGGCACCGGCGAGGCACTGCTGCCCGAGGTGCTCGACCTCGAGCGGGCGGCCGACGTCCGGGCGCGAGGCTCGCGCGGCCTCACGTCGCCGCTGCGCCACTTCCGCGAGGGCCCGGCCGCCGTGATGGAGCCCTACGACGAGCTGCGCGAGGGGCGCGACCTCGAGGGCGGCAGCCCCAGCGACCGCTCGTAGAGGCGCGTCAGCATCCGCGCGGTCGGCAGGTCGGGGTCCAGCGCCATCTGCTGCACGAGACCGTCGGCCGCCGACGCGAACGCGCCGCCGACGCTCTTCGCGTCGAGGCCGTCCACACCGAGCTCCTCCCCCAGCTCCCGGAACAGCGTGACGAACGGCGCGCGCCATCGTGCGTACTCGGCGGCCAGGCGCTCGCGCAGCACCTCGTCGCCGAGCGCGTTCACGAGGACGGCGGTGTGCACGTGCATGGCCTCGCGCGTCGCGGGCTGCGCGACCCAGTCGATGACGGCCCGCATGCGCGCCCGCGCGGTGCCGGGGCCGTCGACGAGCTCCTCGAGCGGCTCGATCCAGTCGCGTCGTCCGTGCACGAGCAGCGCCAGCAGCAGGGCCCGCTTGTCGTCGAAGTGGTAGTGCACCATGCCGTGCGAGACCTTCGCGAGCTCCGCGACGCGGCGGGTGGTGAACCGGTCGAGGCCCTCGTCGGCGAGGACGCGCCGGGCGGCGGCGAGGATGCGCTCGCGGGTGTCGGCGCCCTGCTGCGCCCGCGAGATCCGTGGTGCGGCCATCGCGGCGGAGCCTACCCCGCGCGGCGACGCCGGCGCGCGACGAGGAAGCCCGACCGCGCCTCCGACGACGATCGCGAGCACGCACTCGGTGAGGAACCCGCCCGGCAGGAGCGGACCGCCCGGGGCCGGCGTCGTCGCGACCGCGTCCGGCGAGGGCGACGGCGACGGGCTTCGACGCCAGCACCTTGATGTGGCGGGTCGGCCTCGCGTGCTCACCGAGGATGTCGCAGGTGCCCTGGTCCTGCGCGACGACGGTCCAGCGCAGGCCGCTGTAGTCGAACCCGCTCAGGTCCGGATCGGGCATCACCATGCGCGAGGGGATCGTCATCGTCAGCGTGTCGCCGTCCACCTCGCACGCCGTTCGTGAACGCGGTCGTCGGAGCGCTCCGGCAGCAGCAGCACGACGAGGCCGGGCGACGCGCTCACCGCGTCGAGGCGGAGGATCCGGTTCAGCCCGCGGTAGTAGTCGACCGACACCTCGGGCACCGAGGGGTCGTCGATCAGCACGTCCACGCGCAGCGGCCTGCCCTGCTCGTCGGGCAGGGGCAGCGGCTCGGAGAACGTGATCGTGAACCGGAGCGCGAGGCCCTCCTCGGCCGTCGTGCCGCTCGCGCGCAGGATGTCGATCGGGGCGTGGCGCTGGGGGATCGTCGTCCCGTCGCACGACACGAGGTCGGACGCCGGATCGGCCGCGCCCAGCAGCAGCGGGGCCAGCAGCACGACCGCGACCAGGGACCCGCGCCGGCGCATCAGGAGGTCGGACAGTCGCGGGGCTGCAGGATCAGCTTCTTGAAGTTGGGCTCGGCGTTGAAGTCGAACGCGCCCGCGAGCGGGCTCGCCTGCGCGTCGCGGTCGGTCATGGGGTCGAGGCCGTGCAGCTCCTCGATGAACCGCAGCACGGAGGAGAACTCGTACACGGTGCTGTCGATCGACCCGCCGTCGGGGTTGTCGCCGGCGACCGTGTACGGGGAGATGATGAGCCCCGGCGTACGCGGCCCCAGGCCCATCACGTCGTAGTGCGGCGGCACGACGTGGTCGTAGAAGCCCCCGAAGTCGTCCCAGACGATCACGATGGCGGTGCTCTTCCAGTACTTCGACTGCATGACCGCGTTCACGTGCTCGACGGTCCAGTTCTCGCCGACGCAGACGTTCGTGCCGGCCCCCGGATGCTCGTTCGCGCTGCCCTCGGGCGGGATCAGCCACGAGACCGCCGGCAGGTCGCCGTCCTTCAGGTCCGTCAGGATCTGGTCGGGCTCCTGCACGTTCTGCCACATGGGCCCGAACCGGACGTGCCGGATCGCCTGCAGCCCGTTCATCCACTGGTCCGGCAGGCCGTAGTACTTCCAGCTGACGCCGGCCGCCTCCAGCTCGTCGGGCAGGACCTTGATGTTGAAGCAGGTCCGCGTGTCCTCCCAGTACTGCGCGATCCGGATCAGCTGGTCGGGGATCTCGTCGGTGATGTGGTCCTCGAGCTTCATGATGTTGTTGACGTCGCGCTTCGACAGGTGGTCCTTGAACTTCTTCGTGTACTCCAGCGGATCGTCGCAGTAGCTGCCCGGTGTGTCCGCGTTGCTCTTGTTGTCGACGACGCCGTTGGACTGCGCGGCCACCGTGTACAGGTGCTCGGGGAACGTGGGGCCGTACATGCTGGTGAAGAAGTGGTCGGCCAGGACGAAGCGGTCGGCGTAGGCCCAGTAGTTCGGCAGCGTCTTGCGCGAGTGCTGCACGTACCCGGTCATGTCGTCGCCCTCGCCGATGATGTTGAAGCCGTTCATCTGGCCGCCGTTGATCGCGTACAGGCCGCTCGAGAAGCCGTGCGTGATGTCGTGCGGCTGGACGTACGGCGCCGGCTTCAGCGGGTAGTCGGGCCCGGGAACGCACCCGTTCGCCTCGCGTGCACTGCAGGGTCTCGCCGACCGTGGCGCCGTCGGCGCCCGGGTACAGCCCGAAGTAGTGATCGAAGGTGCGGTTCTCCTTCACCATGAAGATCACGTGCTTGATGGGGTTCTTGCCCGGCACGATGGTGGTGGGGTCGGCTCGGTCCAGCCGGATGCCGACTGCCCCGGGACTCTGGCCCGCCGTCTGCGCGCCGCTCGATGTCGGCCAGAACCTCCAGACGCTGAACGCCAGCAGGACCACCAGGAAGACCACGAACGCGCGGCGCCGCGCGATCTGCTGGCGGGTCGGGCGGCGGCGCGAGGCCGGCCGGATCAGCGGTCCCGTCCCTCGTTGCATCCGGGCGAGTCTACCCATCCCCCGCAGGTCGGGTGGACATGGTTCGCAGCAGGTCACGCAGGTCGTTCAGCGCGCCGAGGTACGCCGGATCGCCGGCGCGGTTCCGCATCTCGAACGGGTCGGCGGACCCCATGGCGCCGGTCAGGTCGTACAGCTCCTCGAAGCTCCCGGTCCGGATGTACGCGAGGTCGGCGGTGCGCACGCCCGTCCACGCCGGGCACGGTCGCGTCGCCGTGGTACTCGGTGAGGACGGCCGGCCGTGACGGGGCGGGACCCTCGCCCGTCAGCAACGGGCGCCAGGTCCACCCCGTCGGTCGGCGCCGGCGGCAGGCCCGCCAGCGACGCGATCGTCGGCGCCAGGTCCACGTTCGACACGAGCGCCGGGTCGGTGCCGGCGGGCGGCCTCGGGCACGTACACGGCGAACGGCGTGCGCACGCACTCCACGTACGGGCACGACTTGGCGGTCAGGCCGTGCTCGCCGAACTCGAGGCCGTTGTCGGTGAGGAAGAAGATGACGGTGCGGCCGAGGTCGCCGCGGGCGGCGACCTCGTCCACGATCTGGCGGACGGCGTCGTCGACGGCGAGGAGCGTCTGCCGCTCGCGGATGCGGGCGGCGTCCAGCGCGGCGGCTCGCCCGGGACCGATCGGCGGCAGGTCGCGGATCCACGGCGGCTTGCCCTCGACGTCGGAGGCGCCGAAGCTCGGCGGCCGCGGCAGCTCGAGTCCGTCGAACGCATCCGCGTACCGCGGCGCCGGCGTCTGCGGGGCGTGCGGCGCGCTCGGCGTGAACAGCAGGAAGTACGGCTGCGAGGCGGGCGCCGTGCGCACGAAGGCGGCGGCCTCGCGCGCGAGGAGGTCGGTCGCGTAGTCCGCCGGCGCGAGGCCGCCGGTCAACGGCACCCCCTGGTCGACGAGGGGATAGCCGTAGTACGTGGTGGCGGCCGAGCGGTTGCCCTTGCCCACCCATCGATCCCAGCCCGGCGGCACGTACGGGCCGCGCCCGAACGGGTAGCGGTTCAGGTACTTCCCGATCAGCCCGGTGCGGTAGCCGGCGTCGTGCAGCCGGACGGCGAGCGTGGCGCTCTCGTCCAGCAGGTGGCCGTCGCCGTTGTCCTGCACGCCGGTGTGGTGCGAGTACAGGCCGGTGAGGAGCGTCGCGCGCGAGGGACAGCACAGCGGGGTGTTCACGAAGGCGTTCGGGAACCACGTCCAGTGGTCCTGCGGGTCGGCGATCCGTGCCTGGAGCCAGGGCATCGCCGGGGGATCCGAGGGCAGCGTGTCGATGGACTGGTCGTCGGTGAGGATGACGATCACGTTCGGCCGTGGGTCGTCCGCGCGAGCCGGGACCCGCCCGGGGAACGCGGCGGCGGCGGTCAGGACCAGCAGGGCGGCGGCGAGGGCACTCGTCCGTCGCAGACTGTGCCCGGCGTCACGCTCGCTTTCGGACCTTCCAGATGTTCTCGGCCGGGAAGCGCCGGGCCCACTCGATCGGCGCGAAGTCCCCGTACGTGGTGGTGGCGCCCTCCGGCGGTTGCAGCTCGATCAGGTCCTCGACCTCGAGGCCGTTCGCGCGGAACAGCCGGATCCACCCGCCGTACGTGCAGCTGGAACTCGGTCGTCGGTGGAGCCGTCCTCCTCGTAGACGTGACTGAACATGCCGTAGTAGTCGCGGCGGAGCTCGAGGCCGCGGGCGGATCGTCGCCCTCACCCCACGCGAGCCACAGCAGCGGGCTCGCCATGTTGAACACGAACCGCCCGCCGGGCCGCAGCACGCGAGCGACCTCGGGCACGGCGCGCGTCGGGTCGGCGAACGTCATCACGCCGTGATCGCAGAAGACCAGATCGAAGCTCGCGTCCCGGAACGGGATGCGCTCGCCGTCGGCCTCGACGACGGGGAACCGGACGCCGGACGCCTCCATGTTCGCCAGCCCCTGTCGCAGCTGCGCGTGCGAGAAATCCAGACCCGTCACGCGAGCCCCCCGCATCGCGACCTTGATGCCGAACTGGCAGGCGCCGCAGCCGAACTCGAGCGCGTCCAGACCCGCTCACGTCGCCGAGCGCGCGGACCTCGTCCTCGGGGATGTCGAAGGTTCCCCACCCGAGACGGTCCCACCGGTTCAGCTGCGATGCGTTGCGCTCCTGGTACGCCGCGCTGTCGTCCTCCCACCCGGCGCGGTTGTCCCGGACGTGGTCTTCGGTCGAACCCGTCATCGGTCGAGCCACCCACCCTCCGTCTCGTGCCGCGCGGCCACGAGGCCGGCCGCGATCGACAGCGCGATCTCCTCGGGCTCCCGGCCGCCGAGGTCCAGGCCGAGCGGGCTGCGGATGCGCGCGAGCTCGCTCGTCGTCGAAGCCGAGCGCCCGCAGCTCCTCCACGTAGTGCGCGACGTGCCGGCGGCTGCCCATCACGCCGACGAAGCGCACGGGCGATCGCAGCAGGATCGCGAGCGTCTCGGTGACGCCGGGCGCGTCGTGGTCGGTGAGGACGGCCTCGCCGTAGGTGCCCAGGTCGAGGTCGGCGACGCTCGCGACGGCCGGGCCGTCGGCGGCGCCCACGCGCTCCGCCCTCGGCTCGACGAGCGTCACCTCCGTGCCGAGCCGCTGCATGGCGGCCCGCAGGTGGCGGGCGACGTCGGTCGCCGACACCACGATGAGCCGGTCCGGCTCGGCGTGCGGCTCGAAGAAGACCTCCACGTCGCCGAGGTCGTGGTGCAGGGTGCGGGTCTCCGCCCGGCCCGAGGCCAGCACCTCCGCCGCGGCCTCGACGGCCGCCGCGTCGAACTCCGCGCAACCGAGCGTGCCGTGCACCTCGCCGCCCGGCACGATCGACATCCGGTTGCCGACGGCGCACGGCGGCGTGCCGATCACCTTCACGGCGGTGGCGTCGACGCGCGGGCCCTAGCGGCCTCGTGGCCGGTGGGATGCGCGCCGGTCGCGCCGCCGAGCAGCTCGACGGCGTGCGGGACGACCTCGAGGATCGCCTCCAGCGATTCGCGTACCCCCTTCGGGCTGCCGGGCAGGTTCACGATCAGCGTGCCGCCGACGCTGCCGACGACGGCCCGCGACAGCGCCGCCATCGGCGTGTGCTCGAGGCCGGCCGCCCGCATCAGCTCGGCGAGGCCCGGCGCCTCCCGGTCGATGACGGCGCGGGTGGCCTCGGGCGTGACGTCGCGCGGCCCGAAGCCCGTGCCGCCGGTCGTGACGATCAGCGCGTGGCCGGCGGCCAGCGAGCGCAGGGCGCCCTCGATCTCCGGCCGTTCGTCCGGCACGACGGTGCGCGTGGCCACGTCGAAGCCGGCCTCGCGCAGGAGGTCCTCGGCCTCGGCGCCCGACGCGTCCTCGCGCGTGCCGTGCGCGACGCCGTCGCTCACCGTCACGACCGCCGCCGCCCTGCGTGCGTCCATGCGGCCTATCCTGCCACCAGGCGGGGGAGGCTGACCCTCGCGGGCGAGAGGGAGGGGAACCCCGGATGGAATGGCTGGACCGGCTCGCGGAGGCGCTGGGCGAGGAGACCCTGTCGGGACAGGAGATCGACCGGCTGCTGCAGAGCTCGCGCGAGGTCGCCCACCGGGTCGAACGCAAGGCCACGCCGCTCGCCGCGTACCTCGTCGGCGTCGCGGTCGGCCGGAGCGTCGCGCAGGGCGCCGCCCGCGAGGCCGCCTTCGACACCGCGCTCGACGCCGTGCTCGTGCGGCTGCCCGACCCACCACCGGAGCGACGAGCAGAGGCCGGTGGAGATCCGCCAGGTGTCCGGCCCCGAGGACCAGCGCGTCTGCGCGACATCTTCGTGCGCGCGATGGACGCTCTCCACGAACCGCAGGGGCAGCCACCCATGGACACCTCGGACATGGGATGGCTGCCGGAATCGATCGCGTACTTCGCCGAGGCCGACCCGGAGGGCCTCGTCCTCGCCGTCGAGGACGGCGCGCCGGTCGCCTTCGGGTGCGCGATGCGCCGCGAGCGGTTCTGGTTCCTCTCGTACCTGTTCGTCCTCCCGGATGCGCAGGCCAGGGGCGTCGGGCGCGCGCTCCTCGAGCATCTCCTCCCGCCCGAGGCCGAGCGCTCGTCGATGGATCTCGCGACGGTCGTCGAGTCGCGCCAGCCGGTCTCGACGATGCTCTACAGCCGGTACGGCATCGTGCCGCAGACACCGCTGTACTGGATGACCCACCTGCCCGGCATCGAGGGCCTGCCGCCGCTCGCCGCCGGTGTGCACGCCCGCGCGATCGAGCTGGAGACCGACGGTGAGGCCATCGACGCGCTCGACCGGGCGCTGCTCGGCTACACGCGGCCGCAGGATCATCGGATGTGGGTGCAGCGGTCGAAGACCGCCCGCGTCTACCTCGGGGACGACGGGTCGCTCGCCGGCTACGGCTACCACGGATCCGACGACTGGCTGACCCCGCTGGCCGCGCGCGACGAGGCGCTCGTCGCCGGCATGATCCGGGACCTGCTCGAGGCCCACGCGGGCCCGACGAACGACCTGGTCGTGCAGATCTCGGGAGGCTCGGCCGTCCTGCTGCCTCAGCTGCTGGCGGCCGGCATGCGCTCGGACGAGGGCGCCCAGATGATCTACTGCTCGACCGGCCGGGTGCCGGGGCCGGGGTACCTCCTGTATGCCGGCTACCACCCGTGACCGGGTAGGCTGACCGCATGACAGAACCCGCTCCCCCGCTCGACGGCCCGCTGATCGACACGTTCGGCCGCGTCGCCGACGACCTGCGCGTCTCCGTCACCGACCGGTGCAACTTCCGCTGCACGTACTGCATGCCGGCGGAGGGCCTCGCGTGGCTGCCGAAGGAGGAGATCCTCACCTTCGAGGAGCTGACGCGGCTGCTCGGCATCTTCGTGGGACTCGGCGTCCGGTCGATCAAGGTGACGGGCGGCGAGCCGACCGTGCGCGCCGACCTCCCGACGCTCGTGCGGATGTTCCGCGGTGTCGGGCCCGACCTCGACATCTCCATCACGACGAACGGCGTGCTGCTGGACCGCCTCGCGGCACCGCTCGCCGCCGCCGGTGTGGACCGCGCGACGGTCAGCTGCGACTCGCTCCTGCGGCACCGGTTCGCCGACATGACCCGCCGCGACATGCTCGACAAGGTCCTGTCGGGCCTGCGGGCGGCCGAGGCGGCCGGTCTCACACCCATCAAGATCAACGTGGTCGTGATCGGCGGCACGAACGACGACGAGGTCGTCGACTTCGCGCGGTGGAGCCGCGAGACCGGCTACGAGGTGCGGTTCATCGAGTACATGCCGCTGGACGCCGAGCACGCGTGGGAGCGCGCGAAGGTCGTGCCGTCGGCGCGCATCCTCGAGTCGATCGACGCCGTGTACCCGTTGGCGTCCACCGCAACCGACGCCGAGCCGGCCACGCTGTACCGGTTCGCCGACGGCGAGCGGGGCGCGATCGGCGTGATCGCGAGCGTGACGGAGCCGTTCTGCGACACGTGCAACCGGCTGCGGCTCACCGCCGAGGGCATGGTGCGATCGTGCCTGTTCGCACTCGAGGAGACGGACCTGCGCGAGCCGATGCGCGCGGGTGCCTCCGACGACGAGCTCGCCGCGCTGATCCGCGCGGGCCGTGTGGGCGAAGTGGTCCGGCCACCGCGTGAACCACCCGGACTTCGTGCAGCCCGCCCGCAGCATGTCCATGATCGGCGGCTGAGCCGCCCCGAAGGGTTCCCCCGACACGACCCCACGGCGCCACCCGGCGTTCACTCTCCGTCGCTAGCGTTCGGGCCGACGGGAAGGACGCGCCCCCTTTCCGAGCGGGGGGCCGGGCACGCCCGGCTCCCCGCGCCCCCCTTCACAGGTTGCGGATCGCGACCTTCGGGATCGGATCGCCGAGCTCGAAGCCCAGCACCTGCGCGTAGAAGCTGAGCTCGGCCTCGTACCCGGCCTGGATGTGCTCCGCCTGGCGGAAGCCGTGCTGCTCGCCCTCGAACGGCAGGTAGGCGTACGGCAGCCCCTTCGCCTCGAGGGCCTCGACCATGATCTCGGCCTGCCGGGGCGGCACGACCTCGTCCTCGAGGCCCTGCAGCAGGATCACCGGGCACGAGAGCAGGTCGGCGAAGTGGATCGGCGAGCGGGCCCGGTACACGTCGGCCGCCTCCGGGTACGGGCCGACCAGCGAGTCGAGGTAGCGGGACTCGAACTTGTGCGTCCCGCCGGTCGCGAACGGCTCGAGGTCGGCGATCCCGTAGTAGCTGGCGCCGGCGCGGAAGTCGTCGTGGAAGACGAGCGCGCACAGCGTGGTGTAGCCGCCGGCGCTGCCGCCGCGGATCAGCAGCCGCTCGGCGTCGACCAGGCCCTCGGCCGCGAGGTACCGCACCGCGTTGAGGCAGTCCATCGTGTCGACGATGCCCCACATGCCGTTCAGCCGGCGTCGGTACTCGCGCCCGTACCCCGTGCTGCCGCCGTAGTTCACGTCGACGACGGCGAACCCGCGGCTCGTGAAGAACTGGGTCCCCAGCCTGAGCGCCTGCGTGCTCTCCGACGTCGGGCCCGCCGTGGCTGATCACGACGAGCGGCGGGCGCTCGTCCTGCGGGCCGTCGGCCTCAGGGTTCGCGGGGGGTAGAAGTGCGCGAAGGCCGTCAGCCCGCCCTCGGTCGGGAACGCGATCGACCGGGGGACGGAGACGTAGCCGGGGTCGAACGTCGAGCTCCTCGCTCTCGCGCAGGACCTCGACGGCGCGCGACCCGAAGTCGATCGTGACGACGGCGGGCGGGATCGCGGGCCCGCCGCCGACGAACACGGCGTGCGAGCCCTCGGCGGACAGGTACGGGTAGCCGATCGCCGAGTACGGCAGGTCGAGGTCGAGCAGCTCGCCCGAGGCCGGGTCCAGCAGCGGCCAGGTGCTGCACGCCCTCGCTCGTGTACTCGCACACGATGCGGCCGTCGGCGAGGAACGCGTACATCGACGCGCCGAACACCCAGTGGGGCCAGCCGAACTCGGCCTCGCGCGGGCACAGCGGCTCGTCGGCGCCGTCGCGGTGCCGGTAGAGGTTCCACCAGCCGGTCCGGTCGCTCACGAAGTGCAGCTCGCCGTCCGGGCTCCACGCCGGCTGGAAGATCGACTCGTCGTGACCTCCCGCCCCCGCCGGCCACGCGCGTCTCGCCGCTCACCGATCCGTCGGCCGCGAGGTCGCCCACCCACAGCTCGGTGCCGTCCCACGGCATGCGGGGGTGGTCCCACGTGAGCCAGGCGAGCCTCGAGCCGTCGGGGGAGATCCGCGGCGCGGCGAAGAAGTCGTGGCCGCCGACGATCGTGCGCGGCTCGCCGCCGTCCGCCGGCACCGCCGCGAGCTCGTTCACGACCTCGCCGTCGGCCTCGTGCCGCTCGCGAACGCACAGCACGAGCGAGCCGTCGGCCGTCACGCGGCCGTCCGCGTACCGGTGGCGGCCGCCGGTGTCCGGCGTGATGGCGACCGGGTCGGCCGCGATCTCCTGGCGGTAGAGCCGCTGGTCCTCGTCGTTGGAGAAGACCACCGTGCCGCGGTGCACGCAGTACGCGCCGCCGCCGTACTCGTGCACGCGCGTGCGCACGTTGAACCCGGGCGGCGTGACGTCCGACGGCGAGGTGAACGCGTCCCCGCGCACCAGCACCTGGCGTCCGCCCTCGGTCGGGCGGAGCTCGAGCCAGTACACGACGCCGTCGTCCAGGAGCGTCTCGGCGAGGCCGACCCCGGCCGAGGCCAGCATCTCCGCCGTGATCGGCGAGGACCAGGTCCCGTAGGGCCGGGTCGTCATCGGCGGCCGACGACCACTCGCGTCACCTTCAGCTCGCCGCCCTTGGTGCTCGCGATCTCGCGCAGGCCGGCGTCGCGCATCACCCGCCGGACCTCCTTCGTGCGGTCGGGACTGACCTCGATCAGCAGCCAGCCGCCGGGCCGGAGCCAGCGCTCGGACTCCTCGGCGGCCCGGACGACGAGGCCGAGGCCGTCGACGCTGCTGTCGGTCAGGGTGTGCTTCGGCTCCCACTTGCGGACCTCGTCGGGCAGGTCCTTCGACCTCCGCGCGCGGCACGTACGGCGGGTGCAGGGTGATCACGTCCACGGTGCCGGCGATCTTCTTCGGCAGGCCGTCGAACATGTCGCCGGCGCGGAACGTGGCCTTCAGGCCCAGACCCTTGGCGTTCTTGCGCGCGAGCTTCACGGCGTCCTCGGACAGGTCGGCCCCGTACACGGTGGCCTTCGGCACCTCGTTCGCGACGGCGAGGGCGATCGTGCCGACCCCCGTCGCGAGGTCCACGTGCACCGGCCGCTTCCGCCTGCGGAGTCGGCGGATCGCCTGCTCGGCGAGGAACTCGCTGGAGTCACGTGGCACGAACGAGCCGGGCTCCGCGATCAGCTCGAGGCCGCGGAACTCCGTGTACCCCTTGATGAAGGGGATCGGCTCGCCGGTCGCGCGGCGCTCCACCATGGCCTCGAAGCGGCGCCGAACCTTGGCGGGGATCTCCTCGGTCGGGTCGGGGTCCTCCTCGACCCCGAGCGCGAACATCATCAGGTCCTCGGCCTCGATCCGCTCGCGGTCCTTCTGCCAGTGGTCGAGCGAGGACGACGCCTTCAGCGTCTTCACGGCGCGGTCGGTGAGCTTGCCCGCATTCACGCGCCGCATCGTACCCGCTCGTACACTTCGGTCATGACCGACGCCGCCGACCGGCCGGCCCAGAAGAGCGACCAGAAGAGCGACCCGAAGCGCGCCCGGAAGAGCGTGAAGAAGTCCGCCGCGAAGAAGGCGGCGCCGAAGCCGCGCCGGCCCCGCGCCGATCGGGCGCCCGACGGGCAGCTCCGGCTCACCGGCGACCGGCTCGTCGTGCGCACGCCCGAGAACGGGGAGCGAACCTCGAGCGGCGGCCTGCTGATCCCGGCCACCGCGATGCCGGCGCCGAAGCGGCTCATCTGGGCCGACGTCGCGCTCGTCGGCCCCGACGTCCGGGTCGCCAAGCGCGGCGACCGGGTGCTCTTCCTGCCGCAGTCCGGCCTCGAGGTCGAGCTCGAGGGCGAGGAGGTCCTGCTGCTGCGCGAGCGCGACGTGCAGGCCGTGCAGACGGCCGCCGAGGGCCGCGACCACGGCGTCCGGCCAGTACCTCTAGGCCGGCACGAAGCTCAGCCGCAGCACGCGCCGGTCGTTCTCGCGGTTCGTGTCGACGACCACCACCGACTGCCAGGTCCCGAGTGCGAGCGCGCCGGCCAGCACCGGCACCGTCAGGCTCGGGCTCACGAAGACCGGCAGCAGGTGATCGGCGCCGTGCCCCGTGCTGCCGTGCCGATGCGCGTACCGGTCGTCGCGCGGCAGCAGCCGATCGAGCGCCTCCTCGAGGTCGCCCTCCGACCCCGAGCCCGTCTCCATCAGCGCGAGCCCGGCCGTCGCGTGCGGCAGGAACGCGTGCAGGAGGCCGTCGCCGCCCTGCTCGGCGGCGAACGCGCGCCACGTCCGGGGTCACGTCGATCACGCGCCGCCCGTGCGTGTCCAGCTCGAGTTCGACCGACCGCACTACGGCATCGAGCTCGGTGGGCCCTCCGGCGGCGCCGGCTCCGGAGGCGGCAACGTCTCGCCGGGTGACGGCGCGGCGGGGGCCGAGGGCGTGGGCGGCGGCGAGCCGAACCCTCCTGCCGGAGCGCCGAACCCGCCGGATGGATCCGCCGGACCGGCGGGTACCCCGGCCGACGGCGTCGACACCGGACCTGCGGTGAGCGCCATGGCACCCGCAGCGATCGCCGCGACGCCACCGAAGATCACCACGTACAGCCCGAAGGAGATCGAGACCGTGACCTGTCCGTCGTCGATCGCCGCCTGAACGGCCGTGCTCGGCCGTCGCCTCGTCGGGAAGGATGCCCTGGGAGACGAGCTCGCTCACCAAGGCGTCGTGGAACTGGTCCTCGGCCGTGACGGCGGTGTACGCGGCGACCCCGGTCGCGACGATGCCGCCGATCAGGACGGCGGCGGCGATCTGGCGGATGCGGCCCTGCCGCATGGCGACGAAGGATCGGATCGCGATGCCGGCCCCCGCGATGAGGCAGACCTTGCCCTCCCATCCGTCGAATCCCGCCGCGGTCTGGGAATTGCCGAGCGCGGTCTCCTTCGCCCAGGGCAGGAAGGCGCCGATCGCGATGACGACCCCGGCCACGATGCCGATCAGGGGCGCCGGAGACGACGTTGAAGAAGCTGTGGATGCCTGCATGGAACCTCCCTCCCTCTCGCACAGGAGTGTTCCACCGCCTCCTGGCTCGGGAAAGCTCATCCACGACCCCGGTGGGCCCTCACGGAGACTCGCTTGACGCAACGATGTAATGATGTAATCTCAACGTATGACACAGACACGATCCACCTCACCCGATGAGCTCCAGGGCTGGTTCGCCGGCCGCATCCCCGCCGACTGGTTCGTGGGCGCCCCCGTCGTGACGGCCGACCGGGACGAGATCCTGGTCGTCGGCACCCTCGCGGAGCCCGAGCTCGCCGGCCGACGCCACCGCCGAGACGCGCGCTGCGGCCCTCGCCTCCCGGGTGGCGGGACACCGCGAGGACACCCGGGTCAAGCGCATGCAGATCGCCGACGAGGCCCAGCACCGGTTCGGACGCCGCGTCTCGTGGGGCGCCGAGGCCGGCGACCAGCGGCACCTGTTCACGACGGTCAGCGTGCCGGCCATGACGCGACTGCGCCTGCCGGAGCGGCAGGTGCTCGACACCTGGTCGACGCCGGCGTCGCGCGCAGCCGCAGCCACGCGCTCGCGTGGTGCGTCCGGCTCGTCGCCGAACGGCAGGACGACTGGCTGAAGGATCTGCGCGAGGCCCTCGTACAGGTGGAGGCCGTCCGCGAGCAGGGACCGCAGGACTGAAGCGAACGTCGCGGCCCTCGGGCGCGACACGAAGACGACGGAGGGGTCACCGGGAGGAGCCGGTGGCCCCTTCGTTTCTGAACGTGCGCTACTCGGCGCTCAGGCCCATGCGGTACACGTGGCGATCGCGCGAGTGGTCGAACAGCGCGACCTCCTCGACGCCGTTGGCCGCGAGGTCCTGCCACGAGATGCTGATCCAGGCCTCGGCGGCCTCGGGGTCCTCGAAGCGAGACGAGCGACCGAGCTCGTTGCCCTCGGTGTCCAGGTACGCCCACTCGAACACGCTCATGCCCTCCGGATCCCCACGATCATGTTGACGGCGGTGCTGACGAGGACCTCGTCGCCGGCCGCAAGGTCGGCGGGCACGGACTCGCGACCGAGTCGCGCGGTCTCCATGGAGCGGTCCCGGTACGCGACCGTGACGTCGACGTAGCCGACGCCGTGCACGTCCCAGGCCTTGACCTCGAGCACCAGCGCCTCCCGTTCACCCAGCACAGCCGCGCAGCGTACCGCAGCCATCGTAGGCTGCTCGAGTCCCGGGTATCGACCACCCCGCTGCTAGGGTTGAGGGACCGTGCGCCCCACACACGGACCGACTCAAGGTTCGACGCGCCGGGGCCGACCCTCAAGGTATGCCGAGGGGGACTCGTGTTCAGCGTCGCGTCCTGACGATCGCGCTCGTCGCGACGTTCCTGTGTCTCGCGGCGCCCTCTCCCGTCGTGCAGGCCGCCGATCGAACGGTCCCGCGCCGACTCACGGTCGGTGAGCCGGGCTCCGGACCGCCGCTCGCGCCGCCGAACCTCGACCGCACCGCGATGGCGCGAGCCACCACGGTGAAGTGGAACGACGTGCCCGCCGGCTACTGGGACCGTGGCGCGATCGACTACGTCGGCAAGACCTACCGCTGGATGCGGGACTACCCCGCCGCCGGCGACGGCACGTTCCCCTTCAAGCCCGACCGGCTCGAGTCGCGCAAGCTGTTCGCGAGCGCCGTCGTGATGGCGTTCGCTCCGAGCGTCGACATCGACCCGAAGATCACGTTCGACGACCTCCCGAGCGACTCGCCCTACTACCGGTACGCGAACGTGGCCGTGCAGAAGGGCTGGATGGAGCGCACGAACCAGGGCACGAGCTTCTCGCCGGCCGCTCCGGTCACGACGCGTACCGTGCACAAGGTGCTGGTGCTGGCGCTGGGGCTGAAGACGGAGGCGGCGGGCCTGGACAGGATCCACACGCACAGCGGGTACCGGTTCGACACGCCGAACAACTTCGGGACGTTGCTGCTGGGTATGCGACTTGGTCTGCGCTACAACCACTCCGACGAGTCCATGGACGTCGGCCCCGACACGCCGCTGCCCCGCTCCGAGGTCGCGTGGTCGCTGTACCAGGCCGCGACGGTCAACTCGTGGGAGCTGTCGGACATGGAGCCGTACGCGAACATCGAGCTGCCGAACATGAGCGCGAAGAAGCTCGACGTCGTGCAGTGGGGGATCGAGTTCGTCGGCTATCCGTACGTGTGGGGCGGCGAGTGGGACAAGAAGAGCCCCAAGGGCTACCCGTTCGGCGCCCAACCCGTCGGCGGATTCGACTGCTCCGGCCTGACGTGGTGGAACATCAAGGCCTCCGGCGGCGGCTGGGACAACCAACCCCCGAGGCCGTACCACGGCTGGAACCTCCCGCAGCGAACGAGCGCCGACATGGCGAGCGTCGGCAGCGTCCGCTACCGCGGCCTCGAGGTCGGCGACCTGATGTTCTACGACGGCGACGGCGATCACCGCGTCGACCACGTCGACACGTTCATCGGCAACGGGTGGTCGCTGGACTCCGGCGGCAGCAACGGCGGCGTCACGATCACCTACACCGGCCCGGGGTCCTGGTACGACGACCACTTCGTGCACGGCCGCCGGGTGATGGGCTGATCGTCACGCGCTGATCGTCAGGCGCCGTCCAGCTCCCGTTGCAGGATCGCCCGTTCCTCCTCGGTGAGCGGCCGGCTCTTCGGTTCGTCGGGCTTCCGCGGCACGATCACGCTCTCGGCCTCGGCGCTGACGGTGCCGTCGAGCTTCACGATCTCCTCGCGCGTGCGCACGCTGGAGCGGCCGAACGAGTCGAGCCAGCACCGCACGATCACCTCGCCGTCGTCCTGCGTGAGCTGACTGCGGTAGTCGATGCCCACGTGCGCGAGCACGAAGTCCCAGGTGTCGGCGACGCCGCCCAGGACGCCCTGCGCCCACGCGTCGCGGCAGTCCTCGAGGTAGTTCAGGTACACCGCGTTGTTCACGTGGCCGTACGCGTCCATGTCGCGCCAGCGGATCTGGATCCTGATCTCATGCATGGCGCGCGAGCCTATCCGTCGGTGGGGATCCGGTCCACATGCACGCCCTGATCCAACAGCCACGCGACGGCGCGCTCGATCTCGTCGTCCTCGCCGGTGAGCTCGACGATGAACCACGACGCGTCGGGCTCCACGTTCGCTCGGCGGATGTTGAGATGCAGCGGGAACGAGGTGCGCAGCATCGCGACCGTTCGCTCGCGCTCCGCGCCGTCGGGGAACGTGAGATGGAACTGCTCGGAGCTCACGGCGACGCGTCCGGCGGGTTCATCGACCCCGAGCGGAAGCCCTCGAGGTCGAGGGTCACGTAGCGGTACCCGAGCGACTTCAGCGACTCGACGACCCGGGCGCGGACCTCGGGTTCGGCGAGCCGCTGCAGGTCGGCCGGCTCCACCTCCACGCGCACCAGGTCGTCGTGCACGCGCACGCGGCACTGGACGAACCCCAGATCCTTCAGCACCCGCTCGGCGCGGCCGACCTTCGACAGCATCTCGACGCTGATCGTGACACCGAACGCGATCCTCGACGACAGGCAGGCCGACGCGGGCTTGTCCCACGTGGGGATGCCGAGCTCGCGGGCGGCCAGGCGGACCTCGGGCTTGGTCATGCCGACCTCGACGAGCGGATGACGAACCCCGTGCTCGGCGGCGGCGCGCAGGCCCGGCCGGAAGTCACCGAGGTCGTCGGCGTTCGCGCCCGAGACGACCTGCGCGCCCCCGGCCTCGGCCGCCACGGCCCCCAGGACGTCGTAGAGCTCGGTCTTGCAGTGGTAGCAGCGGTCGGTGCCGTTGGCGAGGTAGGCGGGCAGCTCGGCCTCGCGGGTGCGTACCGTGCGGTGCCGGATCCCGAGGAGGGCGGCCACCTGCGCCGCCTGCTCGGCCTCTCCCGGCGGCAGTGACGGCGAGACGGCCGTGACGGCCAGGGCCCGGTCGCCCAGGGTCCGGGCGGCGACGGCCGCCACCAGCGCCGAGTCCGTGCCGCCGGAGTACGCGACCACCACGCGGTCGGCCTCGGCGAGGACCTCGTGCAGCTGCCCGAGCTTGGTCGGCGACATGCGGCCGATTCTCCCACTGCCGGGGCCGGGCACAGGAAGGAGGCCCCGAACGTTGAGAACGGACCCGGCGGGGGCCGGATCCGTTCTCGTTGGAGAGAGGGGCTCCACCTGTCCTTCGGCGCCCTCGCGCCGGCGGTTCGCCCTCGATGTTGCGGTTCCGTGACGGTCGGTCAGCGATCCTCGCGGGCCTGCTCGGAGAGCCGCCGCTCCACGGTCTCGTGCGCCGCCTCGGCGCTCGGCCGCGAGCCGGTCATGGCAGCGAGGAACTCCTCGCGCTCGAGGGCCAGGAGGTCCAGGTCCGTCAGCGCCGTCACGGTCGCCGTGCGCGGCACGTCGCGGAGCAGGGCGATCTCGCCGACGTACTCGCCCGGTCCGAGCCGGGCGATCTCCCGTCCCCCGACCGTCACGGCGGCCTCGTCCCGCCTCGATCACGAAGAACCGGTCGCCGGGGTCGCCCTCGCGGATCACGACGGTGCCGGCGGGGACCTGCACCGGGATCAGGCGGTGGACGACCAGCTCGAGGGCGGGCTGCTCGAGCGGCTGGAAGAGCGAGATCGAGCGGAGCAGCGCCAGACGTGCGGGGTCGGGCAGGACGGCCCGGCGGTCGAGACCTCGCAGCGAGGCGAAGAGCCCGAGGGCGATCACCGGCAGGAACACGCCGGCCGCGACGAGGGCGCCACGGGTCCCGAACAGCGCGATGAAGATGGGCACGGCGGCCGCGCCGATCGCGAGGCAGAGCATGCTGAGCCCCTCCTGGAGGCCGAACGCCCGGGCGAGGATCTCGTCGCGGACGCTTCGCTGCAGCAGCGTGCGCACCGCGACGTCCAGGAAGCTCCGTCCCGCGCCGGCGATGACGAGGAGGGCCACGACCGGCCCGAACGCGGCGGATGCAGCGACCGCTGCGATCGCGCCGCCGGTGATGCCGGCTCCGAGCTCGATCGGGCCCGCCAGACGCCGCCGGCCCACGAGGACCGCGGTCGCGCCCGCTCCCACCAGCCCTCCGGCCCCCACGGCGGCCGACAGGATGCCGGCGGCCTCCGCGCCACGCGCCAGCACGTCGATCGCGAGCACCGCGAAGAACACGTCGAGCATCCCGAGCAGCACGGACTGGGCGCCGGACAACGCGACCAGGGCCACCGCTCCGCGCTCCTGCCGGAGCTCGCGGAGCCCCTCCACCGCCGCACGGACGATGCGATCGGGCTCCGCCTCCCCGACGGTCGGCCCCGCCACCTCGAGGAGGCGGAGGTTGCGGGTCAGGAGCGCCGCCACCAACGCCACGCCCGAGAAGACGGTGACCGGGAGGGCCGGGCCCGAGACGGCGATCAGCATGCTCGCCACGAGCGGTCCCAGCAGGATGCCGAACCCCTCCGCCACCCCGGACAGCGAGTTCGCCGCCGTGAGCTGCTCCGGCGTCTCCGCGAGCTGCGGCAGGATCGCGTTGTGCACCGGACGCGTCAGCGTGATGGCCGAGGCGACGACGACCGCCGCGGCGTACGCGACGAGCGCCGGAGCGAACCACAGTGCGAGTCCGCCCGCGAGGTACGCCACGGCTTGGACGAGGTACCCGAGGCGAAGGGCCCGGTCGCGGCGCATCCGGTCGCCCAGCACGGATCCGAGCGGCGCGACGAGCGCGGCCGGCACGAGCTGCGCGATCATCACGAGCCCCGCGGTCGTCGCGCCGCCGCGCTCGTACGCGTACAGGGTGACCGCGATCCACGCCCCGTACTCGGCGGCGATGTAGAGCAGGTACGCGGCCAGCACCCGGCGCAGGGAACCGTTGCGCGTGGAGGAGACGTAGATCCGTACGGTTGCGACTCCGGTCGTCACGACCCCCGTGCGCTCGGCGACCGGCCCATCCTGACACGACGAACGGGGGCCCCGGAGGGCCCCCGTCGGTGCTGCGTGGGTCGCGGTGGCTCAGAAGTCCATGTCGCCGCCGCCCGGCATGGCCGGAGCGGGCGTCTTCTCGGGCTTCTCGGCCACGACGGCCTCGGTCGTCAGGAACAGGGCCGCGATGCTGGCCGCGTTCTGCAGCGCCGAGCGCGTGACCTTGGTGGGGTCGACGACGCCCGCCTTGATCATGTCCACGTACTCGCCGGTCGCGGCGTTGAGGCCGAACCCGGGGTCGAGCGCGCGGACCTTCTCGACGATGACGCCGCCCTCGAGGCCGGCGTTGTGCGCGATCTGCTTCAGCGGCTCCTCGAGCGCCTTGCGGACGATGGCGGCGCCGGTCAGCTCGTCGCCCTCGAGGTCCACCTTGTCGAGCGCCACCTGCGCGTTCAGCAGGGCGACGCCGCCGCCGGGCACGATGCCCTCCTCGACGGCCGCCTTCGTGGACTGCACGGCGTCCTCGATGCGGTGCTTCTTCTCCTTCAGCTCGACCTCGGTGGCCGCGCCGACCTTGATGACGGCGACGCCGCCGGAGAGCTTCGCCAGCCGCTCCTGCAGCTTCTCGCGGTCGTAGTCGGAGTCGGTCTTCTCGATCTCGGCCTTGATCTGGTTGACCCGGCCCGAGATGTCCTCCTCCTTGCCGCCGCCCTCGACGATCGTGGTCTCGTCCTTCGTGACGACCACCTTGCGGGCGGTGCCGAGCAGGTCGAGCGTCGCGTTCTCGAGCTTCAGGCCGACCTCCTCGGAGATCACCGTGCCGCCCGTGAGGATCGCGATGTCCTGCAGCATGGCCTTGCGGCGGTCGCCGAAGCCCGGCGCCTTCACGGCGACGCTGCGGAACGTGCCGCGGATCTTGTTGACGACGAGCGTGGCGAGCGCCTCGCCCTCCACGTCCTCGGACAGGACCACGATCGGCTTGCTGGACTGCATGACCTTCTCGAGCACCGGCAGGAGGTCCTTCACCGCGGAGATCTTGCTGTTCGCGATGAGGATGTACGGGTCCTCGAGGACCGCCTCCATGCGCTCGGGGTCGGTGACGAAGTACGGCGAGATGTAGCCCTTGTCGAAGCGCATGCCCTCGACGAACTCGAGCTCCATGCCGAAGGTGTTGGACTCCTCGACGGTGATGACGCCGTCCTTGCCGACCTTGTCGACGGCCTCGGCGATCTCGCGCCCGATCTCGGGGTCGGCCGCGGAGATGGCGCCGACGTTCGCGATCTCGTCCTTGTCGTCCACGTCCTTGCTCTGGTTCTTGATGGCCTCCACCGCGAGCTCGGTCGCGCGCTCGATGCCGCGCTTGAGGCTCATGGGGTTGGCGCCGGCCGCGACGTTGCGCAGCCCTTCCTTGACGATCGCCTGCGCGAGGACCGTCGCCGTCGTGGTGCCGTCACCGGCCACGTCGTCGGTCTTCTTCGCGACCTCCTTGACGAGCTCCGCACCGATCTTCTCCTGCGGGTCGTCGAGCTCGATCTCCTTGGCGATCGATACGCCGTCGTTCGTGATCGTGGGGGCGCCCCACTTCTTCTCGAGGACGACGTTGCGGCCCTTCGGCCCCAACGTGATCTTCACGGCGTTCGCGAGCTGGTCCATGCCCCGCTCGAGCGCACGCCGTGCCTCCTCGTCGAAGGTGATGATCTTCGCTGCCATCGCCCGCCTCCCTTTCTCTTGGCCGTTCGTGGTCTGGTTGGCTGGTCCGTGGCTTCTCAGCCCGGGTCTGCGACTGCTAGCACTCGGGCCTGCCGAGTGCTAAGGATTGTACCCATCCCGGGGGGTCCACTGACAAGCCGAAGCGGGACGCGTCCGGACCTGACCCGGGGTCGCATCGACCTCAACATGGGACCGGATCCGGCCGCTAGCATCCGCCGAGATGACCGACCTGCCCGCCTGGAAGCGCCGGTACCTGGCACCCGCGGATCGACACCTTCGTCTGGGCCGCAGGGCGACCCGACCGCATCGGGGTCGTGTCGACCGAGAGCGGCTCCTCGCAGGCGTGGGCGTGGGACCTCGTGACCGGCGAGCGGCGGCAGGCCTCGGCCGAGGGCGTCGGGCGCCGAGGAGGTCCATCTGCTGCCGGACGGCTCGGGCGTCGTGTGGTGGCTCGATCCCGTCGGGAGACGAGCGGGGCCGGTGGCTCGTGACGCCGTTCGACGGCGGCGAGCCCGTCCCGCTGCTGCCCGACGCGCCCGACGGCTGGGCGATGGGCCTGTCGCTCGTCGCCGGCACCGTCGCGATCGGCCTCGCGACCGACGAGGACTACCGCGCGATCGTGTCGATCGACGGCGAGCCGGCGCGCGAGGTGTACCGGCACACGCAGCCGGCCGGCGTCGGCCGCGAGTACCCCTCCGGGACCGGCGGCCTCTCGGCCGACGGAGCCCTGGTGTGCGTGCGGCACGCCGAGCACGGCGACATCGAGCGGACGGCCCTGCGCGTCCTGGATGTGCGCACCGGCGCGACCGTCGGCGACCAGTTCGACGAGGGCCGGGCCCTCACGGCGGCCGGCTGGTCGCCCGTGCCCGGCGACGCACGACTGGTGATCTCGCAGGAGCTCAGCGGCATCGAGCGCCCGGCGATCTGGGACCTCGAGGCCGGCACCCGCGAGGCCGTGGCGCTGCCCGACCTACCGGGGCCGGTCACCTGGCTGCGACTGGTGGCCGGACGCCGGCGCGCTCCTGCTCCTGCACGAGTCCGCCGGCCGCCAGCAGCTCCTGCGGGCGGACCTCGGGACCGGCGACGTGACGACGGTGCTCGACGAGCCCGGCACGATCTCGGGCGCCGGCGTCCGGCCCGACGGCGCGATCTGGTTCCGCCACGACGTCGGGCGCGACCGCGCCCGTGGTCCGCGACCTCGAGGGCCGTGAGGTGCTGGCGCTGGGGGCGGATCCGGCGCCGCCCGGCCGCCCGTACCTCCCGATCTCGTTCACGAACCCCGCGGGCGAGGAGATCCACGGCTTCATCGTCACGCCCGAGGGCGACCCGCCGTTCCCGGCCGTCGTGCACATCCACGGCGGCCCCAACTGGCACGACCGCGACGAGTTCGAGCCCGAGGTCCAGGCGTACGTCAGCGCGGGGTACGCGGTGCTGCTCGTGAACTACCGCGGCTCGACCGGCCGCGACGCGGCGTTCCGCGAGCGCCTGCGCGGCGACATCGGCTTCCCCGAGTCCGAGGACATCCTCGCCGGGCTCGACCACGTGGTCGCGCAGGGCATCGTCGACCCCGCGCGCGTCGCCCTCGAGGGCTGGTCGTGGGGCGGGTACCTCACGCTGCTGAACGCGGGCCTGCACCCCGACCGGTGGCGGGCGGCGCTGGGCGGGATCCCGGTCGGCGACTCCGTCGCCGCGCACTACGAGTGCGCGCCGGCGCTGCGCGCGTGGGACATCGCGACGATGGGCGGGTCGCCGATGGACGTGCCGGACCTGTTCCACGAGCGCAACCCGCTGACGTACGTGGATCGGTCGAGGCGCCGGTGATGTTGATCGCCGGCGAGCACGACAGCCGGTGCCCGCTCGGCCAGGTGATGGTGTACGCGCACGCGCTGCGCGTGCGGCGGCACCCGGTCGAGGTCCACCTGTACGCGGGCGGCCACCACGCGAACGACGTGGACGAGCAGATCCGCCACATGGAGCTCGCCCTCGGGTTCTTCGCGGAGCACGTCCCCGCGACGCTAGCGGCGCCGAGGTCGAAAACCCCCAGGTCTAGAAGCCCCAGGTCGACGCGCGTTCGATCTCGACCTCGACGATCAGCGAGGTCGCCTCCTCGATCGGCGACGAGGTCTCGTACTGCGGGTACTTCTCGTACAGCAGGTTGCGGTCGCGAACGAACTCCATGCCCGTCTCGATGAAGTACGGCGCGCCGTACAGCAGCACCTGCTTCAGCAACGACCAGTCCTCGTCGTAGCTGTCGAAGCAGACGGCGACGAACGGGTTGTCGCGGATGTTCCGCACCTTCACGGTGTCGATCTCCGTCGCGAACACCAGACGGTCGAGGTCCAGCACCGGCGAGATCGGCACGACGTGCGGCGTCCCGTCGCGGCGGGTGGTGGCCAGATGCCCCACGCGCGCCGCCGCGACGAACTCGGTCTCGGCGCCCGAGAGCGGCGAACCCGAGAGCGTCACTCGTCTCCCGCCGCCGTCGAGGCCTTCTCCCGGATCTGCTCGACGATCTCGGCGTTCGCGAGCGTGGTGACGTCACCGAGCGTGTTGCCGCGCGCGACATCGCGCAGGAGCCGGCGCATGATCTTGCCGGAGCGTGTCTTCGGCAGGTCGGGCGTGAAGATGATGTTGTCGGGCTTCGCGATGGGCCCGATCATCTTCGCCACGTGCTCGCGGAGCTCCTGCAGCATCGCCTCGTCGCCCACGACGCCGCCCTTCAGGGTCACGAACGCCACGATGCCCTCGCCCTTGAGCTCGTGCGGCCGCGACACGACGGCGGCCTCGGCCACGTGCTGGTCGTCGACGAGCGCGCTCTCGATCTCGTAGGTCGAGAGACGGTGCCCCGCAACGTTCATCACGTCGTCGATCCGGCCCAGCAGCCAGAAGTACCCGTCGTCGTCGCGCCGGCATCCGTCGCCGGCGACGTAGACCTCGTGGCCGTACTTGCCGAAGTACGTCTCGACGTAGCGGTCGGGGTCGCCGTAGATCGTGCGCGCGATCGACGGCCACGGATGCTTCAGCACGAGGTATCCCCCGCCGCCGGGCGGCACCGACACGCCGGCCTCGTCGACGACGTCGGCCTGGATGCCGGGGAACGGGTTCGTCGCCGAGCCGGGCTTCAGCGGCGTGACGCCGGGCAGCGGCGTGATGAGGATCGCGCCGGTCTCGGTCTGCCACCAGGTGTCGACGATCGGGCACCGCTCGCCGCCGATGTAGGTCCAGTACCAGATCCAGGCCTCGGGGTTGATCGGCTCGCCGACCGAGCCCAGGAGGCGGAGCGACGACAGGTCGTGCCGCTTCGGGTACTCGGTGCCCCACTGCATGAACGCGCGGATCGCCGTCGGCGCCGTGTACAGGATCGTGGCGCCGTACCGCTGGGCGATGTCCCAGAGGCGGTCCTTCTCGGGGAAGTCCGGCGCGCCCTCGTAGATGATGCCGGTCGTGTGGTTCGCGAGCGGCCCGTACACGATGTAGGAGTGCCCGGTCACCCAGCCGATGTCGGCCGCGCACCAGTACACGTCGTCCTCGTGGATGTCGAAGATCAGCCGGTGCGTCGCCGCCACCTGCGTGAGGTAGCCGCCGGTCGTGTGCGCGATGCCCTTGGGCTTGCCGGTGGTACCGCTCGTGTACAGCACGTAGAGCAGGTCCTCGGCGTCCATCGGCTCCGGCTCGCACTCGGCCGGCTGGTCGGCGACGAGGTCGTGGTACCAGAGGTCGCGGCCGGGCGTGAACCCGTGCTCGCCGCCCGTGCGCCGGACGGTGACGACGTGCTCGATCGAGGGGCAGCCGCCGGCGAGTGCGTCGTCGGCGTTCTGCTTGAGCGGCACGACCTGGCCGCGGCGGTACGCGCCGTCGGCCGTGATGAGCACCTTCGCCTGCGCGTCGTTGATGCGGTCCTTCAGCGCCTCGGCGCTGAAGCCGCCGAACACGACCGAGTGCGCGGCGCCGATCCGTGCGCACGCGAGCATGGCGACGGGCAGCTCCGGCACCATGCCCATGTAGATGGCGACCCGGTCGCCCTTCGTCACGCCGATCGAGCGCAGGGCGTTCGCGAACCGGCAGGTCTCCTCGTAGAGGTCCCGGTAGGTGATCGTGCGCGTGTCGCCGGGCTCGCCCTCCCAGTGATAGGCGACCTTGTCGCCCCCGCCGGCCTCCACGTGGCGGTCGAGGCAGTTGTAGCTGGCGTTGAGCTGCCCACCCTCGAACCAGCGCACCCACGGGGGGGTCCAGTTCATGACGGTGTCCCAGCGCTTGAACCAGGTCAGACGCTCCGCCTGCTCGGCCCAGAAGCCCTCCGGGTCGGCCTCGGCACGCTCGTAGATCGACCGATCCGAGACCAGGGCACGCTCGGCGAACCCCTTCGGCGGCTCGAAGACGCGGAGCTCGGACAGGAGCGCATCGATGTTCGGATTCGTCTCGCTCATGGGTCGCTGACCCCCTTCCTTTGCCGTTCGCGGGCCTGCCTGCGGCCCTCTGGGAACCGGGAGGGCATCGTACGCGGGTTGGCCTCGCCCGGCGACCCGGCACGGATGTGACTTGCTTCCGTGCCTGAGGAGGGTCAGGCTCGTGCCTGGAGGCCGCCATGGAGGCGGCCTTCGGGATACATACCCGGGAGGGGAAGGAGGCCATCGGATGGCCGAGTACGAGGCGTACTGCGTGAAGTGCCGCGAGAAGCGGAAGTTCGAAGGCACCGAGGTCACGCTCAAGAACGGCCGCAGGGCCGCGCAGGGTCAGTGCCCGGTGTGCGGCACGAAGGTCATGCGCATCCTGGGCAAGAGCGCCTAGGCAGGGCGCCGGGCACCCGCCCGACGCACGCACGAACCCGGTTCCACCGCTGCTGTGGACAGGGTCCCGGCTCAGTTGAGCCGGGACAGCAGCGTCTCCGGCGCGATCAGCAGGGGCCCGAGCTCCTGCTGACGCACCACCAGATCGGCCACCGTCGTCTGACGGAACACGCCGTCGATCGCCTGCGCGACGTCGCCCCAGAACCCCTGGAGGCCGCAGCGCGAGTCGGCGAAGCACGTGTGGTCGGTCGGCTCCAGGCACCCCATCGGGAACACCTGCCCCTCGATGGCGGCCGCGATGTCGGCGACCGTGATGTCCTCGGGTGCCCGCGACAGGCGGCAGCCGCCGCCCGAGCCGCGGAAGCTCTCCACGAGGCCGTGCTTGTGCAGGGCGCCGAGCTGCTGCTCGAGGAAGCGGAGCGGGATCTGCTGACGTTCGGCGATCTGGCGCGCCGACAGGAGCACGCCCTCGTCGTTGTGGCGCGCCAGCTCGATCATGGCGCGCATCGCGTACTCCAGCTTCTGGGAGACCTTCAGCACACCCCCAGCGTAGGGTCGCGCCTCCGGCACGTCAACGGCGCACCCCCGCTGAGCAGGCCGAACAGGCCGGGAGCCGTGCCGGGCCGGCCCCCGCTGCTCAAGTCGGCATGCGCGATGCCGACACCCCGCGTAGGGGCGACGTGCGCCCAGGGGAAGGACGTGCACGCGTGGCGAAGGTCCTGGTCATCGACGACGAACCCGACGTGCTCATGCTCTGCCGGGTGAACCTCGAGCACGCGGGGCACGCCGTCTTGATGGCGGAGTCCGGCGAGGCCGGCCTGGAGCTCGCGATGGCCGAGCGCCCCGACCTGATCGTCCTCGACCTCATGATGCCCAGCATGGACGGGTTCGAGGTGCTGGAGGAGCTCGCCGGCGCCGCGGCCACCCGCGACGTGCCGGTCCTCATCCTCACCGCGCGCACGCGCCTGGACGACAAGGTCCGCGGGTGGCGTGCCGGCGCCGACGCCTACCTCACGAAGCCGTTCACGCCCGCCACGCTCGTCACCGACGTCGCACGCCTGGAGCAGATGACGGCGACCGAGCGGTCCCTGCACCGTGCGGAGTCGCTCCGGCGCCTCCTCGACGAGGGCGTGGCCTAGCCTCGAGCACGGTCCGCCACGAGCCGGCGAAGAGCCGGGCGCCGGTAGACTCGCGCCGTGCTCCGCACGATCGACGTCCCAGCCCGCCGCCTCGACGACTACGCCCACGACGCCGGCGAGGAGGCCGTCGCGGCGCTCCGAGCCGCCGCCGAACCGCTGCGCGGCGCCCGCATCCTCCAGGTGAACAGCACGGCCTTCGGCGGTGGCGTGGCCGAGCTGCTCGTCACGCACGTCGCCCTCATGCAGGACCTCGGGATCGACGCCCAGTGGGCGGTCATCGAGGGCAGCGAGGACTTCTTCCACGTCACGAAGGCCGTGCACAACGGCCTGCAGGGGATGGCCGTCGACCTGACGCCCGAGATGCAGGCCGTCTACTGGGAGCGCGTGCGCGCGAACGCCGACGACCTCGACCCGGCCGGCTGGGACCACCTGTTCATCCACGATCCGCAGCCCGCCGGCATCCTGCCGGTCCTGGAGGAGCGCGGGCGTGCGCGCCGGGTGCTGGACGTGGCGGTGCCACATCGACGTCTCGCGGCCCCACCCGTCCGTGTGGGAGTTCTTCGAGCCCATGGTGAACCGCTACGACGCGGCGATCTTCACGATGGAGGCCTTCGCACAACCGGGACTCTCCGGGCCGGACCTGGCCTTCGTGCCGCCCTCGATCGATCCGACCTCGGAGAAGAACCGCCCGATCGACCCCGCCACCGTCGAGGAGGTGCTGCGCCGGTACCACGTCGACCCCGACCGTCCGCTCGCCGTGCAGGTCTCGAGGTTCGACCCGTGGAAGGATCCGCTCGGCGTCATCGACGCCTACCGGCTCGCGCGCGAGGAGGTGCCCGGCCTGCAGCTCGTGATGGCCGGCTCGATGGCGGCCGACGACCCCGAGGGTATGGAGTACCTCACGCAGACGCGGGTGCACGCCGGTCCGGACCCCGACATCCACCTGCTGACGGAGGCCGAGGGCGTCCTCGCGCCGGAGGTGAACGCCTTCCAGCAGGGGGCCGACGTCGTGATCCAGAAGTCCACGCGCGAGGGGTTCGGCCTGGTCGTCGCGGAGGGCATGTGGAAGCGGCGGCCGGTGATCGGCGGCAACGTCGGCGGCATCACGCTGCAGATCGAGGACGGCGTCAGCGGGTTCCTGGTCGACTCCCCGGCCGCCTGCGCGGACCGGCTGGTGGAGCTCCTGCGGGATCCCGAGCTGCGGGACCGGATCGGTGAGGCGGGCCGCCTCCGCGTGCGCGACCGGTTCCTCAGCCTGCGCGAGGTGCAGGACTACCTGCGGATCTTCGGCGAGGCCGGCGGCGCATCGGCGGCGAGGTCGGCATGACGGCCGTCGACCGGCCGATCGTGATCGCGTCGAACCGCGGACCGGTCGCGCACGACCTCGAGGCCGACGGCAGCCTGACGCCGCAGCGTGGGGCGGGCGGGCTCGTGACGGCGCTCGCCGGTGCCCTGCTCGAGCGCCGGGCGGTGTGGCTGGCCGCCGCCATGACCCCCGGCGACCGCGAGGTCGCCGCGCGCGGGGGCGGCGGCGACGAGAGCATGCGCTACGTGGTCGTGGACGAGGAGCGCTACGACCGCTACTACCACGAGGTCTCGAACCGATTGCTGTGGTTCGTGCATCACTACCTGTGGGACGTCGTGCACACGCCGACCTTCGACCGCGGCACCCTCGAGGCCTGGGACGACTACGTCGCCGTCAACCGGACGTTCGCCGAGGCCCTGGCCAGCACAGGATCCCGAGGCCGCGATCCTCGTGCAGGACTACCACCTCGGCATGGTGCCGCGCCTGCTGCGCGAGCTCCGGCCGGACGCGCGCATCTCGCACTTCTCGCACACGCCGTTCGCCGGCGCCACGTACCTGCGGATCCTGCCGACGCGGATGCGGGAGGACCTGCTGCGCGGGATGCTGGGCGCCGACGTGTGCGGGTTCCAGTCCGGGCGCGTGGGCCGACAACTTCCTCATGTCGTGCCGGACCCTGCAGGGGGCGCGCGTCGACGTGCAGCGCCGCCGGGTCACGTACGAGGGCCACGAGACGCGCGTGCGCGTCTACCCGATCTCCGTCGAGGCCGCGTCGCTTCGCGCGGCCGCGGCGCAGCCGGCGGTCCGGCGGGCGCGGGCGGACCTCGAGCGGTGGCGCGGCGACGCGAAGCTGCTGCTGCGGGTCGACCGGCTCGAGCTCACGAAGAACATCCCGCGCGGGTTCCTCGCGTACGAGGTCTTCCTGAAGAACCGGCCCGAGTGGCAGGGCCGGGTGCGGTTCCTCGCGATGCTGAGCCCCTCGCGCGTGGAGCTCGACGAGTACCGCACGTTCGCCGAGGAGTGCGTGCACGAGGCCGACCGCATCAACGACGCGTTCGGCACCCCCTCGTGGACGCCGATCGAGCTGCGCATGAAGGACGAGTACGACGAGGTCGTCGCCGCCTTCGGGCTGTACGACGCGCTGCTCGTGAACCCCGTGTACGACGGGATGAACCTCGTCGCGATGGAGGGGCCGATCCTGAACCGCCGCCGCGGCGCGCTGGTGCTCTCGCGCAACGCCGGCGCGTACGGGCGGATCGGCCAGCACGCGCTGGGCGTGAACCCGTTCGACGTGGACGAGACCGCCGGCGCGATCGCCGACGCGCTCACGATGCCCGACGACGAGCGGGAGCGCCGCGCGCGAGGTCTCCGGCGGGCCGTGCTGGCCAGCACGCCGGCGAAGTGGCTGCGTCGCGCAGCTGGACGACCTCGAGCGGTCGCACGGCGCCGCCCGGCGCTAGGCGAGCCGGCCCAGCAGCTCGACCAGACCCCGGGGACCGTCGACCGTCACGTCGGCCGCCTCGACGAGCGCCGCGGGTGTCTCGTCGCCGCGGACGGCGACCTTCACCGTCACGAGACCCCGGTCGCGCAGCCGGTCGAGCGCCGCGAACGCGTCGAGGTCGGCCACGTCGTCGCCGGCGTACAGCACGGCCTCGAGGCCGGCCTCGCCGGCGATCCGCTCCACCGCACCGCCCTTCATCGGGTGATCGGCCGGCACGACCTCGAGGACCATCTTGCCCTCGACGACGAGCAGGCCGGCGCCGGCCGCGACCGGCTCGAGGCCGGCGAGCAGGGCCGCGCGAGCACGCTGCGGATCGGGCGCCTGCCGGTAGTGCACGGCCACCGAGACGCCCTTGTCCTCGACCCAGGCCTCGGGGACGGCGGCGGCGGCGCGCTCGACCTCGGGCAGGATCGCGAACAGGAGCTCCGGCGCCGAGCCCTCGAGGCCGTACAGCCCCTCGTACCGGACGCCGGGCACGGCGATCAGCTCGGCCACCTCCTCCGCGCGCCGGCCGGTCACGATGGCGACGACGGCGTAGCGGCCGGTCAGCGCGGCGAGGGCCTCGCGGACGCCCTCGGCCGGTGCGGCGAGCTCGGGGCGGGCGACGATCGGCGCCAGCGAGCCGTCGAAGTCCAGCAGGATCCCCGCTCGAGCCGCGCGCTCACGGAGCGCGTCGATCACGCGGGGGGTTGGTCGTTCTCGCCGATCACGACGACGACCTGCACGCCCTTGGCGACGGTGCCGTCCTGCGAGTACACCTGATCGAGCTCCTGGACCTTCGCGTCGGGGTAGTACTTGTCCGCGAGCGCCGTCGCGTTCGACTTGTTCTGCTCCGCGTCGGTGCCGCTCCCCGTGTAGTACACGACCGTCTTCGCGACCGGCTTGTTGGGAGCGTCGGACGGGATCATCCCCTGCTTGTACCCGTGAGCGATGAGCTGCTCCATCACGATGCCCGCCAGGCCGTTGGAGCTCGTCCCGTTGAACACCGCCACCGCGACGTCCTTCGGCGGCTGCGGGTCCGGGGTGGGCGGCGGCGTCTGGGTCGACTGGGTCCCCGTGGGACTGGACGACGAACTGGGGCTCGGCGAGGTGACGACGCCCGAGGGGCCGCCGGCCGCCGCGACGCCCGAGTCGTCGAAGGCGTTCGCCAGCAGCAGACCACCCACGACCAGGAGCGCGACGATGATGACGATACGTGCGGTGCCGGTGTTCACCGGCCCATCCTACCCGCTCGGTCCGGCGGGTTCAGACCCCGAGACCGAGCTGCGTGGCGACCCGCCGGCGGCGGCGCTGCTCGCGGAGCCGGCGCAGGCGGCGGACCAGCATCGGGTCGGCCGCGAGGGCCTCGGGCCGGTCGATCAGCCGGTTCAGCAGCTGCTGGTAGCGGGCGGCGGAGAAGCCGAACCGCTCCCGGATCGCGCGCTCCTTCGGCCCCTGCTGCTGCCACCACCCACGCTCGAAGTCCAGGAGATCGCGGTCGCGGGGGGACAGGCCCTCGGGGGTGGGCTGGGTTCGGGTCATCGCAGCCAGCGTACCTGTGGACCTCCGCGGTTCAAGCATGCGCCTGCCTGCGCCGATTCAGATGACGAACCGCGAAACGGGCGGTGAGACAATGCTGCGTAGGCACGTGCGAGGAGCTGACGGAGTGGTCGAGGCGATGGACGAGCGAGCGCGGACGATCGGACGGGATCCGATCCGCTCCGTCGCCCAGCTGAACATGCTGCACAGCCTCACCGCCAAGCTCAACAGCCTGGACGAGGTGGAGGAGATCGGCGCAGCCATCACGGCCGAGCTCCGCACGATCATCGACTACCACAACTGCCGCGTGTACGTGCTGCAGCCCGACGGACAGACGCTGCTGCCGGTCGCGTTCAGCGGCGACATCTCCACCGCAGTACGGCGAGGAGACGATCGACAACCTCTCCTCCCAGATGGGCGAGGGCATCACGGGGTGGGTGGCCGCGACGCAGCAGAGCCTGCTCACACCCGACGCCCGCGAGGTCGACTTCTCCGTCGTGATCCCCGGCACCGACGACATCCTCGAGTCCATGCTGGCGGTGCCGATGCTGGCCGGGAACGAGTCGATCGGCGCGATCGTGCTGTCGAGCCTCGGGTACGGGAAGTTCGACGAGGAGGACCGCCGGCTGCTCGAGGTGCTGGCCTCGCACGCGGCGGTCGCGATCGGCAACGCGAAGCTCTTCCAGGCCGAGCGCGAGGCGGCGGAGACCTCGGCGGCGCTGCTGCGGCTCTCCCAGGCGCTGACCGGGCTGCACACGTCGACGAGATCCTCGGCGAGGCCATGGAGACGATCCCCAACCTGGTGCCGTCCGGCACCGTCTCGGCGTACGTGCGCGAGGAGGAGACCGGCGCCTTCCGCCTGCACGGCACGCGCACCATCGGCCCCGCCTCGCCGGACCTCTCGGGGGCCTCGCTGGTGGCGCCCGAGGTCGCACAGCAGTTCCTGCAGTCGATCTCCGAGCCCTTCGTGATGCCGCGCGAGGTCGTCGCGCAGGTCCCGGCGGAATACCAGCTGCTGAACGAGCCCAGCGAGGTCCTCGTCGCGCCGCTCCGATGGGAGCCGGACGGGTTCGGCGCGCTGGTGCTGCTGGCGCCCGACGCCGTCACCTCGTTCCGCGAGCAGGACGTCCGGCTGGCCCGCGGCATCGCCGACATCACCTCGCTCGCGCTCGGCAACGCCAGCCGCCTGTCGGAGCTCGAGCGGTTCCACGAGCTCGTGGAGAGCCTCGACGCCGTCTTCTGGGAGGCGCGCGCGGACACGCTCGAGTTCACCTTCCTGTCCTCCCGCGCGTCGGACCTGTTCGGCGCCGACGGCGAGGCGTGGGTCGACGAGGATCGCACCTGGGGCGAGCAGATCATGGACGAGGACCGGGAGGCCGCCGTGGAGGCCTGCATCAGCGTCTGCGAGCTCGGCAACGACGCCACCGCCGAGTACCGCGTGCGCAAGCCCGACGGCGGTATCGCGTGGATCCGCGACCTGGTGCACGCGGTGCGAGACGGATCCGGCGCCGTGCAGGGCGTGCGCGGACTCATGGTCGACATCACCGAACGCAAGCGCGCCGAGCAGGCGCTGCGCAAGTCCGAGCGCAAGTACAGCGAGGCCTTCCGCCGCGAGCGCGAGGCCGCGCAGCGGCTGCGCGCGCTCGATGAGATGAAGAACACCTTCCTCGAGGCCGTCTCCCACGACCTGCGCACGCCCCTGACCTCGATCCTCGGGTCGGCGCTCACGCTCGAGCAGTCGGGCCTGCAGATGCCGCACGAGGACGCCCTCGATCTCGTCGTTCGCATCGCCGCCAACGCGCGCAAGCTCGAGCGGCTGCTCTCCGATCTGCTGGACCTGGACCGGCTGCAGCGGGGCATCATCACGCCGCAGCGGCGCTCCACCGACCTCGACGCGCTGGTCCGTCACTGCGTGGCCGAGACCGAGCACGAGGCCTCGCGCGAGATCAGCGTCGAGGTCGACCACGTCACGGTCGAGGTGGACGCGGCGAAGGTCGAGCGCATCGTCGAGAACCTGCTGTCGAACGCGATCCGCCACACGCCGGCGACCGCGCCCGTGTGGATCCGCGCGCACGAGCAGGACGGCGGCGTGCTGCTGGTCGTCGAGGACGCCGGCCCCGGCGTCGACGAGGACCTGCGCGAGGCCGTCTTCGAGCCCTTCCGTCAGCTGCCGGGCTCGATCTCGATGCACTCGCCGGGCGTGGGCGTGGGTCTCACGCTCGTCCGCCGGTTCGCCGAGCTCCACGGCGGCCGCGCGTGGGTGGAGCCGCGCGAGGGCGGCGGCGCCAGCTTCCGCGTGTTCCTGCCGGCGGCCTAGCTACTCGCCGACGGTCTCGGCGCTCTCGCCGCCGGCGGCCTGCTCGCCGCTCGCCACGATCTCCAGCTGCAGCGCGACGATCTCTTCCACCAGCCGCTTCTGCTCGGCCGCGACGTCGGCCTTCTCCGTGCGCTCGCGCACGACCAGGTACCCGAGCTGCTCCGCGAGGTCGTCGGCGCGCCGCTTCGCCTGGAGGTCGCCGGCCTTCTCCTTCGCCGCGTCGGCGGCCTTCTTCGCGGCCTCGGCTCCCTGCCCGGCGATCTCCTTCGCCTTGTCGAGCAGACCCATGGCGGTCCTCCTTTCGTCGTTGGCTTCGTCCTGTGCGGGCAGTCAGTCTTCCAGATGTGGGCCGGATGCGGTGCGGGCGGGGCCTGCACGAGGGCCGAAGGGCGTACCCACTGCGGGGGAGGAGATTCTCCGCCCTCCGAACGAGCCGCCCGTGGGCGCGGGATGCCGATACCCGAAGAGCACACGTGCGACGGGCGGCGGCGGAGATCGTGGGCTCTGCCGTCGCCCTCGCCGACCCTGACCGGCGGTGCCGCGCCGGATCCCCGGCACCGCTACCATCCGCCCCGTGCTCGACCTCCTGATCGCCGGCGCGTCGGTCGTGGACGGGACCGGCGCACCCGCGTTCGACGGCTCCGTGGGGGTGGCCGGCGACCGGATCGCGTGGCTCGGCCGCGACGGCGCCGAGGAGCCCGAGGCCGCCCGTCGGATCGAGGCGCGCGGGCGTGCGCTGTCGCCGGGCTTCGTCGACGTCCACAACCACTCCGACGTGGTGCCGCTCGTCGAGCCGTGGATGGACTCGGCGCTGCGCATGGGGTCCACGACCCTCGTCGTCGGCAACTGCGGCGCGTCCCCGTGGCCGCCGGCGGGCGCGCCGGAGATGGCGACGCTGGTCGGCGTGCCGGCCGCCGAGCTCGACATGGCGTGGCCGACGTTCGGCTCGTTCCTCGACGGCATCGAGGCCTGCGGGCCGGCGGTGAACGTGGCCGCGCTGGTCGGCCACGGCGCGCTGCGGCAGGAGGCGATGGGCCTCGCGCGCCGGCCGCCGACCGGCGACGAGCTCGCGCAGATGCGGCGGCAGACCGCCGAGGCGATGGAGGCCGGCGCGGTCGGACTGTCGACCGGCCTGATCTACGTGCCGGGCATCTACAGCGTCACCGACGAGGTCGTCGCGCTCGCGGAGGCCGTCGCGCCGTTCGGCGGCATCTACGCCAGCCACATCCGCGGCGAGGGCCGCGACCTGTTCACGGCCGTCCGCGAGGCCATCGAGATCGGGCGGCGCGCCGGCGTCCCGGCGCACGTGAGCCACCTGAAGTGCGAGAGCTCGCTCGTGTGGGGCCGGACCGACGAGCTGCTGGCGCTGTTCGACGGCGAGGACGCCACCGCCGACCAGTACCCGTACACGGCGTGGGCCTCGGTGCTGTGGTCGCTGCTGCCCGACTGGGCGCCGGTCGCCGAGCTCGCCGACCTCGTGCGGGATCCCGCGACGCGCGCGCGGCTCGTGTCTGCGATCGAGCACGGCGAGCCGACCTTCCAGAGCTCGATCGACGGCGTCGGCTGGGACCGCATCGTCGTCGAGAGCACGGCCGACGCCCGGTGGAACGGCCGCGACCTGGCGGCGATCGCCGCCGCCATGGACGTCGAGCCCGTCGAGGCGATGTTCCGGCTGCTGCTCGAGGAGCCCGAGACCGCCGTGATCGGCCACGCCATGCACGAGGACGACGTCCGCGCGATCGTCGCGCGGCCCGACGTCATGGTGGCGTCCGACGCGTCGGCGATGTCGCCTGCCGGTCCGCTCGGCGCGATGCCGGTGCACCCCCGGAACTACGGCACGTTCCCGCGGGTGCTCGGCCGCTACGTCCGCGACGAGGGCCTGCTCACGCTCGAGGCCGCCGTCCGCAAGATGACGTCGTTGCCCGCCGATCGGTTCGGCCTCGCGGACCGGGGACGGATCGCCGAGGGGGCGTTCGCCGACCTCGTGCTGTTCGACCCGGCGACCGTCACGGACACGGCGACGTTCGAGTCACCGCACGCCTACCCGGCCGGCATCGACGCCGTCATCGTGAACGGGCGCGTCGCTTGGGACGGGGAGAACCGCGAACGGGCGGGGCGGGTCCTGCGACGCGGCGGAGCGGTAGCGGACGCGACCAGCTACGGCGCGATCGTGAAGCGCCGGCCGGCGATCGCCACCGACAGGTTCCCGGCCGAGTCGTAGGCGCGCACGCTGGCCGTGTACCGCTCCCCGCGCTCGACGCCGACCAGGCCGAACGACCAGTTCCCGCTGAGCGGCGCCGCTCGAGACGACGCCGGCGAGGCTCCACACCTGGCCGGTCTGCCACTTCGCGAGCTTGGCGTTCCACCACTGGAGGGTGTCGCGGTCCTGGACGGCGACCTCGACGGTGCCGATGCGGACGTTGTCGGTCACCTTGCCCTTGATCCACGCGGGGCTGACGGCCGGCCAGGACCTTGTCCTGCGTCGGCGCGCCGATCGTGACGACCGGCGCCGTAGCGTCGCCGGCGACCGGCGACGCGGCCGGGTCGAACACGCTGATGCGGTCGTTCTCGGCGTCGGCGACGTACAGCCTGCCGGCGCTGTCGTGCGAGATGCCCGACGGACTCGAGAACTGGTACGGACCCTGGCCCTTCGCGCCCCACTTCCCCAGGAAGTTCCCGTTCAGGTCGAAGGCCTGGATGCGCTTGAGTCTTCGAGTCCGTCACGTACAGGACGCCGTTCACGATGTCGGCGTCCCACGCGTACGGAACTGGCCGTCGCCGGAGCCGGAGGAGCCGAACGTGGTGATCGGCGTGCCGTCGGGCGCGAAGACCTCCACGCGGTCCGTCTGCCAGCTGACCGTGTAGATGTTCCCGGTGGCGGGGTCGATCGCCGCGCCGTTGTGGCAGACCGTGATCGAGTCCTGCTCCACCCCCGTGGCGGCGTCGAGGATCTTGAACGTGCACGAGTTCGGGTCGCCGTTCTAGAGCAGGCCGTAGTCGCTCACGTAGGCCTTGCCGTCGTAGAACTCGATGTCCATCGGCAGGCGGAAGCTGCCGGACGCGCTCGAGTCCAGGCCCGACCCCACCGAGAACTGGTAGGTCCCGTCCTGCGCGTAGACGCGGATCACGTGCTCACGCGTGTCGGCGACCCACAGATAGCCCGTGTCCGGATCGACGGCGACGCCGCGCGGGTAGTCCATGCCGTACGGCGGGTTCGAGTTGCGGATCCCCCATGTGCCCAGGAACGAGCCGTTCGGCGCGAACTTCTGGAACCGGTTGTTCCAGGCGTCGGCGCCCCACACGTTGCCGGTGACGGGGTCGACGGCGACGTCGCGGACCTCGGCGAAGCGCCCGTCCACCGGCGGCTGCGCCGGGTCGGGGTAGGTGTGCAGCAGGGTGCCGTTCGAGTCGTACTCGAAGAAGCGGAAGTTGCCGTAGTCGGCCACCCACACGTGGCCCTGGTCGTCGATCGTGAGCTCGCGGCCGCCGTCGGCGAACTGCCCGGGGCCGGAACCCTCGGTGCCCCAGTGCGCGAGCGGGGTGCCTGTCAGACTCGAACTTCTCGATCTGCGAGGCCTCGGCGTCTACGACGTACACCCAGCCGTGGGCGCTGTCGACGGCGAGACCGCGGAGGTCGCCGGTGAACGCGCCGAGGACGCCGATGTACCGCCGGGCTGCCCGAAGTCACGGAGCCACGTCCCGGTGGAGGTGAACACGTGCACCATGCGGCGGTCGGCGTCGGCGACGTACACGTTGCCGTTCGCGTCGGTGTCGATGCCGTGCAGCTCCACGCCGAACTGGCCGGGGCCGGTCCCCTTCGTGCCCCAGCTCGTGACGAACGCGCCCCCGTTGTCGAGGTCGTACTTCATGATCTTCGGGGCGTTCGAGTAGTGGGCGGCCGCCACGTACAGCCACCGGCCGTCGACGTGGGTCCACACCCAGTACCCGGCGTCCACGTGGATCTCGTTCAGGTAGTTCCCGTGCTTGTCGTAGTGCGCGATGTAGCCCTTGTAGAGGTCGGTGTTGCCGAGCTCCGGGACGTAGATGCTGCCGTCGCGGTCGTCGACCTCGATCGTGTACGGCTGACCCTTGTAGGGAGGGCGGCCGGTAGAAGGCGCCGATCTCGTGGCCGTTCGACGGGTCGTACCTGCGGATCTGGTAGTTCCAGTAGTCGCCGACCAGCATCTCGTCGGTGACGGGGTTGTACTCCATGCCCCAGGCGTAGACACCGGCCTCACCGGGGCCCGCGATCGTGCGCACGAACCCGGGCGTGTGCCAGGCGGCGGCCTGTGCGGGGGTCAGCGCGACGGGCGCCAGCAACGCGCCGAGGGCGGCGACGAGCGAGACCAGGATCCGGGGGGTCTTCGGCATGCGGAGGCGCAGTCTATCGGCCGGGAGCATCGGCCAGCATCGGCCGAAGGTCGGAGGCGAGCCGAACGGCCCAGTGGCTCGATGTGGAGCCGGCGGTCGGATTCGAACCGACGACCTAGCGATTACAAATCGCTTGCGCTACCGGACTGCGCCACGCCGGCCTCGCGGGGCAGTCTATCGCCGGGCGTCGCGGCGGAAGGCGGGTTCGGCCACGATCAGCGCCCAGATCGTGAAGCCGCCCAGCAGCAGCTGCAGGATCGCGCGGGCGTTCCCCTGCACGAGCGAGATGAGCCCGATCAGCACGGTCAGGCCGGCGAAGCCGAAGCCGAGCAGGCGCGCGAGCGGTACCAGCGCGAGGACGAGGGCGCCGACCAGCACGTCGGCCGCGCCGATCACGACCGCGAGCACGGCGATCGTGTGGGCGCTGTCGCCGACGGGCTTGCCGTCCACCAGGACGTCGGACCCGGCCAGCACGATGATCAGCCCCGCCAGGAGCGTCAGCACACCGGCGGTGATGAGCATGCCGCCGGCGGCCGTGACGACCGGCGTGCGGCGGCGGGGCGCGGGAGGCGGCGTCGGCACCACGGGCGGGATGGACTCCACAGCTCCTCCTCCCATCGTGTCGGCGCCGGCGGCGCGATCGGGCGGACTGTAGCCCGAGCGACCCGGCCGGGCAACGCCGCGGGGTTCAGCCGGTCCGCGAGGGCAGCACGTACGCGTACAGCGCGGCCGCCAGCGACGCCGACGCGTTCAGCGAGCCCGACCCGGCCGTGCATGGGCAGCCGCACGAGGGCGTCGCACCGCTCGCGGGTGAGCCTGGCCAGGCCCTCGCCCTCGCTGCCGACGACGACGGCGACGCGGCCCGCAGGACACGGCTCCGCGTACACGTCGAGCTCGGCCTCGTCCGCGAGGCCGACGACGAAGAAGCCGGCGTCCTGGAGCCGCTGGATCGCGCGCGGGATGTTGGCCACCCGCGCGTGCGGCAGGTGCAGCAGCGCGCCGGCCGACGCTCGGATCGCCGCCGGCGTCACGCCCGCCGCACGGTGCACGCGCGAGACCAGCACGGCTGCGCCGGCGGCCTCGGCCGACCGGGCCGCCGCGCCGAGGTTCTGGGGGTCCGTGATGCCGTCGAGCACGACGACGACCGCGTCGTCGGAGAACGGGAACTCGGCCAGCTCGCGCTCGCCGAGCGCCGCCGGCGACGCCGTCGAGACCACCGCCACCACGCCCTGCGGGTCCGGAGCCATGCCGTCGAGCTCGGCGCGGTCGACCTCGCGGACGGGGACGCCGGCGGCGCGGGCGGCCTCGAGGACGGCCCGCAGCCCCTGGCTGCCCCTGGCGCCGCGCGCGACCAGCAGCTCCTGCGCCTGCCCGGCGCGCACGGCCTCGGCGGCGGCGCGGCGGCCGCCCACGCACGATCCCGGCTCACGTGAGCACGGCGAGGGCCAGGCAGCCGGCGCCGTCGCCCGACAGCCCGAGGCCCTCCGGGCGCGTCGCCTTCACCGACACGGCGGCGACCTCGAGGTCCAGGGCGCCGGCGAGCGCCGCGCGCATCTCCTCGCGGCGGGGTGCGACGGCCGGCCGCTCGCAGATCACCGTCACGTCGCAGGACGCGGGCCGCAGCCCGGCGCCGGCGACGAGCGCGACGGTGCGCCGCAACAGCTCGAGGCCGGCGATGCCGGCGAACGCCGGATCGCCCTCGGGGAAGTGCTCGCCGACGTCGCCGAGCCCGGCGGCGCCGAGCAGCGCGTCGGCGAGGGCGTGGCACACGGCGTCGCCGTCGGAGTGACCCGCGAGGCCGGCCTCGCCGTCGAACCGGACGCCGCCGAGCCACAGCTCCCGCCCGTCGTCGCGGGGGTGCACGTCGAATCCCAGCCCCACGCGGGGCGCGGGCATCAGCCGCCCTCGACGCGGGCCTGCGCGCGCAGCAGGTCGGCCGTCGTGGTGATCTTGAAGTTGCGCGGGTCGCCGTCGACGGCGACGACGTGATAGCCGGCCCACTCCAGGACGCCGGCGTCGTCGGTGACCTCGATCGAGGACTCGCTCGCGCGGCCGTGGGCCTCGGCGAGGGCCTCGAGGCGGAACGCCTGCGGCGTCTGCGCGAGCGCCAGCCCCTCGCGCGATTCGGTGCCGACGACGCGCCCGTCCTGGATGCGCTTCACCGTGTCGGCGATCGGCACGACCGGCACCGCGCCGTCGGTCTCCTCGCCGATCGCATCGATCACGGCCGAGAACAGGTCCGGCCGTGCGAACGGCCGGGCGGCGTCGTGGCAGACGACGACCGACACGCCCTCGGGCACGGCGGCGAGCGCGAGCACGACCGACTCCTGGCGCGTCGCACCGCCCGGGACGATCGTCACCGGCACCTCGATGTCGGCCAGCATCTCCCGCGCGCGGTCCTCGGACCCCGGCGGCACCGCCACGACGAGGGACCCGACCGACTTCGACGCGGCCGCGGCGGCGGCGGCGATCGCGACCAGCGGCCGCCCGCCGATCCGCACGAACGCCTTGGGCTCGTCGGCGCCGAGGCGCTGACCCGCGCCGGCGGCCAGCACGACGGCCGAGGCGTCCCCGAGCTGGCTCATGCCCCGGCCTCCGACTCCTCGGGCAGGGCGCTGAAGATCATGCGACCGGTCGTCGTCTGGATCACGTTCTTCACGCGCACCGTCACGTCCGAGCCGATGTGTGGGTTCGCCGACTCCACGACGACCATCGTGCCGTCGTCGAGGTAGCCCACGCCCTGGCCGTGCTCGCGACCCTCCTTCACCAGGTGCACGGTGAGCTCGTCGCCGGCGTTGAACGGCGTGCGGAACTTGGTTGCGAGCGAATTGATCTGCGCGACCGGGACCCGCAGGGCCTCGGCGACGCGCGCCAGGTTGTGGTCGACGGTGACGAGCGTGCCGCCACGCTCCTTCGCCAGCCGGACGAGCGCCGCGTCCACGTCCTGCACGCCGAGCTCCTCGACGAGCTGGATCTGCACGGTCGGCGCCTTCTGCAGCTCCACGAGGACGTCGAGGCCACGGCGGCCGCGCGCGCGCCGCCGGTGGTCGGACGAGTCGGCGATCGCCTGGAGCTCGCGCAGCACGCCGTCGTGCAGCAGCAGCGTGCCGGTGATGAACCCGGTGTTCACGAGGTCGGCGACGCGGCCGTCGATCAGCGCGCTGGTGTCGATCACGTGGATGTCGCCCCGGCCCGAGGCCGACGCCCGCGGCTTCATGCCGATCAGCCCGAAGATGTCCTCGTACCGGGCCTGCCCGAGGCGGTAGCCGAGCGCGCCGAACGACAGGTAGATGAACATGATGACCGGCCAGCCGGCGAGGGGCGGCAGGAACAGCAGCGGCAGCATCAGCAGCGCGGCGATCAGCAGCGCGATGATGAGGCCGACCGTGCCGCCGGCGAGCTCGGCCGGCTGGCGGCGCCGGAGCTCCTCCTCCATGCCGGAGACCGCGCGGATCGTGAGCCGTCCGAACACGCCGCCGAGGACGTAGCCGGTGGCGGCGCCCAGGAAGACGTACAGGATCGTGCGGGCCGCGTTGGGTGTGGCGTTCGTCCGGGCGCCGATCGTGTAGCCACCCGTGGCGAACAGGGCGATGAAGATCAGGCGGACGCCCTCGACCAGCTTGCCGCGCAGCTGCGCGCGGGTCTCGCGTGGCTCACGGGGGTCGGGCGATCCATCGCTGCTCATGAACCCAGGGTCCTTCCTCCGACCGCGGACCGCAAGGGTACCGCCGAGGAGGGCCGGCCCGAGAGTCGGTGCGTGGCTAGAGCTCGGCCGGGACCCGGCCGCCGTGCGCCTTCTCGAGCACGTCGTCGATCATCGCCTCGGCCTCCTCCTCGGAGTTCCCGGTGGCGTAGTGCAGCTCGGAGATCAGGATCTGCCGGGCCTTCTGGATCATGCGCTTCTCGCCGGCGGACAGGCCCTTCTCGCGCTCGCGGATCGCGAGGTTCCGCAGCACCTCGGCCACCTGGTACGGGTCGCCCGAGTGCAGCTTCTCCATGTTGTTCTTGAAGCGACGGCTCCAGTTCGCAGCCATCGAGGACTCGTCCTCGGTCAGCACCTTCAGGACCTTCTTGACCTCGCTCTTGCTCACGACCTGGCGGAGGCCGACCTCGTCGGTGGAGTCCACCGGCACCATGAGGGTGAGATCGCCGTAGGCGACGCGAAGGACCAGGTACTTGCGCTTCTCGCCGAGGAACTCGCGGTCGCGAAGCTCTTCGATCACTGCCGCTCCGTGCTCCGGATGCACTACGGTATCGCCCTTGCGGAACACGGAACCTCCCGTTGGATCGAGACGGTCGGACGCGCGGATCGCGTTGACTAGTTCAACAAGATAGCACGGGAGTCCCCTGCAGCGCAAGGCAAAAGTGCTGGTCAGAGGGCTAATCGTGCGTTGAACCGGGCCTCCGGGCCGCTATGCCGAGCGCCGGACGCCGGGGTTTTCCACACCCTGTACCACCCATTCTAGCGCCTCGCGCAGGTGCCGGACGGGCAGGATGCGAACCCCCGGATCGGGCCCGTGACCTGCGACGGAGGACCCGGAGGCCGCCGGCGCCACCACGGTCGCGATGCCGGCCGCCCGGGCGGCCGCCAGGCGCTGCTCCATGCCCGGCGCCGGCCGGATCAGCCCGGTGAGGGCGACCTCGCCCACGAACGCGAGATGCGGCGGCGGGGCGACCCCCAGGGCCGCCGAGGCCAGCGCGGCCGCGACGGCGAGGTCGCACGCCGGGTCGTCGACCCGGATGCCCCCCGAGGAGGCGCCGAACAGCTCCGCGCGCCCAAGGGGATCCCGCCGGCGCGCTCGAGGACGGCCGCGATCAGCTGGAACCGGCGGAGGTCGAGCCCGGTCGCCTGCCGGCGCGGGGGCCCCTCCGGGCCGCCGACCAGCGCCTGGACCTCGACCGCGAGGGCGCGCCGCCCCGAGCGGGGCAGGGCGATGGCCGCGCCGGGCTCCCGGTCGCCGCTGACCAGCAGGCCCGTGGGGTCGATGGACCGGAGGCCGTCGGCCTGCATCTCGAACCAGGCCGTCTCCCCCTCGGCGCCGAAGCGGTTCTTGGTCGCCGAGACCATCCGCAGCCCGGACCGGGGGTCGCCGTCGAAGCCGAGCACGACGTCGACCGCGTGCTCGAGGGTGCGCGGACCGGCCAGGTCGCCGTCCTTCGTCACGTGGCCCGTCAGCAGCACGGCGATGCCCTCCGCCTTGGCGAGCCCGACGAGGGCGTCCGTGCACAGGCGGACCTGGGCCGGACCGCCCGGCAGCTGCGTGCCGGCGGTGTCGCGCAGGGTCTGGATCGAGTCGACCGCCAGCAGGAAGGGCCGCTCGGCGGAGGCCGTCGCCAGCACCTGCGCGAGGTCCCGCCCGGGCGCGAACCGGACGTCGCCGTCGGCCACGCCGAGCCGCCGGGCGCGGGTCGCGACCTGGGCGTGGGACTCCTCGCCCGACACCACCAGGCACCGGCGCCCGGCGGCGGCCAGCCGGCCCACCACCTGCAGCACGAGGGTCGACTTGCCGATGCCCGGCTCGCCGGCGAGCAGCGACGACCGAGCCGGGCACGAGGCCGCCGCCCAGCACCCGGTCCAGATCGGGGAACCCCGTGAGGACGCGGTCGACCTCGGCGTCGCCGACCGCGCCGAGCGGGAGCGCGGTGGAGGGCCCGGCCGCGACCGCCGGCGGGCGGGCGACCTCCTCGACCGTGCCCCATCCGCCGCACGCGGCGCACCGCCCCAGCCACTGGGCGGCCTGCTGCCCGCAGTCCCTGCACGCGAACACCGACGTCGATCTGGCCACGGCCGAACCCTAGCGAGGCCCGCCGACACGCCAGACGCAGGACAGGATCCGCAGATGTCAGACCTCGCGGATACGCTCCTGGTCCCCGGCCGGTCCCGGGCTAGGCCGAAGGGCTCGAACCGCGCCGAGCCGGCGAAATACCTGCCCCTGGGGATTCCACTCGGGGACGTTCTGCCCGATACCTGTGGCAGGACGGATCGGACGTTCCAGCGGGACATCGAAGGAGGCTCAGGGTGCGGGTCGTGAGGGTCGGCGGGGACGCGGAGTTCGGCCCCGAGGCGAGCCTCCTCGAGCCGCTGCAGCCGGTCGAGGCCGAGCCGGCGGAGGAGGCCGAGGAGGCCGATTTCCCGCTCGTCCTCGTCACCTGGCACGACGCCTGGTTCGACTTCGAGGAGTCCGATCCGCAGGACTGCCGGACCGACTACCTCGTTCGCACCGTGGGCTTCCTCGTCAACGAGGGGCCGCGGTTCCTGTCCATCGCGCAGGAGATCCTGCCCGACGGCGACGGATTCCGGGCCGTCACGCACATCCCGCGGTCGATCGTCGAGGAGGTCACGACCCTCACCACGGGGTCCGATCCGAGCCTGCCGGCCACCGGCTAGTGCTATCCTCGGCACCGTCCAGGGCGCGCGCCGCGCGCCTCGTCGCGAAGGAGGGATGAGCTGATGCAGACCGCCACGGTCGACGTCGCCGCGCGTCCCTCGAACGCCACGGACTAGCAGCCCTCACCGCTGAGTGCCTGCCGGCCGCCCGTTCGGGCGGCCTTCGCCGTTCCCGGGGTCGCGCGGTCCATGACCCGACCGCCACCCGAGACCCTGGAGGCACTCCGTTGCTCGAACCCCATGTGTTGGACCAGTTCTACGAGGAGGGATTCATCACCGAGGTCGTCCGGCCGCTCTCCAGCGGCAAGGAGGCCACGATCCATCTCTGCCGCGCCGGCGAGTTCGCTCCCGGTCGCGAGTTCGTCGCGCTCAAGGCCTACCGCGCTCGCGACCGGCGGGACTTCCGCGCCACGCACACGTACACGGCCGGCAGGGTCGTGCGCGGGCGCCCCGGCCGCGCGATCGCGACGAAGACCCGGTTCGGCCGCGAGGTCGACGACGCCCTGTGGCAGGACCACGAGTGGGAGACCCTGCGGGCCATGCACGCCGCACGCGTCGCGGTGCCCGAGCCGATCGTCACGTTCGGCTCGGCGATCCTGATGGAGTACGTCGGCGAGGAGGACGGGTCGGCGCCGCAGCTGAAGGACCTCGCGCCCGACCCGGACGAGGCGCGCGAGCTCTTCGCGCAGACCGTGCGGGAGGTCGAACGGATGCTGTTCCACAACGTGGTGCACGGCGACCTGTCGGCGTTCAACCTCCTCGTGTGGGAGGACCGGATCCGGGTGATCGACCTGCCGCAGGCCGTGGACCCGCGGTTCAACCCGAACGCCTGGGACCTGCTCGAACGGGACCTGCGGAACGTGTGCACGTGGTTCGCGCGCCACGGGGTCGAGTCCGATCCGGCCGGCATGGCGAGCGACCTGCGCACCGGGTTCGAGTTCGCGGAGCTGGTCCCGCCCGACCTGGAGTTCTAGGAGACCCGTCCGCGCCGGAACGCCTGCAGCGAGAGCCCGGTGACGGTGCCGGCCAGGCCGAGCAGGAGCACGAGGGCCAGGGCCGTCCGGATGTCGCGCGCGACGACGTCCCAGACGGCGTCGACGGCCGCCTGCCCCTTCTCCGTCTGGGCCTGCCCGGCGGCGGCGCTCTTCGCCAGCGCGAGGGCGCCCAGCGCGAGGATCGCGGCCCCGGCGACGGTGGCGCCGACCCAGAAGATCGCCCGGCGCCGCCGCTCGGACACGAGGACCGCGCACACGGCGGCGGCGGCCCCGATCGCGATCGAGGGCCAGCCGGTCTGGGTCGTCACGTCGTTCAGGCGCCGGTACGCACGAACCTGGTCGCGGTCGATCACGATCACGCCGGTCAGCTGACCCTCGGGGATCACCAGGTCGCCGCCGGTCCTGATCAGGCCCGCCTGCAGCGCCGCCAGCATGTCGTCGAGGTGGAGCACGACCTCCGGTGCGCCGCCCTCGAGCAGGTCCCGCTGGAGGGCCACCACCGCGGCGGTGAAGAGACGGCGGAACTGCTCGGTCGTCGTCAGGAGCTCGGCGAGCTGCGACAGCTGGTCGGTGCGGTCGCGGAGCGCCGGCGCGATGGTCTGCATCCGCGTCACGAGCTTCTCCGCGATGGCCAGGCGCACGGCCGGCTCGTCCAGCAGCCGGGCGGCCACGTCCGGAGCGTTGGCGGGGTCGTAGAGGGTCTGACGGGCGGCGAGGGAGACGGCGCCGACGACGAAGGACAGCGCCGCGATCAGCGCCAGGAGCACGGCCAGGACACGACGAACAGCGCTGCCCCGACCCCCCATGAGCGCATGCTATCGGCGGACCCGCGCCAGATGTGGGAGTGCGCCCGGCGTGAGCCGGTCGGAGGGCGCTAGCTCTCCGACGACCCCGCGAGCTCGACCGGCGGGATGTCGGGCGGCAGCACGGAGGCCGACTCGAAGACGATCTCGCCGTCGCGGACGTCGACCAGGATCGTCTGGCCGGCCCGGTACTCCTTCCACAGGAGCTTCTCGGCGAGCGGGTCCTCGACCAGGCGCTGGATCGTCCGCCGCAGCGGGCGGGCGCCCAGGGCCATGTCGTAGCCCTTCTCGGCCAGCAGTGTCTTCGCGGCGTCGGTGAGCTCGATGTCGACGTCCTTGGCCTTCAGCTGCTCCTCGACCCGCTTCATCATCAGGTCGACGATGTTCTTCACGTCCTCGGGCAGCAGCGAGCGGAACACGATGACCTCGTCGATGCGGTTCAGGAACTCCGGCCGGAAGCTCCGCTTCAGCTCCTCGGTCACCCGGTCGCGCATCTTCTCGTAGGTCACCTGCTCGTTGGCGTTCGCCGCGAAGCCGATGCCGGGTCCCTTCTGGATGTCCCGGGTGCCCAGGTTGGAGGTCATGATGATGATGGTGTTCTTGAAGTCCACCTTGCGGCCCTGCGAGTCCGTCAGGTGCCCGTCCTCGAGGATCTGCAGCAGCGTGTTGAACACGTCGGGGTGCGCCTTCTCGATCTCGTCGAACAGCACGACGCTGAACGGCTTGCGGCGCACGGCCTCGGTGAGCTGACCGCCCTCCTCGTACCCCACGTAGCCGGGGGGCGAGCCGATCAGGCGGCTGACCGTGTGCTTCTCCATGTACTCGGACATGTCGAGCTGGATCAGCGCGTCCTCGTCGCCGAACAGGAACTCCGCGAGCGCCTTCGACAGCTCCGTCTTCCCGACGCCCGAGGGCCCCAGGAAGATGAACGAGCCGGCGGGGCGGCGCGGGTCCTTCAGACCGCTGCGCGTGCGGCGCATCGCGCGGGAGACGGCCGAGATGGCCTCGTTCTGCGTGACGATGCGCTTGTGGAGCTCGTCCTCCATGCGCAGCAGCTTCTCCGTCTCCTCCTCCGTGAGCTTGAAGACGGGGATGCCGGTCCAGATGCTCAGGACCTCGGCGATGTCCTCCTCGTCGACCTCGCTCAGGATGTCCATCTCGCCGGACTTCCACTCGCGCTCGCGGCGCGCGCGCTCCTCGAGCAGCTGCCGCTCCTCGTCGCGCAGGCTCGCGGCGCCCTCGAAGTCCTGGCCGTCGATGGCCGACTCCTTGCGCAGGCGCACGTCGGCGATCTTCTCGTCGACCTCGCGGACGTCCGGCGGCGCGGTCATGCGGCGGATCCGCATGCGGCTGCCGGCCTCGTCGATCAGGTCGATCGCCTTGTCGGGCAGGAACCGGTCGCTGATGTAGCGGTCGGCGAGGTTCGCGGCCGCCACCAGCGCGTCGTCGGTGAAGTTCACGCGGTGGTGCGCCTCGTAGCGGTCGCGCAGACCCTTGAGGATCTCGATCGTGTGCGCGACCGACGGCTCCTGCACCGTGATGGGCTGGAACCGGCGCTCGAGCGCCGCGTCCTTCTCGAGGTGCTTGCGGTACTCGTCGCGCGTGGTGGCGCCGATCGTCTGCAGCTCGCCGCGGGCCAGCATGGGCTTGAGGATGCTGGCGGCGTCGATCGCGCCCTCGGCGGCGCCGGCGCCGACGAGCGTGTGCAGCTCGTCGATGAACAGGATGATGTCGCCGCGGGTCTTGATCTCCTTCAGCACCTTCTTCAGGCGCTCCTCGAAGTCACCGCGGTAGCGGGAGCCGGCGACCAGCGCGCCGAGGTCCAGGGTGTAGATCTGCTTGTTCTTCAGGGTCTCCGGCACCTCGCCGCGCACGATGTCCTGCGCGAGGCCCTCGACGACGGCGGTCTTGCCGACGCCGGGCTCGCCGATCAGGACGGGGTTGTTCTTCGTCCGGCGGCTGAGCACCTGCATGACCCGCTCGATCTCCTTCTCGCGCCCGATCACCGGGTCGAGCTTGGTGTCGCGCGCGAGCTGGGTGAGGTTGCGGCCGAACTGGTCCAGCACCATGGAGCCCTGCTGCCCCTCGCCCGGGGTCCCGCCGGGGGCGCCCTCGCCCTTGCCGCCGGTGTAGCCCGACAGCAGCTGGATCACGGTCTGGCGGACGCGGTTGAGGTCGGCGCCGAGCTTCTGCAGCACCTGCGCGGCGACGCCCTCGCCCTCGCGGATCAGGCCGAGCAGGATGTGCTCGGTGCCGATGTAGTTGTGTCCGAGCTGCAGCGCCTCGCGCAGCGACAGCTCGAGGACCTTCTTCGCACGCGGCGTGAACGGGATGTGACCGGTCGGCGCCGCCTGCCCCTGCCCGATGATCTCCTCGACCTGCTGGCGGACGGCCTCGAGGGAGATGTTGAGGCTCTCGAGCGCCTTCGCGGCGACACCCTCGCCCTCGTGGATCAGCCCGAGCAGGATGTGCTCGGTGCCGATGTAGTTGTGGTTCAGCATCCTCGCCTCTTCCTGCGCGAGGACCACCACTCGTCTGGCTCGATCCGTGAAGCGTTCGAACATGTCAGCGTCCTCCGGCCCATGACCCGCATGTTCCGTGCCCTCGAGGATCAACGGACCACGTCCTACCCTCGAGGTGCGCCGGGCACCGGTGACGCGAGGAGACGTCGTCGGCGCCCTTCGAGGCCAAGTATACCCACGACCCCTCGTTCACCCCGAAACGACCTCGTGTCTTCGTGCCCATCTGCAGTGTTCTTCGGTCGGCGGAGCGGGAAGGATGAGGCCTGCCGAAAGATCCACCGGCGCATCCCCCGTTGGGGCTACCCAAAGTCCCCCGAGTGACCCGTTGTCGTGCCGGATGCCGGGCGGCACAATCAGCCATCTTCCCGCATCATGGTTCCGAGTAGTGAGACCCCCGCCCGCTACTTCCCCGTGAGGAGACGATGACGGTGCGTGTCCTGGTCGTTGACGACCACCCTGCATTCCGGAGGGCGCTGACGTCTGCGCTGAGCATGGTCGACGGGTTCGAGGTCGCCGGCGAGGCCGGCGGCGGGGTGGCGGCCTGTGAGGGCGCCGACGAGCTCGAGCCCGACGTGATCCTGATGGACCTGTCCATGCCCGACCTGTCGGGCATCGACGCCATGAAGGCGATCCACGAGACGAAGCCCGACATGCCGGTGGTGATCCTGACGGCCCACGCCGATCCCGGTGTGGAGCGCGAGGCGCGCGAGGCCGGCGCGTCCGGGTTCCTCGCGAAGGGCATCGGCCTCGACGACCTGGTGGTGGTCCTGCACGAGGCCGCGGAGCCGGACGAGGACGAGGAGCCCGCCCCCTCCGGGGATCTAGGCGTCTCCTCGACTCGCCCGTCCGCACCATGTGGCACAGCCCGATCAGCAGCTTCTTCGTCATCTCGTGGCTGTGCTCGATCAGCCGTTTGAAGTCCCAGGCCGCGATCGACAGGGTCGTGGTGGGTTCGGTGGTGGTGACGGTGGCCGACCGCGTGCCGCCGTCGATCAGCGAGATCTCCCCGAAGTAGTCGCCGGGCCGCAGGTGGCCGATCGTCTTCCCGTCCTGGATCACGTCGGCGCCGCCCGTCGATGATCTGATGGAAGCCGACGCCCAACTCTCCCTGCGTGGCGACGGTCCGGTCCTCGGGGAACTCCACCCGCTTGGTCACCTGCGCGACGTGACCGAGCTCCTCGTCGGAGAAGTCCTTGAAGAGCGGTACGCGGCGGAGCTGCTCGACGGTCTGCGCTTGATCCATCGTTCCCCCCTCGACACTCGGCCCGGCGAGCCTACCGCTCATCGCAGCGCGGTGTGCGCCCCGGCCTGCCCGGCTCCTTGGCCGGCTTGGCCGGCTCAGAGATCGGCGATCTTCGCCAGGCTCCCGACCTTCTTCAGCACGTAGCGGTGACCGTCGCGATGCACCAGGTCCCGGCGCTCGAACTCCTTGAGGATGCGGGTGACGTTCTCACGGCTGCCCCCGCACAGGCTCGCGAGGTCGGCCTGCGTGACCTCGGGGACCACCGTCCCGTCCGCGGGGAGGATGTCGAGGTCGGGCGTGGCCATCTGCAGCAGGCGCTTGGCCACCCGCCCCTTCAGATCCAGGAAGAGCAGGTCGTCGACGAAGGCCTGCTGCTCCTGGGACTGCCGGGCGAGCGCACGGATCACCGCGCGGGCCGCCGTGGACTCGGCCATGAGGAACGCGATGAAGTCCTCGGACGCGACCGTCCAGACGTCGGAATCGGTGAGGGCGACGAGGCTCGCGGTCCGGGGCATGTCGCCGAGCGGTCCGAGCTCGCCCACGAACTGGGGGGAGTCGACGGTCGCGTGATAGACGCGGGTGCCGGTCGTGGCGATCGAGGTGACCTCGATCCGGCCCTCGACCAGGAAGAAGACCTCCGGCGCCGGCTCGTCCTGATGGCAGAGGTACGTGCCACGGCGATAGTGGCGGATCGAGCCCGAGGCCGCGAGGCGGTCGACGGCCTTCGGGGGCAACCTCCCGGAGGAAGGACGTGGCCGACATGGACCGCACGACGGGGGACGGAGCGAGCTTCTTGGTGGCCATCGGGCCGTAGCGTGCCATGGCCGGACCGGCGGCGCCACCGCCGAGCGTGCGGGCGGCGGACCCTGGACAGCGAACGGGCCCGGCCGGAGGCCGGGCCCGTTCCACGTCTGAGCCGGTGGATCAGTGACCGAGCTTCTTGTGACCGAGCTTCTTGTGACCGAGCTTCTTGTGACCGAGCTTCTTCGCCGAGGTCTTGGTGACTCCCGCGGCTGCGCTGTTGGCCGCACTCGCGCCCGACGGCTGCTTCGGTGTGATCTTCTTGTCCGCCATCACGGTCCCCTTTCGCTTCCCGGGCCGGCCCCCCGTCGGGTCCGTCTCCGATGCCACGATGGTGCCACGACCAGGCGATCGTGTCTGTGCCATCGGGCACCGATCATGGGTGTTGTTCGTCAACCCCGGGGTGTGATGGGCATCACATCTCCCATGTGACGCTCAGCCGTCGAGCTCGGGGAGGTCGATCGGGTCGGGGCGCGGCCGACACGTGCCGCAGTGCAGCGCGTTCTCGACGACGAGCGCCTTCGTCATCTCGCCGCCACGGAACAGCTCGAGGATGAAGGGCTTCTCCTCGGCGTGGTCCTCACATACGCCTCGCCCACAGAAGCGGCACGAACCCACAGCTGTGCGTCGACAGGTCCAGCAGTCCATCTGCGCGCCTCACCCCCCTCGGACTCAATGCTCCCATGTGCGGTCGGCCGCCGGACGGAGCAGGCCCCGGCGGAACGCCCCGGCGATCACGGCGTCGAAGCCCTGCCTCGACAGCCGGAACGCACGGACCGGCGTGTGCGCCAGGACCGTCGCGTTCCGCGGTGCGTCGGTCAGCAACGCCGTCTCCCCGAAGTACTGGCCGGGGCCGAGCGTGGCGATCACCGTGCCGTCGCGGACGACGTCCATGCGGCCCGACCGGATCGCGTAGAACGCGTCCCCCTCCGCGCCCTGCTCGATCAGCGCCTCGCCGGGTGCGGCGTTGACCCACTCGCCGTGGTCGAGCAGCTCGCCGAGCGCCTCGGAGGACAGGTGCGCGAACGCCCGGAGCTCCCGGAGCTCCGCCATCGCCTGGAGCGTGAGTCCGAAGTTGGGAGCCCGGATCTCGTCGGCGAGCAGGCGGTCGAACGTGCTCTCGTCGATCTCGAAGAGCTCCGTCTCGTTCGTCGCGCGGGCGGTCGCCGAGCGCGGCGTGGACCTCAACAGCGCCAGCTCGCCGAACGAGTCCCCGCGTTCCAGCACCGTCAGGACCTCTGTGTCGCCGGTGTCGGGATGCTCGCTCTCGATGTGCACGATCCCCTTGCGCACGAGGTAGAAGGCGAAGGCCCGATCGCCCTGCCGGAAGACGGGCTGCCCCGGGCGCACCGCCCGCAGCCGGACGCGGCCCGCGAGGTCGCTCAGGACGTCCTCGGGGAGATCATCGAACGCGGGCAACGCGTCGATCATCTCCGCGGCCTCGACCCGCCACGTGGTCTCCACCCGGAAGCGCACCCGGTTGGCGATCGCCGAGGACGCGCCGCCACATCGTCCGGGCGAGCGAGAAGGCTCCCCGGATCAGCGGGCCGCCGAGGAACAGCGCGAGGAGCACGAGCAGCAGCCGCGAGACGGTGCCGCCGTTCCACAGGCTCGACACCATCCCGCCGAAGATCTCCTGCCAGAAGAAGAACGCCGTGAACAGCGTGACCACGGTGAACAGCACGCCGGCGAGCCCGTACAGACCGAGTCCCCACTCCTGCGGGGTCCACCGGTCCCTCGTCCGCAGCTTGTGCCACATGTCGTGTTCGATGAACGCGAGCGAGCGGGGGCGCAGGTCCGGCACCTGGATCAGGTCGGAGAAGATCCAGTACCCGTCCAGCTCGAGGAGCGGGACGAGGTTCAGGAAGATGACGAACAGGTTCAGCAGCGCGAACCGGTAGAGGAACGGTGAGGCGCTCGAGTCGGGGAACAGGAAGATCCAGATCGCCGCCATGCCGGCGAGCACCAGCTCGAACCCGGGACCGGCGGCGGACTGGAGGATCCGCTGTCCGCGCTCCATCATCAGGCCGTCCGACGCGTCGACGAAGAACGCCGGCGAGCCGAAGTAGATCATGAACCCGGCGCTGCCGATCCGCCGACCGTTGTGCGTCTCGACGATCGCGTGCCCGAGTTCGTGCGCGAACGTCAGGACCAGTCCGAGCGCGAGGAGCAGCAACGACTCCGCGGGAGCATGCGACGAGTTCAGGGAGAACCGGTGCGATTGCTCCGTCGCGAAGAAGGCGGCGAGTCCCCCGACGGCGATCGCTCCGGCAAGCACCGCGACGACCGGATTGAAGAGGTGCCGGAGGCCACCGCGGTACAGGGTCTGGACGAAGTCGTCGGCCCCGGCCCAGTCGATGCGGAGCGTCTTCGCGAACGTTCGCAGGGTGCGCCGAGCGCTCGTCGCGGGATCGAGCTTGTGCCCGAGCAGGGCCGGGACGTCCAACGGGCGAGGATCGAGGAACCCGCCCTCGTGGAGCGACTGCACGAGGGCCACCACCGAGCCGGCGTCGAGGTCGCCACCCTCGTCGAACCGCTCGACGATGATGTCGCCGACCGTCCGCGTCCCGTCCATCAGCGGGAGCATCTCCGTCTCCCACGGTTCGAGACGGAAATGCAGGTCGCGCGTGGGGTTGGCGACCATGCCGTAGTCGTTGCCCCACCGGAGCCGGAAGAGCTTCCACTGCGAGCCGGCCGCCATCTTGGGGCGGAACAGCGACGGGTCGAGGAGGGTGTCGACATCCCCCCAGACATCCAGGGCCGATGTCGAGGGCGCCCCGACGGGCACGGCGACGGCCGGGTTGGCGGGTGCGCCGGACGGTGCGGTGCGGGTCGCGAGGAGCTCCGGAACGTTCACCCTCGGGATGAGGATCCTGCGCGTGCGCAGGGTGTCGACGGCGATGATGACGGCGGCGATGACCAGCACCGTCACCACGATCGGGATCATCGGCGGCCCCGGTGCCGGCGGCGGAGCGGATGGGTCGGCATCGCCGCGGAGCCTACGCCTCCGGCCGCTGGTGAGGGAAGAGGATCACGTCGCGCAGGGTGGCGGCATCGAGCAGGAACTTCAGGAGCCGGTCGATGCCGATGCCGATGCCGCCCTGCGGCGGCATCCCGTGCTCGAGCGCGCGCAGGAAGTCCTCGTCGAGCGGGTGCGCCTCCTCGTCGCCGGCCTCGCGCGCGGCGAGCTGCGCCTCGAACTTCGCGCGTTGCTCGTCGGGGTCGGTGAGCTCGCTGAAGGCGGTCGCGAGCTCGACGCCCCCGATCACCAGGTCGAAGTGCTCGGTCAGCGCGGGGTCGTCGCGGTGCGGCCGCGCGAGGGGGGAGACCTCGCGCGGGAAGTCGTGGACGAACGTCGGCTCGATCAGCGTGGGCTCGACCAGCTTGTCGAACAGCTCCTGCACGATCTTGCCCGGCCCCCATGACGGATCGACCCCGACGCCGAGCCGCTCGGCGAGCGCCGGCAGGTCGGTGCGGTCCAGGGTCACCGGCTCGCCGGCGGCCCGGCCGACGGCCTCGAGCAGGGTGATGCGGGTCCAGTCGCCCTCGAGCCGGATGTCGTGGCCGCCGAAGCGCACCGTCGTCGAGCCCAGGACGGCGCGCGCCGCCGCGACCAGCAGGTCCTGCGTGAGCGTCCATGATGTCGTGGTAGTCGGCGTAGGCCTGGTAGAGCTCCAGCATCGTGAACTCGGGGTTGTGGTCGCGGTCGATCCCCTCGTTGCGGAAGATGCGGCCGATCTCGTACACGCGCTCGAGGCCCCCCACGGTCAGGCGCTTCAGGTACAGCTCGAGCGAGATCCGCAGCTTCAGGTCCATGTCGAGCGTGTTGTGGTGCGTGGTGAACGGGCGCGCGTTCGCGCCGCCGGCGACCGGCTGCAGCACGGGCGTCTCCACCTCGACGAACCCACGTCCGTCGAGCTCCGAGCGGAGCGAGCGCAGGAGCGCCGCGCGCGCCAGCGCCGGGCGCCGGGCCTCGAGGTCGGTCGCCAGGTGCAGGTAGCGCCTGCGCTGCTGGAGGTCCGGATCCTTCGAGCCCGTGCCACTTCTCCGGCAGCGGGCGGAGCGCCTTCGTCGAGCATCGTCAGCGTCTCCACCTTGAGGGACAGCTCGCCGCGCCTGGTGCGCACGACGTGCCCGGCGGCGCCGACGATGTCGCCGAGGTCGATCTCGTCCAGGAGCGCGCGGCTCGGCTCGTCCAGCGACGCCTCCTCGGCGAACAGCTGCAGATCGCCGGTGGCGTCTCGCAGCACGAGGAAGGTGAGCTTGCCCATGCGGCGCGCGAGGACGACGCGGCCGGCCAGCGTCGCGTGCCGGTCCGACTCCTCGCCGGGCTCCAGCGCGCCCTCGAACTCGGCCACGATGTCGGCGGCGTGCGCGTCGGGCTCGAAGCGCAGGGCGAAGGGCGGCACGCCGGCCTCGCGCAGGCGCTCGAGGGAGTCCCGCCGCCCGCGGAGGATCTCGGCCTCGCGGCCGCTCTCCGTCGTCGGCCGGCTCCGGCTCGTGGCGGCGGGTGGGACCTGGTGTCACTCATCGGCCGTCACCACGTTCTTGTCGAAGACGAGACGCAGCCCCTCGAGCGTGAGCCACGGCTCGTGGTGGTCGATCGTGCGGCAGTGCGGCAGCACGACCGGCGCGAGGCCGCCGGTGGCGATGACGACGGCGCTGCCGCCCAGGTCCGCGCGGATCCGGTCCACGATGCCGTCGACCTCGCCGGCGGTCCCGTAGATCAGGCCGGACTGGATCGCCTCCACCGTGTTCTTGCCCACCACCGACCGGGGCGTCGTCAGCTCCACGCGCGTCAGCCGCGCCGTCGAGTTCACGAGGCTCGCCGCGCTCACCTGCAGGCCCGGCGCGATCACGCCGCCGATGAACTCGCCGGCCGCCGACACCACGTCGAAGTTCGTGCCGGTGCCGAAGTCGACGACGATGGCCGGGCCGCCGAAGCGTTCGAACGCGGCCAGGGCGTTCACGATGCGGTCGGCGCCGACCTCGCGCGGGTTGTCGGTGAGGACCGGCACGCCGGTCTTCGTGCCCGGGCCGACGATGACGGGCGGGAACGGGAAGTAGCGCGCCGACATCTCCCGCAGGGCCTCCGTGACGGCCGGCACCACGCTCGCGATCACGACGCCGGAGATCATGGACTCGAACGACATCTCGCGCTGCGCGAGGAAGCCCGACAGCAGCAACGCGAGCTCGTCCGACGTCCGCTCGGGCATCGTGGACAGGCGCCAGTGGTGCTCGAGCCTGGCGCCCCGGAAGACGCCGAGCACGATCTCGGTGTTGCCGACGTCGACCGCGAGGAGCACGCCCGTCCCTCTCCTTCGCCCGTTCCTTGGTCCTCAGCCCTCGCGCCCCGGGCCGGGCGCGGGCTCAGCATGTCCCACCGGCTCGCCGGGCGACAACCGGAGGTTGTCGATGAGACGCGTGCCGCCGAACCGGGCGGCGACCAGGGCGCGCGCCGGTGCCTCGACCAGATCGACCTCGGCGAAGGTGGCCTCGTCGACGACGGTGGCGTACTCGAGGCGCGCGAGGGGCGTCGCGCCGATCTCGCGGGCCATCGCCGCCCGCAGGACGCCGGCGTTGCGCTCGCCCGACCGCGCCAGCTCGGCCGCCTCCGACAGCGCGAGGAACAGGCAGCCCGCCTGCTCCCGCTCCTCGGGCGAGAGGTAGGCGTTGCGCGAGGACAGGGCGAGGCCGTCGGCCTCGCGGACGGTCGGGCAGGCGACCACCGTCACCGGGTAGTCAAGCTCCTTGACCATCTGGCGGACGAGGAAGAGCTGCTGCGCGTCCTTCTCGCCGAAGTACGCCGCGCACGGCCCGCACACGTCGAGCAGGCGGCGCACGGCGGTCAGCACGCCGGCGAAGTGCCCGGGGCGCGCGGCGCCCTCGAGGACGTCGCCGACCGGTCCGGGGTCGGGCGCGGGCAGCTCCACGCCGGGCGGGTACATCTCCTCCACCGACGGCGCCCACACCACGTCGATGCCGAGCTCGCGCGCGATCTCGAGGTCGGCGGCCTCGTCGCGCGGGTACCGCTCGAAGTCCTCGCCCGGCCCGAACTGCAGGGGGTTCACGAACAGCGACATGGCCACGAACGGGTGCTCCTCGCGGGCGCGCCGCAGCAGCGAGACGTGGCCGGCGTGCAGGGCGCCCATCGTCGGCACGAGGGCGACGTCGCGCGACGACGCGCGCGCGGAGTCGGCGCGACGCGCGCGCGCGTCAGTGGCGGCCCGGAAGCCGGCCGCGTCGCGGATCACGTCCAGCGGGACAGCACCTCCTCGACGGCGGCGCGGCCCTCGGGCGAGAGGCGCCCGCCGCGCTCGCCGAGGTCCAGCGCGAGGCGGCACAGCTCGACGTAGCCGGCGACGGCGTGCGGCGCGACGGCGCGCAGGGCCTCGAGGTTGCGCTCGACGGTGCCGGCGTCGCCGCGGACGGCCGGCCCGGTGAGCGCCTCGGCCGGGCCGAGCCGCGCGACGTTCTCGAGGGAGGCGGTCGCGAGCGACAGCAGCGAGGCGACGGGGTCGGGCACGCCGGCCTCGCGGAACAGCTCCTCGGCGACGCCGGCCGCCGTCACGACGTAGTTCGACGCGAACACCGCGGCCGCGTGATACAGCGGCCGGCGCTCGTCGGCGAGGCGGAAGGGACGGCCGCCCACGTCGAGCGCCAGCCGTTCGCCGAGGCGCGCGCCCTCCTCGTCGTCGGCGGTGACGGCGACGGCCGAGCCGGGGATCCGCTCGAGCGCCCCCTCCACGTCGGGCACGGTCTGCAGCGGGTGCATGGCGAGGCGGCGCGCGCCGGCGGCCACGACCGGCGCGAGGACCTCGAGGCCGGATGCCCCGGCGACGTGCACGACCCAGGCCTCGGGGCGGAAGGTCGCCGTCTCCGCGAGGGTCACGGCCATCCCCTCCAGCGCGTCGTCCGGCACGGCCAGCACCACGAGGTCCGCGCTCGAGGCCGCCGCCGCCGCCGGCAGCACCGGCACGCCCGGCAGGTAGTGCGCGGCGCGCGCGGCCGTGGCGTGGCGTCCCGACACGGCCGTCACGACGTGGCCGGCCCGCTGGAGGAGCACGGCGAGGGCCGTGCCGACGCGTCCGGCACCCACGACCGCGACATCCATGTGCCGAGTATCCCTAACCCGGCATCCACGCGATCGGCCCGGCGGGGCGGGGGGCGCCGTCGGGCAGGTCGATCTGGGCGAGATGGCCGGCCCGGTACACGTACAGGTCGCCCAGCGTCGTCACGTAGAGCGAGCCGTCGAAGGCGGCGGTCGCGAAGACGTCCCCGTGCACCGGGCCGACGTAGAGCGGCCCGCGGCTCCCCCCGGGCGTGGTGTCGAGCAGGTACATGCCGCGCACGCCCTCGACGGTGGCGATCACGAGCGCCCCGTCGGCACCGGTCGTCCACGTGAGGACCTCGCTCACGACGACCGGCGAGACGCCGCCGCCCCGATACGGGTCGGGCTCGGTCGCGCCGCGCCAGAAGAGCGACGTGCCCTGGCCCTCGGCCGGTCGCACCAGCAGGTCGGAGGTCGGCGAGACCGACAGGAGCGCCCAGCCACGGAGGGTCACGTGCAGGTCACCGTTGCCCAGGAAGAAGACGCCGGTGCCGTCCTCGCGCGCCCACGTGAAGTAGGTGGTCGCGAGGGTCTGGCCGATCGTCGGGATGCTGCCGCAGAACCGCGTGCGCCGGAAGACCCGCTCGTACGGGCCGCGGTCGAGCCGCTCCCGGTGGACGACGAGGCTCGCGTAGCACCCGTGCGTCGGCGCGCCGAGACCGGCCGTGACGACGGTCGCGCCGTTGGGTCCCCACGCGAGCAGGTCGCCGGTGATGACGTGGGTCTGCAGCGCGTCGGGCGTCTGGGTCCGCAGGATCGAGGCCTCGAGCCGGCCGTCGGGGGTCCGCGTCGTGAGGCCCAGCCAGCCCGACAGGGCGCCCTGTGCGCTCACGAGCTGCACGACGTCGCCGTCGACCGCCGGGCCCTCGGTCGTCGTGCCGGTCCTGGGGTCCCAGCTCCACAGCCGCTCGCCGCCCTCGCCGACGGCCGTGTAGACGAGGTGGCCGTTCGGCGGCGGCGCGGCCGCCTCGACGCCGGGCGGGACCTCGTGCGCGCGCAGGAACCACCAGAGCGATCCGGTCACGAGCGCCGCCAGCGCGCACGAACGCCGCGAAGGCGCGCGGCCGGCGCGGCGGCCTCGAGGCCGGACCCTCCTCCGGCTGCCGAGCGGGGCAGGAACTCCGGCCGCGGCGGGCCGGCCGGCCGCGTCGGCGTCGCGGGCGGCGCCGCCGGTGCGGGCGCCGGCGCCTGGGCGGCCGGCGAGGGCCGGTACAGCGGCGCCCCGCAGTTCGGGCAGGCGTCCCCGTCGGCCTCGCCCGCCCAGTCGCACCGGAAGCAGGTCGCGCGCGCCATCACGGCACCCGCAGGGGCGGCGCGAACGGCCGCACGTCGTCGGACCATCCGTCGGTCGGCAGGTCGCGCGCGTGTCGCCCGCCCGGCAGCGGCGGGTCGTCCTCGAGCTCCAGCAGCGGCGCGAGGACGAACGCGCGCTCGTGCATCCGTGGGTGCGGCACGACCAGGTCCGGCGTGTCGATCGTTCGCTCGTCGATCACCAGCAGGTCGACGTCGATCGTGCGCGGGCCCCAGTGGACGTCGCGCACGCGGTGGAGCTCGCGTTCGACGGCGGCGCCGGCGGCCAGCAGGTCGTGCGGCTCGAGGTCGGTGTCGACCTCGACGACGGCGTTCAGGAAGTCGGGCTGCGGCGGTCCGACCGGCGCGGTCTCGTAGATGCGCGACGAGCGGACGAACCGGATGCCGGGCGTGGCGGCCAGCAGCTCGACGGCGAGCTGGAGGTTCGCGAGCCGGTCGCCCAGGTTCGTGCCGAGTCCCAGGAACGCCCGCTCGCCCACGGTCAGCCTCCCGCGGTGGCGGCGGCCGCCACGCCGTCGATGCCGATCGAGCTGGCGGCGTTCGGCTTGTGCACGACGGCCGTCGCGCGGACGACGTGGTCCATCGCCAGCACGGCCTCGGCGACGGCGGCGGCGAGCGACTCCAGCAGGTCGAAGGACGTGCGGCCGACCGTGTCGCGGGCCGTCTGCACGATCGCGCGGTAGTCCGCCGTGTCGCCGATCACGTCGAAGTCGACGCGGACCTCGAGGTCCAGGTCGACGACGAACGGCTGCGGCGCGTCCTTCTCGCCGGGGTTGGCGCCGTGACGGCCCTCGCACCGGATCCCGCTGAGGAACAGCCGGCTCGTGGTCATTCGTCGTCCTCCTCGTCGTCATCATCGTCGAGCTTCGGTCCGGGCGAGGTCGACCCAGGCCGGGCGGCGCTCGAGCTGGATCATCACGGCGCCGGTGGGATCGGCGCCGTGCCCGTGCGGCGCACGCAGGTACCGCGCGCGAAGGTACTCGTAGATCATCGGCCCGATCGTGTCGATCGCGTCCTCCAGCACGAAGTGACGGCAGCCGGGCAGGAGCCCCAGCGTCGAGGTCGGGATCCACTCGTTCAGCTGCTCGGCGGCCTCGATCGGCATGTACGGGTCGTCCTCGCCCCACAGGATCAGCACGGGGATCTCCAGGGCGGCGAGGGCGTCCTCGCGGCCGGCGAGACCCTCGCCGTCGATCGCCTCGGCGAACCGGAAGAACGCGAGGCTGCCCTCGGCGCCCTCGTACGGACGGATGTACTCGGCGAGCTGCTGCTCCGACAGCCGGGTCCGGTGCCCCATCCCCAGGTCGAAGCCGGTGCGGATCACGGCGGCGGCGATGCCGTCGACGCGCTGCTCCGGCGGCGAGTCCTGGATCGCCCGTGTGGCGTCCGAGGGCCAGAAGGAGCCCACGATGGGGTTCAGCAACACCATCGCGTCCACGTGGGCCTCGAGCGCGAGCAGCTGCGCGATGCCGCCGCCGTGGCTCGCGCCCACCACGCCGAACCGGTCGACGTCCAGATGGTCGAGGAGCTCGCGCACGTACGCGGTCTGGGCCACGATGCCGAGCGGTGCGTCCGCCGGCATGTCCGAGTCGCCGGCGCCCAGCAGATCCGGCGCGATCACCCGGAACCGCCCGGCGAGGAGCCCCGCGAGGTCGCGCCACAGGAACGACGACTGCGGGAACCCGTGCAGCAGGACGACCGGCGGGCCCTCGCCGACGTCGAGGTACGCGAGCTCGCCGCCCGAGGTCCGCGCGCGACGCTTCTCCGGCATCACGTCGAGGTCCCCCTCGCGCGCGATCGCGTCGACGACCTGCACGACCCGGCGCATCGCTCGGACGTCGTGCACGCGCACGAGGTCGGCGCCCTGCGCCGCGCACCACGCGACGGCGCCGGCCGTGCCCTCGACGCGATCGGCCGGGTCCTCGGTCCCCGTCAGCGTGCCGATGAAGCGCTTGCGGGAGGGCCCGACCAGGAACGGCACGCCGAGGTCCTCGCGCATGCGGCCGACCGCGCGCAGGAGCTCGAGGTTGTGCTGCAGGTCCTTGCCGAACCCGATGCCCGGGTCGACGCAGAGCCGGTCGCGCTCGAGTCCGGCGGCGCCGCGGCCTCGAGGCGCGCGCGCAGGTACGCCGTCACCTCGGCGACGACGTCGTCGTAGGTCGGATCGACCTGCATCGTTCGAGGTTCGCCCTTCATGTGCATGAGGATCATGCCGGCGCCGGCCTCGAGGGCGGCCTCGAACATGCCCGGCTCGGTGCCGGCGCCGATGTCGTTCACGATCGAGGCGCCGGCCTCGAGGGCGGCGCGCGCGACCTCGGGCTTGCGGGTGTCGACGGACAGCGGCGTGTCCGGCAGCTTCGCGGCGAGCCCCTCGATGACCGGCACCACCCGCGCGATCTCGTCGGCCGCCGGCACCGGCTCGGCGCCCGGCCGCGTGGACTCGCCGCCGACGTCGAGGAGGTCGGCGCCCTCGTCGGCCAGCTCGAGCCCGTGGGCGACGGCGGCCTCGGCGTCCAGGTGCAGCCCGCCGTCGGAGAACGAGTCCGGTGTCACGTTCACGACCCCGATCAGCAGCGTGCGTGGGCCGCAGACGATCCGGTGCTCCCGGCATCGCCAGATGCGCTCCATGCGACCCATCGTAGCCGCGGTGCGCGATCCGTCGTGCTCAGCGCATGCCGATGTGCTGCATCGCCTCGGTGCGGGTCCGGGCGTCGGTGCGGAACAGGCCGCGCACGGCCGACGTGACGGTCTGCGCGCCGGGCTTCTTGATGCCGCGCATCGTCATGCAGAAGTGCTCGGCCTCGATGACGACGAAGACGCCGCGCGGCTCGAGCGCGGTGTCGAGGGCCTCGGCGATCTGCGTCGTGAGCCGCTCCTGGACCTGCGGCCGCTTCGACAGGAGGTCGACGACGCGCGCGATCTTCGACAGCCCGGTGATCTGCTGCGCCTTGTTCGGGATGTACGCCACGTGCGCCTTGCCGCTGAACGGGATCAGGTGGTGCTCGCACACGCTGAACAGCGGGATGTCGCGCACCATGATCATCTCGTCGTGGTCGGCGCCCTCGACGACGGTGACGAGCTGCGACGCATCCTGCCCGATGCCGGCGAAGACCTCGCGGTACATCCGGGCGACGCGCGCCGGCGTGTCGCGCAGGCCGCCGCGGTCGGTGTCCTCGCCGATGCCCTCGAGGATCAGCCGCACGCCCTGCTCGATCTTCGCGTCGTCGAAGCCCGGGATGTCGGGGAGCCCGTTCACGGCGGCCATGCTACTCGGGCACCAACGCGTCCAGGGCATCGGGCAGGCCCGACAGATCGGGCAGCGTGGCGGCGCGCGGCAGGTCGCTCGTCTCGCCCTGGCGATCGATCCACACCGTCGTCAGCCCGAGCTCGGCGGCCGGCGCGATGTCGTGGAACAGGCTCGCCGCCACGTGCACGTGTCCCTCGCGCGGCGCCGCCGACCGTTCGAAGAAGACGGTCCAGTGATCGTGCGCCGGCTTGTACGACCCGATCTCCGACGCGACGACCGAGAGGTCGACCGGCACGCCGATCGCGTCGAGCGACGCGTCGAGGAAGTCGCGGTCCGTGTTCGACAGGATCGCGAGCTTCCAGCCTCGCTCCCGCAGCTCGGTCAGCGCGGCCGGCACCTCGGGGAAGACGCGCCACCCGGGCAGCGCGGCGCCCAGCGCGTCGCGCTCGGACTCCGGCAGCGTGAGCCCCTCCGCCGCAGCCACCTCCGCCAGCGTGTCGGCCATGACGCTCCGGTACGCGACGCCGCGCCCGGCCTGCACCTGCGGCTCGATCGAGAGGTACCGCGCGAGCAGCGCGTCGGCGTCCGCGTCCGGCCAGAGCCGGGTCAGCTCGGCGCGGACCCCGCCGTGCCAGTCCACGAGCGTTCCGTAGCAGTCGAAGGTCGCCCATCTGTCCATGGCGTGGGAGTGTACGCATGCCGGTCGTGGCGGAGCCGCCGGGGGCCGCTCAGGCGGGGTGCGCCTCGAGCCAGTCGACGACCGTGCTCCGGAACAGATCCGGCGACTCCATGCTCGGCATGTGGCCGCAGTCCGGGATGAGCTCCAGCGTCGAGTCCGGCAGCCGCCTCGGCGATCGGTCGTGCCTGCGCGGGACCACAGATGAGATCCAGCTCGCCCGCCACGACGAGCACGGGAGCGCGCACCCGTCCGAGGATCGGACGCAGGTCGATCTGCTGGAACAGCCCGCTCTCCCACACCTTGCAGGCCACCAGGTCTGCCGTGAGGTGGGTGGAGAACTCGTCCAAGCGCCGCGCTCACGTCCGGTCGATCGGGATGGGCCGTGTACAGCGGCAGCACGGCGGCCAGCATGGAGCTCCACCTCGCCGGGGTCATCCGTCGCCAGCACGCGCTCGGTCCACGTCGTCCCAGATCGTCCTCGCGTCGGCGAACCAGTCGGCGTCCTGGTGCCGGGCCAGCAAGGCGTCCATCTCGGCTTCGGCGGCTCCGCCCTCGTCCCGGTCCTGCTCGGTCCCGACCCCGAAGGCAGCCGACCGCGATGCACGCCTGCACCGACTCCGGATACATGGCCGAGTACGTGAGGGCCGTCGTCGCTCCGAACGAGTGTCCGAACACCACGACGGGTCCCAGCCCGAGCGCCGACCTCGCCTCCTCGTAGAACCGGGCGTGCCCCTCGGGTGAGTACTGGGCGTCGTCCTCCGGCGGTGTCGAGCCGCCCGAGCCGTGCGGATCGAGGAGATGGCTGCGCAGCACGTCGGCGAACAGCGCTGCGTCGCCCCGCATGTACGCGCCCGCCAGCCCGGGCCCGCCGGGGAACATCAGCGCGACACGGCCGTCCCCGATCACGTCGAACGTGACCTGCCGCTCGTCTCCCAGCGCCTGCACCGACATGGCCATCCTGCGCCCTTACGACAGCGTGCCCGGCGTCGACGGCGGCCGCTGGTCGCGCAGCGCCTTCCGCGACACCGCGAGGCCGGCGGAGCGGACCTCGGGCTCGCGCGGCATCCACTTGGGCACGCGCCGGAAGAAGGCCTCGACCTCGTCGCGGTCGAGCGTCTCCTTCTCCATCAGCAGCTCGGCGAGCTGCTCGAGGTTGTCGCGGTTCTGGGTCAGGATCTCGAGCGCCACGTCGTGCGCCTCGTCGATCAGGAAGCGGACCTCGGAGTCGATCTCCAGCGCGACCGCGTCGGAGTAGTCGGGCGTGGAACCCCAGTCGCGGCCGAGGAAGACCTCGCCCTGCTTCTGCCCGAGCGTGCGCGGACCGATCGCGTCCGACATGCCGTACTCGGTCACCATCTGCCGCGCGACCTTCGTCGCGCGCTCGATGTCGTTCTGCGCGCCGGTGGTGACGTCGCCGGCCACGATCTCCTCGGCGACGCGGCCGCCCATCAGCATGGCGAGCTCGTCGCGCAGCTGCTCGCGCGTCATGAGGAACTTGTCCTGCTCGGGCAGCGTGAGCGTGTACCCCAGCGCGCGGCCGCGCGGGATCACCGTGATCTTGTGCACCTCGTCGGTGTTGGGCAGGACGTGCGCGACCATGGCGTGCCCGCCCTCGTGGAAGGCGATGAGCCGCTTCTCGCGCTCGTCCATCACGCGGCTCTTCCGCTCGGGCCCGGCCATCACGCGGTCGACCGCCTCCTCGACCTCGGGCATGGTGATGAGCTTCTTCGAGCGGCGGGCCGCCAGCAGCGCCGCCTCGTTGATCACGTTCGCGAGGTCGGCGCCGGTGAACCCCGGCGTGCGTCGCGCGAGGATGTCGAGCTTCACGCCGGCGTCGAGCGGCTTGCCGCGCGCGTGCACCTTGAGGATCGCCTTGCGGCCCTCGAGGTCGGGACGGTCGATCACGACCTGCCGGTCGAAGCGGCCGGGTCGCAGCAGCGCCGGGTCGAGGATGTCGGGCCGGTTCGTCGCCGCCATCAGGATCACGGTGGTGCGCTGGTCGAAGCCGTCCATCTCCACCAGCAGCTGGTTCAGCGTCTGCTCGCGCTCGTCGTGGCCGCCGCCCATCCCGGCGCCACGCTGCCGGCCGACCGCGTCGATCTCGTCGATGAACACGATGGCGGGCGCCGCCGCCTTCGCCTGCTCGAACAGGTCGCGCACGCGCGCGGCCCCGACGCCGACGAACATCTCCACGAAGTCCGACCCGCTGATCGAGAAGAAGGGAACGCCGGCCTCGCCGGCGACCGCGCGGGCCAGCAGGGTCTTGCCGGTGCCGGGCGGGCCGAACAGCAGGACGCCGCGGGGGATCTTGGCTCCCATCGCCTGGAACTTGGAGGGCGACTTCAGGTAGTCCTTGATCTCCTCCAGTTCCTCGATCGCCTCGTCGACCCCGGCCACGTCGGCGAAGGTGGTCTTGGGCTGGTCCTTCGTGACGAGCTTGGCCTTGCTGCGGCCGAACTGCATCACGCGGCCGCCGCCGCCCTGCGAGCGGTTCATGATCCACAGCAGCACGCCGGCCAGCAGGGCGATCGGCAGCACCACCTGGATCAGGCTCAGCAGGATCGGCGCGCCGTTCTGCGGATCGGAGTCGATGCCCACGCCCGCCTTCTGCAGCGACGTCACGATCTCGTCCTGCGACTCGCCGGGATAGTGCGTGGAGTAGGTCCCGCCGTCGGTCAGCGACCCCGTGATCGTGTGCGAGGCCTCGAGGAACTTGGCGTCGTTGACCTTGCCCGCGGCGAGGGCCGACTGGAACTCGCTGAACGTGAGCTCGTCGGGCGGCGGGGCCTGGTTCGCGAGCGAGATGGCCAGCAACAGCGCGCCGGCCACCAGCAGGATCCACAACGTGGGCGTGCGGAGGATGCGTCGCACCTGGGTCTCGGGCTGCGTCAGGGGCCTGTCCTTCCGTTCCTGGCCGTCCGCGCGCGCCGCGAGTGACGTTCCTGCGGCGCGGACGCCACGGGACCGGCGCGCGCGTGCGCCCGGACCCTGGCGGCGATGGTAGCACCGTGCTCGGACAGCAGGGTCGGCCGCACGGCCGACGGCCTCCGGGCCTACCGGATGCCGCTGTCGACGGACAGATCGACGTGCGTGAGCGCGCCCGGCTTCACGACGACCTCGACCTGTCGGCCGAAGGGCAGGCTCGACCCGTCGATCGGCCCCGCGACGACGCTGTACGGACCCGGTTGGAGCGGGATGCGGAACGTCCCGTCGGCCGCAGAACGCGTCTGCTCGACCGTGTCGCCGTTGCGGGAGACGGTGATGAGCGCCTGATACGGGGCGTCCGGGCAGGTGCTCCCCATCTGTTCGACCGGGCACTGCGGCCCGATCGTGACGCGGCCCTCGATGCCGCTGCCACTGTCGCCGGCCGAGCCGTTGCCGCAGGCCACGGCGGCCACGAGCAGCAGCAGGACGGGGAGCCGTCTCATGGAGCCTGGGACGTCCGCACGGCGGCGGCGCGTTCCCGGCGGGTCACGAGCTCTGGTAGGCCTCGGGCTTCAGGGTGGCGATGTACGGCAGGTTCCGGTACCGCTCGGCGAAGTCGAGGCCGTACCCGACCACGAACTCGTTCGGGATGTCGAACCCGAGGTAGCGGAGCTCGATCGGCACCTGCTGGATGTCCTTCTTCTGCAGCAGCGCCGCGACCTCGAGCGAACGGGGGCGCCGCGCGTGCAGGTTCTTCAGCAGGTAGTTGAGCGTGAGGCCCGAGTCCACGATGTCCTCGACGAGCAGGACGTCGCGGCCCTCGAGCTCGTGGTCGAGGTCCTTGAGGATGCGCACGACGCCGGAGGTCTTCGTCGCCGTGCCGTAGGAGGCGACCGCCATGAAGTCGAACTCGAGCGGCAGCCGGATGTTGCGCGCGAGGTCGGCCATCACCACGAACGCGCCCTTCAGGACCCCGACGAGGAGGAGCTGTCTGCCGGCGTAGTCGGCCGTGATGCGCTCGCCCATGTCGCGCAGCTTGTCCTGGATCTCCTCGGAGGTGATCAGGACGCGGTCGATGTCGGGTTCGTAGGCCTCCACGTGAGCCGACAGTGTAGGGACGGATGCTCGGGCGCGTTGGGTGACGGACACCGCACCTGCCTTTCCTCGATCGCCGTGAGCCGGTCTTGACGGGTCAGCGCTCGGGAGAAGGACGAGCGAGATGAACATACGACCGGCCGCGCTCCGCCCGCAATCCCCCCGAGAGGGAACGTCGGCGGCCGGGCCGTCCGGCGGCGAGGTCCAGCACCGCCTCGACGTCGGCGTGCGTGAGCCCGGAGCCGAGCGAGAAGGCCGCGCGCAGGATCACCCGGCCGGAGATCGCGAGCGGCAGGGCGGCGAGGGCGCCCGCACGGAGATCGACGCCCGACACGACCGGGCCGGTCCCGACGCGGGCGAGCTCGTCGAAGGCCTCGGCCGCCTGCCGAGAGAGCTCCTCGTCGTCCTCGCGCAGGAGCCCGCCGGTGCGCGCGAGGGCCTCGCGGACGTCGCGGCCGGTCGCACGCTCGAGGGCGGGGAGCCCGCGGAGCCGGATCGCGTTGCGCAGGTACCGGGGATCGCGGTTCGTCGGATCGGTGCGGGGTCGCAGCCCGAGCGACCGGCAGAACGCCTCCGTCTCCTCGCGCCGGACCTCGAGCAGCGGCCGCACCCACGGCCCGAGGACCGGTGGGATGCCGGCGGCGCCGGCGGCGCCCGAGCCGCTCAGCACGCGCATCAGGACGGTCTCGGCCTGGTCGTCGAGGGTGTGCCCGGTCGCGATGCGCTCGGCCGTCATCTCACGCGCGACGGCCAGGGCCGCCGTCCGTCGCTGCTCGCGCGCCCAGGCCTCGACCGAGGTCCCCCGGGCGGGGCTGCCGGCGGCCACGACGTGCTCGAACGGGAGCCCGAGCCGCGTCGCGAGCCGGCGGACGTACTCGGCGTCGGCGCCGGATCCCGGCCGGAGGCCGTGGTCGAGGTGCAGGACCGCCAGACGGATCCGCAGGAGCCGGCGCAGCCGCACGAGGGACTCGACCAGGCACACGGAATCCGGGCCGCCCGACACGCACACGAGCACCAGGTCGCCCGGCGTGAACATGTCGAAGGCGCGCGACGTGGCGGTGACCCGCTGCAGGACCCGGGCGACGGCGGGAGGTCGGCGCATCCGGCGGCTCAGACGCCGGCGACCCTCGAGAGCCACAGCTGCGGCTCCGCGACCTCGGCGAGGGTCGGCAGGTTCGTCCGGTCCGCCCACACGAGGTTGAACCCCTCCATGCCGGCGCGCTCGACGGCCGTCCGCACGAAGTACTCCCCCGCGTCGTACTGCTTGACCTTCGACTCGAACCCGATCGCCCGCTGGAACGTCCGCTCGAGGTTCGACGACTGGCGTCGCGCCTGCAACGACCGCCGCATCCGCGCGAGGTCGGCCACCCGTCCCTCCGCGAGCTCGTTCATCACGAAGGAGGCGTGGCCCTCGAGCAGGGACATCACCGACTGCATCCGGTAGAAGATCTCGCGCTGCTCGGGCGTGAGCAGCAGGAAGAAGGCGCCGACCCCGCGCCAGTCCGCGCCCGAACGCGCCTCCTCCGCCGCACGCTGGAGCTGGTGCATCAGCTCCTTGCCGTCGAACTGGACGGTGCCGAAGTACATGTCGACGAGCTCGCGCAGGTACGTGCGCAGCCACGGCGCGCCGCCGAACTGCACGCGGTGCGTGACCTCGTGCAGCGAGATCCACAGCCGGAAGTCGCGGTGCGGGAGCCCGAACCGCGCCTCGGTCTCGGCGACGTTCGGACCGACGAAGTAGAGGAGCCCCTCGTCGTCGGCCGGCAGGAAGACGTCGTACTGCCCGAGCACCTTGCGGCTCACGTAGCCGAGCAGGCCGCCGATCTGCACGGCGAGCGCCTTGCGCCGAACCTCGGCGCGGCCGCCGGGGCGCGAGGCCTCCAGCCGCTCGGCGAGCGGCTCCATCAGCCGCTGCAGGCCCTTGAGGTTGGCGCCGATCCACTCGCCCCGCGACATGACCCAGGCACGCGAGCGGAAGCCGTCGACGGACATGCCGGTGAAGCCGCGGATCAGCTCCTCGCAGTCGGGCACGAGCTCGGCGAAGTCCTCGCGCATGCGCGCGCGCTCGATGGCGGTCACCGGCACCCCGGCGCCGGCCACGCGACGGCCGAGGTCGTGCGCGGTCTGCCAGTCGGCGAGGCGGGCGGCCGCCGAGCCCATGGACCAGTCGACGGAGGTTGCGCCCATGGACGGGAGCTTAGCCCCCGGCCGCCTTCTTGCGGGCGGCGATCATGGCGGCGCGGCGGGCCTGGCCCTCGGCGACGCGCCGGTCGGTCCCCTTCGCCAGCAGTTCGTCCAGCGTCTGCTGGAAGACCTCCTCGTCGAGCGAGACCTCGGGGCGCTCCTCGGCGGCGGGCGCGGGCGGAGCCGCCGGTGCGGGTGCGGCCTCGGCGGCAGGGCGGCCGGAGCGGCCGCCGGGCGCCGGAGCGGGAGCGGCGGCGGGCGGCCGGAGCGGCGGCGGGGCCGGCAGCGGCGGGCGCGAGGCGCCGGAGCGGCGGCCGGGGCCGGCGCGGCGGCGACCGCGCCGGCGGCGACCGGAACGGCGGGCGGTGCCACGACGACCGGTACCGCCTGCGAGATGTCGACGGCGCGACGCGGGAGCTCCCGCCCGAGGTGCACCCGGTCGGCGCGCACGACCTTGACGTTCTCCTCGTCCCGGCTGAACCGCGGCGCGAACCGCATGTACATGATGACGAGGAAGATCAGGATGCCCACCCCGAGCGCGAACATGAGGGCGGCGAGCGACGGCAGCGGGCCCAGGGGTCCGGTGGCGCTCTTGTTGATGACGGGCGTGGCGGTGGGATCGATCACCACCTGTGCGGCCGCCGACTGCACGCCGGCCATCACGAGCGCGAGGGCGACGGGGACGGCGGCCAGCAGCGTCCGGGCGGTCTTCATCGCGGCGGATTCTAACAACAGGCGTGCACCTCCACGGCCGGGACGCCGGGCGGGTCGAACGGGAGAGCCGGAGCGGGGATTCGAACCCCGGACCTACCACTTACGAGGCGGTTGCTCTACCACTGAGCTACTCCGGCGGGCGCGCCACTCTATCAATGGCTCCCCACCGCCCCGTCCGACGCGGTCGCTCCGGCGAGCCCACGGAGACGGACCGGGTCGTCGGCCGGCGCCGCATCATGCATGATGCTCGCCGTGAGCGCGACGATCGAGGGCCCGGTGCGCCGGGTGATGGTCGGCACCGACCGGTCGGAGACCGCGGAGCGCGCCGTCCGCTGGGCGGCCGGGTTCGCCGACCGCTTCGAGGCCGATCTGTTCGTCGTCCAGGTCGTGGTGCCCCAGCACCCGGCCGGCACCGAGTACGGGGCGGCCGAGCACACCCAGGCCGGCGCCGCCGCCGCCGACCTCCAGCACTACGCGCGCGAGCTGGCCGGCGAGCGGGGACACGCGAAGGTGGTCGTCGACGACGACCCGGCGATGGCGATCGTGCAGGCGACCGAGGACGAGGAGATCGACGTCCTCGTCGTCGGCAACGCCGGCATGGCCGGGCGCAAGGAGTTCCTGCTCGGCAACGTGCCGAACCGCATCAGCCACAGCGCGCGGTGCACCGTCATCATCGTCAACACCTTCGCCGCCGACGGGAAGACCGGCGCCACGCGCGACGCGCCGGGCGACCGTGATCCGCGGCGGCGAGATCCACGAGACGGTGCCGCACCTCACGGCGCGCGGCTCGAAGATCGCCTCCGTCATGGCCAAGCACGGCCTGAAGGAGCTCTTCGGCCGCCCCGACGAGGACGGCACCACCGGCAAGCGGCGCCAGGCGAGGCGCCTGCGCGAGGCCCTGGAGGAGCTGGGGCCGACGTTCTCGAAACTCGGGCAGGTGCTGTCCACGCGGCCCGACCTGCTGCCGCCCGAGTTCATCGAGGAGCTCGCGTCGTTGCAGGACCACGTGCCGCCGCTCCCCGAGGAGCAGGTCGTGACGGTGATGGAGCAGGAGCTCGGCGTGCCGTGGGAGGACGTGTTCGACTCGATCGACCCGAAGCCGCTCGCCGCCGGCACGATCGCACAGGTGCACCGGGCGACGCTCGCCAACGGCGACCGCGTCGTCGTGAAGGTGCAGCGTCCCGGCGCGCGGGAGGACATCGAGCAGGACCTCGCGCTGCTGGAGCTGTTCGCCGAGAAGGTGTCCGACCGCAAGGAGCTCAAGCAGGTGATCGACATGGGCGCCGTGTTCGAGCACCTGTCGACCAGCCTGCACCGGGAGCTCGACTTCCGGCAGGAGGCCGCGAACATCGCGCGCATGCGCGAGGTGATCGCCGGCTACACGCGGCTGGCCGTGCCCGACGTGTACGAGGACCTGTCGACCTCGCGGTTCCTGGTGATGCAGGAGATCCAGGGCGTGTCGATCGCGGAGGCGCCCGAGGGCTCGCCCGAGCGCAAGGAGGCGGCACGCCAGCTCCTCGAGTCCTACTACAAGCAGATCCTCACCGACGGCTTCTTCCACGCCGACCCTCACCCCGGGAACCTGATGTGGTGGCGCGACTCGATCTACTTCCTGGACTTCGGGATGGTGGGCGAGGTCGACGCCGACATGCGCGAGCACCTGATGCTGCTGCTGATGGCGTTCTGGCAGGAGGACCAGGGCTTCCTCACCGACGTGACGCTGATGCTGGCCGGCGCGGTCGACCGCAGCGACCTCGACGTGGACAAGTTCCAGGCCGAGATCGGCGAGCTGATGGCGAAGTACCGCGGAGCTGTCGCTGCGCGACATCCAGCTGGGCCCGATCCTGCAGGAGATGACGGAGATCTCGATCCGCCACGACGTGCCGCTGCCGGCGTCGCTCGCGCTCACCGGCAAGGCGATGGCGCAGATGCAGCTGGCGACCGCGCAGCTCGACCCGGAGCTCGATCCGTTCGAGGTGGCCGGCAGCTATCTGATGCGCGGCGTCATCGGCGGCATGCGCGCGAAGATCGACCCGAAGACGATGTACTACCAGTCGCAGAAGCTGAAGGTCCGCTTCCGCTCGGTGGTGGAGGCGATCGAACGGCTGATCGGCGCACGGCCGGGCGCCAAGCTCGAGGTCAACTTCCGCGCCGCTCCGCTGGAGGAGACGATCCGGCGCGCCGGGCGGCGGCTGTCGCTCGGCATCACCGCCGGCGCGTCGCTGCTGGGCGCGGCCATGACGGCGAGCTCCGACCGGGTGGCGGCGTGGATCCCGGCGAGCCTCGGCCTCCTGGGCGGCGTCCTCACGCTCGGCCTGCTGGTCGACCTCGTGCGCCGCGGCAAGTAGCACGGTCGTCAGCCCTCGATCGAGGTGCCCTTGCTCTGCATCGGGGTGCCGGTGTCGGGCTTCGCGCCGCCGCCCCCCTTGCGGATCGAACGCATCACCATCTTCTCGATGAACATCGCCATCACGGCCATGACCACGCCCATGGCGGCACGCTCGGCCCGGCGGAAGAGCGAGCGCTTCGGGAGATCCGGATGGCGTCGGCATCACGCGAGCCTATCGTCCAGCGGGATGCGGCCGGTGAGGGTGGTGCCCGAGCCCGGCGCGCTGCGGACCTCGATCGTGCCATCCAGGGCGGCGAGGCGGTCCGCCATGCCCTGCAAACCGGTGCCGTAGCCCGTCTCGGACGTGTCGAACCCCAGCCCGTCGTCGGTGACCTCGAAGACGAGGGACCCGGTCTCCTCGCGCAAGGTGATCGTCACGCGCATCGCGTTCGCGTACTTCGCGACATTCTGCAGAGCTTCCAAGCTGCAGAAGTAGGCGGCGGCCTCGACGTCCTGGGGATAGCGGCCGATGCCGGTGGCGACCAGGTCGACGAGCACCGGCGACTTGCGGCCCTGCGAGTCGAGCGCGGCGACGAGACCCTTGTCGGCGAGGAGCGGCGGGTAGATCCCGCGTGCCAGGTCGCGCAGGTTCTCGAGGGCGTCCTGCGTATCGGAGGCGAGGCTCTCGAGCAATTCGGAGGTCTTGGCCGGGTTCTCCGCGACGAGGCCTCGCGCCAGACGCGCCTTCACGGCGAGCGCCACCAGCTGTTGCTGCGCGCCGTCGTGGATGTTGCGCTCGAGGCGGCGGCGGCCCTCGTCCTGTGCCGACACGACACGTTTGTGCAGCGCGCGAAGCTCGGCGATCCGAGCCTCGAGCTCCGTGGTGAGACGCACGTTCCGCAGCACGAGCCCCGTCTGCGACGCGAGGTCGGCGACCAGCTTCGTCTCGGCCGGTGTCAGCGGCTCGGCGGGCGGCTTCTTCACCGCGAGGGCCCCGAGCAGTTCGCCCTGGTGCACCACCGGATAGGTGGCGTCGGCTTCCGGCAGCGCGGGCATCGAGCCGTTCGGCAGCGACACCGCCGGGACGTCGACGGCGTCGGCGGGCCACGACGCGCTCACGCTCAGCTCGGCGCCGACCTTCAGCCACACGTCGGCGCGCTCGGCCCCGGTCCCCTCGGCGATCACGCGGGCCATGCGCGGCAGGACGTCCTCGTCGGCGTAGGCGCCGCCGACGCGTTCGGAGAACTCCGACAGCACCTCGTAGGGCGTCGCGCGCTTGCCGTAGACGAGCCGGTTGGCGAACCGGGTCAGCCGCGCGCGAACCGGCTGGAACGTGACCGCGACGACGACCGCCGCGACCATCGTGAGGAAGGAGTTCCCCCTCCCGAGTGTGGCCCCGAGCCCGACGACCACCGCCAGGTAGACGAGGGTGGCGAAGACCGCGAACGCCGCGTACACGACGGTCTTGCGCACCACGACATCGAGGTCGTACAGGTGGAACCGCAGGATCGCGATGCCGATCGAGGTCGGCAGGAGCAGGAAGGTGAGCCCCCCGACCACGGCGGTCACGATCGTCTCGTTCGACGAGTAGCTCGTCGAGACGAGGCCCACGAGCGCGACCCCGAAGGCGAACACCACCCACTTGATCTGCTGGCGTTCGACCCCGGACGACCGGCGGAACCGCATCACCAACGAAACGAGGGACGCGAGGAAGATGCCCGGGAACAGCGCCGCGATCACCGGGTCGAGCGACGGTAGCCGGCCGACCGCCTCGATGTAGAACGGGTTCGCGACGCCGACGTCGGACGATCCCGTGAGGATCTTCTGCCCGAACAGCAGACTCAATCCGAGGAGCGTCAGGAACACCCCGATGAGCCAGACCAACGGTCGCCACCGCGAGGATGGCAGGTGACCATCCGGGAACAGCAGCGGAAGGAGGAAGACGGCCGGCAGGATCCCGAACAACCAGCCGAAGCTGTTGGAGAACGCCGCGAGCACGAGCCACCACCCATGACTCCCGTGCTCCACCCAATAGGTCACGGCCTCTCCCGAGACGAACGACCACGCGGTGACCGCCGACGAGAACAGGAGGAGCGACCCGATCCTGTTGGCTCGGTCACGGCTGGCGATGAGCGCGCCCACCACACCGAACATCGCGAACGCGAGGACGTAGGGAACCTGGAGCGTGAGGGATTCACCGTTCGCCCACACCATCACGAGCCCCGCCACGGCGGTGGCCACGAACACGCCGAGCACGACCCACGGCCATCTGGCCGGCCGCGTCGCGGTCACCGCGCTCGGCCCGACGTCAGAGGAGGACACGGAAGACCTCGACGGGCTCCTCGCGCCCCTTCACCGTGCGCGGCCCGATCGACTCGCACGCGATGTCGGGCGCCGCCGCCACCGTCGAGGCCGCCGCGACGATCTCGCCGCCGGAGGCCTCGGACTGGAGCCGCTGCGCGACGTTGACCGCGTCGCCGATGACCGTGTACTCGAGGCGCCCGCCGCCGCCGATCGCGCCGGCGATGACCGTGCCGGTGTTGAGCCCGATGCCCACGCCGAGGAGCGGGACCTCGTCGCTGCCCCAGCCCTGCGCGTTCAGCTCCTCCTGCCGCCGCTGCATCGCGATCGCGCAGCGCAGGGCGCACGCGGCGTGGTCCGGGAGCGGATCGGGCGCGCCGAAGATCGCCATGACGGCGTCGCCCTGGAACTTGTCGATCGTGCCGCCGTGCTCGACGACGACCTCGGCCATGGCGCCGAGGTGACGACCGACGATCTCGGCGATCTCGCGCGCCTGCAGGCGCTCGGCGATCGTGGAGAAGCCGCGGATGTCGCTGAACAGGACCGTGACCTCGAGCTCCTGCTGGGTCATCTTCGCGGCGCCGCCGACGAGGTGGTCGGCCACCTGCGACGGGACGAACGAGCGGAGCGAGCTGGCGGTGCCGGTCTGCTCGACGACGGCCGCGTGCAGGCGCTTCATCCCGTCGACGGCGCCGGAGCTCCCCTCCTCCGACGACATGCGGCGGAACATCTCCGTCACGCGGCGGTCGACGGCCTCCTGCGTCGTGCCGAGGGCGGCCGCCATCTGCTCGTAGCCCATGCCCTCCGACATCATGTCGAGGACCTGGCGGTCCTCCTCGGCGGTGTCGCCGCGGCCGGAGAGCCGCTCGGCGATCGCGGGGTCGACGGCGCTGCCGCCGGCCGCCACCTCGCGGATCGCGCGCGCGAGCTCGTCGCCCTGCGCGATGCGGTCCTTCAGCAGGTACGCGAGGCCGCTCTGCCCCTTGCCGAGCAGTGCGATCGCGTAGGCCTCGTCGTCGTGTGCCGACAGCACGACGACGCCGGTGTCGGGGTGGGCGTCGCGGATGATGTGCGCGCAGTCGATGCCCTCGAGCTGGAACGAGGGCGGCATCTTGATGTCGGTGACGACGACGTCGGGCGTGTGCTCGGCGGCGGTGGCGAGCAGCGTGGGAGCGTCCTCGGCGACGCCGACGACCTCGATGTCCTCGTAGGAGTTGAGCAGGGCGCGGACGCCCTCGCGCACGAGGACGTTGTCCTCGCCCAGCACCACCGTGATGCTCATGCCGCCACCTTCGTCGGGCCCTCACCGGGCGCGTGTACCATCCGCGCATGACCCCGCCGAGACAGATCCGCGTGGTCTTCGCGGAGGATAACTACCTGGTGCGCGAGGGGACAGCGGCCCTGCTCGGCACGGTCGACGAGGTGGAGCTCGTCGGCACCGCCGTCGACCGGGACGGCCTGCTGGCCGCGGTCGAGGAGCACCTCCCCGACGTGGTGCTCACCGACATCCGCATGCCGCCCAGCGGGACGAACGAGGGCATCGAGGCGGCGAAGCGGATCCGCGCCGAGCACCCGGACATCGGCGTCGTCGTGCTCAGCCAGTTCGCCGAGGAGGACTACGTCTACGACCTGCTGAAGGACGGCGCCGCCGGCCTCGGGTACCTGTTGAAGGAGCGCGTGGCCGACGTGACCGAGCTCGTGCGCGCGCTCACCGAGGTGGCGCGCGGCGGCAGCGTGCTGGACCCCAAGGTGGTGGAGGCGCTGGTCGCCGCGAAGGAGCGGATGGTCCACTCCCCGCTCGGACAGCTCACCGACCGCGAGCGCGAGGTCCTCGCGCACATGGCGCAGGGCCAGAACAACGCGGCCATCGCGAAGAACCTGTTCCTCACCGAGCGAGCCGTCGAGAAGCACATCAACTCCCTGTTCCACAAGCTCGATCTCACGGAGGAGCCGGACGTCCACCGCCGCGTGATGGCGGTGCTCGCCTTCCTCCGCGAGACCTCGCCGGCCTGAGTTCGGCCCTGATCTTGGGCCATCTGTCGCGTCATTGTGCCTTCCGGGTGTCCACGATGAACACCGAGCACGGCGCGTGGCGCAGCACCAGCGTCGGCACCGCGTCGCGGACCGCCCACCGGCCGCCCTGGGCGCCGCGGTTGCCGATCACGATCGTGTCGGCGGACTCCTCGGCCGCCACCTCGCAGATCGTCTCCGCCGGGTCGCCCGACTCGGTGCGGGTGCGCATCGAGATGTCCGGGAAGCGCTCGTGCATGTGCGCCAGGTAGCCGCTGGGGTCGGGCGAGCGGCCCGGGTCGACCACCGCGCGCAGGTCCGAGTCGGGGCGGACGTACAGCACCAGCAGCTCGGCGCCGCGCGCCCGCGCGAGGCCGGCCGCGTTCTCCACCGCGAGGTCGGCCGCGGCCGTCGTGTCGGTTCCTACCAGGATCGTCGTCATCTCTGTTCGCCTCCTCGTTTCCGTGCCACGACGGTAGGCCGCCGGCCACGACGGAAGCGCGACCCGGCCGGCACCACGGTTCGCCGGGGGTGCCTGCACCCTCGGTCCGGGAGGGCCCCACGCTGCGAACGGGCAGGCCGTCCCCCCTTCCGGGCCCACCCGTGGGGCGAGAAGATGGCGCCATGCGCAGGCAGAGGATCCCGGGCGGGCAGCGAACATGACTCCGGAGACGGCACGGCCGCTCTCGAGGACGATCGCCGCCGCCTCGGCGGCGGCGGCGCTCGCCGCGATCGCGGTGAGTCTGCAGACGGTCGACGACGACACCCCGGGGCTCGTGATCCTGCTCGTGCCGCTCACGATCTACGGCTCGATCGGGATGCTGATGGCGTCGCGGCACCCGGCGAACCCGCTCGGGTGGTTGTTCCTCACGGTGGCGGCGGTGATCGGCTTCACGGCGTTCGCGGCCGCGTACCGCGGCATCGGAGCCGGGCAGGGAGGGACCGGCACCGCGCCCGGCGCCGAGGTGGCCTCGTGGTTCGTGACGCTCGTGCCGTTCGCGACCCTCGCGTTCGTGCTTCCGGTGTTCCTCCTGTTGTACCCGGACGGACGGCTCCTATCGCCCCGGTGGCGGTGGGGGGTAGCGCTGGCGGGGCTCGCGAGCGCCATGTTCCTCGTGGGGTCTGCGGCACAGGCGACCGCCTGGTTCGGCCTGGCGACGCCGGGATGGGTCGACACGATCCCGTTCGCCGGCCGCCTCGTCCCCGCGGCGGGCATCGTCACGGTGGCGGCGGGCGCGGCCGGGTTCGCGAGCCTCGTGATCCGCGACCGGCGCGCGACGGGCGACACGAGGGCCCAGCTCCGCTTCCTCACCATGGTGATGGGCGCGATGGTGGTGGCGACCGCCCTGGCCCCGTTCGGCGGGTGGCCCACCACGTTCCTCGCGATCATCGTCGACGGGTTCGGCATCTTGGTGGGGATCCCGCTCGCGACGGCCGTCGCCGTGTTGACCTTCGGCCTGTACGACGTCGGGTTCGTCGTGCGGAAGCAGGCCGTCTCCGTCGTGCTGACGATCACCCTCGTGCTGGGGTTCGGGCTGCTCATCTTCTCGTTGGGCGGCATCGTGTCGTTCCGTGGCGGTTCCGAACCGAGCTGGGTGTTCGCCCGCGGTCTGCTCACGGGACTCGCGATCCTGCCCCTGCGGCGGCTGGCCGTGCGGCTCTCGCAGCGCATCATGTTCGGCGAGCGGACGACGCCGTACCAGGTGCTCACGACCTTCTCCGAGCGGCTCGGCGACACCTACGCGACCGACGACGTGCTGGTGCGGCTGGCGACGCTGCTGACCGAGGCGTCGGTGCGCGGGAGGTCGGCGTCTGGCTGCGGATCGGCGGTGAGCTCCGCCTCGCGGCCTCGCTGCCCGGATCGAGGACCGGTCCCGAGCCGGGCGATGCCCACCGAGGCGCTCCCGGAAGGATTGCCCGGCACGGCCTTCGAGGTCCGCGATGCCGGTGAGGCGCTCGGCGCGATCACCGTCGTCATGCCGGCGAACGACCCCATGGACAGGCGGAAGGAGGGCCTGGTGCGCGACCTCGCGTCGCAGGCCGGCCTGGTCCTTCGCAACGTGCGGCTGATCGAGGAGCTGCGCGAGTCCCGCCGGCGGATCGTCACGGCGCAGGACGACCGGGCGAAGCGCCTCGAGCGCGACCTGCACGACGGCGCGCAGCAGCAGCTCGTGGCACTGGCGGTGAAGCTCCGGATGGTCGAGCAGATCGCGAGCCGCGACGCCGCCCGTGCGACCGCGCTGGTCGCGGAGCTCCAGACCGACGCGAACGACGCGCTGCAGACGCTGCGCGACCTCGCGCACGGCATCTACCCGCCGCTGCTGGCCGACAAGGGGATCGCGGCGGCCCTGGAGGGGCAGGCGCGCAGGGCGCCGGTGCCCGTCACCCTCGAGGGCACCGTGGGGCGGCATGCCCCGGAGATGGAGTCGGCCCTGTACTTCTGCTGCCTCGAGGCCCTCCAGAACGTGTCGAAGTACGCGCGAGCCTCGCACGTGACGATCCGGCTCCGCGACGGTGCCGGCGAGCTCCGGTTCGAGGTGTGCGACGACGGCGACGGCTTCGACACCGACGCCGAGGCCCACGGCTCGGGCCTGCAGGGCATGTCGGATCGGCTCGCCGCCCTCGACGGCATCCTCGAGATCCGCTCCGCCCCCGGTGCCGGCACGACCGTGATCGGGCGGGTACCCCTCCTGCGGGCGCCGGCGGCCGCGGAGGTGAGCCCGTGACGCGCGACCGCCGGGTGTGGCTGGCGTGGGCGATCTTCGGCCTCGCGCTCGGGAGCGTGGCTGGCCACGCTCGTCGGCTACGTCACGCTGAAGCCGAACACCGGCGACTGGGGCGGCGCCAGCCTCCTCGCGAATCTCCCCTTCGTCCTGATGATCCTCGCCTTCGACGTGATCGGCGTGCTCATCACGACGCGCCGCCCCGGCAACGCGATCGGGTGGCTGGTGCTGCTGATCGGACTCTCCTGGTCGGCCGGCGACCTGCTCAACGCGTTCGGCCAGTACGGCTTCGATCACGGCTGGTCCAACGCCGACGTGCTGATCGCGCTGTCGCAGCCGACGTGGCTCCCGCCGATCGGGCTCACCGGCACCTTCCTGATCCTGCTCTTCCCAGACGGTCACCTGCCGTCGCCACGGTGGCGGTGGTTCGCGTGGACGATCGGCATCGGGATGACGGTCGTGGGCCTCGTGCTCCTGCTGGCGCCCGGGACGTTCGAGGACAGCGGCTATCCCACCGTGTCGAACCCACTGGGCATCGAGGCGCTGCGATCCTTCGAAGGGCGTGCTGCTGATCGGTCTCCTCATCATCCCCATCGGCATGCTCGGGTCGATGGTGGCGCTCGTGCAGCGCTACCGGCGGTCGGCCGGCGTGGAGCGGCAGCAGATGAAGTGGCTCGCGTACGCGGCGGCCGTCGCGGCGTTCACCTACGCCGGCGTGATGGTGGCCTCGGTCGCTGAAGGGCAGCGGACCCGACCCCAACTGGCTGGTGGTCGTGGCAGAACCTGTCGCTCGCGGCGCTCGCCCTGATCCCGATCGCGATCGGCATCGCGGTCCTGAAGTACCGCCTGTACGACATCGACCTCGTCATCAACAAGACGATCGTGTTCGGCGCGCTGGCGGCCTTCATCGGCGTCGTGTACGTGGCGGTCGTGGTGCTGCTGGGCGCGGCGATCGGCGCGACGACGACGAACCCGGCCCTGTCGATCGCGGCGACGGCGATCGTCGCGCTGCTGTTCGAGCCCGTGCGCGTGCGCGTGCAGCGCGTGGCGAACCGCTTCGTGTACGGCGAGCGCGCGACGCCGTACGAGGTGCTGTCGCGGTTCAGCGAGCGGATCGCCGGCACGTACGCCACCGAGGACGTCCTGCCGCGCACGGCCCGGGTGATCGCCGAGGGCACGGGCGCCGAGCGCGTCGGCGTCTGGCTGCGCGTCGGCGACACGCTGCACGAGCGCGGCGCGTGGCCGGCCGCCGACCGGACCGCCGCGCCCGTCGCCGATGGCCGGGCAGGAGCTGCCGGAGTTCCCGGGGACGGCGGCGCACCGTGCCGGTCCGCCACGGCGACGAGCTGCTGGGAGCCGTCACCGTCACGCGGCCGCCCGGAGAGGCGTTGACGCCGGCCGAGGCATCGCTGCTGGACGACCTCGCCGGGCAGGCGGGCCTCGTGCTGGCGAACGTGCGGCTGACGGCCGAGCTCCAGACCCGGCTGGACGAGATCGCCCGCCGCTCGCAGGAGCTGCGAGCCTCGCGCCAGCGCATCGTGACGACGCAGGACGCCGAGCGCCGGCGGCTGGAGCGCAACATCCACGACGGCGCGCAGCAGCATCTGGTCGCGCTCGCCGTCAAGCTGCGCCTGGTCCGCGGGATGCTGTCGAAGGACCCCGCCCGCGCCGCCTCGATGCTGGGCGAGCTGGGCGCCGAGGTCGACGAGGCGATCGAGACCCTGTCCTCCCTCGCGCTCGGCATCTACCCGCCGGTGCTGGAGGAGCGCGGCATCGCGGCGGCCCTCGAGTCGCAGGTGCGCGTCGGCTCGATCCCCGTCGTCGTCGACGCCGACGGCGTGGACCGCCAGCCGATCGAGACGGAGGCCGCCGTGTACTTCTGCTGTCTGGAGGCGATCCAGAACGCGGCGAAGTACGCGCAGGCCGCCCGCATCGACGTCCGCCTGGGCCACGTGGGCGCGAACCTCACGTTCGAGGTCCGCGACGACGGCGTGGGCTTCGACACGGCGGCGTCGAGGTCCGGCTCGGGGCTGCAGGGCATGGCCGACCGGCTCGCGGCGCTCGGCGGCTCCGTCGACATCGCGTCGACGCCGGGCTCCGGCACGGTCGTCAGCGGGCACGTGCCGGCGGTGGTGTTCGCATGACCTCGAGGACCGCAGCTCGGCTCGCGTGGGGGATCTGCGCGGTGGCGCTCGCCGGCGCCGTCGCCGTCGTCCCCCTGCGGATCGCGAACGGTGGCACCTTCTCCCTCAGCGACGTGTCGCAGTTCCTGGCGTTCGGATCGATCGCGGTCGTCGGCGCGTTCGTCGCCTCGAACCGGCCGGGGAACCCGCTGGGCTGGATCTACCTCGGGACTGGCCGTCACGATGATCCTCTTCGGCGGCTGTCACGCCGACTACGCGCGCTACGGCCTCGTCACGAACCCGGGCTCGCTGCCCGGCGCGCGGATCGCCGAGTGGCTCTCCAACTGGATGTGGGTGCCACCGTTCGGCGTGCTGCTGACCTTCGCCTTCCTGCTGTTCCCGGACGGCCACCTGCCCTCACCCCGATGGCGGCCGGTCGCCCTGGTCGCGGTCGCCGGCGATCGTCGCGATGTCGGTGTCCTTCGCGCTGCAGACGGCGGACTACACCGACGTCCTCGGCCGCCCGGTGCCGAATCCCGTACACCACGCCCGGACTCGCCGCGTTCTTCGACGTGGCGAAGGAGTTCGCTGCGGTCTTCGTGTTCCTCGCGGCCGCCGCGCTGAGCGTCGCCTCCCTCTTCGTGCGGTACCGCGCGCGGCAGCCGCGACGAGCGACAGCAGCTGAAGTGGCTGATGTTCGCCGGCGTCCTGCTGGTGGTCTGGGTCGCCCTGCCGGTCGATCACGGGAACGGCTCGTGGACCGACGCCGTCATGGGCCTGCTGCTGGCGTTCGTCCCGATCGCGTGCGGCATCGCGATCCTGAAGTACCGGCTGTACGACATCGACGTCGTGCTCAACCGCGCCGTCGTGTTCGGCGCGCTCGCCGTGTTCATCACGGCCGTGTACGTGGGCATCGTCGTCGGACTCGGGGCGCTGCTGGGCCAGGGCGACAGTGCGAACCCGGGGCTGCAGATCGCGGCGACGGCGGTGGTGGCCCTCGCGTTCCAGCCGGTGCGCCGCCGGGTCCAGACGGATCGCGAACCGGCTCGTGTACGGCCGGCGGGCGACCCCCTACGAGGTGATGGCCGACTTCTCGCACCGGATGGCCGGCACGCTGGTGGTCGGCGAGGCGCTGCCGCAGATGGCCGAGGCGGCCGCGCGCGGCGTCGGCGCCGAGGCCGGCCGCGTCCGGCTGTTCCTGCCCGGCGGCGGCGAGCGCGTGGTGACCTGGCCCGAGGACGCGCCGGCGTCGGTGCCGACGCGCGCGATCGAGGTCCGCCACCTGGGCGAGCCGATCGGCGAGATCGCCGTCACGAAGGCGCCGGGCGACGCCCTGCGGCCGGCCGAGGAGGCGCTGCTCCAGGATCTGGCCGCGCAGGCCGGCCTCGCGTTGCACAACGTGCGCCTCACCGACGAGCTCGAGGCCCGGCTCGAGGAGCTCGCCGTGCAGGCCGACCAGCTGAAGACCTCGCGGCAGCGGCTGGTGACGGCGCGGGACGCGCAGCGGCGCGGCCTCGAGCGCGACATCCGGGAGGGCCCGCGGCGACAGCTCACCGCCATCGCGGACGGCGTCGCGGAGGCCCGCGACCTCGCCGCCCGGGACCCCGACGCGGCCATGGGCGAGCTCGACCGACTGGGCGAGCGCGCGAACGACACGCTCGAGGGACTGCGCGACCTCGCGCGCGGCATCTTCCCGCCGCTGCTGGCCGACCAGGGCATCGTGCCGGCGCTCGACGCCCACATCCGCAAGGTCGGCGTCCGCGCGACCATCGAGGCCTCCCCCGGTCTCGCCGGCCTGCGCTTCGACGACCAGACCGAGGCGTGCGTGTACTTCTGCTGTCTCCAGGCGCTGCAGAACGTCCTGCGTCACGCCGGCGACACGGCGGCCGTCGTGCGGCTGTCGGCCGGGCCACGGATCCTCACGTTCGAGGTCGTCGACGCCGGGGCGGGGTTCGATCCGGCGACCACCGACCGGGGCATGGGCCTGCAGATCATGCAGGACCGCGTGGACGCCCTTGAGGGTGAGCTGCTCGTGACGAGCGCCCCGGGCGCCGGCACCACCGTGACCGGGCGGATCCCCGCTCGCGCGATGGAGCCGGCCCCGTGACCCAGCGCACCGCCGGCCGGGTGGCGAACGCCGTCGCGATCACGACGCTCCTGTTGATGCTCGTGTCGTCGTTCCCGCCGCTCCGCCGCGTGACCAGCGACGACCCGGGCGACATCGGCTACATCATCGGCATCGCCGTGGGCCTCGGCTTCTACCTCGCGATCGGGCGCGCGATCGTGCGCCGCGATCCGGGCAACACGATCGGGTGGCTGCTCCTGCTGATCCCGCTCCTGATGTCGCTCTCGTTGACCGCCGGGGTGTACGCGACCACCGCACTGGTGGACCGGCCGGGCACGCTGCCACTCGGGATCTGGGCGGCCTGGCTCGACCGGTGGCTGCTGCCGGTGGCCATCAGCTCGTTCATCTACATCTTCCTGCTCTACCCGGACGGGCACCTGCCCTCGCGGCGGTGGCGGCCCGCGCTCATCCTCACCGTCGTCTCGACGGCGATCACCACGGTCTCGTTCGCGCTCACGCCCGGAAGGATGACGGGATCCCAGGCGCATCTGGAGACCGTCCACGTGAACAACCCGCTGGGCCTCCCCGGTCTGTCGGGCATCGTCGGTGCCCTGACCGTCGTCGGCTCGCTGGGGCTCATGATCAGCGCAGTGCTGGCGTGCGCCGCGCTGGTGGTTCGGTATCGAGGTGCCCAGGCCGAGACCAGACAGCAGATCCGTTGGCTCCGCCTCGTGGGCGTGACGTTCCTCATCACCCTCGCGGTGACGTTCGTCGCCGGCGCGGCAGGGGCACCCGACGCCGTCGGCAACATCCTGTTCAACCTGATGTTCGCGAGCCTCGCCCTGGGGATCCCGGCCGCCTGCGGGGTCGCGATCCTGAAGTACCGCCTGTACGACCTCGACATCGTGGTGCGAAAGACCGTCGTGCTTGCGGTCGTCGCGGGCGCCATCACGATCGTGTACGCCGTCGTCGCCGTCGGCATCCCGCTCGCGATCCGCGGCGTGTCGTCGAGCAGCGGGTTCGACGCGTTCCCGCTCGTGGCGGCGGCGGTCGTGGCCCTCGCGTTCGATCCGGTCCGCCGTCGCGCCCGGCGATTCGCCGACCGGCTGGTGCTGGGCGAGCGGGCGACGCCCTACGAGGTGCTCTCCTCGTTCGGCGAGCGGGTCGGCGACACCTACGCCACCGACGACGTGCTGCCGCGCATGGCGCGCCTGCTGGCACAGGGCACGGGTGCGGATGCGACGACCGTCTGGCTGCGCGTCGCCGGCGAGCTGCGTGCCCGAGGCCTCGTGGCCGAACGAGCTCGCGCGCGACCCCATCCCCGCGCCCGGGGAGGCCCTGCCGCCCTTCCCCGACGAGGACGCGTTCGAGATCCGGGACCGCGGAGAGCTGCTCGGCGCGATCAGCCTGCGGATGCCGGCGAGCGACCCGATGGACCCGTCGAAGTCCAAGCTCGTGCGCGACCTCGCGGCCCAGGCCGGTCTGGTGCTGCGCAACGTCCGGTTGATCGAGGACCTGCGGGCCTCGCGCCAGCGGCTCGTGGCCGCGCAGGACGAGGAGCGTCGCCGGATCGAGCGCAACATCCACGACGGCGCGCAGCAGCAGTTGGTGGCGCTCGCCGTGCAGCTGAAGCTGGCTCGCACGATGGTCGACCGCGACCCGGCGAAGGCCGGACCGATGCTCGACGGACTGCAGGCCGCCGCGACGACCGCGCTCGAGGACCTCCGCGACCTCGCGCGCGGCATCTACCCGCCGCTGCTGGCCGACCAGGGACTGACGGCCGCGCTCGAGGCCCAGGCGAGGAAGGCGGCGCTGCCGGTCACGGTCTCCTCCGAGGGTGTCGGGCGCTACCCGCAGGAGATCGAGGCGGCGGTGTACTTCTGCTCCCTGGAGGCCCTGAACAACGTCGCGAAGTACGCCGGGGCCACGCCGCCGAGGTCAGCCTGGCCCAGGAGAACGGTCACCTCTCGTTCACGGTGCGAGACGACGGCGCGGGGTTCGACCCGGCCGTCACCGGCTACGGCACCGGCCTGCACGGGATGGCGGACCGGCTCGACGCGATCGGCGGGGACCTGACGGTGCAGAGCGCGCCCGGCAGCGGGACCGTCATCCGCGGCCTGGTACCGGTGGCGCGCGCCGTGAGCCGCGACCGCCCGATGACCACCCGGACGGCGAGGCGGATCTCGCTCGTCCTTCGCATCGTGGCGGCGCTCATGCTCGCCGCGACGCTCTGGCTGACGATCCTGGATCGATCGCTCTACGGCGCCGGGGACCTGGTCTTCATCGTGCCGGTCGTGATCGCGATGGTGACCTACCTCGTGGTCGGCTCCGTGCTCGCCGCGCACCAGCCCGGGAACTGGATCGGGTGGGGCTTCCTGATCGTCGGGACCTCGCTGCCGGCCGGCTTCCTCGCCGCGGAATACGCTTCCCATGCGCTGGTCGTCGCCCCCGGCTCCCTGCCGGGCGCGACAGTGGGCGGCGTGGCTGGCGAACTGGCTGTTCCTCGTCCCGGTCTCCCAGATCGCGCTGACGCTCCTGCTCTTCCCCGACGGTCGCCTTCCCTCACGACGATGGCGGATCGTCGCGTGGGGACTGGCCGCGGGGATGACCGTGGCGCTCATCTCCACGATGCTGCGGCCCGCCGACATCGAGGTCCAGAACGGGGTCACGGTCCCCAACGTCGCTGCGATCGGCTCGGACGCGTTCTGGGGGCCGGTGGCCGCCGTGGCGGGCATCCTCGCCGTCGTGTCGTCGATCCTCGCCGCCGTCTCGTTGTTCGTGCGGTACCGCCGCTCACGCGGCGAGGAGCGGCAGCAGATCCGGTGGCTCGCGTACGTCGGCATGGTCACGGTGTTCTTCTTCTTCCTCGCGTTCGCGGGGAACGCCGGGGTACAGGCGGGCGAGAGCACGACCATCGGCGATCTCACCTGGCTGCTGTTCATCCTGTCGTTGGCGTTGGGGATCCCGGTGGCGACGGCCGTCGCCGTGCTGAAGTACCGGCTGTACGACCTCGACCTCGTGGTGAAGAAGACGGCGGTCTTCACGATCGTCGCGCTGTTCCTCACCGGGCTGTACCTGCTGGGGCTCGGCCTCGCGGCGCTCAGCGGCCTCGGCGCGATCTTCGCCGCGATCCTGTTCGTGCTGACGTTCAACCCCGTGCGGCACCGGGCGCGCAAGGTGGCGGACCGGCTCGTGTACGGCAAGCGCGCGACGCCGTTCGAGGTGCTGAGCGAGTTCTCCGAGCGCGTCGGCGAGACGTACTCGATCGACGAGGTCCTGCCGCGGATGGCACAGCTGCTGGCGGCCAGCACCGGCGCGTCGGAGACGCGGGTCTGGCTGCGCAGGGAGCGGACCCTGGCGCCGGTCGCCGCGTGGCCGGACGACCTCGAGGACACCGGCGCGATCGCCGTCACCGGCGACGAGCTGCCGCACGTGGACGGGGCCTCCGTCTTCCCCGTCACGCACCAGGGCGACCTCCTCGGCGCCATCACCCTCCGCCTGCCGGCCAACGATCCGATGGATCCGACGAAGGAGCGACTCGTGAACGGCCTCGCGTCGCAGGCGGGCCTCGCGCTGCGCAACGTGCGCCTGGTCGAGGACCTCCGCGCCTCGCGCCGGCGGATCGTGAGCGCGCAGGACGAGCGCGCCAAGCGGCTGGAGCGCGACATCCACGACGGCGCGCAGCAGCAGCTCGTGGCGCTGGCGGTGAAGCTCCGGCTCGCCGACACGGTGGTCGACCGCGACACCGCGGCGGCGCACGAGCTCCTCGGCCAGCTCCAGGCGGAGGCCGGCGAGGCCCTCGAGAACCTGCGCGACCTCGCGCGCGGGATCTACCCGCCGCTGCTGGCCGACAAGGGACTGCCGGCCGCGCTCGACGGTCAGGCGCGCAAGTCGACGGTGCCCGTCACGCTGGACGCGAGCGGCGTCGGCCGCTACACACCCGAGGTCGAGGCCGCCGTCTACTTCTGCTCGCTCGAAGCGTTGAGCAACATCGCGAAGTACGCGTCGGCCTCGCGCGTCGAGGTTCGGCTCGCGCAGTCGCAACGGACACCTGACGTTCGAGATCAGCCGACGACGGCGCCGGGTTCGATCCGGCGACGGCCGCGCACGGCACGGGGCTCCGGGGCATGGCCGACCGCGTCGAGGCGATCGGCGGCTCGCTGACGGTGACGTCGGCGCCGGGTGCCGGCACCACGGTCAGGGACAGGTGCCGGTCTAACCGGCGGCGGGAGCGGCCGCCTCCCAGGCGGCCTCGAGCCGGTCGGGGCCGAACGCGGACTTCGGGATGTACGCGGCGGCGCCGCACTCGGCGGCACGCGGCGCGTACTCCTCCTCCTCGTACGTGGACAGCAGCAGCACGACGACGGGGTTCGACCCGGCCAGGATCTGCCGGGTGGCGTCGAGGCCGTTGATGCCCGGGAGGTTCACGTCCATCAGCACGAGGTCGGGCGCCAGCTCCTCGGCCATGCGCACCGAGTCCTCGCCGGTCTCGGCCTCGCCGACGACCTCGAAGCCGTCGGTGATGTCCACGACCATGCGGGCCGCCACCCGGAACGGCTCCTGGTCGTCCACGATCAGCACTCGAACGGTCATCTCACCTTCCAGGGTGCCAGCGCCCGGACCCGACGACAGTGGTGCAGGCACCACAATCGGCGGTGCGGCGCAACGACCTTCTCGGGGGCTATCGCTTCGCTACTTGAGCCCCCTAGGCCGCGAGCTCGCCCAGGCGCAGGAAGGCCTGCTCGAGGAGCAGCCGCGTGTTGAGGTTGAAATCCTCGGCGAGGGCGGCGCGGGCGGCCTCGACGCCGGACAGACCGGCCGCCGCGCGCGGCACGCCGAGCGAGTCGTCCGGCACGAGGTCGGGGTTCAGCAGCAGCTCGTCGCCGCCACCGACCGCCGACGCGATCCGGTCGCGCAGCAGCGACGAGACCGCGAGCAGCACCCAGTCCACGTAGTCGCGCTCGGACCGGCGCTCGCGGCGCTTGTGCCGGATCTCGATCCGGCGGATCGCGCCCCGGTAGGCCTCCTCGGGACGCCCCTTCTCGTCGAGGAACGGGGCGAGCTCGGCCTCGAGCTCGTTCTTCAGGCCGGCCTTGTAGGCCTTCGCGGCCTCCAGCACGACCTCGGCGGCGGCGAGCGAGCCGGCCGGGCCCTGCGCGGCCAGCCGGACGGCCTCCTGCGCGGCGTCGCGGAACGCCAGCCCCTGGGGGTCGTTCGCGAGGCGCCGCGCCCGGCCCATGTTGCCGCCGGTCAGCCGCGCCGCCAGCCGCGCCCGCGTGGGCTCGACGCCCTCCTGCGTGAGCGCGTCGACGACGAAGGACTCGGCCAGCGCCGTGAACGTGACGACGTGGCAGCGCGACAGCACGGTGTCCGGCAGCTCGTGCGCGCGCGCCGACAGCAGCAGCAGCACGGCGTCGGCCGGCGGCTCCTCCAGCACCTTCAGCAGCGTGTCGGCGGCCGCCGGCGACAGGCGGTCGGCCTCGCGGATCAGGAAGACCTTGCGGCCGGGCTCGGGCGCCGTCCGGTACGCGGGGTGCCAGACCTCCTCGCGGATCGTGTCGACGTGGATGTCGCGGCCCTCGGGCTCGACGATGAACTCGTTCGGGTGGTGGTCCTCCAGCGCGAGCCGGCACGCGCGGCACTCGCCGCAGCCGCCGTCGGGACACAGCAGCGCGGCGGCGAACGCGCGAGCGGCCAGCGACTTGCCCGAGCCCTCCGGTCCGGCCAGCACGTACGCGTGGTGCGGGCGGGCGGCCGCCTGCACGAGGAACGCGATCGCGTGCTCCTGCCCCGGCACGCGCTCGAGGACCGGGCTACCCATGGGCGCCGCCCTGGCCGTTCCCGTCGGCCCGGTCCCGCAGCAGCCGCTCGGCGGCGGCGCGGACCTCGTCGGCGACCAGCGCCGGCTCCTTGTCCGACTCGATGACGACGAACCGCTCCGGGTGCTCCTCGGCGATCTTCAGGAAGGCGTCGGCCACCTTCGCGTGGAAGTCCCCGCCCTCGAGCTCCATCCGGTCGGGCGCCTCCGTCGAGCGCAGCAGGCCGAGCTCGGGCTCGACGTGCAGCAGGATCACGAGGTCGGGGAACAGGCCCTGCGTCGCCCAGACGTTCAGCGTCAGCACGTCCTGCTCGCCCAGGCCGCGCGCCCAGCCCTGGTACGCGAGCGACGAGTCGACGTACCGGTCGCAGATCACGATCCTGCCGGCGGCCAGGGCCGGCCGGATCACGGTCGCCACGTGCTGGGAGCGGCTGGCGGCGAACAGCAGCGCCTCGGTGCGCGCGTCGACGTTGCCGGTCTGCGGGTCGAGCAGCATCGCGCGCAGCTGCTCCCCGAGATCGGTCCCACCGGGTTCGCGCGTGACGAGCACGTCGTGGCCGAGCGAGCGCAGGTACTCCTCCAGCAGCTTCACCTGCGTGCCCTTGCCGGCGCCCTCGACGCCCTCGAACGCGATGAACAGTCCGGTCGCCGGCGGGCGCTTCAGCTTGGGCACGAGGGACAGCGCCTTCGGCCTAGCCAGCCGGAGCCGTCTGAGGCCGGATCGTGTGAACCATCCGGCGAGGATAACGCCCACCCCCGCCGTCAGAAGGGCCAGGCGCGTGCCCGACAGGTCGATGCGCTGTCCGCCCACGTAGAAGGAGTGCTTGCCGTACGCGATCGCGAGGGTCGGGAACACCGTCAGCGACAGCAGGAGCGACAGTCGCGACACGACCGTGATCGACCCGAACGTGCGTCCGCGGAACTCGTCGGCCACGTTCTCCTGCAGCAGCGTGTAGCCGGTCACCCACATCACGCCGGTCGCGAGACCCAGCCCCGCGGTCGACAGCGCCGCCGTCGAGATGTTCGGCATGACGGCGAGCAGGACGAGCGCGACCGACGCCAGCAGGAACGACGAGCTGAAGACGAACTCGCGGTCGAGCATCTTGGCGGCGAAGTTGAGCGACACGATGCCGGTCGCCATGCCGAGGCCGAACGCCGTCACGAGGATCGGCCACCCGGCCGTCCGGGCGCCCAGCGTGTTGGCGGCGAACGTCGACCCGAGCGAGAGCACGGCGCCGGTCGCCATGAACGCCGCGAGGATGCCCGGCGCCATCGCGCGCGTGAGCGGGTTCGTGAACAGGAAGCGGACGCCCTCCTTCATGTCGATCCAGACCTTCTTCAGGTCCAGCCGCGCGGCGACGGTCCCGGTCGGGCCGCGCAGCGGCACCCCCGAGACCATGTACGCGGAGAACGCGAACGTGCCGGCGTCCAGCCACAGGGCCAGCGACTCGGTGTGCGTGTGGAAGTAGGGGATCTGCTGCCCGATCGCCGTCGAGACGGTCGCCAGCACGAGGGCCACGACGCCGCCGAGCGGCAGCGTGCCGTAGGAGCTCAGCAGCCCGAGCGAGTTCGCGTTCGCCAGCTGCCGGCGCGGCACCAGGTTCGGCAGGCTCGCGTCGCGCGCCGGCGTCCACAGCAGCGACAGGCACTCGATGAAGAACGAGAGGACGAGGATCGGGAAGACCGAGGGGAGGAACGGCATCAGCGCGTACATCGTGCCGCGGCCGATGTCGGCGGCGATCATGATCTTGCGCCGGTCGAGACGGTCGACCAATGCGCCGGCGAACGGGCCGAACAGGATCGCGGGCAGCGTGCGCGCCGTCATGACGGCGGCGACGGCGCCGAGCGCCGCGGTGTCGGAGGACGAGGCCAGCCGCGTCACGAGCGCCACCACCGCCGTGAACCCCACCCAGTCCCCGAGCGAGGAGATCGTCATGGCGGCCAGCAGCCGCTGGAACGCGTGGAGGCTCAGGAGATCCCTGAGGGTCGCCGACCGGGTCCCGCGGAGCGCAGCGACCTCGTCGGCGAAGCTGGACACCGCTCCCTAGCCCTCCACGGCGGGCTCGGGGGCGGGGGTCGGCTGGAGATTGCGGGCAGCCTGGGCGGGGACCGTCGCCGGCTTCTTCGTCGCCGGCTTCTTCTTCTTCGCCGCGGTCTTCTTCCTCGCGGTCGTCTTCTTCGCCGGCGCCTTCTTCTGCTTGGCGGCGGCGCGCGCGGCCTTCGCCGTCGCCTTCGCCGCGCGGGCGGCGGCCTCCTCCTCCACGTCGCCGGACTTGGTCACGTTGTACTCCAGATCCAGCTCGGCGCCGCAGTTCCAGCAGCGCAGCGACTTCGGGCGGCGCAGCAGCAGCGAACCGCACTCGGGGCACGGGTGGTCGGCGTCCGGCGGGTTGCCGACGGCGAAGTCGCACTCCGGGTACCGGTCGCAGCTGAAGAACGTGGTGCCGAAGCGGCTCCGCTTCTCGATCAGCTCGCCCTGCTTGCACTGCGGGCACGTGACGCCGATCGTCTTCGGCGGGTCCTTCTTGATGTACGTGCAGTCCGGGTACCCGCTGCACCCGACGAACGGCCCGAACCGGCCGACGCGCCGCTGCAGCTTGTGCGTCCCGCACTGCGGGCAGGTCTCGTCGAGCATCTCCGGCTCGGGACGCTCGCTGCCGTCCATGTTGCGGATGTAGCGGCACTCCGGGTAGTTCGTGCAGCCGATGAACTTGCCGAAGCGGCCGAGCTTGACCTCGAGCTTGCCGGGCTCGCGCCCCTCGGTCGGACACAGGGGGCACAGCTCGTCGAGCTCCTCCTTGAACCGCTCGAACGAGTCCTCGGCCTTCTCGAGGGCCCGCGTGAACGGGACCGTTGAACTCCTCGAGCATCTGCACCTTCGCGAGGTCGCCCTCGGCGATGTCGTCGAGCTCCTTCTCCATGTACGCCGTGAAGTTCACGTCGACGATGTCGGGGAAGTGCTCGATCAGCTTGTCGGTGACGACCATGCCGACGTCCTCGGGGTAGAACCGCTTGTCCTCCAGCCGGACGTACTTGCGCTCCTGGATCGTGCCGATCGTGGACGCGTACGTGGACGGCCGGCCGATGCCGAGCTCCTCCATCGTCTTCACGAGCGAGGCCTCCGTGAAGCGCGGCGGCGGCTGCGTGAAGTGCTGCTCGGGCAGGACCTCGAGCATGCGCAGCGCCTGCTCGGCCGTGAGCTCGGGCAGCATGGACTCGGCGTCCTCGTCGGGCGCGTCGTCGCGGCCCTCGAAGTACACCCGGCGGAACCCGTCGAAGATCAGCGTCTGCCCGGTGGCGCGCAGCCCGTAGGTGGAACCGTCGTGCGGCCGACCGCCTCGATGTCGACGCCGACCTGGTTGAAGCGCGCCTCCGCCATCTGCGAGGCCATCGTGCGCTGCCAGATCATGGTGTACAGGCGGAGCTGGTCGCGGTCGAGGGTGGAGGCCACGCGCGCCGGCGAGCGCAGCACGCTCGTGGGGCGGATCGCCTCGTGCGCCTCCTGCGCGTTGCGCGCCCGGGTCTTGAACCGGCGCGGCTCGGCGATCGTGTACGCCTCGCCGTACTCGCTCTTCACGAGCTCGGCGATCTCGCGCAGCGCGGAGTCGGCGATCGTGACGGAGTCGGTTCGCATGTACGTGATGAGGCCGACCGTGCCCTCGCCGGGCAGGTCGACGCCCTCGTACAGGCGCTGGGCGATCGACATCGTGCGGCGGGCGCCGTACCCGAGCTTGCGGGCGGCCTCCTGCTGCAGCGTCGAGGTCGTGAACGGCGGCGCCGGCGAGCGCTTGCGCTCCTTCTGCTCCACCTTCGACACGCGGTAGCGCGCGTCGCGCAGCCGCTCGACGTGCCCGGCGGCGTCGGCCTCGGCCGCGAGGTGCACGCCCTTCTTGTCGGGCGCGGAGGCGAGCTTGCCCTCGGGGATCTCGGTGAGCCGGGCCGTGAAGGGCTGCTCGGGGTCCTCGGGCGTGAGGCGGACGTCGACGCTCCAGTACTCGATCGGCACGAAGGCCTGGATCTCGCGCTCGCGCTCGACGATCAGCCGGACGGCGACCGACTGCACGCGGCCGGCCGACAGGCCGGGGCGGACCCGGCGCCACAGGATCGGGCTGATCTGGTAGCCGACCAGGCGGTCCAGGACGCGGCGGGCCTCCTGGGCGTCGAACAGCCGCAGGTCGATCGCGCGCGGGTGCTGGAACGACTCGAGGATCACGTCCCTGGTGATCTCCGTGAACGTGACGCGCTTGGCGCTGGCGGGGTCCTCCCCCAGCAGCGTGGCCACGTGGAACGCGATGGCCTCGCCCTCGCGGTCGTAGTCCGTGGCGAGGATCAGGTCGTCGGCGTTCTTCAGGGCCCGCTTCAGCTCCTGGACGTGCTTCTTCGAGTCGTCGGGCACCACGTAGGTGACGCCGAAGTCGTGGTCCACGTCGACGCCGAGCTCGCTCTTGGGCAGGTCGCGGATGTGCCCGTACGAGGCGCGGACGGTGTACTCACCGCCGAGATACTTCTCGATCGTCTTCGCCTTCGAGGGCGATTCCACGACCACAAGGGTTCCGGACATATGTCGGTACTCGATTCCTTCTACTCGGGAGGCGGAGGGCTGCGATCGAACGGGTGCCTCCGGGCGGGGACGGTACCACTCGGTGCAACCGGGGCCGGTAGGCCGTGCCTCCGAGCGACTCGCCGCCCATCGTGAGCAGCGTTCTGGCCGTCTGGAGCCGGGGGAACGTCTCCACAGGGTCCACATATTCCCGGCCGCTGCCCGCCCCACCCCCGCTGCTAGGCTCGAACGACCACCCCGAGCGCTCGGAGCCCGCCCTGCTCGCCATCTTCAGCGACACCGTCACGCGGTGGATCCTCGACTACGGCTACCTGGCCATCTTCCTGCTCATGCTGCTGGAATCGGCCTGCATCCCGATCCCCAGCGAGGTCACGATGCTGTTCGGCGGGGCCCTCGCGAGCGCCGGCTTCGCCGGGCCCGGCCAGGAGCTGGACCTGGTGCTCGTGATCCTCGCCGGCGTGGCCGGGAACCTCGCGGGGTCGTGGCTCGCCTACGCCGGCGGTGCCGTCGGCGGCCGGCCCCTCCTGGACCGGTTCGGCCGCTCGCTCCTGGTGCGCCCGCACGAGGTCGACCGCGCCCACGACTGGTTCGAGCGGCACGGGGAGGCGGCCGTCTTCTTCGGGCGGCTCCTGCCGGTGATCCGGACCTTCATCTCGCTGCCGGCCGGCATCGCGCGCATGAACCCGGTGAGGTTCACGGTGTACACGGTGCTCGGCTGCCTGCCGTTCGTGTCGGTCATCGCGTGGCTCGGCTACCGGGCCGGCGACAACTGGGTGAAGGTCGAAGCAGGCCCTCCAACCCTTCTCCTGGCTGATCGCGGGGGCGATCCTGGTGCTGGGCGTCATCTACGTCGTCGCGACGCCGGCGCACGGTGCGGGCCGAGTACGCCGCGCTCGACGCGCTCCGGGCGCAGCAGGCAGCAGGATGGGCCGGGTCGCGAGCCAGAGCCAGGAGACGACAGTTAGAGGTTCGCGACCATCGTCCAGGAGTCGCCGTCCTCGGCCACCTTCTCGAAGCCCGACCGCTGGTACATCATGCGGCTGCGGTTGTGCGCGGCGACCGACAGCGACAGGGCCTGGTAGCCCTCCTCGCGCGCCTGCACCTTCGCGGCGCGCAGCAGCGCCTCACCGATCCCCTTGCGCCGGTGCAGCGGCTGGACCGCGAGGCCGAGCTCCGGGATCTTCTCGTCGACGAAGCCGTAGCCGGGCTCGTCGGCCGTGAACACGCGGTACCAGCAGGCGCCGACCGGCACGCCGTCGAGCTCGGCGACCGCGCCGCCGTCCCCGGGACGTCCCCAGTCCTCGTGGTAGCGCACGAGCATGGGCTCGGCCAGCACGGTCTCCATGGGCTCGAAGGGCCAGTCGGGGTTCCAGCGGGCGGCCTCGAACAGCATCGTCTTCAGGAACTCGGCGTCCTCGCGCGTGGCGGGTCGGATGTTCATCCGGGTCGTTCCCCCTCCGTGAGAAGCTGTCGTGCTCGATGGCAAACCTAGCGCACGGGGCGGCCGCGCGGGCGCGGGGAGCCGCCGAGCGGCTGGCGGCGTGGAGCCGCCGAGCCGGCGAGGGACTCCTGTCGCGGCTGCCGTCCGGCGTCCAGCAGCGGGTCCGCAGCACGATCCGGGTCGCGTTCGCCGTGCGGGCGAAGGCCGTGGGGGACAACCTCGGGACGCAGGCGGCGGCGCTCACGTTCACGGCGTTCCTGGCGCTGCTGCCGCTGGTCCTGCTCGCGCTGTCGGTGGTGGGGTTCGCCGCACCGCAGGCCCAGAGCTCGGCCTGGATCCAGCAGGCCGAACTGCAGATCCCGGGACTGGATGCGTTCATCAACGGCCAGCTCGACACGCTCGAGGCCGCGCGCCTGCAACTGGGACTGCTCGGTCTCGCCGGCGTGGTGTGGAGCGCCTCGGCGCTCTCCGCCCGCGCGACGAGGGCGCTCGGCGTGGTGTTCGGGCTGCACACGTCGGCGCTCGCCGGCCGGCTGCGCGCGATCGGCGCGATGGTGCCGCTCGGGGTGCTGCTCCTGCTGACGCTGGCGGCGAACGGACTCGTGGCGAGCGTGCGCATCGACGGGCCGCTGAGCGGCCTCACGTGGGTCGTCACGTTCGCGCTGTTGACGGTGGTGGGGTTCGGGTTCTTCCTCGCCGGCTATCAGGTGCTGACGCCCGGCGGTCCCATGGGATTGCGCGACCACGTGCCGGGCGCGGTCCTGATGGCGGTGGGCTGGCAGCTCCTGCTCACGATCGGCACCGTGTTCTTCTCGCGGTCGATCGCGAGGGCGGCGGCCGTCTACGGCGCCGTCGCGTCGCTCTTCGGCATGCTCGCCTTCCTTCGCCTGGCGATGTCCGTGTGGCTGTACGGCGCGGAGCTGTCGGCCGTGCGGTTCGGCGAGCGGCACCCCGCCTCCTCGGGCGCGCCCGAGTCCGACCCGTCGTTGGACTAGTCCGTCACGGACTAGTCGTCGCCGGCGGCCGCCGGGAGCGGGGTCTCCGGCAGCTCGTCGTGCAGCACGAACGGCACGCTCGACAGCACCGACGCGGTCCTCGAACAGGAACAGCCGCTTCACGAACAGCGCGTTCTGGTTGTGCAGGATCAGGTAGCGCCACTTCGGCACGACGAACTCGGGCAGCACGACCGTCACGAGCGTGTCGGACCTCGCGGTGTACCGGTGGACCTCGGCCAGCATCGGGCCGGTGAGGTCGCGGAACGGCGCCTCGACGACATCGAGCGGGATGCCCAGGCGGCGGTCGAACCACTCCTCCTCGATCCGGCGCGAGGTGTCGGGGTCGAGGTCGAAGTGCACGGCCCGCGTCTCGGTGGCGCCGAGCGCCAGCGCGTAGTTCACGGCCCGGACCGTGGCGTCGTGCACGGCCGACACGAACACGAGCGTCACCGTTCGCTGCGGGATCAGCGGCCGCGCGACGTCGGCGGCGGCCTCGTGGCCCTCGCGCCACACGGGCACGTCGGCCACCACCACGTTGTCCTCGCGAAGCAGGCCCGACTTCAGCCGGACCAGCGGCCGCTGCCGGAGCAGGTAGACGGCGGTGCCCTCGTGCACGATCTCGGGCAGCGACGACGGTGAGGAAGTCCTCGGGCGCGCGCCGGATGCCGGCGAGGTACGAGCGCACGCGCGACGAGCAGGTCGCCGGCCCTGCGTCTCCAGCGCGTTCGAGGCGGAGCGTCGCCGCCGCGAAGGTCCGCCAGCGCTCCAGGAGGTCGGGCGTGACCGGGTCCGGGCCGATGTAGACCGCGTGGAGCTCGGGCGGCCGCACGCTGCGCACGTATCCCAGCGCCTCGGCGGTGGCGGCCGACAGACTCGGGCACCAGCAGCACGACCCGGTTCGCGCCCGAAGCGTCCCGGCTCGACCACGCCGCGGCGGAGCTGCTGCTGCACCGACAGGTAGTGGCGGTGGACCGACCGGAAGACGGGAACGATCGTCGCCATCACGAGGATCGAGAGCCACGCGCCGTCCACGAACTTCGTGGCGGTGATGACGACGAGCACGACGCCGGTCGTGACGGCGCCGATCGCGTTGATCACGATCGAGTACCGCCAGCCCTTCTCGCCGCCGCCGGCCCTTGTGGCGCTCCGCGAGCCAGTGACGGACCATGCCCGTCTGCGACAGCGTGAACGACGTGAACACGCCGACCACGTACAGCTGGATCAGCCGGTTCAGGTCGGCGTCGAAGGCGACGATCACGATGATGGCGCCCAGGGCCAGACCGAGCACCCCGTTCGAGAAGACGAGCCGGTCGCCGCGGTTCATGAACTGCGCCGGCATGAACCGGTCGCGTGCGAGGATCGACGCGAGCCGCGGGAAGTCCTGATAGGCGGTGTTCGCGGCCAGCACCAGGATCGCGGCCGTGAACGCCTGCACGACGTAGAAGGGAAGGCTCGAGTTGCCGAAGACGGCGCGCCGCGATCTGCGACGACGACCGAGCGGTCGGCGCTGATGGTGATCGCCGTGGATGTGCGTCGTCAGGAACGAGATGCCCGAGGAACATCACGACGGAGATGCCGCCCATGATGGCGAGCGTCTCTGCGGCGTTCTTCGCCTGCGGCCGGCGGAACGCCGGGACGCCGTTGGAGATCGCCTCGACGCCGGTGAGCGCGGTCGCGCCCGAGGAGAACGCCCGCAGGATGACGAACACCCCCACCGCGCCGGCGGTCGTGGCGAGGTCCGGCTCCGGGTGGATGCCCGGCGGCAGGATGCGAGATCGGACAGCCGGACGTCGCGCACTGGACGAGGCCGACCATGACCATGACGACGATGGAGACGATGAAACAGTAGGTCGGGATCGCGAAGATCGTGCCGGCCTCCTTCACGCCGCGGAGGTTCGCGAACGTGATGAGCACGACGAAGCCGACCGACGAGCTCCACGCGGTAGGGCGAGAGCCCCGGCACCGCCGAGATGATGGCGACGACTCCGGCCACGATCGACACCACCACGGTCATCATGTAGTCGACGAGCAGCGCCGACGCGGCGATCAAGCCCCGGCGTCTGCCCGAGGTTGTCCTTGCTGACGATGTACGCGCCGCCGCCGCTCGGGTAGGCCCGGACGGTCTGCCGGTACGAGGCCACCACGATGATCATCAGCGCGCGCGATGGCGATGGCGATCGGCCCACCAGGTGGGCGCTGCGCCGACGCTCGCGATCAACAGGACACGCAGGATCTCCTCCGACGCGTACGCCACCGACGAGAGCGCGTCGGAGCTGAACACCGGCAGCGCCAGCCACTTCGGCAGCAGCGTGTGCTCGAGGCGGGAGCTGGCGACGGCGCGTCCGACGAGGAGCCGCTTGACGATACTCGAGGGCCCCGACGGGCCGGTGGGCGTCGTGCCGATCGCCATGAGAAGCGCAATCCTACGTGGTCCCCCCGGCTCCCACGGGCCGGCGACACCCCCGGATGTTCATGTAGGTGCAGGTGCTGAGGCCGTCGGGTACCCTTCCCGACCGTATGCGGGTACTCATCATGGGGTGTGGCCGAGTCGGATCCGAGCTGTCGATCGGCCTCCTCAAGGACGGCCACGACGTCACCGTGATCGACAAGAATCCGGAGGCATTCATCAAGTACCCGCCGGGGGACGGAGCCCGGCAAGTCATCGGCCTCGGGTTCGATCGCGACGTGCTGGAGGGCGCCGGCGTCAAGGAGGCCGACGGGTTCGTCGCCGTCTCCAGCGGCGACAACTCCAACATCGTGTCGGCGCGGGTCGCCCTCGAGCATTACCACGTGCCGAAGGTGATCGCCCGGATCTACGACCCTCGGCGCGCCGAGATCTACGAGCGGCTGAACATCCCCACGGTGGCCACGACGAAGTGGGGCGTCAAACAGATCCAGCTGATGCTCTTCCACGACCGCCAGGAGCTCCGCGAGACGATCGCCGGTGGAGACCTCGTGCGGATGCGGGTGCCGGTGCCGCCGCACCTTGTCGGCAAGAAGGCGGTGTCGCTCAACGTTCCCGGCACGCTCATGGTGGTCGGCATCTCTCGGGGTGGGGGCGGCCTGATCCCCACGGACGACAGCACCTTGCAACAGGGCGACTACCTGGCAGTCATCATGGCGAAGAACGGGATCGAGATGCTGGACGAGGTCCTGGCCCCGGCGGCCGATCACTGATGCGCGTCGTCGTCACCGGTGCGGGAGCCGTTGGCCGCCACCTCGCGGCCGACCTGGCCGAGCGTGGGCACACGGTCACGCTGATCGATCAGGACAAGGACGTCGTCGAGAAGATCGGCGAGTGGGCGCCGGGCGTCACGGTGGTGTTGGGGGACGCCTGCGAGCCATGGGTGCTCGAGGAGGCCGAGCTGTCTCAGGCGGAGGTCGTCGTGGCGGCCACCGGCGACGACGAGGACAACCTCGTGACGTCGCTGCTCGCCAAGCAGGAGTTCGCCGTGCCGCGCGTGCTCGCCCGCGTGAACCACCCGAAGAACGAGTGGCTCTTCACGACCCAGTGGGGCGTGGACGCCGCGGTCTCCCCGCCCCACATCCTGACGGCCATGGTCGAGGAGGCCGTGACGGTCGGAGACCTCGTGCGCCTGCTCCGGCTCGAGGGTGGTCGCGTCTCCATCGTCGAGATGACCCTGCCGGATGGGTCCCCGAACAATGGCCGGGCGCTCTTCGAGCTTCGGCTGCCGGCCGACTCAGCGATCGTCGCGATCCTGCGCGAGGGACACGTGGTGATCCCGCAGCCCGAGACCGTCCTCGCCGCCGGCGACGAGGTCGTGGCGCTGACGGCGCAGGCCTCCGAGACGGCGCTCCGAAAGACCATCGTGGGTGAGGGCGTCGGCGGCGGCACCCCGTCGACGAGCGGCACCGACGGCATCTCCTCGATCTGAAGTGCTCAGGATTCCTCGGCGATCCAGCGGTAGCCCATCCCCCGTTCGGTCGCCACGAACCGCGGGAGCGTCACGTCGTCGCCGAGCTTCTGGCGGAGCTGACGCACGTAGATCCTGAGGTAGTGGCTCTGGTCCAGCGTGTAGCCCCGTCCCCAGACGCGCCGCAGCATCCACTGGTGGGTGAGGAGCTTGCCGGGATTCGTGGCGAAGGCCTCCAGCAGGGACCACTCCGTCGGCGTGAGACGGAGCGGCTCGCCGTCCAGCCGGGCCTGGGTCCGCTCGAGGTCCACCTCGAGCTCGCCGAAGCGCAGGACGGGCGATGCCGCAGCCGCCGGCCTCGTTCGGCGCAGGGTGGCGCGCATCCGGGCGAGCAGCTCGTCCATCGCGAACGGCTTGTTCACGTAGTCGTCGGCACCGACGTCGAGGGCGCGGATCTTGTCGTCGCGCGCGTCGCGAGCCGACAGCACGATCACCGGCAGATCCGTCCAGCCGCGGAGACGCCGGATCACTTCGATCCCGTCCAGGTCCGGCAGCCCAAGGTCGAGGATCATCACGTCCGGTTCCCACGTGGCGGCGAGGTCGAGGGCCTCTCCGCCGGTCGCGGCGCTCTCGACCTCGTACTCGTTCGCGCGCAGGCTCGTGCGGAGGGCACGCACGATCTGCGGTTCGTCGTCCACCACGAGCGCCTTCGTCACGACGTCTCCGTCGCCGTGAGATCGGCGCCCGCCCGGTCCGACGGTCCGCCGATCGGCAGCTCGATCAGGACCGCGGCGCCTCCGCCCGGGGCGTCCTCGAGCCGGATCCGGCCGCCGTGCGCCAGCACCACCGCGCGCGCGATCGCAAGGCCGAGACCGCTTCCCGGACGCCCTGTGGCAGCGCTCCCACGGTAGAACGGCTCGAACACCGACTCCCGCTCCTCCCGCGCGACCCCCGGGCCGGAGTCGGCGACGCGGATCTGGATCCCGGAGCCGAGCGTCGTGACGGCCACCTGGATCTCCCCGCCCGGCGGTGAGTAGCGCACGGCGTTCTCGATGATGTTGGTGAGCGCCTGATCCATCTGAACGGGGTCGATCCACACGGCGGGAGCGTCCTCACGGATCAGCGTGCGCACGTGGAAGGGCTCGAGGGTGTGGCGGAGCCTCGCGAGCACGGTCTCGACCACGTCCTCGAACGGGGTGAGCTCCTTGTCGATGGTCATGTCGCCGGCGCGCGCCCGGGCCAGGTTCAGCAGGTTGTCCACGAGGCGGTTCAGCCGGTCGGTCTCCTCCAGCGCCGTCGCCAGGAGGTCCCGCCGCGCCTCCGGGTCGAACCGGACCGATTCGTCCATGAGGCCCGTGATACCGGCCTTGATCGATGCGAGCGGTGTCCGCAGATCGTGCGTGACCGAGGAGAACAGGGCCGCGCGGATCTCGCTGAGCTCGGCGCCGCTTCGGGCGTCGCGCGCCTCGGCGTCCAGGCGACGGCGCTCGATGGCGAGTCCGATCAGACCCGCGAGGGCCTGGAGCAGCGCCCGATCCGCGACCGTGAACAGGGTCTCGCCCGCGGCCCGCTCCACATGCACCGTTCCCAGCGAGACGTCGCCGGTCGAGATCGGCACGGTGAGCACCGGCCCGCCGCCGGCCGGCCGGCCGGTCCCGCCCGACAGCGATGGATCGCCCGCGACCTCCACGGAGCAGGCACTGAGCCGCATCCGCTCGGCCACCGAGGCCGTGAGGTCGGCGACGGCCCGCGCCGACAGCTCGATGGACAGGAGGCGGGTCGCGATCGTGTTGATCAGCCGGAGCTCGGCCTCCTGCCGCTCGGCGCGTTGCCGCTCCGCGAGCGCTCTCGCGAGCAGCGTGCCGACTACCACCGCGACGACCAGGAAGACGAGGAGCGCGACGACGTCGGCGGCCTTGTCCACCCGGAGCGTGTGGTGCGGCTCGGTGAAGTAGTAATTCAGCCCAAGGAAGGACAGGGCGGCGGCGGCCAGACCGCTTCGGTAGCCGCCGACGGCGGCAGCGAGGACCACGGCGAGCAGGTACAGGGAGGGTGGCCCGAACGGCCCGAGATCCACGCCGGAGGCCACGAGGGTCGCCGCCACCGGCAGCCCGATGGCCGCCGCGACGGCGACGGCGTCCCTCGAGCGCGAACCGGCGGGCCACTGCATCCCACCAGCTTGCACGCACCGGCGCCCGGCGTCGATGAGGCCGGAGCACCATCGCGATCTTTACGCAGGCTCGGGGAACCTTACGGAGCTCATACGACGCCCCGTCGATGCTGGACGCATGAAGAACGCCGACGGACAGCTGACGCGAGCCATCGCCACCGGTCGCGCCGCCATCCACGCCACCCCGGCCGGAGCGCAGCGATCGGTACGTGCGGGTGAAGCGCCGGTTGATCGGCGAGCCGCTCGCGACCGAGCGCCTGGTGCACGAGCGGCTCGGCAAGCCCACCGCGCTCGCCGTCTTCGCGAGCGACAACCTCTCCTCGTCGGCCTACGCGACCGAGGAGATCCTGCGCGTGCTCCTGTACGCGGGCGTCGGCACCCTTGCGTTCGCCCGGGTCGTCCCGCTCACGGTCGCGCTGCTCGCGGTCCTCGGGGTCCTGCTCTTCTCCTACCGCCAGACGATCAAGGCCTACCCGCAGGCCGGTGGCGCGTACCTGGTCACGCGCGACAACTTCGGCATCCTGCCCGCGCAGGTGGCCGGGGTCGCGCTGCTCACCGACTACATCCTCACGGTGTCGGTGTCGGTGTCGGCCGGGACCGCGGCGCTGACCTCGGTCTTCGAGGGTCTCTTCCCGCTGCGCGCGTGCCGATCTCGGTCGGGCTTCGTGCGATCATCGCGGCCGGGAACCTCCGGGGCGTCCGCGAATCCGGCAAGATCTTCCGCGTCCCCACGTTCTTCTTCATCGGGATGATGGGCGTCCTGCTCGCCGCGTCGTTCGTGAAGATGTTCGCCGGCGACGCTGCCGACCGACGCGTCGCAGTTCCCCGTACCCGCCGCGCAGTCGCTCGGCGGCCTCGCGCTGATCTACCTCATGCTGAAGGCGTTCGCCTCGGGCGGTGCGGCCGTCACCGGCGTCGAGGCCATCTCGAACGGCGTCCCCGCGTTCAAGCCGCCGGAGTGGAAGAACGCCATCACGACCCTGATGTGGATGGGGATCGCTGCTCGGGCGTCATGTTCTTCGGGCTGTCGATCCTGGCCGCCGACATGCACATCGTGCCGGACCCCGTCGGAGAAGGTGACCGTCCTCGCACAGGTCGGCAAGGCCGCCTTCGGTACCGGCGCGGTCGGCAACGTCCTGTTCATCATGCTGCAGGTCGCGACGATGCTGATCCTGGTGCTCGCCGCCAACACCAGCTACGCCGACTTCCCGCGTCTCGCGAGCTTCCACGCCGGCGACAGCTTCCTGCCGCATCAGCTCACGCGCTACGGCGACCGCCTCGTGTTCTCCAACGGCATCGTCGTGCTGTCGGGGTTCTCGATCCTGCTGATCGTGCTGTTCCAGGCGAGCGTCACGCGCCTGATCCCGCTCTACGCGATCGGCGTGTTCACCTCGTTCACGTTCTCGCAGCTCGGCATGGCGAAGCGACACCTGACGTCTGCGGGAGCCGGGATGGCGCGTCGGTCTGTTCTTCAACGGGCTCGGCGGCATCGTGAGCGGCTGATGACCGTGATCATCGCCGCGACGAAGTTCTCCCAGGGCGCGTGGATCATCCTCATCACGATCCCGGTGACGCTGCTCGGCCTGCTGCGTGTGAACAAGCACTACGAGGCGGCGAAGCGATCGCTGCGCGACCCCGAACGGACCGGGCCGGTGAAGGACCTCCCCCGCCAGACCGTGGTGATCCCGGTCGGCGAGCCCGGCCCGAGCGACGCGTACGCCGCCGCCTACGCGCAGCGGGTCCTGCCCGCGCGAGGTTCGCTTCGTGCACTTCGCGCCGCGCGGGTACCGGCGTCGAGGAGCTGCTGGCGGAGTGGGGAGACCTCGGGCAGCGGATCGACATGCAGGTTCAGCATCACGACATCGCGACCGAGATCCGCGACTACGTGCGCGAGCTCCGCGCGGACCTCGGCGCCGAGACCCTCGTGAACGTGATCATCCCCGAGATCGTTCGCGACACCGCGGCTCCGTCACCTCCTGCACACGCGTACACATCCAGCGGATCAAGTCGACGCTCGCTGCTCGAGGACGACCTCGTGGTGACGAACGTGGCCCACCACCCGGACTACGCGACCCTCGAGCCGGTCGTGCACGCCGAAGACCCCCGCCGCGTGATGGAGGGCTGGCGTCACGTCGCGGTCGTGCTCGTCTCGGGCGTGAACAACGCAACCGTGCGGAGCCTCCGGTACGCGTCGTCGCTGCGCGCCGACGACGTGCACGCGGTGCACGTCGAGGTCGACGCGCACGAGACCGAGGCGGTTCGCGAGGCCTGGAACGACCGGGACCTCGGCGTGCCGCTCGAGGTCCTCCCCTCCCCCTACCGGCAGATCGCGACGCCGATCCACGCCTACGTCCGCGCGATCCTCGACGAGCAGCCGCGCACGTTCGTGACGATCGTGATCCCCGAGCTGGTCGTGCAGAAGCGCTGGCACCGGCTGCTCCACAACCAGACCGCGCTGACCCTGAAGGGCACCTTCCTGTTCGAGCCCTCGGTCGTGGTCTCGGCCGTGCCGTACCGGCTGTAGGCGCCTGGTGTCTGCATCCGAGCCGGCCTGCCCCACAGGGCACCTCTGTCGGCCATGATGGTGTCGCATGGTCGACGACCCTGGCTCGGGGATCGGGACGGACGATCCGGTCGGTACGGTCGAGTCGCTGACGGGGCGTCCCGGAGATCGAGGCGGTCGCGTCGACGTCATGGACCCACGAGGAGGCGGAGACCCGCAAACGCGCCACGCTCCGCATCTACGTCGGAGCGGCTCCCGGCGTCGGCAAGACCTACGCGATGCTCTCCGAGGGGCAGCGCAGCCGCGAACGCGGCACCGATGTCGTCGTGGGCGCCGTCGAGACCTACGGCCGACCGAAGACCGAGGAGATCCTGGAGGGACTCGAGGTCGTGCCGCCCCGCACGATGGAGTACCGCGGCGTCAGCATGCAGGAGATGGATACCGAGGCGGTGATCGACCGCGCCCCAGAGGTCGCCCTCGTGGACGAGCTCGCACACACGAACGTGCCGGGGTCTCGGCGGGCCAAGCGCTGGGAGGACGTCCTCGACATCCTCGCGTCGGGCATCCACGTGATCACCACGCTGAACATCCAGCACGTGGAGAGTCTGAACGACGTGGTGGCGAAGGCCACCGGCATCGTGCAGCGAGAGACCGTACCGGACTGGATCCTCGACATGGCCGACCAGGTCGAGCTGATCGACATGTCGCCGCACGCGCTCCGGCGACGGATGCTGCACGGGAACGTCTACACCGATCCCCGCAAGGCAGAGCTCGCGCTGCAACGGTTCTTCACGGAGGGCAACCTCACCGCGCTGCGCGAGCTCGCGCTGATGCGCATCGCGAGTCAGGTCGACGACGAGCTGTTGATGCGATGGTCACGCCAGGCGGAGCCCGATACGCGCGACCGCGTCCTCGTGTGCGTCTCGAGGACCGAGCTGGCCGAGGATCTGGTGCGGCGGGGCGCGAGGATCGCGCAACGGGCTCGAGGCGACCTCCTGGTCCTCCACGTCGCCACGAGCGACGATCGCAGCGACGCGGTGTGGCTGGAGTCGATGCGCGATCTCACCTCGAAGCTCGGAGGATCGTTCGAGGTCGCGCGCGCGGACTCGGTCGTCGACGGAGTGCTCGGCTACGCCTACCGTCAGCACGTCACGCAGGTGGTGGTGGGCGAGCCGCTCCGCTCACGGTGGCAGGAGCTGCGTCCGACGGGTCCTTCGTCAACCGACTGGTCCGGGCGGCATCGCAGATCGACGTCCACGTGATCTCGCGCAAGGCGCGCTGAACGGCTCGACTCGACCGCGGATCAGCCGGCGGTCGCGATGGGACGACGGGCCGCTTCACGACCGCCTCGAGCTGGCGGCGCTCTCGTCCCCTGGCGGCCACGACGAGATCGTCGTCCGGGAGGAGGTGGCCGGCGAGGCCGGCGCGTCCGGACACCATGACGGCCTCGAAGCGCACGCCTCGATCGAAGGCCTCGTCGATCAGGGATGCGACCAGCTGCGCCTGGTCCGCGCTCACCGGATAGCCGACCGTGAGCAGCAGGAGCGGGACGGCGCGGTCGGCGGCGTCGTCGACCCACGGCTCTGCCTCCACCGGCCCGGGGTCACGCCCGACCACGACCACCTTCCGCGTGCCGATCCCCACGTCGATCACGACCGCCCCAGGGCGTCGAGCGCGAGGTTCAGCTCCAGGACGTTCACGCGAGGCTCGCCGAGGAATCCCAGCGTCCGGCCCTCGACGTGGTCGTCCACGAGGTTCGTGACCTCGTCTTCCGACAGGCCCCGGACCGAGGCGATCCTGGCCACCTGGAGCATCGCCGCCGCGCGGCTGATGTCGGGGTCGAGCCCGCTGGAGGACGCGGTCAACAGATCCCCCGGGATGGCGGCGACCGTCAGACCGGGGACGTATGGCCCCTCCAGCTTGATGATGGCGTCGGCTCGATCCCGGATCAGGCCGGACAGATCCGCAGAGTTCGGCCCGAGGTTCGATCCCGAGGATGTGGAGGCGTCGTTGTCGACGGCCGACGGTCGGCCGTAGAACCAGTCCTCGCCCTTCCACTGCTGCCCGATCAGCGAGCTCCCGACCACCTTCCCGTCGGACGAGACCAGCGATCCGTCGGCCTTGGCGCTGAGGCCGAGCTGTGCGACGGCGGTGACGGCGAGCGGGTACAGCACGCCGGTGAGGATGAGCAGGACGACCGTGGCGAGGCTCGCGCGGATGGCGGTCTTGATCACGGGAAGTGCACCGCCGCGAGCGCCAGGTCGATCAGCTTGATGCCGATGAACGGCGCCACGATGCCGCCGAGGCCGTAGATCAGCAGGTTGCGGCGCAGCAGGCCCGCTGCGCCCATCGGGCGGTACGACACACCACGGAGGGCGAGCGGCACGAGCAGCACGATGATGACGGCGTTGAAGATGACGGCCGACAGGATCGCGGACTCAGGCGTCGCCAGGTTCATGACGTTCAGCCGATCGAGGACCGGGAACGTCGCCGTGAACATGGCCGGGATGATGGCGAAGTACTTCGCCACGTCGTTCGCGATCGAGAAGGTGGTGAGCGAACCGCGGGTGATGAGCAGCTGCTTGCCGATCTCGACGATCTCCATCAGCTTCGTCGGGTTCGAGTCGAGGTCCACCATGTTGCCGGCCTCCTTCGCCGCGGTGGTCCCCGTGTTCATGGCGACGCCGACGTCCGCCTGCGCGAGCGCCGGCGCGTCGTTCGTCCCGTCCCCGGTCATCGCCACGAGCACGCCGCCCTCCTGCTCGCGCTTGATGAGCGCCATCTTCGTCTCCGGCGTCGCCTCGGCGAGGAAGTCGTCGACGCCGGACTCCTGCGCGATCGAGGCTGCGGTGAGGGGGTTGTCACCGGTGATCATCACCGTGTGGATCCCCATCTTCCGCATCTGCGCGAACCGCTCGACGAGCCCCTCCTTGATGATGTCCTTCAGCTCGATGACGCCCAGCAGCCGCCGGTCCTTCGCCACGGCCAGCGGCGTCCCGCCGGCACGGGCGATCCGCTCCACCTCACCGCTCATCTCGCGGAGTCATGTCGTCTCCGGCCCAGCCGACGATGGCCTCCACCGCGCCCTTGCGGATCTCCGTCCCGTCCAGGTCCACACCGCTCATCCGCGTCTGCGCGGAGAACGGAACGAACTCGGCGTGGGTGTCGACCAGCTCGCGCTCGCGGATGCCGTAGCGCTCCTTCGCCAAGCACGACGATCGAACGCCCCTCCGGCGTCTCGTCGGCGAGCGACGCGAACTGCGCCACCTCCGCGAACTCTCGCTCGTCTACACCGGGAGCGGGGAAGAAGGCGACGGCCTGCCGGTTGCCGAGCGTGATCGTGCCGGTCTTGTCCAGCAGCAGCGTGGAGACGTCGCCGGCGGCCTCGACCGCCCGGCCGCTCATCGCCAGGACGTTGTGCTGAACGAGGCGGTCCATGCCGGCGATGCCGATGGCCGAGAGCAGTCCGCCGATCGTCGTGGGGATCAGGCACACGAACAGCGCGATCAGGACGGCGTCGGTGACGCGGCCCCCCGCGTAGATCGCGAAGGGCTGCAGCGCGACGCAGACGATCAGGAAGATGATCGTGAACTTGGCGAGCAGGATCGACAGGGCGATCTCGTTCGGGGTCTTCTGGCGCTCGGCGCCCTCGACCAGGGAGATCATGCGGTCCAGGAACGACTCGCCCGGGCCGGCGGTGATCCGGACCTTGATCCAGTCGGACAGGACCTTGGTGCCGGCCGTGACGGCGGACCGGTCCCCTCCCGATTCCCGGATGACCGGAGCCGACTCGCCCGTGATGGCCGATTCGTCGACGGAGGCGATGCCCTCCTCGATCTCCCCGTCGCCCGGGATCAGCTCCCCCGCCTGCACCATGACGATGTCGCCTGCCTGGAGCTGGCTGGCCGGAACCGTCTCCTCGGATCCGTCGGCGCGCAGGCGTCGAGCCACGAGGTCGGCCCGCGTCCTTCGGAGCGCGTCGGCCTGCGCCTTGCCACGGCCCTCCGCCATCGCCTCGGCGAAGTTCGCGAACAGCACGGTGAACCACAGGCCGATCCCGATGGCGGTGTCGAACGCGATCGGCCCACCGCTCACGAGGTCCGTGACGATCCGGATCGTGACCATGACGGACACGACCTCCACCACGAAGATCACGGGGTTCTTCATCAGCGTGCGCGGGTCGAGCTTGAGGAAGCTCTCGACCAGCGCTCGCTTCACGATCGGCGGATCGAACAGGGGCCGGGCGCGGACGGCGCCGTGGGCGTGACCACCCTCCTCGGGCCCTTGGATGTCGGGTGTCGTCGTCTGCATGCTCATCCCATCACCACAGCTTCTTCGAGAGGCCCTCGACGATCGCCCCGAGCGCGAGCGCGGGGAAGAAGGTGAGAGCCCCGATGATCACGATCACGCCGTCCAGCAGGCCGACGAACAGCGGCTTGTCGGTCGGCAGCGTCCCGGCCGTCACGGGCACGGTCCCCTCCTTCGCGACCGATCCGGCCAGCGCGAGGGCCGCGAGGAGCGGGATGAACCTGACGATCAGCATCGTGATGCCGCCGGCGATCGCGTAGAACGGCCCGCTCACCGTGATCCCCGCGAACGCCGAACCGTTGTTGTTCCCCTGCGAGAGGAAGGCGTAGAGGATCTCGCTGAACCCGTGCGGTCCCTGATTCAGACGAGGATCGGTCCCTGCCGGGATCACGACGGCGATCGCGGTGAGCGCGAGAACCACGAGGAACGGCACCAGGACGGCGATCGCCGCGATCTTCATCTGGCGGGCGCCGATCTTCTTCCCCAGGTATTCCGGTGTTCGCCCGACCATGAGGCCGCCGATGAACACGGCGATGACGACGTAGAAGATCATGCCGTAGAGGCCGCTGCCCACCCCGCCCCAGATGACCTCGCCGACGCCGATGTTGAACATGGGCGCGACCATGCCCAACGGCTTGTAGGAGTCGTGCATGGAGTTCACGCTCCCGTTCGAGGCGTCGGTGGTGGCCACCGCCCACAGGGACGACTGGTCGGTGCCGTAGCGGAGCTCCTTCCCCTCGAGGTTGGGCGCCGAGGCGGAGATGCCCGCCGCGCGCATCGCCTGGCTCGAGGTGTGCTCCTGCGGCACCGTCATCCAGAGGCCGGCGACGAACAGCACCATCATCGCGGCGTAGATCGCCCACCCCTCGCGGACCCGGCCGACCATCTTGCCGAAGGTGAGGCACAGGCCTGCCGGGATCAGGAGGATCGCCATGAGCTCGAGGAAGTTGCCGAACGGGCTGCCGCCCTCGAACGGATGCGCGGAGTTCACGTTGAAGAAGCCACCACCGTTGGTCCCGAGCTGCTTGATCGACGATCTGCGACGCGACCGGGCCGCGAGCGATGGTCTGATCGAACCCCTGGATGCCGTGCGCGAGTGCGGAGTCCGGAGAAGGTCTGCACGACGCCCTGCGTGATGAGGACGATCGCGAAGACGATGGACAGGGGCAGCAGGATGTAGACGACGCCGCGCACGGTGTCGCGCCAGAAGTTGCCGAGCTCGTCGGTGCCCGATGCGGGTGAACCCGCGGATCATGGCGATGAGGACGGCCATCCCCACGGCGGCCGACACGAAGTTCTGGAACGTCAGCACGATCATCTGCGAGAGGTAGCTCATGGTCGTCTCGCCGCCGTAGGTCTGCCAGTTCGTGTTGGTCACGAAGCTCGTCGCGGTGTTGAACGACACGTAGCGGTCCACACCGGAAAGGCCGACGTGGATTCATCGGGCAGGTGCCCCTGGAGACGCATCAGGACGTAGGCGAGCACGGTGCCGATCGCGCTGAACCACAGGACGCTGCGCGGCGTATCGGCGCCACGTCTGCTCGACCGTGGGGTCGACCCCGATCAGCCGGTAGATCAGACCCTCGAGGCGGCCGGTCCGCTCCGACGTGTACACGCGGTACATGTAGCCGCCGACCAGCGGCGCGAGGAGCGTCAGGATGACCAGGTAGACGAGGACGGTCATCACGTCAGAACCACTCCGGCCGGATCAGCGCGATCGTCAGGTAGACGAGCAGGGCCACCGCGACGATGAGCTCGAGGATGTCGGCGAGGTTCATGACGAGCTCAGATCCGGTCCAGCCACACGACGAGCGCCGCGGCGAGCCCGAAGAACACGATCAGGATCACGATCATCAGCAGGTCGATCCACATGCGGAAAACGTTAGTCGGCCGACCTCAGGAACCCATGAGGGAAGGCCGGTCAGACCTATGGGAACCGTGAGGGTTCGCCGCGAACGGACCTCCAGACACCGCGCGGGGGTATCCTCGACGCGATGGACGATCGTGCCGCCTCGCGGGACCCGTCCGACCCTCGCGGCCGCGGGATCCCCGATCGTCGCGCCTGGCCGCTGGCACGAGCCGTCGTCTGCGCACCGCCGGGTACGTGGTCGGCATCGCCGGCACGGTGGCCATCACCCTTGCGTTCCTCCCGTTCCGGGACGACATCACGCCGCTCAGCAAGGGGTTCGCCTACCTCGCGGTCGTGGTGGCGTCGGCCGCCGTCGGGGGGCCTCGCGCCGGGCATCCTCGCCTCGGTGCTCGGGTTCCTGACCTTCAACTTCTTCTTCCTGCCGCCGTACGGCACGTGGTCGATCGGCCGGCCCGAGTTCGTCGTCGTGCTCTTCGTGTTCCTCGCGTTGTCGGTCGTCATCTCCGAGCTCCTCGCTCGCGCGACCGAACGTGCCGAGTCCGGCGGAGCTTCGCGAGGCGGAGCTCCGGACGATCCAGGAGCTGAGCCGCGAGCTCACGACCCGGGTGCCGGGCGCCGAGACGTACGAGGCCGCCCTCGAGACGGTGAAGGACGCGTTCGGCTACGACGGCCGCCGCGATCTTCGTCGAGCAGACCGAGGACGACGCGGGGACTCGTGCAGGAGGTGACGGTCGGCGACGCGCCGGGGTCGCCGGACGCGACGTGGAACCCGCGCCACGCCAGAGCCGTCCCCGGAGCGGCTCCCCCTGTCGGTCGGCGGCCGGTTCCTGGGCCTCGTGGTCCTGAAGGATCGCGACCGCCTCGCTCACGCCGGCGGAGAGCCGCGTCCTGCGGGCGTTCTGCGATCAGCTCGCCCTGATGCTCGAGCGCGACCGACTCCTGCGCACTGCGACCGACGCCGAGGTCTACCGTCAGACCGAGAGTGTTCGCCGGTCGCTGCTGGCCGCCGTCTCGCACGATCTGCGCAGCCCGCTCGCCGCCATCAAGGCCTCGGTCACCGATCTGCTCGACGACGCGCCGGGCACGCGCGACGAGGATCGGCGCGACGCACTGCAGGCGATCGACGCCGAGACCGACCGGTCTGAACGCGCTGATCGGCAACCTGCTCGACATGTCGAGGATCGAGGCCGGCGTGCTCCGAGCCCGCACGCAGACCGTCGACCTGACCGAGACGATCGCGAAGACGGTCGACCGGGACGCCGGCAGCGGCCCGACCTGGGCGTCTCGTGCGGATCGAGCCCGGCGCGGAGCTCGTTCGAGCCGATCCCGTCTTCCTGGACCGCGTGCTGAGCAACCTGCTCGAGAACGCGTCGACGGCGACGACGGCGACGGAGGCGGGACTCGAGGTCGACGCGCGCCCGTCGGACGGCTCGGTGATCGTCCGCGTGATCGATCACGGTCCGGGCGTGCCGACCGCCGCGCGCGAGCAGCTCTTCTACCCCGTTCTACCGCATGGACGAGCGCAACCCGCGGCTCGGCCCCGGGCTGGGTCTCGCGATCTGCAAGGGCTTCGTGAACCTGCTCGACGGAGACATCTGGGTCGAGGACACGCCCGGCGGCGGCGCGACGTTCTCCTTCACGGTGCCGGCGGCGAACGGAAGGGCCGGCTCCTGAGGAAGGAACGGGTCCTCGTCGTCGACGACGAAGCGCAGATCCGCCGGGCGCTCTTGCGCGCGCTCGCCGCGCGTGGCTACGAGGTCGACGTCGCCGTCGACGGCGAAGAGGCGCTCGCGCTCGCCGAGAGCACGTCGCCCGACGTCGTGGTCCTCGACCTGAACCTGCCCGGCATCGACGGGCTTCGAGGTGTGCCGCCGGATCCGGACGTGGTCGCCGGTGCCCATCCTCGTGCTGTCGGTGCGCGAGGACGAGGGCGACAAGGTCGAGGCGCTCGACCTCGGCGCCGACGACTACCTCACGAAACCGTTCGGGATCGACGAGCTGCTCGCGCGTATCCGGGCGCTGCTGCGCCGCACGGAGGACCGGGAGCGTGCCACGCCGCCGCGCTTCCACGAGCGGGGACGCTCGAGATCGACCTCGCGCAGCGGCGGATCGTCCGCGAGGGCGACGGACGTCCGGCTCACGAAGACCGAGTGGGGACTGCTCGAGGCGCTTCGCCGGTCATCCCGGGAAGCTCCTGACGCACGGCTGGCTCCTGCGGCGCGTGTGGGGCGAGGGCTACGCGGACGACCTCGACGTGCTCCGGGTGTTCGTGAGTCAGCTGCGGAGGAAGATCGAGGACGATCCGGCCCGGCCGAGCCATCATCGTGACCGAACCGGGGATCGGGTATCGCTGGATGCTCAAGCCGGAGCCCGCCGCAGCCTCTACTCCTCGAACTCGAACCGCGGGTTGACCATCCGCGGCCTGCCGTCCTGCTCCGCCAGCACGCCCTCGACGACCACGCGCGTGCCGAGGTTGAGCCCGCGGCATCACGCGGCGGCCCATGAACACGACGGTGACGTCGCCGGTCCCGTCGGACACGATGGCCTCGAGGGACTCGTTGCCCTCCATCGGGAAGACGGTGATGCGCCGCACGACGCCGGCGAGCTTCACGGGCGTCCGCAGCGGCGCGTCGGCGATCCGCACCGCGCCGGGGACGGTGCACGCCCACGAGCGGGTCTCCTCCGACAGGCGCGCCTCGTCGCTCTCGGTCAGCCTGCCGAAGATGCGGTTGAAGACCCCCACGTCACGCCCGGCTCCGGCCCTAGGCCGAGGCCATCTGGTTGGCCTTCTTGAACTCGTCGTCGAGCTCGGACTTCCGCGTCTTCGAGACGTAGATCATGAATCCGAGGATCGCGACGGCGACGCTGGCGACGACGAGCCGCAGCGCGGTGTCCTCGGCATGCGCGACGACGAGCGGCGCGATCAGCAGCGCAACGAGGTTCATCACCTTGATCAGCGGGTTGAGGGCCGGGCCGGCGGTGTCCTTGAACGGGTCGCCGACCGTGTCGCCGATGACGGCGGCCTTGTGGCTCTCCGAGCCCTTGCCGCCGAAGTGCCCGTCCTCGATGTACTTCTTCGCGTTGTCCCACGCGCCGCCCGAGTTCGACAGCATGACGGCGAGCAGCTGACCCGTGAGGATCGAGCCGGCGAGGAACGCGCCGAGGGCCTCGGCCTTGAGGAAGAAGCCGGCGATGATCGGCGAGAGCACCGCCAGCAGGCCCGGCGTCATCAGCTCGCGCAGCGAGGTCCGCGTGCAGATGTCGACGACGGCGCCGTAGTCCGGCTTCTCGGTGTAGTCCATGATGCCGGGGTGGTCGCGGAACTGGTTCCGCACCTCCACGACGACCTGCTGCGCGGCGCGGCCCGACGGCGCGGATCGCCAGCGAGCTGAACAGGAACGCGACCGAGCCGCCGAGCAGCAGCCCGACGAGCACGTCCGGATGGTCGACGCGGATCCCCTGGAAGTCGAACCCGGCGTGCTTCAGCGCCTCCTCGAACGAGCCGAACAGCGACGTGGCCGCGATGACGGCCGTCGCGATCGCCATGCCCTTCGTGATGGCCTTCGTCGAGTTGCCGATGGCGTCGAGGCCGCCGAGGATCTGCGCCGGCCGCCCCTCGAACTCGCCGGACATCTCGGCGATGCCCTGCGCGTTGTCGCTGATGGGTCCGAACGTGTCCATCGACACGATGACGCCGACCGTCGTCAGCATGCCCATGCCGGTGAGCGCGATGAAGTACAGGCGCTCGGCGAGGAGGTTCGCGGAGTGCGGGTCGGCGAGGAAGAACGCCGCGCTGATGGCGCCGCCGATCACCAGGATCGACCACACGGTGGACTCGAGGCCGATCGCGAACCCGGACAGGATCGTGGTGGCCGGCCCGGTGACGGTGGACTCGGCGATCTCCTGGACCGGGCGGAACTTCGTGTCGGTGAAGTACTGCGTGAGGACCTGGATCACGCTGGCGAGGACGAGCCCGATGATGACGGCGAGCGCCGGCCTGATCGAGTGCATGTACACGAGCGAGATCACGATGACGGCGGCGGCGGAGATGGCTGCCGACAGGAAGAAGCCGCGGTTGATCGCCTTCATGCCGTGCTCCTCCTCGGAGCGCGGGCGTCACGGCCAGGATGCCGATGATCGACGTGACGACGCCGACGGCGCGGACGAACAGCGGGAACATCACGCCGGCGATCGCGCCGATCTCCGAGCCGGAGAACGCCGCGACGCCCAGGATCAGCGAGGCGACGAGCGTGACCTCGTAGGACTCGAACAGGTCGGCGGCCATGCCGGCGCAGTCGCCGACGTTGTCGCCCACGTTGTCGGCGATCGTGGCGGCGTTGCGGGGGTCGTCCTCGGGGATGCCCTGCTCGATCTTGCCCACGAGGTCGGCGCCCACGTCGGCGGCCTTCGTGAAGATGCCGCCGCCGACCCGCATGAACATGGCCAGCAGCGCGCCGCCGAACCCGAAGCCGACCAGCACGCTGGTGGCGTCCTGCTTGTACAGGATCAGGATCGCGGTGGCGCCGAGCAGCCCCAGGCCCACCGTGAACATGCCGGCGACGCCGCCGGCGCGGAAGGCCAGGCGCATCGCCTGCCGGAGCCCGGAGACCCGGGCGGCGTTGGCCGTGCGGACGTTCGCGCGGACGGCCAGCCACATCCCGGTGAAGCCGGTGATGGCGCTGAAGCCGGCGCCCAGGATGAACGCGATCGACCGGCCGAGCTTGATGCCGAACTCCGAGTGGAGGCCGGTCGCCACGCGCGGCCGTGTCGGGCGCCGGCAGGATGAAGAACAGCAGCACCGTCAGCAGGCCGATGAAGATCCCCACCGTGCGGAACTGGCGCGACAGGTAGGCCTTCGCGCCCTCCTGGATCGCGGTCGCGATCTCCTTCATCTTGTCCGTGCCCTCGGGGGCGGCCAGGACCTCGCGCACGAGGTAGTAGGCGAAGGCCAGCGCGACGAACGAGACCGCCACGAGCAGCCAGAGCATGGTGTTCTCGAACGAGCCGAAGACGGCGTCGATCGCGCCGCCCTCCTGCGCCAGGACGTGCATGCAGCCTCCTTGGTCTTCGGTGCGGGAAGGTCGTGGACATGGGAACCCGTGGGGGGACCCCGCCGGGAACCTCCGAAGTATAGGGACCGGGCGGGCACGCCGACCTGGGCCGAAGGGCGGTGGACGGGCGCTCCCATCCGGGCCTTCGGCGCGGAGCAACTCGTCGGCCGGAGCCCTAGTCCGATCCGGTCCCGTGGGCTATCGCTTCGCTCCTTGAGCCCTGGCTCTCCGCAGGATCACCAGCCCCACCGCGCCGCTCACGACCGAGGAGAGCAGCACGCCCATCCGGGCCGCGTCGGCGAGGGTGCCGGTGCCGCCGAACGCCAGCTCCGAGACGAACAGCGACACGGTGAAGCCGATGCCGGCGACGACCCCCACGCCCACCAGGTGCGGCCAGCGCACGCCGGCCGGCAGGCGTCCGACGCCGGCGCGCACCGCGAGCCACGACACGCCGACGATGCCGACGACCTTGCCGATCAGCCGAGCGAGCGTGAGGCCGGCCGCCACCCGGAACCCGGCCGGATCGGTCAGCGGAGCGGCGGACAGCTCCACGCCGCCGTTCGCGAGGGCGAACAGCGGCAGCACGGCGAAGGTGACCCACGGCAGCAGCAGGTGCTCGGCGCGGGCGACGGGCGGGCCGTGCTCCCGGCCGGCCGGCCGCTCGTACGGCTCGGCGGGCGCCAGCAGGCCCATGGCGACGCCGGCGAGGGTCGGGTTGAGGCCGGCCGCGCGCATCGCGAGCCACAGGCACACCCCGAGCACGACGTACACGGGGGTCCAGCGAACGTGGATCCGGCGCAGCAGCACGACTGACCCCGACCACCGCGAGGGCGGCGAGCGCCCACCCCACCTGCGGCGTCGTGCGAGTACGCGACCAGGACGGCCACGATCGTGCCGACGTCGTCGGCGATCGCGAGCGTGACCACGAAGGCCTTCAGGCTCGTCGGCACACGCGGCGAGGCAAGGGCCAGCACGCCGAGGACGAGCGCCATGTCGGTCGGCATCGCCATCCCCCACCCGCGCACCCCCGCGTGGCCCGCGTTCGCGACGAGGTACAGGAGCGCCGGCACCACCATGCCGCCGAGCGCGGCCAGGACCGGCAGCGCGGCGCGGCGCCGGTCCCGCAGCTCGCCGCTCGTCAGCTCTCGCTTGATCTCCAGGCCCGCCAGCAGGAAGAACAGCGTCATGAGGCCGTCGTTCACCCAGTGGCGGAGGTCCTCGCGGACCGCCCAGCGGCCGACGCCCACCACGACGTCGGTGCCCCACAGGTCCGTGTAGGAGGCACGGAAGGGGGAGTTCGCCCACACGAGCGCGACGGCCGCGGCGGCGAGCAGGAACACGGCGCCGGCGGTGGCGCGGGACAGGAGCTCCTGCAGCGGGCCGAGGATCCGACGGGGCACGGAGCCGGACATGCGTCGCCTCTCCTGCCGACCAGTCTTCCCGGCGCACCTTCGGAACGGACGGTCATCGTACAGGCACGGCCCGGTGTTCCGGCGCAACGGACCTTCGTCACCGTCACGAGTTCGTCACGTCGATGTCGTTGGTGCGGCTCGCGGACCCAGGTACGCTCCACGTCGTTTTGGCAGATGGCGCACACACCCCCCAGCACGCTCGCGGCGGCCGCATGAAGATCGTGGTCGCCGTCCTCGTCGTCGTCGCCGCCGTCGTCGTCGGCGCCGTGCTGTTCACGCGCGATGACAGCAGCGCCACGACGAACCCCTCCGGCAGCGGCACGACCGTCGCACCCGAGACGCCCGAGCTCACGTTCAAGATCGAGAAGGTCCTCGCGATCCGGGTCACGCCCACGCAGTCGCCGAAGAAGCTCACGGCCGCGGCGACGGCCGCCGGCGACGACGCCGTCGACGTGATCGACACGATCTACACGGAGGCCTTCCTCGACCCCAGCAGCTGGGACGGCGGGAACTACGACGACGCGTGGGCGCAGTTCACCGACGACGCCGCCACCCAGGCCGAGGCCCACGCCGACGTCCTGACGGCCGGCCCCGCGGCCGGCGACGCGTACACGACGATCGAGCCCGCGAAGGCGCTCGCGAAGCCTCGCGTGCTGATGGACGACGCCGGCAAGGCCGTCTCCGTCGAGGCGGTCGTCACCTTCACCGCGAAGGGCATGCACGACGACGGCAGCTTCACGCTGTTCAAGAGCACCGGCCACTACTTCCTGCGGCGGCGACGGCTCCGACTGGAAGGTCGTTGCGTTCCAGGTGCACCGTGACGACAGCGAGGAGCCCGCGCCCTCGCCGTCGGCGGGGGCAACGGCCTCGTCCGAGCCCACGGGGAGCCCGTCGTGAGGCGCCGCGTCGTCCTCGCGCTGGCCGCGCTCACCCTCTGGGTGGCCGGCACGGTGGCCGGCTCGATCGGCCCGGCAGCGCCCACGCCGGCCGCCGCGCAGCCGATGCTCGTGATCGGCAAGGCGCACGCGGGCTACACGCCGCAGCTCACCGGCGACAAGCCGATCTTCATCCTCGCCCTCGGCAGCGACGCCCGGCCGGGCACGCCGATCGACCACGGGCTGTCGGACTCGATCCACATCATCGCGATCAACCTGGACAAGGAGCGCGTGTCGATCCTCGGGTTCCCGCGTGACTCCTACGTGCCGATCCCCGGCCACGGCTCGAACAAGATCAACGCCGCCATGCCGCTCGGCGGTCCGCAGCTCACGATCGCGACCGTCGAGGCCATCACCGGCATCAGGTTCGACTACTACGTGCTGACCTCGTTCGAGGGCGTGCAGACGGCGGTCGACGACATCGGCGGGCTCACGATCGACGTGCCGTTCCCCATGTTCGACTCGTACTCGCGCTCGAACTTCGACCCGGGCGTGCAGACGCTGAACGGCCACGACGTCCTGGCGTTCGCGCGCGACCGGCACTCGCTGGCCTCCGGCGACTTCGGCCGCTCCGAGGACCAGGGGCGCGTGCTGCTGGCCGCGCTCACGCAGCTGCGCAAGCAGTACTCGAAGGACCCGAGCGTCCTGTTCGACTACATCGGAGCGGGTCTGCGCAACATCCAGACGGACCTGTCGACGCCGGAGGTGCTGGACTTCGCGTTCACCGCGCTCGCCATCAACCCGGCGCACGTGCAGAACATGGTCGCGCCGGGCTCGATCGGCTCGGTCGGCACGATGTCGACGGTGAACCTGCTCTCGTCGAACTCGGCGATCTACAAGGACCTGGCCGACGACGGCATCGTGAGCAAGAAGAACGTGCCGCCGAGCCCGACGGCCGACCAGACACTAGAGCTTCGTCGCCACGTACGCCACGTACGCCCACGTAGAACACGCCCTGGATCAGCAGCAGCGGGCCCGTCAGGCGTTCTCGGAAGCGGACCTGCAGCCACAGCACGGAGCCGGCGGCCAGCGCGATGGCGGCGGCGACCAGGGCCTCGTGCGCGAGGTGCCACGGCGTCAGCAGCAGGCCGATCGTCACCGGGAACGAGGACTGGAACACCATGGCGCCCGTCATGTTGCCGAGCGCCAGGGTGTCCTTGCGCCGGCGCACCCACAGCACGCTGTTGAACTTCTCGGGCAGCTCGGTCGCGACGGGCGCCACCAGCAGCGCGAACGCGAGCGGCGGCACGTGGAAGCGCGTGCCCACGAGGTCGACCGCCCAGATGAACAGCTGCGCGCCGCCGATGATGCAGCCGAGCGCCAGCGCCACCTGCACGAACGGGGCGGCCGTCGACGTGTCCTTCGTCCATACGGGGAGGCCGCGACGGAACCGCGCGAGGACGCTCCACACGTACAGCGGCTTGATCTCGTTCTCCGCCTCCTCCTCGAGGTCCTGCTGCCCCGGCGCCTGGAAGTGCCGTCGCACGTAGTAGCCGTAGCCCACCACCAACACGACGGCGAGGGCGTAGTCGAACCACTTCGCGTGCAACAGGCCGGCGATCATCGCGAGGGAGTACATGACCAGGAAATACCCGAGGTCCTGCCGCAGCACCCGCGCATCGACCTTCAGCTCGAGCGGGCGGCGGCCGCCGCGCGAGAACACGATGACGGCGATCCCGATCACGACCATCGCGAGCGTCGTGAGCATGAAGGGGGCGCCGAGGATCGCGCCGGTGCCGATGTCCTCGCCGGCCGCGCTGCCCGACAGGATCGCGACGAGCGGCAGGATCGTCTCGGGCAGCGCCGTGCCGACGGCCGCGAGGACCGACCCCACGGCGCCCTCCGAGAGGCCGAACCCCTCGCCGATCCACTCGACGCCGTTCGTGAACAGCTCGGCGCCCACGAGGATCACGACGAACGAGACGGCGAGTCCGACCCACTCCATGGTGCCGCATTGTGGCAGGCGGCCACGACCTGGGGCGACGTTGGGGACGCGTTGGTAGGGTGGGACATGGAGCCGACCGATGAGGTACACGCCGGACGGTCTCGCCTCGCGCTGACGCTGGCCTTCGCGGCGACGGTGCCGGGCGTCGCCATCCGCGTCCTCCACTCCGAGCTGTCGCATCCCCTCGAGGCCGTGCTGTTCGGCCTCGCGATCGTGGGGGCGGCGTTCCTGCTGTCGTGGGCGGCCGAGGTGGCGCAGCTCGACATCTCCGCCGGCCTCGCCATCGCGCTGCTGGCGCTGATCGCCGTGCTGCCCGAGTACGCCGTGGACTTCGTGTTCGCGTCGAAGGGCGGGAACTCCGTGCAGGCGTACGGCCCCTCGTGCCCCCCGGTCGGCGGCGGCACGGAGTCGCCGTGCTCGCTGGCGCTCGCGAACATGACCGGCGCCAATCGCCTGCTCATCGGCATCGGGTGGAGCATGGTGATCTTCATCGCCTGGTACCGGGTGCGGACCATCCGCCGCCGCGCGGGACGGCCGCCCGCACGGTGGGAGGGCGTGCGCCTGGACCGCAGCCACTCGGTCGAGCTCGCGTACCTCGCCGTCGCGACGGCGTACTCGCTCACCCTGCCGCTGAAGCACTCGATCACGCTCATCGACTCCGTCGTGCTGGTCGGCATCTTCGTGGCGTACACGTGGCGGATCTCGCGCGCGCCCGCGGAGGAGCCGCACCTGGTGGGACCGGCCGCGTGGCTCGGGACGTTCTCACCGAGGGCCCGCGCACGTCACGATCGTCGTCCTGTTCGCGGCGGCGGGCTCCGTCATCCTGCTCTGCGCCGAACACTTCGCCGAGTCGTTGGTCGCGAGCGGCGAGGCCGTCGGCATCAGCGAGTTCCTCCTCGTGCAGTGGCTGGCGCCGCTCGCGAGCGAGGCGCCCGAGCTGCTGGTCGCCGGCCTGTACGCGTGGCGCCTGAACACGAACGCGGGGCTCGGCACGCTCGTGAGCTCGAAGGTGAACCAGTGGACGCTGCTGGTCGGCACGCTGCCGATCGTGTTCGCGATCTCCAGCGCGAGCCTGCACGGGCTGCCGATCGAGACCCGCCAGCGCGAGGAGCTGTTCCTCACGGCCGCGCAGTCGTTCTTCGCGCTCGCCGTGCTGTCGAACCTGTCGATGACCGTGCGCGAGGCCTGGCTCCTGTTCGGCATGTTCTGGGCGCAGTTCATCATCGGCGGCCTCCTGCCCGAGGACCTGCACGTCGTGTCGCGGATCGGCGTCGGCGCGGTGTACCTCGTGGCCGGCACGTGGATCCTCGTTCGGGACCGGGAGCGCATGCGTCGGCTGTTCCGGGACGGGTTCCGCGCGAGCTACGCGGAGATGGCGGCCGCCGACGAAGCCTCGAGCTACGTAGCGAGCGTAGTCAGGCGAGCTGCTAGACCAGGCGGCGGTCCGTGGCCCAGCGCGTCAGCTCGTGCCGGTTCGTCAGCTGGAGCTTGCGCAGCACGGCCGAGACGTGCGTCTCCACGGTCTTCACCGAGATGTGCAGCTCGCGCGCGGTCTCCCGATACGTGTAGCCGCGGGCGATGTGGCGCAGGACCTCGCGCTCGCGCGCCGTGAGCTGGTCGATCTCCGGGTCGATCGGCGGGGCGTCGCCGGCGAAGGCGTCCAGCACGAAGCCGGCCAGGCGCGGCGAGAAGACGGCGTCGCCCTCGTGCACGCGGCGGATCGCGTCGGCGAGGGCCTCGGGCGTGATCGTCTTCGTCACGTAGCCGCGGGCGCCGGCGCGGATCGTCGCGATCACGTCCTCCGCCGCGTCGGAGACCGACAGCGCGAGGAACCGCGTGTCCGGCCGCTGCTTCACGACCGCCTCGATGACCTGGGCGGCCGTGCCGTCCGGCAGGTGCACGTCGACGAGCACGACGTCGGGCTCGGCCTCGAGGATCGCGCGCACGGCGGTCGCGACGTCCTCGGCCTCGCCGACGAACTCGACGTCGGGCGTGAGCTCGGAGCGCACGCCCGCCAGGAACAGCCGGTGGTCGTCGACGAGGAACACGCGGATGCGTGGGGCGGAGGTGGTCACGGGGTCTCCCGCGTGACGCGCAGGCGGACCTCGGTGCCGGCGCCGGGGGTCGAGCGGACCTCGGCCTCGCCGCCGTAGCGCGCGATGCGCCCCTCGATCGAGTCGGCGATGCCGCGCCGGTCGGGTGGGACGGCCTCGCGGTCGAAGCCGGTCCCCTGGTCGCGCACGTACGCCGACACCTCGTTCGCGTCGGTCTCCACGAACACCGACATGCGGCCGGCGCCCGAGTGCGTGGCCGCGTTCACCATGGCCTCGCGCGCCGCCAGCACGAGGGCGTGCACCGGGTCGTCCAGGCGGCAGTCGCCGGTCGTGACGACGTCGATGGCGACGCGGTGCGTGCGCTCCACCTCCGCGGCCGCGTCGTTCATGGCCGTCGACAGCAGCGAGTGGTCGGCGGCGCGAGCGCCGCCCCACAGCCACGACCGGAGCTCGCGCTCCTGCGACCGTGCGAGCGTCGTCATCTCGCGGGGCTCGCCGCTGCGCTGGATCAGCGCGAGCGTCTGCAGGACCGAGTCGTGCAGGTGCGCGGCCACCTCCGCCCGCTCCTGCGAGCGGATCCGCTGCCGGCGCTCCTCCGCCAGCTGGCGGGCCACGCGCCAGAACC
>CAWHGC010000017.1:0-171399 GCA_963828885.1 uncultured Actinomycetes bacterium
TGCCGATCACCCCCCGATCCGGTAGGGATAGGTGCTTCCCCATGGTCAACCCACGACGCTTCCCCGTCGCCGGCCGCGCGATCGCGGTCCTGCTCGCCCTCATCCTGGGGGCGCTGCTGCTTCCGGGCGGGGCCATCGCGGGGCCGCCCTCGCCGCAGGAGGTGCAGCGCGCGAAGGACCGGGCCGCCGCCCTCGCCGCCGACGTGAAGCGTGCGCGGGATCAGCTCGACCAGATCAGCGCGAACGTCGGCGCGGTGACCGAGCAGGTCCTCCAGGCGCAGGACCAGCTCACCACGATCCAGAACGAGCTCACGAAGACGCGCGAGAAGCTCGCCGTCACCCAGGCGCACTTCGACGAGGTCATGGGACGTCTGAACGAGCGTGCCCGCACCGCGTACATGGAAGGGGTCGGATCCGGGCTCGATTTCATCCTCGGCGCCACGTCGCTCACCGACCTGTCGGACCGCGTCACGTTCCTCGACGCCGTGCAGCAGAGCGACGCCGACCTCGCGACCGAGGTCGAGAACGTCGCGAACCAGCTCGACACGCAGGTGCAGGCGCAGGAGAAGCTCCAGACGAAGCAGGCCGCCGTCCTCGACAACCTGAAGGCGAAGAAGGCGGAGCTGCAGGCCGCGCAGGACCAGCAGCAGGCGATCGTCGATCAGATCGCGGCCAAGCAGGAGGAGGCGAGGAAGCTCGCGGCGAAGCTCAGCAAGCAGCGCGCCGCGTGGCTCAGGTCGCAGCTCGGCGTCAGCACCGGCAACGGCGCTCTTCAAGGTCTGCCCGGTCGACCAGCCTCGCTCGTTCGGGGACGGCTTCGGTGCGCCGCGCTCCGCGGGCGGGTTCCACCTGCACATGGGCGTCGACATCGTCGCGCCGCTCGGCACCCCGATCCGCGCGCCCTTCGACGGCGTCGCTCGGAGGTCGTTCAACACGCTCGGCGGCAACGCCGTGTACGTGACCGGCTCCACCGGCTTCGTGTACAACGCGCACCTCTCCGCGTACTCCGCGAACTCCACGGGCCCGGTGCAGGCCGGCGAGATCATCGGATACGTGGGCTGGACCGGCGACGCGTTCGGCGGCGTGTACCACGACCACTTCGAGTACCACCCGAACGTGATCCCGGCGAACTGGCCGGCGAGCGCGTACGGCTACTCGGTCATCGACGGCGCCATCAACCCGTACCCGCTGCTCGTCGAGGCCTGCCTCTAACCGCTCAGCTCCGCTGCGAGGGCTCCCGGCCCCGCAGCAGCAGGCCCACTCCCACCAGGGCCGCGCACACCGCCAGCACGATCAGGACGATGCCGAGCGTGCTGTTGCCGCCGGCCGCCGGCGTCGGGCTCGAGGTCGCCGACACGTCGGCGGCCACCGCCACGTATCCGAGCGTCCGCACCGGCCCCTCGGCCTGCTGGATCGCCGGTCGAGTCCGTGCCGTCCGAACGCTCCCACGTCTTCCCGTCGGACGAGAAGATCAGCACGTGCGAGGTCGTGTGGACGTTCGGCGGCAGCGGGTACACGAGGATCGTCTCGAGCGGCTTGTCGATCGTGTCGATCGGGTCGCCGCTCGGCTCGTAGGTCGCCTTCAGCTGGATCACGTTGCCGACGATCTCCAGCGGCTCCGCCGGCGGGCTCACGCTCGAGGGATCCAGCGGCGTCACGCGTCAGGTGCACAGCGTCCTGGCCGGACGCGGACGGGAACGTGCCGGCGACGGGGATCAGCGTCACCTGCGCGTCGTCGGTCGTCAGCACGTCGGGACGCGAGCCACGGTCGGTGAACCTGATCGTGAAGTCGCCGGGCGTCGGCGGCTGGTTCGTCGCCGGCGAGCTCCGGCGGCGGCGTCACCCACCGGTACGGCACGACCGTCGGCGCGGTGCCGTCCAGCAGCGGATGCCGGGCGAGCGGGCTCAGGTGTCCCGACATCGCCGCCAGCGCCAGGTACGCCAGGGCGGCGGCGACCCCGCCCGCGAGGACGCGGCGCCGGGCGGGCGCACCGCTCACGCGATGTCCATGGGCAGGATCGGATGGGTGGCGAACTCCGGCGGCCACACGACCTCGGCGTGGCCGGGGTGCACCCACTCCCAGATCACGCCGGCGGCGGCCAGGTTGTCGCCGGCGCCGGGCTGCCCCGGCCGTCCGAACTCGAGGCCGCTGCCGTTGGGCAGGCTGCCGCGCGGGAGGTCCTGCGCGAGCGCGGCCTCGGCGATGTCGTCGGGCGCGAGGGACGCGGCATGCGGCAGCACGTCGTGGAAGAGCGCCCACGAGGCCGAGAACCCCGCGAGCGCGGCCGGGCTCATGTCGACGCCGTACCGATCGCGGTACGCGGTGTCGGCGCGCTGCAGGAGCGCGGCCGCCTCGTCGGTGAGGCCGGCGGGGTCGATCGCGTTCGCGCTGGGCTTGTCGGAGGCGAACAGGCCCAGTGCCTCGTCGCCGAGCGTGACGCCGAACGCCGGCATGCAGTAGCTCGAGGACGTCCCGATGCTGGCCAGCAGCGGCACGTGGTGGCGCACCAGCGCGCGCCGCATCGCGACGGCGTCCTCGAGGTACGCGCTCACGAACAGCACGTCGGGGCGGAGCTTCGCGATCCTCGGCGCGACGGTGTCGGCGTCGAACGTGGCGAGGTCGTACCCGACGCTGCCGACGAGGTGCAGACCTCGCGCGGCGAGCTCGGCGCGCGCTCCGTCGGCGACCGAGCGTCCGTACACGTCGTCGACGAAGCTCACCGCGTACCGCAGGGTCGCGGGATCGCGCCCCATCGCCGGCGCGAGCTCGCCGTTCACGAACGAGATCGCGTTGCGGCCGAGCGTGCCGCCGGTCGGCGGCACGCGGAACGTGAGCCGGCCGGTGTCGGCGCCCATCGGCAGCGTGCCGACGGCGCCGGTCTCCCAGAACAGCATGTGGCGGTTCGCCGTCGCCAGCGAGGCCGGCGCGCTGATCGTGCTGCCGTAGCTGCCCAGCACGATGTCGATGCCGTCGGCGTGCAGGGCCTCGACGGCGGCCGGCGCGGCGTCGGCCCCCTCCACGTCGAGCGAGTGGATCTGGATGCTGCGTCCGTCGACGCCGCCGTCGGCGTTGACCAGATCGGCGGCGAGCAGCACACCGCGGTGTTCGTCGATGCCGCCCGGGCCCTGCGAGCCACCCAGCGGGTAGATCGCGCCGACGACGATCGGTGCGGCGGCGGCGTGCGCCGGTGCACGCCGCCGCGAGGAACGCGAACGCGGCCAGCGCCGCGACGAGCCGGTTCGTCCTCATCGGATCACCGCCAGGAGGTTGGCCGCGGCGTGGGTGGCCGCGGGGACGGTCCAGGTGCCGGCGGCCCACCGCTGCCAGCCGAAGAGCAGCCCCGCCCCGAGGTCGACGGGGAACGCGGCGAGTCCGTACGAGCGGGATGTGCACGAGCGCGAACAGGAACGCGGCGCCGACGATCGCCGCCGGGACGCCGAACCGCACGCAGGTGCCCGTACGCGAGCCGGCGGAACAGCGCCTCCTCGGCGACGGCGGCGACGAGCGACAGCAGCACGCCGGCCGGTCCGATCAGGAGCGGCGCCGTCGGTCCGGCCGTCCACCACGCGAGGCCGATCGCGCCGATCCCGATCGCGCCGACGGCCGCGGGGGAGAGCGACGCCCGGTCGCGCGCCATCGGGGGCAGCAGCGACGCCGCCCCGATCGCGAGGTACAGCACGGCGAGCAGCCACGTGCGGTCGGACGGCGAGAGCGGATGTCCGGCGATGACGGCCGGGCGCAGGGCGAGCGCGGCCGCCGCCACGAGGATCAGCCCCGCGGTCGCGGCCGTCCGCACCGGTGCTTCGCGCGTGCGGCTCACTTCACCTCGAAGAACGCCTCGGTGACGACGCGCGGGTCGAACGGCAGGTGGTCGGCGGCGACGAACTCGACGCGGATCGTGTGCCGCCCCGGCGTGAGGTCGGGCAGCGTCTGCGTGAGGCCCGACGTCATGGAGATCAGCCGGTCGTCGACGCTCACGTGCAGGTGGCCCTCGGTCGGCGAGATGTCCTGCGAGGTGACCGACGTGAGCTTCGCGCCGGTGAGGGAGACCTCGAGCTTCGCGCCGCTCGCCGGCTCCGTCGCCCCGTTCTTCGGCTCGAGGATCTTCACGACGGCGGGGCTCGCCGGGCGCGGGCCGGTCGTCGCGGGCGTCGTCGAACCGGGGTCGGCGCCCGATCCGCTCGAGGTGCACGCGGCCAGCACGACAGCGGCGACGATCAGGAACGCCGTCGTGCGGCCGCCGACCCTCCTCACGCTGCGCCTCCGATCGTCTGCGAGAACGACGCCAGCAGGGTATCGCCTGCCTCCGTCGTCGCGCGCACGTCGAAGATCCAGGTGCCGGCCGTGAGGTTCGCGTCCGCCACGAAGTGGCCCGGCCCGAACCGCTTCGCATGCAGCGTCGCCGGCGCGCTGCCGGGGCCCTGGGCGGAGAAGGCCGCGCTGGCGAGCGGCAGCTCCTGCCCCTGCGCGTCGAACGCGGTGAAGTGCAGCTGGCTCGGTCCGGGTGTGTCGGGATCGAGGTAGGCCTGGAACTGCGAGCCCCCGGGCAGGTCGATCGTGTACAGGTCCGGCTGCCCCGGTGCGCGTGCGACCGTCACGGTCTGGTTGAGGCGGGGGCGGACCTCGAGCGGGATCTCGGTGGCGCCGCTCGTCCCCTGCGCCACGACGGTGATGCGCCACGGGCCGGAGAGTGCGAGCTGCGTGCCCTTCGCCTGCCACGCTGCGCCCGCCTTCGCGAGGCTCAGGGTGCTCGCGCCGATCGAGGCCTCGCCCTCGGGCTCGAACCGCAGCGACACGGCCGTGAGCGGCAGGGGCCGGCCGGTGTCGTAGTCGGTCACGTCGACGCGGAACGTGTTGGGGCCGACGGTGCCGGGCGTGATGGTGAGGCGCACCTTCATCGTCGTGGCGAAGTCGCTGCCGGTGGCGACGACGTTCGCCGGCGCCGGGTGCGACGCGGCCGCCGGCGGCTGCGGCGGCAGGCTCGTCAGCACGCCCGTGAGGATGAACAGGCCGGCGGCCAGCACGACCTCGGCGCGCAGCACGGTCGCGAACGTGGCGGGCCGCTCGCCGCGCTCGAGGGCGGGGATCCGCCGGTAGCGGTTCAGGGCGCCGAGCGCGATGAGCACGGCTGCGAGCGCGACCTTGCCGAGCAGCGCGATGCCGTACGCCTCGTCGTAGAGGCGGCGCCACTGCCCGAGCCCGCCGAGCTCGTTCAGCGCGCGCAGCGATCCGGTGACGACGACGACGAGCAGCGACCACCCCGCGATCGTCGAGAAGCGCCGGATCTCCGCGATCGGGGCCGGCGCGTCCCGCCGGGCGCGCAGCCACAGCGCCAGCAGCGCCAGGCCGCCGACCCACACGCCGATCGCGGTGAAGTGCGCCCACTGGAGGAGGACCTCCGAGGACGGACCCGCCGGCGTGGCCGCCCCAGGCCCGCATCAGCATCGCCGCCCACGCGGACGCCGCCAGCAGCGCGAGCGGCAGGCGGCCCCGCCGCGCGGCCGCGTACGCCGCGCACCCGGCCGCCACGATCGTCGCGACGCCGAGCCGGATCAGCGGCACGCCGGTGGCGGAGCCGAGCAGGGCGCCGACGGACGCGTCGGCGGCCGATGCCTCACCGACCCCGAGCATCCAGGTGCCCAGCACGGCCGCGCCGGCCGCACCCCAGAGCAGCCTCCGTCCGCCCGGCACCTCGCCGCCGAACAGCGCGAGGCCGAGCGCGCCGGCGGCCAGCAGCAGCGCGAGGCCCGCGTACAGCAGCGCCTTCCCGGCGACGGCGATCGGCGACGGGCCCGGTGTCGTCGGCAGTGCCTGCGCCCCCGGCGACACGCTCACGCTGGCCTGATCGACGCCGACGCCGAAGGCGAACGCGCCCCTGCGTCGGGTGGCCGTCGGTCGTCGAGATCGCGCTCCACGAGACCGTGTACACGCCGTCGGGCAGGTCGCTCGGCAGCGCGACCTGCAGCGAGGACGGATCGCCGGACACCTGGCGGACGCCGCCCGACTGCACCTGCGAGCCGGCGGCGTTCAGCACCTCGATCGTCGAGAGCTGCGGGTCGGGCGGCTCCGTGAACGTGAGCGTCACCTTCGGCGGCGCGGTGTCGAGCGCCGCGCCGTCGGCCGGATCCGAGGACGCGAGGTTCGCGTGCGCGAGGGCCGCGCCCGGCCACAGCGCGACGACCGCGATCATCGTCACCGCCGCCACCACGAGGCGCCTCACGACGATCCTCCCTTCACGAACGTCACGGACGCGGTCACCCTGGGGTTGAAGGGCCCGTGGTCGGCGGCGACGAACTCGGCCTGCAGCGTGTGCTCGCCCGGCGCCAGCGAGCGCAGACTCACCGACTGCACGAGGCCGTACGTCATCGACACGACCTGCCCGTCGAGGGACAGATGCACGTGGCCGGTGTCGGGCGTGAGCTTCGTCGAGGTCGTCGTGACGATCGTGCCGCCGGGGAGCTGCATGCACGACCTCGAGGTCGGTCGCCGGTCACCGTCGCGCCGTTCGCGGGCCGCACGATCGACAGCGTCGCCGTCGAGGCCGGACGCGGCCCGCTCGCGAGCTGCGTCGTGCGGGGGAAGATCCTCGTCGGCACGATCACCGAGCCGGCGATGAGGATCAGCGACAGGCTCACGCCGCCCCACGCGGCCCAGATCGGCACGCGCGGGAACCCGCGCTCGCGGATCCTCGTTCGCGCGGCCCAGCCGGTCCACAGACCGGCGAGCACCATGAACACGCCGAGCGACTCGTCGGCGCCCCCGGCGTGCGCGAGCACGGTCTAGCTCCTCGACTTCCGAACGACCGAGGCGGCGTAGATCGCCGTCACCAGTCCCAGCGCCCCGACGACGAGGCCGATCAGGCCGATCGTCTTGGCAGCGGAGGCGTCGTCGCCGGCGGTCGCGACGGCCGCCTGCGCCGCCTTCACGGCCGTGGCCGTGCGCGCCGACTCCTGGTCGATCCGCGTCGCGAGCTCCTGGTTCGACGGCGACGTCACCTGCGGGAACGAGGCCGAGTTGATGTCGGTGACGTCGGCGAAGGTCTTCGGGCCCGACGTGAACGCCTCGTCGTTGAACTTCTGGCCGTGGAACGTCCCGCTGATCGTGAACGTGTAGGCCCCGGCCTGCGACGGCACGAAGTTCGCGCGGTAGTCACCGGGCGTGCCGAACTCGCCGATCTCGAAGGCGGGCTCGAACGTGAACGGCTCCGACGTCTGGTCGCCGACGGAGATCACGACCTGCAGCTCGTCCGGCAGGTCGGTGACGCGGTTTGCCGTTCTCGTTGATGAACATCTGGACGGCGTTGGGCTGTCCGGCGTACGCGGGCTCCTCGGCGAAGCCCACGGCCACCTCGAGATGGCCGATCGGTGCGGTCCTCGTGGGCCGACGCCGGCGTGGCGAGCAGCAGCACGGAGGTCGCGGCGGCGACGGCCGCGAGGATCGTGGCGCGGATGCGCATGGAGTTCTCCCTTCTGTCTGTGGTCGCGCCGATCCGGCGCGAGGGTTCAGGAACAGACGGGGGAGGGTGGACCTCGAGCGGGGACGGCGGCGAGCTCGAGGAGCGACGGACGCGCCGGCGCCGCCGGCAACGTCAGGAGGATCGTGCGCCGGGAGAGGATCGGCGCCGCCGAGCCGGTGGTCGCGGCCTCGGCGACCCGATCGGCGGTGCGCAGGATCCAGCGCAGCAGCGATCGCGCCCAGCAGCGCGATGCCGACGTTGGCGGCCACGCCGACCGGCAGGATGGCGCTGCGGGCGAGCGCGCCGACGGGCGATCCGGCCATCACGCGCTCGAGGACCTCCATGGCGCAGAAGGCGGCCACCTGGATCGCCGACAGTCGCAGGGCGAGCGCGCGGCCGGGCCGGGGCCCGGCGCCGGCGTCGACGAGCGCGCCGACGAACACCGCGGCGATGGACAGCGCGGCGAGCACCGTGACGAGCTCGCCGACGAGCGACAGGTAGCCGTGCCCGGTGGCGGCCAGCGTCGCCGTGCGTGCTCGGGCGTCGGGCACGGTCACGAGGTACGTGAGCCAGTGTCCGGCGAGCACGCCGGCGGCCGCGACGCTCAGCGTGACGAACCGGCGGCGACCGACCCCTGCCATGCAACGATTGTACGCTGAGGCTCCGACGAGGGCCGAGGAGCGGAGGGGCATGGACGCGACGGACGTGCAGCGGGTGGGGGTCGTGGGCTGCGGGCTCATGGGCTCGGGCATCGTGGAGGTCGCCGCCCGCGCCGGATGCACGGTCACGTTCGTCGAGGGATCGGACGAGCTGGTGGCGGCGGGCTTCGAGCGCATCCACACGTCGCTCGACCGGGCCGTCGAACGCGGCAAGCTCGAGGCCGCCGACCGCGAGGCGATCCTCGAGCGGATCGACGGCGCGACGTCCCTGGGCGCGCTCGGCGACGCCGACCTCGTGATCGAGGCGGCGACGGAGGACCTCGAGGCCAAGCTCGCGATCTTCCGAGAGCTCGACGGCCTCACGAAGCCCGAGGTCGTGCTCGCCTCCAACACCTCGTCGATCCCGATCGTGGAGCTCGCGCTGGCGACCTCGAGGCCGGACCGCGTCGTCGGCATGCACTTCTTCAACCCGCCGCCGGTGATGAAGCTGGTCGAGCTCACCCCCGCGCTCACGACGAGCGAGGAGACCGTGGCGTTCGTCGTCGCGGTCGCGGAACGCCTCGGCAAGACGGTCGTGCGCGCGAAGGACCACGCCGGGTTCATCGTGAACCGCCTGCTGATCCCGTTCCTGAACGACGCCGCCCGTCTCTACGACGAGGGCTTCGCGACGCGCGAGGACATCGACACCGCGGTGTCGCTCGGCCTCGGGCACCCGATGGGACCGCTCGCGCTCGCCGACCTGATCGGCATCGACACGTGCGTGTCGGTCGCGCGGATCCTGTACGAGGAGTTCGGCGACGCCAGGTACGCGCCGCCGCCCGTCATGAAGCGCATGGCGGCCGCCGGGCACCTGGGACGCAAGTCCGGCCGCGGCTTCTACGAGTACTGAGCGCGGCCGCGACGCCGGCTCGGCACCAGCTCCTGCACCGCCCGGTGCGCCTGGTCGATCGCGCTGTGCGCGAAGGCCGACCACGCGGCGTCGGCGTTCGCGATGGCGACCCGGCCCGCCGGCGCGCGCGCGAGCTCGTACGGCTCCGGCCCGTCTGCCGGCGGGTCGAACAGGGTGTTCCTGCCGTAGGAGTAGCCGTGCCCCCACCGGTTCACGGTGACGGCGGCGATGTCGCGGTCGGCGTCGAAGCCGCCGGGTCCGAGCATGCGCGTGAGCTCGTCGCGCACGCGGGCCTCGACGTCCTCGAAGGTCGTGTCGTAGAGCCGCTGGCGTGCCCGGCGGAACCGCTCGCGGACGTCGATGCCGGGCTCCCGCGCCGCCGGCACGTGCACGAGGTGCAGCACCATCGGCTCGTCGGGCGAGCGAGGGCACCGGTAGCTCCCCAGGCTGACCGGGTAGTCGAGCTTCAGCCTCGAGAAGAACCCCATCGGGTTCGTGATCTCGTGCACGCCGACGCGCACCCACGGATGCCAGTCGCGCACGAGCACCTTCACGTACGCGAGCGGCGCCTTCACGTTCGCGCGCAGGGCTTCCTGTTGCGCCGCAGGCAGTTCCGGCATGATCCGCGGGATCATCATGTGGTAGCCGGCCAGCACGCACCGCGAGGCCCGCACCCGGTGCAGCTCGCCGTCGCGCACGTAGCCGACGTCGACGCCGCCGTCGCGATCGGTCACGCGCACGACGGTGCTGAGCAGTCGGAGCCGCGCCGGCGCGCCCGGCTCGTCGAGCTTCGCGTAGTCGAACCGGTCGGTCACGATGTCGTCCATCGTGGTGCCCGGCGCCACGGCGGGGATCAGCGAGCGCACCATCAGCCGGGCGAGCGACGCGTTGCCGTCGGGGAAGTGGTAGATGTACGGCTCGTCCATCTCCGCGGCCGCCGCGTCGCTCGTCGGCAGGCGCAGCCCCGCGAACCCCGGGTAGCCGCACTCCATCGCGTCGAGCGCGGAGACGGCGTCGATGCCCAGCGCGAAGAAGTCGTGCGAGCGGCCCTGGAAGGTGTCGGCGGCCTCGTCGTCGAGCCCCCAGTACGTGGTGATGTAGTCGCGGTAGCTCGTCGACCCGAGGACCGCCAGCGCCGTGTGCGGCCTCGAGCCCGCCGAGCGGGTCGCGGTCGGACGTGAACAGCTCCACGAGCTGCGCCCTCGCCGCCGCCGAGACCGGGAAGTCGCCGACGAACGCCTCGATCGGACGTGCGTTCATACGGTCGGGCGGGATGTCGTCGGCGACCATCCGCATCGGGTCGCCGGTGACGAGCCGGTCGGTGCCGAAGGCCTCGCGCGTGAAGAAGACGCCGCGCGACAGGCCGAGCGACGGATACAGGTCCCGGTCGAACGCCTGCTCGAACCGCTCGATGTCGACGCCGAGCGAGCGCACGAGGCCGGCCGCCACCTCGCTGTACAGGGCGTGCGGCGACTGCATCGCCTCGCTGCCGCCGTAGCCCAGGAGCATCCGGCCGTCCAGGTGGAACTCGTTGCGCTTCGCGTGTCCGCCGAAGTCGTCGTGGTTGTCGAGCAGCAGGATCGTGTCGTCGGGGCGCCGGCGCCGGTAGAACCAGGCGGCCGCGAGTCCGCTGATGCCGGCGCCGACCACGGCCAGGTCCACGGTCTCCTCGACGGGCAGATCGTCGATGTCGAAGCGCCGGCCGTCGCGGATCGCGTGCCCGACCTCGAACGAGCCCGGGTGGCTGCCGCGCATGCCGGTGCGGACCGGCGGATACGTGGAGCCGTCGAGGTACTCCTGCCGGACGACGCCGTCGGTCACGGACGACGGGCGCGGTCGGCGAGGCCGGCCGCGTACCCGGCCATCTTCGCGGTGTCGATCCAGCCCATGAGCGCCGGGACCAGCACCGTCGCGGCCGCACGCCCGCCGGGGTCGCCGATGCGCCGCCACGCCCGCCGGACGGGGGTGCGGGCGTACGCGGCGGCGCCGGCGAGGGCCGCGAGCGCCGGCAGCCGGTGGCGCGACCTCGAGGCCAGCACCGCCCCGGCGTACACGCCGTAGCGCAGCGCGTGGCGTTCGGGATGCATGCCGCCGCGCGCGTCGCCGCGCGCGTAGCGGTAGTACTGGAGCCACACGGCGCCGAGCGTCGGCCGCAACCGCCAGTGCACGAGCGCGGCGGGCGCGAACTCCAGGTCGAGGCCGAGCTCGCGCCAGCGGTGGTTCACCCACATGTCCTCGCCGATGTCGAGCCACTCCGGGTACCCGCCGGCGGCCTCGAGGGCGTCGCGGCGGAACGCGATGCTGCGCGCGCTCGGCATGAACCGCCGCGGGTCCACCTCGCTCGCGTCGAGCGGGAGGTTCACGGCGGCCAGGCACTCCTGCAGCAATCCGTCGGTGATCGGGGCGTAGAAGCCCATCGACACGTCGGCGCCACGGTCGATCGGCACGAGCAGCTGCTCCAGCCAGTCCGGCTCGAGCACGCAGTCCACGTCGGTGACGGCGAGCACATCGTGGGCGGCCGCCGCGATCGCGAGGTTCCGTCCCCGCGCGATGTTGGCGCCGGGCTCCTCGATCACGGTGATGCCGCCGGCGGCGCGCAGCCGCTCCGCGGTGCCGTCGGTCGATCCGCCGTCGACGATCACCACCTCGTCGGGCCGGACCGTCTGCGCGGCCAGGCTCGCGAGGAACTCCTCGACGTGGCCGGCCCCGTTCAGCACCGTGCCGACCAGCGAGACCTTCACGCTCCACCCCCCTCCGCCGCTCGGTACGCGGCAAGGGTAGCGCGCGCGGTCGCCGCCCAGGAGAACCGCGCGGCCTGCTCGCGCCCTCGACGCCCGAGGTCGGCGCGCAGCTCGGGATCGGCGAGCACGCGCGCGAGCGCGTCGGCCAGCGCGGCCTCGTCCTCGGGGTCGACGAGCACGGCCGCGTCGCCGGCGACCTCGGGGAGCGAGGACGCGTTCGACGCCACGACCGGCACGCCTCGCGCCATCGCCTCGACGACCGGCAATCCGAACCCCTCGTACAGCGAGGGATACGCCAGCGCGTCCGCCCCCCGGTACACCGCGTCGAGGTCGGCGGGCTCGAGCCCGCCGGTGCGCACGACGACGCCCGGTCCGCCGGTGCGCCAGCTCCCGCTCCAGCTCGTCGCTCCGCCACCCGGCCGGTCCGGCCAGCACGAGCGCCTGGGGGACGCCGGCGCGCCGGTACGCCCGCACCAGCCGCGCGAGGTTCTTCCGCGGCTCCACCGTGCCGACCGACAGCAGGTACGGGCGGGGGATGCCGAGCCGGTCGAGCGTCGGGCCGGGGTCGGCCGCGCCGACGGCCAGCGAGGGCGCCAGCGGCGTCACGTGCACGCGCGCCGGGTCGACGTCGCCGCGCCGCCCGAGGTCGTCGGCGGTCGCGTGCGACGGCACGAGGATCGCGTGCGCGCGAGAGGCGGCCGCCCGCAGCCCCGCGCCGTACAGCCACCGCCACCGCCGCGGGAACAGGTCGGGGAACCGTTCGAACGCGAGGTCGTGCACCGTCACGACCAGTCGCTGGTCCTCGCGCACGGGCGGCACCGCCGCATGGTTCGTCGCGTGCACGACGGCCTGCCCCGCCAGCGACGCCGGCAGCGGCGGCCGTCCGGTCAGGTCCCAGCGCGGGTACAGCGTCCGGATCCGGCCGGGCACGACGGCGGCCGGGTAGGCCTCGAGCCAGTCGGGGCCCGGCGCCGGCCACTCGCTGCGGAACAGGGTGAGGTCGGCGCCGGCGGCGGCGAGCTCCGGCACGAGCTCCCGGACGTACGTGCCGATCCCGCCCGGCGCGGAGAACCAGAGCTGATCGACGTGGACGGCGACCCTCACCGCGAGGCCTCGACGCACTCGCAGCCCTCGGGACCGACGGTGGCGGCGTGCGCCGTCCCGGGCGCCAGGTCGAGCCGCTCGCCGGCGCTGCAGCGCGACGTCCCCGTCGTCCAGGTGGAAGACGATCGAGCCGCCCAGGCAGAACAGCACCTTGTGGTAGCCGTGGTCGTGACGGCCGTAGGTCTCGCCGGGCCCGTTGCCCCAGAACCTCGGCGGCGAGCAGCCCTCGGCCAGGAACGCGGCCAGCGCCCGCTCGCGGGCGTCGCCCATCCGCCGGCTACCTCGCGTCGCCGCGGCCGTGCGCCGGCGGGACGCCGTAGCGCACGAACGGCGCCCGCACCCCGGTCCACGGCTGGCGCGCGAAGCGGCGCACCTGCAGGACGCCCGACGCCGATCGCGTCCACCCGTCCCTGCAGCACCCAGGGGTTCGGCCTGGGGCTCTCCTGCAGGAAGTAGCGCTCGAGGGCGTTGAGGATCGCGCGCTCCTCCTCGCGGGAGATGCCCGCGGGGAGCTCGAAGCGGCGCTCGGGACCGTCCATCGCTAGAGGGGGATGTTCCCGTGCTTGCGGGCCGGGACGGCCTCGCGCTTGGTCGACAGCATCCGCAGGGCCTTGATGAGGCGGGGCCTCGTCTCGGCCGGCTCGATCACGTCGTCGATGAAGCCGCGTTCGGCCGAGGCGTACGGCGTCGAGAACTTCTCCTGGTACTCCGTGATGAGGTCGGCGCGCTTCTTGTCGGGGTTCGACGACTTCTCGATCTGCCTGCGGAACACCACGTTGACGGCGCCGTCGGCGCCCATGACGGCGATCTCGGCCGTCGGCCACGCGAACGAGACGTCGCTGCGGAGGTGCTTGGAGTTCATGACGATGTACGCCCCGCCGTAGGCCTTGCGCGTGATGACCGTCATGCGCGGCACGGTGGCCTCCGCGAACGCGTACAGGAGCTTCGCGCCGTGACGGATGATCCCGTGGAACTCCTGCTCGGTGCCGGGCAGGAAGCCGGGGACGTCGACGAACGTCACGATCGGGATGTTGAACGCGTCGCAGAAGCGGACGAAGCGGCTCGCCTTCTCGCTCGCCTCGATGTCGAGCGTGCCGGCGAGGACCTTCGGCTGGTTGCCGACGATGCCGACCGTGCGGCCGTCCAGGCGCGCGAGGCCGATCACGATGTTCATGGCCCACAGCGGGAAGATCTCCAGGAACTCGCCGTCGTCGACGACCGTGCGGATCACCTCGTGCATGTCGTACGGGGCCTTCGCGGAGTCGGGGATGATGTGCGTGAGGCTCTCGTCGCGGCGCCCCGGGTCGTCGCCGGTGGCGTAGGCGGGCGGGTCCTCGAGGTTGTTCGACGGCAGGAAGCTGAGCAGGTAGCGCACCTGCAGCAGCGCGTCCTCGTCGTCCTGTGCGACGAAGCTCGCGACGCCGGACTGGCTGGCGTGCGTCATGGCGCCGCCGAGCTGCTCGAACGTGACGTCCTCGCCCGTCACCGTCTTGATCACGTCCGGGCCCGTGATGAACATGTGCGAGGTCTCCTTCACCATCACGGTGAAGTCGGTGATGGCGGGAGAGTAGACGGCGCCGCCGGCGCAGGGCCCCATGACGAGGCTGATCTGCGGGATCACGCCGGACGCGCGCACGTTGCGCTCGAAGATGTAGCCGTAGCCGGCCAGGCTCGCCGCGCCCTCCTGGATCCGCGCGCCGCCGGAGTCGTTGATCGAGATGAACGGCGCGCCGGTGCTGATGGCGAGGTCCATCACCTTGCACACCTTCTGCGCCATGACCTCGCCCATCGATCCGCCGAACACCGTGAAGTCCTGGGACGCGACGAAGACCTTGCGGCCGTCGATCGTTCCGTAGCCGGTGATGACGCCGTCGCCCGGCGGGCGGTTGCGATCCATCCCGAAGTCGTGCGACCGGTGCACGACGAACGGGTCGGTCTCGACGAACGACCCCGGGTCCATCAGGAGGTCGAGCCGCTCGCGGGCGGTGAGCTTGCCGCGGTCGTGCTGCTTCTTCGCCGAGTCGCGACCGCCGGGGGTGAGGGCGGCCTTCTTCTTCTTGCGGAGCTCCTCGATGCGGTCTTCCACGGAGCGTGTCGCTCCGGCCTCGGGCACGTTGATCGGCAGGTCATCGCTGGTCTTGGCCATGCGGGGGAGTGTAGCCGGGTGGGACGGGCCAGGTGCCTCAGACGTCCACGCGGCCGCCGGCGCGCCAGTACACCCCGTGGTCGCGGTCGAGGAACCCCTCGTCGACGAGGTATCGCCGCAGCGATGCGTAGTCGTTGAAGAAGGCGCCGACGAGCACGTTGACCTCCTGCTCGTCGTAGCGGCGGCCGGGCTCGAACTCGAGGGCGATCCGCTCGAGCACGATGCGGCGCTTCGCCTCCTTCGTGGGGATCTCCGTCAGGCGGCCGGCACGGAAGAAGGTCTTCAGCACGGTCTCCTCGTCCTCGTTGGCGGCGCCGAGCGCGAGGCCGGCCTCGCGCGGCGGGCCCACCTGCTCGGCCGCCCATCGCAGCGTCTCGGGATCGAGGCGATAGGTCCGTCGGTCGTCGTTCAGGCGTGCGACGCCGGTCGCCGTGAGCCGGTTCAGGTGCTTGCGGATGCGGGAGATGGGCATCCCCAGCAGCTCGGCCAGCGTCGCCGAGGAGGCGTCCTCGCGCGCGAGCGCGCCGGCGATGGCCAGGCGCTCGGGGTCGGCGAGCGCGCGAAGGATGTCGTCGGGGGTCTCGGACATGTCGGTGGGTACACCTACCATGCTCGCCATGCAGCTGACCGACCCGCAGCGCCGGACGCTCGAGCAGCTGATCGGCGTCGGCGAGCGGCCGGTCTTCCCCTCCGACCTCCGGCAGCGGCTCGTCGACCGCATCGAGGACGCCGTGCGCGAGCTGGAGCTCCGCGACCCACTGTGGCTCGGCAAGGAGAAGGTGACCGACCACGGCCGGTGCGAGGGCAAGTTCCAGGCCTCGATCCTGGGCGAGGGGCCGGCGTTCGAGCACAACGCCCGCAGCGCGGTCGGCGTCCTGCTGCACAAGGCGGTCGAGGTCGAGGTCGGCTCCCGCGACGAGCTCGATCTCCACGCGGTGTCCGGCGCGCGCGGCCGAGCGGCTCGTCGAGAACGAGGCCCGATTCGCCGAGTACTGGCGGACGCTGTCGGCCGTCGAGCAGGACGAGGTCCTCATGGACGTGGTGCGGCGGGTCGCGCTGTTCCGCGGCACCTTCCCGTCGCTGCGCGACCTGCGCAGCGACCTCGCGCCCATCACGGAGCTGCCGGCGAAGGCCGAGCTGCTCGGCGGCGCGCTCACGATCTCCGGGCGGATCGACCTCGTGCTGGGGATGCCGCTGAAGGCCGATCCGAACCGGGCCACGCGGCTCGCCATCGACCTCAAGACCGGCGGCGCCTATCCGGAGTACGCCGAGGACATGCGGTTCTACGCGCTGCTCATGACGCTCCGCTTCGGCGTGCCGCCGTACCGGGTCGCCTCGCTCTTCCTGGACTCCGGCGAGTGGCAGGCCGAGGACGTGACCGAGGAGACGCTGTTCCACGCCGCCGACCGGGTCGTCGCCGCCGCGCGCGCCGCCGCCGCCCTGATGAACGGCCGCGAGGCCGTCCTCACCGCCGGCGTCTACTGCGGCTGGTGCCCACGGGCCGAGACCTGCCCGGCCGCACTGGTTCCCTCGGCGTAGGGGACGCGGAGCGCCGTCGTCGCGCCCTGGGCCGCTTGCTAGGGTTCCCGTCCACCGACCGACACGAAAAGGGTGAGACCCATGGGCAAGGACCTGTACGACATCGGCGAGCTGCCGCCCGTCGGCGAGGTGCCGGCGAAGATGCATGCGCAGCTCGTGCGGCCGGAGCGCTTCGGCGAGCCGTCCGTCGCGATCCAGGACGAGGTCATCGAGGTCCCGGAGATCGGCCCGCACGAGGCCCTCGTGGCCGTCATGGCGGCCGGCGTGAACTTCAACAACGTCTGGGCCGCACGCGGCGTCCCGGTCGACGTGACGAAGGGCCAGGCCCGGTGGGGTGAGCCGACGGACTTCCACATCGTGGGATCGGACGCGTCCGGCGTCGTGTGGGCGGTCGGCGAGCACGTGACGAACGTGCAGGTCGGCGACCGGGTCGTCGTGCACGCGGGGCAGTGGAACCCCGACGACCCGCACGTCCTCGCGGGCGGCGACCCGGGCCTCGCCGCCAGCTTCCGCGTCTGGGGCTACGACTCGTGCTGGGGTTCGTTCTCGCAGTTCGCGAAGGTGCAGGCGCACCAGTGCCTGCCGAAGGCCGACTTCCTCACGTGGGAGGAGGCGGCCGCGCCCACGCTGACCGGCGCCACCGCGTACCGCATGTTGCACGGCTGGCCGCCGCACACGATCGAGCCGGGCGACGTCGTGCTGGTGTGGGGCGGTGCCGGCGGTCTGGGGTCGCTCGCCGTGCAGTTGGTGAAGGAGGCGGGCGGGAGGGCCGTCGCCGTCGTCAGCAGCACGGAGAAGGGCGAGTACGCGACGTCCCTCGGCGCCGTCGGCTACGTGAACCGCACGGACTTCGACCACTGGGGCGTGCCGCCGGCGTGGGACTCGCCCGACTGGAAGGGCTGGTTCGAGGGCGCGAAGGCGTTCGGCAAGGCGATCTGGGACGTGCTGGGGGAGAAGCGTTCTCCGCGGATCGTGTTCGAGCATCCCGGCCAGGACACGATCCCCACGTCGAACTTCGTGTGCGACCGCGGCGGCATGATCGTGATCTGTGCCGGCACCACCGGCTACGACACCATGATCGACGTCCGGTACCTCTGGTTCATGCAGAAGCGGTACCAGGGGTCGCACCTGTTCAACGACCGGCAGGCGCAGGCGTTCAACGACCTGGTGACCGAGGGGAAGATCCAGACCACGCTCGGCGGCGTGTACCGCTACGAGCAGTCCGGCGAGGTCCACCAGTTGATGGGCGACGGCAAGCTGCCCGAGGGCAACGTGGCGGTCCTGGTCGACGCGCCGTCCGAGGGCCTCACGGACCTGCCGTAGGTCACGCCTTCTTCCGGCGGCCCTTCGCGGGCGCGACGGGCTGCATGCGCGCGACCAGATCCATCGCGTCCGGGACGTGGTACACGCGCAGCGTGAGCGCCTGGGTGACCGCCGCCACACCCTGAGCACGCAGGTCCTCGTCGGCCTTCGCGCCGTCGCCGCGGATCGGAGCCCGCAGCACGTAGAACTCCACGAGCTCCAGGAACTGGGCGAGGGAGGGCGTGAAGCCACCGCGCTCGTACCCGTAGATCGTCTGGCGGGAGGCCGGACATGCCGCCACGCTCGCCGCGCCCTCCACCGACCGGTACCCGGCCGCGCGCCGGATCTCACGCAGGAGGCGGCCGACGACCTCGCGGTCCTCGTCGCTGATGGGCGGATGCTTCGTGCGTGCCACGCTGCGGGAACGATAGCGGGTCGGACGCCGACCCCGTGAGCCGCGTTCCCCATCTGGCCGGGCCGGTCGGCGGCCCCGGGGGCCGAAGGGCGGATGTACGGACGTGTGCCTGCGCGCGTAGGATGCCGCTCAGAGGCCCGGGGTGCTCCCGCACCCTCCCCACCCCAGGAGCGTGACGCGTGACCGCAGAGAAGCACCGTTCGGCCGAGGCCGTGATGGAGGGCTCCACGCTCCTGAAGAAGGGCCGCGCCGACGTCTTCCGGATGCGGGAGCGGACGCGCCGCCGCCGCCTGGTCCGCGCGTACGTCATCATCGGGCTGCTCGACGCCTACCTGTTGTACCGGTACGTGCAGCACCGGCCTCTGAAGCTGCCCAGCCTGCCGCCGGACTTCATCTTCTTCCTGCCGGTCCTGCTGATCTTCCTGGCGATCGGCCTGATGGTCGCGATGCCGTTCTTCTCCGGGCGCTCGCCGCACATCGTCGTCCGCCCCGAGCAGATCGAGCTCGGACTGACCGACGTGAAGGGGCTCGACACGCAGGTCGACGAGGTCATGCGTACGCTCGACGTGTTCCTGGGTTACGCGACGTTCCGCAAGGAGCTCGGCGGCAACCCGCGCCGCGGCATCCTGTTCGAGGGCCCCCCCGGTACCGGCAAGACGTACCTCGCGAAGGCGATGGCCAAGCAGGCGGGCGTGCCCTTCCTGTTCATCTCGGCGCCGGCGTTCTCCTCCATGTGGCAGGGGATGTCGGCGCGGCGCGTGCGCTCGTTCTTCAAGTCGCTGCGCAAGCTCGCGCGCAAGGAGGGCGGCGCGATCGGGTTCATCGAGGAGATCGACGCCGTCGCCGGCGCCCGCGGCGGCATGTCGTTCTCCCCGCTGCCCGCCGACGGCGGCCTCGCGCGCACGGTTTCGAACTTCGGCGGCGGGGACTCCGGCTCGATGGTCAACGAGCTGCTGATCGAGATGCAGTCGTTCGACCAGCCACCGTGGCGCGACCGGATGAAGGGGCGGATGGTCGGATGGGTGAACGCCTACCTGCCCGCCGACCGGCAGCTCCACTCGCTGCGCCCCGCGTACAACAACATCCTGCTGATCGCGGCCACGAACCGCGCCGACCAGCTGGATCCCGGCGCTGCTGCGGCCCGGCCGCTTCGACCGCCGGCTGTACTTCGACCTGCCGACGAAGCAGGGGCGCGCCGAGCTCATCGACTTCTTCATGGACCGCAAGTCCCACCACGAGCAGCTGGACGAGCCGTCGGTGCGCGAACGCCTCGCGCACGACACCTTCGGTTACACGCCGGTCATGATCGAGCACCTGTTCGACGAGTCGATCCTCGTCGCGCTCCGCGACGGCCGCCGCGAGATGAACATGGACGACGTCTACGAGGCGAAGCTCACCGACGAGATCGGCATCAAGCAGCCGGTCGTGTACACCGAGGGCGACCGCTCGGCCGTCTCGATCCACGAGGCCGGGCACGCCACCGTCGCCTACTTCATGGGCAAGGACCGCCGACTCGAGGTGCTGTCGATCATCAAGCGGCGCGGGTCGCTCGGGCTGCTCGCGCACGGCGACTCAGAGGAGCGGTTCACGAAGACCCGCTCGGAGATCGAGTCCGGCATCGCGATCGCGCTCGGCGGCCTCGTCGCCGAGGAGATGCTGCTGGGCGAGTCCGGCACCGGCCCGGCGTCCGACCTCGCGGCCGCGACCTCCCTCGCCGCCCAGATGGTGGGCGCGTTCGGCATGGCGGGCTCGTTGATCTCGTTCGAGGCCATCGCGGACGGCCCGATCGGGCGGACGAACCTCGTGTCGAAGGTGCTGTCCGACGCGCAGGGCAAGGAGCGCGTGGAGGACATCCTCACCCAGCAGAAGCAGCTGGTGGAGGCCCTGCTCGCCGCCAACGCCGACGTCCACCGCGCGCTGGCCGACGCGCTGATCGAGCGCGACGAGCTCGTCGGTGACGAGATCCTCCAGGTCATCGAGCACGCGCTGAGCCTCCGCGCGCCCGTGGCACCCACGCTCGCCGAGGAGCGACAGCCCGTCCGTCTCCGGGAGTCCCGGTCGTAAACTGCTTCGCATGACCCGCTCCGTGATCGTCGCCGGCGCCCGCACGCCTATCGGCAAGTTCCGCGGGTCGCTCGCGAGCTTCAGCGCGATGGACCTCGGCGGCATCGCGATCGCCGAGGCCCTGGCCCGCGCCGGCGTGCCGGCCGAGCGCGTCGACTACGTGATCATGGGCCACGTGCTGCAGGCCGGGCAGGGGCAGATCACCGCGCGGCAGGCCGCGATCGCGGGCGGCGTGCCGAAGGAGGTGCCGGCCATCACCATCAACAAGGTCTGCCTGTCGGGCACCTCCGCCGTCGCCATGGCCGATCAGATGATCCGCGCCGGCGAGATCGACGTCGCCGTCGCCGGCGGCATGGAGTCCATGACGAACGCGCCGTACGTGCTGCCGAAGGCGCGCGAGGGCTCGCGCCTGGGCGACGCGGAGCTGATCGACTCCATGATCCACGACGGCCTGTGGTCGACGTTCACGCGGCAGCACATGGGCGCGGGGACCGACGAGATCAGCGCCGAGCTCGGCATCTCGCGCCTGGACCAGGACGCGTGGGCCGCTCGCTCGCACCATCGCGCGCAGGCGGCCTGGGAGTCCGGCGCCCTCGCCGAGGAGGTCGTGCCGGTCGAGGTCCCGCAGCGCAGGGGCGACCCCGTCCGCTTCGACCGCGACGAGGGGATCCGCCCGGACACCACCGCCGAGGTGCTCGCCGGGTTGCGCCCGGCGTTCGGCGAGGGCGGCTCCGTGACGGCCGGCAACGCCTCGCAGATCAGCGACGGCGCCGCCGCCGTCGTCGTCGCGAGCGAGGAGGCGGCCGCCGAGCTCGGCCTCGCGCCGATCGCGGAGATCGTCGCGTACGGCATGTCGGCGGACCGCTACCCCAGCCTGCAGACGGTGCCAGCGCTCGCGCTGGAGAAGGCGCTGAAACGGGCGGGGCTGACGGCGTCGGACCTCGCGGTCGTCGAGATCAACGAGGCATTCGCGGCGGTGCCGCTGCACTCCGCGCGCATGCTCGGGCTCGACGAGGCCGTCGTGAATCCGAACGGCGGCGCGGTCGCACTGGGCCACCCGATCGGTGCCAGTGGGACCCGCATCGTGCTCACGCTCGCGAACGAGCTGCGGCGCCGCGGCGCCGACCTCGGGGCCGTCGCGATCTGCGGCGGCGGCGGCCAGGGGGACGCGCTGATCCTGCGGCGGATCGGCGCATAGGCGGCATGGACGACCGCCGCTACGAGCTGCCCGAGGAGCTCGAGGACTTCCGCGCCCTCGTCCGGCAGATCGCCGAGGAGCGGATCGCGCCGAGGGCGGCGGAGATCGACGAGACCGACGAGTGGCCCGAGGACGTCTACCGCGTCCTCGTCGACAACGACCTCATGGGCGTCGGCTACCCCGAGGCCGACGGCGGATCGGGCGGCGGCGCGTTGGCGTTCGGCGTCTTCATCGAGGAGATCTCGCGCGTGTCGGCCGGCGTGTCGCTCACGCCGCTCGTGTCGAAGCTCGGCGTGATCCCGTTGACGATCGCCGGGACCGACGAGCAGCGGCACACGTACACGCAGGGCATCTGCCGCGGCGAGATCCTGATGTCGTACGCGCTCACCGAGCCGGGCGCGGGCTCGGACGCCGGCGCCATGTCGACGAGGTACGAGCGCGACGGCGACGGTTTCGTGCTGAACGGCACGAAGCGGTTCATCACGGGCGCCGGGGTCTCGCACGCCTACGTCGTGTTCGCCACCCGCGATCCCGAGGAGCGCTCGAAGGGGGTGAGCGCGTTCATCGTGCTGCGCGACGATCCGGGCGTCTCCTTCGGCAAGGCCGAGCACAAGATGGGTATCCACGGCTCGCCGACGCGCGAGGTGATCCTCGCCGACGCGCGCATCCCCGCCGACCGCCTGATCGGCGAGGAGGGCGGCGGCTTCGCGATCGCCATGAAGACCCTCGACTACTCGAGGCCGGCGATCGCCGCGCAGGCCGTCGGCATCATGCAGGGTGCGCTTGACTTCGCGGCGCGGTACGCGACGGAGCGGCAGCAGTTCGGCAAGCGGCTGGCGGACCTCGACGTGATCCGCTCGATGCTGGCCGACATGGCCATGAAGGTGGAGGCCGGCCGCGTCCTCACGTACCGGGCGCTGGCGGCGTGCGACGCCGGGGACTCGCGCACGACCTTCCACTCCAGCGTCGCCAAGTGCGTGGCGTCGGACAACGCGATGTCGGTCACGACCGACGCAGTGCAGGTGCTGGGCGGCTACGGCTACATGCGCGAGTACCCCGTGGAGCGGTTCATGCGGGACGCGAAGATCACGCAGATCTACGAGGGGACGAACCAGATCCAGCGGTTAGTCGTCGCGCGAGAGCTTCTGAAGCTCCTCGACCAGTAGCTGGCCGGCGGCCCAGGGGTCGTCGTTGTCGGCGGCGGCCACGAGCTGCCGCTCCTTGTCCAGCTCGTCGCTCACCACGATCTCGAGGTCGGTCCGCCGCGGGGACACGCTCAGCTCGATCTCGGGATCGTCGTCAGAGGTGGGGGAGTCGGGCATGATGCCCTCGGCCGGCAGGAAGACGCGGAACGCCGATCCGCCGTTGGGCCGGCTCTCCACCTTCGCCCACCCGCCCTGGATGTCGGCGAAGCGCGCGACGACCGGGGACAGCGACGCGTCCGAGGAGGCCTCGGCGTCCTCGACCGAGATCAGCGCGCCGCCCTCGCCCTTGGTGAGGCGGATCGTGATGGCGGACCCGAGCGGCGTGCGGTCGGTGGAGCCGCGCAGCAGGCCCATCAGGATCTGCTCGGTGCGAACAGGGTCCACCGAGGCGATGATGCGCTCGGTCTGCAGCCGGACGTCGTGGTCGTTGCCGACCTGCGACTCCTCGACGACGCGCTGGACCAGCGCCTCGAGGTCGGTCCTGCGCATGTGCAGCTCGACCTCGCCGCGCGCCAGCTTGTCGGCGTCGAGGAGGTCGGCGACGGTGTGGTCCAGGCGCCGGGCGTACGCGGCCAGCTGGCGCAGCAGGGGCGCCTGCTCCTTCGGCCCGCTCTTGTGCTTCAGGGTGAGCGACAACCCCAGGATGGACGTCAGGCTCTTCTTCGCGTCGAGCGAGAGCTCCTGCATGAACGGGGTCGAGGCGCGCCGGTCCTCGAGCGCGGCGGCGTCGCCGATCTCGACGGGCGTCTCGGCGACGAGCGCGGCGGCGGGCTCGGCGTCCTCGCGGACGAACTGCTTGACGGCCTGCGACATCTCGATCTGACGGAGCCGGCTCTCGAGCTCCTCGACCTCCTCGCGCGCGGCGGCCAGCGCCATCTCGGCCGCGTCCGCCCGCGTCTGGATCTCGGTGGCCCGGTCGTTGCTGCCGTTGAGGTTCTCCTGTGTGACGCGGAGCATCTCCTCGAGGGCCTCGCGCTCCTGCGCGGTCGTGGACTGCATGTCGGCGATCTCGCGCAGGGTCGCCACCTCGCTGGCGGCGATCTCGGCCTCGTGCCGGATCTGCTCGAGCTCGTGCTCGGCGGCGGCCGCCCGCATCGAGGCCTCCTGCAGCTCGCGCTCGGCCGCCTCGGCGCGCTCCGCCATCTCGGCGCCGCGCGTCAGCTCGGTCTGGACGTCGCCCTGGGCGCGCACGAGGTCGTCGCGCGCGTCCGTGAGCTCCAGGTGCAGCTTCGCGAGCTCCGCCTGGGCCTGCCCCAGCGCGCCGTCGGCGTCTTCGGTCCCGGCGCGGAGGGCCTGCGCCTCGGCGCGGACGGCCTCCAGCTCGGACTCCCGGCTGTGTGCCTGTTCGATCGCGGCGGTGAGCTCCTGCTGGGCGGACTCGAGCTCGCCCCATACCGTCTGGAGCTCGGTCTTCGACGCGTCGGCCTCGTTCCGGACGCGGTCCAGCTCCACGCGCACCGTGTCCAGCTCCGAGCCGGTGGCGCCAAGGTCGGTCGACGTTCCCTCGAGCTGGACGTGGAGCTGGTCGAGCTCGGCGCGAAGCTCGGCCTCGCGGGTCTCCATCTCGGCGCGCTCCGTCTCGAAGCGGGCACGGTCGGCCTCGGTCGCGGCCTGCAGCTTCGCGAACGACGCCGTCTGCTCGCCGGCGAAGCTCGTCCGAAGCTCCTGCTCGCGGGCGTCGAGCAGCTCGCGCGTCTCCTCCTGGAGCGCGGCCATCTCGGCCACGAGCTCGGCCTCGCGGGTACGCACGGCGGCGAGGTCGTGCTCGCGGGCCTCGAGGTCACCGGTGAGATCCTGCTCGCGTGCGATGACGGCCTGCGCGTGGGCCTGCGTCTCGACGAGCCGGTCGGTGAGCTCCTGGATCTGGGTCTCGGTCTGCTCCCGCAGCGCCTCGATCTCGGCCTGCGCCTGGTCGCGGAGCGCGCGCTCCCGGGTCTCGACGGCGCTGCGGATCTCTTCCTCTCGAGACTCGACGGCGGCGCGGAGCTCGGACTCGCGGTCCTCGGACGATCGGCGGAGCTCGGCCTCGCGCGCCTCGGCGGTCAGTTGGAGCTCGGCCTCGCGCGACTCGAGCTCGGCCCGGAAGGCGTCCTCGAGCTCGGCGCGTGCGGTGCCGGCCGTCGCCCGGAAGGACTCGGCCTCGGCGCGTGCCGCGGCCGTCTCGCGCTGCGCGGCCGCGGCCGCGTCCTGCGCCTCGGCGGCGAGAGCGTTCGCGGCCTCGACGGCCGCCTGCGCCTCCGCGGCCGCGGCGTTCGCCGCCTGGAGCTGTGCGACGGCCGCGTCCACGTCGCCGGTCGCGGCGGCCTCGATGTCGCGCATGCGCGCCTCGGCCTCGGCCAGGTGCGTCTGCGTCTCGGTCGCCCGTGCCGCCTCCTCCGCGGCACGCGCAGCCTCTTCTGCAGCACGAGTCTCGGCCTGGATCGCACGAGCCTCGGCGTCGTTCGCACGCGCCTCTGCCTCGGCGGTCCTCGCCTCGGCGGCGGCGTGCGCCTCGTCGATCTTGCCCTCGGCGGCCTGCCGCGCCTGCGCGAGGTCGGCCTCCAGTGATTTGGACCGATCGTCGAGCACGGCGATCCGCGCCTCGGCCTCGTTCGCGCGCGTCTCGGCCGCCTGCAACTGCTCGACCGTCTCCTGCGCGGCCCGGAGCTCGCTCGTCGCGATGTTCAGCTCGGCCTGCGCGGTCGCGAGCGCCGCCTTCGTCTGCTCGACCTCGGCCGTCGCGGCCGCGTGCTGCTGGCCGGCGTCGTCGGTGCGGGCGGTGAGCCGATCGCGATCCTTGCGGGTCGCCTCGAGCTCCTTCACCATGCCGGCGACCTCGTGCTGCGCGGTCTCGAGCTCGGTGCGCAGCGCGGCCGCTTCGGCCTCGGCTGCACGGGTCCGCTTCTCGAGCTTCGGGTCCGGCGTCGTGCCGTCCGGGAGTTCCCGGGCGTCGCTGGCGAGCTTGTCGCGCTCGCCCTTCACGGACTGGAGCTGACCCTCGAGGAGCCTCACACGGCCTTCGGCCTTCAGGAGACGCTCCTCGATCTCAGGGTCGGGACGGGACGGAGTCTCAAGTGCGGCACCCTCCAGCTTCGTCTGGGCCGCATGCAACTCCTCGAGGGTCTTCCGGTACTGCTCTTGCAGTGCCGCGGCGCGCTCCTCCGCCGTGGTGGCCCGGACCGCCGCGCGTGCCAGCTCTTCCTCCGCTTTACGGAAGTCGGCCTGGACGTATGCGGGATCCGTACCCTGTCCGCCTCCCAGCGCTGCGGAGCGACGGCCGCGCATCGCCTGGAAGGTGGTGCCCGCATAGACCTTCCAGCGACGCGAGGCCATACGGGAGACCTGGTAGATGGCGCCGAGGACGGCGATGAGCACGATGCTCAGCGCCAGCGACGCGGTCCGCCACGGCTTGGCCGTGGAGTCCCACATCGGCGCGTACACACGGTCGAGCTGCGCGATCGCCTCGGCGTCGGTGCCGGCCGGCGCGAGTGGCACGCGGGTGGAGAACATCCCGTCCTGCACCGTGCTGGAGGTCCCGGACTTCAGGACCTCGCGGAGACGGAACCGCTCCTCGGGGAGCCGGGTGCCGATCAGGGTGGGGTCGGAGGAGTAGACGATCGTGCCGTTGGGGTCCCAGATCGTGACGGCGTCGATCTCGCCGTTGAGGACGGAGCCGGCGACGAGCGCGTCGATCTCGCGGGCTCGTCCGACACCGACCGGTGCGGACAGGTCCTCACCGGTGACGTAGGTGGCGAGGTTCTCCTGCGTGAGGACGCGGGCGCCGTCGGAGGCCTCGGCCTCGGCCGTCGACAGCGCCGACGAACCGATCAGATAGGTGATGGCGATCGACACCAGCAGCACGACCGCCAGCGCCGTCAGCCCGACGCGCGCGATGCGGTAGGTGTCCCTCGTCCCGGCCATTCGTCCCCCTCCAGCTCACCCTGAGAGCTCGATTCCCTGCTTCGGGGGTGGTATCGGCACGAACGAGCGGGAAAGTAAGCCCTGGGCGGAGAAGAAATCATCCGGAATGGCCACGCGATTCCGGGTAGTCAGACGTAGCCCGTTTTCGCCGGACGTGTCAGGCCGGAACGGCGCCGCTGCGCACGATCGTGTCGCCGGTGAGGTCGTCCTTGTCCAGGACCACGAGGTCCTCGATCGCATCGCGCATCTCGGCCACGTGGCTCACCAGCACCACCAGCCGCCGTTCGTCGCCGGCGACGAGCCGCCCGATCCCGTCCATCGCACGGTCCAGGTGCTCCGGGTCGAGCGAGCCGAACCCCTCGTCGAGGAAGAACGCGTCGAGCCGGCCGCCGCCCCGCGCGACCATCTGCGCGAGCGCGAGCGCGAGGGCGAGCGACGCGAGGAAGGTCTCGCCGCCCGACAGCGACTCCGAGCGGCGGACCTGGCCGGCGGCGTTGAGGTCGAGGATGTCGAACCGGTCGTCCTCGGAGAAGCGGTAGCTCCCGTCGGTGAGCTGGTCGAGATGCTCGCTGCCGAGCTCGGCGAGCTCCGCGCGCTCCTCCTCCAGCAGGAACGCGAGGAACCTGGACGGCTGCAGATCGCGCGCGAGCCGGTCGGCGACGTCGCGCCGCGCCTCCGCCGCCAGCACGCGCGCCTCGAGGTCGCCGGCGCGTTCGATCGTGGCCTCGAGTTCGGCCACACGGGCGGCGGCGGTGCCGTGACGAACCCCGGCGTCGGTGCGCGCCTCGCCGAAGTCGGCGCCGGGCGCGAGGTCCAAGCTCGGCGTGCAGGGCGGCGACGGCCTCGAGGGCCTCTGCCGCCCGGCGCGCGCGGCGTCCGCGGCCGCAGTCACCTCGGCATGGGCGGCCAGCACGGCCTCGCCCAGCTCCGCGAACGCGGAGCGGACGGCGTCGGGATCGGCGGGGACGTCGCGGTCCTGTCCGAGCCGTCCCCAGCCACCCGCGAGCCGGTTCGCGAGCTTCCCGAGCCGTTCGGCGGCCCCCGCGGCGAGCTCGGTGGCCCGCTCGAGGTCCTCCTTGCACCGATCGACCGCGCCCTTGGCGGCCTCGAGCGCCTCCTCGGCGGAGGTCAGCTCTGCCTCCCGGGCCTCGAACAGCGACCGGACGTCCCCCTCCTCGCCGAGCCACTCGACGAGCTGGCTCTGGGTGGCCGCGAGCTCCCCCTCCGCGCGCGCGAGCTCGTCGGCCCGCGACGCCGCGGCCTTCGCCGCCGGCGCGATCGCCGCTCTCGCCGCGGCGACCGACGCCTCGGCGGCGGCCAGCGCCCGCTGCGCGGCGTCGCGGCGAGTGCCCGCCGTCTCGGCCGTCTTCATCGCCTTCGCGAGCGCGCGCTCGGCCGTCGCCACCTTCGGCGCGGCGGCGGCCTTCGGGACGGCGTGCACCGGCTGCGCGCAGACCGGGCACGGATCGCCCGGATGGAGGTCCCCTCGAAGCGTTCGCGCCATATCGGCGTGCTGAGCACGCAGCACCTCCTCGCGAGCGGTCTCGACGGCAGCCTCCTGGACGTCGAGGGCCTCGGCGGCCGCACGCGCTGCCTCGACCGCCGTCCCGACCTCGGCCTCGAGGCGCGACGGCCTCGGCCTCGGCCGACGCGACGGCCTCGGCGGCGGCGATCGCCGCGGCGCCGAGGCGCGCGACGTCGCGGACGTGTCCCTCGTGTGTGTGCACCAGTGCCTCGAAGGTGCGGAACCGCTTGCGGTCACCCAGACGAGCGGTGACGTCGGCCAGCGCGGCCTCGGCGCCGGCACGTTCGGCGACGGCGGCCTCGAGCGCGGTCCGAACGTCCAGCGACGCCGGCATCCGAGGTGGCCGCCGACGTCACCGTGGCATCGAGCTCGTCCTCCTTCGGGAGCGATCCGGCGATGCCCATGAGCGTCGTCCGTCCTCGTCTGCGAGGCCTCGAGCTCGCCGGCGACGGCCTCGCGCTCCTTGCTCAGGCGCTCGATCTCGGGCGCAGCGGCCTCGAACCGATCGAGCCGTTCCCGAGTGGAGCGCGGCCTCGCCGCGGGCGGCCTCGAGCTGCGTCCGGGCCTCGTCGACCCGGGTGCGCTCGGCGCCGAACGCGTCGAGCTCCAACCCGATCGAGTCGAGCCGCAGCTTCGCCGCGCGCTGCGCTCCGTCGAGTCGGTCGTAGCCGAAGACGCCCTTCAGCACCTTGTCCCGGTCGCCGGGCGTCGCGCGCAGGAACTCGTGGAAGCGATTCTGCGCCAGCAGCACCGACCGGCAGAACGCTCGGAAGTCCATGCCGAGCAGCTGCTCGACGCGCGCATTGACGTCCCGCTCGCCGTTGATCCGCTCCACGACCTCGGCGTCGGGCTCGTCGGACGCGAGCAGCTCCAGCCGGTGGCCGGCCTGGCCCTTGCGCCGCAGCGCTCGCTGCACCCGCCAGGTCTGCTCGTCCACCTCGAAGCGGAGCTCCACGTGGCACTGGTCGCACAGCTGGTGGATCAGGGTCTTCGTGTCCCGCTCGACGTTCGGCGTCTTGCCGTACAGCGCGAAGGAGATCGCATCGAGGATCGAGGACTTCCCGGCGCCGATCGGCCCGACGATGCCGACGAGGCGGCGATCGCGCCAGTCGAACGTGGACGACGTGCGGTAGGACCGGAAGCCCTCGAGGGTCAGCTCACGCGGACGCATCGGCCTCCTCGAGGATCTCGCGGAAGAGCGCGATCAGCTCGGGCGGCGCGTCCTCCTGGTGTTCGCGGAGGTAGTAGTCCGCGTACAGCTCGTCCCAGCCGCGCGCGCCCTTCACGAGCCGCTCGGCCGCCGCCGACGGCGGCCGGTGCGCGCGCACCTTCACGAGGAACGGGAAGGTCTCGCGCGCGCGTTCGGCGCAGCGTGGCGTCCGTCCCCGAGGTCGTCACCGTGAGGTCGCAGTAGAGATCGGCGAGCTCGTCGGCCCGCGCCTCGATCTGGTCCCACGTACCGGTGACGCGCGCGAGGTGGCGGCCGGCCTCGAGCGGGACGGACTCCGGCACCGCGAGCCGGCCCGGCTCGACGTCGACGATCACGACACGCTTGGTCTCGCCGGCCTCGCCGAAGTCGAGCGAGAGCAACGAGCCGGCGTACTCGGCCGGCACCGGCGCGCCCGGCACCGTCTGCGGCGCGTGGATGTGGCCCATCGCCACGTACTGCGGGCCGGGTGGGATCGCCTGCGCCGTGGCGGCGTAGGCCTCGCCCATGTGCAGCTCCCGCTCGCCGCGGGGCGCCGAGCGGTCGACGTGCACGCCGCCGACCATGAAGTGCGCCATGAGGATCGGCACGTTGTCGACGCCCGCCCGCTCGACGAGCGCCTCGTTGTAGCGGCCGGCGAGGGCGGCGATGCGCTCCGCGTACGCGCGGTACCACTCGCCGGCGTCGCGCATGAAATCGACGACGCGGCCCTCGCGCAGGAAGGGGAGGCCGGCGACGACGGCGGGCACGCCGAGCTCCTCCGGACCGATGAGTGCGCCGGCGTCGGGCCGCTTGATGTCGCCGATCAGGAAGACGTGCAGCGGCCGCAGGAACGGCGCGAGCGTCTCGAACAGCTCCGGCGAGTCGTGGTTGCCGGCGACGACGACGACCGGCCGACGCTCGCCGAGCCGCACCAGGGTCTCGAGCCCGAGCGCGAGCGCGTCCATCGGCGGTACCGGGCGATCCCAGACGTCGCCCGACACCAGCACGAGGTCCACCTCCCGCTCGTCGGCGATGCGCTCGACCTCGGCGAGGACGGCGCGGAACTCGTCCATCCGGTCGTGCCGGCCCAGGCGCTTGCCGACGTGCCAGTCGGAGGTGTGGAGGATCCGCATGGCGGGGGAGCGCGGCTACAGACCCTCGAAGGGGTCGCCGCCGGCGTCGGTGGCCACCTCCTCCTTCCTGGTCGCCCAGGGCGGGAAGGGGAAGGTGACGACGAGCGGCACCGGGATCGCGGGCTGCGACACGACCATGGTGCCCGGCTTCAACAGGCGGGCGCGGGCGCGAGTGGACGGCAGCATCCAGCCGTACTCGGCGCGCTCGGCCTCGGCGGCGTCCAGCCGGCCGCTGACGCGGATCGCGGCGTTCTCCAGGACCTCGGGCGCGACGCGGCTCGCGGTCTGCTGCGCGCCGACGAGCAGCACGCCGAGCGAGCGGCCGCGCTGCGCGATGTCGACCAGCATGTCCTTCAGCGGGCTCTGCCCCTCGCGCGGCGCGTACTTGTTGAGCTCGTCGAGGACGACGACCGACAGCGGGAGCCGCTGGCCCGACTCCTCCTTCTCCTGGAAGGTCTCCGCGAGCAGCGCGCCCACCACGAACCGCTGCGCGAGCTCGGGCAGCGACTGGATGGCGACGACGGTGACGCTGGCCTGGCGCCGGTCGATCCGGTGGCTCTCGCCGGCGCGCACCACGTGCCCGAGGATGGACGCACCGTGGTGCAGGCGCCGCATGAACGCGCCGATCGTGCCCGGCATCACCTTGCCGCTCCACGCGAAGTCGGCCTCGGAGCCGTCCTCGGGCTCGAGGAAGACCTCGAGGGCGGCGGCGAGCGACGGCAGGTCCCGCACCAGCAGCTCCTCGGTGGTGGCCTGGACCTCCTCGCCGGGGTTCCAGCCGCCCTGCGGCGGCTGACGCAGCGCGACGGCGCCCGGCATCCCGGTCACGTTCACCGCCCACCGCTTCAACTGGCTGATCACGCGGTCGCGCACGAACGGGATCTGGTTGCGCTGGTCGTTCGCGTCGGTGAAGAGGAAGCGCAGCAGCTCCTCGTCGATGAACTCGCGCGGCGTCCACGTGAAGACGTCGACGCCCTCCTGTCGTCCGCCGGTGTCGGGCAGCAGGACGTCGCCGGATCGCCGGCGCGGCGGCGCCCAGAAGCGGACGCTCGGGAACGGCGAGGCCTCGACGCCGAGGGCCGCCCACCCCTCGGCGGCCGCGTCGTCGTAGAGGCGGTTCGGCTTGTCGAGCCAGAGCAGGTCCTCGCCCTTCACGTTGAAGACGAGGACGCGCAGGTTCGCGGCGCCCTCGCCCAGCACCTGCGGCGACGCCGTCAGCATGCGGAGGAAGAACAGCGCGAACGAGGTCTTCGTCGCGACACCGCTGATGCCGCTGATCGACATGTGGCCGCCCTTGCGCCCGTCGAAGAAGTCGAGGTCGACGTGCACCGGCAGGCCGTCGCGCCCGAGGCCGATCGGCAGCGGGCGGCCCATCTCGTCGGCGTACAGGGCCTTCGCCCGCTCGTCGCCGGTGGCGCGCTCGACCGCCTCGCCCGGGTCGGGCGAGACCCAGATCTCGGGGTCGACGCGCGTGACGGCGACCTGCGCGGAGCGCACCTTCGCCGCCGGCATGATGCCGAGCTCGGCGATCCGGTGCGTGTCGGACTCGAACGAGGCACCTTCGTACACGGCCTCGACCTCGGTGACGACGCCGTACGTGCGAACCTCGCCGGCCTTCGGGACCTGCGTGCGCACGACGACGAGGTCGTCCAACTGGAGGTACTCGCTCTCGTCGATGACGACGCGGAACGCCGCGGTGTTCGTGTGCTCCGACCCGAGGACGCGCCCCACCCGGTCGTCGCTCACGAGGCCTCGCGCATCACGGCGTCGCGCAGCGCGCGGTACACGAGCCGCTGGTCGCCCATCCGGTGGCGCAGCTCCCGCTCGAGGGCCGCGATCGGCACGAGGTTCTGCGGCGCTCGCGGGTCCACGTGCGGCTCCGACGCGACGGTCGGCAGGATCGCCGCCGTGCGGTCGGCGATGCCGCGGACCTGCTCGAGGGGCAGCTGGCCGCTGGCCTCGCACCGCACGATGCCCGTCCACGAGTGGCCGCCGGCGAGCGTCGCCAGGCGCACGTACCAGGAGTACCGCTTGTAGTCGGCGATCGTGAACAGCGGCGTGCGCTGCTTCGGCGTGAGCGCGCCGACGACCGAGTTGTGCTCCGGCGGGAGGTACGTCACGCGGTGGCTCTTGATGTAGCCGACGGCCGGCGCCGGACGCAGGTCGTTGAGCGGCCCGTCGGCGACGACGAAGCAGTCCTGCTCGGCGAGGCTCGAGGCCGTCTCACCCTCGGCGCGGCGCATCCGCGTGTGCAGCTCCATCACCGGGGCGTACGGATCGTGCGACGCGGTCGTCGTCGTCGCGTACGACGGCTCGAGGTCCACCGCCGGCAGCAGCTCCGGCCGCCCACCCGCGAGGACCGCCCACCGCTCGATGCGGATGTTCTGCACCGACGACCGGCGCTCCGTCCGCTCCCAGACCGTGGCGCCGACCGCGAACGTGCCGCAGATGCCCGGCACCGGCCCCTCCACCGGATCGTCCAGCGTGAGCCGGGCGTCGATCCGCCGGACGCCGTCGACGAAGGCGATGCGCTCGCACCCGTCGTCGACACCCTGGATCGGCGCCCACTCCTGCACCTCGACGGCGGTGTCGACCGAGCCCTCGGCCGGCGCGAGGGTCTCGTCCTGGTCCAGCGGCGAGCCGTACTCCGGTGACCAGCCCTCCACGAAGATGCGCGCCATGGCGCGAAGTCTAGCCGCGGGCCCCGACAGCTCCCGGGAGCGGCGGCCGAGACACTAGTCTGGTCAAGACTAGTACCGATCGCTCAGGTGCCGGTCTCCTCCCTCGACGTCACACGCCAGCGAGTGCCGTTCCACTGAAGGATCGAGGTCCGCACGCCACTGGGACAACAATGCGGGTCGGTCGGTCCGAAGATCGACTCGATGAGGCGGATGCCGACGGGACGCGTCGACATCTGCGACCGAGGCGTCGCACAGGTCCTTCGTATACGTGGGGCCGTCGCCCTGCGGCGAGAGCGCGATGACGCTCCACGTGCCACACGCGCCGCTGCCGCCGGTGTTCTCGAACACGAGGGCGTCGGCCTCGCCGTCGCCGGTGACGTCGCCGGTGTCGACCTGGATGCCGAGCACGCCTGCCTTCGGCGGGTCGCGGAACGCGTACGTCGCGACCCACGGCGGATCCGAGCCGGTTCGGCGCCACACCACGAGGCCCTGCTCGCGCCGGAAGGGGTCGTCGCCCGCGCCCCAGGTGACGATCAGCGTCTCGCGGTCGGGAACGAGGTCGCCGATGACGTCGACGCCGTCGGCGGATCAGCCGCTCGAGCGGGAGGTCGCCTGATCGTCGTCGCGGCGGTACGTGGCCGGCACACCGGGCGGCAGGACCACGGGCTCCGCCGTCGGCGACGTCGGTCAGGCTGGGCGACGGATCCTGGGTCGGCGTCGGTGAGGCGCTCTCGCTCGGGCTCGGTGACGTCGCGGTCGACGACGGCGTAGGCGGCGTGTCCCCGCCCGAGCAGGCGGCGAGCAGCACCAGGGTCACGGCGGCGAGGGTCCTGCAGCGGGGTCGCACGGCGACCGTAGGCTACGATGCGCGCGTGAGCGACGACCCCGTCCTGGCGCCGAAGCCGCCCTCGGCGTCGGCCGTCACGATCTCCCAGCTGATGGAGGTCACCGACGCGAACATCGCCGGCAACGTGCACGGCGGCGCCATCATGCGACTCGTCGACACGGCGGCGGCCCTCGCGGCCATCAAGCACTCCGGCGGCCTGTGCGTGACGGTCTCGATCGACGAGATGTCGTTCCTCGAGCCGGTGCACATCGGCGACGTCGTCACGATCCTCGCCACGGTCAACGACGTCGGCAGGACCTCGCTCGAGTGCGGCGTGCGCGTGGACGCGGAGAACCCCGTCACCGGCGAGCGCGTGCACGCGAGCAGCGCGTACCTCGTGTTCGTCGCGATCGACGACTTCGGCAACACGCGCCCGGTGCCGCCGATCGCACCCGAGACCGACGAGGAGCGGCGCCGCCAGCACGAGGCCCAGCTCCGCCGGCAGGCGCGGACGGCGCACCGCGAGGCCGTGAAGGCCGTGCGCTCGACCTCGCACGCCGACGAGGACTGACCCTCAGGCCTCCGGCCGCGCGATGCGGACGTCGTGGCCGGCGCCGGGCGCGGCGAAGGCGAGCAGCCGCTGCGCCTCCTCCAGCAGTGGCGCTGCGCTCGGCTCGCGGGATCGTGCGGAACGGCGTGACGACGAGCACGGCCGCGTCCTTCGAGCGCTCGACACGCCACGTGGCGGCGATCGTGCCGTCGATCAGCACCATCAGGCTGCCGAGGTCGCGAACGATGCGCTGCCGGTGCTCGTCGGGGAAGACGCGGGTGCGGTCATCGTGCGCGACGAGGACGTTGTCGAACTCGGGCAGGAACCGCGGCGGCGCCGGCGTGTCCGGATCGGGCAGCGCGCCGTCCGGCACGTCGAAGAGCTCGCGGCCGCGCTCGTCGCGGAACGTGCGGAGCTCGGGTCGCAGCCGATCGAGGATCTCCCGGACGCCGGTGAGGCCGGACCACGCCCGCACGTCGGGCGCGGTGGCGGGACCGAACGCCGCGAGGTAGCGCAGCACGAGGTCGTCGGGCAGCGCGTCGGCCTCGGGATCGCGGCCGAGCCAGTCGCGCACCGTCGCCCACACGACGCCTGCCCGCTCGCGCCCCACACGCCGCGCGGCGGGATCTGGACGATCGGCACGATGAAGCGCACGGCGGTGGCGAGGGCGGCGGCGTCGACCGCGCGGCCATCGTTCCCGGAGCGCCGCGCCGAGTGCGGCGGACGACCGCGGCTCCTCCTCGAGGAGTGCCCGCCCGGCGGCGGCCACGGCCTCGAGGTCGACGCCCGACGAGGAACCGTGCCCACGTCGCCGCCGCCGGACAGGAACCGCTCGAGGATCGGACGCACCGCCGGCCGCAGCTGCGAGGCAGTCGCTCGCCGTCACGAGGTGCAGCGTCACCCGCATCAGCGACATCCGCACGACCTCGCGCGAGGTGATCATGCCGGCCAGCTCCTGCGGGTCGAAGCCCTCGAGCCGGCTCCACAGGCCGACGTAGGGAGCGTTCGGCACCTGCGCCTGCATGCCGACGAGCCGTTCGATCATGTCGCCGGCCGAGGCCGTCGTTCGCGCGTGCGAGCGACTGCCGCTCGAGCAGCGCTCGGTTCAGCTCGCGGGTGCTGAGGACGCGGTCGCTCATCGCAGGGAGCGGTGATTCTCCCATCCGCCGAGCCGTCTGACAGGATGGATGTCGACGGCAACGATCGAACGGCCAGAAGAACGGAAGGACCCGACACGATGACCGAATCCGAGCTCGCCGGAGCGTCCGCCCAGCTCCAGACGGCGGACGGCCAGCTCCGGATCCACCGGCTCGCCTGGCTCGCGGAACAGGGCGTCGGCGACGTCCACGCGCTGCCCCACACCGTGAAGATCCTGCTCGAGAATCTGCTGCGCCGCGCCGGCGGCCGCGACGTCGCCGACGAGGACGTGCGCGCGCTCGCCGGGTGGCCGGGCCCCTCGCTCGACGTCGCGTTCATGCCGGCCCGCGTGCTGATGCAGGACTTCACCGGCGTGCCGGCGGTGGTGGACCTCGCGGCGATGCGCTCGGCCGTCGAACGCACCGGCGCCGATCCCGCGGGCGTGAACCCGCTGGTGGCGGTCGACCTCGTGATCGACCACTCGGTGCAGGTCGACCTCTTCCGCACGCCCGAGGCCTACGAGGCGAACATCGACTGGGAGTACCGGCGCAACGGCGAGCGGTACGCGCTGCTGCGGTGGGCGCAGCAGGCCTTCGACGGACTGCGCGTGGTGCCGCCGGGCGCCGGCATCTGCCACCAGGTGAACCTCGAGCATCTGGGGCAGGTCGTCACCGTTCGCGACGGCGTCGCGTTCCCCGACACGCTGGTCGGCACCGACTCCCACACGACGATGATCAACGGCCTGGGCGTCCTGGGCTGGGGCGTCGGCGGCATCGAGGCCGAGGCCGCGATGCTCGGCCAGCCGATGTTCCTGCCGCAGCCGGTCGTGCTCGGCGTGCGCACCGCCGGCGCGCTGCCGCCGGGCACGACCGCCACCGACCTCGTGCTGACGCTCACGCAGATGCTGCGGGCCCACGGCGTCGTCGGGAAGTTCGTGGAGTTCTTCGGCGACGGGCTGACCACGCTCAGCGTCGCCGACCGCGCCACCCTGTCGAACATGTGCCCGGAGTACGGCGCGACGTCCGCGTACTTCCCCGTCGACGAGCAGACGCTCGCCTACCTCTCGTTCACCGGCCGCGACGCGCTCGTCGACCGCGTCGAGCGGTACGCGAAGGAGCAGGGGCTCTTCCGCCGCGACGGCGACCCCGACCCCACGTTCTCCGAGGTGCTGGAGCTGGATCTGTCGGCGGTGGTGCCGTCGGTGGCCGGACCGAAGCGCCCGCAGGACCGCGTGGCGTTGCCCGAGGTCTGGGACTCCTTCCTCGCGGCGTTCGAAGACAACGGGGAGCCCGATCCGAAGGCGGTCGAGGTCGGCCGGTTCGTGGCCGAGGGCGGCCCGGTGCGGCAGGAGACCCTGCCGGGCGAGACGGGGGAGGCCCTCGAGGAGGCGGTCGCGCACGCGCAGGACGACGACGTCGTGCGGCACGGCTCGGTCGTGATCGCCGCCATCACGTCGTGCACGAACACGTCGAACCCCTCGGTGATGCTGGCGGCCGGGCTGCTGGCGAAGCGCGCGATCGAGGCCGGATTGGAGACGAGGCCGTGGGTGAAGACCTCGCTGGCGCCTGGGTCGCGCGTGGTGACCGACTACCTGGACCGCGCCGGGCTCACGCCGTACCTCGACAAGCTCGGCTTCGCGCTCGTCGGATACGGCTGCACCACCTGCATCGGCAACTCCGGGCCGCTGATCGACGAGGTGGCGCGCGCCGTCGACGAGGACGACCTCAACGTCGTGGCCGTGCTGTCGGGTAACCGCAACTTCGAGGGCCGCGTGCACCCGCAGGTGCGCGCGTCCTACCTCGCGTCGCCGCCGCTGTGCGTCGCGTACGCGCTCGCGGGGCGGATCGACCTGGACATCACGACCGAGCCGCTGGGGCAGGGCACCGACGGTCCGGTGTACCTCCGCGACCTGTGGCCGAGCGCCGACGAGGTGCGCGAGGCGCTGGCCACCGCCATCACGAGCGAGCAGTTCGAGCGCGAGTACGGACGGATCTGGGAGGGCGACGAGCGGTGGCGAGGGCTGCCGACGCCGACCGGACCCGCGTACGAGTGGGATCCGGCCTCGACGTACGTGCGCGAGCCGCCGTTCTTCCAGGAGATGGGCGAGCCGAACCCGCCCGGCAACGTCGAGGGCGCGCGTGTGCTGGTGAAGGTCGGCGACTCGATCACGACCGACCACATCTCGCCGGCCGGCTCCATCAAGAAGGACTCACCTGCCGGCCGGTACCTGATCGAGCACGGCGTGGCGCCGGGCGACTTCAACTCCTACGGCGCCCGCCGCGGCAACCACGAGGTCATGATGCGCGGCACCTTCGCGAACATCCGACTGCGCAACGAGATGGCGCCGGGCACCGAGGGCTCGTGGACGACGCACCTGCCGAGCGGCGAGGTGACGAGCGTGTTCGACGCGGCGGAGCGGTACCGCACCGAGGGCGTGCCGCTCGCCGTGCTGGCCGGCAAGGAGTACGGCAGCGGCTCCAGCCGCGACTGGGCGGCGAAGGGCCCGATGCTGCTGGGCGTGCGGTTCGTGCTGGCCGAGAGCTTCGAGCGGATCCACCGGTCGAACCTCGTCGGGATGGGCGTCCTGCCGCTGCAGTTCGTGCCGGGGGAGTCGGCGGCGACGCTCGGACTCACCGGCCGCGAGGTCCTCGCCGTGCGCGGCCTCGAGGACGGACTCACGCCGGGCCAGGACGTGTCGGTCGAGGCCACGGCCGAGGACGGCACCGTCGTCGTCTTCTCCGCGCGCCTGCGCGTGGACGGACCGGCCGAGGTCGAGTACATGGCCAACGGCGGGATCCTGCAGATGGTGCTGCGTCACATGCCGGCCGGCTGAGCGGGCTCGGGGACCGGCGGGCGCGCCCGTTCCGGGCGCGGCGCTCGCTCCGGCCGGTGACCGAACGTGAGCCCCCGCACGAGCACCAGGAAGAACACGACCGCGCCCGTCACCAAGTAGGTCGCCCACATCCACGGCCTCGTGGCGTCGCTGCCGGCGAAGATGCCGTGCAGCATCGACAGCGTGAACGTCGGGACGGCCAGCATGTGCAGCCGCCGCCACCACGGATGCCGATCCGTCGCTTCGTCCACGAGGACGTCATCACGACGACCATCGCGTACATCGCGACCACGCCGATGCCGGTCGCGACCGGCCGGTACTCGGCACGGAGCGGCACCAGCAGGTCCGGCAGCCCGAACGGCATGAAGCTGTCGATCAGCAGACCGCCGAGGTGCACGCCCAGGAGCGCGAGTCCGACGGTGGCCACGAACTGGTGGAAGAGGATCGAGGTCGGCTTCGCCACGTGTTTCGTGACGAGCGAGGTGGTGGACACCAGCCCCCAGGCCACCGAGAGGAACAGCATCAGATAGGCGCCGACGCCGGCCGCGCGCAGCACGATCCACGTGTTCATGCGGATGCCTCCGCGGCTCGGAGGTTCGTGCGAACGTCGCCGTCGGCGCGCACGAGGACGACCGGGCCGGATCGCAGCGCGTCCTCGCCGGTGAGCAGCGCTCGCTTCGCGGCGATCTCGGCGAGCGCGCACGTCGGCGCCCACACGGTCGCCTGCACGATGCCGGTGTCCGAGGGCGAGCCCGTCCTCGGGTCGATCAGGTGGTGGCGTCCGTCGCCCCACGCTCGCCGGGTCGTGCTCGAGGTCGCGATCGCACCGGCAGCCATCGACAGGCGCGCGAGACTCGTGTCGGGATCGTCGGGGTCCTCGACCTCGACGTCCACCGCTGGGGCGTCGCCGGCAAGGCGGAGGTCGCCGCCGGCGTTCACGAGCGCCCACGGCAGTCCCGCGGCGACGGCCGCGCCGGCCGCGAGGTCCACCGTCCACCCCTTCGCGACGCCGCCGAGGTCCAGGCCGACGCCGGGCGGCAGACGCAGCTCGCGGCCCTCGAGGGAGACCTCGCGCCAGCGGCCGCAGGCGACCGGCGGCCGGAGCGCGCCACGCGCGCCGGCGATCAGCTCGTCGAAGTCCCGGTCGTAGCCGGCGGCCGTGACGGCCGCGAGCACCGTCGGGTCGAACAGGCCGCCGCTGTCGGCCGCGCGCTCGAGGGCGAACGCGAGCGAGCTCGGCGAACGGCGCCGACACCGTCGTCGACGAACCCGCCGACGCGTTCACCCACGAGAGCTCGCTGTCGGCGCGGAACCGCGAGTACCGGCGCTCCTCCCGCTCGAAGATCGTCTCCACTTCGCGGATCGCGAGGGACACGGCGACCGCGGGCGCCCGGTCGTCGTCGACGACGAGCGTCACGGAGGTGCCCATCGCGCGGAAGGCGTGCCGCAGCATCAGGAGCCGCCCGTCGAGGTCGTGACGGGTGGCGCGGAGGTCGAGCCCCCGCCGCCCGCCGAGGTCGAAGACGACGACCCCTGCGAGATCGTGATGGGCGCGGCGGGGGCGTCCGTGATGATCACGCGCCGCACGATCTTCTTCACGATCACCACAGGCCGTTGTCTCGGCCGGCGCGGTGACGTCTCGATCGAGGATGCCACCTTGGGCGCCGCACCGAAGATGCCGAGGCCGGTCAGGAACGTCGCGCCCCCGGCCACCCAGGCCACCGCACGGACGCGCCCCTTCGAGAGGCGCGTCCGCTTGCGGGGAGCGGTGTCAGTCATCGACGCCGCCGGGGCCCGAGTTCTCCGAGCCGGGTCCGGAGTTGACCGAGCCGGGGCCCGAGTTGCCGTCGTCACCGTGGTCGTCGTTCGCGTCCTCGACCTCGACCCCGTCGTCACCGTGGTCGTCGAAGGCGTCGTGCAGGGCGCCGTCGTCGGTTCCGCCACCGGACGTCCCGTTCGACGTGTTCACGACGGCCCCGCCGTTGCCATCGCGCCTGCCGGTGGATCGTCACCGTGCGGGTCCGCGTCTTCACGATGGGCTTCGCCTTGGCCGCCGGTGCAGTGGTGCCGCTCGAGGCCTGGCCCGATGCCGGGCCGGATCCCGCCGCGACGGCGATGCCGCCCACCACGAGTGCCGCCGTGAGTCCGAGCGCCATCAGAACCGCTGATCGCTTGTTCATACCGTTCCTCCTCTGGTCGTGGTTCCCGGTTGACACGACCAAGCTACGGAGGCGGCGTGCAGCGACGGCACAACCGACGGTTAAGCGGGCGGTAAGCCTCCGAGCGCTACGTGATCGAGGCGCTGAGCACGGGATCGGTCGTCGGCGCGCTCGGGCACGAGGCCGACTCCACCGTCACCAGCATCGTGTCGGTCTGTCCGATGTCGGCCGGGACGTAGGTCAGGACCCGGCCGTCGGTCGGCCGGACGCAGCCGCCGGAGACGGGGGCCTGCGAGCCCTGCACCATCCAGATCTCGTACGCCCGGCCGGGGCCGGGATCGGGCAGGTCGGAGCCGAAGAACACCGCGCCGGGCTTCCCCGGCTGGTAGGACATCGCCAGGGTGCCGGCGTCGCCGGAGAAGGTGATCAGCTTCGGCGTCCCGCCGCCCGAGTCGAGGGCGCTGTGCACGACCCAGCCGCCGGCGAAGAGCACGAACGCCGCGGCGACGGCGACGACGCGGGTCCACGATCGCCGCTGCCGTCGTTCGGTCAGATCGATCGGCGCGTCCGGCGCGGCCTCCGCGGTCGCCGTCCGGAGGATGTCGTCGGCCATGCCGGCCCGGACCGGGACCGGCTCCAGCGACAGGCCCAGACGTCCGGCCACCTCCCGGAACCCGGCCTCGAGGCGCGCGCACTCCTCGCAGTCGGCGCCGTGCGAGGCGCGTTCGCGGTCGAGCAGCGCCCGGTCGGCGTCGTCGAGCCCGCCGAGCGCGTCCACGCTCAGCAGCTCCTCGATCACCGTGTGGTCGCGCTGCATCATCGCTCCATCCCCGTCAGGGCCCCGCGCAGCCGCCGCATCCCCAGCAGGGTGCGGGACTTCACCGTGCCGAGCGGCAGCCCGAGCTCGGCCGCGATCTGCGACTGCGACCTGCCGCCGAAGTACATGAGCTCGATCACCTGCCGCTGGTCGGGCGGCAGCTCGCCGAGGGCGGCGCGGACGGCCGCGCGCTCCTCGGGGGCGCCGACCTCCTCGACGACCTGCTCGGCGGGGTCGGGCTCGGTCTCCATGGCGCCGGGGATCGCCCGCTCCGCGCGCCGGCGGTGCGCCTCCTCCCGCCGCACGAGGTCGACCGCCCGGTGATGGACGGTGCCCATCAGCCAGGACTTCACCGACCCGCGCTGCTGGTCGTACCCGTCCGGGTTCTTCCAGAGCGCCATGAACGCCTCCTGCACGATCTCCTCCGCCAGGTTCGACTGCCGGACGACGCGCAGGGCGAGGGCCTTCGCGGCCGGCGCGTACCGGCCGAACAGGCCGCGGAACGCCTCCTGATCGCCCCTGCCGACGCGCAGGACGAGGTCGCGGTCCCGGGCCTCGGCGAGGTCAAGCGAGGGCATCGACGCGCCCCGGTTCCGCTCGATGTGCCGCCCGGCAGGTGGTGCGAACGCCGTCGCTCCCGTCGTCGTCATGACCTGCGTGTGATTCGCATCGTCCGGGCCGTCGGATCGTTGCGGCCACGCTCAGGCCCCGGGTCGCTCCGACATGCGGCGGGTCGCCTCGGCGATCATCTCGTCGAGCGTGACCGGGTCCCCGGGGTCGTACAGGGCGCTGCCGACGTCCAGGGACAGCGGCGCGGAGCGATCCGGACGAGCGTTGGCGACGGCGATCGCCTCGATCAGGCGAGACAGGACGGCGGCCTCCGATCCCTGCGCGGCGCCGGTCAGCAGGACCGAGAAGGTGTCCTCGGCGACCCGCGCCGGCACGTCGGCGTCGCGGACCGCCTGCCGGAGGACCGCGGCCGCGTCGGTCACGTCGGCGAGGTCGGCGAGCCGCACGAACAGGAACACGACCGGCTCGCTCGTCCGGTCGGCCATCCGCAGGTGATGCTCGGCGATCGGCGCGAAGCCGCGCAGGTTCGGCAGACCGGTGGCCTCGTCGACGATCTCGAGGTCGCGCAGCTGCCGGCGCAGGCGGTGCCGCTCGACGGCGTGACGCAGGAGCCGCGGCACCATGCTGTCGGGGATCTCGCCGCGCGTGATGCGGTCCTCGGCGCCGCCGCGGACGGCCTCCTCGGCCTCGCGCTGCTCGCCGGGCTCGGCGATCACGACGACCGGGACGTCGGCGCGTCGGTCGCGAACGGAGGCGAACGCGTCGCCGTCGAGGGCGAGCAGCAGGACGTCGATGCCGCCGGCGTCGAGCCGGGCGAGCGTCGCCTCGAGGTCGTCGGCCCGCTCGACCGTCATGCCCTCGCGCGCGAGCTCCTCGGCGATCCGGTCGGCGCCCTCGGAGGGGTCGGCCACCAGCACGGTCGGTTGCCTCGTCATGGGTCCTCTCGTCGTCTCGTCGCTCTGGGCGTGCGGATTATGCCACCCCACGCGGGCGCCACACTTCCGTCACACGAACGCCACCGCCGCATGCTGGTGCCCCCCGGCGGGGCGCCGGTACGCTGGATGTCATGCCGAGTGCGCCGAACGAGCCCACCACGTCCGCGCCGAAGGGCCACGGCCGCACCGTCCGGATCTTCCTCGCCATCACCGCGAGCCTGTCGTTGCTCGTGGGTGTCGCCGGCGGGATCAGCTATCGCGAGCTATAAGGCGGTGGAGGGCGAGGGCGTGAACGACGGAGTTCTACGATCCGGACCCCAGCGCCTCGCCCGGCGCGGATCGACCGACCGGACCCTGCGTGAACAACGTCTGCAACTATCTGATCCTCGGCAGTGACTCTCGCCAGGGACTCACGCAAGAAGGAGCAGATCGAGTTCGGCACCAACGGCGACATCGGAGGCTCGAACCGCTCGGACACGATCATGCTCGTGCACACGCGATCCATCGCAGCAGAAGGCCGCGATCATCTCCTTCCCCCGTGACCTCTGGGTGAACATCCCGGGCGTCGGTGAGGACAAGATCAACGCCGCGTTCCAGGGAGGCGTCGACGGCGGCGGGCCGGAGCTGGTCGCGAAGACCGTGCACGAGATCACGGGACTGAGGATCAACCACTACGTCTACGTCGACCTCGCGGGGTTCCAGAACATCGTCGACACGCTCGGCGGCGTCCAGATGTGCATCCCGGCCGAGAACGTGAACACCCCCGGCTGGGTGCGATGGTCCCGACGGCCCGGTCTTCTACCACCAGCAGGGCTACATCGCCGACCCGTACACCGGGCTGCTCGTGAAGCCCGGCTGCCAGCTCCTCCACGGAGACCAGGCGCTGGCGTACGTCCGGACCCGGCACCTCAAGTGCGACGCGGTGCCCGACTTCGCCCGCATCAACCGGCAGCAGGAGTTCCTCCGCGCGGTCATCAACCGGTTGCTGCAGCCATCCGAGCTGATCAAGGCGCCCTCGCTCATCCGGCCGGTGCTCGGAAGCCTCAAGCGCGACGACAAGCTCACACCCGTCGATCTGGCGTTCCTCGTCAGCCAGCTCCAGGGGATGAGCACCGGCGCGGCGGAGTTCCGATCGGTCCCCGGCACCGTCGGGACCGAGCAGCCCTCGTGGTCGAGCATCCCGCTGTCGGTCGTGCACATGGATCCGTCGGCCGAGCAGATCTTCGCGGCGCTGCGCGACGGCAAGCCGCTGCCGAAGGCCGGGACGAGCCTCGAGGGCGTCGAGATGTCGGCGGCCAACATCACCGTGCCGGTCGTCGACCACGACTCCGCCGGCAAGGCGACGGGCGTCAACACCGTCCTCTCGGACGCCGGCTTCATCGCGCCGGGCATCACGGACTACGCGACCTACGGCGCCGACGTGAAGGGCTCGGTCATCGCGTACGAGCCCGGGCATGACGCGGAGGCGCAGGTCGTCGCGAAGTACTTCCCCGGCCTCAAGCTCGTGGAGACGCCGAAGGACGCGCTCCCCGGCACCGACGTGGCGGTCTTCGTGACGGCCGCCTACACCCCGCAGCAGCCCGGGAGCGGGCCCGGCACCACCACCTGCGCGTAGCGGCCCTGTATCGTGCCCTGATGCGAGCGCTGGTCCTGTCGGGCGGGGAGGGCTCCCGCCTGCGGCCGATCACCCACACGAACGCCAAGCAGCTGATCCCGGTCGCCGGCACGCCGATCCTGTTCCACGCCCTCGCGTCGATCAGCGATGCCGGCATCACCGAGGTGGGCCTCGTGGTCGGGCCGCCGAACGAGGACGAGGTCCGCGCCGCCGTCGGCGACGGCTCGCGCTGGGGGCTCGACCTCGTCTTCATCCATCAGCCGGCGCCGCTGGGCATCGCGCACGCGGTCATGATCGCCGCCGACTTCGTGCGCGGCGCCCCGTTCCTGCTGTACCTGGGCGACAACGTCCTGCTCGAGGGCGTCGCGCGCTTCGTCGAGGAGTTCGACCGGACGGCGCCCGACGCCCAGATCTTCCTCGCCCGCGTCCCGGAGCCGGAGCACTTCGGTGTCGCGATCCTCGAGGGGGAGCGGGTCGTTCGGCTGGTCGAGAAGCCGAAGGAGTGGATCTCCGACGTCGCGCTCGTCGGCGTGTACCTGTTCCGTGATTCGATCCTCGAGGCCTGCGCGACGCTGCAGCCGTCGTGGCGCAACGAGTACGAGATCACCGAGGCGATCCAGTGGCTGATCGACAACGGCCGCACGGTCCGCGCCGAGATGGTGAGCGGATGGTGGAAGGACACCGGCAAGCCCGAGGACCTCCTGGAGGCCAACCGCATGATGCTCTCGCTCGTGCGGCCGCGCGTCGACGGCGAGGTCGACGACGCCTCCACCGTGAACGGCGCCGTCGTCGTCGAGGCCGGCGCGAAGGTGACGAACAGCACCGTCAACGGCCCGGTCGTGATCGGTCCCGACTGCGTCGTCGACGGTTCCGTCATCGGGCCCGAGGTCTCCCTCGAACGCGGCTGCCGCGTGACGTCGTCGACCGTCACCGACTCGATCGTGATGGAGGGGTGCTCGATCGACCGCGTGCGCGGGCTCACGGGCTCGATCCTCGGGCGCGGCAGCGACGTGCGGCACTCGGGCGGCGAGGGAGCGCACCGGCTCATCGTCGGCGACCAGTCCCGGGTCGAGGTCGACTGAGCGGCAGGGACGAAGTCCGCTAGCCTGAGCCACCCATGAGGGTCGTCGTCGACGCGAGGCCGGCGCTGGATGCGCGCAAGACGGGGGTGGGGCACTACACCGCCCATCTCCTGCGCGCGCTGCCGGCCGCCGCCCCTGCCGACGAGATCACCGCGTGGTACCTGCACGCGAAGGGGCTGCTGCGCCCGCGGACGTTCTTCGGCGACGTGGCCGGGCTGACCGAGAAGGCCTCGAGGTTCCCCGCCCGCGTGTTCGAGCCGCTGTCGAGCCGGCTCGGCGAGCCGCGCATCGAGCGGTTCGTCGACCTCGACGTGCTGCTGGCCACGAACTTCCTGCCGCCGGCGACCTCGAGCCCGGGCGTCGTGCTCGTCGTGCACGACCTCGCGTTCCGGAAGTTCCCGGAGACCGCGCCGCACATGGACGCGCGGTGGCTGCGGCGCTTCGAGGACTGGCTCGCGAGGGCCGCCCGCGTCATCGTGCCGTCGAGGAGCGCGGCGGCCGACCTCACCGACCTCTACGACGTGGACCCGGACCGGATCGACGCGATCCACCACGGCGTCGAGGCGCACGCGTTCCGGCCGGCCGCCGAATCCGCCGTCGCCGAGGTCCGCAACCGGTTCGGGATGCCCGGTCCGTACGCGCTGTTCGTCGGCGGCATCGAGCCCCGGAAGAACCTCGAGCGGCTCGTGCGGGCCTTCGGCCGGCTGCGCGGCCTGAACGACGTGTCGCTCGTCATCGCCGGCGGGCCCGTCCGATGGTTCCCGCAGGCCTCCGAGCAGCTCGAGGCCGCCGTCGCCGTGCTGCCGGCCGGCGTCCGGTCCCGCGTGATCCGCACCGGCTACGTGAGCCAGGCCGACAAGGTCGCGCTGATGACCGGCGCGACCCTGATGGCGTACCCCTCGCGCTACGAGGGCTTCGGCTTCCCGGTGATGGAGGCGTTCGCGGCCGGCCTGCCGGTGCTCACCTCGAACGTCTCGTCGCTGCCCGAGGTCGCCGGCGACGCCGCCGAGCTGGTCGACCCCGACGACACGGAGGCGATCGCGGAGGCGCTGGAGCGCATGCTCCAGGACCGCGACCTGCTCGACAACCTCGCGGCCGCCGGCGTCGCGCGCGTCTCGGCGTTCACGTGGGAGGCGACGGCGCGCGCGACCGTCGCCAGCCTGCACCGGGCCCACGAGACGGCCCGTGGGTAGACTCGCGCGATGCGGCGGCATGTGCTGGTCACCGGTGGCGCGGGCTTCATCGGGTCCCACCTCGTGGACGCCCTGCTCGCCGAGCCCGACGCGCGCGTCGTCGTCCTCGACCGCCTGAGCACCGGCGGGAGCCGGGCGAACCTCGAGCAGCACGACGGCGACGACCGCCTCGAGTTCGTGCTCGGCGACGTCCGGGACGCGGCGACGGTGGAGCCGCTGGTCGCCGCCTCCGACCGCGTGATCCACGCGGCCGCGCAGTCCCACGTCGACCGCAGCATCGACGACCCGGGGGAGTTCCTCGACACGAACGTCATGGGCACGCGGGTCGTGCTCGACGCCGTCCGCGAGCACGGCACCCGCATGCTGATGGTGTCGACCGACGAGGTCTACGGGCCCGGCGATCCCGACGGAGGCCTGTTCGACGAGGATCACGCGATGCACCCGCGCAGCCCGTACGCGGCCAGCAAGGCCGCCGCCGACCTGCTCTGCCAGGCGTACCACGCGACGTACGGCTCGCCGGTGACGGTGGTGCGCGGCACGAACGCGTACGGCCCGCGGCAGATCGAGCGCGTCGTGCCGACGTACGCGCTGAACGCCCTCGAGGGCCGCCCGGTGCCGGTGTACGGCGACGGCTCGCAGCGGCGCGAGTTCCTGCACGTCGAGGACTGGGTGCGCGCGGCGGTCGCGGTGCTGGAGCGCGGCGAGCCCGGCGTGATCTACAACATCGGCGGCGGCACGGAGCTGGCGAACCTCGAGCTCGCGCGGAGGATCTGCGCGCTGGCCGGCGCCCCGCCCGACCTCGTGACGTTCGTCACCGACCGGCCCGGCCACGACTTCCGCTACGGCGTCGGCGCCGACCGCCTGCGCTCGCTCGGATGGGCGCCGGAGATCGGGTTCGACGAGGGGCTCGAGCGCACGGTCGAGTGGTACCGCGACCACCGGGAGTGGATCCGCGCCGCGCATGACGTGGACGTCGTGACGGCGCCGCGCGAGTCCTCGGAGGCGGGTGCGTGAAGCTGCTCGTCACCGGCGCCGGGGGCGGTCTGGCCCGGGCGTTCCTCGCGCAGCTGCCGCCGCACCATCGGGTGCACGCCTTCACTCGGGCGGAGCTCGATGTCGGCGACCACGCGGCCGTCATGGTGGCGGTGCCGCTGCTGGCGCCCGACGCGGTCGTGAACCTCGCCGCCTTCACGAAGGTCGACGCGTGCGAGGCCGATCCGGCGCGCGCGATGCGCGACAACGCGGTGGGCGCGCAGAACCTGGCGCTCGCCGCACGCGCCTGTGGCGCCGCTCTGCTGCACGTCTCGACCGACTACGTGTTCGACGGCGCGAAGGGCGCGCCGTACGACGAGACCGACCAACCGGCGCCGCTGTCGGTGTACGGGCGCGCGAAGCTCGCCGGCGAGGACCACGTTCGCTCGCTCGTGCACGAGCACATGATCGTGCGCACCGGCTTCGTGTTCGGGGGCGGCGCCGACTACCTCAGCGGCGCCGTCGACCGGCTGGCGCGCGGCGAGGACGCCGGCGGGCTGCGCGACCGCATCGGCAGCCCCACGTGGGTGCGCGACCTCGCCGCCCGGCTGCTGCCGATGCTGCTCACCCGCCGGTGGGGGACCTACCACGTCGCCGGCCCCGACCCCGCGTGCTGGTTCGACGTCCTCACCACCGTCAAGGCGATCGGCTCGCTGCCGGGCGAGGTCCGCGCGCAGACGGCCGCCGAGCTCGGCCTGCCGGCGCCCCGCCCGGTCGATTCCTCGCTCACGAGCGTGTACGTGCAGCACCTCGGCCTCGCCCCGATGCCGCCGCTCGAGGCCGCCCTCCGAGCCTTCCTCGCCGAACGCCTGGCCGTCTCCGCGTGAGCGGCCACTGCGCCGGACCCGCCCTCGGTTCCGGGTCGGGCTAGACTCCGCGCACTCCATGCGCCGAGCCCTCCTCACCCTGTCGATCGCCGCCCTCGTCGCGGCCGCGTGCACGGACTCGGGCGCCGGCGGGCCGTCGTCGCCGTCCGTCGTCGGCGAGCCCGTCGGCCTCGCCACCCGCCCGCACCGGCGGCGGTCCCAAGCCGCAGGCCGTCGACGCCTCCGCCTTCCCGACCCGGTGGCCGATCAAGCACGTCATCTTCCTGATCAAGGAGAACCGAACGTTCGACAACCTCTTCGGGACGTTCCCCGGAGCGAACGGCGTCAGCACGGGCATGGACCACGGCGTGGAGCGCCCGCTGATCAAGGGCACGGACGGGCGCACGTACGACGACATCCCGCACTGCTACGAGTGCGCGCTGGCCGCGTGGGACGGCGGTCTGATGGACGGGTTCAACCAGAGCGAGTCCGCGGACCGGTGGGCGTACACCCAGCTGCACCACGACCAGCTCCCGAACTACTGGCACTGGGCCAGCCACAACGTGCTGTTCGACAACTTCTTCGCGAGCGCGCAGGGGCCGTCGTTCCCGAACCACCTGTACGCGATCGCCGCCACGTCGGGCGGCACGCACGACAACCCCCGCCGCAAGCCGAGCCTCACGCACGGCTCGAACACGTTCGGCTGCGACGCGCCGGACGAGCAGCTCGTCGAGGTCTACGACAGCGAGGGCAACGTGAAGATGGTGCCGCCCTGCTTCGACTTCGAGACCGAGGGCGACCTGTTGAACGGTGCCAACATCCCGTGGTCGTACTACGCCGCCTCCGAACAAGAGAAGGGCTACATCTGGAGCGCGTACTCGGCGATCCGCCGATACCGCCTGCATCCGAAGCGCTGGCAGGCGCACATCCAGCCGGTCGACCGTGTGGTGAAGGACATCGGGGCCGGCGTCCTGCCGCCGGTCACGTGGATCACGCCCCGCTTCGAGGTCTCCGAGCACCCCGAGTACAGCTTCTGCCACGGCGAGAACTTCTCCACGCAGGTGATCGACGCGGTCATGAACAGCGACATGTGGAAGGACACCGCGATCTTCGTGACGTGGGACGACTACGGCGGGTTCTACGACCACGTCCCGCCGCCGCAGGTGGACGACTTCGGTTTCGGCATCCGCGTGCCGCTGCTCGTGATCAGTCCGTACGCGGTCGACGGCAAGGTCTCGAGCGAGCTCGGCGAGTTCTCGAGCGTCCTGCGGTTCATCGAGGACAACTGGGGGCTCAACCAGCTCACGAAGCGGGACAAGGAGGCCACGCCCATGATGTCGGCGTTCAACTTCCACCAGGACCCGCGCCCGCCCGATCCGCTGCCGCTGCGCAAGGACTGCGTGGGCGTGCCGTTCGCGCAACCCTAGATCGGGCGTTTCTCCACGGGAACGTCACCGGGCGGCGGGGGAGCGGATGCTACCCTCGGCCTCATGACCAGCGACGATGCACCGGCGGACCACCTGGCGCGCGAGCTGTACTGGGCGGAGGAGGCCACACCGCTCGGCCGCATGACGACGGCCGACGTCCGCAACGAGCTGCACGACTTCGCGGCGTTGATGCGGGCGGACGAGCGGCTGGCGATCCCGCGCGGTGAGGTGAACCTCGCCTCGACGTCCCGGTGGCGCCGCCAGCTCAAGCTCCGGCTGTTCCGCCTGATGCGGCCGATCAGCTGGCGCTACGACCGGCTGCTCGCCGACGAGGCCGAGCTCACGACGGCGCTCGCCGAGCGGGTGCAGCAGCTCGAGGCCGAGCTCGCCCAGCTCAAGGCGCGGCTGGAGGACGGGCCGCGGTGAGGATCGCGGTCCTGCACCCGCAGACCGCGTTCTCACGCGGCGGAGCCGAGACCCACACCGAGGCGCTCGTCCGGGCCTTGAAGGTCGCCGGGCACGAGGCCGAGCTCGTCTCGATCGCCGGCAAGTGGTACCCGGCGTGGGAGCTCGCGCACCAGATGGCCGTGTGGCGCTCCTTCGACATCACCGAGTCCAACGGGCTGAAGGTCGACGCCGTCATCGCGCTGAAGTTCCCGGCGTACCTCGTGCAGCACGAGCGCAAGATCGTCTGGCTGATCCACCAGCACCGCAGCGCGTACGAGCTGTGGGACCATCCGCGGTTCGCCGACCTGTCGCTGCAGGAGGACGGACCCGCGGTGCGCGACATGGTCTGGCAGGCCGACCGGGTCGCGCTCGGCGAGGCGAAGCGCATCTTCACGAACTCCCGCAACGTGCAGGACCGGCTCTGGGGCTCGATGCGGCTGTCGAGCGACGTCCTGTATCACCCATCGCCGCCGACCCTCGCGCTGCTCGGCGAGGAGCCCGGCCCGTACGGCGACTACGTCTTCCTGCCGGGCAGGCTGGAGGCCCTGAAGCGCCAGCACCTCGTGATCGAGGCGATGCGTCACACGAAGAGCGACGTCCGGCTCGTGCTGGTGGGGTCCGGGCCCGACGAACAGGCCCTGCGTGACCAGGTGCGGGCGGCCGGCCTCGGGTCGAAGGTGTCGTTCGAGATCGCCGTCTCCGACGAGCGGCTCCATCAGCTGTACCTGGGCGCGCTCGCCGTCCACTACGGGCCGTTCGACGAGGACTACGGGTACGTGACGCTCGAGGGGTTCGCGGCCCATCGCCCCGTCGTGACGACGACCGACGCCGGCGGCCCGCTCGAGTTCGTCACCGACGGCGAGACGGGCCTCGTGACGCCGCCCGACCCGAAGGCGATCGCGGAGGCGTTCGACCGGCTGTACGCGGACCGGGCGCTGGCGGGGCGCCTCGGCGCCGCCGGCAACGCCGTCGTGCGCGAGCGCGTGCCGGCCTGGCCCGACGTCGTCGCACGGCTGCTGGACTGAGCTCGATGGCGGCGCGCGCGAAGGACCTGGCCCGCCGCGGGGTCGCCGCGCGACGCCGGCGCCGGGCGCAGGAGGCCCAGCGGAACCCGCGCATGGGGTTCTTCGCGCCGCTGCCGCCGGCGCCGACCGGCGTCGCCACGTACTCGCAGGCGGTGCTGGACGGGCTCCGGCCGGATCGGCTTCTTCGAACGGCACCGCATGGACGTGGAGTGGCCGCCGGAGCCGCGGCACGAGGGCCTCGTGCCCTGGTACCGGCTCGGCGTCTACTCGCTCGGGAACAACGTGCGCTTCCACCGCGACCTCTACCGCTTCGCGTGCGGCGCGCCGGGGCTGATCGTGCTGCACGACCTCGCGCTCGACGACTTCGTGCGCGGCATGAAGGTGGAGGGCGACCCGCTCGGGTTCGTCGCCGAGCGCGAGGCCGAGCGCCTGGCGCCGAACCTCCACTCCGAGGACGTGCTGCGCAACGAGCCGCTGCGCATGCCGTGGGCCGGCCACGTGCTGCGCCGCTCGCGCGGCGTCATCGTGCACAGCGACTTCGGCCGGCGCTACGTCGAGGAGCTCGGCTCGCGGACGCCGGTGTTCGTCGTGCCGCATCCGGTCGTCGAGTCCGACGCCGACATGGAGCGCGCGCGGCGGCACGCGCCGGCGCTGCGGGCACCGCTCGAGGCCCGCGGCGCCCGCACGGTGATCGTCGCGCCCGGCGACCTGAACGAGGCGAAGCAGCTCGGCGCGCTCCTCGCCGCCGCACGGCTCCTGCCCGAGGACGTGCACGTGGTGATGGTCGGCCGGCGCATCGAGGGCTACGACGCCGACCGCGAGGTCGCGGCGAGCGGCCTGGGCGGGCGGGTGACGCTCGCGCCGGACGTGAGCGACGACGACTTCCGCGGGTGGCTGTGCGCGGCCGACGTCGCCGTCGACCTTCGGTTCCCGCACCGCGGCGAGGTGAGCGGCTCGCTCGCGCGCGCGATGCAGGCCGGGCTGCCGGCCGTCGTCAGCGCCACCGGCACCTACCTCGACGTGCCGGACGAGCTGGTGCTGCGGGTGGCGCCGGGTCCGACCGACCCGAGCGAGCTGGCGGCGCAGCTGCGGCTGCTGATCGACGACGAGGGCCTCCGCGTCCGGATGGGCGCGGCCGCGCGCGACCACGTCGAGGAGCGTGCGCGCCTCGGAGGCCACCGCGCACGGGTACGAGCGGGCGATCGTGGAGACCCTCCGCCTGGTCCGAGATCCCGTCCGGAAGGCCGAGGCCCGCTGGTCCGGCGCCCTCGCCGACATCGGCGTCGGCGAGCCCGAGGTCCGCGCCGGCTACGGCGTCGGGTACGCGCGGGCGCTCGAGAGCTTCCGGGGCGGAGCACCCGCGGGGCCGCCCGAATCGCCATAGGAGCTTCACCGGCCGGGCCTGAGCCCGTTGCTAGACTCGGCCGAGCGCGCTGACCAGCGCGTTTCCGATCCCGGCAGCAGGGAGCATCGCCATCGCCACGACCGTCGTCACGCGCACGTCGGAGGAGCCGAAGCTCCGCATGCTCCGGCGCATCCGCGAGCTCGCCGCCCACCGCGAGATCCTGCTGAACCTGGTCCGCAAGGAGCTGAAGGTCAAGTACACGGCCTCGGTGCTGGGCGCGGTCTGGTCGCTGCTGAACCCGGTCGTCTTCCTCGCCGTGTTCTCGTTCGTCGTCGTCGTCACCGGCAACGCGCTGCCGCACTATCCGGTGTATCTGCTGTCGGGGCTGCTCGCATGGAACCTGTTCAGCAACTCGCTGCTGCAGGGAGCGCGGTCGGTCGTCGACAACGCGAGCCTCGTGAAGAAGGTCTACTTCCCCAGGGAGATCCTGCCGCTCGCCTCGATCGGCGTGACCTTGGTGGACTTCGTCCTGCAGTCGGCCGTGCTGCTGTTGTTCATGCTCGTGACCGGCTACGGCTTCCATCTCCACGTGCTGTGGATGTACCCGCTCGCCGTCGCCACGCTGCTGGTGTTCACGCTCGCCGTGACGCTCTGGGTGGCGGGCCTGAACGTGCGCTACCGGGATGTGCAGCACCTGCTGAACCTCGGTCTGCTCGTCTGGTTCTGGATGACGCCCATCGTGTACCCGGGCGCCCTGGTCCAGGAGTATCTGACCGGCAAGGCCGATGTCCTCTGGAACCTCTTCCTGTTGAACCCGCTCGCCACCATCGTGTTCGGCTTCCAGCGGGCGCTGTACGGCGTGGTCAGCCCCAACGGTGAGGACGTCCTGCCGCAGGTCTCGCTGCGGTGGATGGGCGGCATGCTGCTGCTCGTGCTGACCTGCTCGCTGCTGCTGCTCTCGTACACGTGGCGCCTCTACTTCCGCCTCTCCGGCGACTTCGCGGAGGAGCTGTGACGGCCGCCATCGAGATCGAGCACGTCTCCAAGGTCTTCCGCCTGTTCCGCGAGAAGCCCTCCTCGCTGAAGGCCCGCCTCATCAGCTCGCGCTCGCGCGCGGAGGACTTCTGGGCGCTGCGCGACATCAGCTTCGAGATCCGCGAGGGGGAGTCGCTCGGCCTGATCGGCCACAACGGCAGCGGCAAGACCACGCTGCTGAAGGTGATCGCCGGCATCATCCGCCCGACCGAGGGGGTCGTTCGCAGCCGCGGCCGCCTGGCGCCCCTGCTCGAGCTCGGCGCCGGCTTCCACCCGGAGCTGACCGGCCGCGAGAACGTCTACCTCAACGCGTCGTTCCTCGGGCTCACACGCAGGGACACCGACCGCGTGTACGAGGACATCGTGGAGTTCGCCGAGATCCCCGACTTCATGGACAACCAGGTGAAGTTCTACAGCTCGGGCATGCTCGTGCGGCTCGGGTTCGCGGTCGCCGTGCACGTGGATCCCGAGATCCTCCTGGTCGACGAGGTCCTCGCCGTCGGCGACGAGGCCTTCCAGGCCAAGTGCCTGAGCCGGATCCGCGGCTTCCAGCGCGAGGGCCGCACGATCGTGCTCGTCACGCACGCCCTCGACGTCGTGTCGCAGGTCTGCGACCGGGCCGTGATGCTCGACCACGGCGAGCTGTACGCGAAGGGCAACCCGACCGACGTCGTGCGCGAGCTCCGGTACGCCCTGCTGAGCAACGACCCCAACTTCGTCGCCGAGGAGGGCACGCGCGAGGTCGAGCTCGCCGGCGTCGAGCCTGATCCGCGAGGACGGCACCACCGAGCGGCCGGTGCGGCTGGGCGAGGACCTCACGATCCAGATCGACGCCCGCGCGAACCAGACCGTCGACGACCTCGTGGCGAGCTTCCAGGTCCTGGACTCGGCGAACCTATCCCGTCGTGGACGGCCGGGAGCCGATCGGCCACATCGAGGGCAAGAAGCGCATCCGCTTCATCCTCCGGCGCCTGTCGCTCGTGCCCGGCCGCTACTTCGTGACGGTCGGCCTCGAGGCCGGCGAGTCCGGCCGCCTGCTGCACGTGCAGACGCAGCGATACTGGTTCGAGGTCGTCGACGAGGAGCGCCCGCACCACGAGGGGGAGATCCGCGTCGACGCCGCAACGGAGGACCTGTGAACGCGAACCCCCCCGTCACCGACCCCGAAGCCCATCATCCGAAGGAAGGATCCCGCGTCATGCTGATCGGTCTCATCCTGATGTCGGTCGCGCTGGCGGCCACCGCGCAGCTCACGCTGAAGCACGGCATGAACCAGGTCACCGAGGCGAGCGGGACGGCCACCCTGTCCGGCAGCTCCCTGCGGGCGGTCCTCACGAACCTCTCGGTGCTGTGCGGCCTCGCGATCTTCGGGCTGTCGGCGGTGGTCTGGCTCCTCGTGCTGTCGCGGGCGTCGCTCTCGTTCGCGTATCCGTTCGCCTCGCTCACGTACGTGCTGATCCTGCTGGCCGACCGGTTCGTGCTGCACGAGGAGATCCCGTTCCTGCGGTGGGTCGGCGTGGCCTTCATCGTGACCGGCATCATCCTCGTCGCGCAGACCCCGCACCGGTGAGCCGGCCGAGAGCCGGCGGAGGCGGCCGACCTCGCCGTCGTGATCGTCAACTACAACACGGGCCACTACCTCGAGCGGTGCCTGGCGTCGCTGGCCGCGCGCCGGGGCGACGCTCGCGACCGACGTGCTCGTGATCGACAACGCGTCCCACGACGGCTCGCACACCGCCGCCGTCGCCGCACATCCCGAGGTCCGGCTGATCGAGAACCGGACGAACGTGTACCTGTCGCCGGCGTGGAACCAGGGCGCGCGCGCGACGAGCGCCCCGTACCTGCTGTTCCTGAACCCCGACGCCGAGCTGTTCGCCGGCACGCTCGCCGACTACGTCGGCGTGGCGGCCGCGCACCCGGCCGCCGGCATCGTCGGGCCGATGATCCGCAACCTCGACGGCACCGTGTACGCGAGCGGCCGGCGGTTCCCGAGCGTCGTCGACGCGACCTTCCACGCGATGCTGTCGCCGTTCACGCGCGACAACCCGTTCACCCGCCGCTACGAGATGGAGGGCTGGGACCGGACGACCGAGCGCGAGGTCGACTGGGTGTCCGGCGCCGCCATGCTGATGCCGCGCGAGGCCTTCGACGCCGTCGGCGGGTTCGACGAGGCGTTCCCGCTGTACGCCGAGGAGCTCGACATCGCGACGCGCCTGCACCAGACCGGTCGCACCGTCCTGTTCACGCCCGAGGTCGAGTTCCTGCACGCGATCGGCGTGTCGACCGGCCGGTCGCGGAAGATCCTGCTGATGCACTCGCGCAGCGTGTACCGCTACTACGCGAAGCACCGCGCCGGGGGCTGGCGGCGCCTGACGCTGCCGCTCGCGAGGGTCGCGCTCCGGCTGCGCGCCGAGGTCGCCTGGCTCCGGGGGTCGCAGATGAAGGCCGTCGTCCTGGTCGGCGGCGAGGGCACCCGCCTGCGGCCGCTCACGCTCACCACGCCGAAGCCGCTGATCCCCGTGATGGACCGGCGGTTCCTGGACCTCGTGCTCGACCTGCTGGCGCGCCACGGCGTGCAGGAGGTCGTGCTGTCCTCGCCCTACCTCGAGGAGACGTTCCGGTCGTTCGTCGACGTCGCGCCGCGACCACCTCCCCGCCGATCCGGTGGATCACCGAGACCGAGCCCCTCGGCACCGGCGGCGCCGTCGTGAACGCCCTCGACCACCTCGGACGACGACGACCTCGTGTTCGCGCTGAACGGCGACATCCTCACCGACCTCGACCTGACCGCGATGCTCGAGTTCCACCGGCAGCGCGGCGCCTCCGTCACGATCTCGCTCACCCACGTCGAGGACGCCCGGCCCTTCGGCCTCGTCCTCACCGAGGCCGACGGCCGCGTGCGCGAGTTCCTGGAGAAGCCCGCCGACCCGATCCCCGGCGACGTGAACGCCGGCACGTACCTGATCGACCCGGCGGTGCTGCACGGCTTCGCGCGCGGGGAGGCGTTGTCGATCGAACGCCAGATCTTCCCGGCGGTGATCGCCGACGGCCGGCCCGTGTACGGGTTCGTCTCCGACGCCTACTGGATGGACCTCGGCACGCCGGAGAAGTACCTCCAGGGACACTTCGACATCTTCGAGGGGCGGGTGCGCGACCTCGAGTACCCGGCGCCGTGGGTGCACCGGGCCGCCGACGTCCACCTGCGCGCGCACCTCGGGCGGTGGGTGGCGGTCGGCGCCGGCGCGGTGGTCGGGGAGGACGCGACGGTCGAGGACTCGGTCGTGCACCCGGGCGGCCGGATCGGGGCGGGGGCCCGGGTCGTGAGCTCGATCGTCGGTGCGAACGCACTGGTCGGAGCCGGTGCGACGGTCGTCGACTGCGTCCTCGGGGAGGGCGCGGAGGTCGCGGCGGGTGCGCTCATCGAGGGCGATCGGGTCGCCGGACCGTCCGCACGCTGAGTCCCGGGCGGCCCGGAACGATGTGGTACGGTGCCGGGCCCGGGGCCTCCCGGCCCCTCCCCATCACCTGATGCGAAGAGCCGCACTCCTCGTCGCCGTCTCCCTCGTCGCTTCCCTGGGCGTCCTCCCGGCCGCGCCGGCCGGTGCCGCCGGGTCGTTCACCTTCTACGGCTCCGGCTTCGGGCACGGTCTCGGGATGTCGCAATGGGGGGCCTACGGCCTCGCGAAGGACGGCTGGGCGCACAAGAAGATCCTCACCCACTTCTACTCGGGCACCGTCGTGAAGCAGGCCTCCTCGCCGCCCAAGAACCTCCGGATCGGGCTCACGCAGGGACAGTCGAAGGTGCATCTCACCGCCGAGGCAGGACCCGTCACGATCCGCGTCGAGGATCCGAAGACCGGCACGGAGGTCGGCACGATCCCGAAGGGGAAGACCTGGACCGTGCGCGAGGCCGGCGACGAAGTACCGCGTGCTGAACTCGGCGGGCAAGCGCGTCGGCGGCAAGGACTGGGGCGGCACGGCACGGGACCTGTTCGTCACGTACGCCGGCGCCCGGGTGCGCTCGGCCGCTGCCGGCGCCACCTACAACCGTGGCTTCATCGAGTTCAACCTGTACTCGTGCGCCGGGAGCTGCGCGATGCGCATGATCCTGGTGGTCGCGCCCGAGGCCTACCTCCTCGGGCTCGGGGAGGTGCCGAGCAGCTGGCCGATGGCCGCGCTCCGCGCGCAGGCGGTGGCGGGCGCGGTCCTACGCCCTCAACAAGGTGGAGTCCGGGCAGCACCGCGCCGGCTGCAACTGCGGCCTGTACGACTCGTCGCTGGACCAGGTCTACATCGGGTGGGCGAAGGAGGGCGGCTCCCAGGGCGACCGCTGGGTGCACGCGGTGCACCAGACCGGCGGCCAGATCGTCGCGTTCTCCGGCGACGTGATCCCGGCCTTCTACACCTCCTCCGACGGCGGCCACACGGAGAACAACGAGAACGTCTGGGGCGGAACGCCGCTGCCGTATCTCAGGGGCGTCTGCGATCCCGGCGACTACACCTCGGCGAACCCGAGCGCCGTGTGGAAGGTCTCGTACTCGGCGGGGTCGGTGACGAACCGCCTCGCCGGCTACACCGGCAACATCGGCACCGTGTCGGGGTTCACCGACTTCGACCGCGGCGTGTCCGGGCGCATCATCACGGTCCGCGTGGAGGGGAAGAACGGCTCGGACGTGATCAGCGGCGCGCAGTTCCGCGCGGGCCTCGGGCTCAAGGACGACCGCGTGTGGGTGAATCGCGACAAGAACGTGACGGGGCGGATCCGCGCGACCTACGACGCCGCCTCGTGCGCGCCCGGCCTGCCCACCTCGCCCGAGGTCGACGTGCCGGGCGGCAGCCGCCAGCTCTTCGAGACCGGCGCGATCTACCGAAACACGGGCGACGTGACCGTGTGGCTGAAGGGCGCCGTCTTCGACGAGTACACGGCGGTGGGCGGCGCCGGCGGCCGACTCGGCCTGCCCACGTCGAAGGTGGTGCACGGTCACGGGCGTCACCGGATGCGCGGCGGGGTGCAGCCGGACCTCGTTCGTGCGCGGACGGATCTACTGGAAGTCGGGCGTCGGCGCCAACGCCCTGTGGGGCCGCGTGCTGGACACGTTCCTCGCCCACAACGGCGTCGACGGGTCGCTGGGGTTCCCGACCTCGCGCGTGCAGGTGGCGGACGACGGCAGCGCGTCGGCCACCTTCGAGCACGGCTCGATCGAGTGCCCGCCGCCCGACGGCGGGGACTGCACGATCAGCTGACGCTCAGCACTCGCCCGAGGACGTCGGCTCCGGCGCGTTGCTCGGTGCATTCGAAGGCCGTCATGAAGCCCTTCGCGATCGTGGTGGCCTGACTCGCCGTCACGGTGCCCGGGCAGGTGAGCAGTTTGTTCCACGCCGTCACGGCGAAGCCGACGCCCGTCGGCAGCGACGTGTGCGGCGTGAGGATCACGTGGTGCTTCGTGTCGTTGTTCGCGACCGTCGTGAGCGCGCTCGATCACGTCCGGTGGCAGCGCGCCGTCGCCGTCCGGCCGGTAGTAGATGTTCACGAACGCGTGCTCGAGGTTGTGCACGAGCCGCGTCTCGGGCGGCATCTCGGTGTACACGGCCGGGGTGGTCGGCAGTCGGGGACGGATCGTGCGGTCCCGACGTCGCCGGCTCCTCCGGATACACGTGCGTCGCGCCGGAGGCCAGGTGCATGCCGTCGGGCGCGCTGCCGACCGGCGTCTCCACGCCGGTGCAGCCGGCCGCCTTCGCCGCGTCGGCCGCGGCCGCCGGGAACGGATTCGGCGCCGCCCACGCGGGTGAACCAGGTGAAGACGCCGATCGCCACCGCCGCCACCACCACCGACAGCACGAACCGCCGTGCGGTGTCGCGCCGCCGCTGTCTGCGCATCGCGGCCTCGCGCGCGGCGCGCGCCTGCTGCTTGCGCTCCTGCCGGTCGGCGCGCGGCCGGTTCTGCTGGTGCGGGCGCCCGGCCGCGGTGCCCTGGCCGTCACCGCTCGCGGATCTGCCCGGACCTTGGCTCGCTGCGCCGCTCGGGCGGTGCGGACGACGGCGCCGCTTCTTGTTCGCCATCAGAGCACGGACCCGGCCTCGGGCGCCTCCCCGGCGTAGGTCTGGCCCGCCGCCGGCGGTGCGCTGTACTTCGACGTGAACGCGAACGCGACCGGCAGGCTCACCGACGAGCAGGTCTGCATGCGGTGCCAGGCCACGAGCGCCATCTGCACGCCGTCGGGCAGCTGGCCGGCCGTTCCCTGGTCCGGGTAGCTGTACGGCGCGATGATCACGCGGTCCTGCCCGATGGCGGCCGCCGAGACCTTCCGGTCGTAGAAGGACTTCAGCTCGTCCAGCGCGGCGCCGCTCGTCGTCGGGTCGTACCAGATGATCGTGGCGCCGTGCTCGAGGCTGTGGATCGCCCGGTAGATGTCGGGCGGCGAGGAGTAGACGCCGGCCGGCAGGGGGCCGGGTCCATCGGGCGGCAACGCAGCATGCGGCCCGGAGGTCGGCGGCACGGACGGGTAGGTGGAGAGCTTCGGCGGGGTCGGGAACTGGGCGTGGTTCCGATGTGCGTCTGATCGACGTACTTCGAGTTCGTGACATCGGAGATGTCGTCGTAGGCCGGGATCGTCTGGACGTCGGTGCAGCCCGCGGTCTTCGCGGCCGCCGGCGCCTGTTTGAGCAGATCGGAGGCCTGCGCCTGGGTGGGCTCCTCGCCGGCGAACGGCTGCAGCACCACGAGGGCCACGATCAGGCCGGCGGCCACCACGAGCGCGATGCCGCCCAGGAGCCGGCCGCGGCGCTGCTTGGCCATCTTCCGCTGGATCTCCTCGCGCTTGAGGCGGGCCTCCTCGCGCCGTTCCGCCTTCGTGATCCGGCGGTTCGGGTCCTCGCGTTCCGGCACGGATCGCTCCTGGGTCGTCGACGGGTGGGGCGCCTCGATGCGGTGCCCCGACGGCGACCAAGGATACGGGACGAGGGACCGGAAAGGTCGTTCGGGCCATTGCGGCCGAGGGGAGCGCTTCCTATCCTGTGCCTCGCCTTCCCCGATGGAACGGCGTGCCGGCGGCATCCCGCCGGCGAGGAGGGGGGGCGTATGACGCAGACCGACAGCGATGTCGTGCGTGTGGACGGCGGCGGGGGCGGCCTCGACCGGTTCTTCAAGATCTCCGAGCGCGGATCGACCGTGCGAACGGAGGTCCGGGCCGGCGTCACCACGTGGCTGACGATGGCCTACATCCTGTTCCTGAATCCGTTCATCCTCGGGCTCGTCGCCGACCACAACGGCGTGACGCTGGATGCCGGACAGGTGCTCTCGGTCACGGCACTGGTGGCCGGTGTGGTGACGCTCGCGATGGGTCTCTACGCGAACTATCCGTTCGCGCTGGCGGCCGGGCTCGGACTCAACGGGTTCGTCGCCTTCACGCTCGTCGGCCAACTCGGCCTGTCCTGGCCCGAGGCCATGGGCGTGATCGTCCTCGAGGGCGTCATCATCACCGTGCTCGTGCTGACCAACGTGCGCGAGATGATCATGGACGCGATCCCCGTCGATCTGAAGCGCGCGATCGGCATCGGGATCGGCCTGTTCATCGCCCTGATCGGTCTGGTGAACGGCGGGGTGGTGGTGCTGGGCACCGACCCGGCACCGGTGCAGCTCAACGCCGATCTCTCCAGCCTCAGGATCCTCGTGTTCGTCGTGGGACTGGCGCTGGCCGCGATCCTGGTGACCCGCCGCGTCAAGGGAGGTCTGCTGATCGCGATCCTGGCGTCGACGGTGCTCGCCATCGTCATCAACCAGGGCTTCGGACATTCGGCGATCTGGGGTCCGGGCGTCGCCCATATCCCCGACACGTGGGTGAGCTCGCCGGACTTCAACCTGCTGGGGAACTTCTCGTTCGGGTTCACATCCGTGCTGGGTCTCGGGACGACGATCGCGGCCGTCCTCGCGGTCATGCTGTCGGACTTCTTCGACACGATGGGGACCGTGACGGGCCTCGGCGCCGAGGCGGGGTTCCTCGACGGCGAGAGCAAGCTCCCGGGGGTCAAGAAGGTCCTGCTGGTCGACTCCCTGGCCGCTGTCGCGGGCGGCGCCGCATCAGCCTCATCGAACACTACGTACATCGAGAGCGCGTCGGGGATCGCCGAAGGCGGGCGGACCGGCCTCACGTCGGTGGTGGTCGGGGCGCTGTTCGTGGTGAGCCTGCTCTTCTCGTCGATCGCCGGCGTGATCCCGCCGGAGGCGACGGCGCCCATCCTGGTGGTCGTCGGCTTCTTCATGATGCAGGGCATCGGGGAGATCGACTGGCGAGACCCCGCCATCGGCATCCCTGCGTTCCTCACGATCGCGCTGATGCCGTTCACGTACTCGATCACGAACGGCGTGGGTGCGGGCATCCTGTCCTACGCGGTGATCCGGCTCGCGCAGGGACGGTGGCGCGACGTGCACATCTTCACGTTCATCGTGGCGGCGATCTTCGCTTGGTACTTCTTCCACGGACTGCTGGCCTAGCGCCAGCGGAGGAATCGGTCGAGCTCGATCTGAGGGCGGGGCGCCGGCGCCCCGCCCTCGGCCGTCCACCCGGCCGAGATGACACCGACCGGCGTCCAGGCGCCGGCGAGGTCCAGCGCCTCGCGCACGGGCTCGGCGGACTCGACCGGCAGCAGGGCCCATGTGGACGCGAGGCCCTGGGCGTGCAGGCCGAGCAGCAGCGTCTGGATCGAGCGCCCCACGTCAAGCGGACGGGAGGAGTCCTCGGTCACGAACGGCAGGATCGCCGTCGGGGCGTCGGGTCGCACGCCGGGCACCGCGGCCAGCCGGCGGTGCGCGGCCGGCGTGTCGATGGCGACGAACAGCATCGGATCGGTCACCGACCCCAGCGCCGCTCGCACCGCCTCCTCGATCGCCGCGCGCGGCGCCGGGTCCGGACCGAACGCGAGGGCGTCGGCTCGCGACTGGAGCGCCTGGAGCGGCGATTCGCGGAACAGGTCGTCGAACGGGGAGCGCACCAGGTCCTGCGCGACCCCGTCCGGCGCGCCGCCGCGGTCGACGCCGCGGACGATGGCCGCCGGCACCCGTGCGGCCTTCGTCATCACGAGCCCGCTCGCCGCCGCCACCTCGTCGGCGAGGCCGACGACGGTCGTGTCCATGATCCGGCCGTGATGGTCGGGCGCCCCGCGGAGGTCGAGCAGCGCGGGCAGGCCGGCACAGCCGATCGCCACGTTCACCACGCCCTCGCGCCACGGCCGGCCGAACGTGTCGGTGATGACGACCGCCAGATCCACGCCCAGGGCCGCCGAGAGGGCCTCGCGCAGCGCCGCCGCCGACGCGTCGGGATCCTCGGGCAGCAGGCTCAGCACGCCCGCCTCCACGTTCGAGGCGTCCACGCCGGCGTTCGCACAGATCAGGCCGTGCCGGGTCTCCGCGATCAACAGATCGCCGCGGCGGGCGACGACCCGCACCGTCTCCGCCGCCACGATCGCGTCCCGGTCGGCGGCGTCGGCGAGCCGGCCCTCGGCCTTCGACACGACCTTCTGCGTGACGGCGACGACGTCCCCGTCGCGAGCGCCGGCCGCGCGCAGCGGCGGCTCCAGGAGCGCCGCGAGGTCGTCCCCGGGCCGGATCTCCGGCACGCCGTCGAGGGGGATCAGCTCGATCGTCACGAGGTCAGCATCCCCAGCGCGAAGCGGGCCAGGGCCTCCGACGAGTCGTCGTCGCGCATGATCGTGTCGGTGGCGGCCGTCCGCACGCCCAGCGCTCCCTCGATCGCATCGACGAGCGACGCGTCCTCGTCGTCGACCACCCAGGCCGCCAGCAGGTCCGCGTAGGCGCGCGCGGCGCCGAGCGCCGAGACCTCGAGGCCGGCCACCGGCATCAGCTTGTCGGCCATCCCGGCCAGCGGCGCGCCGCCCACGATCGGCGACACGCCGACGACGCGGTCGCGCCGGGCAGCGACGGCCTCCCGCACGCCGGGCACGGCGAGGATCGGTCCGACCGACACCACCGGGTTGGACGGGCAGATCACGAGGACGTCGGCACCGGCGATCGCCGTCAGCACGCCCGGCGCCGGCCGCGACGCCTCCACGCCCTCGAAGCGGAACGACTTCACCTCGTCACGCGCCCGACGGGCCACCCAGTACTCCTGGAAGTGGAGCTCGGTCTCGATGCCGCCCTCGACGACCGAGATGCGCGTGGTGACCGGGTCGTCGGTCATGGGCACCAGCGCGGCGCCGATGCCGAACCGCGCCGCCACGCGCGCCGTCACCTCCGACAGCGGCACGCCGGCGGCGAGCAGCGGCGTGCGGAACAGGTGGGTGGCCAGATCCAGGTCCCCGAGGCCGAACCACGCGTCCGGCGCGCCGAACGCCCGGAGCTCCTCCGTCGCGCGGAAGGTCTCGTCGCGCCGGCCCCAGCCGCGCTCGCGGTCGAACGCGTCGCCGAGCCAGTACGTGACGGAGTCGAGGTCGGGCGAGACGTGCAACCCGTGCATGACGACGTCGTCGCCGGTGTTGACGACGGCGGTGATGACGGCCTCGGGTGCCGCGCGGACGAGCCCCCGGAGGAACTTGCCCGCACCGATCCCGCCTGCCAGCGCGACGATCTCCATAGCGGTACAGCGTAGTAGGCTCGCCCGCATGCCCGAGGCGAACCTCCACCAGCTCCGCCGGGCGCTCGCCAGGGCCGATCAGGGCAAAGCGTTGTCCCTCGCCGAGGTCGAGGCGCTGATGGACGCGCGCGGCGACGAACTGGAGCGGCTGCTCGAGGTCGCCGGCCGCCTCCGCGACCTCGGGCACGGCGACGTCGTCACGTACTCGCGCAAGGTGTTCATCCCGCTCACGATGCTCTGCCGGGACCACTGCCACTACTGCACGTTCGCGAAGGCGCCCGCGCACCTGGAGCAGCCCTTCCTGTCGATCGAGGAGGCCGTCGCCGATCGCCGACGCCGGTCGCGCGATGGGATGCAAGGAGGCGCTGTTCACCCTCGGGGACCGGCCCGAGGACCGCTACCCGGTCGCGCGTGAGTGGCTCTCGGCCCGCGGGTTCGCGTCGACGCTCGACTACGTGCGCGCCGTCGCGATCCGCGTCATCGAGGAGACGGGCCTCCTGCCGCACCTGAACCCCGGCGTCATGTCGTACGAGGAGATGGCGCGACTGAAGCAGGCCTCGGCGTCGATGGGCATCATGCTGGAGACCTCGAGCGACCGGCTCGGCGGCCGCGGGATGCCCCACTTCAACTCACCGGACAAGGTGCCGGCGGTGCGGATGCGCACGATCGCCGACGCCGGCCGCCTCGCGATCCCGTTCACGACCGGCATCCTCGTCGGGATCGGGGAGACCTCGCGCGAGCGCGCCGAGTCGCTCATCGCGATCCGCGACGTCCATCGCCGCTACCGCCACGTGCAGGAGGTCATCGTGCAGAACTTCCGCGCGAAGCCGCGCACCGCCATGCACGACGCGCCCGAGCCCGACGCCGACACGTTCCTCGCCGCCGTCGCGGCCGCTCGGGTCGTGATGGGGCCCCGCATGCACGTCCAGGCGCCGCCCAACCTGTCCGACGAGGCCGAGCGCCTGCGCCTGCTGGACGCCGGCATCGACGACTGGGGCGGTGTCTCCCCGCTCACCCCCGACCACGTGAACCCGGAGAAGCCGTGGCCGGCCATCGAGCATCTCGCCGCCACGACCGCCGCGCGAGGCCTGCGCCTGCGGGAGCGCCTCACGATCTACCCGGAGTTCGCCGCCCGCCCCGACCCGTACCTCGCCGCGAAGATGCGGGCGCCCGTCGAGGCCCTCATCGGCCCCGACGGCCTCGCGGTCGAGGGGCTGGTGCCCACGCCGATCGCCTGGCAGGACCCGGAGGTGCGGTGGAAGCCGCGCGAGATCGCGCTCACGTTCGCGAAGGCCGCCGGCGCCGGACTGCGCGAGGACGCCGAGCAGGTGTACGGGGACTTCGACGCCCTCGAGGTCACGCGCGAGTGGGCGGCCCGCGACGTGTCGCCCGAGCGCCTCGACGCCGACATCAGGGGCGCACTCACGAAGGCGGCCGCCCACCGCCCGATCACCGACGGGGAGGCCCTGGCGCTGTTCGCCGCCGAGGGACCGGCGCTCGAGGCCCTCACCCGCGTCGCCGACGACCTGCGGGCCGAGGCCGTCGGCGACGAGATCACCTACGTGCTCAACCGCAACATCAACTTCACGAACGTCTGCTACGTGGGCTGCCGCTTCTGCGCGTTCGCGCAGCGGGAGCAGGACCGCGAGTCCTACACGCTCACGCTCACGGAGGTGGCCGACCGCGCCGAGGAGGCGTGGGAGCGCGGCGCCAGCGAGATCTGCATGCAGGGCGGTATCCACCCCGATCTGCCCGGTTCCTTCTATCTGGACCTCCTCGACGCCGTGAAGGCCCGCGTGCCGGATATCCACATCCACGCCTTCAGCCCCATGGAGATCCTCAACGGCGCGACGAAGCTCGGCGTCTCCTTCGCGGAGTTCCTGTCCGAGGCCCGCGCACACGGCCTCGGGTCGATCCCGGGCACGGCCGCCGAGATCCTCGACGACGAGGTCCGGTGGGTCCTGACGAAGGGGAAGCTCCCGGCGGACACCTGGGAGGAGATCGTCCGGACGGCGCACGGTCTGGGCATCCGGTCGAGCTCGACGATCATGTACGGGCACGTCGACGCGCCGCCGCACTGGGTGGCGCACATCCGCCGGCTCGCGCACATCCAGGACGACACGGGCGGGTTCACCGAGTTCGTCCCGCTGTCGTTCGTCCACCAGAACGCGCCGATCTACCTCGCGGGCAAGGCGCGTCCCGGCGCGACCTTCGAGGAAGATCTGCGCATGCACGCGGTCGCGCGCATCCTGCTGGACGGAGTTATCCCCAACGTGCAGGTGTCGTGGGTCAAGCTCGGTGTGCATGCGTCGCAGGCGATCCTGCAGGGAGGCGCGAACGACTTCGGCGGCACGTTGATGGAGGAGACGATCAGCCGGATGGCCGGCGCTGAGTGGGGGATCAGCATGGAGCCGTCGGCGTTCGACGACGCGATCCGCGCGATCGGTCGCACACCCGCCGTCCGCACCACGACGTACGAACGCGCACCCGTTCGCGTCGTCGAGACGGCCTGACACGCCGATCCGTCAAGCATCTTGACCGAATAGGTCAATCCCCTTGACGACACGATTTCTGCCCGAATCCCCTTGCACATGGCCGTTCGGCTCGACACCATGGTCGTGATGGTGCACCACGGGGCAGGGAAAACATCGCGGTTCCCCCTTGTCAACGGGGCTGTTCTTCGTTCAGAATCACACGCGTGTGATTCAGGGGGGAGATCGACGTGCACCACTACATCCCTTGGCAAGAGCGGGCGCGATGTCGCGAATACGACCCTGAGACGTTCTTCCCCGAGAAGGGAGGTTCATCGAGGGAGGCAAAGCGGATCTGCTCCGAGTGCCCCGTTCGGATCGAGTGCCTCAACTACGCGCTCCGCCGCGATGAGCGGTACGGGGTGTGGGGAGGCATGAGCGAACGGGAACGTCGACGCCTCAAGCGGATGGCGTCCTAGATCGGATCGAAGGGAGGGGAAGCATGGCAGCTGCCAGGAAGACGGCAAGCGAAGAAGACCGCGGCGCGCAAGCGTCCGGCAGCCAAGAGGAGCACGGCCGCGAAGAAGACCGCAGCAACTCGGAAGCGCACCGCCGCCAAGCGGTCCACGGCCGGGAAGAAGGCGGCCGCGACCCGCAAGCGGAAGACCGTGAAGCGGTCCACGGCCGGGAAGAAGGCGGCCGCGACCCGTAAGCGGAAGACGGCGGCGCGCAAGCGCCCGGCCGCCAAGAAGGCGACGGCTCGCAAGAAGACGGCCGCTCGTCGCAAGCCGGCACGCAAGAAGACGGCCGCGCGCAAGCGCCCGGCCGCCAAGAAGGCGACGGCACGCAAGAAGACCGCGGCGCGCAAGCGTCCGGCCGCTCGCAAGAAGAGCACGGCGAAGCGTCGCTGACCCTCGCCGTTTCCGATCGTGAAGGGGGGCGTCATGCCCCCCTTCCGTCGTTCTTCAGGAGGTGCGTGCTAGTCTCCGCGCCGCGCGGCTGACCCGTGCATCCCTCATGGCTCAAGCCACCCCGACCGACCCCGCTCTCCGCACGCCGACCGTGCTCGCCGTGCTCGTGACGCACGACGCCGCGGGCTGGATCCGCGAGTGCCTGCACGCCCTCGCCGCACAGACCTATCCACGGCTGGGTGTCCTGGCCGTCGACAACGCCTCCACCGACGAGACGCGCCAGATCCTCGAGGCCTCGCTCGGATCGGGCCGGGTCCTCGCCCTCGACGAGAACCTCGGCGTCGCCGGCGCCGTGCAGGCGGCCCTCGCGTCGGTGCCGGCCGCCGCCGCCGCCGACTACCTCCTCATCACCCACGACGACACCGCGATGGACCCCGACTGCGTCACGCGGCTCGTCGAGGCGGCGATCGGCATCGAGGGCCTCGAGGACGTCGGCGTCGTCGGCCCCAAGGTCGTCGACTGGCACGAGCCCCGGCTCCTGCGCGAGGTCGGCCGTTCCACCGACCGCTTCGGGCATCCGTACACGCCGCTGCAGGACGGCGAGATCGACCAGGGCCAGTTCGATCGCGTCCTCGAGGTCATGTACGTGTCGTCGTGCGCGATGCTCGTCTCGCGCGAGTGCCTGCAGCGGACCGGCGTACCCGACGAGCGATTCACCTCCCACCACGAGGACCTCGACTTCTGCTGGCGCGCGCGGCTCGCCGGGTTCCGCGTGCTGATGACGCCGCTCGGACGCGCGCGCCACATGGCGGCGTCCTCGCGCGGCGAGCGTCCCGACGACCCGACCCCTCGGTCGGGGCGGTACTACGGCGAGCGCGCGGCGCTCGCGTCCATGTTGAAGAACTACGGACTGCTCTCGCTCCTCACGCTGCTGCCGCTGTACGCGCTGCTCGGCCTCGCGCGCCTCCTCGGGTTGGCGCTCGCGCGGCGGTTCGACGATGCGTGGGACCTGCTCACCGCGTGGGGGTGGAACGTGGCGCATCTGCCGGGCACGGTCCGGCGCCGCGTCCGCACGCAGTCCGTCCGGCGGGTGAAGGACCGGTCGATCCGCCGCTTCATGGAGTCCTCGGCGTTCCGGTTGCCGAAGTGGCTCGAGGCGGCCGGCGAGATCCTCGCCGAACAGCGCGGCATCGACGACGACGACGAGGGCGAGGTACCGCGTCCCAAGCTGAGCCGGCAGACCGTGTCGCTGGCCCGTGCCCACCCGGCCGCCGTCGCGTCGGTCCTCGCGATCGTCGTGTGCGGCATCGCGTTCCGCGACATGTTCGGCCCCGGCGCGATCCGCGGCGCCGTCGTCGCCGCGTTCCCGTCCGGCCCGTCGGCGTTGTTCGGCGAGTTCGCCTCGGGGTTCCGCACGACCGGACTCGGGGGCGCCGGCGCGGGCAGCCCCGCTCTGGCCGCGCTGGGCGGGCTCAGCACGCTGCTGCTCGGCAGCACCGAGCTCGCCCAGAAGGTGCTCCTGGGTGGGCTGCCGGTCGTGGCCGGCGTCACCATGTATCGGTCGTTGACGCGCCAGACGGGCGACGGCCTGGCCGCCGCGGTGGCGGCGGCCAGCTACGCCCTGTCGGGGATCGTGATGTGGGCCTTCTCCGACGGGCGGGTCGACGTCCTCGTGGCGCTCGCCGCGCTGCCGGCCCTCGCGGACCGGCTCGAGTCCGCCTTCGACGCGGAGGCGCCCGCGCAGCGCCGCCGGTTCGTCGTCGGCCTCGGGGTGGCGCTCGCCGTCGGCGTCTCCTTCTTCCCGGGGATCGCGCCGGCGTTCCTCGTCCTGGTCGCGGTCCGGGTCCTGGCGGCGCCGGCTCGCATGCGCGGCATCGGGCTCACGGCCGGCGGCGTCGTCGTCGGCGCGCTGCTCGTCCTGCCGTTCCTGCCCTCCCTCGCCGCCGCCGACGCCGCCGCCCTGGGCTCCAGCGTCGGCACCCTCGACGTCCACCGCATCGGCCGCCTCGGTCTCGGGCCGGGCCCGGGCACGGGTCCGATCGCCTGGTTCCTGCCGATCGCGGCGGTGTTCGCACTCAGCCTGGCGTCCGGCGAGGTGCGCGGCCGCGCGTTGCGGGCCACGCTGACGGCGGTGGCCGGCCTCGCGCTCGCGTGGCTGTCGGCGGCCGGGTACCTGCCGGAGGCGCTGTCGAACCAGGTGGCGTACGTCTCGCTCGTCGCCGCCTCCGAGGCCCTGCTCGTCGGGTACGGCGTGGCGTCGCTCGCCGGCGGCGTCGGCAGCGAGTCGTTCGGATGGCGGCAGATCGGTGCGGCGGGACTCATCGCCGTCCTCGCGGCGGGGCTGTCCCTCCAGGCGATCCTCGCGATGGTCGGCGGATGGTCGTGGGGCGGCTCCGAGGCGATCCCGCCGGCGTGGGCGGTCATCGCCGATCGCACGGAGGGCGAGTTCCGCGTCCTGTGGATCGGCGACGACGTCGGGATGGCGTTCCCGCCCCCGGGCGGGGACGCGCAGGGGATCGTCGACGCCGGGGCGGACTCGGTCCGCTTCAACGTCACGGACCGCAACGGCATCACGATCCTCGACACCGGCCGCTCGTTGACGGGGCCGGGCACCGGCTACCTCCGAGCGGTCCTCCAGCGGATGCTCGCCGGCGGCACGCGACACGCGGGCGCTCTGCTCGGGCCGCTCGGCGTCCGGTACGTGGTCGCGCGCGAGGGCGACCTCCCGGCCGGCGCCCGGGCAGTGCTCGGCACGCAGCTCGACCTGGACCCGATCCCGAGCGAGGGCCTCGTCATCTACCGCAACGCGCACGCGCTGCCCCCCGCCGCGGTCTCCACGGACCCGGTCACGGCGCAGATCGCCGCGAGCTCCTCGCTCGACCAGATCCAGCGCCTCGCCGACCCCGGCGCCACCGCGGCCGCGCGCGTGCCGGGGGGGTGGGACGCCTCGGGTCCCGACGGCGCATCGGTGCTGATCGGCTCCGAGCGCGTGAGCGGGTTCCGCGCCCACGACGCGAGCGGATCGTCGGTGCCGGTCGCAACCTCGTTCGGGTGGGCGACCCGCACCGAGATATCCGGCGGCGAGGTCCACGTCCGCGACGCGGATCAGTGGGTTCGAACCCTCTCCGTCTGGGTGCTCGCCCTGCTCTGGGCGGTCGCCCTGTGGATCACGCGCAAGCCGGGGTCGTCGCGATGAGGTCCCGGGGGCGCCTGGGCCTCGCGGTCCTCACGGTCGTCGCGGTCGTGGCGGCCGGCGTCGCCCTGGATCGTGCGGAGCCGGCGGCCAGGCCCGGGCCGGCCGACGTCGTCGCGACCAGCGGCGCGTGGTTCTGTCCCCACGGAGGCGGCCCCGAGTGGCAGACCGACCTGTACGTGGCGAATCCCGGCACGACGGCGTCCGAGATCCGCGTCACGTCGCTCACGGCCAAGCGCAGCGGCGAGGCAGCGACCTTCACGGTCGATCCGGGCACCGAGATCCGGGTGCCGGCGGCCTCGACCGACCCGGCCTCGTCGTCGTTCGTGGAGTACTTCGGCGGATGGGTGGCCGCGGGGTGGGTCACGCACGCGGGTGGGTCCGCAACGGGCGTGGCGGCCGAGCCGTGCGCCCCCGAGGCCGGCACGCACTGGTTCGCGGCGGACGGAACCACCGAGCAGGGGCAGGACGCCGACCTCATCGTGATGAACCCGTTCGACGTCGACGCGGTGATCGACGTCGCGGTGCTCTCGCAGTCGCGCGCGCCGATCCGGAACTCGAATCTCACCGACCTGCGCATCGCACCGCATCGCAGCGTGATGCTGCGGCTGAACACGGTCTCCGCCGACGAGCCGGCGGCGGCCGCCGAGGTCCTCGCGCGGACGGGACGCGTCGCCGTGTCCTCGCTCGGGATCTCCTCGGACGGAGGGATCCGCAGCGCGCTCGCCGTGCGGTCGCCGACCAGTGAGGTGCTCCTCGCCGGCACGCAGGACGTCGGCCAGTCCACGCTCGCCGTGATGGTGCCGGTCGAACAGGAGGTGCGCTTCGGCGCCGTGCTGCTCTCGGGGGAGCGGCCGGACGCGTCGGCGGGCATCACCGAGACCGCTCTCAGCGGACCCTCGGCACGCGCGTATCCCATCATCACCAAGGGACCCTCGCTCGTGGACGTCCGCGCTCAGGCCGGCGCGACGGTCGTCGTGGTCCGCCGCACCGAGGGGCAGAGCGGCGATCCCGGCGCCACGAGCGGCGCGGCCGAGCCCGCGGCGGCGTGGGTCGTGCTCCCGACCGTCGCCGGCGAGCCCAACACGCCGGGCATGGTGCTCGGCAACCCGGGCTCCGCACCCGTCGAGGTCTCGCTCTCCCTCCTCGGCGAGACGGGTGTGCTCGACCGTATCGCCGTCACCGTCCCGGCGACGTCGGCCATCGACGTACCTGCGGCCTTCCTCGAGCGGGATCCGACCGCGGCCGTCGTCGCCGTCAGCGCCGGCGCGCCCTTCGTCACCACCGGCGCGTCGTCCTCGCTCGGCCAGGAGGGGGTGGCCGACTACGCCGTGTCGGCGGGCGTGATGGTCCCCGCCGAGATGCATCTGCGACCCTGAGGCGAGGAACCGGCCAAGGAACCGGCGGAAGAGGGGGTGCTCCGTCGGAGAACCCGGGTATCATCTGCGAGCCGGGGCCGATGGTCCCGGCTCGACCTTCACCACCACGTTCGGAGCGTTCGGATGCCACGAGGACGACACGCGAAGCGCATCGCCGGCGGACTGATCCCCGTCCTGGTGATCGTCCTCGCCGTGACCGTCGTCCTGGGCGGCGGCGCCACCTTCGCGGCGTACCGCTACGACCGCAGCGGCACGGACCGCATCCTGCCCGGCGTCACGATCGCCGGGGTCGACGTCGGCAAGATGACGCGGGACGAGGCCGTCGCCGCGGTCGGCGCCGCCACCTCCACGCGACTGGACGCGGAGCTGACGGTGGAGTCGGCCGGTCATTCGTGGTCGGCGACACCGGAACAGCTCGGTGTGCGCGCCGACGTCTCCGGGGCCGTGGACGAGGCCCTCGCGCTGTCGGGCTCGATGGGGATGTTCTCCCGCGTGTACCACCGGCTCGCCGACGAGCCCGTGCATCGCTCGATCGACGTGGGCTGGCGCTACAGCGAGGGCAAGGTCAACGCGTTCGTGAAGGGCATCGCCCAGGACGTGGCGCAGGCCCCGCACGACGCCACCGTGTCGCTGCAGGGCTCCGAGGTCGTGTTCACCCACGCGAAGCCGGGCCGCGCGCTCAAGACCGAGCAGGCCTCGGCGAAGATCCTCACGGCGTTGCAGCACGGCTCGAGCGCGCCGGTGCAGCTCGGCGTGAAGGCGGTGGCGCCGAAGGTCACCGACGCCAAGGTCGGCACGACCATCGTGATCGACAAGACGCTGAACAAGCTCTACCTCTATCAGGGCTTCAAGCTCGACCGCACCTACTCGGTCGCGACGGCGATGGCGCCGTACGAGACACCCAGCGGCACCTGGACGATCGTGAACAAGGCGATGAACCCCACCTGGACGAATCCGGCCCCCGACACCTGGGGCGCCGGGCTCCCGCTCACGATCCCGCCGGGTCCCGGCAACCCGCTGGGCACGCGGGCCCTCTACCTGAACGCCCCGGGGATCCGCATCCACGGCACGTATGACTCGGCGTCGATCGGCACGCACGCCTCGCACGGCTGCGTCCGCATGAACATCGACGACGTCGAGGAGATGTACCCCCTCGTCCCGATCGGTGCCACCGTCCTCATCTTCTGAGGGATCGGCTGGCCGGTTCTTGTCACTCCGATCCGCCCCGACCCCTTGCGCGCGGTCCGCGTTCGGTCGTATGTTCGTGGGGTACTCCGCGGCGACGAAGAAGGGGCAACCCGGAAGCGCCACCGCGGAGTACGCTTTTGTGCGGCGGTTCGCGCCCGATGCTTGTGAATGACATCCGTGTGATCTAGCCTCTGCCGGATGCGAAGCTGCGCGAAGATGCGATGCGGCGCCGAACCCGTCGCCACCGTCGCCCTCCACTACGCCGCCCGGGAGGTCGTCGTCACCGACCTGCAGCCGGACCGCGATCCGAACCTCCTGGATCTGTGCCGCGAGCACGTCGATCGCATGACGCCGCCGCTCGGCTGGTCCGTGTCGGACCGGCGGTCGCTCGCCGCCTCCGGTTCGGTCTCGGGCTCCTGATCGGCCGGATCCAGGCACGGGCGCACCGAACGGCCTGGGTCACGGGAGCGGAGGAGACGGGCGCCGGGGGATGGGTCGTGTCGGCCCGTTCGGGGACCTTCGGTCACCCCCGCGGCCCAGAAGCATGACCCTTCGACGGGCAGAGATAGATGAGCGTGTCGTGCTATGGTCGCGAGCGGGACGAGGACGCATCATCTCAAGAGTCATGTCGCATACCCCCAACTGCCCAACCTGTGGCTCCGACGACCTCATCACGATCTCGATGTCGGTCAGCGGCCGCGACCTCGCGTTCACGACGTGCCACGTCTGCGAGACGAAGTGGTGGCACCGTGACGGCGAGAGCGTCCCGCTGCAGTCCGTGATCGGCATGGTCGTCCAGAAGGCCTGACGCCGAGCCGGTTCAGTACCATGCGGTGACGTGTCACCGGACCTGGACCGCATCTTCAAGGCGTACGACGTCCGTGGCGTCGTGCCCGACGAGCTCGATGTCGACACCGCCCGCCGGATCGGCGGCGCCTTCGCGTCGTGGACCGGCGCCCCGCGGATCCTGATCGGACGGGACTGCCGGCTCTCGTCGCCCGACCTCGCGGCCGCGCTCGCCGAGGGCGCGACCGCCGTCGGCGCGGACGTGACCGACATCGGTCTGGCCTCCACCGATCTGCTGTACTTCGCGTCCGGTTCGCTCGACCTCCCCGGCATCATGCTGACGGCCAGCCACAACCCGCCGAACTACAACGGCATGAAGTTCTGCCTCGCCGGCGCGAGGCCCGTCGGGCAGGACACGGGGCTCGCCGACCTCCGCGAGCTGGCGGCCGGCCCCGAGCCGGCTCGTGCCGACGACGGTCGGCTCGGTCGAGCACCGGGACCTCCTCGACGACTACGTCGAGCACGTGCTGACGTTCGTCGACGTGGACGCGATGCGTCCGCTCACCGTCGTCATCGACACCGCGAACGGCATGGGCGGGCTCGTGGCGCCCGCCGTCCTCGCCCGCCTGCCCGTGAAGCTGCACCACCTGTTCCCCGAGCTCGACGGCACGTTCCCGAACCACCCTGCCGATCCGATCGACCCCGAGAACCAGCGCGATCTGAAGGCGGCCGTCCTCGAGTTCGACGCCGACATCGGCCTCGCGTTCGACGGCGACGCCGACCGGGTCTTCCTGGTCGACGAGCGCGCCGAGGGCGTCTCCGGGTCGATCGTGACGGCGCTGGTCGCGAAGGCGCTGCTGAAGCGCAACCCGGGCGCGCCGGTCGTCTACAACCTGATCTGCTCGTGGACGGTGCCGGAGGTGATCCGCGAGGAGGGCGGGCAGCCGGTCCGGACCCGCGTCGGCCACTCGTTCATCAAGCAGGTCATGGCGGAGACCGGCGCCGTGTTCGGCGGCGAGCACTCGGGCCACTACTACTTCCGCGACAACTACTTCGCCGACTCGGGACTGATCGCGGCCGTCGTCGCGCTCGGCGAGCTGTCGTCGGCCGGCGTGCCGCTGTCCGAGCTGCTGGCCCCGTTCCGGCGGTACGCGGACTCGGGCGAGATCAACTCCGTCGTCGAGGACCCGGCGGGCCGGATCGAGGCGATCGCCGCTCGATACGCGGACGGCACGACAGGACCGCACGGACGGGCTGACGGTAGAGTTCCCGGACTGGTGGGCCAACGTGCGGGCGTCGAACACCGAGCCACTGCTCCGGCTGAACGTGGAGGCCCGGACGCAGGAGCTGTTGGACGAGCGGACCGCCGAGTTGCTCACACTGATCCGCGGCGAAGGAGGCACCTGATGACGATCGACGCCGAGCTGCTGGAGATCCTGGTGTGCCCGAACGACCGGGGGGAGGTGGAGTACCTCGAGGCCGAGCAGGTCATCGTGTGCTCCACGTGCGGCTACCGCTATCCGGTGCGCGACGGTATCCCCGTCATGCTGATCGACGAGGCAGAGAAGCCGGGCGCGGCGAAGTGACCGACCTGGACGACGTCGGGGCCCTGCGCGCGGGGGACCCCGGCGGCATGCTCGACATCGTGGCGGCGCTGCCGGCGCACGCCCGCGAGGGCTACGCAGCGGGCCGCGCCGTGACCGACCTCCCCGACGTCGACGACGTGAGCGCCGTCACCTTCTGCGGGATGGGCGGCTCGGCGGTCGCCGGCGACATCCTGCGGGCCCTGTATCGCCACCGGCTCGGGAGTCCCGTTCGACGTGCACCGGTCCCCGGTGCTGCCCGCCTACTGCGGACCACACACGCTCGTGATCGCCTCCTCGTACTCCGGGTCGACGGCGGAGACGCTCTCCTGCTTCCGCGAGGCCGTTGCGCGCGGCTGCCGCGTGATCGCGCTCTCGTCCGGCGGGCCGCTCGCGGCCGAGGCGCGCGAGGGCGGGTACGCGGTCGTGCCGGCGCCGCCGGGGTTCATGCCGCGGGCCGCGCTCGGCCACCTCGCCTTCGGCGCCATCGGCGCCCTCGAGGCGGTGGGGCTGCTGCCGCCGGCGGCCGGCGACGTCGAGGAGACCGTCTCGGAGCTCACGGCGATCGGAGGCCGGCTCGGGCCCGAGGTCCCGCGCGCGTCCAACGACGCGAAGGAGCTCGCATGGCAGCTCGGCGACCGCGTCCCGGTGATCTGGGGCGGCGACGGCATCGCGTCGGTCGCGGCCGCGCGCTGGAAGACCCAGTTCAACGAGAACGCGAAGGTGCCGGCGTGGGCGTCGTCGCTGCCCGAGCTCGACCACAACGAGGTGGTGGGCTGGACGCGGCCGGCGGGCGACGGCTACATGGTGATCGCGCTGCGCGACGAGGACGAGCACCCCGACGTCGCCGCGCGGTTCCCGCTGTCGCTCGACATCGCCCGCGAGGCCGGCTGCGTGACGGCCGAGGAGTGGGCGGCGGGCCGCTCCGCGCTCGCGCGGCTGTGCTCGCTGATCCTGATGGGCGACTTCACGTCCACGTACGCCGCGCTCGTGCGCGGCGCCGATCCCACCCCGATCGGCGCGATCGAGCGATTGAAGACGGCGCTCACCGAGGCGGGCCGGTGAGCCTCGCGCTCCCCGATCCCGGCGACGGCGTCGCCGAGGCGATCGTGGCCGCGATCCGCGAACGGACCGACCTCGAGCCGGTCGCCGGCATCGTCCTGGGCTCCGGCCTCGGCGAGGCGATCCGGGTCGCGAAGGAGGCGGCCGGCGCCGACGACGGCCTCGAGATCGCGTTCACGGAGCTGCCGGGTTTCCCACCGCCGACGGTGCAGGGGCATGCGGGCAAGCTCTGGATCGGGCACCTCGGCGGGCGCCCGGTCGCGGTCTTCCAGGGGCGGATCCACTTCTACGAGGGACACGGGATGCCGCTCGCCTCGATCACGACCCGTGTGTCGGCCGGGCTGGGCGCGCGAGCGATGATGCTGACGACGGCGGTGGGCGCGATCGATACCGCCCTGCGCGGCGGGTCGCTGGCGGTGATCCGCGACCATCTCAACCTGATGGGCACGAACCCGCTCCTCGGGTGGCGGATGCCGGACGGCTCGCCCGCATTCATCGGCGTCGGCGACGTCTACGACGAGGAGCTGGCCGGCGCGGCGCTCGCCGCGGCACGGCGGTACGCCCCCGAGCCCGGCGCCGTGACGGAGGGGGTCTATGCGGCGGTGTCGGGGCCGGCGTACGAGACGCCGGCGGAGTCCCAGGCGCTGCGACAGGCCGGTGCCACCGTCGTGGGCATGAGCATGGTGCCCGAGGCCGTCGCGGCCCGGGCGCTGGGCCTTCGGGTGCTCGGGCTAAGCTTCGTGACGAACGCTGCCGGGGCCTCGGTCTCGCACGAGGAGGTGCTGCAGGCCTCCGCCGCAGCCGCAGGCACGATCGGCCGCGTCCTGGCCGACATGATCGAACACGTGGAGAGGGGATGACCGCCGTGGATTGCGACGTGAGGGACCTGGCGCTCGCCGGGACGGGCAGGGAGCGGATCGAGTGGGCGGCCGGCGAGATGCCGGTGCTCGCGCTGATCCGGGAGCGCTTCGAGAAGGAGCGCCCGCTGGAGGGCGTGCGCATCGGCGCGTGTCTGCATGTGACGACGGAGACCGCGAACCTGATGGAGACCCTCGCCGCCGGCGGCGCCGAGGTGGCGCTGTGCGCGTCGAACCCGCTGTCGACCCAGGACGATGTGGCGGCGGCGCTCTGCGACCAGAGCGGCATCAAGACGTTCGCCATCAAGGGCGAGGACACCGAGACGTTCTTCCGCCACATCGACGCGGTGCTCGACACGCGGCCGCACATCACGATGGACGACGGCGCCGACATGGTGAGCGTCCTGCACAAGCAGCGCGCGGACCAGATCGCCGAGATCATCGGCGGGACCGAGGAGACGACGACGGGCGTGATCCGTCTGCGGGCGATGGCGGCCGACGGCGCGCTGAAGTACCCGATCGTGTCGGTGAACGACGCCGACACGAAGCACCTGTTCGACAACCGGTTCGGCACGGGCCAGTCGACGATCGACGCGATCATGCGGGCGACGAACCGGTTGCTCGCCGGCCGGAAGATCGTGGTGTGCGGCTACGGGATGTGCGGGCGTGGCGTGGCGTCGCGCGCGCGCGGCATGGGCGCGCACGTGATCGTGATCGAGGTCGACCCGACCTCCGCGCTCGAGGCCGTGATGGAGGGCTACACCGTGATGTCCCTGCGCGAGGCCGCGCGCGTCGGCGACATCTTCGTCACCGTCACCGGCGACACCAGCGTGATCCGGCGCGAGCACATGGAGCTGATGAAGGACGGGGCGATCCTCGCGAACTCGGGTCACTTCGACGTCGAGATCGACAAGGCGGCGCTGGCCGACCTCGCGACCGGCACCCGCCGCATCCGGGAGTTCGTCGACGAGTACACGATGGCCGACGGCCGGAGGCTGCACCTGCTCGGGGAGGGCCGGCTCGTGAACCTGTCGGCCGCCGAGGGCCACCCCGCCGCCGTGATGGACATGTCGTTCGCGAACCAGGCGCTGGCGGCGGAGTGGGTCGTGAAGCAGCGTGGCACCTTGGAGCCACGCGTGTACGAGGTGCCGGTCGACATCGACAAGGACGTCGCGCGGCTGAAGCTGCACGCGATGGGCGTCGAGATCGACACGCTGACCGACGAGCAGGACCGCTACCTGCACTCCTGGGAGCAGGGGACGTAGTGGAGGGGTCGGCGCTCGTCGCGATCCGCGCGCACTTCGAGAAGTTCCCCGCCACCGTGAAGGGGGCGTTCGTCCTGCGCAGCGCCGATCGCGATCCGCACCAGGTGGTGCTGCGGAGCGCCCGAGTGACGGAGCTGGCCGGGGCCGGCTCGCAGCCGATCGACCTCCAGGAGACCACCCTCGACGTGGCGCCGAAGCTCGACTTCTTCGTGCCGTTCGAGTTCCCCGTCACGGAGCTCGCCGCCGGGTGGTACTGCCTCGAGACCGAGTGCGACGTCGACGGCGTCGCCACGGTCGTGCGTCCCGAGCGACGGTTCGCCATGGCGTGGCCGCGCGCGACCGTGCGGCGGGGGTCGGTGCCGGTGGGGGAGAAGATGGAGCTCGAGGGCGGTTCCACGGTGCTCGTCGACCACCTGGACTGCACGGGCGACTCCATGACGGTGCACTTCGCCGCCGATCCGCCCGAGCCGGTCGAGTGGAAGCTGCGCGCCGACGGCGACCGGCTCGTCGTCCTCGACGCGCAGCTCGACGAGACGACCGGCAAGGGCCGCACGACGGCGTACCCGCTGATGAAGACGCAGCGCGCGCTGACGATCGAGCTCGCGCAGCACCGCGCGAAGGCCGTCGTCGAGGTCGTCCTGCCGTAGCGAGCGGCGTCTCCGGTGTCGGTGGCGGGCGCTACGGTGCGGCCGTGTGGTCGGAGGCCCTCGAGGTCGTCTTCCCCCGTTCGTGCGCCGGGTGCGGCACCGGCCCGTGGCCGTTCTGCGGGGCGTGCACGGCCTCGCTGGTGGCGCTGGAGCCGCCCTGGTGCGAGCGGTGCGGCCGCCCCTCCGATCGCCCGGTGGCGTCCTGCCGCGACTGCCCGCCGGGATCCATCGACGTCGCGCGCGCAGCGTTCCTGTTCCACGGTCCGGCGCGCCGCGCGATCCACCGGCTGAAGTTCTCGGGCTGGCGGTCCGTGGCCGATGCGCTGGCGGCCGCCGTCGTCGCCACCGGTCCGCCGTCCGCCGACGTCGTCACGTGGGTGCCGCTCGCGCGGTCGCGGCTGGCCTCGCGCGGGTACGACCAGGCGAAGGTGCTGGCGCGGGCGCTCGCCGCCCGGACGGGCACGCCGGCGATCGCGCTGCTCGCGCGGGCCGCCGACACAGGACCGCAGGCGCGTCGCTCAGGCGCCGAGCGGCGGCTCGCCCTCGAGGGCGCCTTCCGGGCGTCGGGTCGGCCCGTGCCGGCGAGCGTGCTGCTCGTCGACGACGTCCTCACGACGGGCGCCACCGCCGGCGTCTGCGCCCGCATCCTGCGTGAGGCCGGTGCCCGCCGGGTGTCGCTCGCCACCGCGGCACGCGCGTTCTCGGGCCCGCTGCCCCCTCGCTATACTCGCCCGCAGGGCCCTCGCCTGGGTCTGTGGTTGCCCGAGGACGTCCCTCGGTAGTCGACGCCAGTCGCAGGCGAAACGACCCACGTAAGGCGGCAGTTGGCCGCTGAGCATGGTGCGGTTTAGAGGTAAGTCCTGCCTCGGGCCTCCGGGTCCGGGAGAGGGCGGGAGTCGTCCCCCTCGGGGATCGCGGCGAACGCCCCCGCAGGCGGGTGTGGGGTCAAAGACCAGGTCAGCCAGGCGAGGGCCCACCTTCGGCGAGGGGACCGATCAGGGAGCGACCGACACGACGGCGAGGAGCCCGCACATGGAGTTCACCTTCAAGGGCCGTGGCCTGCGCATCACCGACGAGGTCCGGGAGGTGGCTCGACACAAGCTCTCGCGCCTGGCCCGCATGGAGCCGCGTGCCACCCTCCTCGAGGTCGAGGTCATCGCCCAGCGCAACCCGCGCCTGGATCCGTTCCGGGTCGACGGCGCGCTGATGCGCCCGCGCAAGACGTTCCGTGCCCACGGCGAGGGCCCCGACGTGCCCACGGCGGTCGATCAGCTGGCCGAACGGTTGGAGCGGCAGGTCCGTGACGACCACAGCCGGCGCCGAACGCGGCCTCCGGGCAGGGGGAATGGTCTAGAATCCGCTCACGCCTAGCCCGTTCGGGGCCGATACATCGGAGGGGGTCCGAACGGACCGGCCCGTAGGGGGGAGACACGTGACGGACAAGGACAAGGCGCAGGGCGGTTCCGAGCGACTGCGCGTGATGGTCGTCGATGACCATGCGTTGTTCCGCCGCGGGCTGGAGATGGTTCTGCAGCAGGAGGCCGACATCGAGCTCGTGGGCGAGGCCTCCGACGGCGCCGAGGCCGTGGAGCGCGCGACGGAGCTCATGCCCGATGTCGTCCTGATGGACGTGCGGATGCCCCGGCGCTCCGGCATCGAGGCGGCGGGCCAGATCAAGGAGGCACTGCCGCACTGCAAGATCCTCATGCTGACGATCAGCGACGAGGAGGCCGACCTCTACGACGCGATCAAGGCCGGAGCCTCCGGGTACCTGCTGAAGGAGATCCCGATCGAGGAGGTCGCCGACGCGATCCGCTCGGTGTGGGCCGGCCAGTCCCGCATCTCGCCCTCGATGGCGTCGAAGCTGCTGACCGAGTTCGCCGCGATGTCGAAGGCCACGGACGAACGCCCGCAGATGCCGGCGCCCAAGCTCACCGACCGCGAGATGGAGGTCCTCAAGCTCGTCGCGCAGGGGTTGAACAACCGCGACATCGCGAAGGAGCTGTTCATCTCCGAGAACACGGTGAAGAACCACATCCGCAACATCCTCGAGAAGCTGCACCTGCACTCCCGCATGGAGGCGGTCGTCTACGCCGTGCGGGAGAAGCTGCTCGAGATCACGTAGGCGTCGCCGTCGACCGCTCGCACGCACGGGTAGGCTGGCTGCCATGGCCCCGGAACGTCACCGCCGCAACGTCGCGCGGATGATCGTGGAGTGCCTGGAGAACGAGGGCGTCCGCTACGTCTTCGGGCTCCCGGGCGAGGAGAACCTCCTGACGATCGACGCGCTCGCCGACTCGTCGATCCGGTTCATCACCACGCGCGACGAGCGCGGCGCCGCGTTCATGGCCGACACGTACGGCGCCCTCACCGGCCGGGCCGGGGTCTGCCTGGCCACGCTCGGACCCGGCGCCATCAACCTCATGCTCGGCATCGCGAACGCGCAGCTCGACTCGCACCCGCTCGTCGCGATCGCGGCGCAGGCCGGCCTCGACCGGATCTACAAGGAGTCGCACCAGTTCGTCGACCTCGTGTCGGTGTTCCGGCCGATCACGAAGTGGGGCGACATGGTGACGGTGCCGGACGCGGCACCGGAGATGGTCCGCAAGGCGTTCAAGCAGGCCGAGACCGAGCGGCCCGGCGCCACCTTCCTGATCCTGCCCGAGGATGTGGCCGAGCGGGACTGCGAGGGCGAGCCGTTGCCGGTGAACGTGCCGGTCGACCCGGCGCCCGCCGACGCGCAGGTGACCCGCGCCGTGGAGGTCCTGGCGCACGCGAAGAACCCGGTGGTCCTGGCGGGACCCGGCGTGGCGCGCGACGGCGCCACCGACGCCCTGATCCGCTTCAGCGAACGGCTGTCGCTGCCGGTCGCCACGACGTTCCTCGGCAAGGGCGTCTTCCCCGACGACCACCCGAACGCGCTCGGCACGATCGGGTTCATGGTCAAGGACTACGCGAACTTCGGGTTCGACCGCGCCGACGTGGTCGTCGCGGTGGGGTACGACCTCGTGGAGTACTCGCCGAGCCGCTGGAACCCGCTCGGCGACAAGCGGATCGTGCACGTCCACCGCACCGTCGCCGAGGTCGACTCCTGCTACACGCTCGCCGTCGGCCTCCAGGGCGACATCTCCGACTCGCTCGACGCGATCGGCGCGGCCGCCACGGCCCGGCCGGTCGACGAGCGGCGTCCCCCCGCGATGGCCCTGGTGCGGGAGGAGCTCGAGCGGGGCGCCGCCGACGGCGCGTTCCCACTGAAGCCGCAGCGGATCGTGGCCGACATCCGCGCGGCGCTGGGGCACGACGACATCGTGCTGGCCGACACCGGCGCCGTGAAGATGTGGATGGCGCGCCTGTACCCCACGTACCGGCCCAACACCTGCATCGTCTCGAACGGGCTGGCCACGATGGCGTTCTCGCTGCCGGGCGCGTTCGCGGCCAAGCTCGTGCACCCCGATCGGCGGGTGCTGGCGGCGATGGGCGACGGGGCGTTCCTCATGAGCGCGGCCGAGATCGAGACGGCCGTTCGCGAGGGCGTGCACATCACGATCCTCGTGTGGGTCGACGGCGGGTACGGGCTGATCCGCTGGAAGGAGGAGCTCACCCTCGGTCGGACGGCGGCCGTCAGCTTCGGCAACCCGGACTTCGTCCGGTTCGCGGAGAGCTTCGGCGCGAAGGGCTACGCGATCGGCGCCGCCGACGAGCTGCTGCCCACGCTGCGGCGGGCCCTCGACGACGAGGCCGTGAGCGTGATCGCGTGCCCGGTCGACTACGCCGAGAACCGCAAGCTCGTCGAGACCCTCGGCGCCCTCACCGACTCGATCGGCTGAGGCGGCGGCCAGGACCCGGCAGAACCCGGGCAGAACCGGAGCAGCCGATAGAATCGAAGGCTGAGGAGAGATCCGACCCGCCGGCACGCGGCCGGCCGATCCACGAGAGGAACCCCGTTGGTCTTCGAGAAGCTCGGCACCCTGGGCGAGGGGCGCAAGCGCAAGGAATTCGAGCAGATCGCCCAGATCGTCACCACGTTCGAGCCCGAGGTCGAGGACCTCTCGGACGAGGAGCTCGCGCACCGGACGATCGAGTTCCGTGAGCGCTTCGGCGCCGGCGAGAGCCTGGACGACCTCCTGCCCGAGGCCTTCGCCACCGTCCGTGAGGCCGCGCGCCGCACGATCGGCCAGCGCCACTTCGACGTGCAGCTGATGGGCGGCGTCGCCCTGCACCGCGGCAACATCGCCGAGATGAAGACCGGTGAGGGCAAGACGCTCGTGTCCACGCTGCCGGGCTACCTCAACGCCCTCGAGAGCAACGGCGTGCACGTGGTGACGGTGAACGACTACCTCGCCAAGCGCGACTCGGAGTGGATGGGCGGCGTGTACCGGTTCCTCGGGCTCGACGTCGGGCTGATCCAGGCCAACATGACGCCCGAGCAGCGCCGGCCCGCTTATGCCGCCGACATCACGTACGGCACGAACAACGAGTTCGGCTTCGACTACCTGCGCGACAACATGGCGATGCGCGCCGAGCACATGGTGCAGCGCGGACACCGCTTCGCGATCGTGGACGAGGTCGACTCGATCCTGATCGACGAGGCCCGCACCCCGCTCATCATCAGCGGCATGGTGGCGGACTCCGCGAAGTGGTACCAGACGTTCGCGCGCATCGCGCCCCGGCTGACGGCCGAGCAGGACTACGAGGTCGACGAGGGCAAGCACCAGGTCGCCATCACCGAGTCCGGCGTCGCCAAGGTCGAGGAGCTGCTGCAGATCGAGAACCTGTACGAGCACGTGAACACGCCGCTCGTGCACCACATGCAGAACGCCCTGCGCGCGAAGGAGCTCTACAAGCGCGACGTGCAGTACGTGGTGACGCAGGGCGAGGTGAAGATCGTCGACGAGTTCACCGGCCGCGTGCTGGAGGGCCGGCGCTACTCCGAGGGCCTGCACCAGGCGATCGAGGCGAAGGAGGGCGTGCGGATCAAGGAGGAGAACCAGACCCTCGCCACCATCACGATCCAGAACTACTTCAAGATGTACGACAAGCTCTCCGGCATGACGGGTACGGCGAAGACGCAGCTCACCGAGTTCGAGGAGACCTACGACATCTCGGTCATCGAGATCCCCACGAACCGCCCGATGGTCCGCGACGACTCGCACGACCTGATCTACAAGAACGAGAAGGCGAAGTGGGACGCGGTCGTCGAGGACATCCGGGAGCGGAACGAGGCCGGTCAGCCGATCCTCGTCGGCACGGTGTCGATCGAGAAGTCCGAGGTCCTGTCGGGATATCTGACGCGCGGCGGCGTGCAGCACCACGTGCTGAACGCGAAGAACCACGAGCGCGAGGCCGTCGTCGTCGCGCAGGCGGGCCGCAAGGGCTCGGTGACGGTCGCCACGAACATGGCCGGCCGCGGCGTCGACATCCTGCTGGGCGGCAACCCCGAGTACCTCGCGCGCCAGGAGATGGCGGCGCGCGACTTCGACAACGACGCCTACCTGCTGTTCGAGATGGAGGAGGAGGACCGGGCGTCCTACGAGGCCGAGTACGAGCCGATCTACGCGAAGTACAAGGCGCAGACCGACGCCGAGCACGAGGAGGTCGTCGAGCTCGGCGGGCTCTACGTCCTGGGAACGGAGCGGCACGAGAGCCGGCGGATCGACAACCAGCTCCGAGGCCGCGCCGGCCGCCAGGGCGACCCGGGCGCCTCGCTGTTCTACCTCTCGCTCGAGGACGACCTGATGCGGATGTTCGCCTCCGATCGGGTCGCGTCGATCATGGAGCGCCTGAAGTGGCCCGACGACGAACCGATCGAGGCCAAGATGGTCTCGAAGGCCGTGGAGAACGCGCAGCGGCAGATCGAGGAGCTCAACTACGAGCGCCGCAAGAACGTCCTCAAGTACGACGACGTGATGAACGCCCAGCGCGAGGTGATCTACGGCGAGCGCCAGAAGATCCTCCAGGGCGAGGACCTCAAGGGCCAGGCGCTGGAGTTCGTCGACGAGGTCGTGCGCGGCATCGTCGAGCGAGTACCTGCCGGCCGACGTCTTCCCCGAGGAGTGGGAGCTGGACGCGCTGGTGACGGCCGTCAACGAGGTCTACCCGATGAAGGCGACCGAGGCCGAGCTGCGGGAGCTCGGCGACGTCGATGGCGATCCAGGAGCAGCTCGTCGAGGACGCGGTCGAGGCCTACGAGACCAAGGAGACCGCGGTCGGCGAGGGCGTGATGCGCGAGCTCGAGCGCGTCGTGCTGCTCAACATCACCGACACGAAGTGGCGCGAGCACCTCTACGAGATGGACTACCTGCAGGAGGGCATCCACCTGCGCGCGTACGGACAGCGGGACCCCTTGACGGAGTACCGGCGCGAGGCCTTCTCGATGTTCGAGGAGCTGGTGGCGAGCATCCGCCGCGATTTCGTGAAGTACATCTACCGGGTGGAGCTCGTGCGCCAGGACCAGCAGCAGCCGCGTGCCCCGCAGCGGACGCAGGAGAACAAGGCCGAGGTCGAGAGCGGCTCGACCGGCGGGGCACGAGCGCGCCGCCCGTCAACACCGGCGCGTCGGCGCAGGCCGTGAGCGACAAGGTGCCGCGGAACGCCCCGTGCCCCTGTGGCAGCGGGAAGAAGTACAAGAAGTGCCACGGCCTCGAGGTCTGAGGCCCGTCGCACTGTCGCCGTCCGACGTCGTCGCTGCGCTCCGGGCCGCCGGATGCGTGTTCGCCGAGGACGAGGCGCGGCTGCTGATGGCGGCGGCCGGGTCGCCGGCCGAGCTGGCCGCGATGGTCGACCGGCGGGTCGGCGGGCTTCCTCTCGAGCACGTCCTCGGGTGGGCGGAGTTCTGCGGCGTGCGGATCGAGCTGGAGCCCGGAGTGTTCGTGCCGCGTCGCCGCTCGGAGTTCCTCGTCGCGGAGGCCGCGGCGATCGGGCCGGAGCGACGCGGTCGTCGTCGACCTGTGCTGCGGCTCCGGCGCGGTGGGTGCTGGCGCTGGCTGCGGCGCTGAACGGCGTCGAGCTCTACGCCGTCGACGTCGACCCCGTGGCGGTGCGATGCGCGCGCCGCAACCTTCCGGGTGGTCGTGTGTTCGAGGGCGACCTGTACGAGCCGCTGCCGGCGTCGCTGCGGGGCCGTGTCGACGTGCTGGTCGCCAACGCGCCCTACGTGCCCACCGAGGCGGTCGGGCTGCTGCCTCCGGAGGCGCGCACGTACGAGCCGCGGGTGGCCCTCGACGGCGGCGCGGACGGGCTCGAGGTCGTGCGCCGGGTGGCGGCCGGCGCGGCGAGCTGGCTGACGCCGGGCGGTCACCTGCTGGTGGAGACGAGCGCGGATCAGGCGCCGGCGGCAGCTGAGGCCTTCGTTCGTCGGCGGGCTCGTACCGCGGGTGGCGCGCTCGGAGGAGTTGGACGCCACCGTCGTCATCGGGTCGAGGCCCGCCGAGCGGATCGGACCGTCGGGTCGGGTAGGCTTCCCGTCGTGATGAGCGACTTCACGGATCGGATCAAGGAGCTGGCGACGCGCATCTCGGCCTCGAAGGAGTTCCTTTGACGTCGAGGGCAAGCGCGCGCAGCTGGGCGACCTCGAGCGGCAGGCCTCCGATCCGAACCTGTGGGACGACCCCGCCCGGGGCCAGCAGGTCACCAGCAAGCTCGCTCGGCTGAACCAGGACATCGACCGCTACGAGGCGTTCGAGCGCCGCGTCGGCGACGTGCAGGCGCTCGACGAGATGCTGGCCGAGGAGTCCGACGCCGACCTCTCGAAGGAGCTGGCGAGCAGCGTGAAGTCCCTCGAGGCCGACGTCGAGAAGCTCGAGCTCGCGGCCCTGCTGTCGGGCGAGCACGATGCCGCCGACGCCGTCCTCACCGTCAACGCCGGTGCCGGCGGCACGGAGAGTCAGGACTGGGCCGAGATGCTGCTGCGCATGTACCTGCGCTGGGCGGAGCGGGAGGGCATGAGCGCCGAGATCGACGAGGTCCATCCGGGCGAGGAGGCCGGCATCAAGTCGGCCACGATGACGGTGAAGGGCACGAACGCGTACGGGCTGCTGAGCGCCGAGCGCGGCGTCCACCGCCTCGTGCGCATCAGCCCGTTCGACTCGCAGAAGCGACGGCACACGTCGTTCGCCTCCCTCGACGTGATCCCGCTCCTGGAGGAGGCCGACGAGGAGGACTTCGAGATCCCGCCCGACGAGCTGCGGATCGACGTGTACCGATCCAGCGGTCCGGGCGGGCAGTCCGTCAACACGACCGACTCCGCCGTTCGGATCACGCACCTGCCGACCGGCCTCGTGGCCGCGTGCCAGAACGAGCGCAGCCAGCTGCAGAACAAGGCCGTCGCGATGCGGATCCTGAAGGCGCGGCTGGCCGAGCTCGAACGCCACAAGCGCGAGGACGAGATGGCCGCGATCCGGGGCGAGCGCAAGTCCGTCGACTTCGGCTCGCAGATCCGCTCGTACGTGCTGGCGCCGTATCAGATGGTGAAGGATCACCGCACCGACCACGAGGTCGGCGACCCCGCCCGGGTGCTGGACGGCGACATCGACGGCTTCATCGAGGCGGAGCTGCGGCGGCGCGCCTCCGCGCACGCCCAGTAAGAACCGGCCTCCCACCGGCGCCGAGCCGCCGCGCCTCTATGATGCGTCGATGCCATCCACCGAGGAGGCGGTCCCCGAGGGGCCGCGGAGGCTGCACCTGCTCGTCGCCAGCTTCCTGATGCTCTTCGTGGAGCTGGCGCTGATCCGCGGCACGGCCGCCAACGTCGTCTACCTCACGTTCTTCACCAACTTCATCCTGCTCGCGAGCTTCCTGGGTATCGGTATCGGGTTCCTGCGGGCGCGCTCGCGCGACCGGTTCGAGTGGATGCCCGTGCTGCTGATCGCGGTCCTCGCGTTCGTCACGCTCGTGCCGGCCACGATCGGGTTCACCGGCGGCGTGCCGCGGTTCGCGGGATTCGGCGGGGGATGGGCGGTGCCGGCCCAGGTCTCGTTGCCGGTGATCTTCCTGCTGACGACCGCCGTCATGGCCTGCATCGGTCAGCGCGTCGGGCCGGCTCTTCTCGTCGTTCGCACCGCTCGATGCGTACCGGCTCGACGTGCTCGGCAGCATCGCCGGCATCGTGACGTTCTCCGTGCTCTCGTTCCTGCACGCGGGCCCGGTCGTGTGGGGCGTCGTCGTCGTCGTGTGCTGCGCGTACCTGCTGGGGCGGCGGATGCCCCGGTGGACGCTCGCGAGCCTGGCGCTGCTCGGCGTGCTGCTGGCGCTCGTCTCGGCCGCACCGCGCGACGTCTGGTCGCCCTACTACCGCGTGACCGTCGCGCCGCCCAACGCCGAGGGCCAGATCGCGATCCGCGTCAACGGCCGCCCGCACCAGACGATGGTGCCGGTCGAGGACCTGCTGACCGTGCGGCCGTTCTACGGCGCCCTGTACGGGCATCTGACGACGACGGCCGACGGCCTCGGCAACGTGGCCATCATCGGCGCGGGCAGCGGCAACGACGTGGCGCTCGCGCTCTCGAAGGGCGCCACGCACGTGGACGCCGTGGAGATCGACCCGGTCATCCAGCAGCTCGGCGCGGAGATGCATCCGAGCCACCCGTACGACGACCCTCGGGTGACCGTGCACATCGACGACGGCCGGGCGTTCCTGGAGCAGTCCGACGACGCGTACGACCTCGTGCTGTTCGCGCTGCCGGACTCGCTCACGCTCGTGTCGAGCACCGGCGCACTGCGTCTGGAGAGCTACCTGTTCACCACCGAGTCGATCGAGGCGGTGAAGGCCCGTCTGCGACCGGACGGTGTGTTCGCCATGTACAACTTCTACCGGCCCGACGTCTTCGACCGGTACGCGGCCACGCTCGCGCAGGTGTTCGGCCATCCGCCGTGCCTCGATCTCGGGGAACCGGGAGCGGGCACCCGGCGCCAGGGCGTGCTCACGATCGGGCTGCAGGCCGATTCGGTCTCCTGCTCGACGCTGTGGCAGCCGTCCGCGACGACCCAGGAGCCCGCGACCGACGACCACCCGTTCCCGTACCTGCGCGGGCGGTCGATCCCCAACTACTACCTGATCGCGCTCGCGCGATCGTGCTGACCTCGCTCGTGCTGGTGCGCGTCGCCGGCGGTCCCCTCCGCGGTATGCGCAGCTACGTCGACCTGTTCTTCATGGGCGCGGCGTTCCTGCTGCTGGAGACGAAGAACGTCGTGCAGTTCGCGCTGCTCTTCGGCACGACGTGGTTCGTGAACTCGCTGGTCTTCGCCGCGATCCTGCTGTCGGTGTACGCGGCCGTCGAGCTCGCGCGACACGTGCGCCTGCCGCGGCCGGGCGTCCTGTACCTGCTGCTGGCGGCGAGCCTCGTCGCTGGCGTACCTCGTGCAGCCCGACCAGCTGCTGGCGCTCGATCCGGTCGCGAGGTTCGCGGCGGCCGGGCTGGTCTCGTTCACGCCGGTGCTGCTGGCGAACCTCATCTTCGCGCAGCGGTTCAAGGACGTCGGCACCTCCACGGTGGCGTTCGCCGCCAACCTGCTGGGCGCGATGGTCGGGGGCGTCCTCGAGTACGGGGCCATCATCGTCGGGTACCGCGACCTGCTCCTCGTCGTGGCCGTGCTCTACGGGCTCGCGTTCGTGACGGGCCGCCGGCACCTGCACCGGCCGCAGGACGCGGAGCCGATCCGCGCCTCGGAGCCGGCGACGGTCGCCAGTAGCCGCCCCCGAGCCCGGCTCCCGAGCAACGGCTCGCGATCTAGCGCAGAGCCCGTCCGCGACGCCGCCGGCGTTCGACGAACGCGCATCCGGCGAACGCCGCCCCCAAGCGCGAGCCAGACGACGGCGCTGACGGCGAGACCCCGCCCGATCGCGGGGTCGCGGTAGGTGAGCGCGACCTCGTGGTGGCCGGCGCCGACGGCGACGCCCTGCAGGAAGCCGTCGGCGGGGAGGACCTCGGCCGGCGCTCCGTCCACCGTCGCGCTCCAGCCCTCGTCGTAGCTGTTGCGGATCACGACGAGCGACGGCGCCGTCGCGTCGACGGCCACGCGGACGTGCTCGGGGTCGGTCTCGGAGTACACGGCGTCGCCGGGCACCGCACCCGGCGACCTGGCGCGAGTCCCCGGGTCGCGTTCGACGACCGCGGTGCGGGCGGGGTCGAACCCGGGCTCCAGCACCTGCCGGAAGGCCTCGGCCTCCGAGTCCACCACCGTCCACGCGGGCACGGCCGAGGCGCGCGGCTCCCAGCCGTACACCTCCACGAGGTCGTAGCCCTGCGTGCTGACGACGACGCGACCGGCCACCGGCGGGTCGACGCCCTGCGGCACGATCAGGTAGCGGACGCCCATCAGGCGGACGTCCTCGAGTGTCGGCTCGTTGATCACGCTCGCGTTGTAGAAGACCGACTGGTCGTCGGTGGCGCGTACGTAGGTCCAGTACCGGACGAGCTGCACGGGGTTGTAGCCCAGCACGTCGGGGATCGAGAACAGCGTGCCGCGGTTCATCATGAGCGCGGGCCAGTCGCGCGGCTGCTGCGCGTACAGGTACCCCTTCTCGTAGAACGCGGCCGGCGGCACCCACGTCAGGTAGCGGCCCTGCTCGGCGGACTGGGCGCGGATCGTCTGCACGAACGCGTTCGGCCGCAGGAACTCGTCCTGCGGGACGTCGGGCCAGCGCAGCACCGGCGGCACGAGGTTCGCGTGGTCGCCGGTCTCCAGGCCGGTGAAGATCGTGCCGCCCTGCCACACGTTCGCGTACACGGCGCTCGCCAGCAGTTCGACGGTGAGCACGCCGACCACGAGGGCCGGCGCCCAGCGCCACCTGCGCGCGAGCAGGACCAGCGCCGCCGCCGCCGCCGGTATGGCGATCGCCAGCAGCACGAATCGCATCGCGATGCCGCCGGCCGCCATCGGCAGCACGAGCAGGACGGCGGCGCCCACCGCCAGCCATCGCACCACCTGCCGCAGCTCCATCGGCCGGTCGCGCAGCCCCTGGATCCCGATCGCGCCGAGCGCCGGCAGCGCGATGAACGACAGGTACCGCAACCGCCCGGGGTTGTGCAGGTAGACGTCGCCGAACGGCAGCTTCAGCACGACGGCGCGGAACCACTCGGCCGTCACGAGCAGGTTCGTCATCAGCAGGTACGTGAGGGCGAACGACACGCCGAGCGCCCACACCGTCGCGCGCCGTGCCCGGTCGCGCCACGCGAAGGGGAGCGCCAGCAGCGTCACGGCGCCGAGGTACGCGCCCGGCGCCGTCCCGAACGCGAGCGGCCATCCCGCCCACATCCCGTTCGTCACGATCGGCCGCTCGCCGATGCCCGGCGTCTGCTTCAACGAGTCGACGGCGCTGTAGCCCGACTGCAGGCTCGACGTGCTGATGAAACCGAGCCGCGGGATCAGGATCGCGGCGGAGGCGAGCGGCAGGAACCCCAGGAACAGCGCGGCGGCGCCCAGCGCGCCGGGCCACGAGGTCTCGCCCAGCCGCACCGACTGGATCGCGTGCGACACGACGTACGCCGCAACCAGCAGCGTGCACATCATGAGGCCGTGGCTCATGTGCGCGTTCGCGACCTGCCACCAGGCGAACGCTGCGAGCGCCAGCCACGCGAGCTTGCGCGACCACAGGAGCGACTGCCGGTAGCCCGACGCGCCGACGAGGACGATCGTCGTCCACGCCAGGAACCCGGCGAACGGCATCGAGATCGCCATCTCGCTCGTCGACATCGACATGCCGAGCGCCAGTCCGCCGACGGTCGCGGCCGCGCGCGACAGCGACTCCTTGCGCAGGAACCAATAGAGCCCGAGTCCGGCCACGCAGCGGGTTGAGGACGATGAGCGCCCGCATCGCCGCGCCGGGGGACAGGAGCGTGAAGAGCAGCATGGCCGGCACGTAGAGCCAGCCGCTCTGCGGGTCGGCCGCGAACCGGTATCCCATCATCTCGTAGGGGTTCCACAGCGGGACGTGGCCGGCGACGAGGCTCCGCGCCAGGAACGTGAACCGCGGCAGCCAGAACGACAGGATGTCGAAGTGGTCGTTCGTCAGGTGCGGCGTGAACGCGAAGCCGCGGAGCGCGAACAGCACGCAGGCGACGATCAGCGCGGGGCCCGCGACGGCGGCGAGGATCCGGCGCGCGCGAGGCCGCTGACCTGCGGGTTCCGGGTCGCGAGCGGTGGCCTCGGCCGCCTCGACGGCTGTGCTCACGGCGCTCAGCCTACGGCAACCTCCGAGCTTCCGCGGAGGTGGCTGTTAGCATGAGCCATCCCGAAGGTTCCTTCCCCAACCTCTCTAAGGTCTGTCGGATGATCAGTCTTCAGCACGTCACGAAGGTCTACAAGAACAGCGTCGTCGCCCTCGAGGACGTCTCGGTCGACGTCGAGAAGGGCGAGTTCGTCTTCGTGGTCGGTCCGTCCGGGTCCGGCAAGTCGACCATGATCCGTCTCCTGATGAAGGAGGAGGAGGCCACGAAGGGCGAGGTCTACGTGGCCGGGAAGAACCTCGAGAAGCTCACGAGCTGGAAGGTCCCGTACCTGCGCCGCAACATCGGCACCGTGTTCCAGGACTACAAGCTGCTGACCGACAAGACCGTGTTCGAGAACGTGGGGTTCGCCCTCGAGGTGATCGGCAAGCCGAAGCATGTGATCGACCAGCGCGTGCCGGAGATCCTCGAGTACGTGGGCCTCGGCGACAAGCTGAACAGCTATCCGGACGAGCTGTCCGGCGGCGAGCAGCAGCGCGTGTCGATCGCGCGCGCCTGCGTGAACCGCCCGCTCGTGCTGCTGGCCGACGAACCCACGGGCAACCTCGACCCCAACACCAGCGTCGACATCATGCGGCTGCTCGACAAGGTGAACCGCATCGGCACCACGGTGGTGATGGCCACCCACGACCAGGCGATCGTCGACGCCATGCGCAAGCGCGTGGTGGAGCTCGACAAGGGCCGCGTGATCCGCGACCAGGCCCGGGGCGTCTACAGCTGATGGCGCGTCTGGAGTACTTCCTCCGGGAGACCGCATCCGGTCTGCGCCGCAACGGCATCGTCGCCTTCGCCGCGATGTCGACGGCGTTCATCGCGCTGTTCCTGTTCGGCCTGTCGCTGCTGATCTACCGCGAGTTCAACCTGGTCATCGAGAACCTCACCGGCAACGTCGAGGTGGCGGTGTACCTGACGGATCCGGTGAACGACAGACGGTCGTCCATCTCACCGACACGCTGCAGAAGCTGTCGGCGGTCGGCGACGTCGACGTACGAGACGAAGGAGGAGGCGTGTGACAACTTCCATCGCCTCTTCCGGGCCAGCCGGGGTACGACCAGGTCGATTGCGACGTGATCCCGGCCTCGCTGCGCGTGAAGCTCGACGACACGGCGCAGTTCAGCCAGGTGACGGCGGCGCTCGGGTGCAGCGAGGACGCGAACGGCAAGCTCTCGTGCACCGAACCCGGCGTCGCGAACGTCGCCGACTACCGGGACCTCCTCGGCCGGCTGACGTCCATCACCCGCCTGCTCTCGTTGGGGGTGCTGGCGCTCGCCGCCGTCATGCTGATCTCGGCCGTGCTGCTGATCGCGAACACGCTGCGCATGGGGATGTTCAGCCGGCGCAAGGAGATCGGCATCATGCGCCTGGTCGGCGCCACGAACTGGCGGATCCGTGTCCCGTTCATGATCGAGGGCCTGGTGGAGAGCCTCGTCGGCGCGGCGCTCGCGATCCTCGCGCTGTTCGTCGTGAAGGTGACGGTGATCGACCCGCTGCGCGGCAAGGTGAAGTTCTTCCCGTTCGTGCAGAACACGGACCTGCTCGCCATCACGCCGTGGATCGTCATCGCGTCCGTCGCCATCGCGCTCGTCGCCGGCACGATCGGCATGCGCCGCTTCCTCGACGTCTAGGGCCGAGACGGATCCGGCATGAGGCGCGCGTGAGCCCCAAGGACCCCGCCGAGAAGGTCGCCGCGTCCAACCGGCGCGCGAGCCACGACTACGAGATCCTCGAACGCATCGAGGCCGGCATCCGGCTCACCGGCTCCGAGGTGAAGTCGCTGCGCGGCGGGCGCGCCTCGCTCGCCGAGGCCTTCGCGCGGATCCGCGACGGCGAGGCCTGGCTCGAGGGCATGCACATCCCGCCGTACGAGCAGGGGCAGACGAAGGGCTACGACCCGATCCGCCCGCGCAAGCTGCTCCTGCACCGGCGCGAGATCGAGCGGCTGCTCGGCAAGACGAAGGAGCAGGGGCTGGCGCTGATCCCGATGCGCGTGTACTTCACGCACGGCCTCGCGAAGGTGGAGATCGGGCTCGGCAAGGGCCGGCGCGAGCACGAGAAGCGCCAGTCGATCGCGAAGCGCGAGGCCGAGCGCGAGATGGAGCGGGCCGCCGGCCGCCGGCGCTGACGCCGCAGTAGCATGCGGGCCATGCCGGATCCCCATCCCGACGAGCTGCCCGAGGTGCTGGACCTGGCCGCCCGCGAGGCGGCCGCGTACCTCAAGGGGATCGCCGACCGGCCGGTGCGCGACCCTCGTGCGGACGAGGCCGCCGCCGCGTTCGGCGGATCGCTGCCCGAGCAGGGCGTCGGCGCCGTCGCCGCGCTCGAGGAGCTCGTCGCCGGGTTCGGCGCGGCCGTGCACTCGGCCGGGCCCAAGTTCTTCCACTTCGTGAACGGCGGCACGACGCCGGCGGCCCTCGGCGCGGACTGGCTGACCTCGACGCTGGACCAGAACTCGGGCGCGTGGGTGGCGACGCCGCTCGCCGGGCGGCTGGAGCAGGTGGCCGTCGGGTGGCTGAAGGAGCTGTTCGGGCTCCCGCCGGCGTGGGGCGGCGTGCTGACGACGGGCGCCACGATGGCGAACTTCGTCGCGCTCGGGTGCGCCCGGCGCTGGGCGGGGCAGCGCCACGGCGTGGACGTCGACGATGCCGGGCTGTCGGGCCTGCCGCCGCTGCCGGTGTTCGGCAGCGGGTACGTGCACCCGAGCGACGTGAAGGCGCTCGGCATGCTCGGCGTCGGGCGCGGGAACGTGCGGACCTTCACCCGCGACGACGTGGGCCGGCTGGACGCCGACGGCCTCGAGGCGGCGCTGCGCGACCTCGACGGCGCGCCCTCGATCGTCATCGGGAGCGCCGGCGAGGTGAACGCGGGCGACTTCGACGACCTCGAGGTCATGGCCGACCTCGCGGAGCGCTACGGCGCGTGGCTGCACGTGGACGGGGCCTTCGGCCTGTTCGCGGCCCTGTCGCCGCGCACGAGCCATCTGGTCGCCGGCGTCGACCGGGCCGACTCCGTCATCGCCGACGGCCACAAGTGGCTGAACGTCCCGTACGAGTCCGGCTTCGCGTTCGTGAAGGACGCCTCGCTGCTGCCGCAGGTGTTCGGCTCCGGCGCCGCGTACCTGCCCGACATCGACGACCCGATGCCGAACTGGGGCTACCTGGGTCCGGAGATGTCGCGGCGGGCGCGGTCGATCCCGGTCTGGGCGACGCTGCGGGCGTACGGCCGCGAGGGCCACCGCGCCGTCGTGGAGCGCGACCTGGACCTCGCGCAGCACCTGGCCGGGGTGGTGGACGCCGCGCCGGACCTCGAGCGGCTGGCGGAGGTGCCGCTCAACATCGTGTGCTTCCGGTACCGGCCCGAGGGCTCCCAGGACGGTCCCGAGCTCGACGACCTGAACCGCCGGATCGGGGAGGAGGCCCTGAAGGACGGGCGCGTCTTCTTCGGCGCCACCCGGTACGGCGGCACGGACGGCCTTCCGCCCGGCGATGGTGAACTGGCGCACGAGGCCCGCCGACGTCGAGCTCGTGCCGCAGGTCGTGCGCGAGATCGGCGCGCGCCTGCGCTGAGCGTCGATCGGCGTTCGAGCTTCAGGTGTGTCCGTGCCCGGCCGTATACTCGTCGAGGACAACTGCATATGGGGGTGTACTGGCTTCGACTTGGACGTTCACCGTCCGGGGGAAGCGGGCCGTGATCCCGGATGTCACGTTAAACGCCGGATCAATACAAGCGCCGATAACTACGCGCTCGCTGCCTAATTAGTTAGGTAGCCGTCCCCTCCGGGGCGCCTGCGCCTGGAGGATGGACGTCGTCAGCAGGCTCACGGACGTGGTTCCGCTCGGGGGCCGCGACCGGACATCGAACCCGAGCTGGCCGAGAGGTGCTCCGCCGGTGGGAGCCTCGAGGCGAGACTTCACCCACCTGGCTGCGCCCGGAGAAGACCCGGTCGGTCGCCCGAGCACGGGGGTTCGAATCCCCCCACCTCCACCATGTCGCGGAGCCCGCCCCACCGGCGGGCTCCTCGCGTGTAACGGTTCGACGGCCGGCGCGACCGTGTGGCAAGGTTCGCCGCGTCCGTTCGACCACAGGGGGTTCCAGACCATGGCGGAGTTCAGGGCCGTGATGCTCAACTGCACGCTGAAGTACTCGCCCGAGGTCTCCAACACCGAGGCGCTGATGCTGAAGGTGAAGGACTGGTGGGACACCATGGACGTGGACACCGAGATCGTGCGGATCACCGACTACAACGTCCGCTTCGGCATCAGCTCCGACGAGGGCAACGGCGACGAGTGGCCGACGATCCTCGAGAAGATCAAGGCGGCCGACATCATCTGCATCGGCACGCCGATCTGGTTCGGCGTCCGGGGCTCGGTCGCGCAGCTCGTGATCGAGCGCCTGGACGGCACGTACAACGAGCGGAACGCGGCCGGGCAGTACCCGCTGTACAACAAGGTCGGCTGCGTCGTCGTGACCGGCAACGAGGACGGGGCGCACGCGGCGGCCGAGACCACCCTGTTCAACCTCACGCACCTGGGCTGCGTGATCCCGCCGAACGCCGACACGTACTGGGTCGGCGACGCCGGCCCCGGTCCGAGCTACATCGAGGCCGGCGGCGACCAGCACCCCTACACGCAGCGCACGACCAGGTGGATGGCGCACAACGCCGTGCACATGGCGCGGATCCTGCGCGCGACGCCGATCCCGGCCGAGGGCAACACGTTCGACGACGAGACCGACCACGGCCCCATGCACAACGGCTGATCGGGCTCAGTCGACCGTGGAGATGCCCGGGTCCGCGCCCGGGTAGCGCGTGTCGCCGAACACCGAGAGGTCGGTGTCGGCGAGCGTCGCCAGGAACTCGGTCGCGAACACGGCGGCGAACTCGGCGTTGTCCAGGAGGTCGTGCTCGATCGCGTCGTCGTGGATGTACGGCCCGATGTTCTCGCCGTAGCGGTAGTCGCGCAGGAACGCGGCCACGTCGCCGCGCGTGATGCCCAGGTCGTCGAGCGCCTGTGCGTTCAGGTAGATCTCCGACGGCACCACGCTCTCGATCAGGCGGTAGCGGCCGCCGTGGAACCTCGCCTCGATGTCCTTGCCGAGCTCCGTCGGGTCCACGCGCGTGCCGTTCACGTCGTCGGGCAGCGGGCACTGGCCGTGGTCGGCCGCCACGATGAGGGCGTAGCCGCCCGGGCCGAACCGGTCCTCGAGCAGCGCGGCGACGCGCCCGAGCTGGGCGTCGACCTCGGCGAGGATCGTCTCCTCGCGCGGGTCGGCCATGTTGTAGATGTGCCCGGCGTAGTCGGGCGCCTTGAAGTTGATGAACAGCAGGCTGGGGTCCTCGCCGGTGCCGATCGGCTCGGAGTCGAACGCGGCCTCGATCAGATCGCCCTGGAACTGCACGATCGGCGGCGTGCAGCAGTCGGCCTTCGGCCCGTCGGGGTCGGGGTCGTAGGGCGACGGCGGCGGGGGCCCGAAGGCCGCGCGGTGGGCCTCGAGGCGGTCCATGCCGGGCACCGTCGCCGGCAGCCGGAACAGCTCCGGGTTGTGCGGGGTCCAGGCGTCGGCGGCCTCGGCCCAGTACACGGCGACCGGCAGCTCGTCGGCCCCGCGGGTGCGGCCGCCGTGGCCCAGCATGCCGAGGTGCCACACCTGGTAGCCGAGCTCCCCGACCCACGGCCGGTTGTCGAGCGATTCGCTGTAGAGATCGGCCAGCGTCGGCACGAGGATGTCGGACGGGTCGGCGGCGCCGGCCTTGCCGTAGGCCTTGCGCACGCCCTCGGGCGTGCGGATGTTGTGGCCGGTGATGCCGTGCGTGCGCGGGAACGCGCCCGTGCCGATCGTGGCGTGCGCGCAGGCCGTCACGGCGGGGAACGAGCCGGTGATCGCGTTGCGGAAGTTCGCGCCCTCGCCCATCAGCCGCTTGAGGTTGGGCCAGGCGTGCGGCCATGTGTCGAGGACGTTCCAGCCGCCGCCGTCGATGATGAACGTGACGACGACCTTCGGCGGGGGCTGCTGTGCGTCGCTCAGCTCGCAGCGGCAGCGGGCGACCGTCGCGATCGGAGGGGAAGCCGTCGAAGCCGATCAGGCCGGCGATCGTCGGCGCGATGTCGGCGAGGCTCACGCGCTCCTCGGAGTCCGACGGCGAGACGAGCCCGGGCGCGACGACGACCAGCGGCACCCGCTCGAGGTACATCCACACCGAGGCATGGCTCGTGTTCGGGTCGCGCGGGCGCAGGCGCAGCGACTCCGAGGCGTAGTTCGCGCTGTTGCCCGGCGCCAGCACGAGCTGGAGGTCGCCGGAGCGGCCGGGGTGGAAGGCGCGGCGCACGAGCTCCATGTACTCCGCCCCGAGGTCGCCGGCCATCGCCGTCTGGATCGGGGCCGGGTCGGGCAGGAGCGCCCGCTTGAGGGTCCGTCCGGCGACGGCGCCGGCCCCCGCGAGCACCAGGCCGGCGCCGGCCGTCGCGAGGCCCAGGAACCGCCGCCGCCCCGGATCGTGCTCCTGCGGCGCCGACAGCAGCGTCCAGCCGATCGTCGCGACGGCGACGGCGCCGGCGACGACGAGCCCGGTGCGCACGGCGTCGCGGAAGCTGCCGGTGGCGGCGACCACGAACGCGAGCGCCCCACCCAGGAGGGCCAGGAGCGTCAGCGCACGGCGGATCCAGCGGGAGTCCACGGGGTCCCAGTCTCCCAGAGGTCCGCTGTCTGCGGAGGTCCTACGCGCGCCTGCGCGGCAGGTCCAGGAACGGCATCGGCACGACGGTGGCGGCCACCTTGCCGCGCTCGCCCTCGACGCTCCACTCGACCGACACCATGGTGCCGGGCTCCTGGAGGTTGGGCTCGACGGAGCCGAAGCCGACCATCTTCTTGATCGTCGGCCCCCAGCAGATGCTGGTCGCGCGCCCGACCTGGCGGCCCTCGCGGTAGATCGGCACCGCCGGCCGGTGCACCATCGCCGAGACCTCGGGCGCCAGTCCGTGCCGCGCGAACATCCCCTCGATGCCGGCCCAGTCGAGCTCGAGGCCGACGAGCCGCCGCGCCGGGCCGCCGGCTCGCTGCTCCGCCAGCAGCGCTCGCCGTCCGACGAAGTCGCCCTTGTCGAAGTCGATCAGCCGCCCGAGGCCGAGCTCGAACGGGCTGTAGTAGTGATCGGCCGTGCGGGCGTGCAGCGCGCTCGTGAACTCGGCCTCGATCAGGATCAGGCCGGCCTCCACGCGCGAGACATCGAGGGCGTTGATGCCGGCCGGCCGCAGGCCGTAGTCGGGACCGACCTCGAACAGGCGGTCCCACATGGCGAGGGCGTCGTCCGTGCCGACGAACAGCTCGTAGCCGAGGTCGCCCGTGTAGCCGGTCCGCGTGACGTCGACGGGCACGCCGGCGATCTGCGTGGCCCTGCGGCCGAAGTACGGGACGTCCGACCAGTCCTGGCCGGTCACGGCCTCGAGCACGGCGCGCGACTTCTGCCCCTGCAGCGCGAGGGCCGCCGTCGTCTCCGTGATGTCCTCGACCTGCGCGTCGAGGCCGGCCGCGTTCAGCATGAACCAGCGGTAGCAGGGGAGCGGCGGCGGTCACCCGGTAGGTCGTCTCGCTCAGGCGCGTGACGGTGCCGTCGTCGATCATCTTGCCGTTCTCGTCGAGCCAGGGCGTGTAGTAGACCTGGTTCACGCGCTGGCGCACGGCATCGCGCGGGATCACCCGGTTCATGAGGCGGGGCGCGTCGGGGCCCGAGACGATGTACTTGTACAGCGGCGAGACGTCGATGACGGCCGCGGCCTCGCGGATCGCGTTGTACTCGATGTCGTGGAAGTCCGCGTACACCGCGGCGGCGTGGTAGCCCGACCACTCGCCCCAGGCGAGCCGCTCGTTCATCTCCGACGTGCGCGGGTGGAAGGCGGTGCCGACGCTCACGGTGGTGCTCCTTCGTTCGCTCGTGGCCACCCGGGCATGGCACGACCCGGGGCCGGATCCCAGGGCAGCAGTATGGCGGGTGACGCCGCACCGCGGCGTCCCGGCCTTGACCTGAGGTCAAGGGGCCGCTGGTCGGGGCCTATGCCCCCGTCTACCATGGGCGACCGGTGCCGGACGGCGCCGTCCGGCAGGCATGACTGACCCCAGGTCAAGCCCGAAGACCGAGGAGACCCGACAGGAGGACCCGTGGCGACGAGCTACGACGCGGTGATCATCGGCGGCGGCCACAACGGCCTCACCGCGGCGGCCTACCTCGCGAAGGCGGGCAAGAAGGTGCTGGTGCTGGAGCGGCGCCACGTGCTCGGCGGCGCCGCCGTCACCGAGGAGATCTTCCCGGGGTTCCGGTTCAGCGTGTTCAGCTACGTGGTGTCGCTGCTGCGCCCGGAGATCATCCGCGAGCTGCAGCTGCCCAAGCACGGGCTGGAGATCCTCCCCCTCGACGGCACCATCACGCCGCTCGAGGACGACTACCTGTGGCGGGTGAACGACCACGGCAAGACCGTGCAGGAGCTGCGCCGCTGGTCGAAGAGCGACGCCGAGGCCTACGAGGAGTACGGCCCGCTGATGGCCGACATGGCCCGGTTCATCAAGCCGATCCTCTCGGTCGTGCCGCCGGACCCGGGCCGGTTCCACCCGATGGAGTGGCTGCCGCTCACCGGCCTCGCGAAGACCTTCCGCGACCTGCCCGAGCGCCTGCAGCAGACGTTCATCCAGCTCATGACGATGAGCGCCGCCGACTTCCTCGACCAGTGGTTCGAGACGGAGCCGCTGAAGGCGACGATGAGCGCGTCCGGCATCATCGGCACGTACCAGGGCCCGCGCTCGCCCGGCACGGCGTACGTGCTGCTGCATCACTACATGGGCGAGATCGACGGCGCGTTCCGCGCGTGGGGCATCCCGAAGGGCGGCACGGGCGGCGTGTCGAACGCGATCGCGTCGGCCGCGCTCTCGCTCGGCGTGGAGATCCGCACCGAGTGCCCGGTCGCCCGCGTCGCCACGTCGGGCGGCCGCGCCACCGGCGTGATCCTGGAGAGCGGCGAGGAGATCACGGCCGACTACGTGCTGAGCTCGCTCGACTCGAACCTCACGTTCCTGAAGCTGCTCGAGCCGGGCACCCTCGACCCGGAGTTCGAGGGCGAGGTCCGCCGCTACAAGTACCGCGGCTCCAGCGGGAAGGTGAACCTCGCGCTCGACGGGCTGCCGGAGCTCGCGTGCAAGCCCGGCGTGGGGGAGTGGCTGCGCGGCGCGATCAGCTTCAGCCCGTCGCTCGACTACATGGAGCAGGCCTACGACGACGCGAAGTACGGGCGGCCCAGCCGCCGGCCCTACATCGACATGATCATCCCGACCCTCGTCGACCCCAGCATGGCGCCGCCCGGCAAGCACATCGTCAGCTGCTTCGTGCAGTACGCGCCGTACCACCTCGCCGACGGCGCGGTCTGGGACGACGCCGCGCGCGAGCGGTTCGGCGAGAACGTGATCGACACGATCGCGGAGCGCATCCCGAACATCCGCGACCTGATCCTGCACAAGCAGTTCATCACGCCGCTCGACATCGAGAACGTGACGGGACTGACGGAGGGCAACATCTTCCAGGGCGAGCTCTCGCTGGAGCAGCTGTTCTTCAACCGGCCGGTTCCCGCGCTGGTCGCGCTACCGGACCCCCGTGAAGGACCTGTGGATGTGCGGCTCGGCCACGCACCCCGGCGGCGGCATCATGGGCGCGCCGGGGCGGATCGCGGCCCTCGAGCTGCTGAAGGAAGCCAAGCGCGGGCGGAGGGCCGCCTGAGATGGCGACCACCTACGACGCGATCGTGATCGGCGCCGGGCACAACGGCCTCGTGGCCGCCGCGTACCTCGCGAAGGCCGGACGGAAGGTCGTGGTGCTGGAGCGCCGCGGCACGGCCGGCGGCATCCTCGCGAACAGCCGAGCTCGCGCCGGGCGTGCAGGCGCCCTCGCTCGTGCACACGGTCGGACGCCTGCGCGGCTCGGTCGTGAAGGACCTCAAGCTCGCGAAGCACGGCCTCGAGCTGATCGAGCCCGAGGTCCGCGCGTTCGCGCCGCAGCCCGACGGCGCCGGCATCACGTTCTACGCCGACGCGGCTCGCACCGCCGCCGGCCTGCGCTCGATCAGCGAGGCCGACGCCGCCGGGTACGCGGCCTTCGACACGAAGGTACGGGCGCTCTCGAGCTTCCTCGCGTACGTGAACGCCGCGACGCCACCCGACATCAAGAGCCCGACGGTCGGCGACGCGATGGCCGGCCTGAAGCTCGGCCGTGCGTTCCGCGGCCTCGGCGCGAAGGCCGGCCGCGAGGTCACGCGCGCGATCCCGATGGCGATCGCCGACTTCGCGCGCGAGGGCCTCGAGCACGACGCCGTCGTGGGCGCCGTCGCGTCCCGCGCGATCCTGTTCACGGGCATGGGCGTGTGGTCGGCCGGCACGGCGTTCGTGTTCCTCAACGACTCGGCCGGCAACGACGGCGGCGCGATCGGGCAGACGACGTACGCGCGAGGCGGCCCCGCCGCCCTCGCCGACGCGCTGGTGAAGGCGGCGCAGGCGTCCGGCGCCGAGGTCCGCACCGGCGCCGAGGTGACCGAGATCCTGCTCGACGACGACGGCCGGGCCGTCGGCGTGCGCCTGGCCGGCGGGGAGACGCTGCAGGGACGGGCGATCGTGACGGCGACCGACCCGAAGCGTGCGCTCACCCAGCTCGTGGACCCGGTGGCGCTGGGGCCGCACCTGGTCTGGCGCGCCGGCAACATCCGCACGCCGGGCATGACGGCGAAGGTGAACCTCGCGCTGTCGGGGCCGCCGGCGTTCGCGGGCGCCGATGCCGACGCGACGCTGCACGGCCGCATCCTGATCGCGCCGGGCATCGACTACCTCGAGCGGTCCTACGACGCGTCGAAGTACGGGCGCGTCGCCGAGGATCCGTTCATGGAGATCACGATCCCGTCGCTGGCCGACCCGAGCCTCGCTCCCGAGGGGCAGCACGTGATGAGCGTGCTCGCGCAGGCGGCGCCGTACCGGCTGCGCGAGGGCGACTGGTCGACCGAGGGCGACCGGCTCGGCGACCTGGTCGTGAAGACCCTCGAGCGGTACGCGCCAGGCCTGGGCGACCTGGTGACCGCCCGCGAGGTCATCACGCCGGTCGACATGGAGCGCGACTACGGCCTGTCCGGCGGGCACATCTATCACGCGGAGCACGGCATGGACAGCTTCTTCGCCTGGCGCCCGATGCTCGGCCACGCCCGCTACCGCTTCGGCCTCGAGGGCATGTACCTGGCCGGCTCCGGCGCCCATCCGGGCGGCGGCGTCACCGGTGGCCCGGGGGCGAACGCGGCGCGCGTGATCCTCCAGGACCTGCGCAAGCGCCACTAGCCGGTCCTCGTCTATCCTCGGCCCTCCGAACCCTCGAGGAGCGTCCGTGGCCGAACCGATGATCTCGCTCCAGGGCGTCACGAAGGTCTTCCCCAACTCGTCGCGGCCGGCGGTCGGAGATCTGTCGTTCGACGTCGCCGAGGGCGAGATGGTGGCGCTCGTCGGACCCTCCGGCTGCGGCAAGACCACCACGCTGAAGATGATCAACCGGCTGATCGAGCCGAGCGGGGGCACGATCCTCGTGAACGGCGTGGACGTCATGCAACAGGACCCGGTGCAGCTCCGCCGGGGCATCGGCTACGTGATCCAGAGCGTCGGCCTGATGCCGCATCAGACGATCGAGCGCAACATCGCGACGGTGCCGCACCTGCTGGGATGGGACGAGGAGCGGATCGCCGGGCGCACGAAGGAGCTCGTCGCGCTCTTCGACCTGGACCCGGCCTTCCTCGAACGGTACCCGGGCGAGCTGTCCGGCGGGCAGCGCCAGCGGGTCGGCGTCGCGCGGGCGCTCGCCGCCGACCCCGCCGTGATGCTGATGGACGAGCCGTTCGCCGCCGTCGACCCCATCGTGCGCGCGCGTCTGCAGGACGAGTTCCTGGAGATCCAGCGCCGTCTTCGGAAGACGATCGTGTTCGTCACGCACGACGTCGACGAGGCGATCAAGCTCGCCGACCGGATCTGCATCCTCAACACGGGCGGCGTCCTCGAGCAGTTCGCGCCACCGGAGGAGATCCTGCGTGCACCCGCGAACGACTTCGTCGAAGCCTTCGTCGGCAGCGAACGGGGGCTCAAGCGACTGGCGCTGATCCGGGTGGCCGACATCCAGGTGGAGGAGGGACCGGTCGTGAGCTCGGCGACGCCGGCCGACGAGGCCCGCCGGGTCGTCGAGGCCGCCGGGTTCGGCTGGACGAGCGTCGTCGACGACGGCGAGCTGCGCGGGTGGGTGGACCTCGAGGCCCTCAGGGATGTGGCGACGGCGGGCGAGGCCACGATCCGTCCGTTCAACGCGTACGTGACGGCGCAGGACTCGCTGCGGCAGGCGCTCGACGCGATCGTGACCAACCGGACCCAGGTGGCGGTGGTGGCGAGCGAGGGGCAGCGATACCTCGGCATCCTCACCCTCTCGCACATCAGCGAGGAGATCATCTCGTGACCCCGCTCATGCGGCTGGCGAGCGAGCCGCTCGTTCGCTGGGACTGGATCGGCGACCACCTCGACGAGATCTGGGCACGGGGGGTCGAACATGTGCAACTGACGGTGCTCACGATCGTGATCGGGTTCGCGATCTCGTTCCCGCTCGCCCTGCTCGCGCACCGCCACCGCCGGATCTACCCGCCGCTGACGTGGGTGACGGGGATCCTGTACACGATCCCGAGCCTTGCACTCTTCGTCGCACTCCTGCCGATCACGGGGCTCGGGTACACGACGGCGTTGATCGGGCTCGTGAGCTACACGCTCCTGATCTTCATCCGGAACACCGTCGCCGGCCTGGACGGAGTCCCGGAGGACGCGAAAGAGGCGGCTCGAGGGATGGGATACACGCCGCGCCAGATCCTCTGGCGGGTCGAGGTACCGCTCGCGATGCCGGTGATCGTCGCCGGTGTTCGGATCGCGGCGGTCACGACCGTCGGCCTTGTCACGATCACGGCCTTGATCGGACTCGGAGGGTTCGGGCATTTCATCCTTCGCGGCCTCCGTGAGTTCTTCCCGACGCTCACACTGCTCGGCAGTGTCCTGTCGGTCGCGTTGGCGCTCGTGGTGGACGCCACCCTCTTCTGGGTCGAGCGCCAGCTGACGCCGTGGGCGAGGACGCCCAAGAGCCAGATCAACGAGGCCCAGGCCAACACCTCCACGATCGGGGTGGAGGCCGGATGAGCGTCTTCGCCGAGGCCGTGCGATGGATCCTGGATCCCGTCGAACTGGCAGGGGAACGACGGCATCGCGTTCCGGCTCCAGGAGCACCTCGTGTACTCAGGGCTCGGGGTCGGCATCGGGTGCGCCATCGCGATCCCCGTCGGCCTGTGGATCGGGCACACGCATCGGGGAGAGTTCGTCGCGGTGAGCGTCGCGAACCTCGGCAGGGCGATCCCGTCGTTCGCGATCCTGTCGATCGTGTTCCAGGTCATGCTCGACTACTGGCCGCAGATCTCGTTCGGACTCGGACCGACCGTCATCGCGATGATCCTGCTTGCGATCCCTCCGATCCTGACGAACACGTACGTCGGTGTGGAGCAGGTGGATCGCGACACCGTGGAGGCTGCGCGAGGCATGGGCATGACCGGCCGGCAGGTGCTGCGCCGGCTCGAGTTGCCGCTCGCGGCGCCGCTGATCGTGACCGGGATCCGCACGGCGGCGGTGCAGGTCATCGCGACCGCCACGCTCGCCGCCCTGATCGGCGGCGGCGGCCTCGGCCGGTTCATCGTCGATGGGTTCGCGCAGGGGGATGAGGTCGTGCTCATGGCCGGCGCGATCCTCGTGGCGCTGCTCGCCATCGTGTCGGAGCTCGTGTTCGGCGGCCTCGCGCGCCTCGCCCGCCCCCGGTTGACGAGCGCCGCCGCCCCCGCGTAACGGCAGCAAGACTCCCTCACACCTTCGCGCAGCGGCCTGTTAGGGTCGTTCACCTGACCGGGGGAGACGGAGCCCTCGGCCGACCAGAAGGGGGAATTACCCATGCGGAGATCCCGCACGCTCGTCCTCGGGGCGACGATCCTGGCGATGGCGATGCTGGCCGTCGCCTGCTCGTCGGGTGGGGACGACACTTCCGGCACGCCCACGGGCAGCGCCGGCGGTGGCACGATCGCCAGTCAGCTCACGCTCGGTGGACCGCCCGAGTGTCCGGACCGCCCGTTCTGCATCCCGGGCCTGAAGGACACGTACGGCATCGAGTTCGGGGACTTCAAGCCGCTCGACGTCGGCGGACCTCAGACGGTCGCCGCCCTGCAGTCGGGGCAGATCGACGTCGGACTGCTGTTCTCGACCTCGAGCGTCATCGCGGAGAACGGCTGGGTGGTGCTCGAGGACGACAAGCACCTGCAGTCGACCGAGAACATCGCGCCCGTCATCCGAACGGACGTCCTGAACGACGAGATCGCAGGGATCCTGAACGCGATCAGCGCCGCCGTGGACAGCGCGACGATCACCGAGCTGAACAAGCGCGTGGAGATCGACAAGGAGGATGCCGACGCCGTGGCGGGCGACTTCCTGCAGCAGCAGGGATTGCTGCCCAGCGGCGGCAACGGTGACGGAACGACGCTGACCGTCGGCGTCTCCGGAGCGTTCGCCGAGAACCAGATCATGGCGGAGATGTACGCCCAGGCGCTCGAGGCCGCCGGGTACACCGTGAACCGGGAGCTCGACCTCGCGAGCCGTGAGGTGTCGGACAAGGCGCTCACGTCGGGCAAGATCGACATCAAGCCCGAGTATCTGTCGAGCGAGCTGCTGTTCCTCGACCCGAGCGCGACGGCGTCCGGCGACCCCGCCCAGGTGGCGGCGGCCCTTACACCGCTGCTGAAGAAGAACGGCGTGACGCTCCTCGACTACGCACCTGCGAACGACCAGAACTCGTTCGTCGTGACGGGCGAGACGGCAAGCAAGTACGGCCTCGCGAAGATGAGCGACCTCGCGAAGCCCGCACCGTAGCGCCAGCTCGGCATCGGGAGCCCGGTGCCGCCGGACGGAGGTACGCCTCCCCGGTGGCGCCGGGCTCTTCGCTTCAGGGGCAGGGGCCGACGTCGACCTCGAGGCCGTCGTGGTCGGAGCCCGGTATGTCCACGATGCGCGACCGGGCGGCGCACCAGTCCTCCGGTATGACGACGTGGTCGATCCGCAGCAGCAGCAGCGCCCAGATGCCGTCGGGGTAGGTGCTGTGTCCCCACCCCGCAGCCGTGATCGCGTCGCGGAGGCCCGAGGTCAGACGCCGGTATCCGAGCTGGCGATCGCTCATGTTGAAGTCGCCGGCCATCACGACCGGCAGGGTCTCCCTCGAGGCGGCGGCGCGGAGCCGCTTCACCCACACGAGCTGACTCGCGAAGGTCGACTCCGACAGCGGGTTCAGGGCGTGCACGGCGTAGAGCACGAAGGGGCCGGCGGGGCCCTCCACGGTCAGCCGCAGGATCCGGCGTGCCGGGACGCCGGGCGGATCGGTCATCGCGGCGACCGGGTAGCGCGAACGCACCACGAGCTGGCCGTCGACGACCGAGTAGGGATGACCTGCGTCGCGCTCCTCGATCAGGGTGCGGAACGCCGGCGAGGTCTCGACCGCGACCTCCACGTCGGCGCCGGCCGCGATGATCGCGTCGACCGCCGGGCCCCGGCGTGGGGTTGTACACGTACACGTTGGCGGAGACCAGCCTGATCGGCGACGCCGGAGCCGGGCCGGTGTGCGGCATCCGCGGTCCCACGATCGTCACGACACCGAGGATCGGCGACCGACACGGCGGCGGGGACGACGAGGACCTCGCGCCGCGCCACGGCGACGCCCACGAGGATCACCAGTGCCGACGATCACCACGAGCGGCAGGGCGACGGCGACGGCCTCGACGCGGCCGCCCAGTTCGCGCAGCGCGAACCACGCCCACGGGAGCGCCGCGCCGGCGGCGGCGATCGCCCATCGGGGAGGCCGGCGTGCGGACATCGACGGAGCGTACCGGGCGGGCGCGCATCCCCCAGGCCCGCTGTGGGATGCTGTGCCGCGCCATGGCCGACCGCGACTTCCGCATCGAGGACAGCGAGCTCCGTGCCGACGACGAGTTCGCGGAGTTCTCCTCGACGGACCTGCCGTACTACTCGGACTGGCGGGGGTCCTTCGAGAAGCTGCCGTGGGCGACCGACGACGAGGCCCTCGCGGCCGCCGCGCCCGACGTCGCCATCGTGGGCGCGCCGCTGGACGACGCCGTGTCGTCGCGCCCCGGCGCCCGCTTCGGCCCACGCGCGATCCGCATGGCGCCGACGGCGTGGAGCCACGAGTCCGCGTGGTCGATCCAGCTCGACGTGGAGCCCTATGCCGGGCTGACGGTCGTCGACGCCGGCGACGCCCCGGTCGTGCCGGCGCGCCTGGACCGGGGCCTCCGGGTGATCCACGAGAAGGTCTACCGCGTGGCGCGGTCGGGTGCGATCCCGATCGTGCTCGGCGGCGATCACTCCATCACGTATCCGAGCGCGGCCGCGGTCTCTCGCCACCGGCATCCGCGCTCGGTCGGCATCGTGCACTTCGACGCCCACGCCGACACCGGCGCCGAGCAGTGGGGCTCGCTGGTCGGCCACGGCACGCCGATGCGCCGGCTGATCGAGGAGGGCTGGGTGGCAGGCCCGAACTTCGTGCAGGTGGGCCTGCGCGGCTACTGGCCCGAGCGCGAGACCTTCGACTGGATGCGCGAGCAGGGCCTGCGCTGGCACACGATGGTGGAGATCGAGGACCGCGGCGCGGAGGCCGTCATCGCCGACGCGATCGGCGAGGCGCTGGACGGCCCCGACTGCGTGTACCTGTCGGTCGACATCGACGTCGTCGATCCGGGGATGGCGCCGGGCACCGGCACGCCGGAGGCCGGCGGCATGCTCTCGCGCGAGCTGCTGCGCGCGATCCGCCAGATCGTGGGGCAGGTGGACCTCGTGGGCATGGACGTGGTCGAGGTCTCCCCGCCGTACGACCACGCCGAGGTGACGGCCGCACTGGCGCACCGGTGCGTGATGGAGGCGCTCAGCGCCCTCGCCGCCAGGCGCCGCGATGCCTGAGCGCGCGCCCGCCGGACCGCCGGCCTCAAGCACGCCCGGCGGGCCGTCGATGGCCTGAGCACAGTGCTGCAGCCCGATCCCACGACCTCCGAGGCGACCGCGGCGTTCCACCGTCTGGTGGGCAACGTCGAGCGCGTGATCGCCGGCGGTGCCGACGCCGTTCGCGCGGCCTCGATCTGCCTGTTCGCCGAGGGCAACCTCCTGCTGGAGGGCGTGCCCGGCGTCGGCAAGACGATGCTCGCGCGGGCGCTCGCGCGCTCGATCGGCGGCGAGTTCAGCCGCGTGCAGGCCACGCCCGACCTCCTGCCCTCGGATCTGACCGGCATCTCGGTGTACGACCAGGCCCGGCAGGAGTTCCGCTTCGTGCCCGGCCCCATCTTCGCGAACGTGGTGCTCGTCGACGAGATCAACCGCACGACGCCGCGCACGCAGTCCGCCCTCCTGGAGCCCATGGAGGAGCGGCAGGCCACCGTCGAGGGCGTCACGCACGCGCTGCCCTCGCCGTACCTGCTGATCGCGACCGAGAACCCGATCGAACAGCACGGGACGTACCCGCTGCCCGAGGGTCAGCTCGACCGGTTCTCGCTGACGGTCGAGGTCGGCTACCCGGGCAGCGCCCAGGCCGCCGACATGGTCCGGCGGCAGCTCGTGCACCACCCGATCGAGGACCTCGAGGCCGTGCTCACGCCCGACGAGGTCGAGCGGCACCAGCGCTCCGTGCGCGAGGTCCACGTGGACCCCGCCATCGTCGACTACGTCGTCGCCGTCGTGCAGGCGACCCGGCTCGCGCCGGAGGTCGCCCTCGGGGCGTCGCCGCGGTCGATGGTGGCGCTCACGCGGTGCGCGCAGGCTCGCGCGATCTCCGAGGGCCGCGACTTCGTGCTGCCCGACGACGTGAAGGCGCTCGCGCCCGCCGCGCTCGCGCACCGGCTGATCCCGCGGCAGGCCCGCGCGGGCGCCGGCATCGGCCGCGAGGTCGTCCGCCGCGTCCTGTCCGAGGTGGCCGTCCCGCTCGGCATCGTCGGGCGGTAGCGGCGTGCGCCCGCGTCGCCGCGCGGCCGGCCTCGTGTTCGGCGCGATCGTCCTGTTCGTCGTCGGCACCAACGTGCAGGCCGGCTGGCTGTTCGTGATCGCCGCCCTGCTGCTCGGTGCGTTGATCGCCGGCCTCGTGCTCCCGTTCCGGATGGTGCGCGGCGTCGAGGTCGACACGTGCGGCGCCGGAGCGCGTCCACCAGGGAGACGCCGTCCGCGTGTCGCTCATCGTCACGAACCGCTCGCGGGGGATGCGGGCCTCGCTGGTCGTCGGCGATCCGTTCCTCGCCGACACCGACGTGTTCGTCTCGCATGCTGGCACCGGGGGAGCGGGTGGAGCTCGTGACGGCGCGCGAGGCCTCGCGCCGCGGACCGCAGGGCGCCGAGGGCGTCGTGCTGCGGTCGGACGCGCCGTTCGCCGTCGCCGAGCGCCGCCGGCGGATCGAGGCGGCCGGTCGCGTGCTCGTGCTGCCGCGCGTCGAGGAGCTCGGCGACCTGCCGTTCGTCGAGCGGGCGCCGACGCACGAACGCGCGCTGCGCTCCGCGCCGCGTCGCGGCGCCGGCCCCGAATACCTGGGCATCCGCGAGTACCGGCCCGGCGACAGCATGCGTCACGTGCACTGGCCCTCGACGGCGCGGCTCGGCGCCGTCATGGTGCGCGAGTTCGAGGAGGAGACGACCCGCCGGCTCGCCATCGTGGTCGACACGCTCACCGACGTGGGCGAGGAGTGGACGCCGCTCGACGCGGCCTGTTCCGCGGCCGTCTCGGTCGGCCTCGCCGCCGCCGCGCGCGGGCAGGGGGTCCGGCTCGTCGTTCGCGAGGCCGGCGAGGTGGCCGTCACGTCGCCCGGCGAGGAGGGGCTCCTGGACTCGCTGGCGGCGATCCGGCCGGACGGATGGGGCGTGGCCGCCACGGCCGCCGAGCTCCGAGGAGCGCTGAACGGCATGGAGAGCACGCTCCTGGTGCTGCCCACCTGGCGGGCGAACGACCTCGAGGCCGTCGTGCCGGCCGTCCGCGACCTCGCCGAGGAGACGGGGCGCGTGGCGGTGCTGCTGGTCGACGCCGCGACGCGCGGGGCGCCGCCCGAGGCCTGTCTGCCGGCCGCTCGCGGTGTCGGCCCTCGAGACCGCGCTCGCCGGCGCCGGCGCGTCGGTGTACCGCTGGCTCGCCGACGAGCCGCTCGCCGACGCGTTCGCACGCGTGGCGGTGCCCGTATGAGGCTCACGAGACCCTCGAAGGGTCCGCCCGAGGATTCGATCGCGCTCCGACTCGTCGCGGCCGCCGCCGTCGAGGTGGCCATCCTCGCCGTCGTCGCGCAGGGTGCGGTCGATGCCCTCACCGCCGCCGCCGCCCTCACCCTCGCCCCGCTCGGGTACTGGTTCAGCTACCGGCAGCGGCATCGCTCGGCGGTGGCGACGAAGGTCGTGCTGGCCGTCGGGTTGATGGTCGCGTTCACCGCGTTCCTGCAGCAGATGAAGGGGGCGACGACGGTGGACGAGGTCCGGCTGCCGCTCGCCTCCCTGTTCCTGTGGGTGCAGGTGCTGCACGCGTTCGACGTGCCCCGGCGCCGCGACCTCGCGTTCTCCGCGGTGTCGAGCGTGATCCTGATGGCCGAGGCCGGATCGCTCTCCTTCGACGCCGGGTTCCTGCTCTTCGTGGTGCCGTGGGCGGCGCTCACCGGCGCGTGGCTGTTCCTGTCCGGCCGGCCGCTCCCGGGCGACACCGCTCGGATCGTCGACGAGCGCAGGAGCTTCGTGCGGCCTCGCCGCACCGCGGCGCCGGCACGCTCGATCGGCGCCGCGAGCCTCGCGGTCCTCGCGGCCGCGACCGGCGTGTTCCTCGTGACGCCGCGCCTGCCGGGCGCGATCGTGCAGGCCCCGCCCTTCTCCCTGCGTGGGGCGACACCGGTCGAGGGCTACGACGGCGGGGTCTCGAACCCCGGCCTGCCCGCGCATCCCGGCGGCGGGCCGACGGACGTTCTCACCGACCGCGTACCCGGGGTTCGGCGACAGCGTCGACCTCCGCTCGCGCGGGCGGCTCTCGAACACGATCGTGATGCGCGTGCGGGCGCCGCAGGCGGCGCTCTGGCGCGGCCAGGTGTACGACACGTTCGACGGGACGCGGTGGACGGCCTCCGACGAGACCACCCGAGCCGCTGCTGCCGTCGTCGGACGACGGCTCGTACGGCGTCGGGCAACAGCCGGACGACGGTCGGTCGCCGTACGCGCTGACCCACCGCGTCGTGCAGACCTTCTACGTGCAGACCCAGCAGCCGAACGTGCTGTTCACGGCCGCCGACGCGCAGACCGTCTACTTCCCGGCGGGCGAGCTGCGCGTGGATCGCTACGGCTCGATCCGGGCGCCGATCCTGCTGGATCCCGGACTCGTGTACTCGGTGATCTCGCAGGTCCCGGTGGTGACGGCCGGCGAGCTGCGGTCGTCGAGCGGGACGGTGTCCGGGTTCGAACGGTACCTCCAGCTGCCGGCGGACCTGCCGTCGCGCGACGGGGCGCTCGCCGCGCGCATCACGGCCGGCCTCACGACGACCTACGACAAGGCGGCGGCCGTGCAGACCTGGCTGCAGACGCACACCGAGTACGACCTCGAGGCCCCGCCGGAGCCGCGAGGGCGTGGACGCCGTCGACCAGTTCCTGTTCGAGACGCATCGAGGGTTCTGCGAGCACATCGCGAGCGCGATGGTGCTGCTGCTGCGCGAGTCGGGCGTGCCGGCGAGGTTCGTGGTGGGGTTCGGAGCCGGCGAGCGCAACCCCCTCACGGGCTACTTCGACGTGCGCGAGTCCGACGCGCACGCGTGGGTCGAGGTCTTCTACCCCGGCATCGGCTGGATGCCGTACGACCCGACCTTCGGCGTGCCGAACGCGAACCCGAGCGCGGCGAGCCGCTTCATCGCGCCCGAGGTCTTCCGCGCCGTCGCCCGCTGGCTGTCGAACGCGCTGCCGCGAGCCGGTTCGCCGGGCGGCGGTGGCGACCGGGCGCGCGATCGGCCGCAACGCGCTGCCGCTCCTCGTCGCCGCCATCGTCGTGTCGCTGGCCGTGCTCCGCCGACGCACCCGGCGCCGGCGCCGGGAGCGGCCGCCGCCGCCGGTCGGCGCGGCCGCCGCCTTCGCGACGCTGGCCGAGGCGCTGGCCGCGACCGGGCGCCCGCGCCCGGCCCACCGCACGCCGTCGGAGTTCCTGGCGGAGGTCTCCGCCGACCCCGGCGTGCCGCCGGCGCTGGTCGCCGAGGCGCGCACCGTCGTTCGGGCGTTCGAGCGCGAACGGTTCTCCGCCGCCGGCGTCAGCGCGGACGAGGTCGCCGAGGCCGCCGCCGCCGCCGGCCGCGCCCGGGAGCTCGCCGCCACGGCGCCCCGGGCGGGCGCGCCTCGGTAGCCCGTCCGTCGCGGTAGCCTGCCTGGATGTGCAGGAGCATCAAGACCCTCCGACGAGCCGACGAGCCACCGACCGACGAGGAGATCCGCGCCGCCGCGCTGCAGTACGTCCGCAAGATCAGCGGCTACCGCGAGCCGAGCCGGCGCAACACCGAGGCCTTCACGGCCGCGGTGGACGAGATCGCGAACGCCTCGACGCGGCTGCTCGACGCCGTCACCGCCGTCGCCCGCTGAGCCTGGCCGTGCCTCGCTGACGGCCGCGGCGGTCCTCGCGCGCCCGGCTACCATGTGCCGATGCTGCCGCTCGACCCTCCCGCCGAGGACATGCGCTCGATGGGCCGCACCGCGGTCGAGTACCTGATCGGGTTCATCGAGGGCCTCGACGACGCGCCGGCCGACAACGCGGAGGGCGGCCTCGAGCTGGCGCGCCGGATCGCCGGCCCGCCGGGGGAGAAGGGCGACGTCGGCTTCGACGAGCTGATGGACACGCTGGACGCGGCGGCGCGGCGCACGTTCGAGTTCGCCGGCCCCGGCTACCTCGCCTACATCCCGGGCGGCGGCCTGTACACGGCGGCGCTGGGGGAGTTCCTCGCGCAGGGGCTGAACCGCTACGTGGGGCTGTGGCAGCCGAGCCCGGCCATGGTGCAGATCGAGGAGAACGTCGTGCGGTGGCTGTGCGACCTGTTCTCGATGCCCGCCGGCTCGCAGGGGCTGCTGACGACCGGCGGGTCGATGGCGAACTTCTCGGCCGTCGTCACCGCGCGGCACGACCGGCTCGGCGAGGACTTCCTCGACGGCACGTACTACGTGAGCGAGCAGGTGCACGCTTCGATCACGAAGGCGGCGAAGCTCGCGGGCTTCGGCGCGAAGAACTTCCGCAAGCTCGCCACCGACGACCAGCTCCGCATCGACGTCGACGACCTGCGGCGGCAGATCCGCGAGGACCGCGCGGCCGGCATGCGGCCGTTCCTCGTCGTCGCGAGCGCCGGCACGACGAACACCGGCGCGATCGACCCGATCGCCGACATCGTGGGGCTCGCACGGGAGGAGGGCCTGTGGGTGCACGTCGACGGCGCGTACGGCGGGTTCTTCCAGCTCACCGAGCGCGGTCGCGAGCGGTTCGCCGGCATCGACGACGCCGACAGCATCACGCTCGATCCGCACAAGGGGCTGTTCCTGCCGTACGGCACGGGCGCGCTCGTCGTGCGGGACGCCGAGGCCCTGCGCGACGCCCATCACGTGGGCGCCGACTACCTCCAGGACCTGGCGCCCCCCGGCGACCTGCCGAACTACGCCGAGTACTCGCCGGAGCTCTCTCGTGAGTTCCGAGGCCTGCGCGTGTGGATGCCGCTGCAGCTGCACGGCGTCGCCGCCTTCCGCGAGGCCCTCGACGAGAAGCTCGACCTCACCGCGCACCTGTTCGAGGCGCTGCAGGACATCCCCGAGGTCGAGGTCCCGTGGGCGCCGCAGCTCACGACGGTGCCGTTCCGCCTGCGGGACGCCGACGACGCCGCCAACGCGGCGTTCCTCGCGCGCATCAACGCCGGCCGGCGCGTGCTCCTGTCCAGCACGATGATCCACGGCCGCTACACCCTGCGCGTGTGCATCGTGAGCCACCGCACGCACCGCGACCGCATCGACGAGTGCATCGAGGCGATCCGCTCGGCCGCCCGGGAGCGGCTGAGCCGGTGCCGGAACTGCCCGAGGTTCGCGCACTCGCCGAGCGACTGCACGAGGCCGAGGCCGGCGGCGTCCTGCACCGGATCGACCTGCTGCAGTTCTCCGCGCTGAAGACCTTCGATCCCCGGCTGGAGTCCCTGGCCGGTCACACGTTGGCGTCCGTCGGCACGCGGGGGAAGTACCTCGTGTTCGACCTGGACGGACCGCGGTTGCTCGTCCACCTGTCACAGGGCGGGCGGGTGGACCTCGAGTCGCCGCCGAAGACGACGAAGCCACGGGGTGCGGTGGGCCGGCTGCGCTTCGACGCCCGCCCGTCGGTGCTGATCAAGGAGTTCGGCACGCAGCGAAAGGCCGGCATCTGGGCGCTGGCGCCCGGCGACGACGGGCCGCTCGTGAAGCTCGGCCCCGAGGCCGACTCGGACGAGGCGGCGGAGTGGCTCCGCACGGCCGACGACAATCGCCGCGTGCACACGATCCTCCGTGACCAGCGCACGCTGGCCGGCGTCGGCCGCGGCTACAGCGACGACGCCCTGCACCGCGCGAAGCTCTCCCCGTACGCCTCGCTCGCGAAGCTCGACGCCAAGGAGCGCGACCGGCTCGTCACGTCCCTGCATGAGATCCTCGCCGACGCCCTCGAGGTCGAACGCCGCCGCACCGGTGGGCTTCCCACCAAGCTCGGCGACCATTTCACCGTGCACAACCGCTACGGCACGCCCTGCCCGGTCTGCGGCGACGACCTTCGCCGCGTCTCCTACGAGTCGCACGAGGTGACGTACTGCCCAACGTGCCAGACCGGTGGCAAGATCCTCGCGGACCGACGTCTGTCCCGCCTCATCCGCTAGCGTGAACGCCCGTCATGGGCGAAGACCAACCACCGACGCCGCCCGGCGGGGAACCCGAACCTCCCGAGCCGGAGGACGAGACCGTTCTGCCGCCGCCGCTGCCGCCCGAGCTGCGCGAGCTCGGCGTGCTGGCGCGCATCCGTCGTCACGCCCTCGACCTGTCGCCGATGCGGCAGTCCAAGGACTTCCGCCTGCTGTTCCTGGGGCAGTCGGTCTCCGAGTTCGGCAGCCAGCTCACCTTCGTCGCCCTGCCGTTCCAGATCTACGCCATCACCGGCAGCACGCTGGCCGTCGGACTGATCGGGCTGTGCGAGCTGGTGCCGCTGCTCGTGCTGCCGATCGTGGGCGGTGCGATCGCCGACGCGGTCGAGCGCACGGCGGATGCTCCTCATCGCCCACGTGCTCATCGCCCTCCTGTCCGGCGCGCTCGTCTGGAACGCACGGCTCGCGGAGCCGAAGCTCTGGGTGCTGTACCTGTTCGCGTTCCTGGCGGCCGGCGCGTACGGCCTCTACTCGCCGGCGCTGCGGGCGTGGCCGGCACGGCTGCTGCCGGTGGAGCTGCTGCCGTCGGCCATGGCGCTGGAGGCGACGACGTACAACATCGCGCAGCTGGCCGGGCCGGCGCTGGCCGGGGTGCTGATCGCCGGCGTGGGCCTCGCGGGCGCGTACATGATCGACGTCGTCACGTACCTCGTCGCCTTCGCGTCGATCGCGGCCATGCGGCCGTCGCCCCCGACGGCGGAGCGCGCGGGGATCGACCTCGAGTCGGTGAAGGAGGGCCTCCGGTTCCTGCGCGGCAAGCGGGTGCTGCAGGGCACGTTCTGGGTCGACATCAACGCGATGGTGTTCGGGATGCCGATGGCGCTGTTCCCGGCGTTCGTGGTCCATGAGCTCGCATGCCGGCCCGCGCGTGCTGGGTCTGATGTACGCGGCGCCGGGGGTGGGATCGCTGCTCGCCACCCTCGTGAGCGGGCGCGCGCGACACGTCCGGCGGCAGGGGCGGGCGATCATGATCTCCGTCGTGTGCTGGGGCGCGGCGATCGCCGCGTTCGGGCTGTCCACGACGGTCTGGGCGACGCTGTTGTTCCTCGCGATCGCCGGCGGCGCCGACATGGTGAGCGGCATCTACCGCGACGCGGTGCTGAAGACGACGACGCCCGACGAGATGCGCGGCCGGCTGGAGGGCGTGAGCCTGACCGTCGTCGCAGCCGGGCCGTCGCTGGGCGACCTCGAGGCCGGGGTCGTGGCGTCGCTCACGAGCGTGCCGTTCTCGATCGTGTCGGGCGGGATCGCGTGCATCGTCGGCGTCGGCGTGCTGGCGGCCAAGATCCCCGAGCTCGTGCGGTACGACGCCGCCGAGGCGCTGCGTGAGGCGCGAGCCCGCTCCGCGCCCCCGCCGCGCCGACGAGAGCCCCTGACGCTGTTCGACCCCCCGGTGGGGTAGCGTTCTGCCCGACCACGGACGCGGAGGTTCGACGGATGCTCGGATACAGCCAAGGGGTCTTCAACGCCCTGAAGTACGTACACATCCTGGCGGCGATGACCTGGCTCGGGACCCAGGTCTACCTCCAGTTCACCGCCACGCGCCTGGCGAAGGCGAACGACCCCCAACGCATGGCGACGTTCGCCAAGGACGCCGAGTACACCGGCACGCACCTGATCATGCCGGCCACGATCCTGCTGCTCCTGATGGGCATCTCGCTGGTGGCGTACTCGCCGGTGTACAACTTCACCGACACGTGGATCCTGCTCGCGTTCGCGGGCTACGCCGCCACCTTCGTGACCGGCGCGTTCGTCATCGGGCCGGCCTCGGGCAAGATCGGCACACTCCTCGAGGCCGAGGGACCGTCCTCGACCGAGGCCCAGGCCCTGATCCGGCGGATCTTCGCGGTCTCGCGTGTGGACCTCGCGGTGTTGCTGCTGGTCGTCGCCGACATGGTGTTCAAGCCCGGCACCTGATCGGAACCTGCGTCCGAGGTTGCGCTCGGGTCCAACGTTTTCCAGCGCGGGTCGGTACTCTCACCGCAGCGGGTCCGCCGGACCCCGGTGAGCGCAGGGGTGGTTGTGGACGATCGGGGTCGCCAGCGCGTCTCGCAGGTCATCGCCGTCACCGTCGGCGTCCTGCTGATCCTGTTCCTGCGCGGCGTGTTCGCGGGCGACGGCGGGGGAGGCGACGGGTCAGACGGGCTGCCGCCCAACCCCGGCAACTGCCTGCAGCTGTTCGTCACGGCGTCCTCGGAGAAGGCGGCGCTGCTCACGCAGATGGCCGACGGCTACAACCGCAGCGGCGCCCAGGTCGGCGGCCGATGCGTGCAGGCCGTCGTGACGTCGAAGGCCTCGGGCGGGGCCATGGACGCGCTCGCCCGGGGGTGGAAGGCCGACGTCGACGGCCCGCGCCCGGACGTGTGGACGCCGGCCGGGTCCAGCTGGGTCGGCCTCCTGCAGCAACGGACGGCGGCGCGCGACCGCCCCGACCTCGTGCCGGCGGGGGACCTGCCGCACGTCGCGTACAGCCCGCTCGTCATCGCGATGCCGAGGCCGATGGCCGAGGCGCTCGGCTGGCCGGGCACCGCGATCGGCTGGAACGACGTCTACGCGCTGGCGAACGACCCCAGCGGCTGGGGTTCGGTCGGCCACCCCGAGTGGGGCGACTTCAAGCTCGGCAAGACGAACCCGAACTACTCGACCTCGGGGCTGAACGCGCTGATCGGCGAGTACTTCGCCGCCACGGGGCTGTCGAGCGACCTGTCGCTCGCGCGCGTCGAGGAGCCGAAGGTGCAGGACTTCGTCCGGAGCGTCGAGAGCTCCGTCGTGCACTACGGCGACACGACGCTCACGTTCCTGTCGAACATGCAGCGGGCCGACGACCACGGCGAGGGCCTCACGTACATCTCGGCCGTCACGATCGAGGAGAAGTCGGTCTGGGACTACAACCAGGGCAACCCCACCGGGGACCCGGCCACGCTCGGCGACCACGGCAAGCCCTCGGTGCCGCTCGTCGCGATCTACCCGAAGGAGGGCACGCTGATCTCCGACCACCCGTGGGTGACGCTCAACGCCCCGTGGGTGGACGACGCGAAACGCCAGGCGTCGCAGAGCTTCCTGGACTGGGTGCTGGCGCCGGCGCAGCAGCAGGAGTTCCAGCGGTTCGCGTTCCGCGACGCCGACGGCAACCCGGGCTCGCTCATCACGCAGGGCAACGGTCTCCTGCCGGCGCAGCCCAAGCAGGTGCTGAATCCACCGGCGCCGCCGGTCCTCGACCGGATCCAGACGAGCTGGACGGAGCTCCGCAAGCGAGCGCGGGTCCTGCTGGTCATCGACGTGTCGGGCTCGATGGGCGACCCGGCGGGCGGCGGCGCCAGCAAGCTCGAGCTCGCGAAGGAGGCCGCGATCGACTCCCTGTCGCTGTTCGCACCCGACGACGACGTGGGCCTGTGGGTGTTCACGACCGATATGGCCGGTGGCGCCGACTACCAGGAGCTGATCCCGATCGGGCCGCTCGGCCCCAACCTCGACCAGTTCCGGAGGTCCATCCGCAGTCTGGTGCCGCTGAACGGCACGCCGCTGTACACGGCCGTGCACGACTCGGTGGAGGCGATGCGCCAGCAGTTCGATCCCGAGCGGATCAACGGTGTCGTCGTGCTGACCGACGGCCGCAACGAGGATCCGAACAACCAGGACCTCCAGGGCCTGCTCCGGTACCTCGACTCCGAGCTGAACGTGCGGGTGTTCCCGATCGCGTACGGCGCGGACGCCGACCTGCACACGCTCACCCTGATCGCGGAGGCCTCGAGGGCGGCGGTGTACGACGCATCCGATCCCACGACGATCTCGAAGGTCTTCGTGTCGGTGATCTCCAACTTCTGATGGCGCTGAAGGACGAGGCGCGCGATCCGTGGACCTACATCTTGGGCGCGCTCGTCGGCGGCACGGCGTGGGCGGTCGGTGTGCCCGTCCTGGCGGCCGCCGGCGTCGGCGCGGCCGTGCTCGGCGTGAAGGCCGCGATCGGCTCGGCGCTGGGCAGCGGGCGACGAGGTCCGGACGAGCGTCCCGACCTGCCGGTCGACCGCGCAGTCGCCCGAGCGGCAGTGGCTCGACCGTGCGAAGCGGGCCGTCGCGTCCTTCCGCGACCTCGCCGGCTCCGTGCCGGAGGGCATCGTGTCCGAGCGCAGCCGCTCGATCGGCGAGCAGTCCGACAAGACGCTCGAGGGCCTGCGCCGCCTGGCCGGTCAGGCCACGAGCACGCGGCACGTCTTCGAGCACGTCGACCTCGACCGGCTGGCCGAGGAGGGCCGGCGGCTCCAGCTCACGCTGAACGCCACGACCGACGCCGACATCCACGAGGAGATCGAGAAGTCGCTCGAGTCCGTGCGCGAGCAGATGGACATCGGTGCGCGGCTCCAGCAGTCGCTCGCGATGCTGCTCGCGCGCATGGAGTCGGGGGCGCTCGGCCTCGAGCGGCTCGTCGCGCAGCTCGCGGAGATCCTGGCGCTCTCCGAGACCGCGACGTCGCCGGTGGAGGGCGCCGCACAGCTCGAGGCACTCGCCGACGAGCTCGAGGGGCTGCGCTCCGGCCTCGCGGAGACCGAGCAGCTCTCGCGGCGCACGCTCGGCGCCTACGCGGGTGACGGCGTAGCATCCGACGGCACCGACCAGAGGGAGTGATCTCAGATGTTCAAGGCCCTTCAGCGCTGGTGGAAGTACGTGACCGCCGCGTTCAGCAGCAAGGTCGAGGAGAAGGCCGACCCGAAGATCCAGATCGAGCAGGCGATCGAGGAGGCCAAGAAGCAGCACGAGCTGCTCTCGCAGCAGGCCGCCGCCGTCGTCGGCAACCAGAAGCAGCTCGAGCTGAAGCTCGGACGAGCGATCGAGGAGGTCGAGAAGCTGCAGGGCTCGGCCCGGCAGGCGCTGCTGATGGCCGACAAGGCCACGCGCGCCGGCGACACCGGCGCCGCCACGCAGTACGAGGACGCCGCGCAGTCCTTCGCCATGAAGCTGGTGGCGGAGGAGGCCTCGATGAAGGACCTCAAGGGCCTGCACGACCAGTCCATCACGGCCGCGATGGCCGCGCGCAAGGCGGTGGAGACCAACGCGCTGAACCTCCAGAAGCAGCTGGCGGAGCGCTCGAAGCTCCTGTCGCAGCTCGACAACGCGAAGATGCAGGAGCGCATGAACGCCGCGCTCAAGCAGATGAACGAGCTGTCCCCGAAGGGCGACGTGCCCACCCTCGCCGAGGTCCGCGACAAGATCGAGACCCGGTACGCGAAGGCGCTCGGCGAATCGGAGATCCGCACCGACTCCGTCGGCTCGAAGATGATGGAGGTCGAGAAGGCCCAGCTCGACGCCGAGGCGGCCTCGAGGCTGGACGCGCTGCGGGTGGGCCTCGGCCTCGCGCCGGCGAGCATGGAGCCGCAGGCGACGTCGACCGTCGAGGCGGGCGAGGCGGCGGCGGTGTCGGAGGCGGCGCCGCAGGAGCAGGTGAAGGAGGGCGGCGACGCCTAGGGCTCCTCGCCGCGCGTTCGCCGCCCTGGCTCTGGCCGCACAGCTCCTGACCATCGCCGCCACGCCGGCGCGAGCCGGCGCGCTGCAGGTCGTCAACGTGAGCGCGCGCCCCGGCAACCAGAGCGAGGCCGCCATCGCGGTCGACCCGAACGACCCCGCCAACGTGGTGGTCGTGTCCAACACCACGATCCAGGCGCTGTTCGTCGGCGTCTCGCACGACGGCGGGGCGACGTGGACCCGGCGGCTGATCGCGACCGGCCACGCGCTGGGCCGGGCCTGCTGCGACCCCTCCATCTCCTGGGACGAGCAGGGCAACCTGTTCTTGTCCTGGCTCGACGACCAGCGCTTCGACGTGATCCCGGTCGCCATCAGCACCGACGCCGGCGACTCGTGGCAGCTGTTGACCGTCCTGCATGCGCCTCCGGTGCAGCACGCGGCCGCGGACTCCACCTCCCGAACGGTTCGCCGGGGTGAGAGTCAGGGCAGCTTCGTCGACCAGCCGACGATCGTGGCGGGGGTCGGGATGGTCTGGCTCGTCTGGAACAACGGCTCGATCCAGGCGGCCGGCGCGCGGGTCTTCGGCACGGGCGACGTGGGCCGGTTCCACCGGACGCAGGACGTGCCGGGAACGCGTGGGTGCAGCTTCGGCGACATCCAGATCGGCCCGGCGGGACAGGTGGTGCAGGTCTGCACGCGCGACCGCGACCTCCACGGGGAGTACGCGTACACGGCGATGCGCGTGAACGTGGACCCGGACGGGCTCGGCCCCAGAGGGTTCGGAGACGCGCAGGTGCCGGGCACGACGAACGTGCGGCAGTTCGAGCCGGTCGGACCGCAGCTGGATCGGACGGTGGACGCGGAGACCGGCCTCGTGTGGGACCGCAGCAGCGGGCCGTTCGCGGGACGGCTGTATCTCGTCTACACCGACGAGCAGCCCAACGATTCGGATCGCACCGACATCTGGGTTCGGTCGTCCGACGACGGCGCCCAGACGTGGTCGGCGCCGGTGCGCGTGAACGACGACCGGATGAACCGGCGAAGCCAGTTCCTGCCGAGGATCGCGATCGATCAGGCGACCGGCGCGATCGCCGTGGGCTTCCACGACGCCCGGCGCGACGACGGCCTCGGCGGCATCGGGGACACCGACGGGATCCCCAACGACGACGCGATGTATTTCCTGGCCTTCAGCACCGACGGGGGAGCCTCGTTCGGCCCGAACATCCGGGTGGCGGAGGGGGCGTCCAATGCCGAGGACGCGCAGAACGGCATCGGCTTCGGCGACTACACGGGCCTGGCGTTCACCGCCGGCGTCGCCCACCCGGCCTGGGCGGACAACTCGAACAGCACGGCCGACAACCCCGACGGTGCGCTGTCGGCGTTCGACGTCTACTCGGCGTCGGTGCCGCTGAGCTGAGCTGCGTCAGGCCTCGAGCGGGATCGGCCGGCCGACGGGCTCGGCCCCCGGCTCCGCATGGTGCTCGGCCAGTGCCTCGCGGCCCGGGATGAACCGGTTCGCGACGACGGCGGCGACGAGCAGCACGGAGCCCGCCACCAGCAGCGCCACGCGGAAGCCGCTCATGAACGCGTCGCCGAAGGCGGTGCCGACCGCGTCGCGTTGCGCCGCCGTCAGGCCGAAGCTGCTGAAGTCGCTCACGCCGTGGCTCGCGGCGGTCGCGATGCCGGCGCGCTGTTCGGGGCTGAGTCCGATCGAGGCGAGCGCCGGCCCGAGCGCCGCGTTCAACCTCGTGAACAGCAGCGTGCCGAGGAGCGCGATGCCGAACACGCCGCCGACCTCGCGGCTGGTGTTCGTCATGGCCGAGCCGAGGCCCGCGCGCTGGGGTCCCACGGAGTTCATCACCGCGGCCGTCATGGGGGCCATGGTCGCTCCCATGCCGTGGCCCATGATGACGAAGATCGGGAACATGGCCCAGTACGACGTGTCGGCGGAGATGTTGGAGAGCGCCAGCAACCCACCGCCCGCCAGCAGCAGGCCGTACGTCATCGGCGCGCGCGACCCGTGTTTGGACGCGAACCGTCCGGCGAGGGGGGCGGTGACGACGATCATCAGCGTCATGGGGAGGAACCGCACACCTGCCTCGAAGGCCGTGTAGCCGTGCAGGAACGGGTTCTGCATGTACAGGCTGAGGAAGAAGAACGTCGAGAACATGCCGAGCGAGATGGAGAACGCGACGGCGTTGCCCGCGGAGAAGGCGGGGATCTTGAAGAACGAGAGCGGCATCATCGGGTGCGGCGAGCGTGACTCCCACACGAGCAGCCCGACGATCAGGGCGGCCCCGCCGATGAGCGTGGCGACGATGATCGGGTCGCTCCACCCCTTCTGGTTGGCCTCGATCAGGGCGTAGGTGAGGCTGAACAGACCGGCGGTGCCCAGCAGGAGCCCCGGGATGTCGAACTGACGCGCCTCCTCCGAGACGCTCTCGCGGACGTTCCGCACGGCCAGGAAGAACGCGACGATCCCGATCGGGACGTTCAGGAAGAAGATCGACTCCCAGCCGAGGTGCTCGACCATGTAGCCGCCGAGCGTCGGCCCGAGGGCGAGCGCGAGGCCGGACACGCCGGCCCACAGCCCGATCGCCTTCGCGCGCTCGCGCGGCGGGAACGTGACGGTGAGGATCGAGAGCGTGCCCGGCATCAGCAGCGCGGCGCCGACGCCCTGGATCGCGCGGAAGGCGATCAGCTGGCCGCTCGAGTTCGACAGGCCGCACAGCAGCGACGCGGCGGAGAATATGGCGAGACCGGTGAGGAACATCTTCTTGCGCCCGTATCGGTCGCCCAAGATCCCGCCGGTCAGCAGCAGGGAGGCGAACGCCAGCACGTAGCCGTCCACGATCCACTGGAGGTCGCTGATGCCGGCACCCAGTTCACGGCTCAGCGTCGGCAGGGCCACATTGACGACCGTGTTGTCGAGCATGGCCATCGCCAGGGCGAAGCACATGGTCAGCAGGACGATGACCTTCTCGCGAGCGTTGTCTCCCTCGAATCCGAACAGCCCCACGGTGGTGCTCCCTTCGCGGTCGGCGGCGATCCGGCGGGCCCGGAGCGCGGACGGACGCCCGGAGGCGTCCCAGGTCACAACACAGGGTACGGGCTGGATGCTTCCCGCCGGCGGCGGACAGTTCGGATCCCCGGTCGGATCCCTCGTCGGATCTCTGGCTGATCTCTGGGGCGGGGAGGGGCCTCGGCCGGGTGGGAGCTCAGGCGGAGGCGGTCTGCGCGGACGGGGTCGGGGAGCCCTGCGCCGCCGGGTGCACCTGCGCGAGGCATCGCCAGCAGGTGTCGGCCTCGGCGTGGTTGATCGCTCCGCAGGTCGGGCAGATGACCTCGTGCATACTCATACATCTAGTGTCGGTCGTTCGGGGTCCGAATCTTTACCCCGATGGACGGATTCCTGGGTCGCCCCGACGGGAGTACCGAGACCCTCGAGCCCGGCGGCGTCGGCGGCCGCCTCCATGCCGCGGATGTCGTCGTAATCGCCGTCCTCGACGGGCACGAAGCTCCGCAGGAGGCCGCGCGCGAAGGGCTCGCGCGCAGCCGGTTCGTCGCCGAGGTTCGTGAGGGCCCGCCGGACGGTCTCCCGCACCTCGGGCTCCAGGTTCGCCGAGGCCACCACGGGCTGGATCGTGGACGGGCCCATCGTCTCCACCACGCGCAGCCGGCGGTCCAGCTCCGGCTCGTCGCGCAGCGCGATCGCCAGCACCTGGGAGTCGATGGCAGCGCCGTCCACCCCGCCATCGGCCACCATGCGGATCGCCGTGTCGTGGAAGCCGGCCTCCACCACGCGCCCGAAGTAGCCCCGGGTCGCTCCCAGCCCCGCCAGATGCGCTCGCACGACCCCGAACCCCGACTGCGAGTCGGGCTCGTTGAACGCCCACGACGCGCCTCGCAGCTCCTCGAAGCTGCGGAACGGCGAGTCCGCGGCCACGATCACGTCGGAGAAGTAGATCGGGCGGCCGCGGTAGCGCTCGCCCTCGAGGACCGGTGCCGCGACCGGCACGACGAACGGGGTCGGCGCGTCGGCCAGGTGCACGTACGGGAGGCCGCAGAGAAAGGCCAGGTCGGCGCGCCCGTCGGCGAGCTCCTCGTAGCTCCGGCCGACATGGAGCTCCGCGGATGGTGCCGAGCCCGGCGGCCACGGCCTCGGCGATCCAGGCGTAGACCGGCTCCATGCTCGGCGCGAGGAAGGTGGCGAACCGCAGCATCTGCGGCGAGCCTACCGCCGGCCACCGCCCGAATCCCGCGGTTCTCGAGGCTGCGTACACAGAGGCGATGGGTCGGAGTCATCGGACGGTCTCGGCCGCGCTCGTACTGGCGTTGCTCGCCGCCTGCGGCGGCGACCGGGCTCCGGCCGCCTCGGCCAGCGTCAGCCCGACCCCCTCTGCCTCCCCGTCTGGCCCCCGGCCGGTCGAGATCCTCGCCACCGTGACGGTCGGGAACGACCCGATCGGGATCGCCGCGGGCGCCGGCGCCCTGTGGGTCGTGAACGCCGAGGTGAACGGCCGCACCGGCTCCGTGAGCAGGATCGACCCGGCGACGAACGAGGTGCTCGCCACGATCCCCGTCGGTGCGGTACCGCTGGAGGTCGCCGTCGGCGCAGGGTCCGTGTGGGTCTCGAACTCCGGCGACGACACCGTGTCCCGCATCGATCCGGCGACGAACACGGTGACCGACACCATCGCCGTGTGTGCCGCGCCCGAGGGGATCGCGATCGGCGGCGGCGGCGTGTGGGTGGTGTGCGAGGACGACGACGCCGTGGGGCGCATCGACCCGTCGCGCGGCAAGCTCGTGGCCCGGGTGCCCGTCGGCCAGCAGCCGCGGTTCGCGATCTACACGGCCGACAGCGTCTGGGTCTCGGCGTTCCTGGGCAGCACGGTGACGAGGATCGACCCACACTCGCAGCGGGTGCTGGCGACGATCCCCACGGACTTCAGCCCGCAGGTCATGACGGCGTTCGCCGGCAGCGTCTGGGTGACGAACCTCGACGGGAACACGGTCACCGAGATCGACCCCGCCTCGAACCGGGTGGTCGGCTCCGTCGACACCGAGGTGAGCCCCGACGGCATCGTGGCGCTCGCGGGATCCTTGTGGATCGCGACGGACTACGGCCCGCTGCTGCAGCGGGTCGATCCCGCAGCGAGCACGGTGACCGGCACTTTCGTCGTCTCCGACCAGGGCTCGATCAACGCGAACCAGCTGGTCGCGGCCGCCGAGGGCGACCTGTGGTTCCCGCTGCTGGATGCCGGCACGGTCGTGCGGGTCGCCCCGCCTGACTGACCCGGAGCGTCAGCTCTCGATCGCGTCGCGCACCCTGCGCGTCAACGTGAGCGTGTCGGCCGGCGAGCGGCCGTTGGCGGCCACGAACCCGCTGTTGTCCGGCTCCTTCCACACGCAGATCGACACCTGGCCCACGGCCTGCACGCACCGGTACTCGAAGGAGCCGTCGGCGCCGCTGAGCGTGGCGGTGTCCTGGCCGCCCGGGATCAGCGACGCCACCACCAGGCGCAGGATGTCGTCGGGGTCGTTCTTCACGGGCTCGTCGGCAGCGCCGACGGCGAAGTCGGGGGTGATCCCGTTGCCGTACGCGGCACCCTGGAGGGACAGGCCGTCGCTCTCCTCGCCCCACTTCGCGACCGCGGCCTCGAACCGCTGCGACGTCACGTCGTGCATCCGGGGCACGCCGTCGATGGACTCCGGGATCGAGAAGTGGGTCCTCGAGGCCGAGCCGTAGGCGACGAGCCCCCCGACGACGACGACGGCGGCGATGATCAAGGTCCGGTAGGAGCGCCGCTTCTTCACGGCGGGCCCCGCCACCGGCTGCCGCGAGCTCATCCACGTGGGCCCGGCGGTGGGCGGCGCTGCGGGACGCGCGGGGGCCACCCGGTGGAAGGGGGCGAAGCACTGCCAGCAGAAGTCCGCGCCCGAGGCGTTGTCCGCTCCGCAGGCGTTGCAGGTGAGCCCCGTGGTCGGGTCGGTCTGCATGGCAATCCCCGTATCGGCGGGGAGACGGCCCCGGGCATACCCGAATCCGGGTGTAATCACGATTACCCGACGGGAATAGGCACGAAGCAGCCGGACGTTCCAGGGAGCGTGAGGCCCCGGGAGGTGCCCGGGACCGTTGCACGCATCCGAAGGAGCACCGTCATGGCGATCGACACGCAAGCCCTCCCCCTCCTGCCCCTGACCACCGGCGTCGTCCTGCCCGGCATGGTCGTCACCCTCACGATCGAGTCCGACGAGGCCGCCGCCGCCGTCGAGGCCGCCGACGGCGGCGAACTGCTGCTCGTCCCACGCCTCGATGGCCGCTACGCCAGGATCGGCACCGTCGCGAAGGTCGAGGACGTCGGCCGTCTGCGCGGCGGGCAGGAGGCCCTCGTGATCCGAGGCCTCCACCGCGCCGTCGGTGGGCGTGGGCGTGGCCGGCACCGGCGACGCACTCTGGGTCCAGGTGGAGCCGGCCGACGACGCCGAGGCCCCGTCCGCGCGGGCCAGGGAGCTCGCGCGCGAGTACCGGGCCGTCATCGAGTCGATCGTGGAGTCGCGCGGCGTGCCGCAGGTCGCCGAGTTCCTCCGCGGCATCAGCGACCCCGGCGCGATCGCCGACACCAGCGGCTACTCGCCGGACCTGTCGTTCGAGCAGAAGATCGAGGTCCTCGAGGCCCTCGACGTCGAGCATCGCCTCGAGCTCGTGACGGCGTGGGCGCGGGAGACGCTCGCCGAGATCGAGCTGAAGGACAAGATCCGCACCGACGTCAGCGAGGGCATGGAGAAGCGCCAGCGCGAGTTCCTGCTGCGCGAGCAGATGAGCGCGATCCGCAAGGAGCTCGGCGACGACGCCGACGGCGACGTGGTGGAGGAGTACCGCGCCAAGATCGAGCAGGCCGGCATGCCCGAGGACGTCCGCGCGGAGGCCGAGCGCGAGCTGGGCCGCCTGGAGCGGACCTCCGAGCAGTCGCCGGAGTACGGCTGGATCCGCACGTACCTCGACTGGATGACCGAGCTGCCGTGGAGCGTGCGCAGCGACGACACGCTCGACATCGCGGGGGCTCGCCGTGTGCTGGACGCCGACCACGACGGCCTCGAGGACGTGAAGGACCGCATCCTCGAGTACCTGGCCGTGCGCAAGCTCCGGCAGGAGCGCGGGCTCGGCGAGGCGACCGGGCGGGGCTCGGGCGCGATCCTCACGCTCGTCGGTCCTCCCGGCGTCGGCAAGACCTCGCTGGGTGAGTCCGTGGCGCGGGCGCTCGGGCGGAAGTTCGTTCGCGTGTCGCTCGGCGGCATCCACGACGAGGCCGAGATCCGCGGCCACCGCCGCACCTACGTCGGCGCGCTGCCCGGCCGCATCGTGCGCGCGCTGAAGGACGCCGGCACGAAGAACCCCGTCATGATGCTCGACGAGATCGACAAGGTCGGCGCCGACTGGCGAGGCGATCCCTCGAGCGCGCTGCTCGAGGTCCTCGACCCCGCGCAGAACCACACGTTCCGCGACCACTACCTCGACGTCGACCTCGACCTGTCGGAGGTCCTGTTCGTCACGACGGCGAACGTGGTCGAGACGATCCCCGGGCCGCTGTTCGACCGGATGGAGGTCATCCGCATCGACGGCTACACCGAGGACGAGAAGGTCGCCATCGCCAAGCACCACCTGGTGGGGCGCCAGGTCGAGCGCAACGGGCTGCGTCCGGACGAGGTCTCGCTGACCGACGAGGCGCTGCGCGCGATCGTCGGCGACTACACGCGCGAGGCCGGCGTGCGCAACCTCGAGCGGGAGATCGGCAAGGCCCTGCGCAAGGTGGCGACGCAGATCGCGGCCGGCGACGCCACGGCGCCCGTGACCGTCGACGCCGGGGACGTCCGCACGTACCTGGGCCGTCCGAAGTTCTTCTTCGAGGCGGCCGACCGGACCTCGGTGCCCGGCGTGGCGACCGGCCTCGCCGTCACCGGCACCGGCGGCGACGTCCTGTTCATCGAGGCCACGCGCGAGGACTCGTCCGAGAACGACGGCCTCACGCTGACCGGACAGCTCGGCGACGTGATGAAGGAGTCCGCGCAGATCGCGCTCAGCTACGTGCGCTCGCACGCGGCCGAGCTCGGCATCGAGCCGGGGAAGCTCCGCGGCCGGTTCCACGTGCACGTGCCGGCCGGCGCGGTGCCCGAAGGACGGCCCGAGCGCCGGCGTCACCATGACGACGGCCCTCGTGTCGCTGCTGACGGACACCGCCGTGCGGCCGACCGTCGGCATGACCGGAGAGGTCACGCTCCAGGGCCGGGTCCTGCCGATCGGCGGCCTCAAGCAGAAGGTGCTGGCCGCCCACCGCGCGGGACTCACGGAGGTCATCCTGCCCAAGCGGAACGAGGGTGACCTGGACGACGTGCCCGAGCAGGTGCGCGAGCAGATGACGTTCCACATCGCCGAGGAGGTCGCCGACGTGCTGGCGGTCGCCCTGCGCGCGGAGGCGGCTCCGGCCGCCTCCGACGCGGCGTAAGCTCCCGCTCCATGGGAGCGGCGATGCGCGTCACGATCTTCGGGGCGACCGGGCGAACCGGTCGCCTCGTCGTTGCCGACGCGCGGCGGCGCGGCCTCGAGGTGGCGGCGCTCGTCCGGAACCGTGCGAAGGCGGACTTCCCCGACGGTGTGCGGATCGTCGAGGGCGACGCCCGCGAGGCCGACGCCGTTACGGACGCCCTCGAGGGCGCCGACGCCGCCGTCTCGGTGATGGCGATCCCCGAGGGGACCGGGCCGATGACCGACCTGTCCGACGCGACCCGCACGATCGTCGCGGCGATGGAGGCATCGGGCCCGCGCCGGCTCGTCATCGCCGTCAACACGTCCGTCTTCCACGACCGTCCGGTGAAGCCGCCGTTCGACGTCGTGGCCGAGGAGCATCGGCGCGACCTCGCGATCGTGCGGGCGAGCTCGCTGGACTGGACCGCGCTGGCGCCGGCGTTCCTCACCGACGACGAGGCCAGCGGCACCTACGTGGTGGAGCTCGACGCGAAGGCCCCGGGCGCCGGCATCCCGCGGGGGGACCTCGCCGTCGCGGTGCTGGACGCACTCGGGCACGACGAGTGGATCGGCCGCGTCGCCGGCGTGTCGGGCTGAGCCGCTTCTCTCTGCGGCCGACGGCTCCCCGTATCCTTGACCGGATGACGCCCTCGGGAGCCCGTGCTCGAGCTGATCGACGTTGCCCGGAGCTTCGACGGCACCGTTGCGCTCGACGGCGTCACGTTCTCGGTCGAGCCCGGCACGATGGTCGGCTTCGTCGGCCGCAACGGCGCCGGCAAGACGACGGCGATGCGGATCGTGCTGGGCGTCCTCGAGGCCGATCGCGGCGAGGTGCGCTGGCAGGGCCAGCCCGTCGACGCACGCGCCCGGCGGCGGTTCGGCTACATGCCGGAGGAGCGTGGGCTGTACCCGAAGATGCGCGTGCACGAGCAGCTCGTGTACTTCGCCCGGCTGCACGGACTGGAGAAGTCCGACGCCGCGCGGCGGGCCCGCGAGACCGTGGAGCTCCTCGGTGTCGCCGGCGGCGCGAAGACCCGCGTCGAGACGCTGTCGCTCGGCAACCAGCAGCGGGTCCAGCTCGCGGCCGCGCTCGTGCACCGTCCCGACGTGCTGGTGCTCGACGAGCCCTTCTCCGGCCTCGACCCGGTGGGGGTGGACGCCCTGGCCGCCACGCTGCGGGGCGAGGCCGACCGCGGCGTGCCGGTGCTGTTCTCGAGTCACCAGCTCGAGCTCGTCGAGCGGCTGTGCGACGGCGTCGTGCTGATCGACGCGGGCAGGATCGTCGCGCAGGGATCGATCGCGGAGCTGCGCGCGTCCCGGCGCCGGCGGCTGTACCGCGTCGAGGTCGCCACCGACGACCGCTGGTGGGAGGAGCTCCCGGGCGTGACGCTGGAGCGCGAGGTCTCCGGCGGCGTGACCCTCCTGCTCGAGGACGGCTTCGACGAGCAGCGGCTGCTGGACGTGGCGCGCGGCGCCGGCGACGTGGCGCACTTCAGCGCCGTGCAGCCGACGCTCGCCGAGCTGTTCCGCGAGGTCGTGCCGGCGTGAAGAGCCGCGCGACCGACCGCGGCAGCTGGCGGCTCGTCGCCAGGCGCGAGTTCTGGGTCCGCCTGCGCGACAAAGGGTTCCTGATCTCCACTGCCATCACGGTGACGGTCCTGTCCGTGTTCATCCTGGTGAACGCGGTCGCCGGCAACAAGGCGCCCTCGTTCCGACTCGCGGTCGCCGAGGCGGACCGGCCGTTCGCCGACACCGTCGAGCAGGTCGCCCACGAGCAGCACGTCGACCTCACGGTCTCGATCGTGCCCGATCTCGCGGCCGCCGAGCAGGCGGTGCGTTCGGGCGCGATGAGCGCGGCGGTGGCGGGATCCGTGTTCATCGTGAAGACCGAGGCGTCTCCGGCCCTCGAGGACGTGGTCGCCGAGGCGCACCGGCGGCAGGCGATCAGCGACCAGCTCGAGGGCCGAGGTCTGTCGGCCGGCGAGGTCGGCTCGATCCTCGATCCACCGACGATGGTCGAACGATCGCTCGAGCCGGTGCCGGACGCGCGGAAGGTGAACTCCTCGGTCGCCTTCGTCACCCTGCTGTTGCTGTACGGACAGTTCTTCGGCTACGGGGTGTGGGTGGCATCGGGCGTGGTCGAGGAGAAGTCGTCGCGCGTCGTCGAGGTGCTGCTGTCGGCGATCCGGGCCCGTCACCTGATGGCCGGCAAGGTCATCGGCATCGGCCTGCTCGGGATGATGCAGCTCCTGTTGATCGGGATGATCGCGGTCGCGCTGTCGCTCGCTCACCGGCGTCGCTGAACGTGCCGGGCCAGGCGGTCCTCACCTCGGCGGTGACGCTCTTCTGGTTCGCGTTCGGGTTCGCGTTCTACGCGTCGTTGTTCGCCGTCGCCGGCGCGCTCGTGTCGCGCATGGAGGAGCTGCAGAACGCGATCGTGCCGTTGAACCTCATGATCCTCGGCTCGTTCTTCGTGTCGATCGTCGGCGGTCGACAACCCGTCGTCGACCCTGGCTCGGGTCGCCTCGCTCGTGCCGTTCTCGGCGCCGTTCGCGATGCCGCCGCGGATCGCCCTCGGCTCGGCGACCGTCCCGGAGGCGATCGCCTCGGCGGTGCTGCTCGTGGGCTCAGCGGCGCTCGCGATCCCCTTCGCCGGCAGGCTGTACGCAGGCGCGATCCTGCGGATCGGTGCTCGCGTGAAGCTGCGCGACGCCTGGCGCGCCGCCCGCTGAGCACGGATCGGCCGCTCACGTCGGGCCCCGCGACCGTCCGATACCTGCGGGGTGGGCCGGGGGCCGATCCCCGCCGGGCTTGGAGGATCCGTGTTCCGACGAACGGGAGATATCAGCGAACGCCCGGGACTCGTGCTGCGGTTCGCGCTGACGAGCCTCGTCGCCTTCCTCGCCGTCGGCGCGGTGGTCGGCGTGCTGGCCGTGCGGCAGGTGCGTGGGCGCGCCGAGCAGGTGGCCGACTTCCACGCGAGGTTCGTGGTGACGACGTTGCTGACGCCGGTCCTGCGCGAGACGAACCTCACCGCGCAGATCAACGGCGTCGCCCGGGATCGACTCGACACGATCATGGGGCAGGTCATCGCCGACGGCCGCGACGTACGGGTCAAGGTGTGGCGCGCCGACGGGACGGTCATCTACTCGGACGAGCCGGGTCTGATCGGCCGGGCGTTCCCCGACGAGGCCGGCGAGCTCGCCGAGGTGATGGCGGGGGAGACCTCGAGCGGGGTCACCGACCTGCAGGAAGACGAGAACGTCTTCGAACGCCGGCTCGCGCAGCAGCTGTACCAGACATACGTGCCGGTCCTCGACGCGAACGGTCATCCGATCGCCGTCGCCGAGGTCTACCAGCGATACTCGGTCATCGACGGCGACGTGCGCCGGCTCGTCGGCACGCTTGTCGATCGTGTTCTTCGTGGGGCTGCTCCTCCTGTACGGCGCCCTGCTGCCGATCGCCGTGCGCGCCTCGCGGACGCTGCGCGCGCGCAACGCCACGCTGCGCGAGCAGGCGGTGCAGCTCGAGTCCCTCCTCGAGCGCGAGCACGAGACCGTCGTCGAGCTCCGCCGGCTCGGCCGGATGAAGGACGACCTCGTGGCGGCCGCCTCGCATGAGCTGCGGTCGCCGCTGACCTCGATCATCGGGAGCCTCCGCACGCTCGAACGATCCGACGTCGGCGACGACGCCCACGTGCGCGGCGAGCTTCTCGTCGCCGCCCGGCTGCAGGCCGAACGCCTGTTCCGGCTCGTCCGCAACATGCTCCGCGGCGCGCACATCGAGGACGGCGATCTGGTGATGACGTTCGAGGAGGCCGACCTCGCGCGGCTGATCGCGAACGCGGTGCGGGACCTGCCCGCACGCGGGCGAGCGGGTCCATGTCGTCGCGCCGTCGCTGCCGCGCGTCCGGACCGACCCGCAGCGGCTGGAGGAGATCGTGTCGAACCTCGTCGACAACGCGCTGAAGTTCTCGCCGGCCGACGCGCCGGTGACGGTGGAGATCCGCGTCGACGGCCCGACCCTCGTGCTCGAGGTCCGCGACCACGGCATCGGGGTCTCGCCCGAGGACGTCGACGCGATCTTCGAGCGGTTCCACCAGGTGGACCAGAGCGCCACTCGGCAGTTCGGAGGACTCGGTCTCGGCCTGCACCTCGTGCGCGAGATGGCGACGGACCTGGGAGGAACGGTGTCGGTCGCCGCGGCGGACGGCGGCGGCAGCGTGTTCACGGTCTCGATCCCGGTTGGGCTCGGAACCGACGCTACGCTTGGTGCGTGGCCGGCTGGACGCGAAGCAACGTTCGACACGCGCTCGGCGTCCTGAGACAGGGGTCGAACCCCGCCGCCGCGGTGTACGACAGCCTCGGCCCGGACTTCTTCCTCGCGCTGGAGCCCGGGTGGCTGAACCTCGGGCTGTGGGAGGGGGACGGGAGCGATCCCGCCGAGGCCCCGCAGGCCGTCCGCCGGCTCGTTCGGACGCTGGCCGGGGACCTTCCGTCGAACGGCGATCTCCTCGACGTCGGCAACGGCCTGGGCGCGCAGGATCCGGTCATCGCGGAGGTGACGCGCCCGAGGTCGCTCACCGCCGTCAACATCACGCTGAGCCAGCTCGTCGCCGGCCGCGAACACCTGGCCGCGGCCGGCGCCCGCGCCGTCAACGCCGACGCCACGCGTCTGCCGATCCGGGACGCCTCGATCGACGGCGTCATCAGCGTCGAGGCCGCCTTCCACTTCCCCTCACGCGCCCGGTTCTTCGCCGAGGTCGTGCGCGTGCTGCGGCCGGGCGGCGTGCTCTCGATGTCGGACATCCCCACCCTGCGCCGGCCGCGCGGGCCGCTCGAGCTGGCGAGCGGCCTCACGCAGCTCCGGGTCTGGGGCCTCGGCACCGGCGCCGTCGCCACTCCCGAGCAGATCGCGCGCGAGGCCCGCGCGGCCGGCCTCGAGGACGTGCGCACCGAGCTCGTCGGCTCGCGCACGATCGCGCCGGCGCTCCGCTCCGTGCGGGACCGGCTGCGACGGCCGCAGCCGGGCGTGCCCCGGGGGCAGGTGCTGGCGAGCCGCCTGATGCTCGCGCAGGTCGACCTGCTGTGGGAGCACGGGATGATCGAGTACCTGTTGCTGCGGGCCCGCGCGCCCGCGTCGGACTAGTCCGTCTCAGACTACTCGCGACTGAACGGCGGGCTCACCGTCGGCCGGTCGAGCAGCTCCTGCGACCGGTGTCCTCAGCCGAGCTCTCGCAGCAGCGAGGGCAGGGGCAGCGAGCCCAGCGCGAGGATCCGGTCGTGGAAGTCCTTCAGCGAGAAGGCGGCGCCGTCCTTGGCGGCGGCGGCCTCGCGCGCGCGCTCGATCTCGATCATGCCGACCATGTACGACAGCGCCTGGCCGGGCATCGCGATGTAGCGGTCGATCTCGATGACGGCGTCGGTGTGCGGCACGCCGGCCTCCTCCAGCGCCTCGATCGACGCGTCGCGCGTCCACCCGAGCGCGTGGATGCCGGTGTCGGTGACCAGGCGCGCCGCGCGGTGCGCCTGCGCGTCGAGCATGCCGAGCCGCTCGTAGTCGTCGACGAACAGCCCCATCTCGTCGGCCAGGCGCTCGCTGTACAGGCCCCATCCCTCGATGAACGCGCTGCCGGCGAGCAGGCCGCCGAAGCTCCGAAGCGTCGGGCGGTCGGGGATCTCCTGCTCGATCGTGAGCTGGAAGTGGTGGCCGGGGTTGGCCTCGTGGTAGCTCGTCGTCGCGAGGTGGTGCCGCGGCCGGGTGGGCAGGTCGTACGCGTTCACGTAGTAGAGGCCGGCGCGCGAACCGTCGGCGGTCGGCGGCTGGTAGAACGCGAACGGCATGTCGGACTCGCGGAACTCCTCTACCAGGCGGACCTCGCAGTTCTCCGAGGGCAGCCGGCCGAAGAACGCCGGCGCCGCGTCCCAGCCGCGCTGCACCTGGGTGCGTGCGACCTCGAGCAGCGCCTCGCGGGAGTCGAAGGTGTTCGCGCCCGTGGCCATATGCGCAGCGATGGCCTCGGCGGCCGACGAGGAGCCGAGGCTCGCGGCGATCGCCCGCCGCTCCTCCTGGATCGACGCGAGACGCTCGACGCCGATGTCGTGCACCTCCTGCGCCTCGAGCGGCAGCGTCGTCCACGCGAGGATCTGCGTGGCGTACATCGCGTCGCCGTCGGGCAGCGCCGACAGCCCGATCGTCTCCGTCGCGTGCGGCAGGTACTCGCGAAGGGCCTGGAGGTATCGCTCGTACGCCGGGTTGACCTCGTCGCGGATGACGGCGACGACCCGCTCGCGCGCCGCCGTGTCGTCGGCGGCGATCGGCGCGAGCGCCGGCGTGTCCTCCGGCGCGATGGCGAGCAGCCGCTCCGTCTGCGCGAGGGCGCGCTCCGCTACCACGCGGGGCGTGAGCGTGCCCGACGCGATCGCGTCGCGCACGACGTCGTCGACGGCCGCCAGGTACGCGGGGATCGACGACAGCCTCGCGACGTACTTGTCGAGCCGCTCGGCCGTGTCGGCCCGCTGCATGGAGCCGAGCTCCGCCAGCAGCTGTCCGGGGCCCCAGAGGTGGCTCACCACCTGCAGCCGGTCGAACCGGTGCGCGATCTCCGCCACGTCGCGCTGCGCGATCGACTCCAGCACGTCGAGGGTCGTGCGCATCGTGACGTCGAGGCCGGAGCGGTCGATGCCGGCGAGCTCGTCCAACGCGCCCTGCTGGAACGACAGGCGACGCGCCCTGCCCTCGTCGGAGGGATCGCCGAGCCGGTCGTCGTTTCGCTCGTCGCCGACCATCGTGCCGATGATCGGCTCCATCTCGATGAGCCCCTCCCAGTACCGGGTGGCGAGGATCGCAGCGGGGTCGGCGGCGTTCATGGACGCTCCTGTCGGTCGGCGGTCAGAGGAGGCCTAGCGTAGCGGCCCCGTCCACCTGCAGCGCGACACCGGAGAGGAACCCGGTGTGCGCGGAACACAGGAACGCGACGACGCGGCCGAAGTCGGCCGGGTCGCCCATGGGGCCGTGGAAGTCGAGGTGGCGGACGCGGTCGGTGGCGTGCAGTCCCGGGCAGATCAGGTTGAGCGTGATGCCCTCGGGCGCGAGGTCCTGCGCGGCCGTCTTCGCCCAGGCCCACAGCCCGGTCCGCGCGGTGTTCGACAGGGCGAGGGTCGGGATCGGCTGCTTGACGGCGCTCGAGGCGATCAGGCAGATGCGGCCGCCGCCGGCCTCGCGCAGGTGAGGCACGGCCTCGCGCACGAGCCGGATCGAGGTGAGGAGGTTCGCGTTCAGCGCCTCGGCCAGCGCCTCGTCGGTGACCTCGAGCGCGCGCGCCTGCGGCGGACCGCCGGCGTTGCCGACGAGGATGTCGAGGCGGCCGAACCGCTCGACCGTCGCGGCGACGAGCCTCGCCGGCGCGTCGGGCTCGGTCACGTCGGCGGGGATCGCCAGCACGTCGGGGCCGATGCCGGCGGCCGCGGCAGCCAGGCGCTCGGGGTCCCGGGCGCAGATCGCGACCGAGGCGCCCTCCGCAGCGAGCGCCGCCGCCGACGCCAGCCCGAGGCCCTTCGACGCGGCCGTGACGAGCGCGACCTTCCCCTGCAGCCCGAGATCCATCGACGGCATATTCACAGACACGGGGCGGACCCGTCCTCCTGCGGGTCCCGGAGAAGGCTTCGGAGGGGGGACCGGTACCCTTGGGTTGATGACTTCCCTCCGTTCCGCGCTCGGATCTCTGCCTCGTCCGGTCGTGCGTGTTGCCGCGCTCGTGCTGGCCGGCGGCCTGCTGCTCACGCTCGCGCTCACCGTGCCCGGCGAGAGCCGCGGGGCCGCGCCGCTCGGCCCCGTGGCGTCGATGCCCCCGCCGCCGCCCCGCACCGGCGGCGACCTCACGCCGTTCCAGGGGATGGGGACGTGGGTCGACATCTACGACTCGTCCTGGTCGCACCCGCGCGCGGCGGTCGCCGACATGGCCGCCCGGGGCGTGCGCACGCTCTACCTGGAGACCTCCAACTTCAACCGGCCGTCCGCGTTCGTGTACCCGGAGCGGACGGCCGCGTTCGTCGACGCGGCGCACCACGCGGGCATCCGCATCGTGGCCTGGTACCTGCCCGGGTTCGCCGACATCCGCCTCGATCTTCGGCGCTCGCTGGCGGCCGTGAACTTCCGGACCACCAACGGCAACGGCTTCGACGCGTTCGGGCTCGACATCGAGTCGCCGGAGGTCCGGGACCCGTCCGTGCGCACCGAGCGGCTGCTCGAGCTGTCGGCGAGCCTTCGCGAGGCGGCGGGGGACTACCCGCTCGGCGCCATCATCCCGTCGCCGCGCGGCATGCAGCGCAACGCGAGCTACTGGCCGGGCTTCCCGTACGGGAACCTCGCGGCCACCTACGACGTGTTCCTGCCCATGACCTACTACACCTGGCGCGTCTCGGGCTCGGAGGGCGCGAGCTCGTACGTGACGAGGAACATCCAGATCATCCGGGACGAGGTCGGCAGCGATCAGGAGCCGATCCACGTGATCGGCGGCATCGCGAACGAGTCCACCGAACGCCGAGACACGCGGGTTCGTGCGCGCGGTCCGGGAGCACGGCCTCATCGGCTCGAGCTTCTACACGTTCCCGACCACCCAGGCCGCCGAGTGGCCGATCCTGCGCTCGATCCCCTCGAACCCGGTGCAGACGCCGGCGCTGCCCGCCTCCCTCGGCTCGCCGGCGATGGGCAACATCCCCGGCGAGGACGTCACGCACCCGCACGACGTGACGTTCCGCGTCGGGCACAAGGCCGGCTCGTGGAACCTCGCGGTCCGGGCCTACGACGCCCAGGAGGGCGAGATCCGCGTCCTCGTGAACTGGGTGCCGATCGGCACGGTGCCGGCCGGTCCGGACGGGGGATGGAGCGGCTCGAGCACGCTGGCGATCCCCGACGCGGTCCTGCACGACGACGCCGCCAACCTGATCGTGTTCACGGTCGGCGCCGACGGCGCGCAGTGGGGCGTCACCGACGTCTCGATCTCGCCCGCGTCCTGACCGCACCCGATGGGCCGCCGCCACATGCCGAACGCCCGGGACCTCGGTGCTACCCTGCCGTCACGTCGCGCCGGGGAGGGCTGATGCTGCTCGAGGGGAAGCGCCTGCTGATCACCGGAGTGCTCACGCCCCAGTCCATCGCGTTCGCGACGGCCCAGGTGTGCCAGGAGCAGGGCGCCGAGGTCGTGCTCACCTCGTTCGGACGTGCGATGAGCCTGACCGAGAAGAGCGCGCGCCGGCTGCCGACGCCGGCCGACGTGCTGGAGATGGACGCGAACGACCCCGCGCAGGTGCAGGCGGTGCAGGAGGCGCTGGCCTCGCGCTGGGGATACCTGGACGGGTTCCTGCACGCGATCGCGTTCGCGCCGCAGGACGCGCTGGGCGGCAACTTCCTGTACACGCCGTGGGAGAGCGTCCAGACCGCCTTCCAGACCAGCGCCTACTCGCTGAAGGCGATCGCCGCCGGCATGCTGCCCCTGATGCAGGAGCGCGGCGGCGCGATCGCGTCGTTGGACTTCGACGCGACGGTCGCGTGGCCGATCTACGACTGGATGGGCGTGTGCAAGGCCGCGCTCGAGTCCGTCACGCGCTACCTCGCGCGCGACCTGGGACCGCACGGGATCCGCGTGAACACGGTCAGCGCCGGCCCGTTGAAGACCACTGCGGCCAAAGGTATCCCGGGGTTCGACCAGATCGCGGACGGGTGGACCTCGCGCGCGCCGCTCGGCTGGGACGTGAGCGATCCCATGCCGGTCGCGCGCGCGATCGCGTTCACGCTGTCGGAGTTCGCCGTCGGCATCACGGGCGAGATGATCCACGTGGACGGCGGCTTCCATGCGATCGGCACGGGTTAGACCCTCCCGCCCCAGCCGCTAGGGCGGCCGCACCCCGAGGTCGAGGGCCAGGCTCCGCTGCGCGCGCGTGATCACGCGGAACGCCTCCTTCAGCCCCGTGCGCGCGACCGGGCCCAGGCCGTGGGGGTCGACGAAGTCGTCGGGTGGCTCCCCGGCGCGCACCTGCGCCACCTGGTGCGTGAGCCGGATCTCCCACAGGAATCGGAACGCCTCGGCGAGCTCCTGCGCCGTCCCACGGTCGACCGTGCCGGCGGCCGGCGCTGCGAGCAGACGCTCGATCGTGCGCCGTTCGGTGAGGCCCGCGCCCGTCGCGAACGCCCGGGCGAGGCTCGTGATGATCGTGATGCCGCCGTGCTTCACGTCGAGCCGCCCGGCGTGCTCGCCCCCGGCCTCGACGACGAGGTCGCGGAAGAAGCCGGTCGGCGGGGCCTCGCCGAGCGCGCGCCTGCCGAGGTGACGCAGGAAGCCCGGGTGCGAGCGCGCCTCGCGCACGACGGCGTCGAGGGCGGCCTGCGCGTCCAGCGCGCCCGCCACGTGGCGGTAGTCGAAGACGATCGACGACAGGATGCTGCCCTTGGGACCCGGGTCGTCCATCCACCCACGCATCGCGCCGACCCAGTCGGCGAGCGGCCGTCGCATCGTCGGGGTGCACGGCCATCGCGTCGCCCCGGCACCGCGGGATGCCGGCCGACTCCAGGCCGTCGGTGACGAACGCCGCGAGGTCGGCGAACCACCCGTCGACGCTCGGCGGGCCGTCGTAGGCGAGCGCGTGATCCTGGTCGGTGAGCAGCGCCTGCTCCTGCCGCGCGGCGCTGCCGAGCGCCAGCCACGCCCACGAGCACGGCGCGTCGCCCAGCCGTTCCTGCCCAGGGCCAGCAGCCGGCGCGTGAGCGCGTCGACGACGAGCGCGATCACGCGGCCGACGTCGACCGGATCGGCGCTGGCGTCCACGAGGCTCGCCACCACCGCCGGCAGGTCGCGGCCGGCCGCGGCCACCTCCTCCGGCGATCCGGCACGCTCGATCGCGCTTCGGATCGCGAACGGCGTGTCCCGCCCCAGCCCCATCAGGTCGGTGTCGGTGACGACGCCGACCAGCGCGCCGGCCGCGTCGACGACGGGGAAGTGGTGCACGCCGCGTTCGAACATCGACAGGAGGGCCTCGCCGGCCGGCGCCGACGCCGCCAGCGTGACGACCGGGAAGGTCGCGACCTCCTCGACCGGTGTGTCGGGCGAGCGGCGCTCGGCCACGACCTTCGTCCGGAGGTCGCGGTCGGTGAGGATGCCGAGCGGGCGATGCTCGCCCGGCGCCGCGATCGGCAGACAGGACACCCGCTCGGCCGCCATCAGCGAGGCGGCCTCGGCGACGCTCGCGCCCGGCCGGATCGTGACGGCGGGGCGTCGGACCAGCTCGCCGATCGGCCGGAGCTGCGGGTCGGGGGTCTCGGGCTGCGCGGCGTCGACGGCGCGCCGCAGGCGCCGGCGCATGGAGCTCACCATGAAGGCGACGCCGGCCGAGCTCTCCAGGACGTCGTCGGCGACGCTCGCGTCGATCAGGTAGCAGAGGGTGTCCTCGGCGGCGCGCACGGTGAGGGTCGGGCTCTCGCGCGCCATCAGCGAGAACTGGCCGAAGACCTCGCCCTCGCCGAGCAGGTCCAGCAGGAGACCACCGTCGAGCAGCTCGACCTCGCCCTTGCGCACGACGGAGAGGTGGCGCGCGGGCTCGCCGGCCTGCCGCAGGATCACGGTGCCGGCGGCGAAGTGCTCGATCTGCGTGGCGCGCACGACCGCTCGCAGGCGCTCCTCGGAGAGTCCGTCGAACGGGGGGTAGCGCCGCAGGAAGGCCCCGATGTCCACGGGGGGAGTATCGCCCGGGGTGCCGTCCGCTGCTCAGCCGCGCTCGAGGGCCGGTCCGTCAGCGATGCTGCGCCGAACGGACCTCGTCCGGCCACACACATCGCTCCGCGCTCGGCGGCGAACGCGAGCGCCCGCTCGACGTCCATCCCGGCGCCCAGCGCGAACGTGAGCCCGGCGGCGAACGTGTCGCCGGCGCCGTAGGTGTCGATGACCGGGCCGGGCGGTGCGGCCGCCTCGTAGCGCCCGCGCTCGCCGTCGGCGGTCTCGAAGCTCCCGCCGTCCGCCCCCTCGGTGCGCACGAGCAGCCTCGGGAGGTAGGGGAGCGCGTCCGGGTCCCAGGCCTCGGCGGGATCGCGGGCGCTGCCGACGAGGCAGTCGGCCTCGACGCCGGACGCGGCGAGCCGGCGCAGGGCGCGGAGCGTCACCACCATCACCCGTGCGCGGCGCGCGAGCCGGAACGCGTCCTCGTCGCCGGCCGTGACGTACGCCGCGTCGGTCTCGTCGAGGCGGTGCCACGGCAGGGGCTCGGCGGCGAGCGGCTCGAGCCGCTCGCCGAGCGTGGTGATCGTGCGCTCGCCCTCGGCGTCGACCAGGGTGACCGCGCGCCGGGTGGACACGCCGGGCCGCGCCTCCGCGTGCACCCGCGCACCGAGCGTCGTCAGCCGCCGCCGCGAGGCCGCGCCCGTCGGATCGTCGCCGAAGGCGGTGAACAGGTCGCAGTCGCCCGCCAGCCGCGAGAGGGCGACGGCCGCGACGGCGCCTCCGCCGCCCGCCTCCTGCCAGCAGTCGGTCGCGTGCGCGATCTCGCCGGGACCCGGCACGCGGTCGACGCGGCCGAACTCGATCCACTCCGTGTGCCCGACGACGGCGAGCTGCATCGGGCCAGTCTGCCATCGCGCTGGCGCTCGCGGGCGCCGGCCGTATGCTCGGCGACATGGGCGACATCCGCGATCTGGCTCGACTGACCTCGTTCAGCCACGGCGCCGGCTGCGCGTGCAAGCTCGGCCCGTCGCAGCTGCACGAGGTCCTGGCGGCGCTCGAGCCACTGCCGGTGCCGGCGGAGCTGCTGGTCGGCAACGAGCACGCGGACGACGCCGCCGTGTACCGCCTCTCCGACGACCAGGCGCTGGTGGCGACCCTCGACTTCTTCACGCCGATCGTCGACGACGCCTACGACTGGGGCAGGATCGCGGCGACGAACGCGCTGTCGGACGTCTACGCGATGGGCGGCCGGCCGATCTTCGCGCTGAACATCGTCGCGTGGCCGGTCGACGACCTCCCGCTCGAGATGCTGGGCGAGGTCCTGCGCGGCGGGCGCGACGTCGCGGCGGCCGCCGGCATCCCGGTCGTCGGCGGCCACTCGATCACCGACCCCGAGCCGAAGTACGGGATGGTGGCGCTCGGCCTCGTGCATCCCGACCGGATCGCCCGCAACTCCCGGGTGCCGGCCGGCGCCACGCTGATCCTCACGAAGCCGCTCGGGCTCGGCATGATCTCGACGGCCATCAAGCAGGGGCGGGCCTCGGCCGAGCTCACGCGCGCCGCCGTCGACGTGATGACGACGCTGAACCGCGAGGCGTCGCGAGGCGATGCTCGAGGCCGGCGCCGAGGCCGCCACCGACGTCACGGGGTTCGGGCTGCTCGGGCACCTGCACGAGATGCTGCTGGCCTCGGGCGTGGCCGCCCGCATCGACGCCGGCGCGGTGCCGTTCATCCCCGGCTCGGTCCCGCTCGCGCGCGAGGGCGTCGCCGCCGGCGGCACCCGCCGCAACCTCGAGTTCGTCGACCCCCACGTCGACTGGGGCGAGCTGGACGAGCCCGAGCGGCTCCTGCTCGCCGACGCGCAGACGAGCGGGGGACTGCTGATCGCGACGACGCGGCCCGACGAGCTCGTCGCCGCCCTCGAGCGGCGTGGTCAGGATCACGCGGCGATCGGCGTCACGCTGCCGGGCGCGCCGGGCCACGTCACGGTGACCGGCCGGGTCGGGGAATAACCGACCTCCCTGCTAGGCTTTGCACCTGCAAGTGGCGTGCCCAGATGGCGTGCCCACGAGCACACACGAGAGGGTCATGGTCGAGTTCGACGGCGTCTTGTTCAAAGAGATCGTGGAGCAGGGGCTCCGCGAGTTCCCGAACGAGTGCTGCGGCGTCGTGGCCGCCACGCCCGAGGGCCGGCCGGTGAAGGTGTACCCGGTCAAGAACATCGACGCGAGTCCCGCCACCTACCGGCTCGACGGCAAGGAGCAGCTCCGGATCTCGGAGGAGATCGAGGATCGCGGCTGGGAGACGTGGGGCTTCTACCACTCCCACACGCACTCCGAGGCCTTCCCGTCGCAGACCGACCGGGACCGGGCGTTCTATCCCGAGACGCGCTACCTGATCGTCTCGCTGCAGGACCGCGACGAGCCGGTGCTGCGCTCCTTCTTCATCAAGGACGGCGAGGTCACCGAGGAGGAGCTCAAGATCACATGAGCGGCGCACCCTTCACCGAGGAGCAGGTCCAGCGGTACTCGCGCCACATCATCCTGCCCAACATCGGCGGGGCCGGGCAGCGCAAGCTCCTCGACAGCAAGGTGCTCGTCATCGGCGCGGGCGGCCTCGGGTCGCCGATCGCGCTCTACCTGGCCGCCGCCGGCATCGGCACGCTCGGCATCGTGGACTTCGACGAGGTGGACCTGAGCAACCTCCAGCGCCAGATCCTGCACACGAACGCGGACGTCGGCCGCTCGAAGGTGGAGTCGGCCGTCGACCACCTGCGCGCCATCAACCCCAGCATCGAGGTCGTCGGCCACGACACGCTGCTGTTCAGCGACAACGTCTTCGACATCATGGAGCCCTACGACGTCGTGATCGACGGCACCGACAACTTCCCGGTTCGCTACCTCGTCAACGACGCCACGCAGTTCCTCGGCAAGCCGCTCGTGTACGGCAGCATCTACCAGTTCGAGGGGCAGGCCACGGTGTTCATGCCGGGCCAGGAGGCGCCGTGCTACCGGTGCCTGTTCCCCTCGCCGCCGCCGCCCGGCACCGTGCCGAGCTGCGCGGAGGGCGGCGTGTTCGGCGTCCTGCCGGGCGTGATCGGCGCGATCCAGGCGACCGAGGCGATCAAGGTCATCACCGGCGAGGGCGACCCGCTGATCGGACGCCTGCTGCTGTACGACGCCCTGCACATGGACTTCCAGGAAGTGAAGATCCGCTGGGACGCGGACTGCCCGGTGTGCGGCAAGGAGCCCACCATCACCGAGCTGATCGACTACGAGCAGTTCTGCGGCGTCCCCGCACGCTGAGCCGACCGACGAAGGAGACCCGACCGAGATGGCCGTCACCGTCAAGCTCCCCACGATCCTGCGCAAGCACGCCGGCAACGAGGCGAGGGTGCCCGCCGCCGGCGCCACGCTGAGCGAGGTCCTCGCCGACCTCGAGGCCAACTACCCCGGCATCACGAAGAACGTGATCGCCGACGACGGCGGCCTGCACCGGTTCATCAACGTGTACGTGAACGACGAGGACGTGCGCTACCTCGGCTCGCTCGAGACCGAGGTGACCGACGGCGACACCGTGTCGATCCTCCCCGCGGTCGCCGGCGGCTAGGCACTCCGACACCCTCTCGAACGCCGGGTGCGCGGGCTGGACGGCGGGTCACAGTAGGCCGTTCGACGCCTTGACCAGCACCGATGGCGAGGACTAGCGTTCCGGCGGAGGAGGTCCCGCCGTGCAGACGCCCACGCTCAGCCCGCAGACCGAGCCCGACCATGTCCTGCTGATCCCCGAGGCGGAGCAGCCGCGCACCACCCGGACCCTCATCGTGCTGCTGGCGCTGGCGCTCGTCGCCGCGATGGCACTGGGCGGTGGCCTCGTGTACGCGTGGCAGCAGGGGCAGGTCAGCGACAGCTGATCAGGCGGCGCACGCGGCTCAGCGTCGATGCGGCCGATGCCCACAGCCAGGCCGCCGCCGAACTCGCCCGCGCCGACTCGCTGCAGGCGCAGGTGACCGCGCTCGACCAGCAGGTGACGGCGCATGCAGGAGCACCAGAGCATCCTGGAGGGCAAGAACGCCGACGCCGCCGGCCAGGCGCAGCGAGCCCTCGACCGCATGGACCAGGCGCAGGCCGAGCTGCGCGCCGTCACCGGCCCGGCCGTCCCGAACGGCCGCCACATCGCGTACCTGCTCTCGGCCGGCACGGCGCAGTCGCCGCCGATGATCGTCATCGACCTCGGGCGGTGGTACACGGGCGACGCCGCGCGCCGAGGCCGCCACCGCCGACGGTGCGCTCACGACCGGCGAGCACCTCTTCCACGGCCGGTACCTGCGCAACACCGGCCACGACTGGCGGATCCTGCAAGGTCGGCAGCGGGGCCCTCTTCACGATCCGCCACTACGGTGGCGCGATCGGGGAGACCAACGTGAGCCTGACCACGCTGGCCGCCATCATGGCCAGCACCGACCAGTCGAACGTGCGCATCGCGCACGACCCCTTCTGGGTCAAGGTGCAGAACGGCGTGGTCATGTCCGCCGACCAGCAGGAGTACCGGGCGCCCTAGCGCGCCGCCGGTCGATCCCTCGCCCGCTGGGATACTCGCACCGTGCGCTACGACGACATCCTGGCCGCGATCGGCAACACGCCGCTCGTCGGCATGCCCCACATGTCGCCGAAGCCCGGCGTCCGCCTGTGGGCGAAGCTCGAGGGCAACAACCCGACCGGCTCCACGAAGGACCGCATCGCGAAGAAGATGGTGGAGATGGCCGAGGCGTCGGGCGAGCTCACGCCCGACAAGGTGATCCTGGAGCCGACCTCGGGCAACACGGGCATCGCGCTGGCGATGGTGGCGGCCCGCAAGGGCTACCGGCTCACCGTCGTGATCCCCGACAACGCCAGCGAGGAGCGGATCGGCCTGCTGCGGCTGTTCGGCGCCGAGGTCGTGTTCAGCGACGGCGACCGGGGCACGAACGGCTCGATCGAGGTGGCCCGCGCCCTCGCCGCCGACGAGAAGTACTACATGCCCTTCCAGTACGGGAACCCGGCGAACCCGCTCGCGCACGAGGAGGGCACGGCGGCGGAGATCATCGCCGACCTGCCGGAGATCACGCACTTCGTCGCCGGCATGGGGACCGGCGGCACGCTCACCGGCAACGGCCGCGCGCTGCACCGGCACAACCCCGACGTGCAGGTGATCGCGGCCGAGCCGGAGCTCGGCGACCTCGTGTACGGGCTGCGGTCGCTCGACGAGGGGTTCGTGCCGCCGATCTTCGACCCCGCGCAGGTGAACCGGAAGTTCCTGGTGAACTCCAGCGACTCCCTGCGCACCACGCGACTGTTGACGGCGCGCGAGGGCATCTTCAGCGGCGTCTCCTCGGGCGCCGTCGTGTACGTCGCACAGCGGATCGCGGCGGAGATCGACGAGGGCGACGTCGTGTGTCTGCTGCCCGACGGCGGATGGAAGTACCTGTCGACGAACGCCTGGGCCGAGGACGTGGCGATCGCCGAGAAGGGCGTCGCGGAGTCCCTGTGGTGGTAGCCGGCTCGTGAGCGACCCGAGGCCGATCGGTGTGTTCGACTCCGGCGTGGGCGGGCTGACGGTCGCGCGCGCGATCCTCGACCTGCTGCCGCACGAGCCGCTCGTGTACGTCGGCGACACGGCGCGGTTCCCCTACGGCCCCCGCGCGCCGGAGGAGATCCGGCGGTTCGCGCTGGAGATCGCCGACCTCCTGGTGCACCGCGACGTGAAGATGCTCGTCGTCGCGTGCAACTCGGTCGAGGTGAGCGCGATCGGCGACATCGCCGCACGCGCCGGCATCCCGGTCGTCGGCGTCATCGACCCCGCCGTCAGGACCGCGGTGCACGCCACCCGCACCGGGACGATCGGCATGATCGGCACGCAGGCCACGGTCGCCTCCGGCGCGTACGACCGTGCGGTGGCGGCCACCGGCGCCGAGGTCCGGCTGCTCTCGGCCGCCTGCCCCGTGTTCGTGGAGCACGTTGAGCGAGGAGACACCACCAGCGACGAGTTGCGGACGGCCGCGCACAGGTATCTTGAGCCGTTGCGAGAGGGAGGCATCGACACCTTGATCCTGGGATGCACGCACTACCCGCTGCTGTCGGGGCTGCTCGGGCTGGAGCTCGGACCCGAGGTCGTCCTGGTCTCCAGCGCCGAGGAGACGGCGAAGGACGTGTACGGGGGCCTCCTGCAGGAGGGCCTCCAGCGCGACGACGCCGGTCCCCCCGAGCACACCTTCCTCGCCACGGGCGACCCCGCCGGCTTCCAGCGCGTGGCCGAGGTCTTCCTGGGCCCGGAGCTGACCGAGGTCCGGGCCGCCCACGCCGAGCCGGTCGGAGGTGGGGCATGGAACTGACGATCCTGGGGTCCTCGGGGACGTGGCCGCCGCCGGGCGGCGCCACCTGTGGCTACCTCGTCAGCCACGAGGGCGCGCACGTCTGGCTCGACGCCGGCACCGGCACCTTCGCGAACCTCCAGAAGCACATCGCGATCAACGACATCACGGCCGTCCTCATCACGCACGGCCACCCCGATCACTTCGTCGACGTGATCCCGGCCTTCTACGCGCGGCACTACGGCGGCCTCGGCGACCCGGGCCTGCCGTTCTACTCGCCGGAGGGATTCACGAACGTCCTGTCGCTCCTCGTGTCGGAGGACGGCGGTGACGTGATGGGGGAGACGTACGACTTCCGGACGCTGGTCGACGGCGACCGCGTGCAGATCGGCCCGTTCGACGTCCGCGCGTTCGAGATGAAGCACGTGGGCGTGAACGCGCTCGGCTACCGCATCGAGGCCGGGGGAGCCGTGTTCGCCTACACCGGCGATACCGGGCCGAGCGACACGGTCGTCGAGATGGCGCGCGGCGCCGACGTCCTCATGGCCGAGGCCTCCTACCAGGACTCGTCGAACCTGCTGCCGTTCCACCTGTCGGCGCGGCAGGCGGCCGAGCACGCGAAGCGGGCCGGCGTCGGCCGGCTGTTGCTCACGCACATCGTGCCCACGCTCGACGCCTCGATCTCGCTGGCCGAGGCCCGCTCGGCCTTCGACGGCCCCGTGGAGATCGCCGAGCAGGGCATGACGACGGTGATCGGCTCGTGAGCCCGCGGCCGGACGGTCGCGCCGCCGACGAGCTGCGCCCCGTCACGTACGAGCTCGGGTTCCAGGAGTGGGCGGCCGGCTCCATCCTCCTGTCGATGGGCGCCACGCGCGTGCTCTGCTCGGCGTCGGTCTCCGACGACGCGCCCCGATGGCTGCGCGGCACGAACCGCGGCTGGGTCACCGGCGAGTACTCCATGCTGCCGGCGTCCACGAACGAGCGGTCCCCGCGCGAGGTCAACAAGGGCCGGCCCGGCGGCAGGACGCAGGAGATCCAGCGTCTGATCGGCCGCTCGCTGCGAGCCGTCACCGACCTGTCGAAGCTGGGCGAGCGCACGATCACCGTCGACTGCGACGTGCTGCAGGCCGACGCCGGCACGCGCACGGCCTCGATCACGGGCGGCTACATCGCGCTGACGCTCGCGATCCGCGGCCTGCAGGAGCGCGGCGCCGTCGGCGACGAGGTCCTGCGCGACAGCGTGGCGGCCGTGTCCGTCGGCATCGTCGGCGGCGAGCCGGTGCTCGACCTGTGCTACGAGGAGGACGCCGGCGCCGACGTGGACGCGAACGTCGTCATGACCGGCGACGGGCGCCTGGTCGAGGTGCAGGGCACGGCCGAGGGCGAGCCCTTCGCCCGGGCCGACCTCGAGCGCCTGCTGGACCTCGCCGCCGCCGGCATCGAGCGGTTGACGAAGATCCAGCACGACGCGCTCGCGTAGATGGCCTTCCCGCCCCGTATCGCCGTCGCCTCCCGCAACCCGCACAAGCTGCGGGAGATCGCGCGGATCTGCGCGGCCTGGCCGGTCGAGTGGGTGACGGTCCGGGACGACCCGCAGCGGTTCCCCGAGGTCGAGGAGACCGGCGACACCTACCTCGAGAACGCCTCGCTGAAGGCGCGGGCGGTGGCGGCGGCGCTCGACCTTCCCGGCCCTCGCCGACGACTCCGGCATCGAGGTCGACGCCCTCGGGGGCGCGCCCGGGCCCCGCAGCGCCCGCTACGCCGGGGAGGACGCGACCGACGAACAGAACCTGCACCAGCTGATCCGTTCGCTGAAGGGCGTGCCGGCCGGCGGCCGGACGGCCCGCTACCGGTGCGTGGCCGTGCTGGCCTCGCCCGACGGCGGCCAGATCGACGCCGAGGCCGAGTGCGAGGGCACGCTGATCGGCGCTCCTCGAGGCGTCGCCGGCTTCGGCTACGACCCGATCTTCGTGCCGGCCGGATGGGACCAGACGATGGCCGAACTGACCGACGAGCAGAAGGACCGGATCAGCCATCGGGGCCGGGCGTTCCGAGCCCTCGCCGAGCTGCTGGAGCGTGCCTGACCTGTGTCTAGGCACTCCGTGCTACCGCAAACCGGGTAGCGGGGCCTCAAGCGGCCGTCCCCCAGAGCCGAGATTGCTCCAGTGAGCCAATCCATGCATGGGCCCGAGCAGGAGGAGCGACAGCATCTCCTGATGCGCACGGAGGCGTTCTTCGGTCAGAAGCCGCCGGCCTTCGTCTTCATGTTCGGCCTGCTGTTCATCGCGGTCGTGGGGGTGCTCGACTACCTCTCCTGGTACTCGATCTCGTTCGGCCTCTTCTACCTGATGCCGATCGGCCTCGTGACCTGGCACCTCGGGCGCCGGGCGGGAGCGTTCATGGTCGTGATCGCCGCCGCGACCGGTCTGTACAGCGACATCTACACGGATCCGAGCAGCGGGCTGATCCCGTACTGGAACGGCGCGGTGCGCCTGGGCGTGTTCCTGATCCTCGCCGCCCTGCTCGCCACCCTCAAGGACTCGATCCAGCTGCAGCGCTCCGTCGCCATGCACGAGCACGACGTGTCCGAGCAGCTGCGCGATCTGAACGAACTGAAGAACACGCTCCTGCACGCGGTCTCGCACGACCTGAAGGGGCCGACGGCGGCCGTGCTGGGCGCGGTGTCCACGCTCCGGCGCGGCGAGCAGCTCCAGCTCACCGACGAGCAGCGCGAGAGCCTGTTCGAGGTGATCGAGATGAGCGGCCGCAAGACCAACCGGCTGCTGAACGACCTGCTCGACCTCGACCGCATCGACCGGGGTCTGCTGCAGCTCGACCGCCGCTTCACCGACGTGGGCGCGCTCGCGAACCGCGTCATGCACGAGTGCGAGGCACTGTCCGCCCACCCCGTGCGCGTCGACGCCGACCGCGTCCTGGTCGAGGTCGACCCCACGATGATCGAACGCGTCATCGAGAACCTGCTCGTGAACGCCGCACGGCACACGCCGCTCGGCACGCCGGTGCGGGTCTCGGTCCGCGACCGGACCGACGGCGTCGAGCTCATCGTCGAGGACGAGGGCCCCGGCATCCCCGACGATCTCAAGCTCATCCTGTTCGAGTCGTTCCGCCAGGGCCCGGGCTCCAACGGCGGCGGCGTCGGCATCGGGCTGTCGCTCGTGAAGCGGTTCGCCGAGCTGCACGGCGGCACGGCCCGCGTCGAGGACCGCCCCGGCGGCGGCGCTCGGTTCGTCATCGCGCTCCCCGGACGGATCACGCAGCGCGACGCGCTGACCGCCGAGCAGTCCGGCCTGCGCGCCGTCTAGCTACGGCAGCTCGACCTCGAGCGTGTAGGTCGCGTTCGGGCCGTGGGGCGCCTCGAAGCGTCCCGTACCGGTCATGCCGGCGAGGTCGCCCGTCGCGGAGCCGGGGATCACCGTCCACGTGCCGGACGCGATCGTGCCGTCGAAGTCGCCGATCGTCTCCAGCACCACAGCGCCCTTGCGGCCGTCGATGACGCCGCGCACCAGCTGCATGCCCACGAAGTGGGCCGTGCCGTCCTCGGCGTAGGACATCAGCCACGTCACCGAGCCCTCGCCCTCGAGGTCGCCGGTGAAGGTCTGGGTGACATCCGCACGGGTGAGCTTCCGCTCGCCCTCCAGCTCCTGGGTCGTCTGCTCGTCCCAGGACGCCAGCTCGAATCCGCCGGTCAGCGTGCTCATGCTGCCTCCTTCGGGTTGATGTGCAGAGCGTACCCAGGAGGCTCGGTGGCCGAAACGGACCGTTCAGCCGGAGATGCTCGCTTCACCCGTCCTGCTGTGGTCCCATCGCCGGGCACGCCCCGACGCATCCATCCCAGGGAGGTCCCGTGTCCACATCTCGTCGTCATGCCCGTTCGATCGTCGTCGCGGTCGCCGCCGTCTGGGCACTGCTCGGACACGGGGCCGCCGTCGCCCTCGTGAGCGACGTGGACTTCGCGTTCGGCACCGGCGGGTCGACGACCGTCGCCGTCGGGGGCTCGGCGAACGTGGGCGGGATCGTCCAGCGCGACGACGGCTCCTTCATCATCGGCACGAGCGTGAACACCAGTTTCATGACGGTCGCCCTCACGCACGGCGGCGATCTCCTCGACACGTACGGCAGCGGCGGCATCTCGTCCACCCCGATCCCCGGGGTGTCGTCGGCGGCCGTGACCGACGTCGCGCTCCAGCCCGACGGCCGCGTGGTGCTGGCGGGATACGGCAACTCGAACGCCGGGACGGACGTGTTCGTCGTCGCGAGGTTCCGCGCCGGCGGCGCACCCGATCCCTCGTTCTCCGGCAACGGTGTCTTCACCGCCCACTTCTCGCAGGGGGACGCGTACGGGTACGGCCTGACGATCCTGTCCAACGGCAAGATCGTCGTCGTCGGCGAGGTCGATGCCTACTCGAACGGCTCGAACCCCGCCGTCCTGCGTCTGGATCCCGACGGCACGACGGACAACACGTTCGGCGATCACGGTCGCGTGATGGTGAAGGTCCCCGACGGCCATCGCGGCTACGACTCGCCGTGGCGCGTCGTCGCACAGGCGCACGGGAAGCTCGCCATGGCCGGCTGGCTGGAGCGACCCTCCGGCGGCAACTACAAGACCTTGGCGATGCGACTGCGCTCGAACGGCTCGCTGGATCCGACGTTCAGCGGTGACGGATGGACCGCCGTCGACGTCGACGGCTCGGACAACTACGCGTACGGCTTGGACACGGACGGGAGCAAGCTCGTGCTCGGCGTGCACACCGCTGCGAGCGACGCGGGGTTCGTGCGGCTGAACGCCGACGGCACGCGGGACTCGACCTTCGACGGTGACGGCGTCGTCACCCACACGCTGTCGGTCGGCTGGGAGGTCCGTGCGCTCGTCGTCGCCCCGGACCACCGCATCATCGGCGTGAACGGCCTCGGCAGCGGGCCGAACATCGTGGTGCTGAAGCCGCACGGCAGCCTCGACACCGGGTACAGCGTCGACGGCGAGGGCGTCGGACCGCTCTCGAACGCGCTCGGGAAGGGGCTGCTCCTCCTCGGCAACGGCAAGGTCGTCGTGGCCGGCACGGGTGGGGCGGACGTGATCGCCACGCGGTTCCAGGCTCCGTAGGCACGGCCCGACGGTGCGGGAAGGGGGATTCGAACCCCCACGTCCTCTCGGACACTGGGACCTAAACCCAGCGCGTCTGCCGGTTCCGCCACTCCCGCGTGATTCCAGCCTACCGGTCGACCATCGGGGTTTCCCTGCCGATAATGGAGTCCATGTCCCGCAGGCTCCTTCCCATCGTGGCCGTCCTGGCCGTCCTCGCCGCCGCGTGCTCCCATCCGGAGCCGCCACCGCTGCCGGTCGCCGCCGCCGCTCCGGTCGTGGTGGCGCCGAGCCCAACGCCGACCGCGCCCGCCACCCATGAGCAGGAGCCGAAGGGCACGCTGGCCGCGAGGTCGATCCAGCAGCACCTCGACATCTGGAAGCGCTGGGCGCCCGAGGCCCGCCCGACCTGGACCTTCGACACGCGCAACCCGGTCGGCGAGGCCCTCGCGATGCTCGTCACCGGCGAGCGCACCGACGACGCCGGCATCGACTGGGTCCGTATCCTGCTGCCGATCCGGCCGAACGAGGCCGACGGGTGGGTGCACGCCTCCGACGTCGAGCTGAAGCCGGTGCACGACAAGATCGTCATCGACCTCTCGCAGCGCTCGCTCGAGCACTTCCGCGGCCGGAAGCTCGTCGACCGGTTCGAGGTCGGCATCGGTCAGCCGCAGTGGCCGACCACCACCGGCACCTTCTACATCTGGGCGCACGTGCCGCAGGCGAGTCCGACCGGCCCCTACGGGGTGTTCGCCCTCGGGCTGTCGGGCTTCAGCGACGTGCTGACCGACTGGCCGGGCGGCGGCCGCATGGCGATCCACGGGACGCCGTACGCGTCCAACAAGGGGGAGATGGTGAGCCACGGCTGCATCCGCGTGTACAACCCCGACATGCGAAAGCTCCGCCGCGTGCCGCTCGGCACGCCCGTCATCATCAAGCAGTAGTCAGTTCCGGATCTCGAAGGCGTTCGAGTTGCGGCCGTTCGCGAACGCGTGCTCGACGTTGCCGGCGCGGTCGACCGAGCGCGCGTACGCGCGGTACTTCACGACCTTCGTGCCGGCGCTCTCCGGCAGCCGATGATGCAGGCCGAACGACCAGAACACCGTGCCGTCGGCCGTGCGCCAGATCGGCGCGTTGCAGCGCGCGAACGATCCAGCCGCCGTTGTGGCCGAGCCACGTGCACGTCCCGTCGCTCATGCTCTTGCGGAGCGCCACGTCCACGCGGACCACCTCCGAGTGCAGGTCCGCGGCGGTGCCGCGAAGCGCGAGCAGGCCGAGCTGGCCGTAGGTGGCGCCGGCCTCGGGCCGGTCGATCGTGGCGAGCGGTGCGACCGTGTCGAGCGAGAGCGGGCCGAGGCGGAGCATCGCCGGGCGCTCGCCTGCGTGCACGGTGACGGCGCCGAGCACGAGCAGCGAGTCCGGCCCGGCCACCACCACGTGATCGACGCGGTCGTCGAGCTGCTCGCCGGCGCCGCCTCGCGAGGCGTCGGTCACGAACACGCCGCCGGCGCCGAACGACGCGTCGGGGACGCCGGTGGGGGAGAGCCTCGCGAGCGCCATGTCGTCGCCGCGCCGTAGCCCGGCCGCCGAGCCCGCCACCACGATGTCCCCGTCTGCCGTCGACGACGACGTCGCCCGTGTACGTGTCGGAGTCGAAGAAGTCGATCGAGGCGACGCCGTTGTCGCCGAAGCTCGTGTCGGTCTGTCCGTTCGCGAGGATGCGCCGAACCCGCATGCCGCGCGTGGCGAGCAGGACGGCTCGGCCGCCGTCGACGGCGACCTCGCACCGGGTCGCGAGCGAGGCCGTCTCGGCGCCCGGGTAGACGCCGATCCCGTCGCCGGCCCAGGTCGGGTCCGGCGTGCCGGTCGACGTGAGCCGCATGACCGGGCAGCCGAAGCGGCCGGCGACGCCGCCGACGACGATCGTGCCGTCGGCGTTCGGCACCACGTCGCAGGCGCGGCCCTCGACCGGCAGGGTGGCGGTGCCGCCCGCACCGAACGCCGTGTTGACCGTGCCGCTCGGCCACAGCCGCACGACCGATACGTCGAAGGCGTCGTCGGCGTGCGAGTCCGGGTCGGGTCCCTCCACGAACCGTTCGCCGGCGAGCAGGATCTTGCCGTCGGACTGCACGGCGACCGAGCAGGCCTGGTCGCCCAGGCCGCCGTCGACCGTCACGAGGCCGTCGCCGTCGAACAGCGGGTCGGGCGAGCCGTCGAGCCGCAGGCGGACCACCGCCATGTCGCCGGCGTCCTCGGTGCCTGGCAGCGTCCATCCTGCCAGGAGGATCTTGCCGCTGGGCGCGACCGTCATCTCCTCGAACATCACGCCGTCGGCGGCGACGTCGACGGCGCCGTCCACGCCGAACGCCGGGTCGAGCGTGCCGTCGGGCAGGTATCGCAGCAGCCGGGTGGCCGGCGTGCCGTCCGGGTCGTCGGTGCGGGCGTCCAGCAGCACGAGGACGCTCCCGTCCGCCTGGACCGCGAGGTCGTGCGGCGGCGAGGCCGAGCCGGACCAGAGCACGCGTCCGTCGCTGCCGAAGCCGGGATCGACGGCGCCGATCGGCGCGCCGGCCCGCGCAGGAGCGGCCGCGAGCAGGAGCAGGGCGGCGGCGAGCGCCAGCCGGAGCCGAGGGGGGGACACGGGCATGCAGTGTGGATAGCACGCGCCACGCCCCGCCAACAACTCGCCCGAAGGCCCTCCACCTCGACGTTCGGCCGGGGGTTCCCTTCGCGGGAAACTCGGGCGTAGCATCCGAGGTCCATGCGAGGCCGGGTCCACCACGCCAGCATGCGCCGGGCCTTCCTCCTGGCGCCGCTCCTGGTGGCGGGCTCGGTGTGGCCGGCGATGGGCGCCGGGTCGGTGCCGACCTACCCGGTGCCCGTCGTGATCGACGACACCGCCTGCGATCCCTCCGTCCTCGAGGTCGGCGACGTGTGCTCGCTCTGGATGAGCCCGTGACGGACCCGGCCGGCAGCGACTTCGGATTCGCGAACCTCGACCTGTGGGATGTCGGGGCCGACGCGACTTGCACGAACGCCGGCCTCGAGCGACCGTTCCGATTGGATCGCGAACGGATATCCGGACGTTCGTTCGCTGAACGGCTCGCCGCCCGGCAGCGATCCCACGTACGTCTGCAGCGACAGCGGACACTCCACCCGCGACTGGAGCGACCTGGTACGACGTCGTGGGCCAGGTCAAGCTCTTCCCGATCAACGAGTGCGCGGGGCAGCTCGACGCTGCGGGCGGCCCGGCCCCGTGTCCGGCCACGGCCGGCAAGTTCGACGTGACGGCGTTCGCGAGGATGCTGATCCTGCACTCGTACAAGGGGAACGACCCTGCGGCCATCGGGACGATCGGTTCTCCTCCGACGCCGGGCGCCTGCGGGCTGCGCGCATCCGACCCGAGCGCGATCTGCCTGGTCGTGGAGTTCCGCGGTGAGCCGGGCACGTTCCTGCCGGACGCGAAGATCTCGCCGTCGCGAACGTCGTCGTTCTCCGGCAACGACGTGTACGGGCCGGACCCCCGTCAGATCCTGATCCGCGAGATCGCTCCCGGTGAGCTCGAGCGCACGTTCCTGCGGTTCGAGAACGACGGCACGGCGACGGACACGATCATCGTCACCGGCGCGGGCCGCAAGGATGCGCTGGTGCCTCGCTACCGCTCCGGGGGCCTCGACGTGACGGCCGAGGTGACCGGCAGCGGGCCTCGAGGTCGTGCTCGCGCCCGGCGAGCACGTCAGTGTGCGGATGCTCCTGCAGGCACGGCCGAGCGCTGTGCCGGGGACCTCGCGACAGGTGGCGCCTGACGGGCGCCTCGCAGGGATCCCTCGACCTGACCGACGCCGTGCTTCTGAAGGTCCGGGTCGTGTCGTAGGCCGGACTCGGCCGCTCCGCCCTACGCCGATCGCCGCTACCGCGATCTCCTCGGACCTCGGTACCATCGAGGTTCATGCGACGCCGACCCCCCCACGCCGGCATGCGCGTCGTCCTCATGCCGCTCCTGCTCCTCGGCGTGCTGTCCCCACCGGCCGCGCTCCAGCTGCAGACGCCCTCGGCGGCCGAGGCACGGACCACTGCGCCGCCGCTCGTCGTCATCGTCCTGGAGAACAAGGAGTACGCCTCGATCGTCGGCTCCACGTCGGCGCGCTACCTCGGCCGCCGGTTCATCCCGAGCGGGACCCTGTTCACGAACTACCACGCCGTCGAACATCCGTCGCTGCCGAACTACCTGGACATGACCTCGGGGACCGACAGCGGCTGCCACGACGATCTCTGCCCGCGCCGCTCGTACCGAACCAACAACCTCTTCCATCAGCTCACGACGGCCGGCGTCGACTGGCGCGCCTGGATGGGCTCGATGCCGTCCCGCTGCGCCATGCGCTCGTCGGGCATGTACGCGGTCAAGCACAACCCCGCCCCCTACTACTCGAACCTGTTCCCGCACACGTGCCGAGCGCACGACGTGCCGTACCCGTCGACGCTACCGGCGCTCGCACCGTTCACGTTCATCACGCCCAACATCTGCGACGACATGCACGACTGCTCGGTCACCCACGGTGATCACTGGCTCCGCAACGAGGTGCCCGACCTGCTGGGCGCCGGCGCCGTCGTCGTCATCACGTTCGACGAGGGGTCCTCGAACAAGGGCGGGGGCGGGCACGTGGTGACGGCCGTCTCCGGCCCGGGCATCGAGGCCGGGACGAAGGACCGCACGGCGCCTACGACCACTACGGACTGCTCGCGGGCGTCGAGGACTGGTTCGGCGTGCATCGGCTGCACCATGCGAAGACGCACCGCCCGCTCCCGCTGACCTGACCGTTCTTGTCAAGCGTTCGCCGGCTGAGGTGGCGGCGGAGCACCCGTGCGAGCCTGGAGTTCCTGCAGGACCTCGGGCCACCGACGCCAGTCGAAGATCAGTGTGCTCGATCTGATGAGTCCATGCTCGACCGTCACGAGCTCCCCGCAGAGCACCGGACCGACGGGAGTGTCGGTGACGAAGTCATACATGACGAACGCGCGATCCCCTTCGACGATCAGGTCGCGTATCTCGTTGCGCACGACGATCGGCCCGAGGTTGCGGAACCCCTGGACGAAGGCCTCGGCCCCTCGCGTCTGGACCTTCACGGTGCCGTCGAATGTGGCATCGGGATGGACCAGCTCCGCCAACCGATCGAACCGCTGGTCTCCGGCGGCCGCGACGTACTCGGTGACCAGTTCTCTCACCGACTCGCTCATCGGCTTCTCCTCTCCGTCTCCTGGTTACTTGAAACCCTAAAGTGGACTACTTGTTGATGTCAAGTTAGAATCCCGGCCATGCGATCCTATGAGCAGTACTGCGGACTCGCCAGGGCGCTGGACGTCGTCGGCGAACGCTGGTCGCTCCTGGTCGTCCGGGAGATGCTGGAAGGACCCCGCCGGTACAACGAACTCCTGAGCGGCTTGCCGGGGATCGCGACCAACCTGTTGGTCGAGCGTCTCCGGAGTCTGGAGGCGGACGGAGTGGTCCGCCGGCTCGATGACGGCCGCTACGCGCTGACGCCCTGGGGGGAGGACCTTCACGAGGCGGTCTATGCCCTCGGGCGGTGGGCCGGACCGCTCATGGCCCGACCGAGGGGCGAGGACCATTTCCGACCGAACTGGCTTCGCCACATGGTGGTAGCCCGGTTCGAAGGCGTCGATCCGCGCCGCAGAGACCTCACCGTTGAACTGCGATGCGACGATGAGCCGCTGGTGACGTTGATCTCGTCCCGCGGGCAGGTACACCTGACCATGGGCGGGGCGGCGGTTCCCGACGTCACGCTCGCCGGTCCGCAAGATGCCGTGGTCGGACTGTTGCTGGGACGGATCGGCCGCGCCGATGCGGAATCGCGAGGGGTGACTGCTTCGGGCGCCGTTCGCAGCTTGACGGGTCTTCGTCCCCGCGGGGAGCGCTCCACAGCACCGTCCAAGCAGGCAGAAGCCCGCACGGTCTGATGGTGGGCCCCCGGGGATTCGAACCCCGAACCTGCGGATTAAGAGTCCGTTGCTCTGCCAGATTGAGCTAGAGGCCCGCCGCAGTCTAGCAAGCGTGCCTGGCGCTCCTGAACGAGGGTGACCGAGGGGACTTGAACCCCCAACCCCCAGGACCACGACCTGGTGCTCTAACCAGATTGAGCTACGGCCACCATGTGATTCGAGCTCAACGATACCAATGCCGGACGCTCCGGGCGGACCCGGATTGCCACCGGATCGATGCCCTGGGGTATCATCCCGAGAGGCTGAACGACCGTTCAAACGGTGGACGGCAGCCCGCACAGGAGGCGATACCCCATGGCTGTCCGTCAGCCGACCGAGATCGATCTGGAGCGCGTCGACGCGCTCATCGCACAGGAGGAGGCCGCCCTCGAGCCCAAGCACGCGGCCTCGATCGCATACCGAGCCACCGCCGAGCGGTCCGTCGCCGGGGGGGTGGCCTCGAGCTGGCAGGACTCGCCGCCCCACGCGATCTTCGTCGACCACGGCGCCGGCAGCCGCCTGTGGGACATCGACGGCAACGAGTACGCGGACTTCCACCTCGGCTACGGCGCGATGGTGATGGGCCACGCGCATCCGAAGATCGTCGAGGCGATCCAGAAGCAGGCGCCGCGCGGCACGCACTTCGCGCAGCCGACGAAGGACCTGCACGCGGTGGGGGACAACCTCGTCGAGCGGTTCGAGCTGCCGCTGTGGCGCTTCTGCAACTCGGGCACCGAGGCCACGCTGGAGGCGGCGCGCCTGATGCGGGCCAACACCGGCCGCGACATCATCATCAAGATCGAGGGCAGCTACCACGGCCACCACGACGCGCTGATGTTCTCGGTGGCGCCCGACGCCGACCTGATCGGGCCGCGCGAGCATCCCGTCACGGTGCCGCAGGCCGAGGGCATCCCCGACGCCTTCGCGAAGCTCGTCCGTGTGGTGCCCTTCAACGACCTCGGAGAGGTCAAGCGCGCGCTCGACGAGCACCGGGGCAACGTGGCCGGCATGATCGTCGAGCCCGCCATGATGAACTGCGGCGTCATCTTCCCCGAGCCCGGCTACCTGCAGGGCATCAAGGACCTGATGCACGAGGCCGGCGCGTACCTGGCCTTCGACGAGGTGAAGACCGGCATCACGCTCGCGTACGGCGGCGCCGCCGAGGTCTTCGGCGTCACGCCCGACATCCTGTGTCTCGCGAAGGCGATCGGTGGCGGCCTGCCGTGCGGCGCGATCGGCGCCACGCGCGAGCTGTACCAACCGGTCGTGGACGGCGTGTACGACATGGCCGGCACCTACAACGGCAACCCGCTGACGATGGTGGCCAGCCGCGTGGCGCTCACCGAGGTCATGACGCCCGACGTCTACCCCCACCTGAACGCGATCCACGCGATCCTGCGGGACGGGTGCACGGCGGCGATCGAGGCGACGGGGCTGCCGGCCTACGTGACGGGCGTGGGCGCGAAGGGTTCCGTCATCTACAGCGCCACGCCGGTCCGCGAGTACCGCGACAGCCTGCACATCGACGAGCGCGTCACGTACCTCGCGTGGCTCGTGCAGCAGAACCGGGGCGTGTTCAAGTCGCCGTGGTCGAAGCAGGAGACCTGGACGACGGCCATCACGCACACGGAGGAGGACGCCCGCCGCTACGTCGCGAACTTCGAGGAGCTCGCGACGATGCTGACGAGCTGAGCAGGGAACCGCACATCCGGCGCCGCGCCCGCAGTAGCCTGTGAACGCGCGCGTCCGGTCCACGATCCGATCAGCAGGAGGAGCCACGATGAGCACGACCGAGCACGTGACGATCGACCTCGAGCTGGTCGACCGGCTCTCGAAGGAGGAGACGGCCGCCCTCGACGTGAAGCACGCGCGGTCGCTGTCGTACCGGTCGGAGGCGGCCGCGCACCTGCCCGGCGGGGTGTCCTCGAGCTGGCAGACCTGGCCGCCGCACCCGATCTACGTCAGTCGCGGAAAGGGCTCGCACGTGTGGGACATCGACGGCAACGACTACGTCGACTACCACAACGGCTACGGCGCCATGGTGATGGGCCACGCGCATCCGAAGATCGTCGAGGCCGTGCAGCGACGGGTGGAGCTCGGCACGCACTTCGCGCAGCCGACCGAGGACGCGCTCATCGTCGCGGAGAACCTCGCGGAGCGGACCGGCCTGCAGTACTGGCGGTTCGGCAACTCGGGCACCGAGGCCACGCTGGACGTCTGCCGGATCATGCGGGCGTCGACCGGCCGCGACCTGCTGTTGAAGATCGAGGGCACGTACCACGGCCACCACGACGCGCTGATGGTGAGCGTGTTCCCCTCGCGCGAGGACGCCGGCCCGCGCGACCATCCGAACTCGGTGCCGCAGACGAAGGGCATGATCCCGGGCGCGGTGGAGAGCGTGCTGAACGTGCCGTTCAACGACGCGGACGCGGCCGAGCGCGCGTTCGCCGAACATCCGGGCCGGATCGCCGGCATGATCGTCGAGCCGGTCATGACGAACTGCGGGGTGGTGCTGCCCGACGCCGGCTACCTGCAGCGGCTGAAGGAGATCTGCGCCGCGAACGGCGCGCTGTTCGCCTACGACGAGGTGAAGACCGGGTTCACGGTCGCGTGGGGCGGCGCCGCCGAGGCCTTCGGCGTGACGCCGGACCTGATCGCGTACGCGAAGGCGATGGGCGGCGGCCTGCCGTGCGGCGCGATCGGCGGCACCGAGGAGGCCATGGGCATGGTCATCTCCGGCGAGCTCGACCAGGTGGGCACGTTCAACGGCAACCCGCTCACGATGGCGGCCGCGAAGGTCAACCTCACCGAGGTGCTGACGAAGGACGCGTACACGCGGCTGGACGAGATCAACGCGATCCTCGACGGCTGCAACGGTGTCATCGAGCGGTACCGGCTGCCGGCCAGCATGAAGCTGCAGGGCGCGAAGGGCTCGATCGACTGGCACACGGAGCCGATCCACGAGTACCGCGACCTGTGGGACATCGACGACCGCGTGCCGCAGCTCGCGTGGCTGTGGCAGCTGAACCGCGGCGTCTTCAAGTCCCCCGGCTCGAAGTGGGAGAGCTGGACGACCTCGATCGTGATGAGCGACGAGGACGCGCAGCGCTACGTCGACAACTTCGAGAGCCTGGCCGCGGCGATCGCTGGGTAGCAACGGCGACGCCGGACGATGTCCGCCGCCTCCCGTAGGCTGCGCCGCGTGCCCCTCGAGCTCTCGCGCACCGACGCCCGGCGCCTCGCCGTCCTGGGCCAGATGCTGTCGAAGCCGCAGCCCACGACGATCGCCGAGGTCGTCGCCGGGCTCGGCGAGGTGCAGATGGACCCGACCGCGTCCGTCGCCCGAACGGAGCACCTCGTGTTGTGGAGCCGGCTCGGGAAGCGTTTCAGGGTCGCGGACCTCGAGCGCATGCTGTGGGAGGAACACTCGCTCTTCGAGTACTGGGCCCACATCGTGCCCACGGCCGACTTCGGGATCCATCGGGATGCGATGCGGCGCTTCCTCGACGGCAACGCCAAGCGCCACACGTATATCCGCGAGTGGCTGGCCGCGAACGCCGGGTTCCGCCGCTACGTCCTCCGCGAGCTGAAAGCACGCGGTCCGCTGCGCACGCGCGAGCTCGAGGACCGCACGGCCGAGGGCTGGCGCACCGGTGGCTGGAACGACGACGGTCGGTCCACCGGCATGATGCTCGAGGTCCTGTGGGGTCGCGGCGAGATCATGGTGGCCGGCCGCGACGGCGGGCAGCGACTCTGGGACCTCGGCGAGCGGGTCGTGCCCGTGCACGAACCGAAGGTCCGTCCCGACCGAGATCGCGCGCCGGGTCGTGGAGACGCAGCTTCGGGCCGGGGCGATCATGCAGCCGAAGCGACTCGGCCTCGCGTGGCACCGCAAGCCCGAGGGCTGGGACCGGGCGCTCGCGAAGCTCGAGCGCGAGGGCCTCGCCGTTCCCGTGTCGGTCGACGGCCTGCAGGGCTCCTGGTACACGCACGCCGATCTGCTCGAGCGGCTGCCGCGGTTCCGCCCGCGGACCGTCCTGCTCTCGCCCTTCGACGACCTCGTCAGCGACCGCAGCCGCAGCCGAGCGTCTCTTCGACTTCCGATACCGGATCGAGATCTACGTCCCGAAGGCCAAGCGCGAGTTCGGCTACTTCGTGCTGCCGATCCTGCACGGCGAGCGGCTGATCGGCCGGCTCGACCCCCGCTACGACAAGGCCACGGCCACGCTCCACATCCAGGGCGTCTGGGCCGAGCCGGACGCGCCCGCCGACGCCGGCCCCGCGATCGCGTCCACGATCGCCGACCTTGCGCGCTGGCGCGGCGCCGGCGAGATCGTGCACGAGGGCCCGGTCCCGGCCGTGTGGCGCCGGGCGATCCGCGCCTGACCTGGGGTCACGGCCCCCGGGCCTCGCGCGACCTGCGGCGTCACTAGACTCGCTGACCTGACGTCGGTTGTTCGACTTGAGGGGTTGGTGCACATGTCGAAGGGCATCCTGGAACGGCTCGCGGACGGTCCCGTGCTGGGCGACGGCGGGTACCTGCTGGAGATGGAGAAGCGAGGCTACGTGCAGGCCGGCCCGTTCACGCCCGAGGTCGTGATCGAACACCCGGACGCGCTCGCCGAGCTGCATCGCGAGTTCCTGCGCTCGGGCGTCGACGTGCTGCAGACGATGACCTTCTACGCGAGCGACGACAAGCTCGCGACGGTGGGCCTCGAGGGCAAGGTCGACGACATCAACCGCAACGCCGTGCAGATCGCCCGGCAGGTCGCGTCCGAGGGCGACGCCCTCGTCGCCGGCAACCTCTGCCTCACGTGGGCGTACGACCCCGAGGACGCCTCGAGCCACGACCACGTGCGCGCACTGTTCGACCGGCAGCTCCAGGACCAGATCGACGCGGGCGGCGTGGACTTCTGGATCGGCGAGACCTTCAGCTACGTCCAGGAGGCGTTGCTGTACGTGGAGCGCGCGAAGGCGACCGGCCTGCCGGTCATGGCGACGATGTCGTTCGAGAAGTTCCCGGCGCAGTCCTACGAGGGTGACTCGCCGGCCGACTGCGCCCGCAAGCTGTCCGACGCCGGCGCCGACATCGTCGGTGTGAACTGCCTGAACGGTCCCGAGCAGCAGCTGCCGCTCGCCGTCCAGATGCGGGAGGCGGTCGGCGGCTACGTCGCCACGCAGCCCGTCGCGTACGCGACGACCGACGACAAGCCGGACTTCACCTCGACGCCGAGCTTCCCGTACGACCTCGACCCGCTGCAGGTGACCCGCCATCAGATGGCGGAGTTCGCGCCGGCGCGCGAACGAGGCCGGCATCCAGTACATCGGCTCGTGCTGCGGCTCGGTCGCCGGCCACGTCCGCGCGATGGGGAAGGTGCTGGGCAAGCTCCCCGAGGCCGAGCGCACGTGGAAGTCGGCGACGGGCAAGGCCATGAGCGCGTACGAGTACTACGACCACGACGAGACCGAGGCCGGTTGATGGCCGACCGCCGCTCCTTCGACGTCGCCGTCGTCGGCGTCGGCGGGATCGGCTCGGGCGCCGTCTACTGGGCCGCGAAGCGCTTCGGCGCCGGGGTGCTGGGCCTCGAGCGATTCGAGCTCGGGCACGAGCGCGGTGCCAGCCAGGACCACTCCCGGATCATCCGCCTCAGCTACCACCGGCCCGACTACGTCCGGTTCGCGCAGGACGCGTACGCCGCGTGGTCCGAGCTCGAGGACGACTCCGGCGAGCAGGTCGTGATCCGGACCGGTGGCATCGACCTGTACCCGGAGAGCGCGTACGACTGGATGGACGACTACTCGGGCTCGCTCGACGAGGTCGGCATCGGCTACGAGTGGATGGACGCGGCGGAGACGATGCGCCGCTACCCGCAGTGGCGTCTCGACGAGCAGCGTGCGCGTGATGTTCCAGGAGGCGACCGGCATCGCGGCGGCCGCGCGCGCCAACGCCGCGCACCGGCGGGTGGCGACCGAGCTCGGCGCCACGATCGCGGGCGGGCAGCAGGTGACGTCGATCACCGACGTGGGCGGGGAGTACGAGATCGGCACCGCCGCCGGCGACACCTGGCGGGCCGAGCGGCTCGTCGTCACCTCGGATGCCTGGACGAACGAGATCCTCGCGAACTTCGACGCGCACATCAACCTCGACGTCACGCAGGAGCAGGTCGCCTATTACGCCTCGCCGGACCAGGCCTCCGTGCAGCCCGATCGGTTCCCCACGTGGATCTGGATGGGGCAGCCCTCGTTCTACGGGCTGCCGGCCTTCGGCGAGGCGGGTCCGAAGACCGGCTGGGACGCCGGCGGGCCGATCGTCACCGGCGACACGCGCACGTTCGAGCCGGACCCGAACTACACGGCCGCGCTCGACGGCTTCATGCAGGAGCACCTGCCGGGCGCGTTCGGTCCGCACATCGCCGTGAAGACGTGCCTGTACACCATGACGCCCGACCGCGACTTCGTGATCGATCACATCCCCGGGCAGGAGCGCGCGGTGGTCGGTCAGGGCGCCGCGCACGCGTTCAAGTTCGCGAGCGTGTTCGGCAAGTCGCTGGTCGAGCTCGTCATCGACGGGAAGGCGCAGAGCGACGTGTCCACGTGGGGGATCGACCGCGAGGTCCTCACGGTGGCGGACCCGCCGAAGTCCTGGTTCGTGTAACTAGATCGTCGGCGTCGGCGTGTTCGGGAACCGGTCGGCGCGCTGCAGCAGTTCCTCGGCCTCCTGCGGCAGGCCCTGCGTGCTGATCGCCTTCTGCAGATGACGCAGGTACGCCTCGGTGGGCCGGATGTACGCCGAATGCGAGGCCACGCGGAAGGTCCGGGCCCGCACCGGCCCCGCTGGCCCCTCGACCTCGACGTCCTCGCGCATGTCCAGGGTGGGATCGGCGCCCTCGAACGTGTCGAACCGCTCGAAGGCCTCGTCGGGGATCTCCCACAGGACCCCCCAGATCGTGCCCTCCGGGTCGGGGATCGCGTTGACGGCGCCGCCCCGCCACTGGCGGCTCGCCACGTTGAACTCGATCCGGAACCCGCCCAGGCGCGCCGGGCCGACCTTGCGGGCCTCGGGGCACGCCTCGTACATCGACGAGGTGCCCATCAGCGCGCCGTACGCGAAGTAGTAGGGCATCGGCGGATAGTAGCCCGTTCCGCTCGAGGCCGTGTCCGAGGTCGCTGTCGCGTCGCTTGGCGCGCTCGTCGGGGCGCCGTCGGGCGTTCACGTGCCGGCCACCTCGTTGTGGCGCAGGGCTCACTGACCTAGCCTCGCACCGTCGGATCCCGACGCGGAGGAGGCAGGGGTGGGTGGATCGACGTCCCGTTCGGGCATCGTCGTGGGCGTCGCTGCGGCGGCGGTCATCCTCACCGCGTGCGTCTCGGTCGCCTTCGGTACGCGGCCGGCGACGACCTACCGTCCGAGGCCGTCCCCGTCCTCGAGGGCGATGCCGCCCACCTCGGACCTGGTCGACGCCGTCGCCACACATCTGCGGGAGGAGCTGGCCCGCGTGCCCGACGACGGGTGGGCCGCGCACGTCGAGATCGTCTACGAACGGGGGGACGCGAGCCTCGTGTACGCGATCGTGCTCGTCGACGACGACGACCTGCCCGGCGCGTGGCTGGCCGATCATGGCGACGGCCTTCGGCGACCACTGGTCGGTCGTCGGCAGCAACTGGGGCCGGCGCGGCTCGGTGGCCGCCTCGGACGTCAACCTCGTCGGCGTGGCCGCGTACCCGTACGACCCGGCGCTGCTCGGCTTCGTCGGGAAGGAGATCGTGGCGGCGGCGGTCGTCGATCCGACGGGGGAGCGTCACGAGGGCACGATCGTCGACGGCGCCGTCGATCTGCCGGCTCCGACCGACGGCGCGCTCGTCGCGTCCGGAGAGGACGGCATCCGGTTCGTGCTGCTGCTGGCGAACCAGGTGGTCACCCAACCCGGCAGGAACGCCGACACCTCGCCGGCCGCCAGCGGCGTCGTCGCACAGGTCGCGCGGGCGGTCGTCGAAGGGCAGCGTGGAAGACGTTGCGGCGCAGACCGACCCGGCGGTGCAGCGGGCTCTTCGCTCACTCGCGCACGTCCTGGAGCAGGAGGAGGGCCCGTGGACGATCGTCGGTACCCCGATCCCGTCCGGCAACGCGTTCGCGGTGCGGCTCGACGGCGGCGGACCGCCCTACACCCTCTACCTCAGCGCGGTAACGGAGGACGGCCACCCGGTCGTCCAGGGCGGCGAGCTGGCGCGTTCGTAACTACAGCGGCGACGGCACGAAGTCGTCCGGCGGATGCAGGTCGAACGGACCCTCGTACAGGACGCGGGGGCGGTAGATCCGGTTGTGGTCGTGCTGCTCGATCACGTGGGCCACGAGGCCGGCCGCCCGCGCACACAGGAAGATCGGCGTGAACAGCTCGATCGGGATATCGAGCAGGTACAGGATCAGGCCGATCGGGAGATCGGCGTTCGGGTACAGGCCCTTCTCCCGCTGCATCACCTCGACGGCGCGCTCGTACGCGGCCACGTAGGCCTCGGCGTCGGGGCGGCGGGCGGCCAGTGCGAGCAGGTCCTCGAGCAGCAGCTCGGCGCGCGGGTCGGCCCGGTGCATGTACACGCGGTGGCCGAAGCCCATCACGCGCTCACCGGCGGCGAGGCGCTCCAGCACGAAGGTCTCGGCGGCCTCCGCGGGGTCGCCCTCGTGCTCGTGGATCGCGGCGAACATGCGCGCGGCCTCCTCGTTCGCGCCACCGTGCAGGGGACCCTTCAGCGCCGCCGTGGCGGCCGTGACGGCGCCGTAGATGTCGCCGAGGGAGCTCGCCACCACTCGCGCCGCCAGCGTGGAGTTCGCGAGCTCGTGCTCGGCGTAGCAGGTGAGGACGCGGTCGAGGGTCGCGACCGCCTCGAGATCCGTCGCCGCGCCCGGGATCATGCGCAGGAGTCGGGCCGGCACGCTCAGGTCGTGCTCCGGCTCGGCGGCCGGCATCCTGCGCGCGGCGCGGTAGGACTCGGCAACGATGGTGGGGGCGGCGGCGAGGATGCGGACGCCCTTCGTGACGTTCGCGTCGTGCGAGGTGTCGTCGAGGCGTGCGGGATCCTCGGAGCCGGCGAGGGCCGACAGACCGGTGCGCAGCGCGTCCATCGGGTGGGTCTGCGGCGGCAGACGCAGCAGGAGATCGCGCATCCCGTCGGGCAGCACGGCGCCGTCGCCGAGCGCGTTCGCGAACATGGCCTGCTTGCCGGGCCCGGGGAGCGCCCCGTGGATCAGCAGGAACGCGACGTCGGCGTAGTGCACGCGCTGCGCGAGCTCGATCAGGTCGTAGCCGCGCACGACGATCCGCTCGTGGTCGACGTCGAGGAACGAGATCTGGGTGTCGGTGGCGATCACGCCCTCGAGGCCGGGGGAGAAGGACTCCGGCGTCATGCCTCGTCCTCCTCGCCGTCCTTCTCGTCTCCGGCCGGACGGGCCGCGCCGGCGTCGAGGTCGGCGTACGCGTCGTAGTCGAGCAGGTCGTACAGCTGGTCACGGGTCTGCATCCGGTCGAGCCACGGCTGCGCGGATCCGTGCTCGAGCAGGTCGCCGTAGAAGGCGCCGACGTGGAAGGCGGCGACGCGCGCGGCCGACACGGGGAAGATGACGAGCCGGTAGCCGAGCTCGCCGAGCTCGCCGGCCGTGAGCGCCGGCGACCGGCCGAACTCGGTCATGTTCGCCAGCAGCGGCGCGTCGACGGCCGCCGCGTAGTCGCGGAACTCATCGACGGTCTCGAGGGCCTCGGGGAAGATCACGTCGGCGCCGGCCTCGAGGTACGCGCGCCCGCGGGCGACCGCCTCGTCGAAGCCGTGGGTGGCGCGCGCGTCCGTGCGCGCGATGACGACCAGGTCGTCGCGGGCGGCCCGCGCGGCCGCCACCTTCTCGCTCATGCGCTCGACGCTCGTCACCTGCTTGCCGTCGAGGTGCCCGCACCGCTTCGGGTCGACCTGGTCCTCGATCTGCACGGCGGCGGCGCCGGCGTCCTCGAGCTCGCGCACCGTGCGCATCACGTTGAGGGCCGAGCCGAACCCCGTGTCGGCGTCGACGATGAGCGGCAGCCCGGTCACGCGCACGATCTGACGCGCGGTGCGCACGAGCTCGTCGAGCGTCACGAGCCCGATGTCGGGGATGCCCATCGAGGCGCTGAGCGCCGCGCCCGACAGGTACGCGGCGGACGCGCCGGCTCGTCGCGCCAGCAGCGCCGACAGCCCGTTGAACACGCCGGGGACGGTGAGCGCGCCGGGCTCGGCCAGCGAGGCGTCGCGGAATCGCCGGGCGGGGTGTTCGGCTCCGTGGGGCGTGAGCCACACCATGTCAGTCCGCTCCCATCGCCGCGACGAGCTCGTCGACCGATCCGGCGGCGTCGAGCGACCACACGAGGTCGGCCACACGCCCCGCCCTCGCGTCGCTCCACCGTCCCGCCACGTTCGCACGGTACTTCGCCGTCACCTCGTCGTCGGTCATGGGGTTCTTCGCGTGCCCGCGCGGGTAGCGGACCTCGCGCACGGGCTGCGTGCCGTCGGCGCGCGTGACGACGATCCGGTTCGGGATGCCGTCGGGGTAGCCGGCCGACAGCTCGGGGTCCTCGTCGAGGGAGACCTCGTGCTGGAGGCGGTGCAGCGTCGCCGGCCGCCGGATCCGCTCGAGGTCGAACGTGTCCTGCGTCACCTCACCGTCCTCGAGCGCGGCGACCACGATGTACTGCAACGAGTGGTCGGCGGTCTCGCGCGTCTTCGGGTCCCACTTCTGGGGATCCTTCGCGATGATCTGGTAGGCGGCGCCGAACGTGTCGATATGGATGTGCTCGACGCCCTCGAGCGTGCCGCCGAGGTCGGCCCGCAGCTGCAGGGCGCCGTCGACGGCGCTCTGCGCGTGGTACTCGACGGGCCAGTACTTGACGTAGGTGTCGAGGATGCGCGCCGGCGGCGCGTTCGCCTCCATGCCGGCGAACGGCGCCTCGTCGAAGGGCTCCCCGTCCAGGAGCTGCGCGACGAAGCCCATCTCCCCGTCGAACGGATGGAACGGACCGGTCATGCCGGCCTCGGCGAGCAGGGCGGCCGCGAGC
>CAWHGC010000018.1:0-38920 GCA_963828885.1 uncultured Actinomycetes bacterium
GACGTCGACGACGGTGTCTGCCTGTGACATGTGGTCCTCCCCCTTCGGGGTCCGGGCCGCCGTTCCTGGGCCGGCGGCCGCTGTACCTCTTTGCAAACCATTCCTGAGGTACTCTGTATTCCATAGCAGCACGTGTTCGGCAACCCTGCAGGTCAGAGCGGGTAAGATGAGGGTCTACGGTCGACGAACATGATCTGAACGAAGAGAACAGGGGACGACGAGATGGCCGCGCGAATACTCAGCTTCCCGCCGAGGAATCCCCCCGTAGAATCGCCAATGTGCCAGCACTTCCAGCGCGCTGCCGAACTGATCGGCAAGCGCTGGATCCCGCAGATCTTGCGGACGCTCCTGCTCGGCGCGACCCGCTTCACCGACATCCGGGAGGGGATCCCCGCGATCTCCGACCACCTCCTGTCGGAACGGCTGAAGGAGCTCGAGGCCGCCGGGATCGTGGTCCGCGAGGTGACGCCCGTCGACGCCCGTGCGGATCTGTTACGGGCTCACCGAGCGCGGACGCGACCTCGCGGGCGTCATCGACGAGCTCGGCGCGTGGGCCGAGCGGTGGGGATCCGCGCCCACGCCGGCGCCGGCACCGTAGGACGCTACTCGTCGTCGAGCAGGGTGAACAGCGCGCTGTGGTCGAGGTCGCCGCCGCCCGCCGTCCACGAGTGCGTCGAGCTGCTTCGCGACCGCCTCGAACGACGGGCATCGGCGCGTCGACGCCCTTCGCCGCGTCGAGCACGATGCGCGCGTCCTTGCGGTGCAGGCGGGCGCGGAACCCGGGCGTGAAGTTGCGGTCGAGCATGCGCTGGCCGTGGACCTCGAGGATCTTCGAGCCGGCGAACCCGCCGAGCAGGGCCTCGCGGACCTTCGCCGGGTCGACGCCGGCGCGCGCCGCCAGCACCAGCGCCTCGGCGACGGCCTCGATCGTGGCGGCCACCACGAGCTGGTTGCACGCCTTCGCGATCTGCCCCGCGCCGCTCGGCCCGACGTGCACGATGTTCTTGCCCATCGCCTCGAAGCAGCGGCAGGGCGCGTGCGAAGGCGGCCTCGCGTCCCGCCGACCATGATCGAGAGCGCGGCGTCGATCGCGCCCTTCTCCCCGCCCGAGACCGGCGCGTCGAGCACTCGACGCCCCTGCACGGCGAGCAGCTCGGCGAACTGCCGCGTCGGGATCGGGTCGATCGAGCTCATGTCGATGACGAGCGCGCCGTCGCGGATGCCGGCGGCGACGCCCGTCCTCACCGAACAGCACGAGCTCCACGTCGGGCGTGTCGGGCAGCATCGTGACGACGACCTCGCTCGCCGCGCGCGACCTCGGCCGGTGACGCGGCCCGCAGCGCGCCCGCCGCCGACGAGCTCGTCCACCGGCGGCGCGCTGCGCGAGTGCACGGTGAGCTCGATAGCCGGCGGCGAGCAGGTGGCCCGCCATGGGCTTGCCCATGATGCCGAGCCCGATGAACCCGACGCGGTCGGCCACCTAGTCCTCCATCGCCTGGTCGGCGATCTCGAGCGCCTTGTCGACGACGTCGAACCCTTCGCTCAGCTGCTCCTCGGTGATGCACAGCGGCGGGTTCGTCATGATCGTTGTGCCAGCGGATCATGGTGTACACGCCGTTGTCGAGCAGGAACCGGTTGATCTGGCCCATGGTCTCGTTCATCGGGTTGAACGGCGACAGCGGCTCCATCGTCTCGCGGCTCTTCACGAGCTCGAGGATGCCGAACAGCCCGATGTTGCGGTGCAGCCCGACGCTCGGGTGGCGCTCGGCCATCCGCTCGTGGTGGGTGCGCAGCACCTCGCCCATCCGCTTCGCGTTGCCCACGAGGTCGTCCTCCTCCATCACGTCGATCACCGCGATCGCGGCCGCGATCGACATCGGGTGGGAGTTGTAGGTGAGCCCGCCCCAGAAGACGTGGTCGTCGAAGTGGGCGGCGATCTGGGGACGGATCCCCACGGCGCCGAGCGGCAGGTACGAGGACGTCAGCCCCTTCGCGGTGGTGATGAGGTCGGGCACGACGCTCCCAGTGGTCGATCGCGAACCACTCGCCGGTGCGGCCGAACCCGGCCATCACCTCGTCGGCGATCATGAGGATGCCGAACCGGTCGCACAGCTCGCGCACGCCCTGGAGGTAGCCCTCGGGCGGGACGAGGATGCCGTTCGTGCCCGTCACCGTCTCGAGGATGAACGCCGCGATCGTGTCGGGGCCCTCGAGCTCGATCGTCTCCTCGAGGTAGGCGAGGGCCGTCTGCGCGTCGTCGACCGGCTGGCGCCGGCCCGTGGTACGGATCGAGCACGTGCACGACGCCGCCGAGCGCCGGCTCGTTCGGCCAGCGGCGCGGATCGCCCGTGAGCTGCATCATCGCGCTCGTGGCGCCGTGGTAGCTGCGGTAGCGCGCGAGGATCTTCTGCCGGCCCGAGTACAGCTTCGCGATCCGGATCGCGTTCTCGTTCGCCTCGGCGCCGCCGAGCGTGAAGAAGGACTTCGAGATGTCACCGGGGAACAGCTCCGCGAGCTTGCGGCCGAGGACCGCCCGGCCCTCGAACGCCATGAACGGGGAGACGTAGGGCGAGCTTCTCGCCCTGGCGCGTGATCGCCTCGAGCACGCGCGGGTCGCCGTGCCCGATGTTCACGCCCATCAGCTGGGAGTTGAGGTCGAGGTAGCGCCGCCCGTCGGTGCCCCAGAAGTACACGCCCTCCGCGTGGTCGACGGCGATCGGCGACGCCTTCGACTGCGCCGACCAGTCGTAGAGCGTGTATCGCTGCGACGAGCTCGACGATCTCCTCGGCGCTCAGCGTTCCCGGCTCGTTGCCTGCTCATCTCCCTCTCCCCGTTCCTCGTCGTCGATCTGCTTCACGGCGGCGTGACCGGCGCGCGCTCCTCGTCGTCGCCACGCCGGACTCGGCCCGGCGCCGATCACGAAGCTGTGCGCGGCGTCCCAGTGCAGGATCACCCGGTCGCCGGGCCGGGGCTCGACGGCGCCGACCTCGTCGTTCAGGCGGTGGACGGTCAGCCGCTCGCCGGTGCGCAGGGTCACGATCAGCTGCGTGACCGAGCCCAGGTACACGACGTCGGAGACCGTCCCGCTCACGTGGCAGGTGCGCTCGCGCGGCCCACGTCCTCGCCCACGAGCTTGATCCACTCGGGGCGCACCGTGATGGTCCGCTCGGGGGCGCGTTGCCGCCGGGGTCGGCCGCGAGGATGCGCTGCTCCCTCGCCGAGGTCCATCACGAGCAGGCCCGGCCTCGCGACGGTCGATCCGCAGCGTGATGAGGTTCGAGGTGCCGATGAACCCCGCCACGAAGGCGCTCGCCGGCCGCTGGTACAGCTCCCGCGGGGTGGCGAGCTGCTCGACGACGCCGCGGTTCATGACCGCGATGCGGTCCGACATCGTCATCGCCTCCTCCTGGTCGTGCGTGACGTACACGAAGGTCGTGCCGGTCCGCTGCTGGAGGTCCTTCAGCTCGAGCTGCATCTCCTTGCGCAGCTTCAGGTCGAGCGCGCCGAGCGGCTCGTCGAGCAGCAGCGCGGCGGGACGGTTCACGAGCGCGCGCGCGAGCGCCACGCGCTGCTGCTGACCACCCGAGAGCTGGCCCGGACGCCGGTCCTCCATGCCCTCGAGCTGCACGGTCCGGATCACCTCCGCGCACCGCGACGTCGTCTCCTCGCGCGAGAGCTTCTTGATCTTCGGACCGAACGCGATGTTCTCGGCCACCGTCATGTGCGGGAACAGCCCGTAGGCCTGGAACACCATGTTCACGTTGCGCTTCGCGGGCGGCACGTGGCTCACGTCGTCGCCCTCGAGCAGGATCCGGCCGGCGTCGGGCGTCTCGAACCCCGCGATCATCCGCAGCGTGGTGGTCTTGCCGCAGCCGCTGGGGCCGAGCATCGAGAAGAACTCGCCGGCGCGGATCGCGAAGGTCGCCTCGTGGACCGCCACGACGTCGCCGAAGGCGCGCGTGACCTGGTCGAGCACGATCCCGTCGCCGCGTTCGCCGATCGGATCGGACGTCATGGCCACCTCGCTCATCTCATCGGTCCATCTGGTTCAGCTTCGCCAGGCGGAACGCGATCAGCGAGCCGACCAACGTGATCACCAGCATCACGAAGTTCAGGGCGGCGCCCGCACCCCAGTCGCTCGCACCCAGGATCAGGTCGCGCACGCGCTGGCCCATCATGTACGAGCCGGTGCCGCCCACGATGTCGGCCGTCACGAAGTCGGTGAGCATGGGCAGGTACACGAGGATCAGCGCGACGAAGATCCCGGGGGCGGCGAGCGGGATCAGGATGCGCCGCGCCTGCACCCACCACCCGGCCCCGAGGTCGACCGCGGCCTCGAACATCGCCGGTTCGATCGCCTTCATCGCGGCGTAGATCGGGATCGTCGTGTACGTGATGTAGCTCGCCGCGAGCGTCACGATCACGGCGAACCTGCTGAACAGCAGCCACTCCACCGGCGGGCCGGGGATCAGCCAGTTCAGGATGCCCTCGCGGCCGAGGATCACCTGCCACGCGTAGACCTTGACGACCGGCGCGAGCTCGTCGGCGAGGACGAGCGCGAGCAGGATGAACAGCTCCCACTTCCCCGCCTGGAACGCCATGTAGTAGGCGAGCGGGAGCCGATCGCGAGCATGATCGCCATCGAGATCGTGCCGATCACGACCGTCGTCCACGCGATCTGCAGGTTGACGTCGGTTCGTGAGGACGTCCTGGTAGTGCTCCAGCGTGAAGCCGCTCGCGGTGTTGGGCGGGAACTTCACGACGCTCATCAGGACCATGATCAGCCATGGGCGCGAGGAAACAGGATCAGCGAGGAGCGTGACCGGCGCGAACAGGATGCCGAACGCGCCGCCGCGCCGGCGGCTCGGTGCGCCGGCGTCGTGACGGGGGGAGCGGCGTGCCGCGACCGAGGCCACTACAGCACCTCCTCGGGCACCCCGATGGCCGGACGCCGCGCCGCCGCCGCGGCGCAGGAGGCGCACGGCGACCGTGATGAGCAGGACCTGCACCGCCGAGATCACGACGGAGATCGCGTTCACGACCGCGGTGTGGTCGGGGTTGCGCACGTTCGAGTACACCCAGATCGGGAACGTCTGCTGGAACCCGATCGTGAAGAAGCTGATCTCGAAGTTGTTGAACGACCACGTGAACGCGAAGATCGCCGACGCGGCGAGCGCCGGGGCGATGTGCGGCAGGATGATGTGCCGCAGCACCTGGAGCCGCGAACACCCCAGGTCGATGGCGGCCTCCTCCTGGACGCGCTGGAACCGGAACAGCTGCGCCGACACGATGGCCGTGACCAGCGGGAACGTGCAGATCGTCTGGGTCGCGATGACGGTGCGCAGGTTCAGCTCGATGTTCGCGCGGCCGTACGCCATCAGCGCGGCGATGCCGATCACGAGCCACGGCAGGATCAGCGGCGCGCCCACGAGCCCGGCCGACCGCGCCGCGGCCCCGGAACCGGAACCGCGTGAGCCCGAACGCGGTGAGCGTGCCGAGCACGAGGCAGGCGCGGCGCCACGACGAACGCGACGACGGTCGAGTTGAGGAGCGACTCCCGCAGCAGCGTGTCGTGCAGCGCGTCGGTGTACCAGTGGGTCGTGAAGCCCTCGAGCGGGAACGCGAGGATGTTCGAGTCGTTGAAGGAGAACAGCAGCAGGATGACGAGCGGACCGAACAGCATCGAGGAACACGAACCCCAGGAAGACGCCGCCACATCGCGGTGTTGGCGGCCACGCGGGCACGGACGCGCCCGGGCGCGGGCAGCGCGACCGCACCCGGAGCTTCGGCGACCGGGCCATCTAGGACGCCTTCACCTCGGTCCAGGCGGCGACCCAGGCCTCGCGGTTCTCGGGCGGGCTCGCGGGGATCGCGTTCTCCATGGAGAACGGCGCGTCGAGCGACGCCTCGTCGATCACGGACTGCGGCGCGATGTCCAGCACCTTCTGGTTCGCGATCTGGTAGTTCCACGTGGCCGCCTCGTACAGCTCGGCCTCGGGGCTCGTGTACCAGTTCAGCAGGGCGTACGCGGCGTCGAGGTTCTCGGGCGCGATGTCCGGGCTGATGCCGTACCCGCACGCCCAGAGGAACTGCCCTTCGGAGGCCGTCACGAACTTCGCGTTCACGCCCTCGTCCTGGAGGCCCTTCGCGTCGTCGGGGTAGCCGGAGGAGATGACGATCTCGCCGGACTTGAACAGCGACTTGAGGTTCGCGCCGCCCTTCCAGAACGTGCGGATCTGGCTCTTGTGGTCGATCAGGTACTGCTTGGCCGTGTTCGAGCTGGTCGTCGGTCATGTGCAGCGGGATCCGGGATGTGGTTGATGAGCGCGCTGATCATGATGCCGGTTACGGCGATGTCCTCGATCGACATCCGGCCGCTGTATGCGGATCGAACAGGTCGGCCCACGAGGTCGGCGGCGTCGTGACGACGTCGGCGTTGTAGACGATGCCGGCGGTGCCGGCGTCGACCGGCAGCATGTAGACCTTGCCGTCGACCTGCACGCCGGGGAGCGCCTTCATCGCGGGGAACAGGTCGTCCCAGTTGTCGAGCCTCGAGGTGTCGAGCGGCATGTACAGGCCCTTCTGCACCATCTCGAGGGTCGCCTCGTCGACGCAGCTGTTCACGACGTCGACCTCGAACCCGGCGGTGATCTTCGCGATGGCCTCCTCGTTGCTGCCCATCGGCGGAGGTCTCGAGGTCGATGTTCGGGTACGTGTCGTGGAAGCCCTTGATGTAGCCGGGGTCGTAGCCGTCGGTGTACGCCAGGAGCCGGACGGTGCCGGTGATGCGGCGGGATCGACCGGCGAGCCCGGCGTGGTGCTGCCGCCCGTCGTCGCGGTCGAGGTCGTGCTCGAGCTGTCCGAGCAGCCCGCCGCGACGAGCGCGAAGACCGCGATGATCGCCAGACCGCCGAGGGATCGTCGTGCCATGAGTCCGCCTCCCCTTTTCATACGTACAGGACCCGCGTACCGGACCCGCGGCGTGCCGGGTACTCGTGGACGTGCGTGGTGCCGTGTGGTGTCGCGCCCCGATGCGGCGGACGCTACGCTCGGTGACGGTAGATTGTCAACCGTTGACGGGATCGAACCGCCAGGCACGGATCCCGGTGCTGAGCCGTGGGCTCTCGGCGATCGGCGTCGGCGCTACGTGCGATCCGTCGCCGGCAGCGACTCGAGGTAGGCGGCGATGAGCTCGCCGGCGTGGTCGCTGTGCTCCTCGGCGTGGCGCGCCGCCTCCTCGGGATCGCCCGACTCGATCGCGTCCAGCAGCGGGCGATGCTGGAGCGCGGCGTCGTCGAGCGAGCTCGACCACGCGCTCGTCGAGTCGCAGCAGGGCGCGGAGCATCGGCACGTACCGGACGAAGACCTCGTGCAGGCGGGCGTTGCCCGACAGCCGGCACAGGCCGTCGTGGAACTCGAGGTCGCGCCGGAAGACGGCCGCGAGGTCGCCCGCGGCGACGGCCTCCTCGATCCGCTCGAGCAGCTCGCGGAGCTCGGCGACGACGGGCGCGGCGGGATCGGTCGCCAGCAGCCGCGCCGCGCGCCCCTCGATGGCGGCGCGCACGCCGTAGATCTGGCGGACGTCGGCCGGCGAGAGCGACACGACGAACGTGCCGCGGCGCGGCTCCTCCTCCAGGAGCCCCTCGGCGCGCAGGAGCTTGAAGGCCTCGCGGACGGGCCCGCGGGAGACCTTGAGCTGCTCGGCGATCCGGGCCTCGACCAGATGCTCGCCCTGGAGGAACCCGCCGGACAGGATCTCCTCGCGGATCCGGTCGGCGGCGTCCTCCGCGAGGGACCGGGGCGCCTCGAGCGGCCGCAGACGGCCCGACGCGGTCCGTTCGCTCATGATGGCGCGCATCCTCGCACATCTGTCGACAGTTGACGAACGACCACCGGCCTCCGACGGTCGACGGTCGACCGTCCGCTCCCCTAGGCTCGAGCTCATGCGGTTCGAGGGACGGCGCGTGCTGGTGACCGGGGCCTCCCGGGGGATCGGACGCGGCATCGTCGACGCCTTCCTCGAGGAGGGCGCGACCGTGTTCGCCACCGACGTCCTCGAGGCCGAGCTCCGGAGGCTGTCCGAGGCGCATCCGGCCGCCGACCGCCTGCACGTGCACACGGCCGACCTCGCCGACGCGCGGGCGGCCGCCGCCATCGTGCCGACGACCGTCGAGGCGCTCGGAGGCCTCGACGTCGTGGTCAACAACGCCGGCGTGCAGCCGGACGGGCGGGCCCTCGACGTGGAGCTCGAGGACTTCGACCTGACCTTCGCCGTGAACGTCCGGGCGCCGATGCTGCTGATGCAGGAGGCCTGCCGCTACTGGATCGAGCACGGCACGTGGGGCTCGATCGTGAACGTCGCGAGCGCGAACGCCTTCCAGAACGAGTCGCCGGAGTCCGTGTACAACGCCTCGAAGGCCGCGCTCGTCTCGCTGACGAACGCGTTCGCGCACGAGATGGGGCACCTGGGGATCCGCGCGAACTGCGTGGCGCCGGGCGAGACGATCACGCCCGAGGCCGAGGCCGTCCTCGCCGCCGATCCGCAGGAGCGCGAGCAGGTGCGGCGCTATCTGGGAAAGATCCCGCTGCGTCGCGCCGGCGTCCCGCGCGACCAGGCGATGGCCGTGCTGTTCCTCGCGTCCGACGACGCCGCCTTCGTGACGGCACAGACGCTGATCGTCGACGGCGGCGAGGTCGGCGGCGGCAGCTGGTTCGACGAGGCCGACGCCCCGCCGATCCCGCCGCCCGACGCGCCGCTCACCGGCTGATCACGCCGCCAGGCGAGCTGCAACTCACCCTTCGCCGCGGGCGCGGCGCATCGCCGCCTTGACGCCCTCGACGTCGAGGGTCATCTCGAAGAAGCCGATCTGCGCCTCGTAGACCTCGGCGTCGGCCTGCTCCTTCACGTCGTCCTCGAAGATGTGCATCACGGGGAGGCCCAACTGGACCCCGGCCAACGGACCCACCCAGGCCGGATCGCCGTCGCGGACGGTCTCGGCGGCGACCTCGACGGCCTCCGCGTCGGCGGCACCGAGCATCACCACGATGTCCGCGCCACCCTGTTCGTCCACGATCCGCTTGATCAGTGCCTGGTTCTCGGGGTCCATGGCGCCGGAGGCCGTTCAGACGAAGCACTCCGTGCGCACCTCGATCACCTCGGCGCCCGCCGACCGCATCACCTCGGCGATCGCCTCGCCGGGCACGCTGTCCCGTTCGCCGAGGGCGATCACCTTCTTGCCCCGCAGCTCCATCTGCTCACCTCCCTTCGTCACGTCGTCCATATTCATCCCTCGGCCTGCCGCAGGTGCTCGGGCACCGGCGGGCCCACCGCGGGCGCGCCGTCCAGCAGCCGTCCGATCGCCGCCTCGATCTGTTCGGCCGTCGTGCCGTTGCCGGTCAGCCGCTCCACCTCCACACCGTCGCGCATCGTGAGGTAGGCGGGCAGCCCGGCGACGCGCAGGTCGCGGCAGACCTTCCGGTTCTCCGGAGCGTTCACCTTCACGAAGCGAACGCGATCGCGGTACCGCTCGGCGAGCGACTCGACCGCCGGCATCAGGGCGAGACACGGCTGACAGTCCGGGCCCCAGATGTCGACGAGCACCTCGCCACGGAACGCGAGCTCCTCGAAGGTCTCGACCGTCGCGTCCACATCCCTCCTGGCATCTCGGTTGGCATCGTCTCGTCCATCACACCTCCAACGTCACGGACACGCCGTCCCACAGGTGCGTCAGCCGCCCGAGGAACAGGGAGCCCTTCGCGATCAGCATCGTGCGGTGCAGCTCGCCGGCCCGCATCCGCGAGAGCGCGTGGGGGAGCCACGGGATCGCCGACGCGATGTGGCCCTGCGTCGGCGCGAACCCCGGCATCCCGTGCGCGCGCGCGAAGCCGGCGATGTCCTCGCGCGCGAGCTCGCCGCGCACGACGCCGAGCCCGGCCAGCATCCGGTAGTTGCGGTCGGCCACGTCGCCGCCGCCCTGCGGCTCGGTGATCTCCGGGTTGTGGATCTCGGTCGCGTACCTGCCGATGTCGCCGATCTTCACGCCGAGCGCGTCGAGCGGCGCGCCGACCAGGGCCTCGAGCTGTGCCTGGGGAGCGCTGCCGGCCTCGACCGGCATCCGGCCGACGGCGTCGGTGCGCACGACCGGACCGTTCGACCCGTCGGCCCTCGACAGCAGGATCGCCGTGCCGGCCAGCACGTCCTCGAGGATCGGGAAGCCCGCGCTCGAGCGCGCCCTCGAACTTCATGCCGAGCTTGCCGAGCGAGCCGCCGGCGACGACGAGGACCGACTCCTCGACACCCGCCTCGATCAGCGCGGCCGCCACGACGATCGCGTGCACGGGCGCCGCGCAGAACGACTTGACGTCGATGCCGCTCGCGCGCGCGAGGCCGCACTCCTCGGCGACCGCCTTCGCGAGGTTGCCGCCGCCGCGCTGGTACCGGTCGCCGATCGCCTCCTCGCCGCACCCGATCGCGTGCGTGATCGACGCCGGATCGACGCCGGTCCGCGCGAGCAGGTCGCGCACCGCGTGCACGGCGCTCGCCTTGATCGAGACGTTCTCCAGCAGCACCTGCGCGGAGAGCGACTCGTCGGACTCGTGCGCGGGCGCGAACGCGCCGACGACCCGGCCGCCGTCGAACAGCGGCAGCTGGCCGGGAGCGGGCTCCACGCCGAGCCGGACGAGGTCGAACCGGTCGACGGAGCGCCATCAGCTCGAGGAACCGCGGCTGCTCCATCACGTCTCCCCACGCCCCGGCGGGCGCGGCGCCGTCCACCGGGTGCTTCCACCACGGGCGCGGGCAGCTCCCACAGGTCCTCGGGCGCGAGGTTGCCGACGACCACCTGGTTCGGCGGGTACGCGACCGCCTCGTCGAAGGAGCGCAGCGCGCCGGCGATCGCATCGAGCTGCGCCGGCTCGCGCGAGGGCTTCGAGCCGTACCGGACCAGGTCGGGCACGTGCTCGAGCACGAGCGAGGCGGCGACGACGGCCGCGCGCCCGGTCATGCCTCGAGCTCCCAGATCGTGGTGGGGCCGACCTCGGCCGTGAGCATCTCGAGCGCCCGTCGCACGAGCCGCACGCGGAGGGCGTGCTCGTCGCCGGCCGCGAGGTCCGGGTCGCCGGCGGGGTGCGTGATGGAGACGCCCCGCAGGATGCGGTTCGTCCCCACCATCTGCGCGATCGTCGGCAGCGCCGTCACGAACACCGTGGCGATGCCCTCTCTCTCGAACTCCTTCGCAAGCGTTGCCCCGCAACGCGTGCCCGTGCCTCAGGTACCGGTCAGGATCACGGCGCCGACCTGCGCCTCCCGCAGCTCCGCCGCGATCTCCCTGCCGAACGTGGCCGCCGTGGCGACGGGCGTGTCGACGCCCGAGGTCGTGTAGAACGCGGGGTGCAGGCGGGCGAACGCGCCCTCGCGCTCCAGCTCGCGGGCGGCGTCCAGCGGCACGAGCCGGTTCGGATCCGCGTTGGCCGCCGTGGTGTCGAAGCCGGCGTGCACCGACTCGTACGCACCGGCGTCGAGCGAGTCGACGCCCTCGAGCGGGTACCGGAGCCAGACGTTCGCGTGGCGCGTCGGCAGCCGGTCGGGGTTGCCCTGCGGCACGCAGCCGGCCTCGGTGACGAGCGCGACCGTCGTCGCCGCGAGGTCCGCGACGGCGGGCGCCGGCGGCACGCGGTCGCCGGTGGGCGCCACCTCGGTGCGCACGTCGCCGGCGAGCTTCGCGAGCAGCAGGTCGACGGCGCGCGCGGCGCCGGTGCGGTCGGATCGCACCATCGTGCGGAGACCTCTGGGCAGGTAGCCCTCCTCGTCCGGCGGCCCGACCGGTTCGCCGGCGGCCAGCCGCCGCGCGAGGCCGGCCATGACCGGCACGACCGTGCGCATGCCGGCGACGTTGGAACCCGTCGGCACGATGTACGCGGCGCCCTCGGCCGCCATGACCCCCGGCGAGTCCGGCGTCATGGCGGCGACGACCGGCGTTCCGCGACGTCCGGCCTCGCGCGCGAGCACGCCGCACGCGTAGCCGTACCGGCCGGAGCCGAAGGACGGCCCGCAGATCAGGACCGAGGGCTGGAGCTCGTCGAGCCACGACAGCAGCGTCGCGACCGACTCGGCTTCGTGTTCGCCGAAGCGGTCGTCGCCGCACGCGATCGTCACGTCGGGCTCGAGGCCGGCCGCCGCGAACGCGCGGCCCGGTCCCTGCGGGCCCTCGAGCCGCACCGGCTCGTGCCCGGCCGCCTCCTCGCCGCCGAGCCCGGCGAAGAACTGGTTCAGGTAGTGCACGACGGGACCGCGGCGGTCGCTCACGCCGGCACCGCCGTCCACGTGGCGTCGCCCGTCTGCACACAGGCCGCGAGGTACGCCCACGTCGGGACGGGCTCGCCGCCGCGCGCAGCGCCGTCGCCGCCGATCACGCGCGAGGGCGTCCACGCCTCCACCAGCTCGTCCTCGTTACCGGTGCTGACCAGGCAATCCGCCTCGGGGACGTGGTCGGTGAGCCCGCCGTTCGTCTCGCAGACCAGCGCGACGGTGCCGATGCCGAGCGACTCGCACGCGCGCACGGTGAGCATCGTGTCGGTGTGCGAGTTGCCGGACGAGAAGGTCGTGCAGATCACGCCGTCCGCTCCGAGCTCGCGCGCGAGCCGGGCGCTGCCGGCCGCGGCCGCCTGCTTCTCGGCCGCCGTGTCGAGGTAGCCGGGCGCAAGGATCACGCCGGCGAACCGGAGCCGGTCGCCATGGGCGCCGAACAGCTCCCGGATGAGCGCGGAGTCCTGGTACACGGCCGTGACGTTCCGAACCGCGGGCCAGTCGTACGCGCCGTTCGTGAGGTGGCCGGCCAGCACACGGCGCGGATCCGTCACCGTCGGCGTCAGCGAGCGCAGCGGCTCGCCGCCGAGGAACGAGTCGGTGAGGGGCCCCTCTGAGGCGACCTGCAGGATCGCGACGACGGTGGGGCCGGCGTTCGTGGAGGCGTCGTTCACCGGATCCGGCGGCCAGCCGAACCGTGCCACCTCGTCGGGCTCGCTGTCCGAGCGTGGTCGCGGCGAGGTCGCGCGCGACCCGCAGCGTCGAACGCCGGATCGCGGCGTCGACCTCGGCGACGGGGGCGCCGTCGCTCGGCACGAACCGCAGCACGACGTTCGTCGTGGCGCCGAACGGGCTCCGGTCCGCTCCGGGCCCGGACATGTCGACGAGGGAGTCCGGCAGTTCGTCGGGACCGACGTAGCCCGCCGCGAGCCAGTCGCAGACCGGGAGCACGGCGACGCCGGAGAGTCGATGGATCGTCCCGCGAGGGTTCGCCGACGCAGGTCCGAGCACACCGGGGAAGGTGGACGCCGGATCGTCGCGCACGACGGAGGGCAGCACGGCGTCGAGGACGTTCGAGATGCGGACGGGATCGCCGGGACGGACGACCTGGACCGTGGCCTCCGCCAGCGCCGGTTCCCCGGCCCCGACCGCGAGCTGCGAGAGCGACACGACCAGCGTGCGCGCCTCCCGCCCCGTCTGGGTCCCCTCGACGACCTCGTCGACCGCGAACGTCGCGATCACGAGATCAGCGAGCGTGGAGTGCAACGCGTGCAGTGTAGCGCGACGCCGCATCGGAGGGAACCGCTCGCTGCTACCGTCCGGGCGCATGGAACCGATCTACTTCGCCACGCCGGCCGAGTTCCGGGCGTGGCTCGAGGCCAACCACGACACCGAGACCGAGCTGCTCGTGGGCTTCCACAAGAAGGCGAGCGGCGTCCCCAGCATGACCTGGCCCGAGGCGGTCGACGAGGCGCTCTGCTTCGGCTGGATCGACAGCGTGCGCCACACGGTCGACGAGACCCGCTACACGAATCGCTTCACACCTCGCAAGCGCGGCAGCACGTGGAGCGCCGTGAACGTCCGCAAGGTCGCGGCGCTGACGAAGGAGGGCCGGATGCATCCCGCCGGACTCCGCGCCTACGAGGGTCGCACCGACGCGAAGACCGGCATCTACTCGTTCGAACAACGGGAGGATCCTCGGCTCACCCGCGACCAGCAACGCCGGTTCCGCGCCGAGCCCGAGGCGTGGGCGTTCTTCTCATCGACGCCGCCCTCCTACCGCAGGGCCGCCACCTGGTGGGTGATCAGCGCGAAGCAGGAGGCCACCCGCGACCGCCGCCTGGCCCAGCTGATCGAGGACTCGCGCGCCGGCCGCCGTCTCAAGCACCTCACGCCACCCGCGAAGCGTTCGACGAACTAGTCGAAGTCCGGGGAGTGCAGCGCCTGACCACGCACGCCCAGGTCGCCGATCGACAGGAACCGGTCGCCCACGTTCGCCACCACCGCCCGGTCCAGCTCCGGTCCGACGAACGCCAGGTTCGTCGGCGCGTCGAAGATCCGCGCCAGGTGATCGTCGACGACGGTCTCCACCGCGCCGTCGGGGGCGATCCGCACGATGCCGTCCGGCCGGTAGAGCGTCACCCACAGCGCGCCCTCGGCGTCGAGCGCCACGCCGTCCGCGTCCGTGTCGGGCAACGACCCCACCGACTGCGGGCCGCCCGCGCTCCCGTCCTCTTCGATCGCGATCGCGAACACCGACTGCCCGTGCGAGTCCACGACGTACAGCACGTCGCCCGCCGCGCTCACCGCGCACCCGTTCGGGTACTCCATGAACCCGTCGAGCCAGACCTCGGCCTCGACCCTGCCGGCGACGGCCCGCATCACCGACGGCGACCCGTCCTCGCCCGAGCACGTCACGTACAGCGCCCCGCGCGGATCGAACGCCAGCATGTTCGGCGTGTCGAGCTCGTCGCCGCCGGGGCCACGCGCGACGACCTCGAGGCCGCCCGCCGCGTCCCAGCGCACGACCTCGCCGTTGCCGGCGTCGCACGCGTACACGCGTCCCCGGCCGTCGACGGCCAGGCCCAGCATGGACCCGCCGCTGCGCGCCACCTCCGTCACCTCGCCCTCGAGCGTGACGGCGTAGATCTCCCCGCCCTCGCCGCCGGCGTACACGAGACCGTCCACCGGGTTCCACGTCACGCCCTCGGGATGGTTCAGCTCCCCGGCGAGCTCGGCGAAATCGAGCGGCTCGCGCGGCTCGGCCACTCAGGCCTCCCCCGCCAGCACCGCGACGATCGCCTCGTCCAGGATCCCCACGGCGCGCTCCATCACGTCCAGCGGCGTCACGAGCGACGGCTGGAGGTTCAGCGACGTCGTGCTCGAGTCCGCCAGCAAGCCGCGACGCGCACACGCCCACGCGACCGCCTCCTGCAGCTCGGGGTCCCGCTCCTTCGTCGTCCGGTCCCGCACGAACTCGACCCCGATGAAGCACCCCACGACGCGGACGTCGCCGATACACGACGTGCCGGTCCCACACCGGCTGCAACGCCTCGCGCGCCACGCGTTCGAGCTCCCGCACGTGCTCGAGGACCGGCTCGCGCTCGAAGATCGCCAACGTCTCGAGCGCCGCCGCGCACGCCGCCGGCAGCCACGACCACGTGGAGCCCGTCGACACGTCGTCGAACCCCATCGAGCGTTCCGTGCCGAGCACCGCGCCGATCGGCATCACGCCGCCGCCCATCGACTTGCCCAGCGCCATCAGGTCGGGCTCCACACCCCATCGCTGCACGGCGAACAGCTCGCCGGTTCGCCCGAAGCCCGTCTTCACCTCGTCCACGCAGAGCAGCAGATCGAGCTCGCGGCACAGCGCCACCAGCGCGGTCCAGAACCCGTCGGGCGGCGCCACGCACCCACCGGAACCCATCACGGGCTCGATCAGGAAGCCCGCCACCTCGCGAGGGTCGATCGCGTGGAACAGCAGGTGGTCGCGGAGGTAGTCGACGGTGCCGTCGCCCGTGCCGCCGGGGCGGGCGGTGAACGGCGTGCGGTACGGGTTCGGGTACGGCACGTGCACGAAGCCCGGCATCAGCGCCCGGTACCCGTACGAGAGGTCGCCCGTCTCGGCACCGACGGCGCCGGCCGTGCCGGCCTCGCCGTGGTACCCACCCATGAACCCGATCACGATCTGGCGCCCGGTCGCGCGACGCATGAACCGCACCGCCGTCTCGACCGCCTCGGTCCCGTTCAGCGCGATGTCGACCCTCGTGAGGTTCGCGGGCGCCACCGCGAGGAGCCGCTCGGCGAGCGGCAGCACGTACTCATGCGTGTAGAAGTGCGTGTCCTCCATCCCGTACCGGCGCATCGCCTCGACGGCCGCATCGGTGATGTCGGGACGAGCCGAGCCGAGCGGCACCGACGCCATCGCGCTGATGAAGTCCCAGAAGACGTTGCCGTCGACGTCCTCGACGGTGATGCCCTCCTTGCGCGCGACGACGAACGGCCCGAGGTCGTGCGCGAGGCCCGGGTACAGCATCGGCGCCTGCCGCTCGAGGATCGCGCGGCTCTTCGGCCCCGGGAGGTCGGTGACGACCCGCGGCTCGCCGGGGTCGGGAACCTCCGGCGCACCCCCGTCCGTCGCCGGGCTCACAGGCCGAGGTCACCCCACGGGCCGGTGATGGCGCACGTGATGCCCGGAACCTGGATGTTCACGAACAGCCACTGGCCGTCCGGGCTGAAGGTCGGGCCCGCGAACTCCGAATGCCCGATCCCGTCGCCGGCCGACCGGCCGTCGTCGGCGACGGTCGGGTCGTAGAGCTTGCCCGAGGCCTCGAGGTAGTGCGTCTGCACGCCGACGAGGTTCTCCGCGATCGTGATGAGCGAGTTGTCGGGCAGCAGCGCCCGGATGAAGTTGCTCTTCAGGTTTCCGTCCTCGCAGATCACGATGGCGCCGCCCGGGCTCGCCGTCATGTTGTCGGGGCCGTCCAGCACGTCGCGGCCGGGCGACTCGAACAGCAGCACGAGCTCGCCGTGCTCGCTCGGCTCGCCGATGTCGGTCGTGGGCGTGTACTGCCAGATCTGGCCGAGGCCGGCGTCCCCGCCGTCGGACGAGCCGAACACGGCCGACCCGTCCCGGTACGTGCAGCCCTCGCCGCCGAGGAACTTCGCACCGCCCTTGTTCCGGCCCTGGCGGAACACCGCCGACGCGTGCTCCTCGGCGTTCCGCGGGTTCGGATCGTCGATCGTCACCCACGATGCCGGCAGCACCTGCCCCTGCGTCTGTCCGACGATCGTGTTGTAGCCGGGCTCGCCGACGACGCGCAGCATCTGCAGCCGCCCGCCGGCGCCCAAGTCGCCCGGCGAGCTCGGGATGAAGCGGTAGAAGCCGTCGGGGCCCTCGTCCTCGGTCAGGTACACGATGCCGGTGTCGGGGTCGACGGTGCCGGCCTCGTGCAGGAAGCGACCCATCTGCCGGTACGGCTGCGTGAGCACCGGGCCGGACGCCTCGGGGTCGACCTCGAAGATGAAGCCGTGCGGCTGGCGCCGGCCAGAGTTCACGCCGGCGACGGTCTCCTCGCACGTGAGCCATGTGCCCCACGGCGTCGGCATGCCGGCGCAGTTCGTGTCGGTGCCGTTGAGGCTGATGAAGCTGTCGATGAGCTCGGCAGTCGTGGCGTCGATCACCATCGTCGTCGTGCCGCCCGGCGCCTTCCGGTCGTACGCGGTGTTCGGCACGCCGATGACCGTGCCGGCCGGGATGTCGTTGCCCTCGCCGAGCTCGTGGTTGCGCACGATCCGGATCGTGCCGCCACCCGACGCGAACGCGGCCATGCCGTCGTGGATGGGGGGCGTGATGAACCCGTCCGACATCGCCGAACCGAACGCGCCGAACGTGTGATAACTGAAGCCGACCGGCAGCGCGAGCTCCGGCCCCGCGGGCACGAGGCCGCCCCCGTTCCGCGGCGCGGTCGTCTGCGAGCTCGACCCCATCAGCGCGGCACCGGCGCTCCGGTCCCGGTCCATCAGAGCGGCGCTCGCCATCGCCGTCCCCACCACGCCCATCCGGATGAAGCTGCGGCGGCTGACGTCGCCGCGCCTGCCGGCCGCATTGGCCTCCGCTCCCAGTTCCGGATCCCGCATCTCGACCTGGTCGTCCATCCCGAACCCCTCCCCCTCGATGGTTGACGGTCGACAATCTACGAATCCGAGCCCCGGCGGGTCAAGGGTATCCTGAGCCGCCGTGCCCGAGCCACCCGATGCCGCCGCGCCCGAACCAACCGACGACCGCTACGCCATCCTGGCCGCCGTGCCCCTGCGCCATCTCCGGAGCGGCCTCGAGGTCTGCGCCGACCGCGGTCGCGTAGCGCTCCCCGCTGCCGGGCGGTCCGACCTCCAGGCCGCCCTCCCCGGCGACGCCGTCTATCTGTACGCGTATCAGGTGGGCGATCGGCCGGTACCGGCCGCGACGTGGCGGGGCGAGCTCGTTCGGGTCGTCGAGGCCGAGGACGGCGAGCATCCGGAGCCGGACCTGACGCCGCCGACCTGGCGCGAGGAGCACGTCGGGGACGACATCTCGACCGACCCCGAACCCGAGCCCGCCGGCGACGACTCAGCCGATAACGACGACCTCATCGGCGCCGGACCGACCGAGGTCTTCCTCGAGGTCCGGGCGCTCCGCGAGCTCGACCGGCGGGAGTGGCTGTTCACGAACGAGCTGGTGCGCAAGCAGGATCGTGGCGCGAGGACGTTCGTCCCCCTGGCACCGGTGCGTGTGCTGCTGCCCGACTGAATCGGCGCTTACGCGCTGCGCCGCTTCGTATCTCGCAAGCACTTCGCGCACGGCGTTACGGCCGTTCGCGCCCGTCACGCCCCCGCCCGGGTGCGTGCCGGCGCCGCAGAGATACAGTCCGTCGATCGGCGTCCGGTAGTCGCCGTAGCCGCGCACCGGCCGCATGAACAGGAGCTGGTCGGGCGCCATGTCGCCGTGCAGCGCGTGCCCGCCGGTGAGCCCGACCACCCGCTCGAGGTCGAGCGGCGTCAGCACCTGACGGTGCTCGATCAGGTCGGGCAGCTTCGGGAAGACCTCGGCCATCTGCGCGATCGCGCGGTCGGCGCGGTCCTCGCGGATGTCGTCCCAGGTCCCGCTCCGCAGGGTGTACGGCTGGGAGTTCACGTCGATCGTCATGATGTGCTTGCCCTCGGGCGCCAGCGACGGGTCGTGCACGGTCGGGAAGCACACCTCGATGTGCGCGGGGTCGGCCGGCACGCCCTGGACGGCCTGCGCCTGCTGGGCGTCCATGTCCTTCATGAACGACTGGAGCTCCATGATGCCGGTGTGGTACGGCTGCACGCCGCCCTCCGGCAGGCCGCGGACGTGCGGCAGCTCGGAGACCGCCAGGTTGATCTTGATGCTCGTCCCCTCGCACCGGTAGGCACGGATCGCGCCCAGGAAGCGCTCGGGCAGGTCGGCCTCGTCGCAGAGCCGCAGGAACGTGCGCTTCGGGTCGGCGTTCGAGAGGATCCGCGGCGCCCGGAGCTCCTCGCCGCTCGCCAGCCGCACGCCGGTCGCGCGGCCGCCCCGCGTGACCACGCGGTCCACCTCGGCGCCGGTGCGGATCTCGCAGCCGGCCTCGCGCGCGGCGTCGGCCATCGTCGCCGTCAGCGCGCCCATGCCGCCGCGGACGAAGCCCCACTCGCGGACGCCGCCGCCGGTCTCCTCGCTCGCGTGGTCGTGCAGCAACACGTACGCGGTGCCGGCGCTCGACGGCCCGGCCGTGCTGTCGTTGATCGCGTGCCAGCCCGAGTGCGGCCTTCACGTGTTCGGACTCGAACCGCTCCGACAGGAACTGGTTCGCCGACGTGGTGAACAGGTACGCGAGGTCCTGCGCAAGCTTCCGGTGCCGCCATCCGAGCCGGCCCCACTTCGCGAGCTCGCGCAGATCGTGGAACGAACGCATCCGCGGATCGGGCGCCGTCCACTCGAACGCCGGCAGGACGCCCTCGGCCATCGACGCGAGTTCAGCCTCGAAGCCGGGCAGTGCGCGCGCGTCGCGTTCGGAGAAGCGCCGCGTCTCGTCCAGCGTGAGCGACATGTCGTCGTCGAGGTAGTAGTGCGCCCCGTCCGGATACACGTTCAGCGTGGGTCCGGCCGGATCGACGACGATCCCCCGCCGCACGAGGTCCATGTCGCGCCAGATCTGCTCGCGCAGCATCGAGAGCACGTACGCGCCCACCGACGCGCGGTACCCGGGCGCGAACTCCTCGGTCGTGCACGCGCCGCCGACGATGTCCCGTCGCTCCAGGACCAGGGCCCGCAGCCCGGCGCGCGCGAGGTAGAAGCCGGCGACGAGGCCGTTGTGCCCGCCGCCGATCACGATCGCGTCGTACGAACGGTCCTCCACGTCTGTCCTCCCGGCATGTCGTCGACCGTCTGCCGACGCGAAGCCTACCGGCGCCGTCAATGCCCGGCGGCGACCCCTCTGTCGATCCCCGTGTCGACGGCCGTGAACGATCGCACCTGACCTGCGCCGTTGCGCACGCTCGTAGAGTGCGACACGCTCGACACGTTCCACCCCATGGCCGATATGCACGACACCAACGCGTGGACGTCCTCGCCCTCGCGCCTCCGCCGGCGCGCGTTCGCCGCATTCGCGGTGTCCCTGACCATGGCCGCCGCCGGCGTCACGGCGCTCCCCGGTTCGCATCCGGTCCGCGCCGCGACGCCGGAGGATCGCCCGAGCCCGCACGCCGGGTCCGCGCACCGGCCGCTCGCGCGGACCTCGCCGGCGCCCGCGACCGGGGTCGCGCAGAGCGAGACGACGACGAACCACGACGAGAACCGATCGGGCGATGGGAAGGACATCGAGCGGCGGCGGCGGCTCGGCGGCGCGGACGACGGTGGGTTCCGCCGACGGCTCGGCGCTCGACCGCCTGATCCACCTCGGCCAGCCGATCTACTGCGGCGGCGGCACCGAGCCGCTCGTCGCGCTCACGTTCGACGACGGGCCGGGCATCCTGTCGCCGCTCGCGCTGAGGCAGCTCGCGCGACACGACGCGCCGGCCACGTTCTTCCTGGTCGGCAAGCTGATCGGTGAGCCGGAGTTCGACGGCATCGTGCGCGACGAGGCCCGCGTCGGCGTGATCGGCGACCACACGTGGGACCACGTGATCATGACGAAGGGCTCGCCGCGCGAGTACCAGCAGCAGATCGCGCGCACGCGGAGCGCCGCGCGCCGGGCGAGCGGGCAGTCGGTACGACTCTTCCGGCCGCCGTTCGGCGCACACGATCCCGGCGCTCGACCGGTGGGTGCGCTCGCACGGCATGCTCGAGGTCATCTGGAGCATCGACTCCGGCGACTCGCAGGGTGCGAGCGCCGACAAGATCTACCGCACCGTGAAGGCGGATCTGTCGCCCGGCGACATCATCCTGCTGCACGACAACCGCGGCACGACCGAGAACGCGCTGCCCCGGATCCTCGACCTGCTGGAGACGCGGGGCCTCACGCCGGTCACCGTCCCCGAGCTCCTCACGCAGGATCCGCCGAGCACGGAGCAGGTCCGGCACCACACCTGCCCGTAGGCTGCCTCTTGGCTTATCGCTTCGCTACTTGAGGCCAGCTTCTTGGCCTATCGCTCCGCTACATGGCCTATCGCTTCGCTCCTTGAGGCCGCGTCAGCCGAGGACGACCTCGCCGCCCTTCATGACGAACGTCACCCGTTCGAGCTCGGTGATGTCCTCGATCGGGTCGCCCGGCGACCGCGATCACGTCGGCGTAGCGGCCGGCCTCGAGGGCGCCCACCCGGTCCTGCCAGCCCATGAGCTCCGAGGCGACCACCGTGGCGCTGCGGATCGCCTGGATGGGCGTCATCCCGTGCTTGACCATCTTCGCCATCTGCCGGCCCACGAACTCATGCGGGTACACCCCCGAGTCCGTGCCGTACGCGATCTTCACGCCCTTCGCGACCGCCTTCTCGAAGCCGTCCCGCTGCGCCTGCGTGGTCTCGTCGTTCTTGCGCAGGGAGTGCTCCGACCACCCCTCGCGCCGGCCGGTCTCCGCGATCCAGTCGCCGTCGTAGATGTCGGCCACGAGGTAGGTGCCGTGCTCGGCCATGAGGTCGATCGCCTCGTCGTCCATCAGCGAGCCGTGCTCGATCGAGCGCGACGCCGGCACGCACCGCCCGCTTGATCCCCTCCGCGCCGTGCGCGTGCGCCGCCACGTGCGCGTCGTAGTAGCGAGGCCTCCTGCACGGCCGCGCGGATCTCCTCCTCGCTGAACTCCGGCGCGCCCGGCGTGGTGCCCTCGGTCAGGACGGCGCCGGTCGCGATCACCTTGATGAGGTCGGCGCCCCGGTGCAGGATCTCGCGCACGACGCGGCGGACCTCGTCGACGGAGTTCGCGACGCCGAAGCGCAGGTCCTTCGGCAGCACCGCGTCCACGTCGACCGCGAGGTGGGGGATGTCGCCGCCGCCGCTCGAGGACGTGACGTAGGCGCCCGCGCACATCATGCGGGGCCCGGCGACGACGCCGGCCTCGATCGCGTCGCGGAGCGCGACGTCGACGAACGCGCGGAACGTGCCCACGTCACGGACGGTGGTGAAGCCGGCTCGCAGCGTGTCCCGGGCGTGCGCGACGCCGGTGAAGGCCTCCTGCGCGCCGCTGCGCATGACGAGGTCCGCGTAGGTCCCGCTGCCCTCGTCGAGGCCGATCATGTGCGCGTGCATGTCCATGAGCCCGGGCAGGACGGTGGCGGTGCTCAGGTCGATGACCCGGCCCTCGTAGGAGCCCTGGTCGGGGCCGACCGACTCGATGCGGTCGCCGCGCACGACGACCACCTGCGCACGCAGCACCTCTCCGGCCGTCACGTCGACGAGCCGTCCCGCGCGGATGGTGGTCGGCATCTGCGGGTCGACGGGGGCCATGAGGGCCGAAGGATACCCCGGACGGCCTCCCCGGCGAGGCGTACGGAACCGACCTTCGGTCACTGTGCCGGCGGTGCCGGTTCGTTCGATATCGGAGGGGTGCGGGTGCAACGGGGGGCTAGCAACGCGGGCGCTTCAGCGCGCCCGCTCATCGTCGCTCTGCTGCCGGTGACCGGCTCCCGCACGCCGGGGTGCAGCAGAGCGGCACCGTCCGAGTCCCCGGTGCCCACCGCCTGACGCGGTCAGCCGTCGATCCATCGGCGCGCGGTGGGTTCACCGGGGATCTCGGAAGCAGGATCAGCCGAGCTCGCGGTCGATGGCCGACCGCAACTCGTCGCCGCCGAACGTCCGGCCGTGGCCGGCGTGCACGACCTCGGCCGGGAGCTCGCGGAGCCGCTCCAGCGACACGAGGAACGCCTCGCGGTCGTCCCAGCTGAGCTTGTCGTCCACGTAGAACGCGTCGCCGGTGAACAGCGTGCCGGTCCGCGCCTCCCACAGGCTGATCGAGCCGGCGGTGTGGCCCGGCGTGTGCAGCACCTCGAAGGCGCGGTCGCCGAGGTCCACCACGTCGCCCTCGACGAGCAGCGACGTGGGCTCGGCGCCCGGCGTCGCCCACCCCGCGAGGTCGAAGTCGGCGGCCGGCAGCGCCCGCACGATCAGATCCGGTACGGGGTAGCCGTAGTACGCGTACATGCCGGCGACCTCGTCGTCGAAGTCCTCGCGCCGCAGCCGGAGGCGGTAGGGCTCGCGGACGTCGGCCTCGTCGTCGGGGTGACAGCGGCGGTCGTCGAACTCGTGCAGGCCGCCGGTGTGGTCGAAGTGGCCGTGCGTGGCGACGGCGACGAGCGGCCGTCCCGACACGAGCGGGTCCACCGCCGGCCGGACGGCCCCGATGCCGTTCGCCGAGTCCACCAGCAGGTCGCGCGTCGCGCCCGCGCACGTGCCACACGTTCGACTCGAGCAGCTCGTCGATGTGCTGCTCGACGAGCAGCGTGACGCCGCCGCCGGCGTCGCTCTGCCGGAACCACGCGCTCGGCGACCGGCAGGTCCACGTCGCTCACACGCGATCCCCGAAGAACACGGTGCCGGCCGGCTCGCGCAGACAGTGCACGCTCGTCATCGACGCGTTGTAGCTGCCGACGTTCAGCGCCGCGATGATGTCGCCCTCGCGGACCTCGGGCAGCGGCACGTCCTCGCCGTACAGGTCGTCGCCCTCGTTGATGTTGCCGGCGACGGTGACGGTGCCCGCCGGCGGCGCATCGGCGGCGCGGCACAGCACCAGCGGCAGGTTCGACCCGTACACGAACCGCTCGCCCAGCACGTTCCAGCCGGTGTCGAGCCCGACGAACGTGACGCCGCTCGCGGTCCTCCACCGTCACGACCTCGGCCAGGTGCACGCCGCACTCCTTCACGAGGAAGTCGCCGGGCTCGGTGCCGACGGCGACGTCGAGCGGCCCGAGCTCGGCGCGCGAGGACCTCGGCCCACGCGACCGACGTCCAGCGGCTCGTCGCCCGGCGCGTCCGGCACCCCGAGACCGCCGCCGGTGTTGACCTCGGCGACCGGGTGTCCGGCCTCGCGCAGGTGGCGGACCGTGCCGGCCACGCGCCGGACGGTCTCGGCGAACACGGGCAGGCCGTCGGTCAGGTAGCCGTCGCCGACGTGCACGTGCACGGTGTCGATCGTGAGCCGGTGGCGGGCCGCGATGGCGAGCGCCTCGTCCAGCCGCTCGGGCAGGATGCCGAACTTCGTCGGCTTCGCGCCGGTGTACAGGCTCTCGCCGCCGCCCTTCGCCGTCGCGCCGATCCCCGGGTTCACGCGCACGCCGACCGACGTGCCGGGCGCGCGCCGACCGTACCGTTCGAGCTGCGAGAGCAGGTCCACGTTCACGTGCACGCCGGCGGCGAGGATCCGCGTCGAGGTCGCGATCGGTCACGTTCGTGCCGGTGTAGCTGATCTCGCCCGGCGTCCAGCCGTTCGCGAGCGCCCAATCGACCTCGCCCGGCGAGCACACGTCCATGCCGACGCCGGGCGCCTCCGAGCGCAGGAAGGCGAGGAGCTCCGGCTCGCGCTGGGCCTTCAGCGCCAGGCGGACGATGCCGCGGAGGCCGGCGGCGGCGAACGCGTCGCGCAGCGCCCACGCCTGCTCGCGCACCCGCACGAGGTCGTGCGCGTACACCGGCGTGCCGTGGGTGCGCGCGATCTCCTCGGCGTCGCGTCCGGCGACGGTGAGCCGGCCCTCGCGGACCTCGAGGCCGGGCCGCGCCCACCAGGTGCGTGTCAGCTCCTGCACGGCGCAGAGCCTAGCCGTGCGCGGCTACGCCGCGCGTGATCGTGGGTCAGCCCTCGACGGGAGCGGCGCCGGCCTCGATCGACAGGGCCGCACCGACCACCGCGAAGATCCCGCCGATCGACGAGACCAGCAGCCCGCCGGCGACGCCGGTCGCCACCTGAACGGTGGTACCCGCCTCGACGCCCAGCAGCACCGGCGAGGCGGTCGCGCTGTCCACCCGGAAGAACCCGGCGATGCAGGCCCCCAGCAGCAGCACGGAGGCCACCCCCATGAGGATGCCGGTGAGCTTGCGGATCTGCGGATCCTCGAACAGCACGTAGGAGACCGCGAACGCGAACGCCGCGATGCCGGCGATGAACGCCACCTGCCCGGTCCAGTCGGTGTTGCCGTCCAGGTACACGGTGATCGAGCCGCCGGATACCGGATACGAGTACTTGAACCAGTTGAGGTACACCCCCGCGAACCCAAGGATGCCGCCCAGTGCGACGGCGACGGCGGCGAAGTTCAGCTGAGCGGATGTGTCCGTCGAGCGTTTCATCGTGCCGTTCGCAGACATGCGAACCCCCTTCTCCTGTGCTCCAGTCGATTCTTCAGGCGTCAACGGGCCTGGTCAACGACATCGGCCGGGAAGCGAGCGACCTCAAGCGGCCTCAGGAGTGGAAGACGATGACCCTCGTGCCGATCGTCGCGAGGCCGAAGATCCACTTCGCGGTCCAGTACGGCACGCGCGCGCACCCGTGGCTGGCGGCGTACGAGGGCACGTCCGGCCAGCCGTGGATGGCCCGGTTCCCGTCGAAGTAGCTCGGATAGTAGAGCTCGTGCGGGCTGAACCCCGCGATCTTCCGGCTGACGGTGAAGTGGCCGTCGCGGGTCGGCGTGGACGGCTTGCCGGTGCTCGTGTGGATGATGGCGCTCACCTCGCCGTCCACCACCGTGTAGATGACCTGGCGCGACTGGTCGATCTCGATGTGCAACCCGTCGGCCCTCGAGCGCGGCGCGATCCTGCGCGGGTGCGCGAGCGCGCGCCACACCGCGTCGGACACCGCGTGGTTGCGCGGCATCCGCTGCACCTTGCGGAAGGCCATGATCGCGTCGGCGGTCCGGAAGTCGAAGTGCCGGTCCACGCCCGTGAGGTGGTAGTGCAGCGCGCGCAGCCGCCGCTCGAGCAGCAGGACGAACGGGCTCCGCCGGCCCTCGTGCAGCTGCGGCGTCGGCGTCGTCCTCGGCTTCGTCGTCCGGACGGCGGTCAGCAGGTCGTCGGCGGCGAACCTCGCGCGGACGCGGTAGACGCCGACGTCCTTGATGGGGAAGGAGGTGGCGAACCCGCCGCTGCCGCTCATGAGCGGAGCGCGCGTCGCGACGACCCGGCCCTTGTGCACGAGCTGCACGGTGACGGCGTCGCCGGGACGCGCCGGCGTGACGGTGCCGCTCGCGCGAGCGGTGCCGAACAGCCGGACGTTCGCGAGGCGGAGGTCGGCGATCGTGGCGCGGACGCCGACCGTGACGTCGGGTGAGTCCAGTCCGCTCCACTCGGCGTGATACGTGGTGGTGACGTCCGGCGTCACGCCGGTGTGGAAGCCGCCCGCCGCGCCGGTGGTGAGCGTCGCGACGAGGTCGCCCCCACCGTCGCGGATCTTCACGACCTCGCCGGCCGACGGCGGATCGATCACACCCGAGAGCGTGACGTCCTGGCCGAACGTCACCTCGGTGTCCGAGGCCTCGAGGGAGACCGACACCGCGGCCCGGCGGTCGTGGCTCGGTCTGGCCGACGCCGGCGACGCCGTCAGCACGACGGCGAGGACGACCAGCGCGGGCAGCAGGCGACGGAGCACGGGGCGACATGGTACCGGGCACACGCACGCCGGACGTCACATCTCGTGTTCGAGCATGGACCGGATGCGAGGCGCATCTCACCCATCGGCCCTTTCGTATCCCCCGAACGGGTGGCTCCGGAAATCGTGCAAACGCCCCAGCGTCCTGAGGCCGCTCGACGGGAATACTCGAGGTTCGCGGTCGGCGGATGGGGTGTCACTCCGGCCGTAGGGAGGGGGCGGCCGGATGGCCGGTACGAACCTGACGGAACTGGAACTGGAGCGGGGCCGGCGGCGCCGGCTGCTCGCCCGGTGCGGCGCGGTCCTGTTCATCGGCGGCGGCGCGCTCGGCCTCCTCGCCGATCTCCCCGAGCTCCTCAGTCTCGACCATCTCGGCGCTGCGGCGGTGAGCGCCGTCGCCGTCGTCCTGGGGATCGCCGCGTGGTTCGCGCCGTGGGAGCGGTGGCCCGACTGGGCGTCGCTCGTGCTCGTGCCGCCGGCGCTCGCGTTGATCGCCGTCGGCGCCGTGCTCGGCCCCCGCACCGCGTACGACTACGGCGTCTACTTCATGGTCGTGCACGTGTGGATCGGCCTCGCGCACCGGCCGCGCACGTCGCTGTTCGTGGCGCCGTTGACGATGCTCGCGTACGCGCTGCCCCTGCCGTTCATCGCCGCCGACCCCACGGCCGCCGTCGTCTCCGGCATCGTCGTCGTGCCGCTGTGCGCGCTGGTCGGCGAGGCGGTGTCGTGGGTCACGCGCCAGCTCGAAGCGACCGAGGTGAGCGAGCGCGATGCTCGAGGACTCCCTCGACCGCGAGCGCGAGGTCCTCGCCCGACTGCAGGACGTGCACGCCCGACTGGAGAGCTCCGAGCACCGGTACCGCGCGCTCGTCGAGCAGATGCCGGCCGTCACCTACGTCGACGCGGTCGACGACCAGAGCTCCACGATCTACATCAGCCCGCAGATCGAGCCGCTCGATCGGCTACCACCCCGCCGAGTGGACATCCGATCCCGACCTGTGGAGCCGGCTGCTGCATCCCGACGACCGCGACGAGGTGCAGCTGCTGCACCGCCGGTCGAACCAGACCCGTGATCCGTTCCGGGCCGAGTACCGGATGATCGCGCGGGACGGGAGCTGCGTGTGGGTGCGCGACGAGGCCATGTGCGTCGACGATCCGTGGCGAGGCCGGATCTGGCAGGGCGTGCTGGTGGACATCACGGCGCGCAAGCGGGCGGAGCTCGACCTCGAGTTCCTGGCCTACCACGACCGGGTGACCGGCCTGCCGAACCGGGCGTTCTTCGAACAGCACCTGGACCTGGCGCTGGCGAGGGCGCGGCGCAGCGGCGAGACCGTCGCCGTGTGCTCGGTCGACCTGGACAAGTTCAAGCTCGTGAACGACACGCTCGGCCATGCGGCAGGGGACGACTTCCTCCGCGAGGTTGCCGGGCGGTTGCACCACGCGCTCCGTGAAGGAGACGTGGTGGCGAGGGTGGGTGGAGACGAGTTCCTCGTGCTCATGCCCTTCCTCGCACAGGCGGCGGGGGGGACGGCAGTCGAGCAGGGCGGCGGGAACGAGGGGGCCGCCGCGATGCTCCGCGACACGCTGTCGACCCGCCTCGCCGCCGCTCTCGAACTGCCGTTCATGCTGGCCGACATGGAGTTCCACATGTCGGCCAGCATCGGCGTGGGGCTCTTCCCGCTCGACGGCGAGGACGGCCACGCGCTGATGAAGCGGGCCGACTCGGCCATGTACCGCAACAAGCGGGAGCGGTCGGGGTTCGCGTCGGTGGACGGAGGCAACGCCGGCGGGGGGGACCTGTCGCTCGCGTCGCGGCTGCGCCGCGCCGCCAGCGAGGGCGCGTGGGAGCTGCACTACCAGCCGATCATCGAGCTCGTGACCGGTGCGACCGTCGGCGCGGAGGCGCTGCTGCGCTGGAACGACCCGGTGCACGGCAGCGTGGAGCCCAACGTGTTCATCCCGATGGCCGAGGAGCTCGGCCTGATCTCCACCGTGGGCGGCTGGGTCGTCGACGAGCTCACGCGGCAGTGCAAGCTGTGGCGGGAGGAGGGGCTGCTGGACCGGCTGAGCTGCGTCACGTTCAACGTGTCGCCGCGCGAGCTGTGGCATCCGGCGCTGGCCACGCGGCTCGAGGGGCTCGTCGAGGCCGTCGGACGTCCCGACGTGCTGGTGCTGGAGATCACCGAGTCCGCGCTCGGCATGGACCCGGGACGCGCGCAGGCGGTGCTGCAGGACATCCGGCGTCGCGGCGTGCGCATCGCGCTCGATGACTTCGGCACCGGCTTCTCGTCGCTCGCGCGGCTGCGCAGCCTGCCGATCGACGTCGTGAAGATCGACCGCGGCTTCGTGCAGGACCTCGAGGCCGACCCCTCCGCTCGCTCCGTGCTGCGGTCGGTGATCCGCCTCGCGCTCAGCCTCGGCATGGTGCCCCTGGCCGAGGGCGTCGAGACCCCCGCACAGCTCGACTACGTGATGCAGGAGGGGTGCCCGCTCGTGCAGGGCCATCTCTTCCGCCCGGCCATCGCCCCGGACGAGTTCACCCGCTGGCTGCGCGCCGACGCGGCCAGCCACCACGAGTTCGAGGCGTACCAGCCGGCGGTATCCGCGAAGAGCGGGTAGGCCCCGAGATCGACGTCTGCGTACAGTGGTTCCATGAAGGCGAACCGCGTCGTCGTCGCCGCGTTCGTGCTCGCCGTGGTGGGAGCGCTCGTCGCCGCCTTCGCACCACTCGGCACCACGTGCGGAGCGACCGTCCCCGGCGGCGTGTCGCATTGCTCGGGCACCAGCACGTTCTCGGTCGACGGCGCGTGGGTGCTGGTCGTCGTGTCGGTACCGGTGCTGGTGGCGCTCGTTCCGCTGCTCGTGCGCCGGCGACCGGCGATCATCGCCTCGACCGTGCTGCTGTGGATCGGATGCATCCTCGGGATGTTGTCGATCGGGATCTTCTTCCTGCCGGTCGGCGATCCTCATGACCGTCGCGGCGGCGCGACGCGAGGCGGATCCGCTCCCTCCGTCGCCGCGCCTGAGCCTCTCTGCCGGAAGGTCACAGGTCACGAGGCGATCACGGCGAGAGGCCGGCGATCACGACGTCCAGCCCGAGCTCGAACTCGGCGTCGCGGTCCGTGCCTTGCAGCGCTGCCGCCACGGCGTGCGTGGCCGGGAACTCGGCCCGTGGCAGCTTCGCGAGCAGCGGACGAACGCTTCGGACGGGCCGCATCCGGAGGTCGTTCAGGACGTACCCGACGATGTACGACCACACGATCCGATAGGCATGGACCGCGCCCTCCGGGTCGAACCCTCCCGCGAGCAAGGAGGCGAACGTGTCCTCGACCGGCCTGCGCCACGCGGGGGCCTGGAGCGCGCGCACGGCCAGCAGTCGGACCGCGTCGGGGTGCGCGAGCCCCTCCCGTCGGAACGTGCGCCCGAGCGTTCGAAGGTCCTCGCGCCAGTCGTACACGTCCGTATCGAGACGGATGCGATCGGAGAAGACCTCGATCATCCCGTCGATCAGGGCGTCCTTGCTGGCCACGTGGTGGTACAGCGACATGGCCTCGACGCCGAGCTCGTCGCCGACCGCTCGCATCGTGAGCGCGTCGATGCCGTCGCGATCGGTCACGGCGAGCGCCGTCTCCAGGATCAGCGAGCGGTTCAGCCGCCCCCGTCGACGGACGCGGGCGGAGGCGGCTCCCCTGTGGAACCTTGCCTTGACTGGGTCACGTTCGAGAGTCTATCCTTCGCATGTAAGTTTATCTTGTAAGGCTAGGAAGGAGAGTGGCATGCGGCGGATGATGCTGGTGCTCATGGTGGTCGCCGCTCCGTGGGCTGTCGCGGGATCGGCGCGAGCCGACGTGGCGCAGAACCCCTCGAACGCGAACGCGTTGCTCGTGTCGCTGCACTGCACCGACGGTTCGACGTTCACGGGCGTCACGATCGCTCAGAACTCCGCCAAACCGTTCCAGGTCGTCGGGACCACCGCCGTCGCGGTGCAGTTCGAAGGTTCCTTCGTCGACGTCACCGACCCCGACCTGACGCCGGTCGTCTACCTGGTCACACCCGGGATCGCTCAGCAGCAGGCGCTCGTGACCTGCACGTTCGAGGAGCCCGATCTGTATCCGAACCTCGTGATCACCGGCGAGTTCATGTTCACGCCGTCACGCTAGCGTTCTCTCTGGTGGAGGTGAGGGGATTCGAACCCCTGACCTCTGCCGTGCGAAGGCAGCGCTCTACCGGGCTGAGCTACACCCCCAGGATCGCGGGAAGCGTAGCAGCAGGAACCGACCCTACGGACCGGCCTCCCCGCGGACCTCGCGGGCGTGGCGGTCCAGGGCGTCGTGCAGGTCGCGCTGCACGAACGCGATCGACAGGTCGCCGCGGGTCTTCTCGATCAGGCTGCGCGCGACGTCCGTGCTGCGCCGCAGGTTCAGCGTGACGGCGTCCGGATAGTCGATCGTGACGAGCAGCCCGTACATGTCCTCCATGTCGCCGAGCAGGCGCTCGCCCTCGTCGACCTCGCGCGTTCGCAGCAGGTCGAGGACGCGGCGGCGAGCCTCGCCGATCGCCTCGGCCATCCCGTTCAGGAACGGGGCGTCCTCGATGCCGAGGGACTCGGGCGTGGGCAGCGGGCCGCCCTGCACGACGGCGAGCGTGATGTTCGCCTCGGCGTACTCCTTCTGCGCGTCCTGGAGGTAGCCGGCGAAGCGGACGGCGGGATGGTCGCGCACGGCCTCGAGGCCGTCCTCGAGCGCGGCGCGGGACTCCTCGATCAGCGCGGCGGCGCGGTCGAACTCGAGCCGGTGGATCGCGCGGATCGAGTTCGCGGAGGCGCGGATCGAGCGGCGGGCGGCCGGCAGCGCCTGTTCGCGAGCGGCGGTGGTCGCGTCGAAGCGGCGATGGAGGTCGGCGGCGAGCTGCTCGAGGTCCAGCGGCCCGGCGATCAGTAGCCGGCCGCGCTCACCTGGCCGGCGCGCTTCACGACCACGTGCACGGAGTCGCCCTCGCCGAGCAGGCCGAGCCCGTTGACCATCGGACGCGCCCAGCTGCTGGCGCCCTCGGCCACGTGGCGGATGGCGACGCGCCGGGACGTGTGATCGGGAGCCTGGGCCGCACGCAGCTGCGCGTCCGGATGGCCGGCGCGCTGCTTGATCGTGATGAGCAGGTACACGTAGGCCAGCAGCAGTCCGCCGAGCACCGCGGTCAGCGTCCACACGACACGCAGCGGCGGGACCAGACCGATCAGGAAGGTGATGCCGATCGACTCGAGCAGGAACACGAAGACCTGCTTGCGGCGCTCACGCGCGCGAGCCCGCTTGCGCTCGGCGGAGCCGACGAATCGCACCCCCTTGCGGGGCGTGATGATCCACCGTCCGGCACTGCCGTGCACCTCTGCTTGTGCCAAGAGCTCCATCCTGCGTTCGAAATGTTCCACCGTGGTCGACGGTGAGGGGCGCCGGCGCGCCGACGGGAGAAGGAACGCAAGCCACATGATGCCAAGTCCGGCGAGCAGCAGCCAATCCACGCGCCCAGCCTCCTGTCTGTGTCGGCCCCGGTCGGCACAACATCTAGGCTGGGAAGGGACCGTAGCACCACATGTGGTGGCCTCAAAGCACAAACTTGTGATTCACGGAACTTTTTCACAAGGTGGTGCCTGCCGGTTGCCCTTCGGTACGTCAGGCCGCCGTACCGACGCTACTCGGCGCGGTAGTCGCCGCTCTTCCCGCCGCGCTTCGCGAGCAGCCGCACGCCCTCGATGCGCGCCGCGCGGTCGAAGGCCTTCGCGGTGTCGTACAGCGAGAGCGCGGCGACCGCCGCGGCCGTGAGCGCCTCCATCTCGACGCCGGTGCGGTCGTGCGCTCGCACCGTCGCCTGCACGCGGATCCGGCCCGGCCTGCGCATCGGGCTCGAGCTCGATCTCGGCGCCGGTGACGCGGATCGGATGGCAGTGCGGCAAGAGGCGCGGTGTCTCCTTCACGCCGATCACGCCGGCCACCTTCGCCGTCTCGAGCGGCATGCCCTTCTTCGTGCCGGCCACCAGGTGCTGGACGGCCTCGGCCGTCGTGACGAGCCAGGACTCGGCGACGGCCTCGCGGTCGGTCTCCGGCTTCGCGCCGACCTCGACGATGCGGGTGACGCCGTCCGCGCCCGCCTGGTCGGAGCCCACGGTCAGTCCTCCGAGGAGCGGAAGAGCATCACGCGGACCTGCGAGCCGGCCGGCGCCGTCTCGGTGCCGATCGGGATCATCGCGAGGCCGTTCGCCCGCGAGACGGTGGAGATGAGGTTCGAGCCGCGCGCCGCCGGTCGGCGTCGCCGACCAGCCGTCGGCCCCGCGGGACACGACGACGCGCGCGAACTGCAGCTTGCCCACCGGTCCGCTCACGTCCTGCGTGAGCGTGGCCGTGACCTCGGGCCGGCGCACCTGGCTGCGTCCGAGCATCTTCATCAGGGCCGGCCGCACGAACACCTCGAAGCTCACGAACACGCTGACGGGGTTGCCGGGCAGGCCCCAGTAGGGCTTGCCCTCGATCCGGCCGAAGCCCTGCGGCATGCCCGGCTGCATCGCCACCTTGTAGAAGTCGAGGTCCCCGCGCCGGAAGAAGGCCGCCTTCACGACGTCCCGCTCCCCCACGCTGACGCCGCCGGTGGAGATGAACGCGTCGGCCTGGATCTCGTGGACCAGCAGCGTCTCCTTCAGCTGCTCGACGTCGTCCTGCACGATGCCGGCGAGGACGGGGATCGCGCCGGCCTCGCGCACGGCGCCGAAGATCGTGTACGCGTTCGAGTCGCGGACCTGGCCGAACTCGGGCTGCTCGGTCGGCGGGATCAGCTCGTCGCCGGTGGACAGCACGATGACGCGCGGCCGCGGGTGCACGACGGGGTGCGGGAAGCCGGCGTTGGCGAGGAGACCGAGCTCCGGCGCGCCCGAGGCGCCTGCCCTGCTCGACCAGGACCGCACCGGCGCGCACGTCCTCGCCGACGGGCCGGATGTGGCGGCCCTCCGGCGCGGGCTCGATGATGCGGACGACCTCGCCCAGGACCTCGGCGTTCTCGATCGGCACGATCGTGTCGGCGCCGGCCGGGATCGGGGCGCCGGTGGCGATCCGCGAGGCCTCGTGCCCGCCGACGGTCGACTCCGGGCGGCGCCCGATCAGCGCGCGGCCGACGATCTTCAGCTCGACCGGCTGGTCGGGGGACGCGCCCGCGATGTCGGAGGACCGGACGGCGAACCCGTCCATCGCGCTGGAGGCGAAGTCCGGCATGTCGTGGTCGGCGACGACGTCCTCGGCCAGCACGCATCCGTACGCGTCGGTGAGCGGGACCTGGAGGGAGCCGAGCGGGCGAGACGGCGGACAGGACCCGGTCGCGCGCCTCCTCGACCGGGACCAGTCCCTCGCCCGAGTCGTGGTCGTGGACGTGCGCGTGGTCGGCCATCGCGGGTCAGTCTATCGGGGCCGGCGTCGGAGCGCAGGAGGCCGTGCCGCTACAACAGCTTCTCGCGCAGGACGATCTCGGCGAGGAACCGGCGGAAGTCCTCGCCGACGTCCTCGCGTTCGATGGCGAGCTCCACCGTCGCCTTCAGGTAGTCGAGCTTGTTGCCCACGTCGAACCGGCCGTGGTCGAACGAGTACGCGAACACGTCCTGCTGCTGCGCCAGCAGGTTGATCGCGTCGGTGAGCTGGATCTCGCCGCCGCGGCCGGGCTGCGTCTCGCGCAGCGAGTCGAAGATCTCGGGCGTGAACACGTAGCGGCCGATCGAGGCCATCGTGGACGGCGCCTCCTCGGCCGGCGGCTTCTCGATCACCGTCTTCACCCGGAAGAGGTGGTCGCCGACCGGCTCGGCCTCGATGCAGCCGTAGAGCGAGATCTCCTCGCGCGAGACCTGCATCGCGCTGATCACGCTGCGCCCGGAGCGCTCGTAGACGCGCCAGCATGTCGGGCAGCAGCGGCATCGAGGGGTGGATCAGGTCGTCGCCCAGCAGCACCGCGAACGGCTCGCCGCCCACGTGCTCCTCGGCCGCTGCGACCGCGTGCCCGAGGCCGAGCGGGTCCCGCTGGCGGATGTAGTGGATCGAGGCGATCTCGCTGATCTGCGCGGACGATCTTGAGGTCGTCGGTCTTGCCCTTCGTCTCCAGGAAGTACTCGAGCTCGAAGGAGCGGTCGAAGTGGTCCTCGATGCTGCGCTTGCCGCGGCCGGTCACGATGAGGATGTCGGTGAGGCCGGCGCGCGCCGCCTCCTCCACCACGAGCTGGATCGACGGCGTGTCGATGACGGGCAGCATCTCCTTGGGCTGCGCCTTCGTCGCCGGCAGGAACCGCGTGCCGAGCCCCGCCGCGGGGATGACCGCCTTCTTCACCTTCACGGAGGGCAACGATACCGGCTCGCGGCGGAGGCCGTCCGCGCGGCGTGTCGGCTGCGCGCATCCTGCCTGCGGGAACGCGTCCGTATACTTCCCGTGTCATGCCCACCTACGAGTACCTCTGCCGCGATTGCGGCCACGGCTTCGACATCGTGCAGTCGTTCAAGGACGAGTCCCTGACGATCTGCCCGGCGTGCGGTGGCGTGCTGCGCAAGGTGTTCGCGGCGCCGGCGATCAGCTTCAAGGGATCGGGGTTCTACGCCACCGACAGCCGGAAGGGCTCGAAGAGCTCGGAGTCCAAACACGACGGCGCGAAGCAGGAGAGCTCGAAGAGCGACGCGAAGAGCGACGGCTCGAAGGGCGAGGGGTCGAAGGACACGAGCTCGAAGGAGACCTCGTCGAAGGACGGCTCCTCGTCGTCGTCGTCCTCGTCCGAGAGCGGTTCCTCGAAACCGAAGGAGACGTCGTCCGACGGCGGCTCCGCGAAACCGAAGGAGACGAAGCGCACATGACGACGGCGGAGATCGGCGTGTTCGGCGGCTCGGGGTTCTACTCGTTCCTCGAGCACACGGAGACCGTCGACATGGACACGCCGTACGGGAAGCCGAGCGCCCCGCCGGTGATCGGCGAGGTCGGCGGGCGCCGGGTGGCGTTCATCCCCCGCCACGGCCTCAAGCACGAGTTCCCGCCGCACCGCGTCCCGTACCAGGCGAACGTGTGGGCGATGAAGGAGCTCGGCGTGGGCCGCGTGCTCGGGCCGAACGCGTGCGGCTCGCTGCAGCCGAACGTGAAGCCCGGCGAGTTCGTGATCTGCGACCAGCTCGTCGACCGGACGCACGACCGCGTGAACACCTTCTACGACGGTCCGGTCACGACGCACATCTCCTTCGCCGATCCGTACTGCGTGGTGATGCGCGAGGCGATCGTCGCGCAGGGACGCTCGCTCGTCATCCCGATGCACGAGCGCGGCACCGTCGTCGTGATCGAGGGCCCGCGGTTCAGCACGCGCGCCGAGTCGGCGTGGTTCGCCTCGGCCGGCTGGGAGGTCATCAACATGACCCAGTACCCGGAGGCGCTGCTCGCCCGCGAGCTCGAGCTCTGCTACGCGAACATCTCGCTCATCACCGACTACGACGTCGGCGTCGAGGGCGTCCCGCCCGTCACGCACGAGGAGGTCGTCCGCGTCTTCACCGAGAACAACGAGCGGCTCCGGTCGCTGCTGTTCGCCGTGATCCCGGAGCTGCCCTCCGAGCGCACCTGCGAGTGCGCGACCGCCCTCACCGGCGCCCGCTTCGAGGTGGAGTGAACGCTCGTATCCTCGGGGCATGACCAACCGACCCGTACTGGTGAGAGTCGAACTCGCGTTCCGCAGCACCGACGACCAGGACCCGCCAGGCGCTCGGCGACCGGATCCGCGAGGCCGTCGCCATGATCGTCGGCCGGGAGGCCGTCGAGGAGTTCCGCATCCGATCGATGCCGCTCGACGTGAAGCCGAAGGGCACTCTGCGGCCGGTCGATTGACCAGCTTCGCAGGAGGTATGGATCGGATCGACTACCTCGCGGTGGCGAACAGCCTGGCGTGGCTGCCGGCAGAACCGATCGGGTCGTTCCGGAAGGCTCATTACCCGACCGCTCATCTCCTCGAGCCGCATCTCACGGTGGTCTTCCCGGTCCCGGCCGCGATCGGCATGGATGTCTTCAGGGGGCATGTTCGTGACGTGGCGTCACGGACCCAGCCCTTCGATATCCGGCTGGCGGGCCTCGGCAAGTCGTGGGACCACTGGCTGTTCCTGGCCGTCGCGGAGGGGCGTGACGAGGTCATCGCACTCCACGACGCGCTCTACACGGGGATCCTCGTTCCCCACCTGTGGACGGACGAGCCGTACATCCCTCATGTGGGACTCGGTCACTTCGCCGAAGAACGAGACACCCGCGACCCGCTCACGCTGAGGCCGAGGGCGTTCGATCGTGCCCGCTTCGACGAGGCCCGGCGGGAGGCCGAGGCGCTGCAGCTCGACTACACCGGCCGCATCGACACTGTTCACATCTTCGGGCTCGACGAGGACCTCACCCACGTGTCACGCCTCGAGGAAGTCGCGCTCGGCTGATCATCAGGCAGGTGTGACCCCCGTCACTGTGCTCGACCTGTCCGCCCGTTAGCGTCCAGCCCTCGCCAACGCGAGGGAGGGCAGGATGGTGGGATTCGGGCGGCGGTGGCCGCGGCCGGCGAGGATCACGGCGGTGCTGGCGCTGGTGTGCGGGCTGGCCGCGTTCGGGCTGGTGCAGGGCTACGTCGCGCGGGTCGAGGCCTCGCGGCCGGAGCTCGGCGCGCCGGTGCCGGTCGTCGTGGCGACGTCCGACCTCGCGCGCGGGACGACGCTGTCGGCCGACGCGCTGAAGGTGACGCAGGTCCCGGGCGAGTTCGCGCCGCCCGGTGCGCTCGGCGATCCCGGCGACGCGGAGGGCCGCGTGCTGGTGAGCCCGCTGGCCGCCGGCGAGCCGGTGACGCGAGACGCGGCTGGCGGCGCCCCGGGCCGGACCGGTCGCCGCCCTCGTGCCGCCGGGGTTGCGCGCGTTCGTCGTCGCCACCGACATCCCGCCCGAGGCCGTGCGCGCCGGCGACCGCGTCGACGTGCTGGGCACGTTCGGCGGCGGCCGGCCGCACACGGAGACGGTGGCGACCGGCCTCGAGGTCCTCTCGGTCCTGGGCTCCGGCCAGACCGACGCGCTGTCGGGCGCGCCGTCCGATGCGCCGCGGCTGGTACTGCTCGTCAGCCCCGACGTGGCCGAGCGGCTCGCGTACGCCGGCGCGTTCGGTGACCTTTCGGTGACGATCGCGGGCGCGGACGAGGGGGTGGTGACCGCGGGCGGCTAGTATCGCGCGGCCCCCACCACCGAAAGGACCACCGGGTGAGCATCCTGCAGGCGATCATCCTGGGTCTGACCCAGGGCGTGACGGAGTTCGCGCCGGTGTCGAGCTCGGGGCACCTGATCCTCGTGCCGTGGCTGTTCAACTGGTCGATCCTGAACGACCCGAACCTGAACAAGACCTTCGACGTCGCGCTGCACGTCGGCACGCTCGTGGGCGCGCTCATCTACTTCCGCGCCGACGTCTGGCGATACCTGAAGGCCTTCGGGCAGTCGGTGCGCGCCCGTTCGATCACGACGACCGACCAGCGGCTCGCGTGGGCGCTCGTGATCGGCACGATCCCCGGCGCCGCGGCCGGCGCCCTCTTCGAGGACGCGATCCAGAATCGCCTCGGAGAGCCGTGGCTGATCGCGGTCATGCTCGCGGTGTTCGGCGTGGTCCTGTACGTGGTCGACCTGCGCGCCCCCATCAACAAGGGCATCGAGGACATGACGGTCGCGCGGGGTGGGATCCTCGGCCTCGCGCAGGCGCTCGCCCTCCAGCCCGGCGTCTCCCGCAGCGGTGTCACCATGACGGCCGGCCGGCTGATGGGTCTGAACCGCGAGGCCGCCGCACGCTTCTCGTTCCTGCTCGCGATGCCCATCATCGCCGGCGCCGGCCTGTTCAAGGGCTACGACCTCGTGCAGACGGGGTTCCAGGGCTACGGCAGCCAGTTCTTCTGGGGATTCGTGTCGAGCGCGGTCAGCGGGTTCCTGGTGATCTGGGGGCTGCTGAAGTACCTGCGCGGACACGACTTCAAGATCTTCATGATCTACCGGCTGGCCGTCGCCGCCCTCGTGCTGGGCCTGATC